>NZ_JAKQZA010000009.1 GCF_023008165.1 Kordiimonas laminariae | reverse complement strand
AGTGGTCGGGGAGACTGGATTCGAACCAGCGACCCCCTGTACCCAAAACAGGTGCGCTACCAGGCTGCGCCACTCCCCGGCGCTCGGTGTATCTAGGGTTATAGCCGTTCTGATGCAAGGGAAAAATTCAAAAATTATGAAAAAACCGAGTGCAGCCCGCAACCCCATGGTTTCCAAGGCTTTGAAAGCGTGTCATTGAAACCTTATACAAAAACAGGGAACAGAGTGATTCTGCTCCCCATCCGTTTTCACCCATATTGTAACAAATGAGTCGTAATTCTCTAATGCTTTCGTACATAGCGCGCAAAGTTGGAAGGCGCCCCGCCACCCGGCAAGTTTACCTTCTGCACTACTTCCATCTCTGTTCCACCATTCACTAAAGTCCGGTAAGCCATCATGCGTTCCTGATCACGGTAAAAAGCTGATGAATCCAGTGTATTCTCTGAAGTCGCTGTTACTGAAATAGCATCCGCCAGATCACCACCCGCGAACTTATATTGGTGCCCATCTGGTTTACAGCGGAAGCTATGTGCGTGTTGCTCGCCTTCGGTATCAACCCAGGCCATTTTAAACTCAAGCTCTTCCCCATTCTGGTGGATAGCGTAATAACCAGTTACTGGTGGCTCACCCTGCTCATATTCGCAGCTGTCCGGGTCCAAAATCCACTCGCCAAGAAACCCTTGGTAAAGGGGCTTATCGCTCATGATACTTCCTTTTATAGAAATTCAAGATTTTCGCTGAAACGCCTTAAAGAGCGCACTAGCATCTGCCACCAGCTTATCCCCTACCCAGATGGAACCTGCAACAGAAAAAAGACCATCACCAGCAGAATGCGCAGTTGCGGCTCCTTCCACCCAGTCACCAAGCTTTGCCGGACCTAAAAAATCAGTCGTTAAACGCACAGTAACAAACGGTGGATCTGTTACCTCCATAACTGCAGTAGCGAGCATAATATCGGCAAATGTCATCAGCATACCGCCATGACACATTCCACCAGCATTTATGTGGCGCTCAGCAACACGAAACCCGCGCGACCAAATATCATCTACACGTTTTTCAAACAGGGGCCCATTTTCCCAGGCAAAATTGGAATTGGATACAATAGGCCTATAACCCTCAGGTGGGTTAGCCGCAGCAATCATTTCATCTGTTGCAATGCGGCTTTTCATTAGTTCTTGGATGTTTTTGCGTTACCAAGGAAAGCATGACGAACAACATCGCCTGGCTTGATATTCAATTCTTCCGCACGACCACCAGGAATTTCAAGCACAGCCTTGGCTTTACCTTCAGAGCTGTAGCGTGGCCCTTCATCAAGCGGTTTAGCGTTAGCCCGAATATTCAAAATCTCACCGGTTTTCTTCATGAAGATAATATCAAGCGGGATCAGCGTATTCCGCATCCAGAAACTTCTGTAATCTTCATTTGGAAAAATAAAGAGCATTCCGGCATCTGGCTCCAGATGTTCCCTATTCATCAGACCTTGTTGCCGCTGTGCGTTTGAAAGCGCTAATTCAACATGAAATTCGTGTACGGAACCATCAGCACGTTCAATGATAAGCGGCGTGGTAAGCTTTTCTTGAGCATTGGCGGGCGCAACACTACCGGCCAAAAACAAAAGCACACAGGCCATAAGCCTGCGTGCTATCTGTGTTAGTTTCAATTTATGCATCACCCGGAAGTGCTATTTGGGCAACCAGCGGCCCGCGTTCTCCTGTACCAATACGAACCCTTACAGGCTGTGTTGGCTCGAGATCAGTTAAACCAGCTCTACGAAGCGTTTCTATGTGAACAAAGATATCTTGTGTACCCTCACCACGAGATACAAAACCATATCCTTTGGTTCTATTGAACCATTTCACTTCCACGTCTTCGAAATCCTCAGATACATCAACATCCATACCTGGGTGTGAAAAAGAAGACCTTCCCAAATCTTCTGGCGAAACTGCAGTAGATAAATCAAGAGAATGCACCAACACCGCCTGTCGGCCTCTATCTCTTGCTACAGCATTACAAACTACTGTTGTACCCTCAGGAACCGATCTCCGTCCCACTTCCCGTAGAACTGAAAAATGCAGCAGAACATCACCGTCATCATCATCTGCTACAATAAATCCGTACCCTTTTACAGCATCGAACCATTTAACTTTACCAGTAACCTTCTGGCCAAGTTCTTCGGGCCGTTCCTCTGGACACACGTCATTACGGCCGTCCATACCATTCCCCCCTTTAAGGAATATCAGTCGTTACTTGCCACCTGCCGTTACATACTTAACAACAGGTTAACAGAAGTATGCTACTGCCAAAAGAAAACGCCCGCAACAAATTTCGTCACGGGCGCGTGTAATCAACCTATTGATTGAATTTGGATTTTATCAGTGACCACCTTTAGAAGTTGTGTCTACCGTAGCGGAATGATGCTCAATCAGATGCGCATCATAGAGGTCTTGGGTCATTGGCTGAAGGAAATTCGCAACGGCAATGTAACCTACGATTGACATAACAATGGTGTATGGCAGTGCCATGATAACCATCTTCATATAGCTCAGACGAATAAGTGGCGCGAGAGCTGAAGTTAGCAAGAACAGGAACGCAGCCTGACCATTAGGTGTTGCAACAGATGGAATGTTCGTGCCTGTGTTAATAGCCACAGCCATCAAATCAAACGTATCACGATCAATAACACCATCAGCAAGAGCTTTTGTTGTTTCAGTTACATAAACCGTTGCAACAAACACGTTATCCGAGATAGCCGACAAGACACCGTTAGCAATAAAGAGCGCGGTAATCTGTTCAGAAGCTGTTGGCAGGCTCAATACGAATTCTGTAACCGGCGCAAACAGCTGGTTATCACTGATCACACCAACGATAGAGAAGAATACAACAAGCAGTGCTGTAAACGGCAACGCTTCTTCAAACGCGTGACCAATCTGGTGCTCTTCCGTAATACCGGTAAGGGCAGATGCAAGCACGATCACAGAAAGACCAACAAGACCCGGGCTGATGTGGATAATAAGAGCTACTACAAGCCACAACGCTACGATACCCTGAACCAAAAGAGCTGCTTTATCGCGCTTTGTGCGGCGCTCACCCTCGTAGTTATCGTAATCAACAATAATATTCAGTACTTTTTCAGGGATCTTTGCGCCGTAACCGAACTTACCTGTCAACTCAAGAACCACACATGTTGCAAGGCCAGCGAAGAATACAGGAAGTGTTACAGGCACCATACGGAAGAAGAACTCATCAAATGCCCAACCAGCGCGCGCACCGATTAGAATGTTCTGCGGCTCACCCACCAATGTCATCACACCACCGAGTGCTGTACCAACAGCCGCATGCATCATAAGACTGCGAAGGAAAGCACGGAACTGTTCAAGCTCATTCTCGTTCAACTTATCAAGCTGGCCATCATCTGAGTGGTTATGATCATGACCAAAGTCCTTACCAGATGCCACTTTATGGTAGATAGAATAGAAACCAACAGAAATGGAGATCACTACTGCTGTTACTGTAAGCGCATCAAGGAATGCTGAGAGGATAGCGGCCATAAAAGAGAAAATCATCGAAAGAATGACTTTGTTACGCACATTCACGAGGATTTTTGTGAATACAAACAGAAGCATGTTTTTCAGGAAGTAGATACCTGCCACCATAAATACCAGCAGCATAATTACTTCTAGATTGCTTTCAATTTCATGTACAACTGTACCTGGCGAGGTCATGCCAAGCGCTACAGCTTCAATCGCAAGAAGGCCGCCAGGCTGAAGTGGGTAACATTTCAGTGCCATTGCAAGCGTGAAAATGAACTCAAGAACAAGAGCCCAGCCCGCTACATATGCACCAGCTGTATAATATAGAATTGGGTTTAGTACCAAAAAGCCAAGAATGGCCATTTTGTACCATTCAGCGGAATTTCCAAGGAAATTCCTTCCTGCAGGGTTCGCGAAAAGCGACATATTTTTTCCCTCTTAACTATTCTGCCCAGAAATGAACAATCTGCTGATTGATGCTTGTAAATGTCGGGGAGCGGCAAATCAAGGTAAACTGGTATTATAGTTTTTTGATGCCCTAAGCATTTCAGCAATAATAAAACACCACATATTGTATGTTGCTTTTACAAACAATATATTAACCGCAGCCTACCCTAATGAGTGAAAGAGCCCATGTTCCATACACTTAAGATAGCCAACGAATGGCTTAAAACCAGTGATTTTATATGCTTAGCGGTTGTAACAAAAACCTGGGGATCAGCACCAAGGCGGAAGGGATCATTAATGATTATCCATCCGGAAGGGCATTTTGAAGGGTCTGTTTCCGGGGGCTGTGTTGAAGGCTCAGTGATTTCAGAGGCCCTGACACTTGACAGGGCTAACCATAAAAAACTTACGTACGCTGTTTCAAATGACGAGGCCTGGGAAGTAGGACTCGCATGTGGCGGCGAAATTGAAATCCAACTTTTTAAGATATCCTCTGATAATTTACCCATTGTAGAAGCTTCCCTTCGAGCCATAGAGACACGCACGGTTATTGAGCTCATTCTTGATAAAAAAGGTAATGCGCACCAGGCGTTGCCTCCTTCAAACTCTGAAGGTCAGATACTTATTGATGCTGATAACAACACAAAATTATTGATAGCCCCTCGCAACAGAATGCTTATCATTGGCGCAGTTCATATAGCCCAGCATTTAGCCCCAATTGCTATTGCCTGCGATTATGAAGTGATAATCATTGATCCGCGGGCATCCTTTACTGAAAACAGAAACTTCAGCGGCGCTACAATCATCAACGACTGGCCTGATGAATATGTAAAAGCTAGTCCAATTGACCAAGCAACAGCAATTGTCACCTTAACCCATGATCCAAAGATTGATGATGCCATTCTCCGCCCCGCTCTTATCAGCAAGGCTTTTTACATTGGTGCACTTGGTAGTAAGAAAACCCATGCATCACGCTTGGACCGCATCAAAGGCTTTGGATTTTCCCCTCATGCACTTGCGCGGATTAATGGCCCCATAGGGCTTAATATCGGAGCAGCAAACCCTGCTGAAATTGCTGTCTCCATCATGGCTGAAGTAACTGACACATTAAGGACAAACAGTGCAGTTTAAAGACATTGCTACAAAAAAAGCCCTTGGTTGGCATTTAGCTCATAGCCTGAAAGTTGGTGAAAAGCGCATACCCAAAGGCCACCTAATAGATCAAAACACATTAGATATCATCATATCAGCGGGTATTAGTAGCTTATGGGCTTACCAGTTTGAGGCTGGCGATATTAAAGAAGATGAAGCTGCCAGAACCGTCGCAGCTGCCATTTCAGGCAAGCATACTTACACTGAAAGACCAACTAAAGGTCGTGCCAATATTTTTGCTGAATCGGATGGACTTTTGCAGGTTGGCCAAACCATTGAAGCCTTGAATACAGTGAATAAAGATTTTGGCGTAGCGACGCTGCCTACACTTAGCAGAGTTAAACAAGGTCAACTAATTGCTACAGTAAAAACTATCCCCTATGCAGTGAGTGAAGCCGACCTAAAAATAGAGGACGCAGTTAAGGGCACACTTTCGGTCACCCCATTTGACAACTACAAAACAACACTTATTTGCTCCGACAATCGATTTACAAAGAAAAATCAAGCTGTTATTCGAAATCGCATACAGGAAACAAAGGGCACACTTTCGGGCACAGTGTCAGTGGACCACTCCATAAAATCAATTTCAGAAGCTATTCAAAAAGCAGCGGATAAAAATGATCTTATTTTGCTACTTGGTATTTCTGCAATTGCCGACATACGAGACGTTCTTCCCGCTGCAGTGATTGATGCAGGCGGTGAAATTATACAGATTGGTATGCCCGTAGACCCTGGCAATCTGCTTATGCTCGCAAAAATCGGAGACACACCGATTATTGGAATTCCAGGGTGTGCCAAATCCCCGGCACTTAATGGTTTTGACTTTGTTTTAGAACGTTTCGCGGCAGGTCTTCCGCTTGATACCAGCATGTTAAGCGCTCAAGGCATTGGTGGGCTTTTAAAAGAAATCCATTCACGGCCGGAACCACGTACCAGCAAAAGTGAAACAACAGTGATTGCCGCCATCACATTAGCAGCGGGTAAATCCAGCAGAGCGGCATCAATCCACAAGCTACTCGCGCAAATGAATAACAAACCAGTGCTAGAGCACACCCTCAAGCAAACAGCGGCCCTTAATAACATTAAAAGATACGCTGTTACTGGCTTTCGCACACAGGAAACAACGCCTGTTATTGAAGGCCAAAATATAGAAGCCCTCTTTAATGCTGAGTTTGAAAGTGGCATGGCTTCCAGCATCCGCAAAGGCATCTCAGCTTTACCAGCTGGCACATCGTTAACCTTTATTGTCCTTGGGGATATGCCTTTCGTTACGCCAGCCACCTACAACAAGCTTCTTCAAGCTGCAGAACGAACACCTGAAGCAGAAATTTTCATTCCCACATTTAATGGCAAACGCGGCAACCCTGTGCTCTGGCGCTCCTCAATGTTTGAAGAACTTAGCAAAATCAGTGGCGACAAAGGCGGGAGAACCGTTTTCCAGCGGCATGAAAGCCTTGTATGCGAAGTAGACGTTTCTGATCCCGGTATCCTGATTGATCTTGATACACCTGAAGCCTTGACTCAGTTTGGTATTACGGCAGTAGCTGAATAATTTCTTCTTCCGTGGCATCGAGAATACGCTGAACCATTTGAAAAGGAAATCCCGCCCGCATCATAGCAGCCTTTTCCTTTTCGACCTTTTCTTCAGAGTATCGATCAGCGCGCCTGAAAGGCCCAAATCGCCGGCGTTTCGCGTAAGCTGCAGCAGCTGAAAGATCAATATCTACCTCCGGTTCACCCTGAATTGCCGCAAACAATTCCTGAATGATATCTTGCGGAACACCCTTATAGCGAAGATCTTGCGAAATCACACGAAGTGGCTTCCCTTTTCTAAGCAAACTTTCGTATCTGCTTTTTGCATAAAGAGCATCATCCACATAACCGTATTTCACACATTTTTGTGCAACATCGGCTATCCATCCCCTATGCTCAGAAGAAACCTCCTGTCCTTCTTCAAGACGTCGACGAACTTTCCGTTCCAGTACAGCTCGGAGATTTGCCTCTGTACTTGAGAAGCGCCCCAAATAATGAAGCGCTGCTCGTTCCAGATAACCTTCAGATATCTTTTTGGGTTTCGCCACTTTAAAGTGCCTCAATCATATTCAGGAAACGATCTAGTTCTTCTTTACTATTATAATAATGCGGAGAAACCCGGATTGTAGTGTTAATCCCCCTCGCTCCAAGATCAAGCCTTGTATGCTCAATGGTTGATACTTGCACACCAACACCTTCATCGTGGAATTTCGCTTTTACAGTCGTGGCATCATGCCCTTCCTTATTGAAGGTGATAATGGCCGCTGTAGCATCTTCCTGACATGTGGGAATAACCCCCTTTATATTATAAAGGTTTTGACGCAAATAGGCCGCCCTATGTTGAATTTCCTCCGTGGCTTTTTCCAGCCCCAGTTCTAACAAGTAATCAATAGCTGCTCCGAAAGCGATCTGGTTCCCAATGTTTCGCTCCCACGCCTCAAAGAGAGCTGTATCGCTACGGAACTCTATTTCCTGATCACCAATCCAGGCGGCAGATTTATTTGTGGCAACAACAGGTTCGATTCTATTGCGGGCTTTCTCATTCATATAAAGGAAGCCCATTCCCCTAGGCCCGCGAAGGAACTTGCGTGCTGTGCCGGTAGCCATGTCGCAGCCAACACTTTCCACTTTCACCGGCAACTGCCCAACAGATTGGCAAGTATCAACAAGATATAGAATGTCTTTCGCTTTAGCGATTTTTCCAATCTCTTCAACAGGAAGTATCTGGCCGCTGGAGGACGGAACATGTGTCACGCTAATTAATTTGGTTTTATCATCAATCAGACTTTCCAATTGATTAAGGTCTAACTGCCCATCAGATTTTGGATAAGCCACTCGAACCTCAATACCACGCCGCTTGGCACGGTGGAGGTAAGCCACATAGTTACTACAGTACTCGTTATAGGCGGTAATAATATTATCACCCTCCTTCATGGGTACACTGTAAAAAGCCTTTGTCCATGCATCAACCGCACTACCCGTAATAGCGAAATCCTGAACAGAACCACCAATCAACCGAGACAGCGAATTATATACACCATCAATCACCGCCGACTGTTGCTCTTGCGCAACATATCCACCCATTCTGACTTCTTGGTCAAGATGCGACTGGATCGCATTAATCACAGGTTCAGGCATCAAAGCAGCCCCGCAATTGTCTAAATGCAGCCGTTTTGCAGCCCCCGGTGTTATTTCCCGCATTTTTTCTAGCTCTAGTGAACTAAAGTTGGACAAAAAATCCGTCATTTTTTAGCCTTATTTTTTAAATAATGCATTCGAATTGACGCTTGTTAAGGCAGAATTTGCTTGCGTACTTGGGCCACAAAATGTAATTCCACCTTAATTAATAAGCGTAACATAGCTTGTGAATGAACAAGTTAAATAGGGTTGAAGCAAGCAAAATTTAGCCTTACTCTTCGCTTAGAGGATAAGTAATTGATATAGCCCGTTGCCCATTGCGGGCTATGGGTTGTTGTTTTAGTAAGCTCCGGCTAAAGTACTTGGCGGGATAATAATATGGTTGAAGCCGACGCAATGACTGTAGTGACACCTACTCTTGATCCAAGCCTACCAAGGCGCTATTCGGATTTTGATACTCTTGTTGAAGCAATGGAGTATGCTGCCCAAGGTAAAAGAGGCGCAAATTTCTTCAATGCCAGAGGGGATTTGATCCAATCTGTAACTTGGACTGAACTACGTAACCGTGCCGAAACCATAGGTCGTAAATTGACCAAACTTGGTTTTGAAAAAGGTGACCGTATCGCACTTATTGCCGAAACGAGTGCAAACTTTGTCGCCTTCTTTATGGGTTGCCAGTACGCCAGCGTTCTTCCTGTCCCTCTACCTCTACCAACTTCGTTCGGTGGTAAAGTGGGCTATGTGTCGCAGCTACGCATGCAAATGGAAAGCTGTGAAGCAAACGGTATTATGGCGCCGGAATTCATGGGTGAAATGATCGCTGAGGCGACAGAAGGCATGGACATGATCTTCTCTGGCGCTATGGATGATTATCTCGCAGTTGAAGGCGATGGTGAACTTCGCCTCCCGGTTAAAGAAGATTTAGCCTACCTTCAATATTCATCGGGCAGCACACGTTTCCCGCACGGCGTATCGGTTACACACCAATCTTTGCTGGCGAACACTCACGGCATGGGTTTTCACGGTGTTAAGTTAATCGATGAAGATCGCTGTGTATCATGGCTTCCGTTTTATCATGACATGGGACTTGTAGGTACACTACTGACAACAATTACTTGTCAGGTATCGGTGGACTTTATCCCAACAGAAGAATTTGCACGCCGCCCGCTTAGCTGGCTTCGTGTTATCAGCCAAAATAAGGGCACGCTTACATACAGCCCTACTTTCGGTTTTGACATTTGTGCACGCCGCGCTGCAATGCGTTCAAGCGCAATGGAAGGCCTTGATCTTTCAAGCGTTCGTGTTGCCGGCATCGGTGCAGAGATGATCCGCCCTGACGTATTAAAACGTTTCCATGACACATTTGGCGAAATCGGTTTTTCTGAAAAAGCCTTCCTGCCAAGTTACGGCCTGGCAGAATGTACGCTCGGCGTGAGTTTTGGTAAAGTTGGCGTTGGTATCGAAGTTGATCTCGTTGAAGAAGCTTCACTAACCGGAGATCGCCACCTACTTGTAAACGGCAGCGAAGATAACCCACGCATGCGTAAGGTTGTTAACTGCGGTACACCTCTACCGGAATATGATATTGAAATCCGCAACGAAGACGACAACGTTCTTCCAGAAAACCATGTAGGACGTGTGTTCCTTCGCGGTATTTCTGTAATGCGTGAGTATTTCAATGACCCTGAAACGACCCGTGCCGTACTTAGCCCTGAAGGCTGGCTCGACACAGGCGATATGGGTTATATGAAAGACGGTGACATCTATATAGTTGGCCGCGCCAAAGATATGATCATTGTGAATGGTAAAAACCACTGGCCACAGGATATCGAGTGGGCTGCTGAGCAAATTAACGGTATTAAAACTGGTGATGTTGCAGCAATTTCCGTCCCTGGTGAAAATGCCGAAGAAGTACCGATGGTTTTAGTGCAATGCCGTATTTCCGATGTAGCTGAGCGCACGAAGCTAATCGAAGATATTCGTAAGCAAATTCAGGCGTCAACCGGCGTTACTAGCTTGATTGAACTGGTATCACCACGAGCTCTACCGCGCACCTCGTCTGGTAAATTGAGCCGAACCAAAGCCCGAAACGCTTATCTTTCAGGAAACTTGCAAGCACTAGCTAGCTAACCAATATGACAGATCAGATCACAAATACTGCCGCTGGTAAGACAATTGCTCTAACCGGCGGCACTGGTTTTTTAGGCGGCCATGTTATTGATTGCCTTTTAAACGCTGGACATAATATCCGTGCCCTAACCCGCCGCTCACAGCCGGAGCGGGAAGGTATTATTTGGGTTGAAGGGTCTATGTCGGATACTGAAAGCCTAGAGAAACTTTGTGAAGGCGCGGATACACTCATTCATGTTGCAGGTCTTACCAAAGCGCTTAATCGAGATATCTTTTTCGATGTGAATGTAAAAGGCAGCAAGCTTGTTTTTGAAGCCGCAGCAAAAACAGGTATTGATCATGTTATTCACGTCTCAAGCCTTGCGGCTCGGGAACCAAGGCTTTCCCATTATGGCGCCAGCAAAGCGGGAACAGAAATGCTGCTGACAGCACGCAAGTGGCCGTTCAGCTGGACGATAGTACGTCCACCAGCTATTTACGGTCCTGGTGACAAGGAAATCCTGAAACTTCTTAAAGCAACTAAACTCGGTGTACTCCCTGCCCCAGGTAGCAGTAAGAATCGCGTTTCAATGATCCATGCACGTGATCTTGCTGAAGCAATTACCGCGATGTGCGATAAAAGCCATAGTGCCTCTATTGTTGAAATTGACGATGGTAAAACAGGCGGGTATCAGATTTCAGAAATTGCGGAAGCTGTGCCAAGCAATTCCAACAAGAAAACAAAAATCATCCCGCTTCCATTTTGGGTTTTAGGGTCGATTGGAGCCGTGAATGGCATTTTTGCTAGCCTTGTTAAGAAGCCAGCAATGCTTACACTCTCTACAGCCCGATATCTTTGCCATCCTGACTGGGTGGTAAGAGAAGGTAGACGTCCTAAACTTGCAAATTGGTCGCCAAAATTTAGCCTTAAAGCCGGATTAGAGGATACAATCGACTGGTATCGAAAAAACGGGCTTTTATGATTGGCAACTCCCCTCTATAAACAGGGGTAATTTAAAAATTCCACTAAAATAGGCGGTTAACATGGCAAAAGCCGAAACTCTTGAAACTATCTATGCCCTTATTACACCTCTTAATAAGAAGGGCGTAAAGCTTGCACCTGAAGTAACATTCGCTGGTGATCTTGAGCTAGACAGCCTTACCGTGATGGATCTGGTTGCTGATATTGAAGATGAATTCGATATTATTCTTCCACTCAACCTGTTACCTGATCTTGAAACAATTGAACACGTAGCAGACGCAGTTGAAAAGATTGTAAGCGAAGGCAATTAATCTATGGATTTGCTTGATAAGTTTGACGCAACGGTTGCGCTCCGTGAAAGCCTGCCTTTTGAAAAGGCTGACCCTTTCAAAGTAGTAATGGATAAAATCATCTCAGAAACTGAGGCGATTATTGCTGGCAGGCACACTATTCTTGCTGGCACCAATAACTATATGGGCATGACCTTTAACGAAAGCTCTCTTGCCGCTGCAAAGCAGGCAATTGATGATTTCGGTACAGGAACAACAGGCTCACGCGTTCTAAACGGTACATATGGTAGTCACAAAGCCCTTGAGCAAACCATTGCTGACTTCTACGGCATGGACCACTGCATGGTGTTTTCAACTGGATATCAGGCGAACCTAGGCATGATCTCAGCTCTTGGCGGTAAAGATGATTTCATTATCATCGATGCTGATAGCCATGCATCCATCTATGATGGCTGTAAGATGAGCGATGCAACTATTGTACGCTTCAAGCATAACGATGTTGAAAACATGGAACGCCGCTTGAAGCGGCTCCCTGAAGACGCTGGCAAACTTATAGTGATAGAAGGCATTTATTCCATGCTTGGTGATGCCGCACCCGTTAAGGAACTGCTTGAAGTTGCTAAGAAATACGGCTGTATGACACTGGTTGATGAAGCACATTCCATGGGCTTTTCTGGTGAAAACGGCCGAGGTGTTGCAGAGGAACTTGGTGTAGAACATCTGGTTGATTTCTACGTTGGCACTTTCTCTAAATCGGTTGGTACTGTTGGCGGCTTTGCCGTTTCGAACCACCCTAAATTTGATGTGCTGCGTTTCGTTAGCCGTCCATATATTTTCACAGCAAGTCTGCCACCTAGTGTGGTTGCTTCTGCAACAGCTTCTATTGAAGCTATCAAACGCAGTGGAAACCGCCGCGCGCACCTGTGGGAAAACGCACGCCAGCTACATACCGGCCTGAAAACTGCTGGTTTCAAAATGTGTACAGAAAAAGCTGAAAGCCCAATTATCGCTGTACACCTTCCAGACCCAATGATGGGCACCAAATTCTGGGAGCAACTACTTCTTGAAGGTGTTTATGTGAACATGGCTGCACCGCCTGCAACACCAGCAGGTATGTTCCTGATGCGTGTAAGCGTGTGCGCACAACACACAAGTGAGCAGATTGATGAAATTATCAAACGGTTCAAAACAACCGCCGAGAAAGTTGGTCTTGAACTAACTGCATAGACCGTAATTCCATGAGATAAAAAAGGCGGTCCAGAGTGGTACCGCCTTTTTTATAACTATTTAAATGCGCCCTTTTTCCTGAGGCTCCAGAAGAGAGAGGCCCCGGCAATAATGGGCCATTTCCTCATCCAGTCTTTAATCTCAATCTCCACCCCTGAGTGACGACGGATTTTCCAAGCCAGATAATCAATACCACCGTCAAAGGTCATAGAAGCCTTCACAAGCCGCAAAAAGCTTACCCATTTACCGTTCCATCGGCGCATCATCCATTTAAAAGCAGGTTTAAACTGACGTTCAGGTTGTTTTTGTAAAGGAGCAACCTCAGTACTTACACCTAATGCCTCAAGAGCTATTGGCGTAAGACGGTCGTACCGCTCTTGATCCAAAAGATAGATCTCCAGGCCCTTACCGCCACGCTCTGAGCGCAATTCCGCCGCATAGGTAGCTTCAAAAGCTTCCACCCACAATTCACGGGATTGAACTGTCCTCGGTTTCAGGTCAAGCAAGTTACCCAGCATGGTTTTAACCGCAGTAGCGATATATTCATTGATTTCGGCAAATGCGAGATCATCACGAGCATTTAAAAGAAGGCACGGCTGGCAAAAACGTGCCCAAACAGAAACGTTCAAACATCCGGCTGACACCCTGTACTTCAGATCATCCATAGATAACACCGCATATTTCACACGCACCATCATGCCATCAACATCGGTTTCGTGATAAAATACATTCGGAGGGATAAGTTTATTGGCTGCCGCCAACCAACGCTTTTCATATGCGTTCTTATAACTATCTACGATCACATAGAAATCGAGGATTTTATCCTCTATTTCACCCGTACGCAGACAAGAACCATAAAAAATAACCCCAGTCACGCAGTTCCCGTAGCGAGCCGAAATCTCCTTGGCAGCCACCTCTACCTCTGCAGGCACAGATCGATCCCATTCGGCCCTGATAAAGCCAATTAACTCATTATCATTCGAGTTCATGAATACCCTGCTATTTAATAGAAATAAAAGTAAGGGCTTTATCACCACGTAATGTTACAGGAACACCAGTGGTTGGCTGATAAATTTCGCCGTCTAGTGTAACCGGATCCGTTCCTTCAAAACGAATTTCATTACTATTACGTGTGTGTGTCCCCGCAATACTCTTATTCTTAAAACCACCGGTAATCAGCGCTCTAAAAGCCCGGAACAAGTTTCCTGCTCCCGGTTCAATTGCCGAAAACCTCAGTCCGCCATCCCCAACGGAGCCATAAGGCTTCAACCCAAGAATTAGATTATCAAGCGTTGTCGCCAGTACAGCAGCATACTGCCCTGCCATACGTGCACTTCCTGGTACGATTATCTCCATCGGATCAGAAACAAGAAGATCTTTCTGTTTACCAATTCCGAATGCAGATCCAAGAAGTTTAATAAATGCCATAACATGTGCAAGGGAATTTGGAACTCCCATGGAATATGCGTTTTCCCGTGTCCAAAAAATCCCTTTAACAACTCCCGCAGTACCAAAGAAGGTGCCAACTTTTGGTAACTCGCCATCCCCCATATCTAGCTCAATCAGGTGTCGGCTTGTTATCGCATCAGCAATCTTGCCTTCGCTAGCAATCTTCAGCAGCTTGCGAAGCACCTTCGAAGGCTTTCCTTTAAAACCCAAATCTGCCGCTGTCATATTAGTTTTCCCACCTGGCAAAAATGCGATAGGTGGAACGACCGAAAAATGCTTCTTATAAAGAATAGCAGAAAGCACAGCACCAATTGTACCATCGCCGCCGTTGACAATGATCATTGCTGGGTTAGCTTTAGCGAATAGCGACAACGCCTCATCGATAGTATCAATGCCATTCAATTCAAAATGAACAACATTAGCACTTTCATTGATAACCTTGCGAATTTCGCCCATTCCGTTGGCATTTGTTGTGCTGAGAGGGTTGGAAATAATCGCTACAAGCGGAACAGTGGCACCACTTTGAATATTGGTTTTATCTAACTGCATTCTATCCCGCTCCAACAGGAATTAAGCACACAAAAAAGCCAAGGTGGCATTCACCTCAGCGTTACAATTTTATTTCAACGCGCCATATATAAGCAATCAGTTTAAATTTTTCAATATTAACGACGCCTAGCCTTACGGCGCTTCTCTTTCTTTTCGTCGTCACCGCCTAAGATATACTTCAATTTGACAGTAGTTTCCGTAACACCAGCAGGCATATCCATGATTACTTCTTCAGCATCCGGTGCACCTAGTCCCAGTTTCGGATTATTTGAAAACCCAAAACCTTCGGAAAGAAAGTCGGCTTTGCCGTTAGCATTTTTATCATGCATCACCACAAGTGCGTATTTTCCGGCACTAGGTAATTGAACACACATAGCCTGTTCACCAGCATCAATTACGGGGACATCCAGGCGCACCAGCTTCTTCCCTTTAGCGAGGAAATCATCTGGATTAGAACTATATATTTGCGCTCGCAGATTACCTTCCTGCGTGCGAATATTTTCTACATTTACCAGAAGCGCAGCACCACTATCTCCCGCAACACAAGAAAAAGCTAAGTCTTGCGCATAAACACCTCCAGATAGGAAATGCCCGCCTAATACTAGGGAAGAAATCAAAACTGAACGTACAAATTTCATTACAGTTACTCCGCGCTTCTGTTAATGCCTATCATTTCCCGCTGGAAGGTGGCAGAATTATGTCTCATATGCGCCGAAATAAAGTGTAAGACAACAAGCTTTTGCCATGTTCATAGTGTGGAAGTATATGAATTGTCACTTGAAACTAAGCTAGAACCAGTGTAGCGCCACATATATGATTAATAGAATTGACCGATATGTATTAAAGCAAGTTGCCATGCCTCTCATCTCCACGTTGGGCATAGCTGCGCTCTTACTAATACTTGAGAAAATGCTGAGCCTGTTTGACTTTGTGGTGAATCAGGGCGGCCCAGCCAATATTGTATTCCAAATGCTCGCAAACCTTACTCCGCACTATATGGGGCTTGCGCTACCTGTTGGTCTTCTTCTCGGTGTTACGATTGCATTCCGCAAGATTTCACTTTCAAGTGAATATGACGCGATCATCTCTTCCGGCACTGGTTTACCGCGTTTAATGCGTCCTTTGATGATGCTTGCCCTTTTGCTAGCCGTCATTAACACTATTCTTGTCGGCTGGGTACAACCACACAGCCGCTACACATATCGAGAACTGATTTTTGATCTCCGAAGTGGTGCCCTTGGTGCCAGTATCCGTGTGGGTGAATTCATTGAAGTTGGGGATGATATTACCCTACTCGTTGAAGAAAGCCACCAACAAGGTGCTGAGCTTCGCGGTATCTTTATGGAACGCAAAGACGACAGAGGGAGCATAGCTGTAACGGCTGAAAGTGGCGGCTTTTTCGCGACAGAAGATAACAATACAATTCTTTTACGTCTGTATAATGGTCGCTTAGTGGATCTGAACGAAAGCCAGAACAAACCAAGGGTGTTGAGCTTCGAACGGCAAGATTTAAAGATCAAACTCCCTTCCCGAGAAGCCTTCCGTGAACGCGGCGGTGAAGAACTTGAGATGACCATACCTGAATTGTTTATGGAACGAGATAATCAGGAATGGTCGCTTGATGAACGCCGCGCTTTCAATGGTAATTTTCATTGGCGTCTTATGCATAGCATTACATTTTTTATAATCCCATTTCTTGCCGTACCTATGGGGATTACCAATAAACGAACAGGCCGTGGTACCGGTATCGTGATTGGACTATCCCTTCTCATTGTTTACAACGAGTTTATGGAAGGTATGGAAACTGCTGTGAAAGGCGGAGCATCACCCTACGCTACTATATGGCTGTTGTTCGGTTTATTTACGTTTCTCAGTTTCTTCTTCTTCCGCATCTCAGCCTTCAAGGCAGGCGGTGAGCCTTTAGCTTATATTGATGCATTCTGGGCATTTATCAGCAGGCCTATCAAACGGCTCGGTAAAAAGATCATGGGAGTTAGCGAATAATGGTATGGCGCACAATCAGGCGTACTATGGTGCCGTCTCGCACTCTCGCCCGTTACATGATTAAAATGCATCTAAGCCGCTTCTTTGGCGTGCTTGTTGGCCTTACAGCTGTTCTACAGTTCCTTGATCTTTTGGCAGTGTCAGATGATATAATGGCAGCTGACGGTGCCACATGGGTTTCTATTGTAAGCTATCTTAGTATGCGAACACCTCAACTTCTTAGTCAGTTTGCGCCATTCGCAGCCCTAATCAGCACACTGCTTACGCTGGCAACCCTTAATCAGCACAGTGAAGTGGTTATCATGAAAGCAAGTGGGCTTTCAGCACACCGTATTCTATTACCTATGGGCCTAGCTTCTTTCATAATAGCAATTGGCCATTTCACCTTCAATGAAACGGTGGTCGTAGACGGTTCTGCGCGACTTGAATACTGGAAAGACAACGACTTTGCTGTTGATTTGCCCCCAAACAGCAACCTCACGGGCCGTGTCTGGGTTAAAGAAGATGAGAACATTATCCTTGTTGAAGCGGTAAACGCCGTAAAAGATGGTGCGGTAATGGATAAGGTTTCCGTTTTCGAGCGCGACCAGAATAAAAAGATCACTGCAATGATACAGGCAGATTTTGCTCTTTACCAAAAAGGGAAATGGTCACTCCATGAAGTACGCCGCTTTGATGCCATCAGCCATGAACTTACTGTAGATACAGTAAAAGATTGGCCTATCAAAACTCGGCCTGAACGTTTCATGGCGCTTACAGCAAATCCTGATCATGTATCTTTTATTGAACTTTGGTCTTCCATGGCAAAACTAAACAAAGAAGGCATTCCGATTGACCGTATGATGGCGAGCTTTATGCAAAAGTTTGCGGCCCCTGCCTCTACCCTCTTAATGCCACTTTTAGCGGCTGTAGCTGCCTTTGGTGTAACTCGTGCTGGTAGCCTTGCAATACGCCTTACCGTTGGTATGGCCCTTGGTTTTAGCTTCTTCGTGGCTGACAACTTTATGCTTGCGATGGGTGAATTTGGTGTAGCTCCACCGTTCCTTGCGGCTTGGGCACCATTTTTCCTATTTTTATTGGTGGGGTACGCTGTCCTATTCCATACGGAAGAAGGAACAAAACGCCGTAGAAGCCCCTCGACCCCCGCGGAATAATACCCTGTGTCAACTGATCCTGAACATAAAAAGCGCGTAGCGGGAGGCGCTGGTTTCGCCTTTCTAGGCCGGATGGGTGCCCTTATTGAAGGGGCTTCTGTTATTGCCTTTACCTGGCTTTATGGCCCGGTAACATTTGGCCTATTTGCAGTACTCTGGAGTTACGTGAAAGTAATGACAGCTATTTCAGAAGCTGCAATGACAACAACACTCCAGCGATTTGTACCTAAAGCAGACAAAGATGAAGCGAACATAGTAGCGGGGCATGCCCTGAAGCTAGGCTTACTGGTTTCTTCCCTGTTTGCAATTGCAGGAACAATTGCGGCTCCATCTCTCACAAACTTCATCAATGCTGGTGAAGCAGATGCCGAAAGACTAACAACGGTTATCCGTATCTATGTTTGGGTTCTGCCTTTCTGGACTACGGTAGAAATTGGTACAGCAGCCATTCGTGCACGCCGTACTTTTGGCCCTGAAATTAAGGTTCGTATTTTCTATGAACAGGGTCTTCGCCTGGTTTCCGCTGTTATTTTCGCCATGACAGGTCTTCTAACTTACGGTCTGTTTCTCGCGCATTTGGTAAGTGTTTTTCTGGCGGCGGTTCTGGCTTTACGCCTCGTTGCGAAAAACTATGACATGGGGGCTGTTCTTAGAGCACCCATGTTCGGCCCCTTAGCCAAAGAAATGCGGTCCTACGGTTTTAGCCTGATGCCGGCCAACCTAATCAAAAGACTGTTTGCCGAATTCCCGGTTATGTACCTCAATTTCTTATTACCCGGTGCGGCAGGTGCTGCGGCAGGCGGGTATTATCAAGTAGCCCGAAAGGTCGCCAGCGCTGTACAGGCGATCAGGCTTACCTTCGAATATGTAATAGCACCACTCGCCGCCGAAAAAGAAGGCACCGGGGACAGGCAAGCCCTTGAAGATATGTTTGCCTATGCCACCAGACTTTCAGTTTCGATCGCCCTCCCGTTTGGTGCTGCCCTTATTCTGGCTCGTAATGATATTCTAGCAACCATGCAGCCAGAATTTGCAGCAGCGACAGCCGCAATCGCAATCCTTGTAGCTGGCCGTATATTTGAAGCGGCAACAGGCCCCTCATCTGCGATTATTGAAATGCTTGGTCATAAGCTTTTGCCAACAGTCAACTCAATCGCCGGGCTTCTCGGCATGCTTGGAATTGGTCTCTGGCTGATCCCAGAATATAAAGTAACGGGTGCAGCAATCGCCGCAGCTTCCGGCCTTAACATCACAGCAATTCTATCGTTAATCCAGTCCAGAATACTGTTTGGCTTGTTCCCATATACAAGTGCTGCTATTCGCCCTATTCTCACATCAGCTCTGCTAGCTGGTGGCATTATGGCCCTTGTGCCCTCAAGTTTCAGCTGGGCACCTCCCATTGGTATTACAGCTTCCGCAGCTGTTCTTATCACAGCGGTATTACTGGTTATCCGGTACGGCCTGAACGATGCTGATGCAGAAGCTCTCGGCAAATTTGCTGTAAAAATTCGCCCCAAACCAAAAAGCTAACTTGCTTTTTAGTGAACTCGCATTATCCCTTTCATCATAGGTTTATTCAATTAAAGGATCAGATCGTGGCAGGTGTTACCGTTAGACAGATTAGTGAAAAAGCTGACCTGAAGAAATTCATCAACCTGACCCGTGAAATTTATAAAGATGATCCAAACTGGATTCAGCCGCTTACCATTGAACGTATGGATGTATTGCGTGCAGATAAAAACCCATATTATGAGCATGCTCAAGTTGCCCTGTTCCTTGCGGAACGTGATGGCAAACCAGTAGCCCGTATCTCAGCTCAAATAGATGAACTTGCTCAAAAGCAGTGGGGCCCAAACCTGGGTCATTTTGGTTTCTTTGAAGCGGCAGATGAAGAAGCTGCAAACGCCGTACTTCAATCAGCTGAAGCTTGGCTCAAAGATAAAGGCATGGAACGCATGCAAGGCCCGTGGTCATTCTCCGCTAACGAAGAAGTGGGTACACTGGTTGAAGGCTTTGATACACCGCCCTGCATTATGATGCCGCACGGTCGCCCTCAATATAATGGCTGGCTTACAGATCACAGCTTTGAAAAAGCTAAAGATATGTTTGCCTACTCTATCGACCTTCGTAATCCGATGCCAGACCGCGCTATGCGCATCGTGAAGATGGCAGAAAAAAACAAGCGCGTTACCATGCGCCCGATCGACATGAAAGATTTTGAAAATGAACTCGCCATTATCATGGACATTTTCAATGAAGCATGGTCTGAGAACTGGGGATACGTAAAATTTACCGATGCTGAAGCAAAACATGCAGCCGCAAACCTAAAACCCGTGGTAAAAGCATACCGCACCTATATTTGCGAATATGATGGTGAACCTGTTGCTTTCATGCTTACGATCCCAGACGTAAACCACAAACTGCGTGATTTGAACGGTAACCTGCTGCCAACAGGTATTTTCAAACTGCTATACCGCATGTTTAACGGCAAGGAAGATCGCTGCCGTGTGCCGCTTATGGGTGTTCGCAAAAAGTTCCAGAAAGGCCCACTTGGGGCTGCAATGTCCATGTGGATGATTGATGTCAGCCGTCAGCACGTAGAAAAACGTGGTGCTTACTTTGGCGAACTTGGCTGGATTCTGGAAGATAACGACGGCATGAACAGCATTCTTCTTGAAATCGGCTGTAAGGTTTACAAAACCTACCGGGTTTATGAGAAGAAAATTGGATAAACCAACCGAATTTTATCTCAAAGGTTATGGAGGGGTCTATGACCTCAGAGTTTTTTCATATGAAGAGCTCTCAGCTTTAATTGAACTTGATCAAGTTACGTCAGATCAAATGGTTCAATTCGCCAACGACTATTTAAACAGCGGCTCCTTTGAGGAAGAATTAGCCGAAATATATGACCTAATGGGCCAAGACCATTCAGATATTAAGCCCAAATTCAGTAATTTTTTAAGTAAACATGGTGCACCTAAATACACTAAAATAACCGCTGCGGATTTTCTCCTTCGCAAAATTTTAGAAATGATCATCTCTAGAGAAATAGATCCTGAGGTTGGAATAGATTACATCCAATATGAACTTTATTATCCTATACTTGAAAAAGTGCAGTCTGTAGAACAACTTAAAATTAACAATTATGAATTAGAAACTCTATTTGCTTGGTCGCACGAAATTTCAGATTGCTGCAATGGATTGCCAACCATTTGTTACACTCATTTATCAAAATCTAAAACAAAACAGCAAATCATAGAACACATTATTAAAATAGTCGCTCAATGGCTTGAAAATAATCCATCTAACAATGCATCAATATAATTGGAATTAAAAATAAGCTTTTACATGACCTTCTTTGTACTAGCCTCACTTTTACGTAAATCACTCAAACATACGTTCCTGTGCGAGATTGGCGAATTCACATAACAGTGGTCTTGTCTCGCGCGGGTCGATTACATCCTCGACCATAAAGGCTTCTGCAGTTCTGAACGGGCTGCGTACCTTATCAAGACGTTCTTTGATCGCTGCCAAATGCGCTGCTGGATCTTCTGCTTTCTCAAGCTCCGATTTATAAGCCACTTCGATACCACCTTCGAGCGGCAAGCTACCCCAATCACCTGATGGCCACGCGAACCTATATTGAAAATCAGTATGGTTGTTCATAGCTGCGCCTGCAACGCCGTATGCTTTTCTGATAATCACCGTCGCCCAAGGCACTTTCGAGTTATAAATACCGTTCAGTGCATCAACGCCGTGGCGGATAGTTGCCGCTTTCTCAGCCTCTAGGCCGATCATAAAGCCGGGGTTATCCACCAGATGCACAACAGGCAGGCCGAAAGTGTTGGCAAGTTTTACAAAACGTTCAATCTTGCGCGCAGCATCCGCTGACCAACTGCCGCCCATAAAAGATGGGTTGGAAGCGAGGACTGCAACAGGCCAGCCATCCAGCCGTGCAAGCGCTGTGATGGCTGATTGCCCCCACATTTTGCCAATTTCAAACACACTTTCCCGGTCAAATACACTTTCGAGGATTTTACGCATACTGTATGCGGCGCGCCTGTCTTCCGGTACCGCATCAAGGAGTGCTTCATCACGGCGTTCTACCCCATCTGATGTATCACCGCGCAGCGCAGGCCTGCCTGCTGTTTGCGGTAAATAAGAAAGGAACTTGCGAGCTGCCACGAACGCATCTTTCTCGCTTTCAACCACATCATCCACCGCGCCGTTACGAGCGTGAATATCAGCACCACCAAGCGCTTCTTTATCGTGATTTTCACCAATGGCGGCTACAACCGCGGGACCAGCGGTAAACATATGGCTCATGCCGCGCACCATTACACTATAGTGGCTAGCTACAACGCGTGCAGCACCAAGGCCTGCAACAGAACCCAGCGCCAAGGATACCACAGGCACTGTATCCAGGTTTTTCACCACATGTTCCCAACCCGGTAAATACGGCACATACGTAAGGCCCATATCTTCGAGCATTTTCACAGAGCCACCACCACCGGTGCCGTCAATCAATCTGATAAGCGGGAGCTTCCATTCGTGCGCCATTTGCTCGGCCAGCATAGCCTTACGCCAGATTGCAGCATCAGCCGCACCCCCGCGCACAGTGAAGTCATCGGCTGCCAACACCGTGTGCCTGCCTTCTACTTTTGCTTTACCAAACAGGAAATTAGCAGGGGTAAAATCTTCCAAATCACCATCAGCACCATAATGCCCCTTCCCTGCAAGCTTACCAATTTCACGAAAACTACCAGGATCTGCCATCAAGCGCAGGCGTTCACGCACATCAAGCTTGCCGCGCGCATGCTGGCGAGCAACTTTTTCTTCCCCGCCCATTTTTTCCGCTAATTCTTCGCGCTTTCGCTTTTCAGCCAGCTCTTTGTCCCACGCCATAGAATTACCTCGTCACTTCATCGCCATTTACACTAAACAAATTCCTTGAATGACTTATTTTGACGAAGAATAAGGTCAATAGCTGTACAAGAAATAAACTAATCAACAGCGTCACCACCCAAGCATATTCAAAGAGCGGCATCCCTTGGTTTTCTATGAAGAGCTGGGCTCCAAGTGCACTAGACGATAAAATAACCACGCTTACTAAATTTGCGCCAATATGAAGCCCAATGGGTAACAGAATGTTTTTGCACTTAACAAACGCATATGCCCAAACTGCCCCCATAAATCCTGTCATTAAAAATATGGCTATCATCGGAATGATCTGCCCTACAATCCCCATTGTAAACCAGTGATATATCCCGAATAATACAGAAGAAGTAAATAATGCAGGCCAAGCGCCAAACCTTTGCATAACAATTAAGAAAATTGCTCCGCGAAATAATAGCTCTTCATAAGCGACGGACTTTACAACAAACGATAAACCTTCCAGCAATAACCAGCTCGATACATCAGGGTTTAAAGAGAGAACACTTCCAACCAACCATAACCGTATTGCAGCCGCTATCGTAGAAACTAATAAACCGAAAGCAACCCCTGTAAACAGCAGCCTGGTGCTGCGTAACCACCCACCTTCAAAAAGCTGCTTTACCCCACCGTTAGTGAGCCATTTCAATAGCCCCCATGAAAGCAATAAACCAATAATAATGCCAATCATGTATCACCCCGACCCCATCAAGCGTACACCTTCATCACGCTCAAAGAGATACAGAAGATGTCTGAGTGCATCACTGCGTTTACCTTTAAGCTCAGGGTCTTTGTTGATGATCAAGCGCGCGTCATCCCGGGCCAGTTCAATCAAATCTGCATGCTCAGTGAAATCCACCATTTTAAATTCTGGCAGGCCGCTCTGTTTGGTACCAAGGATTTCTCCGCCACCACGCAATTTCAAATCCTCTTCCGCGATCAGGAAACCATCTTCGGTTTCGCGCATGATCCGCAAGCGGCTGCTTGCCACTTCACCAATCTGGTTCGTCCGCAGCAGGATACAGCTTGATTTACCGCTACCACGCCCCACGCGACCACGAAGCTGGTGAAGCTGGGCAAGGCCAAAACGTTCCGCGTGCTCAATTACCATAATAGTGGCTTCAGGCACATTCACGCCCACTTCAATTACGGTGGTGGAAACCAGTACAGTTAGTTCACCACGCTGGAAGCGGCCCATAACCTCATCTTTTTCTGCACCCTTCATTTTACCGTGCACAAGGCCAACACGCTCCCCAAACATCTGTTTAAGGCTTTCAAAGCGATCTTCCGCGGCAGCCAGATCAAGCTGTTCGCTTTCTTCCACAAGCGGGCACACCCAGTATGCGCGCGCACCACTTGCCACCGCACGCTGAATACCTGCGACCACGTCACCGATACGGTCAAGGGAAACAACTCGAGTGTCTACAGGCAAACGGCCCGGCGGTTTTTCTCGTATAAGCGAAGTATCCATATCGCCATAAGCGGTAAGCGTAAGTGTGCGGGGAATTGGGGTTGCCGTCATACCCAGCACATCAACCCCGCGCTCTGCTTTGGCCGCTAAGGCAAGACGCTGCTGCACACCAAACCTGTGCTGCTCGTCAATGATTGCGAGCCCCAAATCCTTAAACGCCACATCATCCTGAATGATAGCATGGGTGCCGATAAGGATATCAATCTCCCCATTCGCAAGCGCTTCGAGAAGTGCTTTTCTCGGTTTGCCTTTCACCCGCCCCGTAAGCAATGCGATTTTAAGCCCAACTTTATCGGCGAACTCACTGATGGTTTCCAAGTGCTGGTTCGCGAGGATTTCTGTTGGTGCCAAAATGGCAGACTGCACACCCGCTTCAGTGGCAGCAGCCATCGCAAGTAGCGCCACAATGGTTTTGCCGCTACCAACATCCCCCTGCACGAGCCGAAGCATGGCACGTTCACTTTCCAGATCATGGATAATCTCAGACAGGGCTTTTTGCTGGTCCCCCGTTAGTTCATACGGCAGAACATCAAACAGTTTCTTACGGATGCTACCATCGCCCTTCAGCACACGGCCTCGTTTCTTGCGGGTACGTTCCCGCACAATGGCAAGCGCAAGCTGGGTAGCGAGCAGTTCATCTGCCGCCAAACGGCGCTTAAAATCACTGGATGGTTCCAAATCATCTGCGTGTTCGGGCTTGTGCATACGCTCAAGCGCCGTCATAAAATCAGGCCAGTCTTCACGCTTCATAAGGCTTTCATCATGCCATTCAGGAAGTTCAGGCACGCTTGCCACCGCACCCCCGATCGCTTTCCTTAGCACTTTCCCTGAAACGCCTGCCGTAAGCGGATAAATAGTTTCTAGAAGCGGCATATCATCTGGGCTGTTCGGGTCTACCATATAATCTGGATGGGTGATTTGTGCTTTGCCGTTATAATGCTCCAGCTTGCCGCTGATGATCCGTTTCTCACCTTCAGGCAATTGTTTCTTCAGCCAATCGGCGCGCGGATTAAAGAACACGAGCGTTAGCTCTGCCGTATCATCACTACACACTACGCGGTATGGCACCCTGCGGTTTGGCCCGGGCCTGTGTTCATGAACCGTTACCTCAAGTGTAACAAGGGAACCCGGTGCAGCTTCTGCCACTTTGGGCCGATACTGCCTGTCAACAAGGCCAGAAGGCATATGAAACAGGAGGTCAACAGTGCGCCCGCCTGCTAACCGTTCAAACGCCAGCTTGCTGCGCGGCCCAATTCCCGGCAAACGTTCTATATCCGCAAAATACTCATTTAACAGTGCAGGACGCATAAACCCTCATCAACTTCGAAGAATCCCCTTTAATGATGTGTGACCATAGCTTATGGTGTGCGCCCCGCCAATGGGTAGCTTTAAGGGCCAAGTAAAAATGACTGATCTGACATATAACCCACACAAGGAAATCAACCTTGAAGACCGCAAGCGCCGCCTTTTATTCCGGGCGTGGCACCGCGGCATCAAAGAGCTTGATCTGATTTTTGGGAATTTCGTGGAAGCCAACATTAAGGATTTCACGCTTGAGGATATCATTTGGTTCGAAAGTTTGTTTGAGGAAAATGATCAGGAAATCCTTGGTTGGGTTACAAATGGTGAAAATGTGCCTGAAAAATTCGATGATGAAATGATAGCTCGCATTCAGAAGCTTGATTTTATGACCTTGAAAGCCAAATAAGCACTTCCCTTTTCTTTAAGAATAATAACAAACCATGCTTTTCGATAAATTTGTCAGCGAAGATTTACCTTTAACAGCTTCTAGCGTGCCAAGCGGCTATGACGCCATGCTGCTTGCCACCGTCTGTGAGCGTGCTTTTGCAGATAGCAAACGCCCTCTCCTGCATATTGCGCGGGATGACAGCAGGCTTGCGAACCTCAAGGGCGCTGTAAAGTTCTTTACCCCTTCTCTTGATGTTATAGATTTTCCAGCATGGGATTGTTTGCCTTATGACCGGGTAAGCCCGCAGCCTGATATTGTTTCCAAGCGTATGGCGGCACTTTCGCGCCTTTCAGTGAAACGGCTAAAAGCGCCAAGGCTTGTTCTAACTACCGTGAATGCCATCCTTCAGCGTGTTGCACCGATGAAGGCGGTGAAGGAAGCTACCTTCCATGCAGAACCGGGCGATACGGTTGATATGGCCGCGCTCACAGATTTTCTGGCATCAAACGGCTATAATCGTTCAAGCCAGGTGATGGAACCGGGTGAATTTGCTGTGCGCGGCGGTTTGATTGATATTTATCCGCCGGCATACAAAGAACCAATCAGGCTGGATTTCTTCGGGGATGAACTGGATACAATCCGCCGATTTGACCCGCTTGATCAACGCACCACAGGCAAATCAAAAATCTTGCACCTGAAACCTGCCAGCGAATTTTCCCTATCTGAAGAAGGCATCACGCGCTTCCGCCGGAATTATGTAAACACGTTTGGCCCCGCCAAAGGTGAAGACCTGCTTTATGAAGCGATCAGTGAAGGCCGCAAGCACCAAGGCGCAGAACACTGGTTACCGTTCTTTCATGACGGTATGGAAACCTTGTTTGATTATATTGATAATCCAGTTCTATCCCTTGATCACCAGGCGGATGAAGCCGCTGGTGAACGCTTTACGGCTCTTGAAGATTATTTTGGCGCACGGAAAGAAGCATGGGAAATCCAGCAAAGCAATAAGGATACATCCACACCGCCCTATAAACCTGTTCCTGTTATCAGCCTTTACCTGAGCGAGGATGAATGGAAAAGCACGCTGGAAGAACAGAACGTTCGTCGTCTGTCCCCTTTCACTGAGCCAGAGAATATTGATGTTGTAGATTATAGCGCCAAGGCTGGCCGCAACTTTGGCCCAGAGCGCAACAACAAAGAAATCAACGTTTATGATGCCGTACGTGATCACGTTGTAGAGCTTAGGAAAGCTGACAAGCGTGTTGTGTTCGCCTGCTATTCAGCTGGTTCCGCGGACCGCATGAAAACAGTGCTTGAAGACCACGATCTATCCCCCGTTGGCATCGCAGACACATGGGAAGATATTCGCACTGCAAATAAAGTGGGGATCGCTGTTACCGTACTACCGCTCGAAACGGGCTTTGAAACCGGTGATATTGCCATTATTTCCGAGCAGGATGTACTGGGTGACCGCCTTGTTCGTAAATCTCGAAAAAACAAGCGCGCCGATAATTTCCTCAAAGAAGCTTCGGCCCTTAACCCCGGTGATCTTGTAGTTCACACAAGCCACGGTATTGGTAAGTTCGAGGGGCTAGAGACAGTTCAGGTTTCTGGCGCAGCGCATGATTGCCTTCTTCTAAGCTATCATGGTGGCGACAAACTTTATGTACCTGTAGAAAACATTGAAATTCTCTCCCGCTTCGGCAGCGAAGAATCTGGTGGCCAACTGGATAAGCTTGGCGGTGTAGCGTGGCAGGCCCGCAAAGCCAAAATGAAGGAACGCATCCGTTTGGCAGCCGAGCAGCTCATTAAGCTTGCTGCGCAGCGGGAAATGCGTGAAGGCCAGCGTATTCCAACACCAGAGGGAATTTACGAAGAATTCTGTTCCCGCTTCCCATATACAGAAACTGATGATCAGCTTCGTGCCATTGGTGATGTCGCCGCTGATCTAGCCTCCGGCCGGCCAATGGACCGCCTTGTGTGTGGAGATGTAGGCTTTGGCAAAACGGAAATTGCTCTCAGGGCTGCCTTCCTTGCAGTGATGGCCGGGCACCAGGTTGCTGTGGTTGCACCAACTACCCTACTCGCACGCCAGCATTTCCTGAATTTCACAGAACGCTTTAAAGGCCTTCCTATCCGCATCGGACAGCTTTCGCGCCTTGTTAGTTCAAAAAATGTAAAGGCGACCAAAGATGAAATGCGGAACGGCACGATTGATATCGTAATCGGTACCCATGCTCTTCTCGCAAAGGGCGTTGAATTCCGAGACCTCGGCCTTCTGATTGTTGATGAAGAACAGCATTTCGGGGTGGGCCACAAAGAAAAGCTCAAAGAGCTGAAAACCAACGTACATGTGCTTACGCTTACCGCAACTCCTATTCCACGCACGCTACAAATGGCGATGTCTGGCATTCGCGATCTATCGATCATTGCCACACCACCTGTTGATCGCCTTGCTGTTCGTACGTTCGTAACACCGTTTGATCAGGTCGTAATCCGTGAAGCACTTCTGAGGGAACATTATCGAGGCGGACAAAGTTTCTATGTCTGCCCGCGTATCAGCGACCTTGAAGAGATTGCACAGTTCCTTAGGGATTACGTGCCGGAGATTAAGTTCATCGTTGCCCATGGGCAAATGACACCTTCCACAATGGAGGACGTGATGACTGCCTTCTATGAGGGGCGTTACGATGTACTTCTCAGTACTACGATTATTGAATCCGGGATTGATATCCCTACCGCCAATACAATGGTGGTGCACCGTGCTGACATGTTTGGTCTTGCACAACTTTACCAACTGCGTGGTCGTGTGGGTCGCTCTAAAACCCGTGCTTACGCGTACCTAACCACAAAAGCTGGCAGAAAGCTTACTGATAGTGCGGATAAGCGCCTTCAGGTACTTTCTACACTTGATACGCTTGGCGCTGGTTTCACCATCGCGAGCCATGACATGGATATTCGCGGTGCTGGTAATTTGCTCGGGGACCAGCAATCAGGCCACGTAAAAGAAGTGGGTGTAGAACTTTACCAGAAAATGCTTGAAGAAGCTGTTGCAGAAGCACGTGCTGGTGGCGGCGAGGAATTTGAAGATACAGAATGGTCACCAACCATTAATCTCGGCGCTACCGTGATGATCCCGGAAAGCTATGTGCCCGACCTTACGCAGCGGATGGCCCTTTACCGCCGCTTGGCTGACCTTGATAGCCGCGAGGATATAGACGCTTACTGTGCTGAACTGATTGACCGCTTCGGCCCGTTGCCAAATGAAGTAAAACAACTTGCGCATATTATGATTATCAAAGGCCATTCAAAACGTGCTGGCATTGAAAAACTTGAAGCTGGGCCAAAAGGTGTAGTGATCAGCTTCAGGGAAGACAAGTTCGCCAACCCTGCGGGGCTTATTCAATTTATCTCTGGCACCGGTAACACCGCGAAAGTAAGGCCTGACCATAAACTGGTATATTACAGCAAAATGGATAAGATTGGGCTGCGGCTAAAAACTGTATCAGCACTTACCAAGAAGCTATCACAGATAGCCGTGGCATAATATTTCACGGAATAAGGCGCTCATGTGGCGCTTTTTCTATTTCTGAACAGATGTTCAGCAAAATGCCCCAATTTGCCCTAATCTTTCTTTATATCGTCAATTTCCGTCCCAATCTCTGCCCTAGTCTACCCTGATATTCAAATTCATCGAGGCCGAACGATTATGTGGCCAACAAAGATGTACCTGAGGAGGACATAATGAAATTTACAAAAACAATTTTGACAGCAGCAGTAGTTTCTTTTGGTTTAGCGGGCGCAGCACAAGCTGACGACGACAAAAAATTTGACGGTCTATATGGCGGTATTGAAGCCGGACTTGATTTAACGAAACGCAGTGGCGACGTTAAGCGCGACCGTAGCCTCTATTATGGTGGTATCCTTGGTTTCAGAAGCCAGATGGATAACGGCCTTGTAGTTGGCCTTGAAGGTACATTTGGTGACACTGGCTATAATAACAATGCGGCGGGTATCACAACCAAGTATGAATGGAGCACATCTCTAACACTTGGTACAGCTTTCGGCGATGATGGTGCAAACCTAATTTACGGTAAAGCAGGCTATGCCAGAACTCGCTTCAACCCAGCAGGCGAAAACAATGCCTTTAACGACGGCGGCTGGCGCTTTGGTGGTGGTTATGAACGTGCCATCAACGAAAACGTAAGCCTGCGCCTGAGCGGTGATTACACAACATATGGTAACGACACCAGTGGCTGGGCCGCTAAAACGGGCCTGATCTTCAAATTCTAAATAAGGGAGCACCGCAACTCATCACGTTCCCTGTTTGACGTTCCCTATGGTCAAACGCCCAGTGATGTCTCTGCTTAGTTGCGGGCTTTTGAGACGGCTCTGCCCCGGAGCCGTCTCTTCATTTAATTAGGCCCGTTTTTCTGCCTGCAATTTATCAATAACACCCGCAAGCACATTTGCTTCTTGTGCGCCAGAAACACCTGCTTTGTTATCAAAGATAAACATAGGCACACCGGTAACACCCATTTGCTGTGCAGCCTGAACTTCACCTTTTACTTCGGCGATATCTTTATCTGATGCCAAAAGATCAGCAACGAGCGTACCGTCCATCCCTTTTTCAACCGCGATCGATACCAATAATTCACGATCACCAATAAACTGACATTCTTCGAAATAAAGCTGCATGATGCGGTCTGCCACTTCAGCCTGCACCCCTGACGAGTATGCCCAGCGGATAAGTCTATGAGCATCAAGCGTATTACCAATGGTACATTTGCTTTCAAAATCGAAGGTAATACCCAGTGTTTCTCCAACCTTCAGTAGATGCTCACGACCCGCTTTCAGCTGGGGACTATCACCAAATTTCTTCGCATAATATTCCGCACGGTCAACACCTTCAGGCGGCGTATCCGGGCCTAGTTGATAAGGACGATACCTGAGATCAGTTATTACCCCAGGACGCATTTCCATTGCTTTATCAAGCTGACGTTTTCCCAGATAACACCAAGGGCAGACAACATCTATCACCACATCAAGCTGCATCGTTCGCTCCATCTTTCATGCGTATTTTTACGTCAAATAGCGCATTACATAAAATTGTACATAAATCTTTACGTGATTTTCAGATGCGACCATATAATGGAAACTCGGAAAAGTGAGATAACAACTTCATGATCAAAGCACTGAATACAGCACAGAATGGGCTACTGCAGGCGGAACGCCGCGCAACAGAAATCGCGCGCGATATCCTGAACAGCACCAGTGCAGCCTCTTCCTCTTTTTCGGATGCTGTCGAAAGCTCACCTAGTGAGAATACAAGCACGGAGGCACCAACTACTGCACAAACAGTTAATAACACCAACCTTTCCGGCGCTTCTGTTGGTTCTCTTATCCAGCAATTTGCAGACCTCCGAGCCGAAGAACAATCTTTCGCGGCCAACGCCAAAGCCTTTCAGGCTATTGATGAAACTCTCGGCTCCCTGTTGGATGATGAAGGGTAATTCTTTTAATCACGCAGCTATGACTTGACGAAACGGGTGCTCATCGCCACTTTAGCGCCATGTCAGGACTTCAAAGTAATTCAAACAGTACAAACAGGCTCACCGATCAATTTGGCCGGGTTATCACCTATTTGCGCCTATCGGTAACAGATAGATGCGACCTGAGGTGCACATACTGTATGGCAGAGGATATGGTCTTCTTGCCAAAACAGGACGTGCTGACACTGGAAGAAATGCTCAAAGTCTCTGAAGCTTTTATCGAACGTGGTGTGAAGCGCATCCGGCTTACAGGCGGTGAGCCCCTCGTACGTAAAAACATTATGTGGCTGATTAAAGCGCTTGGCGACAAGGTTAAAGCTGGCGAGCTGGACGAGATAACTCTCACCACTAATGGCACCCAACTACCTTTATTGGCTGATGCTCTCTATGACGCAGGCGTACGCAGGGTGAATATTTCACTTGATACGCTTGATAGAGAAACCTTCAAAAAAACTGCTCGGCGCGATCAACTTGATCAAGTGCTGCGAGGTATTGATACAGCAATAAAAGCTGGCCTTCGTGTGAAGATCAACACTGTTGCCATGCGCGGTAAAAACGAAGATGAGCTTCCAGCTCTTCTCAAATGGGCCACTGAAAAGGATGTTGATCTCACGCTGATTGAAACCATGCCCCTCGGTGATGTTGCCGATGCACGGGAGGATACATATCTCCCGCTCTCCAAAGTGAAGGATGACCTAGAGAAAACATTCACTCTTGCACCTTCCAGCTATCATACCGGTGGTCCTGCGCGATATTTTAAGGTAGATGATACAAACACCAAGCTTGGGTTGATTACACCACTTACCAACAATTTCTGCGATGGCTGCAACCGCATGCGAGTGACCTGCACCGGGCGCATATACATGTGCCTTGGACAGGATGATCATGTTGACCTGCGTGCAGCGCTTAGAGGCGGAAACGCTGATGATACCCTAGCTGAATGCCTGAATAAGGCAACCGGCAACAAACCACGTGCCCATGATTTTGCTATGTCAGATGGCAAAATGGTTGGTAAAGTTGGCCGCCACATGAGCCAGACCGGCGGTTAGAGCTCTCTATTTAATAGAGAAATTAAAATAGGTTTCGGGATAAGGCTCAGCTTTCAGTGTAAAGTGCCACCATTCTTCCGCATAGGGCTTAAACCCATACTTTATCATTAGGTTTGCTAGTTTTTGTCTGTTTTGCCGAGCTGTTTCAGACACCTCATCAGAAGATGGGTGTGATTTCGGGTCAAATAAATCCCAGGAACTCCCCATATCCAGATCAACCCACACATCATGAGTTACCTGCACAATGGTTACATCCACTGACCCGCCCCTGCTATGCCCAGAACGTGCAGCTATATAACCAAGTTCAAACAATTTTGACTTAGGCACAGCTGGGTAAAATTTATGCTTGTTAAGCGTATCGTTTTCATCCTGCGCCCACCTTACAAAATGGTCCACAGCACGCTGTGGCCGGTATCCATCGTATATTTTAAGCGACATGCCTTGCTGTACCAACTCAGCCTGCACGGCTTTTAATGCTAGAGCAACCTCTTGAGATACAATAACTTTATGCGCATCATAACCGTCTATCGGTTGCCCTACAAAATTATCAAAACCTGCATAACGCGCTTCAACCTGAATAGTTGGAATAGCTTCACTGATGTCCACAAAACCATCGGGCATAGTCTCTTGAGCAAGTAGCTTCAGGCTACTGAGAAAAACCTATATCAATAGAAATTTTTTAGCCATGGTCACACAAAATTTGATTTAGATTAAATTCCCATAGAGGTATGAGGATACGTGCCTGAAGGCTAAGTACAACAGCTTTCTTCGCTGTTTACTGCTCCACATGGAAATACTTCTCGCACATAAGAGATTTTGACCTATAGTAATGACCAATTCGTAAGGGGTTGGATGTATGAAGATCGCGATTATTGCGAGCGAATTTGGTGAAGCAACAAATGCAGCAAAGGCACTGCGTAGCAGGTTTAGGGCTGTGAGCACACGTGAGGCTGATGTTATTATTGCCCTTGGCGGTGATGGTTTTATGCTGCAAACGCTTCATGCATTTATGGGCCGCGATATACCAATTTTTGGCATGAATAAAGGAACAGTCGGCTTTCTGATGAATGAATATTCTGAAGAAGACCTTATCGACCGTATCTCAAAGGCAGATCAATTCACCCTGCACCCCCTTAAAATGCGTGCCACCACATGTGATGGTGAAATCATTGAACATCTTGCAATTAATGAAATCTCTCTTCTCAGGGAAACACGGCAAGCCGCTAATATCCGTGTTGCCATTGACGGTAAGGTACGTCTTCCCGAGCTAGTTGGCGATGGGGTTCTTGTCGCCACCCCCGCGGGCAGCACGGCTTACAACCTCTCCGCCCATGGCCCCATTATTCCGCTGGGCTCTGACCTTTTGGCACTTACTCCAATTTCCGCATTCCGGCCGCGCCGCTGGCGTGGGGCCTTGCTTCCACACCACGTTTCTGTTGAGCTTACAATCAATCAACCACAGAAACGCCCTGTATCTGCTGTGGCAGATATGCATGAAGTGCGCGATGTACGCCATGTGGTTATTGAAGAGGACAGACAAACAAAACTGAACCTTCTTTTTGATGCTGAACACACTCTCGCGGAACGTATCTTTACAGAGCAATTTGCTAATTAACATAAAATAATTATCGCAAAACAATAATATTTATCTTATATGTGTAGGTACGACATTAAGCCGATATAACAAAAACACATATACGACTAGCGAAAATGAACCTTAAACATACATTAAGATCACGTCCGGTGATCAGCTCAATAGCTGGCATCACCGCATCCATCCTCTCTCTACTTTTTATTCCGAAACTGTTCGGCAACATGGGAATTGATCAGGATATCACCAAGGCTATCCTTCGGTATTTTATAGCCATCACCATCATTATCACACTATTCAAGCTAAATTGGCTTCGAGATGCATGGTTCACCAAACCCACTGGTCGCCAGTTCCGGTACTGGCTTCTAGCTATCATCCCAACGGCGCTTGTTTGTTCACTAAACTTGGCCTCCTTTGATTTTAGCACTCTGGAATTCAGCACCACAAGTATTGCAGGGTGGATATTAGGGAATTTCTCAACGGGCCTTTTCGAAGAAACACTACTCCGTGGCTTCTGTTTCTTCCTGCTCTTTAACGCCTGGGCGGATACCCGTTCAGGGCTTTTTAAAGCAGCGCTGGTACAAGCAGGGATTTTCGGGATCCTGCACTTTCTCAATCTAACAGAAGCACCTCTCGTAGATACCGGAGCTCAGGTTATCTATGCTACCATCTTCGGTATATGTTTTGCGGGAATTGCAGCCTACACCCGCAATATCTGGATACCTATCATTGCTCACACCCTCATAAATGCCAGCGGCAGCATCAATAGCTTCTTCCTGCCCGGTTATGAACAAAGCGCAGGTGATATTGGCGGCTATGCAGTAGCAGTAATAATTATATTTATCGCATGTGGTCTGCCGGGCATCTACTGCCTTAAGAAGGCTGATCTTAAAGCAACATAAAAATAACAGGCCTCCGTGATATCTCACAGAGGCCTGCTCCCGTCCCTTTATAGGGAATGCCCTTTTGGGCTTTTTTAATTCTTAGATAAAGTCCAGATCGTCAGCAGATACACCATCGGCAAGTGGTACAGTTACTGTGAAACGGCTCCCCTCGCCCTCCACACTAACAACTGTCAGGTCACCACCCATTTTACGTGCCAGCTCTCGAGAGATATGAAGACCAAGGCCGGTACCTTCCTGAGAACGTGAATAAATATGGTCTTTCACCTGATGGAATTTTTCAAATACATGCGCAAGGTTACTTGCAGAAATACCAATACCAGTATCCCACACCGTAATATCAACCTGCTTCTTCACACTATCCTCAGACAAGCTAATACCAATTGAGCCGCCTTCTTTTGTAAACTTCACAGCATTGGAAAGCAGGTTCACCAAAATCTGGGTCAAACGGCGATCATCTGCCCGTACAACAGCCTCTGTAACAACCTCAAGGGCATCAATATTCAGCCCCTTCTGGCGTGCAGCTTCCATATTCATATGAACAGCTTTTTCAATAAGTACATCAAGCGAAAGATCATCGATCTTCAGCGATAAGCCACCGCTTTCAATAACAGCAACATCAAGAATATCGTTAATAAGCCCCAAAAGATGCTGCCCAGATTTCCTGATATCTTTAGCATAACCAATATAAGCTTCATCAAGCTTTCCAAAGGTTTGCTGTTCAAACGCTTCAGCAAAACCGATAATCGCATTAAGCGGTGTTCTGAGCTCATGGCTCATAGCAGCAAGAAATTCATTCTTCGCGCGTAGCGCACTTGTCGCCTGCTCGCTCGCGATATCAAGTGCCATATTTTTACGTGTTAATTCAGCAAGCAAGCTTTCCAGGTTTTCGCGAATGCCACGCGCTTCTTCAACCTGTTCATAGCGGCTGGTAACATCCATACCAACACCGCGGTAACCACTGAAATCACCGGTTGTCCGGTCAAATACAGGGACTGCTGAAAGATGGAACTTCAGTTCCGATCCATTTGGTTCATTGATAATAAACAGCTGCTCGCGAAACGGCTTGCGTGACTGAATAGCCTTAGGCCCGTCGATACGGCCATCAAGGTTTTCGCCCAGCCGACCGAATTGTTCAAACTTTGAACCAACAAACAAGCTCGCTGGTTGCCCTACAATCGCTGTGAAACGATCAGAGAGTGAGCGAATGCGCATATTATCATCACATTCAAAAAACCAGTCAGAACTCGCACGGGCAAAATCCTGAAAACGCGCCTGCGTTTTATTCGCCTCTTCTATGCCTCGCACTTGAACAGTTACATCTTCGTATGTGCCTGCAACTGCAATAATTTCTTTACGTTCATTGCGGATAGGAGAATGCCGGCCAAGGAACACACGCTCACGGCCATTAATATGAACAACTTCCTCAGATCTTACTGTTGTATCACTCGCCAGCACATCTTCAACAACAGGTTTCAGTGAAGGAACAGCGTATTTGCCAACATGTTCAACCTGCCCCGGTGCCAAACTTACATCACGTAAGGCCTCATCGAGTTTTTTATAAAAATCATTAACCTGTAGAACCGTACCGTCGAGCGCGGTTACATAAAATGGCAAACTTTCATCAACCAAAATATGACTCAACAGGTCCATCACCTGCTCGTTCGCCGCCAAGGTATGTTCTTGCCCACGTGTAATGGACGCGCCAAAAGCTCCGTCCGCAGGGTCAGCCCTGTGGTTTGCTAGGTCTACGATCTTTTGATCATGAAAAGGTTTTTCTGCCATTTTATCCCTTGCTCAACAAGCCCCATACTTGCCTCGCTACCCCACTTTTTCTAATTCTTCGATAGCTTCCTGATAGGCACTATCACGCTGCCAAACCTGCAAAGCACCTTTGGCATTTGCTTCAGTAATTTTATCAAAGAGTGCCAATATATCTTTTAGAACCCCAGGGGATTTCACAGCCCCCCCTTCCCGGGCCTGTACAACAAGTAAGTATATTGATGTGAATTGGTTACGGTCCACGCCAACAGCTTTGGCAAGGATCGCAAAACTTTCACCACCTTTATCAGAGAAAATACGCCATGATGTGCGGAAATTAATGCCGCTAAGCTCAGCCATTCCAGCGACAAAAATTGCTACGCGTTGCTGCCTAAGCGCATTGATAAGAAACTGAACTGTAAGCTCACCGTTTTCCATCATTTTGCGAACCAGACGCTGCGCACGCACATAAGCGCCTTGATCATCACCTTGATCAATAATGGCGCTATTCGCGGCTCGTTTCACCGCTTGCTCGAAAATCACTGGGTCTACCGCATAATCATTTAGTATTTGTTTCCTCAGAGCAGCAGATACCCACCAGTACATGCGATATGCCAGATCATCTGGAAGGTCAGTACGCCCAAGAAGTGGCTCTTGAAAACGGTCAACTCGGCGGCTTTCGGCAACCAAATACTCCATAGCGCGTTTTGACAATGTGCTGTCATGATTATTCAGAAGCATTTCAACAACATCCTCGCTCCCGTATTCTACAAGCGCATTACTTACGGTTTCAGATACATCTTCCCGCATAGCTATTGCCATACGGTGTTCATCTGTACGCATGCGAATAATTTCAATGAGATCAGGATCTTTCAACAACACACTCTTTTCAAGAAGAGGTCTTGCAATCTCGATTTCATCACTGGCAAGGATGGTAACAATATCTGGTAATTCAATACCGGTAACGGTAAGCGCATTTACCAGCTCTTTGCGGATATCCTTCTCAACCTGCGTAACAAGTTTACCAAGGATATCCGACATAAGAGCGCGCTCGTGTTCACTTAAGCGCCCATGATCGGTAAGGAAGAGGTCTGTAATATTCTCCACAAGCCTATTACGTGCATCGGAAGATTTCTCCCGAGCAAGCATCAATAGATCTTGCAGTTCTTTACTGACCACCCGTCATCTCCCTTAGGGCTGTCCGGCCTTATTTTTTATGCGACTCGGTACATTTGCCTGACCAATCTTGAGCCTAAGAATACGGAATCTTAACAAAGAATCAACACTTTATTCGATTCGACTCTAAGAAAGTTCACGAGTCGCAGGTTAAACACAAGATATCGATTCGCGGAGATTCCGAGAGTCAACATATTGATTTAGCCGCCTTAACTGAAAGGCTACAAAAGAGAGATATGAAAGAGGAAATCGAGGAAAAATGTTATTCCACGGGCACCATCGTGGTCCATTCACCGTCTAAATAACACAAAGGGTCTTTAACAGAGGTATCGTTCAAAACCACATTCTGAATAAGCCCTATAACAATGCCGTGGCTGCCAACATCCATGATGTTATCTACAATGCAGTCAAAGCTCACAAGCGCATCTTTGAGCAGAGGCGCCCCTCCACACCCAACAGACCATTCCCCTTCCGAAAAACGGTCCGTTTCCGGACTGCCATCAAGCCCGGCAAATTTCATCGCAAGCTCTTTATGCTTTGCCCCAAGCACATTAACGCTGAGACAGCGCCCCTTGGATATAGCCTCATAAGTCGCGCCCGCTTGGTTAATACAAGCCAACAAACGTGGAGGTTCAGCGGAAAGCGAGGTTACAGCCGTTGCGGTAAGCCCAGCAAACACATCATTATGTGCGGTTGTTACGATATTTACAGCTCCGCCAAGGCGGCGCATACCCTGCCGAAAATCTTCCGGGGTAATTGTCATCTGCTCACACTCCATTCAGCAACCACCGCCAATGTAGCCACGCTGTATGGAATTTCAACCAATTAGAGGAAGTTCAAGAGCGATAACTGAGAAAGTGATCCAATTGACTGATAAGAAGCCTGAAGCGCCACCTGATCATTATTAAGGCGCGTTACAGCTTCAGCAATATCAACATCTTCGATATCGGCAATAAACGTTTCAAGGAAGATAGCTGTATCCCTGTGCTGCTCATCAAGCACTTTGATGCGCTCCTGCCCTAACCCATTATCCACCTGATGTTGACGCACGCCATCAATCGCGGCTTCAATAGATGCAATCTGTCCAGAAAGGAACGTACGCTGTGCGTCCGTTAACTCACCATCAAAAGGTGTCGCCTGATCAGCGCGGTAAAGCGCTTCAATCTCTTCAAAAATCTCGGTGCCAATTTCGCTCGCTAAAACACCAAATTCTAGATCCACCCCATCAGCAATACGTGCCTGGAATGCAACTGGAGCATTGTCAAAAGCATCAGCAGTGGTACCGCCACCATCAATTAATGCGACAAAATCCTGAATTTCAGTGACATTAACAGGCTGCGTGCCTGTTTCTGCACCAGAGAACAAGAAGGTACCATCAATGTTGGTATTTAACCCATTTGCTACAAATGAGAATGTTGTCTCTAACTGCTCAGTAAAGCCAGCGGCCTGATTGTTGGCAATCGTTAACCTGATTTGATCAAGCAGGCTCTCAACACTTTCAATTGCAGCACCAAGCTGCACATCGTTGGCATCCAGCTTCCCACCAACCGTATCAATAGTCTGCTGGTAAGTTTCAACACGTGAAAGAGTTGAGCGCGCACCGAGAACTGTGCCAGTTTCGCCGGCCAACCCTCTGTATTCATTAGTTTCCTTACCAGTGGTAATTTGTCGCTGAGCAGTAAAAACATCTCGCTGGTTCTGTTGCAGTCCTTGAATAAGTAGCTGCTGTTGACCAAAACTGGATACGCGTCCAACCATTGTTTAACTCCTTATACCACCTGCAGGAGCGAGTCATACAGCTCCTGAACACTGGAAAGAATTCTTGCGGCCGCCTGATATGCATTCTGATACACAATCAAGTTCGACAGCTCTTCATCAATATTAACACCAGAAATATTTGAATTCCGGGTACTGATCTCATTTTGCAGAGCCAGATTATCTTCTTCAAAATTAGTTGCTCTTGCTGCCTGTAGCCCTGCATTACCAAGGAAGCGCGCCACATACTGAGAGAGAGTTACAGAAGCCTCCGTAAGCTCTCCAGCCTCTTCGAAAGAAACCAACTTGTTTTCAATATTTTGAAACGCAAGGGCTCCGCGCTGATCACCACTTGTAAGAACAACATCACCAACTGAGCCCGAAACATCAAATACACCAAGCGATAGAAGCATTGGATTACTTTGAATTTCATCTTTTACCTGAAGGCCAATGGCGGCATCTGCGCGGCTATCCTCATCAATACCAAAAGCATGTGAAAAACTGAGGCCGGAGTTACCTATCTGAGTTGTATCACTTGTAATTTCAAACTCGATATTCTGGTTTGGGTTCACAGGCGTTGTAACTAATGCACCATTACTATCAAGCGAGAATGTATAGAAATTACCCAGCCCAGAGGTAGGATCACTAAGGGCCGCGATCATATCATTATAAGAAGTACCTGTAACTGGTACCGAGATAGTTGTCAGCTCACGGGAATTACCGTCAGTTACGCGGAAATCAATTGTTCCCCCAGCCACAAGGTTATGATTTTCAGCTCCAGTAAGGCCAGTTTCATACACCCCAGGCTGATCAGCAATAATAAGGTCATTCAGCCCAAAGAAGTGACTAAATCCACGCCCACCTCGGTCAGATGGTGTCGCTTCATCATCTGCCACCACAACACCGTTGGTGCCTGCCCCATCAAAACTTAAAACCCCATCATTTAAGGCCAGTGTAGCTGCCCCGCCCAGCCCTGTATTTACTTGTGAAATTAGGGCATTAAAATTTGCTGGTGGGGCGCTATCAAAATCAACCGTAGTGGAAGCCACAAGCTGATTGTTCGTATCAACAACTGCAAAGGTAACAACCCCGGTAAAGCCAGTTGGATGTGCACCATCCACAATCGTCGCCTTACCAGTCAAGGAATTGGGCGCAGGAACTGCAGAAAACCTATTCTGAATTGCATTAAATTCGTCAGCAACGCGCCCCGAAAGCTCACCAAGCGTTTCTGCTAGGTCGGGTAACTGATTATCACGAAGGTCAAGTACACCTTTAATAGCACCACTTTTGATATGTGGGGTATAATCAACGACCGAAGCGATAGGATCCAGAGTGTCCGGATCTACACGTTGAACATTAATGGTAGGGAAAGTCGTTCCAGAACTTACAACGCCAGGAGGATTGTACGAAAGCTGGTTCAGCCCTGAATCCACCAAAGGATAACCATCACTGGACGAAACAACAACGGAACCATTCGGCTGCCTATCCACCCTGATATCTATCATCTCTGAAAGGCTTTTAAGCGCCTGTGAAAGCTGCCCTTCAAGCCCTGAGCTATCGTTACCCAGAACCTGCTGAGACGCAATAAGTGGATTAATTGCGTGGATTTCCCGCAGCAATTCATTGATGTTATCTACATCTTCAGCCAGCTGTTGGCTGGCGTCGCTTCTTAAGTTCTGTATTTCTTCAGCAATTGCCGTCGACTGATCAAGAAAACTCTGGAGTTCAGAAATTGTCTGTTGACGACGCAGCACATCAGCTGGGTTCAGGGCCAAATCAGCGACAGAAGAAAAAACATCTTCAATACGCGCTGAAAGCGAAGAGTCAGACGCAGGATCCCCAAGAATACCTTGCAAGCGATCATGGTATAAACTTTGAACAGAAAATTCTGATGTATTTGACGTAGCCGTTCTTAGGGCAGTTTCCAGGAATTCATCCACCACTCGCGTAACATTCACATCCACGCCCGAGCTTTGACCACTGTTTACACGTGATTCAAGCTGCACCTGCCCACGGTTAAAACCGGGAGTATTTACGTTGGTAATGTTATTAGATGTCGCCTTCAATGCTGCCTGGTTCGCGAACAAACCAGTTAACGAGGTAGAGATGATACCGTTTAAGCTCATGAAATCTCTCCTTCACGCACAGCAAAGGCGGCAGATTGTACCCAAATAAACATAAATTGCCTCATCGAGATCTGAAGACACGCCAAAGACACACCTTTTATCCCAACAATGAAATCAGCAATTTTATTAATATAATTCATACACTTAGGTACACTTTTATCTTTGCTACCGTGTGGCAATCATTAATTCATCACCACGTTTCACAAGAATAAAAGCAATATGTATGCCAAAGATTATATTAGGTATATCGGGAAGGAATAGCTTTCAGCGCTTCATCCACTGGCAGAGGCTTGCCGTAAAGCCAACCCTGAGCATAGGTAATACCGATCTCACTCAAAAAATCGCGCTGTTCTTCATTTTCAACACACTCCCCAACCGTTTCAATGCCAAGCCCGTTACAAAGCTCAGCCATTGACCGAAGGAAAGAGCGGTTTTCTTGGTTTTCTATACCTTTACGAATGTAAATACCGTCTATTTTCACAACATCGACCTTCAGCACCCTTAGGTACTGAATACCTGCAGCGCCCGCACCAAAATCATCAAGCGCAACTTTATGACCGAAATCTCTTATACGCGATAATGTGCTATTGGTTGTTTCGAGATCATCTATTTGGCTGGATTCAGTTAGTTCAAACATCAGAAGGTCCCTGATATCGCTACAATCCTCCAGAATTCGAAAGAAATGCCTTAAAAAGGAAGGTGACTGTATAGATCGACCTGAAAGGTTTACAGCCACGCCAATATTATACCCCATTCGTTTCATGCGCTTAAGGAGTGAAACACACTTCATCACCATCGCCAGATCAAACTCTTGGATCACACCTACTCCCTCGGCAAAGCGCATAAAGTCATATGGTGTGCCACTGTAGTATTCATTGTCGAATCTTGTCAGCGCCTCAAAGTGATGCAGGCTACCGTCTGCAATATTAACGATTGGCTGAAGGGCAATTTCAAAACGCTCCTGAAGGACAATCTTTTTAAAAGCTTTCAGTTGCCCACGCACCGTTTCCAAACGCTTTTCATACCCTCCGGTTAAGGCCTCCATCGTTCTAACGCCGCCTGAGGTGGCAGCCTTTTTCATAGCATATACAGCTGCTTTTACGGCGTCTTGCTCAGAAATTCCATCTTCGCCACCAACGGTAACATAATTCACTTCAGAACCAGTTTTCTGGTATGCACCACGTACTGCAGCCTTCATTCCAACTTCAGCATTAACATCTTTGGTCTCCGGCGCTCTTTCGTCATCTACTTTTTCCGGGATTTCTTCCCGCTTAACAGCAGCTACCTCTTCTGAAGCAGCACTATGCAAGAGAGAGTAAAGCGCCATTAAATTGCTTTCAGGGCTATCCTGTACATCTTCAACACCGGCAAGCTGCAACAATGCTTCTGTTGCAGAAACACTCGAAGCTTCACCATAGGCAGCCAGTTTTTTTGCGAGTTTGGAAAAATCGTCTTTGCTGAAGTTACGCGCAGCATTACTGGCTGGCCGTTTATTTTCACCAAAACTGATTTTCCCTTGATACGGGGTAAGAGAAAGATGCAAACGGCCCGCAACACTGTTACAGCGCGCCACAATAACCTCAAACGCCTGCGTTTTATAATCAGGATTTCTTAGGCGCAGTGGTAAAGGGCCAATATGTTTCACTTGCGTTATTTTATGGCGAAGCAAACGCCAGATAGGTAAGTCTTTCTCATGAAGATGCTCTTCGAAGCGAGATGATAACAATGTATTCTCACTGGCATTTAAAAGCATTCCTGCTTTTCCAACAACCAACGTAACATTGTCATCTGCATCAAGCTCTATAACCATAGGGGCCAAAGCTTCATAAAGCCCTGCCATACGATCATAATGTGTTTCAACCAGCTCGCCCATAAACCCCACCGAAGATAAATATCTCACGCCCCCATAAAACCTTACCAATCAAAGGTTAACAAGAATTCTGTTTCATCTATCTATATTTTTTTAAGGCTTTTTCGAATTTTGCGGTTTTCTTTTTCAACTATTGTGCGATAATAGAACAAAAGGAGAACATATGATGAAACAGTATCTGAAACAGCCCCCTAAAACATCCTATCCTGTTATTCATATTGATCCTGAAAAAAGCCTTAAACGCAGTTATCAAATCGATAATGGGCATCCCCTATTTGGTAAAATGAAGGACCTGCCTATCCGCGGCAGAGCACAAGGTGGTGACGACGGAAATATGATCATTGAAGAACAACCAATCGACTGGACATTCAGACCTGCTGATCTCCAGGGTGTACACGGCGCGTTTGCTGTATTTGTTACAGGTAATTCCATGCAGCCTAAATACGCAAATCAGGACATCGCCTACATCCACCCTCATAAACAACCAAGAGCTGGCCGCCATGTGTTGGTAGAAACCTCAAGTCACGCCGGTTTCATTAAACAATTTAAACGCTGGGACAGTGACGAGCTAGTTTTGCAGCAATATAACCCCCACAAGGAAATCCGCATTCCAAGAGCAGATGTGCGCCGGGTTATGCTTGTGATTGGCAGCATTGACGCTTAAACCTTAAGAAGTCACTCTCAAAAACATTCATATCTAAGCAGTTAATCTTATGCCCGCTTCGCTCAAAGAACAATGTAACCACGACCTCAGCTTTCCTCTACATACTCAGGAAAGTGGTCCGGCCAGACTTGCTGCCATACAGTTTTTTATGGAACAGAACGGCTTTGATAAAGAGCTTTTCACCTCCGGTGATGCAGCAAACTTATTACAGAAAAAGGTAGCAGAACTATTCGGCAAAGCAGCTGCCTTATGGTTCCCTACCGGCACTATGGCTCAAGCGGTAGCTGGGCGTATTTATGCCGAGCACGCTGGCCATAACACTATCCAACTGCACCCAACTTCACATCTATTACTGCATGAAGCGGATGGGTATGAGGTAGCGCATAACCTACAAGCTGAAATATACGGCAGCTGGGCATCAACAGTTTCTCATGAGCAACTTAACCCTGATGCTGCAGGTATATTCATTGAGCTACCACAGCGCCATAACGGCAGCTTGCTTCCAACTTGGGAAGAACTTAATGCTGTTAAGAAAAAAGCGAAAGAATGTAACCTGCCCTTGCATATGGACGGCGCTCGCATCTGGGCATGCCGCGATTATTACCAGAATCGCAGTTATGCTGAAATTGCAGAAGGTTTTAGTTCTATCTATGTATCGCTTTATAAAGACATTGGCGCAATCGGTGGGGCTGTTCTGATTGGTGGCAAGGGTTTCATCAAAGAGGCAGAGATTTGGCAGCACCGCCTTGGTGGTTTGATGATAGAACCTTGGCCAATGATTTGTGATGCTCTTCGCCTTCTTGATACACGGCTTCAGCAAATGCCCGAGTTCATTCAACAAGCCAAAGCAATGGTTACTGCCCTTCAAGATATTCCGAACCTGAAGATCAGCCCAAACGAACCGCACACCAACATGTTCCACATCAACCTTCCTTGCAGCGCTGAAAAGGCAGAGGCTGCAAGAGATAAAGCCGCAACTGAAACAGGTGTTTGGCTGGGTAATCGCTTTTGGGAATACGAAGGCCCGAACAAATGTTCACTTGAGATTACCGTTGGAGAGAAAGCTCTAGCGCTGGAAATTGATGCTTTCAAAAAGGCTGTTACCGCCATGGTCGCAGCCCTTTAAATTACTATTAGCCGCCTGCATTGTATTTTTTTGAGATATTTTTTGGCTCACGTGTGATTTTTTTTCATACTGCGCGAATAATAGGTCAAATATCAAAAACAATGAGATGACCAGTGCAGCTAAGCGAACAAGATATCATCAAGGTTATTGAAGCCAACAAGGGCCTGCTTTTCAAGGTTGCTCATCAATATTGTCACGACAGAAACGATAGAGAAGATCTGGTGCAGGAGATGATCATCGCGGTATGGAAATCTGCCAACCGTTACGATCCAGAATATAAACTCAGCACCTGGATGACCCGAATTGCCATCAATGTAGCGGTTTCGCATTACCGTAAAAACCGAAAGCATAAAGAAGCAACTGAAACGATTGATGATCATTCATCAATCGCTGCACCAGATAATTTTGAAAATAGCGAACAAAATCATCTGCTGAAGCAAATATTACAACAAGAAACACCTCTTAATCGAGCGCTGGTTATTCTTTATCTCGAAGGCAACAATCAAGCAGAAATAGCAGAGATACTGGGCATCAGCGGCAGCAACGTTGCAAGCAAACTCCACCGGTTGAAAACAAAATTTGCGAAACAGCACGCACAAGAAAAACAAACAGCATAAGGATAGAAAAATGGATCTGGATGAGATGAAAAAGGCATGGGATGCACAAAACACCCAGTTAGAAAAATCCATGCGTTTGAATGCAGAGCTTATTAGCAGCCTGAAGAAAGAAAAACTGGAGAAAAGCGCCTTTGGCCTGCAGATTGAACCATGGTTTGATATCATCTTCGGCGTGATTGTAGTGTTTTTGATGGGCAGTTTTATTGGTTCTGATGATTTTATCGGTAGCTATAAGTTTCCAGCTATTCTGCTTCACATAGGCGGGATCGTAATGATCATAGCAGGCGCTTACCAGTTAACCCATATTTCGAAATTTGATTTCAGCGCGCCCGTAACCGAACTTCAGGAAAGAGTAGTAAAACTAAAACGGTTTCAGCTACGTTTTATTACCGGTGTATTCTGCTTATCTCCGATAATTGGTGTATCCATTTTACTGGTTGTAGCTAAAGGCATATTCGGCGCTGATATTATGCCCCATCTACCTTCTGATTGGCTGTGGGTAAATATTGGTTTGGCGATCACTGCATCTATTACGGCGATATACGCTTCACGGAAATACGGTAAGTTTCTTGCAGAAAATTCAGTAATGAAAAAAATTGCTGATGGCCTTGCGGGGAGCCGCTTCAAAAAATTGGAAGAACAGTTATCAGAACTGGAAAGCTTCAAGAGCCTATAATAAAAGGGCCCGGTCATTGCCGGGCCTTTTTAACTTTTAGTTACCATCAAAGTCGACACCAAGAACTTCGGCATCACCTTCAAACGTAACGGTCTGTATATCCCCGTTACCCTCGATATTCACAGTGTTAATCTGTGAAGGCCAAACTTCTCTAAGGGTATCGCTTTTCACCAGAAGCCCAGCCAATTCTGGTTGCGGCTTTGCTTCCTGATATACCCAAAAATATCGGCCATCCATTTCATAACCAACATCTTCAAGCGGTATTACTGTGCCGTCTGCGCCTGCTATAGTAAACGTCTTCGCCACATAATCAGCAAAGGTGGAGCGTGTCTCTTCCCTGCTAAGGATATCTGCATTCCTGTCAAACAGCTGTTTCACAGCATGCTCCGCATCGTGAATATAGAAACGGTGTTCTATTTCAATATTCTGAGTGCGCGGGTTAAAGAAAACCCGAGAGATCGCTGTCTTCTGCTGGTGAGCAAAAGTGGGGGCGCTTAGCACCCCCACAATAATCATCAAAACTGATGCTAGAAAAACGCGCATTAGCTTGCGTCACCTTCTTTTTTCTCAGAAGTTTTTTCGTCTTTCTTTTCGTCCTTCTTAAGCTTTGTTGTAGCTTCCTGCATCAGATCACGACCTGCAAGGCTGGAGCTACGGCTACGCTTATATGTTTCAACACGTGAAGGAACGATACGGCGTGGGTAATGGTTATTTTCCACATCTGTATCAGCAGTTTCCCAATCAGGGTCAACAACCACTTGTACTAGCTCTTTATTTTTGTCTGTTACAATCAGCTTCTTAACCGCATCAGGGGTACGGCGCCAGATTTCAGCAGGGATATACTGCTTCTCTGTTGTACCGTCAGCATATGTAAGACCGAGAATAATCGGCATTACAAGGCCACCCTTGTTCGAGAACTCAAGAACGTAATAATTCTTGTCTTCTGATACAGCACGATCAAACACTTTACGTTCCCAAGGCTTCAGACCTTTAAGGAAGCTGTTGTATTTGTTGCGCTGCTTGTTTGTTACTGTCCAGCGATCATTTTCATCGTGAAAGTCTTTCACATCAGGATTTAGTTCAACCCACGTTTTACCAATCTCTTTGTTACGGATATTCGTAAGTGACGTAGGTTTCGCATGCTCTTCTTCACGGCGACGCGCGTAATCGATATCTGGATCTTTAGTATCCATACGCATCTTGTAGATACGGTCTAGTGAGATATCTACATGGTCTGTAGAGAAGAACCAACCACGCCAGAACCAGTCAAGGTCAACACCAGAAGCTTCTTCCATGGTACGGAAGAAATCAGATGGTGTCGGACGCTTATGCTTCCAGCGCATTGAATATTCTTTGAACGCATAATCAAACAGTTCACGACCAAGAATAGTTTCACGCAGAATGTTAAGCGCAGCAGCTGGCTTTGTATAAGCATTCGGGCCAAGACGAAGCACACTATCAGACTGTGTCATGATTGGCACTTGTGTGTTGGACTTCATGTAACCAGTGATATCGCGTGGCTCAACGCCCCAAGGAATAGTGGGATCCCATTCACGGCCAGCAACACCATCAAGGAAGCTGTTCAAGCCTTCGTCCATCCATGTCCACTGACGCTCGTCAGAGTTCACGATCATTGGGAAATAGTTATGGCCAACTTCGTGGATTACCACACCGATAAGGAAACGCTTCTCAGCAAGAGAATATGTGCGCGAACCGTCGTCTTGTAGAGTTGTACGAGGACCATTGAAGGTGATCATTGGGTATTCCATACCACCAACAGGGCCGTTTACAGACTGAGCTACAGGATCTGGGTAATCGAAGGAGAACCGGCTATAAACTTCCATCGTATGGATGATTGACTCTGTTGAGTATTTCTTCCACAGGTCACCGCCTTCTTTCGGATAGAAAGACATTGCCATAACGAACGGCATATCGTTACCGCCCTGCTGATAACCTTTCGCATCCCACATAAACTTACGAGAAGAAGCCCACGCGAAATCACGTACGTTTTCAGCTTCAAACTTCCAAGTTTTTGTGTCTGTTGTGCCTTCTTTTTCGTTCTCCAGCGCTTCTTCAGCTGTCACAACAAATACTGGACGTTTTGCTGTTTTTGCTTCTTCAAGACGTGCCCGTTGTTCTGCAGTCAGAACCTGCTTAGGGTTTTGAAGAACACCTGTAGAGGAAACGATATGATCAGCCGGAACTGTCATTTCCACTTCATAGTCACCGAACTCAAGTGTGAATTCACCGCGACCAAGGAACTCTTTATTAGTCCAGGCTTCATAATCTGTATAAGCAACAAGACGTGGGAACCACTGAGCTAGAAGGAAGATATCATTACCGCCTTCGCGTTCATCATCAGGGAAGTGCTCGTAACCAGAACGTGCTGATACGGCATCTTCTTCAACAATATTGAAAGCCCACTGCACAGTAAACTCTGTGCTTTTGCCCGGCTTCAGCGGTGTTGGCAGATCAACACGCATTAGCGTGCCAACGATTGTGTGCTTAAGTGCCTTACCGTTTGCTGTTACGGCCTGGATATCATAACCAACTTCATTGTCAGTCAGATACTGCTGACGGCGAAGTTCACCAAGGCTAAGGCGAGCTGGACGGCTAGCATCACCAGCTGCCGCAGCAGGACCGCGGCGGCCAATACCACCAAAGTTGTTTGCCATATTGGCAATACTGTCTGGCTTGAAAATATTTTGATCAAGCTGCAGCCACAGATACTTCAGTGTGTCTGGCGAATTGTTTGTATAGGTAATGTCTTCTGTCGCAGTAATACGGCGCTTTGCTTCATCAAGGTTCGCTTTGATGTCATAGTCAACCTTTTGCTGCCAATATGCATGGCCAGGTTCACCAGCGGCATTACGGTACACGTTAGGGGTTGGTAGAATTTCTTCCAACTGGCGGAATTTATCCTCATACTTCCCCTTGGTTTGCTTCACTGCATCAGCATAAACAGCAGAGCTGCCTACGAGAGCGAGAGTAGCACCCACCATAAGAATGTTGCGTAACATTCGGCTTTTCTCCCAAGTTTTGATTATCTGCGGCGCCCAAAAAAGCTATGCCCACCGCATTTATCCCAGATGAACATATAGGGAAAAACGATATACTCAAGTATTCTTGTAGCATTATTCTTCGCCCTAAACCTTTCGTTTATCATCATAAAACAATTGTACAATATAACGATCAGTTCATCCCTTTGCTCTTGATCAAGGCTATATTATACTGTAGGCGAAGATGAATTCGATCTGAACAATAGTGTACAGAGACTGAAGTGGGCATTAGAGCAAAAACAAAAGCACCTTTTATGGCTGGGCTGAAACAGACCCGGCTTGCTTCGTTGTTCGCTGTTTTCTTCCTGCTTGCTCAGATTTTCACAACGGCACACATTGCTGCTTACGGTGAAACCGAACACAGCCATGATGGGCACCCTTGTATTATCGCAGCGGCAGTTAAGCAGGCTGATGATTTAGACTGTGCCCCGGCCTCCTTCTCTATAGAAGAGCAAGTACACTACACTTTCAGCATTGCCACTGAAGTTGACAGCGTTGCATTTACGCAAGCTGAAAACCTTCAAGCTCGCGCACCTCCACTCTCACTTTCATAAAGAAACCCCTTTGTGAAACCACACCCGAAATGTAGCCAACCTGTGCCATATTTGGGTTAAATACAGTGAGATTGAAGCGTGCCTACGCTTAAGAAAACATCATATTATATAAGGCTTATTGCGCTATTTGGCTTTGTACTGTCGCAATCAATTACCGCCGTTCATGCGATTGATCATGAAATCAATCCACAACACGGTGAGTGTTTGATAGCGGCTTCATACAATGACGACCTTGGCCTAATAAGTAGTGAACCACAGCTTGCTCTGCCAGATGGTGGTGCACTGCCTAAAGAACCTATTTCCTTAATCAGCCTGATTATTGCTGAGCCTTTGCAGAGCGCTGCAATCAGGGCTCCTCCCGCCCTGTTGTTCTCTTAATACAAATGAACAACAACCCACAGGGATTACAGGAAATTAAAATGTCTAAAGTTAATAAAACACTCCGGAACAGCGGGCGCATCGCTGCACTTCTGGCGTCAACTACACTGGTTTCAGGCGCCGCTCTTGCAACAAAGCGCGCTGCACCACCTCTTGAAGAACAGCTAGAGGAAATTGTTGTTTCAAGCGCCTATGAAGGCCGCAAACTTGGCGAAACAATTCTTGGCACAACAATTTTGAAGAAGGATGAAATCCTCCGTCAGCTTGATGGTTCCATTGGTGAAACATTACGCCGTCAGCCAGGTATTTCTTCAACGTTCTTCGGCCCAGGCGCCAGCCGTCCGATCATTCGCGGCCTTGGCGGTGACCGTATCCGCGTTCTAGATTCAGGCCTCGGCTCTATTGATGCATCTTCAACCAGCCCAGATCATGCAGTTGCAGTTGAACCAGCCCTTGCTGAGCGCATCGAAATCCTTCGCGGTACTGCGATGCTTCAATTCGGTAGTTCAGCTGCTGGTGGTGTCATCAACGTATTTGACGGCCGTATTCCAGTTGCTGCACCAGAAGATGGGTTTGAAGGTGCATTCCGCTATGGTCACTCTACAGTTGATAATGGCGATGAGTTCACTGGTGCTTTTAATCTGACACTCGGTGATTTCGGCGGCACAAAAGTTGTTCTGCACGCAGACGGTCTTTACCGTGACACAGATGATTATGACATTCCGGGCTTTGCTGAATCAGCACTTCTTCGTGCTATGGAAGAAGAAGAGGAAGAAGAAGGCCACGAGGAAGAGGAAGAAGCATTCGGCACAGTAGAAAACTCTGCTACTGAAACCAAAGGCGGTTCGGTTGGGCTTTCCTTCCTGTTCGAAAACGGTTTCTTAGGCTTCAACGTACGTAAGCTTGATAGCACATACGGTGTACCAGGTGGCCACGGACATGAAGAAGAAGAAGGCGAAGAACATGATGAGGAAGAAGGCGAGGAAGAAGAAGAACTCGTATCAATCGACCTTGATCAAACACGCTTCGATCTGATTGGTGAACTTGATACAAACCTTGGCATCTTCAAAAAAGCGAAGCTTCGCTTCGGTTATGCTGATTACGAGCACCAAGAGCTTGAAGGTGATGAAATCGGCACTCTATTCGCCAACGAAGGTTGGGAAGGTCGCCTTGATCTTGTAGAAAACTGGTCCGGAGACTGGCGCGGTACAACAGGCGTTCAAATTCGCCACCGCGAATTCTCTGCTGTTGGTGAGGAAGCTTTTGTTCCACCGACAACAAGCAACCAGTATGGTTTCTATACAGTGAAAGATTACCGCACTGGTGCATGGCACGTTGACTTGGGTGCCCGCTACGAACGCACGACTTATGAAGTTGATGGTACAAATGTTGAGCGCAACTTCAATGGTTTCAGCGCGTCTGCAGGTGTTGGATATGATCTATCAGATGATGCATTCCTTGGTGTTTCTGTATACCGTACAGAGCGTGCACCATCGACAGAAGAACTCTTCTCTAATGGCCCACACCTTGCGACAGATGCGTTTGAACTAGGCGATCCAGACCTTGGTCTGGAGACTGCTTTTGGTATTGAAGCAACTTTCACTTATGCCACTGGTCCATTCAGCATGGTTATTAATGGCTTCATCACAAACTATGATGATTTCATTTATGAAGCAGCAACTGGCGAAGAAGAAGATGGCCTTACTGTCTTTGAATTCAGAGCTGAAGACGCAAAGCTTTATGGCTTCGAAACAAAAGCTGAATTCCATCTTGGTACAGCATCAACTGACACATTCGGCGATGTTGATTTCCACCTTGATGGGCAAGCTGATTTCGTTCGCGCGAAACTTGATGATAGCGTAGCATCTCGCAACCTGCCTCGCATCCCGCCATTCCGCGGTTTGCTCGGTTTTGATGCACGTTCAGAAACATTCGATTTCCGCACGGAACTTGAATATGCCGCAGAACAAAACCGTACTGCTGACTTTGAAATTCCTACAGACGATTATGTACTTTGGAATACATATTTGACAGTACGTCCGTTCGAAAACAAAGGTCTTTCCTTCGAACTACGCGGTACGAACCTTACAAATTCTGACGCACGTCAGCACACAAGCTTCCTTAAGGATGTAGCACCACTACCGGGCCGCAACTTCAAGGTTTCTTTCCACGCAGAATTCTAAACATTTCAAAACAACAAAAAAGCGGGCCCCGGCCCGCTTTCTTTTACTTCCTCTATTTCCTCAATCGTAACCCGGTGGTTTATACCTGTAATAATCTACCAGATATTTCTCCGGCGTTGCTTTACCCAATTCCGTATTCCAATACTGCTTACAGTAATCCGCCATAGCTTCTGTATCATCTTCAACGGGTAGCGCCTCCGGCACGCGGGCATAGATCATCCGAGCCACCGCACAAGCATAATCATCACTTTCTTCAAGCGCTTCTTTTCTGTCCATATCGTCAGGCAAATAACTATCTACAAGCTCCCGGCGTTCAGGTCGGTAGCTCAGGTAATTTTCATAAAGATCATCCAGAGTATTTGGTTCGATCTGAAAGTAAGATCGTGCAGGTCCGCCAACCTGTGCGCGGTACCTAAACCCGCCACTTTCATGGCAAGCTGTCATCAACAGAACTTTCTCTGCCGATTTAGAATACATGCCCATGTCTTCAAGCACGGGACGGATGGTACTCGTCAAGAATTGCTCTGAATTCATTTCACACCCCCACAGTGCAATTTTAAAGCGGGTAGCATATCATGAAATACGTTTTAAAGGAAGATTTGGTACCCGCAGCCGGACTCGAACCGGCACGACCATACGGTCTCAAGATTTTAAGTCTTGTATGTCTACCAATTCCATCATGCGGGCACAGGATTGGTGGCGCGTTGCGCTCATAGGGGCGTTATAAAACAAACATTCTTCAGAAAACAATAACTTATTTTCAGTGAAGGGTATTTTCTTACTGCTGAGAACAAACAGCCCTGCATTTCTCCTAGTTTTCTGTTGTCCTTCCGAACATTACCTCTTAGCTTACAGGCAAGGAAATATGGGGGAAAAGAACGTGTTAAAAATATTTACACTGGCTTGCCTGCTGGTTGGCTCCGCTATCATCGCACCTAACATTAATGCAGGCGATGCAACAAAACGCTCAGAGATCAACATCGGGCATACGGTCCATTTTAAATCAGACATCATGGATGACACCCGCGAACTCAACATTTGGGTACCTCCCGCTTACAAGGAGAACGAGACTTACGGCGTGCTTTATCTTCTGGATGGCGGCCTGAAGCAGGATTTTCAGCATATCGCAGGTCTTGGGCATCTTGGTGCCCTAAGCTGGACCTATGAAAAGCTCATCATCGTTGGCATTGAAACCAAAGATCGCCGCGCCGAACTTACTCCCCCCGCTGAGGTTAAACGTTACCGCGATGAATTCCCCACTTCCGGGCAGGCTGCTAAATTCCGCGCTTTCATAACGGATGAAGTAATGCCCTTTGTGGAAAAAAATTACCCAGTAAACGGCAAGAAAACCCTTATGGGTGAATCGCTTGCAGGGCTTTTTGTAACCGATACCTTCCTAAAAGCACCTGAGATGTTTGATGATTATATCGCCATTAGCCCTAGTCTCTGGTGGGATGATCAGCGCTTGGGGCGAAACGCCCCTGCTCTGCTCGGAGAACATTCGAAGCAAGATCGCCGTTTGTTCATTGCCATGGCAAATGAAGGGCTCGCTATGCAGGCGGGGCTTGATAAGCTCGTTGCAGCGCTAAAGAACAACCCACCACATGGCCTTACATGGCGTTATGATGATTTAAGTGAAACGGAAACCCATGCAACTATCTATCACGATGCCGCCCTTTCGGCTCTGCGCTGGCTATATGCACTACCACCATATCCAGAAGGTAAAATACCTTGGTATTTAGAAGTGCCTGACGCCAAAGAATAGAAATTCTTGCCTTCAAATTCTAATAGTTACAGCAAAAACAGTTGCATCAGGCGCTTTTGCCTGTTCTTTTGCGCATTCTGATTTTGAGTTTTGATTGAGAAGAAGAATGGCTGATAAATTTATCCTTACATGGTCGTGCGCAGACCAACCCGGTATTGTTGCAGACGTTGCAAACATGCTGGCTGGTGCTGGCTGCAATATTACATCAAGTGATCAATATGCGGATGATGATAGCGGCCAGTTCTTTATGCGTGTGGCTTTTTCTCCGATCAATGTTTCACTTAGCTGTGCGGAACTGAAGGAACGTTTCAAACCGCTCGCAGAAAAGTTCCAGATGGAATGGGATATCCATGATGCAAGCGAACCGCAAAAAGTGCTTATCATGGTATCAAAATTTGATCACTGTTTGATGGACTTGCTGTACCGCAAAGAACGCGGTGCGATTAACATGGATGTACGCGCTGTGGTTTCTAACCACCGGGATAGTTATAAGCTTGCTGCTTCCTATGATGTTCAGTTCCAGCACTGGCCTGTAACCAAAGACAACAAACTGGAACAGGAAGAAAAACTGATCAAACTGATTGAAGAAGAAGAAATTGATCTCATTATTCTTGCTCGTTACATGCAGGTTCTATCAAATAAAGCATGTGAAAAACTGGCCGGTAAGGTGATTAATATCCACCACAGCTTCCTGCCAAGCTTCAAAGGCGCTGTGCCGTACCAGCAGGCTTTCCATAAAGGTGTGAAACTGATTGGTGCCACAGCGCACTATGTAACACCTGATTTGGATGAAGGTCCAATCATCGAACAGAATGTAGCGCGGGTAAACCATGCTATGTCAGTAACTGATCTGGTGACAACAGGCCGTGATGTAGAGCGAGTGACACTGGCAGAAGCTGTGAAACTACACCTTGAACACCGTGTGCTGTTAAACGGCAACAAAACAGTGGTATTTAAGCGGTAACCGCAGTCAGCCTTACGGATCTTTGCGGACAACCGTAACCAGATGAAATGCTAAAACGCCGCCCCATAAAAAAGCAACAGCGCCCGGAACTTCCTTGCCTACTTCGAAGTAACGGGTCAGCACTAATACCCAGGTTTCAACAACCATAAAAAGTACAAGGTTGAGAACGAACGCTTTCCATGAAGATGGAATAAAGCCCAAAAGCATCGAACCTTTTGTTTCGGTGCTTTTTTTTATTTCTATCTCTTCTTCCTGAAGTTCAGTAACAGAAACCTCCAGCCCCGCAGCTAGGGCTTTCAAAGTTTCCATACCCGGTTTAGCACCATTTTCAATGCGCTGGATTGTTCTACTGCTCACACCGCTTATTGCAGCTAGTTGTTCCTGAGACCAATTTTTAGCTAACCTTCGATGCTTTATATCCATTTCAGCGCTCGTGTGTATCATTTACCCGCTACCTCCGGAACATAGCCCCGGCCCTTTCGCCACATCTTAAGCGCAATGATCCCAATAGCAACTGCGATAAGCAAACCAAGTGCAAACAGTTCACTGCCAGCAAACAAACGCGCATGGGTGTTGAAGCCGGCATGCATTAGCACACAAAGGAAAATTGAACCCCGGCTGAAATTATAGAGAATGGTAAATGTTAACGCGATAGGCAGAATGGCAATATAACGAGCAAAAACAATAAGCCAGTAGTTTTCTTTTGCTCCAACGATATCTAGTGTAAGCGGGATATGCCAAGGCTCCCATAAAAGCGCGATAAGTAACGTAGCCACCAAGGGGCTATATTTCTTCTGCATCAGCGGCAATAACACACCCCGCCAGCCATATTCCTCATTACCTCCCGTGAGCATGGCAACGGTAAATAACTTCACTGCCAGCAGAGGCAACCACTCCGCCAGTGGCATGGTTAGATATAACGGCGTATCATAAGGTATTCCTGCCAAATCAGCTAACAGGTTAGCTGTAATCATCAAAGCCGGAAGGAAAAGTAAAACAGGAACTGATAACAGTAAGGTACGCCTGTCAGGCACCAGCCCAGTTAGAAAAGAGCGCACAGTTGGATAATTTGACCGGGCTTGCGAAATAACAAACCCGGAAAGCGCAACTACCCCTGCAAACATAATGTAAACATACCACGGGGTTTCGTCCGGCACACCGTGATCGGCTGACGGCACCAGCGCCATAACCCCCATAAAATCAAACCTGAAGGCGGCAATTGCCAGAGCTGCCAAGATTGCCCCAAGGCAGAAAAAAGATCCGCGCCCTGACTGCTGTGTTTTTTCCTGATTATTTCGCAAGTGTAGAAGTGTTATGCCAGCAAGAGCGGGACCAAACACACCCAGTAGCACAAGTGCCAACTTCATACCTGGGACCAGCTCACCAAAATAGGCAAACCACCAAAAAGGCCATGACCAAGCATACGCAATTGATACGAAAAATAGGAACGGATAACTCTCCGCAGCCCGGCGGAAAAAACTTAAAAGGGATACCATGGTGAACCTCGCTGTATTGATAGTGTTTTTTTTCAAACAGCTATCAACTCAGCTTGAGCCTCACCACGAAAAGTGCCCGACATTCACTAGCCAAACACCTGACGACATGTCGGCGACATCCTTTTAGGGACAGGCTTGTCAACTCAGTTCAGATGGCTCGTCTGTCTCAAAACGTTTTGCAAAACAAAGTGCCTGTACTTCATCCATAGCCTTTTTAAGCGCACACTGATCCGCTGAACGTACAACAATTTGTGCGCCCGCCGTGTTGCTATAATAAAATGGGTAACTTCCAATACCAGTATCAGGGTTATTTTCCTGAATACCCCCCAGTTCTTCTGCAATCTTGCTTTCGGGCGCATAAACAGTCATGGACTGTGACCAAACTTTCCGACCAGTGCGCAGGTGTGGTCTAATGCCTTCAAGCATCGACTGCATGATCTTTGGCACACCTGCCATAATGAATACATTCTCGATATTGATCCCCGGCGCGATAGACACCGGATTATCAATCAACTCTGCACCTTCAGGTACACGTGTCATTCGTTTACGTGCTTCCGTGAAGTTTTCTTCACCGTAATAATCCAGAAGCATCTGATAGGCTTTTTCATGAACCACAACCGGCACACCAAAAGCCGCCGCGATACTATCCACGGTGATATCATCATGGGTTGGGCCAATACCGCCTGTTGTGAACAGATAATCATACTTGGTACGCAGCGCGTTCACTGCTTCAACAATTTCCTGCTCAACATCAGGCACCACCCGCACTTCAACTAACTGAATACCCGTTTCATTAAGCCATTTTGCAAGATACGCCAGATTGGCATCCTGTGTGCGGCCAGAGAGAATTTCATCACCAATAATCAACAGCGCAGCATTAACAGACATAAATAACTCTCCGACATCACCGAAACCGGTACTAATCAATAAATTCACTACTCACGAACAAGCGAGCAGTTTTTCCTTCAAAAAATCCAGCAGGATAGAAACCCTGCGTGGTGGGTGCTCTGTTGGCACAACAGCAAAATAGCCAAGCTCCCTCAATGCTATATGGTTCAATAGCGGAACAAGGGAACCATCTGCAACTTCATTTTCCACATAAAAATGCGGCACCTGAATAATACCTAGCCCTTGTTTTGCAGCTTCCACCAACGCTCGCCCGTTATTGGATTTCCACCTGCCACGTACAACAACATTTTCCACCCCGTCTTCGGTTTGAAATCTCCAATGAGGCAGCGTACCTGCAAGGCAATTATGCTCTGGCAAATCCCCTGCGGCCATCGGCTTTCCATGCTTAGAGAGATAATACGGACTGGCGACCGTAAGCAGATCAAAATTATATACGCGTTCAGCAATTTCATTCCGTCTGATAATCTCTTCCTCGAAGCCTGACCGAAGGGCTATATCAAACTGCTCTTCCGCCAAATTGATCAGGCGGTTGGTGAACTCCACCTCCACAGAAATATCGGGGAACTGAATAGCAAATTCCGAAAGGATTGGTGCAAGCATCTGCTCCCCAAAAGCGCCCGCAACTGTGAGACGGATTATACCCTGCGGCTTTGCAGCCTCATCAATCAGTAAAGCTTGTGCTTCTGCCATCTCAACAAGCAGATGTTTACACTTCGGGTAAAACTCAGCGCCAAGATTGGTTAGATGCACGCTCCTTGTTGTACGTTTCAACAACTCAACCCCGAGCCGGTTTTCCAGTTCTTTTATTTTCTTTGAAACATGAGACCTAGACACCCCTAAATGCTGTGCGGCCTGACTGAATGAACCGCCATCCACCACTTTCACAAACTCAACAACACCGTCCCAAACTTGCATTTTATTGTATCCATATAGAAACACAGAGGTGCTGTATAAACACATTGTTACCTATACAGCAACAGTGTACATTGTACATTGTAGCAAAATTCACAGTATTCCCTGTTTTTTAAAGTATAAAGGCATAGAAAATGAAAACCCGTGCAGCTGTCGCATGGGGCGCTGGTAAGCCCCTTTCCGTTGAAACTGTTGACCTTGAAGGCCCAAAAGCTGGTGAGGTACTTGTAGAGATTAAAGCGACTGGCGTGTGCCACACTGATGCTTTTACCCTCTCTGGTGATGACCCTGAAGGCGCCTTCCCTGCTATCTTAGGCCATGAAGGTGCTGGCGTTGTTGTAGAGGTTGGTGAAGGTGTGAAAAGCCTGAAACCGGGAGATCATGTAATCCCGCTTTATACGCCTGAATGCCGTGAGTGTGATTACTGTCTGCACCCAAAAACAAACCTCTGCCAAAGCATCCGTGAAACCCAAGGCCGTGGTGTTATGCCTGATGGCACCAGCCGTTTCTCAATCGATGGTACACCAATTCTGCATTATATGGGCTGTTCAACATTCGCCAACCACACCGTACTTCCGGAAATCGCTCTGGCTAAAATTCGCGAAGATGCGCCGTTTGATAAAGTTTGCTACATCGGTTGCGGTGTAACAACAGGCGTTGGCGCGGTAGCGTTTGATGCAAAGGTAGAACCCGGCTCAAATGTTGTTGTATTCGGGCTAGGTGGTATTGGTCTAAACGTTATCCAAGGCGCACGTATGGTTGGCGCTGATAAAATTATCGGTATCGATATCAACAACGAACGCGCTGCAATGGGCAAACAGTTCGGCATGACAGATTTCGTCAACCCGCAGGAATGCGATGTGATGGAAGCGATCATGGATCTCACAAACGGCGGGGCAGACTACAGTTTCGAATGTATTGGTAATGTAAACACCATGCGTCAGGCGCTTGAATGCTGCCACAAAGGCTGGGGTGAAAGCATTATCATTGGTGTTGCAGGCGCTGGGCAGGAAATCTCCACACGTCCATTCCAACTAGTAACGGGCCGTGTTTGGCGCGGTTCCGCCTTTGGCGGTGCCAGAGGCCGTACAGACGTTCCGAAAATTGTTGATTGGTACATGGACGGCAAAATCAACATTGATGATCTCATCACTCATAAAATGCCACTGGATGACATCAACAAAGCTTTTGACCTGATGCATGCTGGCGAGAGCATCCGCAGTGTGGTGGAATTTTAATGTCATTTCAAACAGTAAGTGAAACCCAGTGCTTTGGCGGCATGCAGGGCTATTATAGCCACGTAAGCGTAACACTGGGGTGCGAGATGCGCTTTAGCGTGTTCACACCACCACAGGCGAAAAACGGCAAGGTACCAGTTCTCTGGTACCTGTCCGGCCTTACCTGCACAGAAGATAATGCCACAGTGAAAGCAGGCTTCCAGCGTATAGCTAGCGAACTAGGCCTTATGATTATCTGCCCGGATACCAGCCCACGCGGCGATGATGTGCCAGATGATGAAGGATATGATTTCGGAAAAGGTGCAGGCTTTTATGTGAATGCAACCGAAGAGCCGTGGGCAAAGAACTTCCAGATGTATAGCTACATCACCAAAGAACTCCCTGCCTTAATTGCAAATGAGTTTGCAGCGGATATGAATCGCCAAGGCATTACGGGTCATTCTATGGGCGGCCACGGTGCGCTCACAATCTGGCTGAAAAACCGCGATACATACAAAAGCATTTCTGCCTTTGCCCCAATCGTATCGCCCATGAATTGCCCGTGGGGTGAAAAAGCCCTCACCGGTTACATTGGCGAAAATCGCGAAGGTTGGGCAGAGTATGATGCCTGTGCACTCCTTGAAAAGCACGGGGCAAGTGATACTGAAATTCTGATTGATCAAGGGCTTGTCGATAACTTCCTTGAGGGGCAATTGAAGCCTGAACTCTTTAAAGAAGCATGCGAGAAAACAGGACAAAAGCTAAACTTGCGTATGCAAGAAGGCTATGATCATAGCTATTTCTTTATTGCAAGCTTTGTTGAGGATCACCTGTGGCATCATGCTGCCGCATTACGAACTTGATTAAAAAGGGCGGTCATAACCGCCCTTTTCTTTACTGCTCAAGAAGCGCTGCGCCGTAAGGGTTATCAATAACCATCAACCAATTACCATCTTCTTGTCGTCTCAGCACCGCTACAGAAAGGCCTGACTGTTCAATTTTCTGACCATCTGGCGTTGTTCCGTTCATTTTCCAAGGTGCAAAATGCACAGCAATATCTCCGGAAATTACTACATCATGTCCCGCATATTCAAAATGCGGATTGACAGCAAACCAGCCTTTAAATGCTTCTTTAATTACCTCAGCATCGGACACTCCTTTGCCCGGTTCAAAGACAATCACAGCATCTTTTTCATAGCTGTTCATCACCCCATCCAGGTTACCTTCATGGAATGATGCAGTCATAGATTTCACGGCATTTAGTACAGCCATCTGTTCAGTATTCATTTTCAAATTATCCTCTGCATTAACAGTTGTGGTTAAAAAAGCTTGCAAAAACACAAGCATGAAAAACGTTATTATTTTCAACGTATTGCTCCTTCTGATTTGATTTCGGCAATAATCAGCTGTCTCCAGAATTCATCTGAAACGGCTTAATAAGATTTGATTGAAGTTAAATGTTAACCGTAGAGAGCGGCCTCTACCCTTTTCACCAATTTTTGCGGGCATTGGTAATGCGCCGTAGCCCGCTGCAATTTTAGAACTTTTAAATCATCAACAAGCTTTTCAACGTCTTGCTGGACAGTTTTGTAAGCAGGCGCATCATCTACAGCGTATGCTAGGTGTTCCTCATTAACTCGCCCCAGTTCCTTCGCTTTTGGCAGGCGTTTAGGGCAACTGCATTTTGCCGCTGAATTTGCCAGCCCACAAACCTTCCCTGTGAAACTCACCACCTGCTTTCGAGCTCTCGATAAGCGTTTACGATAATTTTCTCGACTGATATCAAGCGCTTCCGCAGCTTCGTTATGTTCCAGTTCAAAAACATCACCAAGAATATAGGCCATTCGCTGCTCGGCAGGTAGGCAAAGAAGAAGCGCGCTCGTGCAGGCAATGCGCAATTCATTAAGAAGGACGAGATCATCGGCTGCTGGTGTGGGATCTACCAGTAAACCATCTTCTAAATCAGCCTGAAATACATCAAAGTTTAACCCCCTGTTACGTTCCAAGCTTCTCTTAGCTGATAGAAGGTAGTTTACAGCAACCTTATAAACCCATGTGGAAAACTGGCTACGCCCCTCAAATGTAGAAAGCTTGGTAACAACAAGTATCAATATCTCCTGTGTCGCCTCACCTGCATCATCAGGATTAACGAGCATACGCATTGCCAAGCGGTATACTTGGTCTTGAACATGCCCTACCACATCAGAAAGAGCTTCCTGATTACCGCATTGAGCTAGCTTAACAATATCTAAAATATCAGGCTGCATATGTCCTCCTGTTCCAACATTTATATAGTTAGACAGTTAGAGGAAAGAATGTGTGACAGCTTTTTTTGAAAATAAGCTAACTTTTTTCTGGATCGTCGATTATCTCTGAAGCACACAACAGCATCAGAGTTTCGCCGTCGGCCGCCATCATAGGCAAAAATATGTTTTCAGTGAAGAAAACAACTTCATTTTCATCACAACATTTAAAGATAGAAAAAAGCGGCTCCCGCGCTAAAGCAGCTTTGCGAAAGGCTTCGCCGCGCCAACGTCCCTCAGGAGGAGTTTTAGAAAGCTGAATGCCTGTGTAATCTTTACCAAAGATTGCAACAAGCCCCGTACCAAACAAGCGCATGGTGAAGTCTGAAGCGCCTTCATGGACATCAAGCACATAGATGTACGGCAAATCAACCGTCATCTCTCGTGGATCAAAAGCGTGGCGACCAGGGATACTTGTTTGCCCTTCCGCACATTTTGTTTTCCACAGTTCATACAGTTTAACAGGAATTGGTGCTTCTGGCGCATCTAGGTATTTTACGATACCACCATCAATTCCAACAGGCTTGATATCAACTTTCGGTAACATAGCACTCCCACATGCCCCCAACAATCGGCATACATGAACAGATCACCCATCATTATTCGCGAAAGTTATTAAAAAAGCGCTACCAAAGAGGCAGCGCTTTAAGAAGTTTTAAAATCTCTCGTTTGACCTATTCGCCAAACACACGTTTGAAAATCGTATCTACATGCTTGGTGTGATAATCCATATTGAAGAGCTCATCCAGCTCTTCTGCGGAAACCTTGCTGGTTACAGTTTCATCAGCTTTAAGAAGATCAAGAAGCTGCAGTTCACCGCGGCTATCCCACACCTTCATAGCATTTTCCTGTACCAGACGGTATGCATCCTCGCGGCTTACACCAGCTTGCGTTAGTTCAAGCAGTACACGCTGGCTATTTGGCAGGCCGCCCATTTTGTTCATGTTATCCAGCATGTTATCTGGATATACCAGAAGCTGGTCCATCACGTTTGTGAGGCGCGCAAGTGAGAAATCAAGTGCTACTGTTGCATCCGGGCCAATATAACGCTCAACAGATGAGTGCGAGATATCACGTTCATGCCATAGCGCCACATTTTCCATTGCTGGAATGCACATAGCGCGGATATAACGCGCCTGACCTGTTAGGTTTTCTGTAAGGATCGGGTTCTTCTTATGCGGCATCGCAGAAGAGCCTTTTTGACCTTTTGAGAAGTATTCCTGCGCTTCAAGAACTTCTGTACGCTGAAGGTGACGAACCTCAACAGCCAGTCGTTCAATACAGCTTGCAATCACACCGAGCACAGAGAAATACATCGCATGACGATCACGCGGGATAACCTGTGTGGAAACAGGCTCAATAGTAAGTCCCATTTTCTCTGCTACATGCTCTTCCACAAACGGATCAATGTTCGCAAATGTACCCACAGCGCCAGAAATCGCACATGTTGCCACTTCAGCGCGAGCATCTTTCATCCGCTTCAAGCAGCGATCAAACTCAGCATATGCCTGCGCCATCTTTAGACCGAATGTTACTGGTTCAGCGTGAATACCATGGCTACGGCCAATACATACTGTGTATTTATGCTCTTCCGCACGGCGCTTAAGAACCACAAGAAGCTTCTCAAGGTCTTCGATGATGATATCCGCCGCCTGCATAAGCTGTACAGAAAGACATGTATCCAGAACATCAGAAGATGTCATACCCTGGTGCACAAAGCGTGCTTCATCACCCACATGTTCAGCTAGGTTCGTAAGGAACGCGATTACATCGTGTTTTACTTCACGCTCTATCTCGTCAATACGAGCAACTTCAAACTTGCCACGTTCCCATACAGCTTTTGCAGCTGCTTCAGGGATACGGCCAAGCTTAGCGTTTGCATCACAAGCGTGCGCTTCAATTTCGAACCAAATGCGGAAACGGTTTTCCGCCTCCCAAATGTCTGCCATTTGTTTACGTGAGTAACGAGGGATCATGTGTCCAGTTCCTATAACGAGTGGTGCGGAATATTTATGCCGCCGCTCTAACAGAAACGGGCCTCAATCGCAAGCAACACTTCACTATCACGTGACCTTACGCTTCATTAACACCAGCAACACCATCTTCGATTACATAAGACTTTAATGTCCGCGCTTTCATATCGCGTTTTTTCACATCATCGACCACTCGTAAATCTGTACGCCATTCTTTTTTATCAAGGGTTGCGAGCGTGTACCCGCGGTGGCGGCCTTCATAGAGCTTGATGTGTGGGTTATCCACAAGCGTTGCTGTATTGCGGTCATGGTACCAGTTACCGCTGGTGATAGAGGTTGTCACAAACTCACTTGCTAGCGTTGCGGAATCAGGATTGTTAAAATCCTTTTTCACATCACACACATATGTCGCATGTACATCACCGCCGATAATAACAGGGTTTGATACACTGCGTTGCTCGATCGTATTCAATACACGATCACGAGAAGCAGTATAACCATCCCAGTATTCACTGCCGTGCTCTGAGCCAGCGCCCACTCTATAATCATGCTGAGAGAAAAGCATCCCTTGCGCGAGAACATTCCACTGAGCACGTGAACGCCCTAACCCGCGCAACAACCAGCGCTCTTGCTCTTCTCCCAGAATGGTGCGGTTTGGATCAAATCGCTCCTCGCACAGCTGTCCATCAATGATTTTCCAGCCACCGTTATCTGGTGTTTGACAAGGTTGATCTGTTCTGTACTGACGGGTATCGAGCATGTTTATTTCAAGCAAATCACCAATCACGGTACGCTGATAAATTCTGCTATCTGGCCCCATTGGACGTGCTGCTGCCCGTAATGGCATGTGTTCATAGTAAGCTTTATAAGCTGCTGCCCGACGTTTTAGGAATTCAGGTACGGGTTCATAGTTTTCACCTTGGTCGGCTGCATAGTCGTTCGCTACTTCATGATCATCCCATGTCATAAGCCAACTTGTATGCGCATGCCCGGCCTGAAGGTCTGGATCAAGCTTGTAGGTCGCATGAAGTTGTCGGTAATCTGTTAGGCTATGCGCCTCTGTAATGGGAACACGGCGCGTATTAAAACCGCCATAGCTCTTCTCGTAAATATAATCCCCAAGATGGACAATAAGGTCTGCTTCTTCAGCGATCATATCCCGGTAAGCTTTAAAGAAACCTGCTTCAAACTCTTGGCAAGAGGCAAAAGCAAAACGGAACTGATCAACAGCAGTTCCAATAGCAGGCGTCGTAATAGCACGGCCTACAGGGCTGATTTCATCACCTGCCTTAAATCGGTACCAGTACGGTCGGCCAGCTTGAAGGCCCGTTACATCTACATGAACAGCATGAGCATTTTCAGGATAGGCAACTACCGTCCCGCGCTGCGCAATTTTGCGGAAGTTTTCATCTTCAGCAATCTCATACCCCACAGGAATAGGCTCACTCCCCGTAGCAGCAGCATCAAGTGGAGATGGTGCCAGACGTGTCCAAAGGACAAAACCTGTTGGCAGAGGGTCCCCAGACGCCACTCCCAGTTTAAAAGGATAGTCCAAAAACCTTGCTTTACTCGTTATCCAGGGAGCCGCCAAAACCGGGCGCGCAAAAGCTGCTGCACCGAGCAGGCTTGCTGATTTCAAAAGGCTACGCCGTGTAAGTACCATGATGCATCTCTACCAATTTCACAAATCACACGAAACTTACGGCAAATACCGATAAATACAAAAGAAACTTTGATGAAGCCGGTGAAGCAACTCTGAATAATGTCTTCACATCGCAAGCTTGTGATCACCCTTCATTGCATTATTGACAGAACCTCCACACCTGCTGTGTTATGCTGGCAGTCATGATTATTGAGGGAGGATATCATGCGATTGGCGTTTAGCCTGCTAGCGTCTATTTTGCTTAGCGTTTCTGCGTTTGCAGACACACTCATTACAAATGTAACAGCCATCACTATGAAGGGCGATGAGGTTATTGAAGGGGCTTATGTTTATATTCGCGGTGACAGGATCGAATATATCGGCAACGGGCGCTATGACCCGAAAGACGCTTCAAATTTAGAAATCATTGACGGTACAGGAAAATTCCTGATCCCCGGCTTGGCCGAGATGCACGGACACCTGCCACAAGGGGTAGCTAACTCTCAGCAAGCCAAGGATACACTGTTTCTCTATCTCGCTGGCGGCGTTACCACCGTACGCGGTATGCTGGGTAACCCTGTTCAATTCGAAATGCGGCAGATGATAAAAGAAGGGGCGCTTGATGGCCCTACACTTTATCTTGCTGCACCAAGCTTGAATGGCAGCACAGTAAGTTCACCTGAACAAGGAGCTATGCTTGTTGAACGTTATCATAACGAGGGATGGGATCTACTTAAAATCCACCCTGGCCTGACGCTTAAAGAATATGATGCAATCGCAAAGAAAGCTCATGAAGTTGGCATCGGCTTTGGTGGTCATGTGCCTGCGGACGTTGGCCTTATTCATGCTCTCAACAAAGGGCAAGCATCTATCGACCATATGGATGGTTTCATTCAGCTTGCTGGTGGCTCAGACGAGAGCCTGTCAGACGAGCAAATCAGGCGTGTTGTTGAACAATATAATAATACCTTCAAATCATGGATTGTACCAACCCAACCACTATTCAACACCCTTATCGGTGGTGGTGACGTTATCCGCCTTAGTCGCCGCTTTGAAAATAAATATGTTTCACCTGAGACACGGGATAACTGGCATAACCGCATTAAGGCGATCAACAAACGTGCGAATTCCTATATCAAAGATAACCGGGACCGTATGCTGGCGGAACTATATAAATCAGGCGCAAATATAGTGCTGGGCAGTGATGCACCACAGCTCTACAGCGTGCCGGGTTTCTCCATCTGGCGAGAGATTGAAGCCCTTATCAAAGCTGGTGTTACACCAGAAGATATACTCGTGATTGGCACCCGCAATGCTGGGGAATACTTTAAAGATAAAGATCAATTCGGCACCATTCAGGCAGGTATGCGCGCTGATCTTTTACTTTTAGATGCCAACCCTCTTGAAAACTCTAAAAACCTTTTCAAACAGGCTGGAGTAATGGCTGCGGGCCGCTGGTATAGCCGTGCAGATATTGATGTAAAACTCGCAGATATCGCTGCACGTAACAAATAGAGATTAGAGGGCTGCGCATGCAGCCCTCTTTCGTTCTTATCCTATAAGAGTAAAATTACTGTCCATTCCAGCATCTCTTGTCGGGACAATCGCTTGATAGTCGTCAGAATTATACCAAGCTTTTGCTTTTTCCTTACTTGGGAAAGAAATCAGCACTTTTACAGGCTTACCTAATTCTCCGGTCAATATTTCAGCTGGCCCTTTAGCAATAAACTCACCACCATAGGCAGCAACGAGCGGCGCGGCTAGCGCGCTATACTCCGCCATTTTTTCAGGATTTTTAGGTTCTAGTTCCACAATTACATAAGCAGTCATTTCAAGCTCCATTAGTGAATGATCTTGAAGCTTATTTATGGAGAGCTAATATATTTAACAATATGCAAAAATAAGACACTATGTTTAATATTATGAACAATATAAAACTTACATCTGATTTACTGATTTTCGCTGAAGTTGCACAGCAGCTTTCGTTCACAGGCGCTGCAAAACAGTTAAACCTCAGCAAGGCTGCTGTTAGCCTCAGCATTTCCCGTTTAGAAAAAGAACTAGGGATGCAGCTTATAATCAGAAGCACACGAAAGATATCCCTGACACCTTTCGGAGCAAAGCTTGCAGTAAATTGCTCCGCACTCAATTCACAAGTAAATGAAACTCTCCAAGATATTCATAAAGAACAAACAAAGCCGACGGGCCCTCTTTCAATCACAGCCCCTTACTCTCTGGAAACCAGTGTATTACTGCCGTCCTTAAAACAGTTCGCAGAAGAATATCCAAACATTATACCGCAGCTTAACATCACTGATGCTCCGCTGGATTTGATCGATGATAATATAGACGTCGCGCTTTTCAGCGGCACTCTACCCGACAGTGACTACAGAGCTCTTCGTCTTCCACCTCTCAAGGAACAATTATTCGCAACACCAGAGTTTATAGAAAAACTCTCAATAGATAACAGCTTAAAAAAACTAGAGGCCGCATCATGGGCCAAAGCTCCTTGGCAAAAGGAAACTATCGAAATTTTTCAGCGAGACAGCAGGCTCGCTATCACCCCTGAACGCACCAGTGAGTGTAACTCATTAAGCTCAGCTATTCATTTTGCCCTACATGGCTTAAGCTTCGTTTTTGCACCTAAAATTGCGGTTACCCAGCATCTGTTCACAGGAAAACTGAAAGCGATAGCGCCTGAATACTCAGGAAAAGAATGGCCGCTTCATTTTCTACATGGTTACAAAAGAGAGAAGCCCGCTCATATCAGCAGGCTTTATGATTTGATTAATATACATATGCGGCGATCAATCGCTGTGTGATTATTGGTTCACTTTAAACCGGTTGAAGCACAAGCCAATTGCATTACCGTACCCAAGCGGCATATCACCAATTTCATCCACACCTTCAGGGCACAGGAATTTACCCCAGATATGCTCATCTGAAAGCTTCACTTCCATCTTTTTGGCTTTTTTCTTTAGGTGCGCTTCAAATACAATGACCAAGCGGTCGCCCAGTGATTTATTGGTTTTCACCCAGCTGGTTACGAACTGGAAGTTCTTGGCTTTAAAACCAACTTCTTCCTTAAGTTCACGTTCCATAGCCTCAAAAAGGTCTTCACCCTTCTCTACCTTACCTCCCGGTAGATCAACGATGCCGCTGCTTTTACGGAGTACGAGCACCTTGCCATCTTTTGAAACAACAACGACTTTCGCGGAAACAGGTAGGTTTTCCAAATCCATTTTGGATTCTTCGATTTGCTGCCAATACACCCTGAGCTCTCCAAAGCTTGATTATAAAAGCCCGAGCTTTTTAAAACTGGTCTGCCCGAACTTACCAATAATGATATGGTCATGTACCTGTATTGAGAGCTTACCACAAGCTTCTTTAATTTCCTGTGTCATCACCATATCAGCTTTACTGGGCGTTGGATCACCTGAGGGATGATTGTGAACAAGGATCAATGCCGACGCATCGTTCTGAAGTGCTGATTTCAACACCTCACGCGGATACACAGCCGTTTGATCAACCGTCCCTTCACTGAGTGTTTCATCAGCAATGAGCGTGTTTTTTCTGTCCAAAAACAATACTCGGAATTGCTCACGTGTCAGATGTGCCATTGCCCCTTGAAGGTAGTTCTGAACTGCTGCCCAATTCGAAAGCACCGGTTTCTCTTTAGCCTGCTCCCGAGAAAGATACAGTGCTGAAGCCTGTACGGATTTAATGGCAGCTACCGCAGTTTCACCAAGGCCCGGTGCGGCGCGCAATGCTTCCACATCAGCAGAGAGAACAGCGGCGTAACTACCAAAGCGAGCAATTAGTTCTTTTGCAAGAGGTTTCACATCCCGGCGGGGAATGGCGAGGAAAAGAATAAGTTCCAGAAGTTCATAATCAGGCAAACCTTCCGGTCCACCCTTTAAAAACCGTTCTCGCAAGCGGGCACGATGCCCGCTCCGGTGATCTTTTTTGGCTTCTTCCCCCATAAGCAGCCTTTATTCCTTCTTAATCGAGTACGTAAGGTGGGAATTCCCACCCTTTTGGAGACTTGGTAAATACCTCATAGCCATCCTCGGTTACAGCAAGCGTATGTTCGAACTGCATCGACAATGATTTATCCCGTGTCACAGCTGTCCAGCCATCTCCCAATACTTTACAAGCTGGTTTACCCGCATTCACCATAGGTTCAATTGTAAAGAACATACCCGGTTTAAGCTCAGGGCCTGAACCCTTAGTACCGTAATGCATAACGCTTGGTTCATCATGGAATACCTGCCCGATACCATGGCCACAGAAATCACGAACAACACTGTAGCGGTGTGCTTCCACATGCTCCTGAATGGCGGCACCGATATCACCGAGATGCGCGCCGGGTTTTACAACTTCGATACCCTTCCAGAGGGCCTCGAACGTTACCTGACACAAACGTTTGGGGAGCAATTTAGGCTCGCCAACAAAGAACATACGGCTTGTATCGCCAAACCAACCATCCAGAATAACTGTCACATCAATATTAAGCGTATCACCGTTCTTAAGTTTCTTTGGCCCGGGAATACCATGACAAATCACATGGTTAATTGATGTGCAGATTGATTTTGGAAATCCACGATAATTAAGCGGTGCTGGTGTAGCACCATTCTTAAGAATAAAATCATGGCAGAGCGTGTTCAATTCTTCGGTTGTAATGCCCGGCTGAACATGTGGTGTTATAAAATCAAGAGTTTCAGCGGCCAAGCGACCAGCAGCGCGCATACCTTCAAATGCCTCAGGGCCATATAACTTAATAGCGCCTGTGCGGGATGACGGTGCCGTTGCTGCATCAACATATGTCATTTCAAATAAACCTTACTATTCGAGGCATCTTAAAGCTTTACGGGAAGCGTGCCTTTTACTGTAATTCCTTGCGGTGAAAGTTCGCATGTATAACAAAGAACCTCAACACCAGCTTTTACCGCTTCTCTTAGCGTATTTGCATATGTCGGGTCAATTTCATCTGCTGGTGCGAAATATTCACAGTCACTACGCCCAACCAAATACATCATAACGGCACGATGCCCCTCTTTCACCATATCCATCAGTTCGTTTAGGTGCTTGGTACCACGTGCAGTTACACTATCAGGAAAAATGGCCCCTTTGCCTTCTTTCAGGGTAACACTCTTTACCTCAACATAACACAGGCCCGGCCCTTCGAGCAGAATATCAATTCGACTGTTGCCGCCATATTTCACTTCTCGTCGCATGCTTTCAAAACTTTGAAGCTCAACAACAGTGCCGTCTGCAATAGCTTCTTCTACAAGCACATTGGGACGAGATGTATTGATATTAACCAGGCTGGAACCCACATCGACCAGTTCCCACCGCCAATCAAGCTTTGCTTTTGGATTGTTATTCGGAGAAAGGTAAACCGTATTTCCTTCATCCTTTAGTCCTAACATGGAACCTGAATTTGCGCAGTGAGCCGTAACGACTTCACCGGTTTCAAGCTCAACATCAGCTAAAAATCGCTTGTAGCGTTTAATTAAAGTACCTTTGGTTAAGGCGATATCGTAAATCATAGTCGTTTAATATTTCTGTAATATTTATTTAACAAATTACCCAAGGCGGCATTATTGACTAATTAGTCAAGGTCTGTAATCTCGCTGCTACAAACATATTTGGACAACTGTGTCTTGTGTGCGTCAAAGAGGAATAACGCATATTTAAAGGCCGCTGTTCAAGAATAAATTATAATGAATGGCTCAGTAAGGACTAACTCATGAAAGCAACTAGACGCCTAGGTCTCCTAGGATCAGTAGCCCTGTTGGCATGTGCTCCTGGCATTTCCCCCGTTTCTGCGCAAGATAGCTCTCAAGCAACTGATAATGTACTCGAGGAAATCCTCGTTACAACGGCTCGTAAGCGTCAGGAATCTATTTTTGACTCCCCGACATCCCTAACATCTTTTGGTGAAACAGGCCTGAAGGCTCTGAACGTAAGTAACCTTGACGATGTTGGGAAGTACGTACCTAACTTAAACGTATCGCGTTTTGGTGTTGGTAACACATCGGCTGCCGCAGTATTTATCCGCGGCATTGGTATTCAGGATCACCTAATCACCACAGACCCAGGCGTTGGTGTTTATATTGATGGTGTATATCTTGGCCGTCAGATGGGTTCCAACCTTACACTGAAAAACATTGAACGCGTTGAGGTTCTTCGTGGTCCACAAGGTACGCTTTACGGCCGGAACACCCTTGGTGGCGCTGTAAATATCGTGACACGTCGCCCAGGTGACGAAGAAGGCGTTGAAGTAGACGCAACAATCGGTACTCGCGAACGTTATGCTGCTGGTTTTTATGCAAACACACGCCTTTCAGACAATTTCGCAGTTTCCCTTACAGGTAACTTCAAGCACCGTGGTGGTGTTGGTGAAGCAGTAAATCTGCCAAATCCTGAAGCTGAAATTGGTGAAGAAAAAGAGTTCAGTGGCCGTGTTGCAGCTCTTTGGGATGTATCTGACGATTTCTCCCTTCTCTTCGCATTTGACGGTGTAGACAACAACTCTGGCCAATCACCATACACTATTGAAATTATTGGTGATCCGGTTCCAGGTTTTGGCCTCCCCACACTAACAGCAGCTGATTTGCCTGCTGATCCAGATGATCTAGCGACAACAGTTCCAGGCATCGAAAGCACCTCAAGCAGCGGTGTTGGTGCCTCTGTTACTGCCGAATGGGCAATGACAGAAAACCTTGATGCTAAACTCATCGGTAGCTGGCGCAGAACAGAATATACTGGTGGCCTGGACGATGACGCTACAGCCTTCAATCTCTCTGAATTCCCTGAAACAGGTGAAGCTGAGCAGTATAGCGTTGAGCTACAGGTAAATGGTTCCTGGGATAACTTCGACCTTGTAACAGGCCTCTTCTATTTTAATGAAGATGGTGAAAATTTCTCTGGTCCGTTTAACTTCGCTCCGTTCAACGGTGCGGTTGATACAATCGGCACAATCGCAAATGGTGATTTCTTCGAACTTGCACAGGAAACAGATGCAATCGCTATTTACGCTAACGGTTCATACCATGTAACCGAACAGCTAACGATCGGTGGTGGTCTTCGTTATTCTGATGATAGCAAAGAAGCAAACGCCCTATTCCCAAGCTTTGGCGGTGTACGCGACTTTGAAGAAGTTGATTCAAGCGCTGTAACCTGGGATGCCAACATCAATTACTCAATTGATGAAAAAACATCTGTATATGCAACAGTTGCACGTGGTTACCAAACAGGTGGTGTACCTCCTCGTCCGTTCGGCGGTGAAGCACAGTTTGATCCGTTTGATGAAGTAACAGCAATTAACTATGAAATTGGTTTCAAGAGCCAGATCACAGATAACTTCCTGTTACTCGCTTCTGCTTTCACAACAAACTACAATGATTTCGTTGTACAGGTTTCAGAACCTCAAGCAGGCGGTTTCGTTACACGTGCCGGTAACGCAGCGAAAGCACGCGGCCGCGGTTTCGAACTGGAAACTAAAACTTCCTTCGATAATGGCTTCTACATCAACACAAGCATTGGCTATCTTGATGCAGAAATTCGTGAGCTTGAAGGTGAAGTACTTGGTATTTCAGTAGGCGACAAACTACCGCTTGCTCCTGAGTGGACCATTTCTGCTGTAACAGGCTACCGCACAGTTCTTTCAAACGGCGCTGAGCTAAGTTTCCAGGCTGACTATTCATTCCGCGACGATATGTTCGGTCAGGTTGTTAATTCAGAAACTGAACTCTTAGAGGCTCGTGATCTGTTTGGCTTCAACATCCAGTATCTTAGCGAAGATGGTACGTGGAGCATCGATCTATACGGTGAAAACGTATTCAATGAAGTTTATGACCAAGGTCGTTTGAACAACACATTCCACGGTTTCGTTGGCGTTGTTCGCAGTAATGACCGCAGTGAATTTGGCCTGCGCTTCACAAAGCGCTTTGGCGGCCTTTAGAAAATAAATCCTCAGGTAGGGTTGCGATAGCCCTACCTGAGGAAACAAAACCCAATCAAGACGTGGTGTTTTCGCAACAGTTCCAGACGCAGGAAACCCTCAGCCTTCCTTGATTGTTAAATTTGCGTGGCAATTCAGTGACACTTATGCACACTGTCGCGCGTGAATAAGTGGGGACATTGAAGTCTGTTAGGTTTTGCTTCACCCCGCCCTAAAGCAATTAGTTTTAGTTTAAATTGCCTTTGAATAAGGAAACACACATGAACAATACGCCACTTTCAAAAGTAGCCAAGCTGGCTCTGGGCTGTTCTATGCTTGCACTGACAACTGGTGCAGTTTCAGCGCAAGAACTTGCTCTTGAAGAAATCGTTGTAACCGCGCAAAAGCGTGAGCAGAGCTTCCAGGATGTTCCGATTTCTATCACTGCAATCGGTGGTGAAAAGCTGAATAACTTCTCCGCTGGTGGTGAAGATATTCGTCTTCTTTCCTCACGCGTACCAGGTCTGAATGCTGAATCCTCAAACGGCCGTGTTGCCCCACGTTTTTACCTGCGTGGTCTCGGTAACACAGACTTTGATCTAGCAGCTTCACAGCCAGTATCTGTAATTGTTGATGACGTGGTAATGGAAAACGTAATTCTGAAGAGCTTCCCGCTTTTCGACGTTGACCGCGTAGAAGTACTTCGTGGCCCACAAGGAACACTCTTTGGCCGCAACACACCTGCTGGCATCATCAAATTCGATACACGCAAGCCTACTCAAGAAACTGAAGGCTATGTATCTGCAAGTTACGGCTCGTTTGGCACGACAACTGTAGAAGCTGCTCTCGGCGGTGGTATTTCTGAAAAAGTTTCTGCTCGTGTTTCTGGTCTGTATCAGCGCCGTGGTGACTATATTGACAATGGTTTCACAGGCGAACGCGATGCTCTAGGCGGCTTTGATGAAAAAGCGGCACGTCTACAGCTTCAATTTGATCCAACGGACAATTTCCGCGCACTTGCAAATGTTCACGTACGTTCCATTGAAGGTACAGCTGCGGTATTCCGCGCAAACATCCTGACAACAGGTAGCAACGATCTGAATGATAACTTCGATCGCGACACTGTTTTCTTTGATGATGAAGCAAATAACCCTCAAGAATATGACCAGTGGGGCACAAGCCTGAAACTGGAGTATGACCTTGAGAACGGTATGAGCATTACATCTGTAACTGCTTACGAAAACGCTGAAGGTTTCAGCCGCGGTGATATCGATGGCGGTAACCCAACCGGCCCTGGCGTTATCCCATTCCAATCAGCAACACAAGATGGCCTTGATGATCTGGACCAGTTCACTCAAGAACTTCGTCTATCTCAACAGGCAACTGACAATCTCTTCTATCAAGTAGGCTTCTACTACTTCGATGGTGATTTCACAGTTCGTACGCGTCCGTTCTTTGTACCTGACTCAACTGTTCGCCACCAGAACGAAACATGGGCGGTATTTGGTCAAGTTGCTTATGACTTCACTCAGGATACTACTCTAACAGTTGGTATTCGCTACACAGACGACGAAAAAACAGCTGATGCATTCTCAGGTGCATTTGGTTCACAGCTTCCGACTGTTGAGCTAGACGGCAATCACGTTAGCTGGGACGCAGCCGTGAACCACGTTGTAAACGACGACCTCTCTGTTTACGCTCGTGTTGCAAGCGGTTTCCGCGCACCAACAATTCAGTCTCGTGACGTAGCATTCTTTGGTGTTCCAACAACAGCGCCTGAAGAAACAATCATTTCTTACGAAGCTGGTTTCAAAGCGGTACTCGCTGAAAACACGCTTCGCTGGAATGGTGCTGTATTCTACTACGATGTATCTGATCTTCAGGTAACTGCTGTTGGTGGTGCTGATAACAGTGTGCGCCTTGAAAGCCTTGAAGAAGTTATTGGTTACGGTTTCGAGACAGACATTGAATGGCTAGCGTCTGAGAACCTGACAATCACCGCTGGTGTTGGTTACGCTAATACAGAAATCAACGATACAAACATCCGTATTCCAACATGTGGCTCGCAGCAGTGTACAGTAACGAACCCTGTTGATGCGAATGGCTTTGCTATCATCGACGGAAACCCGCTACCACAGGCACCTGACTGGACAGTTAACTTCACAGCTGACTATCACCAGCCAGTAGGCGACGATGGCGAATTCTTCATCTTTGCAGATTATGCTCTACAAGGTGACACGAACCTGCTTCTTTATGCAGCAGAAGAATTCAACACAAGCGGCAACTTCGAGCTTGGTCTACGTACAGGTTACCGCTGGAACGACGGTCAGTATGAAGTAGCTGTATTTGGCCGCAACGTAACAAACGAAGCAAACCTTAAAGGCATCATTGACTTCAACAACAACACTGGTTTCGTAAACGAACCACAAGTGTTTGGTGTTTCTTTCGGTGCACGCTTCTAAGCTAAGCGCTTAATAAAGAATTTAAGACGGGGGCTCTTTGTAGCTCCCGTTTTTTTATAAAAAAAACCCAGCCTGAATGGCTGGGCTTTTTCTTTAAACTTTAAAGCATTCTATGCGATACGCAGCGTATGTGCTCCATCCACAGGAAGAGCAACACCAGTGGTAAAGCTGCTTGTAGGGCTTGCAAACATCAGCATGCTTGGTACCAATTCAGCTAACTCGCCGTGACGCTTGGCTGGCGTCGCTTTCAACATACGCTGCCCCAGATCACTATCAAGGAACTTATCATTGATTTCGGTTTTAAAATAACCCGGGCAAAGCGCATTCACGCGAATGCCAAAGCGTTGCCACTCAAGCGCCATTACCTTAGTCATCTGAATTACACCAGCCTTGCTTGTGGCATACGTAAGCTGCTGTGGGCCAACCATAAGGCCAAGCACAGAAGCTGTGTTGATGATAGAGCCACCTTTACCAGCAGCTTGCATCCTGCGCGCGGCTTCCGTGCCTACACGCCACATCCCCTTCAGATTGGTTTCCATTGTGATATCCCAATCCTCTTCCGTATCATCAAGCGCATATTTAGGGCGCCCGATACCGGCGTTGTTGCAGATAATAGTAACAGTACCAATCGCTTCCTCCGCAGCATCAAATGCAGCACGAACACTATCACCACTAGTTACATCAAGGGCAACGGCCAGAGTTTTACGGCCAGTTTCCGCTGCTATATCATCTGCAAGTCTCTGGATACGGTCAGTACGGCGTGCACCAAGCACAACATTTGCCCCCGCTTTAGCGAGCGCTGACGCGAATTCAGCTCCAATACCAGAAGAGGCACCAGCCACAAGTGCCACTTGCCCTTCGAGGCTGAACATATTTGTTAGAAAATCATTAGACATATTCTTTAAACCTTACTCTATGCTGCGTTTTCTTTATCAAAATCTGCGAAGCTTTTGCCTTCACCGGCAAGCTTCTCAAGAAGCGGTGCCGGCTCCCACCAGCGAGGACTTTCTTCACGGAATTCGCAAATGCGCTTGTAAACATAATCAAGGCCGAGGCTATCCGCATAGTGCATCGGGCCACCACGATATGGCGGGAAGCCATATCCATTTGCATAAACCACATCAATATCACTGGCACGGTAAGCCATACCTTCGCCAAGGATCTTCGCACCTTCATTGATCATGGCAAAGAAACTACGCTCTACAATCTCTTCAGCAGATTTTGAACTACGCTCAATACCGAGCTTAGCGCTTTCTTCTTCGATGATAGCCATCACATCGGCTGACGGTTTCGGTGTACGGCTACCTTCATCATAATCATAAACACCTGCGCCAACTTTCAATCCCTTACGGCCGCTTTCCACCACACGGTCTGTCCAGTCATATGCTTTGGTTTCATAGTTTTCGCGGCCCATGCTTTGACGGTTCATATAACCAATATCAAGACCAGCCATATCTGACATGGTCATTGGCCCCATCGGCATACCAAAATTAAAGATCGCCGTATCTACTTCCTCTGGGGCACAGCCTTCAATTACATTGAGGCTTGCTTCACGGCCATACGGCGCCAGCATGCGGTTGCCAATAAAGCCAGGACAAACACCTGCCACGACACCAACCTTACGAATTGCCTTAGCCAGATCAACACATGTGGCGAGCACATCAGGCGCAGTTTTCGCACCGCGTACAATTTCCAAAAGACGCATCACGTTAGCTGGAGAGAAGAAATGCAGGCCAATCACATCACCCGGGCGGCTGATACTATCTGCCATTTCATCAATATTGAGGTATGAAGTGTTAGAAGCGAGAATTGCACCATCTTTCGCAACAGCATCAAGCTTCGCAAACACTTCTTTCTTGATCTCCATCTTCTCGAAAACAGCTTCAATGATCAGATCACAGTCAGAGAGATCATCATAAGAAAGCGTTCCGCTGAACAGTCCCATGCGGTCTTCCACCTGCTCTGGTGTAAGTTTGCCTTTTTTCGCACTGCGCTCGTAGTTACCGCGTACTACACCAAGACCACGATCAAGTGCGTCCTGCTGTACTTCAAGAATGGTTACCGGAATACCCACATTCACAAAATTCATGGCGATACCGCCACCCATGGTTCCGGCACCAATGATACCAACCTTTTTAATTTCGCGACGTGGCGTGGATTTATCAATATCCGGAATACGGCTCACTTGTCGCTCTGCAAAGAACATATGCTGCAGCGCACGTGCTTGCGGATTGCTCATGCACTCCATAAACAGTTCACGCTCTCGTTTCAGTCCTTCAGCCAGCGGCATGGATACAGCAGCTTCTACACACTGAATACAGCGTTCTGGCGCAAAATAGCCCCGTGTTTGGCGTGCAATGGATTTACGGAACCCTACAAAATAATCAGCATCATATTTGCTGTCGTCAATTTCGATATCACCAGTACGGCGCGGACCATCGGCGATTTTGCTTTCAGCATAAGAAATTGCTGCTTCAACAAGACCATCCTCAACCACATCATCAATAGCGCCCCACTTAGCCGCAACTTTGGCAGGAAAGTGCTGACCACTTACAATAGCATTCAGCGCATTATCAACGCCTGCAATACGCGGCAAACGCTGAGTTCCACCAGCACCCGGCAAAATACCAAGTTTCACTTCTGGTAGCCCTATCTTAGCAGATGAAAGTGCGACACGGTAATGGCAGCTAAGCGCCACCTCGAGCCCACCGCCCAAGGCAGTCCCGTGGATTGCCGCGACAACAGGTTTTTCCATTGCTTCGATTTGATCAACCACTTCACCAAGATGTGGTGCTTTAGGCGGACTGCCAAATTCACGGATGTCAGCCCCAGCGATGAAAGTGCTGCCCTCACAAGCAACAACAATCGCTTCAATAGTATCATCCGCGGCCAAATCCCGCATGTGATTTTGCAGTCCCTCACGCACAGCATGCGACAAAGCATTAACGGGCGGATTATTAATAGAAAGAACCGCAATATTGCCGTTATCACTTCTGGAAACAACTGACATAAAAAACCCTCCCCTTTATCTCATTCGATCCTGAAAATCTTATCAGATAAATAGGTAGGGCATTAGCCGCACTTGCCAAATGCAAATAGACAAAATGTTACAGTAAGGTCTTAAGGAGCCAAAGTTTTGCGGTAACCTTGTGCTAACCATTCGGGTCTGCGCTCATCTCTGATACGCTCCAGTACATCAATCCAGGAATCACATTTTTGCTGATAGCCTTCAAATGTCAGGCCCGCCACGGCCTCCTCTATTTGAGATAAATCACTCACAAGGGGGCCAAACTCACCATAATCCGCTAACATGTGCCTATAGTTAGAGCTTTTAACCGTCATAACAGGCTTTAAAAAGGAAACGGCATCAAGCATGCTGCCGCTCGATATATAATTATACCCCTCTTCAAACGGCAACACAATTACATCCACCTGTTTGAGCATTCGGTAAAATTGATCCGCTTCAAGAAAATCATCAGCAGGCTCTTGTTTAAACATACTAAAATCATCATCAGCGTATGCTTTTCCTTTAGAGCCAATAACCCAAAACTCTCTATTTTCGTCTGTTAAACGCAAGGCTAAATCGCGAAAGGCTTCAAAGCCCTTCAATTTACTACAAACACCTATGTAGGCAAATCGTATAGGCCGCTCGGCTTTCAGCACCTCATTTTCACTTACTGGGTAATTTATCAATGGGTGCGGCAAAGTTATGATCTGCCCCTTTAGTGAAGGGACCAGAGATATGACAGCATCTTCTATACCTTTTTCAAGGGCGACCCATTTTTGGTTCTCGGGCAGACCTCGCATAAATTCTGCACGAAAATCAAACCATCTATGTAAAGGATTTCTGGATCTCCAAGCAAATGTGCCACCTAATTGACCATGTAAGATATAATGCAGTGGAGCCTTAGTAAGCGACGAACCAAACCGCTTAAAAGTTCTCAACAAGGCAGCTTCAACTCCGCCAATAGAAAGTAATCTTAAGTTTTTACCTTTGATAAAGCGCCTAACATCTTTCACATACCTATATGCTGAAAAAGCACTTGTAACAGGGTACTGATTCACGCGGGCTCTGTGATCAAATCCATCACATACTCGCAAAGTGATTGCATCTTCATCAGCAAGATATTCCTGAATATTTTCAACATGCCCACGCTGTGCACAAAAAATAATTTCATCATCAGGAAAAGCGTTTCTTAAGGTCTTCAGATATCCTGAATTAAATGGCAGATGCATGTTGTCTGTACTAAGAAAATCAAAAAAGAAAATAGACTTCATTTAGCTTCTACCAGCAGTTTATCCTTGTCCATCATAGGGTCATGATCTGCCATTTAAAATAGCTATTTGATACGCCTAATAAAAAGAAGCCCTCACCAAATTGGTGAGGGCTTCCGCTCGGTTCAACTAAACCTTGGGGGTTAGGTTAGTTGGATATTAAAGATCAGCTGCTGGAACGTTAGCAATTGATTTCCACTGACCGTTTGCTTCTGTGATGTTACCTGGAACATCTTCTTCCCAGATGCGCTGAACGTCTTTGTTCAGGTTTAGGTAAAGTGTACCGTCAACAACTTTCCATACGTTTGGATCGCCGATGAATTTTTTACCTTTAGAAACACCAAATGCACAGTAGCCACCGTAAGCTGGTAGGTATTTCGCTGGGTTAGCTTTGAATTTCTTTAGGTTTTCTTTTGTAGCAAACTGGTAAACAACACCGTCTACTTCAACAGTGTTAGTGCCAGCACCGCGTACAGGCTTACCAGACTGGTAAGATACAAGGTCATAACCTTGAACGCCTACTAGTGAAGTAGAAGTGTCAGCGTTAGCTGCAGAAGTAGCAGCACCTACGAATACGAACAAAGCAGCAATGCTTTTTACAAAATTACTTAGAAGTTTCATTTGGATGTCTCCTGATTTTCCCAAAGCGGTAGACCACCTTGTCTACCCTTGCCAACAAGATGGAGACAACCTTGTCTCTTTTCAAATCAACTCGCGATAACGTCGCTGTGAGGAGACCGTCATCAATCAGGATTGCTGTGCTTGTTCGATTAGCTGCGTTGCTGTTTGCTTGGCCAAAATGGCTGATTTACTATCGCCTGCCACCTGCGCAATCACCGTTGCGCCCTCAAACAACATAAAGAGTTGGTCCCCTAATTTTTCAGGGTCAGGCAAGCCCGCAAGGAAACAAAGCTCCCTTAAATAATAGCGCATTTCCTTTTTATAGTTTTGGCAAGCGGCGCGAATCTCAGATTCAATCGCGGAATATTCACCCACAGCATTTGTAAAAAAGCAGCCAAAGAAATTTTTATCTTCGTACCAATCTTCAAGAACGTCGAAAAATGCGAAGATACGTTCAAGTGGAAAAGCCGCCCTTTCTTCCACCATTGTCTTGAACTTCTGTCGGGCTAAATGGTCATACCGCTGTAGAACTTCAACAATCAATTCATCTTTCGAAGAAAAATGGTGATAGAGCGTTTTCTTAGCAATCCCGGATTCTTCAAGAATACGGTTTATTCCAGTTGCGTGGAATCCATACTCTGAAAATAAGACTGTCGCTGTTTCTATTAATTTCTCTTTTGGTGATTGTTCCAACTTCAACTCACTTAACATTCCTTGCCGAACGCATATCCTACACGCGCTCTATCACCATAGCAATTCCTTGGCCTACACCAATACACATCGTTGCGAGGCCATAGTGAGCGTCTTTCGCCTGAAGTTCATGTGTAAGCGTAAGAGCAAGCCGGGAACCCGACATACCAAGCGGATGCCCAAGTGCTATTGCACCTCCGTTCGGATTCACATAATCGGCATCATCAGCGATACCTAAACCACGCATACATGCGAGCGACTGCGCGGCAAACGCCTCATTCAGTTCAATAATATCTATATCACTAAGTTTCATGCCAAGACGGCTTAACAGCTTCTCAGTCGCTGGTACGGGGCCATACCCCATGGTTCTGGGCGGCACACCTGCTACTGCTGTACCCACAATACGTGCTTTTGGTGTAAGGCCATGCTTCATAGCAGTCTCTTCATCAGCAATAATAAGAGCAGCTGCCCCGTCGTTAGTGCCAGAAGCATTTCCCGCAGTCACTGTACCGTTTTCTTTAAAAGGTGTCCCCAGCTTTGCCAAACCCTCAAGAGATGTTGAAGGCCGAGGATGCTCATCTATAGAAACTACCTGAGGCTCGCCTTTGCGCTGAGGAATAGAAACTGAAGCAATCTCCCGTTCAAACCTTCCGGCTTTCTGCGCTCTAGCTGCTTTCATTTGCGAACGGTAGGCAAAAGCATCCTGATCTAGCCGACTGATATCCATCTCTGCCGCCAAGTTTTCAGCGGTCTCTGGCATACTATCGGTACCGTATTCCTTATCCAGTTTCCTGTTCACAAAGCGCCAGCCAATTGTGGTATCGTACATTTCAGCGTTGCGGGAGAAACCACTCGATGCTTTCGCCATGACAAACGGTGCCCTCGACATACTTTCAACGCCGCCAGCAATGGTAAGCCTTGCTTCACCGGTTGATATGGCCCTGCCCGCTTGCGCAACAGCTTCAAGCCCAGAACCGCAAAGCCTGTTCACAGTCACAGCAGGCACCGCCTCAGGTATTCCTGCAAGGAGAGCAGCCATACGGCCTACATTCCTGTTATCTTCTCCAGCTTGGTTGGCACAACCATAAAACATATCGTCCACTGCAGCCCAGTCCACACCTACATTCCGTTCCTGAAGAGCTTTAAGAGGATGGGCTGCCAGGTCATCCGTACGCACATGTGCGAGGCCACCGCCATAGCGCCCGATTGGTGTGCGGATACCGTCACAGATGAATGCATGTTTCATAGCCAACTCCCTTCCCCTTAGGTTTAGAAGATAACTTATTGCAAATATGTATATTATCCAGCCTTGCCTCATCCAATTTAAGAAATACTTCCTTCATAAGGGAGAGAAAGCCATGGCATTAGATCAAGAAACAAGAACGCAACTTCTCGAAACACTTGATCGGTTTGTAAAAGAACGATTGATCCCCGCTGAACGCGCTATGGCAGAAACTGGTGAGATGAACCAGGGTATTCTCTCAGAAATGCGAGAGCTCGGCTTATACGGTATTTCCATTCCGGAAGAATATGGTGGCTTGGGCCTTTGTCTGGCAGATGAAGTTGAGATCGCCATGTGCATCGGCCAAGCTGCCCCTGCCTTCCGCTCCGCTTTTGGCACCAATGTAGGTATTGGCTCTCAAGCTATCCTCATAGACGGTACAGATGAACAAAGGCGAAAATACTTACCTCGTTTGGCAAGCGGTGAATTGGTAGGGTCCTTCTGCTTGACTGAAGCCTCATCAGGTTCAGATGCGGGATCACTGAAAACAACGGCTACAAAGGATGGTAACCACTATATATTAAACGGTACCAAGCGTTATATAACCAACGCCCCGACCGCCGGCCTCTTTACTGTTATGGCACGCACAGATAAAACCACTACAGACGGCAGAGGGGTTTCCGCCTTCCTTGTAGAGGCCGATACACCCGGTGTTTCTGTAGGCAAGCCTGAAAAGAAAATGGGCCAGCAAGGTGCGCCAGTCGCAGACGTGATCTTTGAAAACTGCCGAATACCTGCGGAAAACCTCATTGGTGGTAAAGAAAATGTTGGCTTTAAAACAGCTATGAAAGTTTTGGATAAAGGCCGTATCCATATTTCCGCCGTATGCACAGGTCTTGCTGAACGGATTCTTCGGGATGCAGTTACTTACGCTAAAGAGCGCGAACAGTTTGGCGAACCTATAGCTAACTTCCAACTTATTCAGGCGATGATCGCTGATAGCGAGACAGAAATTTATGCTGCCAAATGCATGATCCGTGATGTAGCAAAAGCCAAAGACAGAGGTGAAAACACCAAGCGCAGAGCTTCCTGCACAAAACTTTTTGCTTCAGAGGCCGTGGGCCGCATTGCTGACAGGGCTGTTCAAATACTGGGCGGTGCAGGCTATATTTCAGAATATGGTATTGAGCAACTCTATAGAGATGCTCGCCTGTTCCGGATTTACGAAGGCACCAGCCAAATTCAGCAGCTCATCATCGCAAAAGATGTAATTTCCTCCTATTAACATATACTTACATGCCTTAAGTTCTCGGCTTATTCCAAACTATTTTAGCCACAACAGCATTAAAATTAATAACGATTCTAATAATCATTATTAAATACCTTGCCAATCGCAACGCATTCCCGTAAATCAATTGCGAATCATTATCACTATTATTATCAAAGCAACGGAGATTGCACATGACTGTGTTGGGGAAATATTCATGGCTGGCGGCAGGATGTTCGCTTATTGCCCTCACAGGTACAGCTGCAGCGACAGAAGCTGAAGCAGACCTTCCTGAAGAAATTACGGTAACGGCAACACGTTCAGCAACAAGCGCTTTCGAGCACCCTGGTTCTGTATCCGTTATCACCAAAGATGAAATCGACGATCTAGTTGCCTCATCAATCTCTGACCTGTTCGAGAACACTCCGGGTATCTTCTTTGATGGTGGCCCTCGCCGTAATGCGCAAACACCTTCCATTCGCGGCATCTCTGGCGAAGGTGTAATCATCCTATTTGATGGTGTTCGCCAAAGCTTCATTTCAGGCCATGACGGTCGCTTCTTTATTGAACCCGATCTTCTGAAAACCGCGGAAGTTGTTCGCGGTGGAGGCTCTGCTCTATATGGCTCTGGTGGTCTTGGCGGTGTTATTGCATTCCAGACCATAGACGCGGCCGATTTACTGGATGAAGATTCTACCCTTGGTTACCGCCTAAAAGGTGGCTTTCAGGGTGTGAACAATGAATGGACAAAAGGCGTTTCACTATTTGGTCGTTCTGAAGACGGAAAGTTTGATGCTGTAGGTAGCCTCACTTACCGTGATTCAACTGATATTGATCTGGGTAGCGGCGCCAGCCTGCAATCTGATGACGAGCTTGCATCAGGCCTTATCAAAGCATCTTACCGCTTCACAGATGATCTGAAGCTTGATTTCTCATGGCTTTCTTTCAATGGTGACAGCCTGGAGCCAAACAACGGCCAAGGTGCCAATGTTGGTGACCTTGTCGACAAAAATACAACAAGCAATACTTACCGCGCTGGTCTCGTTTTCAATCCATCAGACAATGATCTGATCGACGCCAAAATTACTGTTTTCAAAAACGATGTTTCTGTGAATGAGGACGAAGTGGATAGTGACCGAGTTGTAACACGTGATGTAGAAACATTTGGTCTTGTTGCTGAAAACCGTTCTGTATGGAACCGCGGCCAAAACATTGAATTCGCCCTAACATACGGCCTTGAATATTATATTGACGACCAAACTGGCACAGACAATATGTCAACGGATGGCACTCGCGGTGGTGTTCCTGATGCAGACGCCAAAACATTCGGCAGTTTCATCCAGGCAGAAGTCACAGTACAAACAGAACTCGGCCGTTTGAATTTCATACCTGCTATTCGCTATGACAACTTCAAAAATTCCGCGGATGATAGTTCTTTTGAAACAGACGATAGTGCATGGTCACCAAAAGTAGCTCTGGCATACCATCCAACCGAATGGATGATGATCTTCTCAAGCTATTCCGAAAGCTTCCGAGCGCCTTCGTTCAATGAAATTTTTGCTGATGGCATCCATTTCCAAATTCCGCTTGGGCCATTTGTAACAGCCCCTAATTTCTTTATCGAAAATCAGGATCTGCAACCAGAAAGGTCCAAAACATGGGAATTCGGCGCGGGCTTATCCTTCAATGATGCCTTCCTTGAAGGCGATAGCTTTGCTGTTAAGGGTACATACTTCACTTCGGATGTCACAAATCTGATTGATCTGTCAGTGGATGTAACATTCTCACCGCAGTGTTTTGTTCCAACAATACCAGGCCCGTGTACTTCGGGCACCAGCCAAAACGTAAATACTGTTGCGGCAGACCTGAGCGGCGTTGAGATTGAACTTACCTATGATACCGCACGTTATTTTTTAACTGCTGGCTACAGCTCAATCGACGGCACTAACTCTATCACCGGTGATTTTGTAGGCACACTTACCCCTACTCGCTTCGATATCAACACAGGCTTCAAACTTCCTGAAATTGACAGCCGCTTCGGCATGCGTGCTCAGCTTGCTGGAGAACATTCAGAAGTGAATGATGAAGACCAAATCCGGGATTCATACGAAACGGTTGATCTCTACTATGTATGGCAACCCAAAGAAGGCGCTCTCAAAGGGCTTCGCGTTGATTTGGGTGTAAACAACCTATTCGATACAAACTTCGAACGTGTATTCGCCGGCGTTTCAGAACCCGGTCGCAACTTTAAAGCTTTGGTGAGCTGGACAGGTTCCTTCTAATCCTCGCAAAGGATAATATCTTCCCGCCTGTTCGGGTTATCAGAACTGAGCCTGAGGCCACCTCCATCGAGGTGGCCTCTTTTTTTACTTTAGATAGATGAATATCCATACTTGGTAATTGGCATACTTCTGATGCGTTTACCGCCTGCTGCAAAAATCGCATTGGCAAGGGCTGGATACACCGGCGGAGTTCCCGGTTCACCAACACCACCGGGGAGTTCATCATTTTCCATGATTGTCACACTAATTTCCGGCGCATGGCGCATCTTCACCATTTCATAATCTGTGAAATTGGTCTGCTCTACCGCACCACCATCAAGGGTAATTTCACCAAACAGCGCTGCTGACAGGCCAAAGATAATCCCGCTTTCCATCTGCGCTTTCACGGTATCCGGGTTCACCACACTGCCGCAATCAACCACACAAGTAACTTTATCCACGGTCACTTCGCCGTCATCTGAAAGCGAGATATCAAATACTTCCCCTACATAGCTAAGGAAGCTTTCATGGACCGCGATACCGCGCCCCTTGCCTTTGGGTACAGGTTTAGCCCAATCAGCCTGTTTCTTTAGTTCCGCAAGGAGAGCCGATAACCGCTTATGTCCTTTAAGAAGGTGCTGACGATATTCGAATGGATCATGCCCCGCTTTATGAGCAAGTTCATCAACAAAGCCTTCAAGGAAAAATGCATTATGTGTGTGAGAAACACTGCGCCAGAAACCAACAGGTACATTGGTTTCAATAATACTGTTTTTCAGCCTACGGTTTGGAACCTCATACTTACTATGCTGTAAGCCTTCCATGTTGCTAGCTTCAGAAAGCCCTGCAATTTCAAACGGCAGATTTCGTTTACTGAAGCTTGGCATAATTGGCTGCAAGCCAACCTTGGTATCCAGCACGTCGGGATAACCGTCGCTGCCTAGCACGGCCTTCAACCGGGCCGCGGCGGCCGGACGGTATACATCATGCTGCATATCTTCTTCGCGCGAGTAGATAACTTTCACAGGTATGCCGGGCATGGCAGCTGCCATTTTCACGGCATAGGTTTCAGCATCTTTTTCAACGCGGCGACCAAAACCACCACCTGCATACATAATATGCGGTGTCACAGTCTTGGCATTCACGACATCCTTTGGAACACTTTCCATATTGGCTGGCATCTGGTTACCAGACCAGATTTCCACCTTATCACCATCTACACATGCTGTTGCATTTATGGGTTCCATCGTCGCGTGGGCGAGATACGGTACTTCATAATACGCTTCAATAGTTTCCTGGCCATTTGATGCGGCTTCAACATCTCCTTCGTGAACAAATTCATGCTCTTCACCCGTTTCAATGGCTTCCTTAAGCATACGGCTCACATCGTCACTATTCAGCTTAGTAACCGCGCTATCATCGAATTCCACATCCAGATAATCGAGCGCTTTTTTGGCTTTATAGTAACTGTCCGCGATCACCCCAACGGCATCACCAAGGTTCACGACCTTCTTCACGCCTTTGAGCTTTAAAGCTTCAGTATCATTAATTGATTTAACCACGCCACCAAACACAGGGCTCTGCATAACAGTGCCAAACAGCATATCGTCAGTTACAACGTCTACACCGAACTTGGCTGTGCCGTTTACCTTACTTGGGATATCCACACGCTTTTGCGGCTTGCCAACCAGCTTGAAATCTTTCTTTGGTTTCAGGCGTACATTCTCATCAGGTGTTTCCTTGGAAACTGCTTCAGCAAGCTCACCGTATGATAGTTTATCGCCAGAGAGCCGGCTTACTACTTGGCCATTTTCAGCAAAACAATCGGATTTAGCGATACCCCACTGTTTCGCGGCTGCGCTGATCAGCATCTCACGGGCAATTGCTCCTGCTTTCCTGAGCGGCGTGTATGCATCTACAATACTTGTACTACCGCCTGTACCCGCGAGTCCCATAAGACCAAACATCTTCTTGCCCAGCCAATCCCCAGCACCAGAAAACTGCTCAGGATGCTTCCTCAACATCATAGCAAAATTGGCATAAACAGGCAGATTTTCCTGAGGGTGCACCACGGAAACATTATCAGCGGAAAGATCAACTTCCAATTCTTCTGCAAGAAGCATGGGGAGGGATGTGAAAACACCCTGCCCCATCTCAAGCCTCGGGACAGCAAACTGTATGGTGCCATCTTTCTTGATCGTTACCCAAGCATTCAGAGCAAAGGAGCCATCATCAGCGATAACGGCATCATAACCTGATGTATCAATAGTAGAGAGGAAACCCACACCAAGAGCCAGCGTACCACCAACAGCAGCACCACCAACCATAAAAGCTCTTCTGGTAAACTTACCCATTGCTCATCTCCGCTGCTCGTTTGATCGCTTTTTTAATACGCGGATACGTTCCGCAGCGGCAGATATTGGTCATTGCTTCATCAATATCTTCATCAGAGGGATTGGGGTTTTCACTGAGTAGTGCGGTTGCAGCCATAATCATACCAGATTGACAGTATCCACACTGAGGCACTTGTTCAGCAATCCATGCGGCTTGAACGGAACTTGGTGCACCGTCTTTTTCCAGGCTTTCAATAGTCTGAATATCAGCGCCTTCGATATCTTCAATCGCTGTGACACAGCTTCGTGTCGCCACGCCATCTATATGCACCGTACAGGCGCCGCATGCGCCTACACCGCATCCAAACTTAGTACCGGTTAATTTAAGATGATCTCTAATCGCCCAAAGAAGCGGCATTTCGCCTTCTTCGTTTACGGTAACAGCCTTACCGTTCAAATTGAATGTCGCCATGTTTTCCTCTGCTGGCCAAGGGTAACTGAACCTAATATGGCACTCACCTTTTGATTATTCAACATAAATTACCCAAGGTAACTTGTATCAGGTAGGTAAACCCTCAAAAAGCATGGAAGCAGCACCAGAAAAGATTTTAATCCCATGCATTAAATATATTGGACAAGTCAGGGAACCCACCTACATTAGGGTCAAACACTATTACCACTTGGAGATAATCATGGAATTACAACTTACTACGGAACAAACAGCGTTCCGGGATGAAGTAAGATCCTTCCTGAAGGAAAAACTACCTGATGATATCCGTGACGCCTCTAAAGGCGCGGGTCACCTGACAGCTGAAATGTTCACACGCTGGCACGGCATTCTGGCTGAAAAAGGCTGGTCGGTTCCGCTTTGGCCTGAAAAGCACGGCGGCACGGGTTGGTCCCCTGTTGAATATGCCATCTTTGATGAAGAATGCCATTCATTTGGTGCGCCAAAAGTTCTTCCATTCAGCGTATCTATGCTTGGCCCTGTTCTTATCGCTTTTGGTAATGATCACCTGAAAGAAAAGTTCCTACCCGGTATTATTGATGGGTCTGACTGGTGGTGTCAGGGCTTCTCTGAGCCAGGCTCTGGTTCTGACCTTGCGAGCCTTAAAACATCTGCAGTTCGTGAAGGTGACCATTACATCGTAAACGGCCAGAAAACTTGGACAACTCTTGGTCAGCATGCTGACTGGATTTTCTGCCTGGTACGCACCGATACCAATGCACCAAAGCCTCAGATGGGTATCAGCTTCATTCTGATGCCAATGGATCTTCCGGGCATTGAGGTACGCCCGATCATCACACTTGATGGTAGTCACGAAGTGAACGAGGTTTTCTTCGATAATGTAAAAGTACCGGCTGAATATCTGGTTGGTGAAGAAAACAAAGGTTGGACATACGCCAAGTTCCTTCTCCAGAACGAGCGTATTGGTATTGCGGGCATTGGCGGTTCTAAGGAACAGCTATATGGCCTCAAACGCCTCGCGGCCGCTGAAAAGAAAAACGGCAAACCGCTGATTGAAGACCAAAACTTCAAAACCAAACTGGCTGAAGTTGAGATTGAGCTGCGGGCGCTTGATATCACCAACAAACGCATGCTTGTTGAAACCGAACGCGGGATGGACCCGGGACCTGTTTCCTCCATGTTGAAAATTCGCGGCAGTGAAGTAGCACAGCGCCTTTATGAGCTTAAGATGGAAGCGTCTGGCCTATACGCTCTGCCATTCCAGCCAGAACTGGAAACAGAAGGTTGGAACGATGAGATGATCGGTTCACTTGAAAACGCTATCTCGGCACCACGCTATCTGAACACTCGCAAGATCAGCATCTTTGGTGGTTCCAATGAAATTCAGCGCGGTATCATCTCCAAGATGGTTCTAGGCTTTTAGACTAACCAGCACTGTTAAAGGGTAAGATTATGAATTTTGATTTTTCTGAAGAACAGAAAATGCTGGTGCAGTCGCTTGAGCGTTCACTGGCGAAAAGCTACACGTTCGAAGACTACCGCTCACAAATCGCGGACAAGGTTTCCCATGTTCCTGAGAACTGGAACCAGCTTGCAGAGCTTGGTGTTATGGCGATGCCACTCCCAGAAGCAGCTGGTGGGTTTGACGGCAACAATGTTGATGTAATGGCAGTTTGTACAGAACTTGGCCGCCGGTTAGTTACAGAGCCATATGTTAGCAGCGCCGTTGTTTCCGCTTACATTGTTGAAGCGACAAGCACAGTGTCTGAAGAGCTTCTGCCACAAATTGCTACGGGAGAAGTTCAAATTGCTGCGGGCTTCTACGAGCCGGGCGAGCGCCACGATGCTCTGGCATCAAACACCAAAGCTACAGAAGCAGGTGGTATATGGAAGCTTTCCGGCCGCAAATGCGTGGTGATGGGCGCAGATTCTGCTGATAAACTTATTGTTTCAGCGGACGCTGGTGGCCCTAGCCTCTTCCTTGTTGATCCGAAAGCTAATGGCGTTTCACTTCGTTCTTATCAACTTCTGGATGGTCGCGGTGCGGCTGATATCATCCTTGAAGGTGCTGAAGGCACACTTCTTGGAGAAGCTGGCGGTGCAGCTGATATTATTGAAGCAGCAGTTGACCGAGGTGCAGCAGCGCTTACAGCGGATACGCTTGGTGCAATGCAGGAATCGAGCACACTAACACAGGAGTACCTTCGTACGCGTACACAGTTTGGCCGTCCAATCGGTAGCTTCCAGGTTCTTGCACACCGTATGGTGGACCTTCTTGTTGAGCTTGAACAAGTTAAATCTATTGCTATGGAAGCAGCTGTGGAAGCACGCAACGAAGATGCTGAAACACGTAAGAAATCAGTATCCGCCGCTAAAGCAAAAGTGGGTGCAGCGTCACGTACATTCGGCCAGGAGTGCATTCAAATGCATGGCGGCATCGGCATGACGGACGAATACGCTCTTGGCGCTTATGTAAAACGCATGATCGTGAATGAAACAGTATATGGTGATACAGATTATCACCTGAACCGTTTCGCTGATCTCTAAGTTTTAGAGCTTCATAACAGAGAAAAGCCCGCTTCACTGAGCGGGCTTTTTATTAGGCTTCCAGCATCATCACTGCAAACTTATCTTCTTTATCTGTCCAACAGCTTTCAAGGCCCCAGCCTGCTCGTTCAACAAGTTTCGAAAATTCATCAACCGTATATTTATAACTGTTCTCGGTGTGGATAGTTTCACCTTCATCAAAGATAAATCTACAGTTCCCAATCTGCACTGTCTGGCTTTTAAGGCTAACCAAATGCATTTCAACGCTGCCTTCTGCTTCATTATAAACAGCATGGTGTCTGAAAGCACCCACATCAAAATCAGCCTTCAGCTCGCGGTTAGCTCGGTGTAGTAAATTGAGATTGAATTCAGCAGTCACACCTTGAGCATCATCATAGGCAGCTTCCAGAACCGCCCTGCTCTTTTTCAGGTCTACACCAATCAAAAAACAATCAGCTTCTGTATTTTCCTTGAGCTTCCCCAAAAACTCTTCAGCGTCACTGGGGGTAAGATTACCGATGGTGGACCCCGGGAAAAACAGCATGCGCCTAGATACTTTAGTGGGCACATCAAAGCCTGCCATGAAATCAGCAATGCTCGGCTTCACCTTCAAATTCGGATACCTTGCCTGCAGACCTTCCGCCACTTCCAGCACAAACTCTTCAGAGATATCTACGGGTACGTAAAGACTAGGTACGTTCAAGGCATCAAGCAGCATCCTTGTCTTCCGCCCAGCGCCACTGCCAAGCTCGATCACTTCTGCACTTTCGCCAAGAAACGCCGCTATTTTCGGCAAAATTTCCTCAAAGATACCTATCTCGGTACGGGTTGGATAGTATTCCGGCAAATCGCAAATAGCATCAAAAAGCTCTGAGCCTCTTTCATCATACAGGAACTTGCACTCAAGCGTTTTCTGTGGCTTTCCAAGCCCTGTCAGAACGGACTGCATAAACTCCTCACCACCACTAACAGCGGTTTGAGTTTCAACGAATTTCAAATCATCCATTTATACGTCCTCCGCCAGTCGCAGGCCGGTAAACTGCCACCGCTTTTCAGGGTGCCAAAAATTTCGGTAGGTAGGTCGCATATGCCCCTCTGATGTTGCACAGCTACCGCCCCTGAGCACTTGTTGGCCACTCATAAACTTACCATTATATTCACCAACAACGCCGCTTTCGGCTTTAAATTTGGGATATGGGCTGAAACTGGTGCCGGTCCATTCCCAGACATCACCATACAGCCCCGCAATACTGCCTGTATGCTTCACGGGTGCTGACCGTAATCTTCCTGAGGATGCAAAGTTTCCTTTGATATCAGCTTCATGTGCGGCCAACTCTAACTCGTGCTCAAAAGGTAATCTCTTGTCAGCCCAAGTGGCAAATGCATCTGCTTCATAATAAGAGATATGACAAACGGGAGCATCGAGATCCACATGCTGCATCCCGCGCAGTGTCATCACCCACCATTCACTATCGCGTTTTTCCCAGTAGAGCGGCGCTGTCCAATCCTCGGCCTGACATTTTGCCCACCCATCAGAAAGCCAAAGAAGCGGGTTATGGTACCCACCATCCTGAACAAACTCTAACCACTGGCGGTTAGTAACAGGCCCATTTGCTAATTTGAACGGATTTACAAGTGCTTTGTGAACAGGCCGTTCACAGTCAAACGCAAATCCTTCGTCGGAAGCACCAAATTTAAGAACGCCACCATCGAAGCCTGTCCAACCTGAAGCAAGTTCCATATCTTTGTCATATGCAAGTGGTTCTGGTTCTTTGTAAGCAGGTTTAAGCGGGTTTTGGGCAAACAGATGAAGGATATCAGTTAAGAGCAACTCTTGATGTTGCTGTTCATGGTTTAAACCAAGTTCAACAAGGCCAGCGATTTCAACACTTTGATCTGTTTCAAGAAACCGTTTCATATGTTCATCAACATAAGATCGGTATACCATCACCTTCTCAAGGCTCGGTCGTGTAAGCATACCTCTTAGCGGCCTTGGCTGCCTGGCACCCAGAGCCTCATAATAGCTATTAAACAAATAATGAAAGGTATCCTCGAAAGGCTGATATCCTTTTGAATATTCCCTTAAGATAACTGTTTCAAAAAACCACGTAACATGCCCCATATGCCATTTAGCAGGGCTTGCATCTTCCATTGACTGTACAGTGGCATCCGCATCAGAAAGTGGCGCAATATAACTTTCAGAAACTATTCGAATATCATGATAGTGTTGTAAAAGTGGTCTGGTATCTCTGGAAATCTGGTTCAACTGCGATGGTAATTGCACGCCAGCTCCCTCCCCTATCTAAATTATTCAGTTACTCTGAACTCGACACGGTCAGTATAAAAAGCGGCACATGCTGAAAGCTGCTTTACTTCCAAATAAGGATCATCATACCCCCATAAAACCGGAGTATCCTCCTCATCATCTTTTATAGCCCAGTAACGCGCCTGTCCTTTGAAGGGACAATATGTCGACAATGATATCTCCTTAAGAGCATCAAAGTTTATTGCAGAGCGAGGCACATAGTATTGGGGGCTATAGCCAGTTTCTGTCAGCAGGATAGCATTCTGAGCCCGTGAAAGCAAAACTCCGGCCGCTGATACTTTGATATCAATAGTTACATTTTCGCAATTAACCTGATGATCCGGGTTCTTCGCATACCCGGGACCATTCACTGTTTCATTGTTGTGTTTTACAGGCATAGAGCCTCCTTTCGAGTGCTCTTTAAACCTAGATAGTTTGCGCCGAATTGCGCGTTCTATTTTTGCAGTACGCCAATGCATAAATGAAACAAAAAAGGCCAGCTCTGTTAAGAACTGACCTTTAATAATTTCTAGCTATGTCTCCGTTATTTCAGAATAGCTTTCATAAAACTATCCGCCTGCTCTCGCAGTAGCCTGGTACTTTCATCTAAACTCATTGCAGCGCCAGAGAGATCATTGGCATAATTGATCGTGCTTTCAGAAGTTTCACGTACATTCTGGATATCTGTAGATACAAGCTGTGTGCTTTGATAAGCTTCCTGAACATTCTGGCTGATTTCCATAGTAGCACTGGACTGTTCACTAGTCGCAGACGCAATCATACCAGAAATATCATTCAGTGAGGTTATTGATTTACTAATCCCCTCTACAGCATTAACGGCAGTGAGCGTACGTTCCTGAATAGATTGAACTTGCTGGCCAATTTCACCAGTTGCAGCTGCTGTTTGCTGAGCCAGAGATTTCACCTCACTGGCAACCACCGCGAAACCTTTACCAGCTTCACCCGCACGGGCAGCTTCAATCGTTGCATTAAGCGCAAGCAAGTTCGTTTGTTCAGCGATATCATTGATCAGGCTTACAACCTTACCAATTGTCTCTGAAGATTCCCTTAGTTCATTAATTGTACCGGAAGCAGAAGTTGCTTCCTGATGCGCTGTGGAGGCCTGCTCGGACGATGTGCCGACCTGGCGTGCTACTTCATTCACAGAAGCAGACATTTCTTCCACTGCAGATGCTACAGTTTGAACATTCATCGCAGCTTCGCTTGCGGCACCAGAAACACTTGCTGAACGATCTTGGGTATCCTGAGCACTTGCAAGCAAGGCATCCGCAGCAGATCGAGTTTGAGAAACAGCAGCTTGAATAGTTTCCACAACAGTAAGGATTGCTTCTTCAAAGCTCTTCGCAAGTTCATTTTTGCGGTTTGCATCTGTTTGCTCGGCAATCATCATATTTTCGCGGGCTTGATTGATAATTTCAGCTCCACGACCAAAAGCCCCCATCATGCCTTGCGGCAAAAATTGACGGTAATATTTCCCGTCAACTGCATGTTCAAGCGCAGCACCTGCTTCACGCACGAAAGCATCAGACATATCAAGCATATGGTTAATATCATTCAGAGCCGGAGATAAATCACCATATTCATCCCAATCAATGATACGGGCTTCGAAATTCCCTTTACCCGCGGATACTGCAACTTCTGAAACCGTGGCAAAAGCCTTTTTATATAGGGCAAGTTCAGCCTCAGCCGCTTCCAAGCGCTTTGCCATGCCGTCATTCACAGGTTCAGGCGTATTTGCTTTAAAGAAATTAAACATGTGCACCTCCTGCACCCCAAACGAATTCACTGTATGTCTGACCAGCGTGCGCCAAAGTATCTTCTAAGAGTTTATAGCTGGCAGCCAATCCATCAGTTCGGTTTTTATGACGTTTTTCTTCATCAAGAAGCGCCTTATAAATTGGTTTAATCGCTTCCAGGGCCACGGGCTTAGGCTTCCTGCGATTTGAATGATATCCAGAGATACGGCCCGCATGATCAAAGCTTGGTGTTACATGAGCAAAAACCCAATAATATTTACCCGTGAAAGACATATTCTTCACATAAGCAAACACCTCTTCGCCTGCTGCGATTTTATCCCAGAGAAGTTTAAAAACTGCGCGCGGCATATCTGGATGGCGGATAATGCTATGCGGTTGGCCGATTACATCGTTTGTCTGCATTTCAGCAACTTTACAGAAAACATCGTTTGCGTAGAGGATACGCCCTTTTGTATCTGTTTTTGAGACAATAATTTCGTGTTCACCGAAGGCGATTTCCTCGCCTGTCGGAACAATATTACGCTTTGTCATTTACGTTCCCCACAGAACTTTGTACCTACTATTTCATGCACAATACGCCGTGCATATATCGAGCGGTTGAGAGAATAGGCCCTGAAGGGTTAATTTTATGTTTACGCATTGAAATTACTATATAATTCAAGGTTGTATAAAAGCACGATTACTTCAGAAAACATAACCTTACCAGTTGGTTACCTTATGCGCTGCGACACGGCGCCGCATTCTTGATTAAACCTGTCTCCGCCGCCCATTGCTCCTTACCGAAAACTATGTGAATAGCTCTCACTATTGTGAGAAAGCCACACTTTTGGCGCTAATCGGCGATTTTAGAAAAAAAATTCAACACCGTTTAAAATGGCGGTTTCTTTAGTCTTTCCTTTTATCTGCTCCCTCGCTACCTAGTTGCAACTTTTCATGCGAATATGAAGCGGAACAAGACAATGAAGACAATTTTTGCAGCAGCACTTCTAAGCACAGCCCTTTCCCCAGTGGCTCTAGCTCAGGATTCAGAAGGCTGGGCAGGCAATGCAGATGTTAATGCTCTCGTTACATCCGGTAACACATCGCAGACTTCCTTTGGTCTGTCAGGTAAGGCAACATATGCATCAGGCCTTTTCCGTCACACAGTTGGCGGTTATTATGATTTCAACAAAAGCAGTGGTGAAACAGACCGCGAGCGTTTTGGTGCAGACTATAACCTTGCGTATGATTTCTCAGAAAAGCTATTTTTCACAGCAACCGTTGCTTATGACAATGACAAGTTTGGTTCATTCCGTCAGCGTTTTTCAGCTAATGCCGGTCTGGGTTACAAAGCCATCACCGAGAAAAACTTTGACCTTACTCTAGAAGCTGCACCAAGTGTTATCTTTACACTGAACCTTTCTGGCGAAGATTACGTAACAGATTATGCAGCTCTTGGCCGCAGTACACTGAACTGGAAAATCACAGATACAACAACTTTCAAAAACATCACCGAGATCAACCTTGGTGGTCGTACACTGATTGAAAACAAATCTGCAATTCAGTTTAAAATTACCAAAGCACTATCCAGCAAGCTATCCTACGATATTCGCTATGATAATGACGCCCCAGCAGATCGCCGGAAAACAGATACTATTTTCCGCGCAGGCCTAAGCTACGGTTTCTAGGAAAAGATACAAAAAGATCATTAAAGCCTGCACACCTTTTGTGCGGGCTTTTTTTATGCAAAAAGCAAGAAACATTATGCTCTGCAATATAATTGAAACATAATTCCTTAATGTCACTGTCAAACCAATGATGCGTGATACGCTGTTGCTATATGTGGGAATTAGCATGTCTTCTAAATTATTTATGTCTGTAGCTTTCTGTGCACTTATCGCAGCGTGCACACCTGAAGCGCCAAAAGAAGAAACAACCGATGTCATCAGTATTCCAGTTTCAGGTGAAAGCACACCGTCTGCTGGTACCGCCCTGTCGGCTGTTCTTTGGGAAAATAGTGAGCAACCTAAACAATCCCTCATGTTTGCGGCTGTTGATGATGCCATTGAAATGTACGAAGCAAACGGAAAACGTAAGTTTCGGGCCAGTGGTCGTGCCTATACCGCGATAGACATTATCAAAGGTTATGAAGAAGGCCGAGACCTTATCATCAGCTTGGACGGCCAGTACAACAGGGTTCACACGTATGATGTCAATCCACAAGCAGGCAACCTGAAGCCCACCAATTTCAGTACCATCGAAAGCAACAGGCGAATAGAGAATATCTGCTCCTACAAAAGCACCAAAGACGGTAATAGCTATGTCTATACCCTTGGTGAAGATGGTTTCATTGAACACTGGCAGCTTGCAAAACAGAAATATGATGTCCTCACAGGCACCTTAGTTCGCACCCTGAAGGTAAGCACAGAGCCTAAATTCTGTGTCATCGATCCAATGACAGAAACTCTATACGTTGCAGAAGAAGAAATTGGAATCTGGGCATTTGATGCAACACCTGAAGGTTCTACCGCCCCAAGTTTTGTAGATGTGGTGAAATTTGGCAATCTTTCAGAAGAAGTGGCTGGCCTGGCCCTTTCACGGCCTGACGATGGTACTGCTATTCTCCTTGCCTCCAATGTGGTAGATAACACCCTCAATGCCTATGACATCAATAATGATCATAATTTCCTAGGTGCTATTGCACTAACGAGTACAGAAACGGTTGATGCCGTGGAAGCAGCTCAGGGTCTGTTTGCCTCTACCTTCCTTGATACTCTCGTTGTGGCTGATGATGATAACGGAGAAGATCGTACAAACTTTAAGTTCGCTAAACTAAGTGATATCCATTCAGCCTTTTCTAAGAAAACAGAACTCATCCAAAACCCAATCTCCGCCACCAGCAATATTGCTACTGTAACAGCCAATGTAGAAACTGCTCCGGTTGAGCACGGCGGTGATGCCGCTGATGACCCCGCCATTTGGGTGCATCCAAGCAATCCTGCTCTCAGCCTCGTTATAGGTACAAACAAGCAAGGTGGCCTTTATAGCTACACACTGGACGGAAAAGTACACCAGTACCTGGCAGACGGTAAAATGAACAACGTAGACATTCGCTACGGCTTTGATTTGAATGGTGAAAAAGCAACTATTTTAGCTGCCAGCAACCGCACAAATCGCTCGATTGCTCTATACCGAATGAATGAAGAAACTGGTATGCTATCAGATATAGCGGATGGCCCTCAACCAACGCGGATGGAAGACCCATACGGGCTTTGCATGTATCAAAGTACAGAAACTGGCAAAACCTATGTATTTATCAATGAAAAAGAAGGCATGGTGCGTCAGTGGGAGCTCGAAGCTTCAGAAAATGGAAAGATTGCTACAAAACAGGTGCGCGAATTTAACGTTGGCTCAACCGCCGAAGGCTGTGTAGCTGACGATGATAATGGTATCCTCTTCCAAGCCGAAGAAGATGTTGCTCTATGGGCTTACGGGGCGGAACCAGACGCAGGCGATGCCCGCACTGAAGCCACCAGTATCGCAAGCAACAAAGCCTTAAAGGATGACCTAGAAGGCGTCTCTATCTATTACGGCACAAATGGGGATGGATATCTCATTCAATCCAGTCAGGGTAACAACAGCTATGCAGTGTTTGATCGTAAGGCGCCCTACACATATCGCGGCAGCTACAGCGTTATTGGCGATATAGTTTCAGGAATTGATGGATCGTCTGAGACAGACGGTCTTGATGTTATCAGTACGCCTCTTGGCGAAGCATTCCCACATGGCCTGTTCATCGCACAAGATGGTCGGAATGTGATGCCTGCTGAAAAGCAAAATTTCAAACTGGTTGATTTTAAAAAAATCGCTGAAGCCCTGAATCTTGAGTTAGACTCAGGTTGGTCACCTCGCCGATAAAAGAAAAGCCCTGCCATTTATCAGCCGGGCTTTTTTATTTAAAAACGGAATTGATAGTTAATCTGCAACAAGTTTTCCCGCTGGCTGATTGGTGTATTCTCAAAACCACCTGCACGATCAGAGCTGGTATAAAGGTATTCTGCGGAAACAATATGATGCTTCGACGCGCGATATTTAATCGCAGTGGTCAATGCCCAACCATCTTCTGCAAGTGGTGGCGTAGTTGCAATGGTTGATGGATCATTCTGATCAAAAAATTCAATCCGACTAGCGAGCTGAACACGACCAAATTCTTTCGCTACAAGTAAAGAGCCTGTTGTAAAATTCGTACCAAAGAAGGAGCCTTCATCCTCTGTCGGCTGTACCTTGGTTTCACCAAACTGGAACTGCCCAATAATTGTCCAGTCATCAGGCAGTTCTGGCTTCGCAGTTATATTGATAAAGCGTGCTTCCCACAAACGCCCTTCCGAGCCTACCTGTCGGCTATTTGCCCTGTTATCATAACCGTACAAACGAATCTCACCAAGACCGGGCCTAGTCAGGTTCACGCCAAGTGCAAAGCCAGGTCTGGCATCAGTTTCCACAAATGGGCGATTAACTCTGTCTGATCGCACACCTTCAATATCCGCAATTGGCAGATCACCTAAAAGCCCGATCTTGCTATCATTCAAGGTAAAGCCACGGAAGCCTAGAGCGTCACCCGCTCTATCGTTGCCGCCGAAGATAGTTGCCTGTATCTCAGCATTAAGGGTTTCCCCCTTATATTCTGCCGTAAATTCTGCACCAATTGGCCTGATTTCTTCTGCAATCCATGTATTCGCCGCAGAATTGGTGATGGTATATTTATTACCCCAAGCCAAACCTTCATTTTCAAAACTCACCGGAGGAAAGAAAGCCCCTGCGCGTACGCTATATTGCCACTGCCTCAACTGAACGGGCTTATAGCGAAGGTAAACTTCTACAATATCAACTTCTGACGATTGGTCAGGGTTATGTTGAATATGACCGTGAAGTGTAAAGCCATCTCCAAACTTAAGGCGACCGACTAAAGCGATTTCAGCTATTCGGAAACGTTCGTTACCGTTTTCACCATCCCCGCCATACCGGAGTTTACCGAAGCCACCATCGAAAATTGATCTCTCACTATCTGCAAAAGAAAGTCTGGCATTTACCAACCCATGTAAACTTGCGTCAATATCACTTTGCGCTTGCACAGAAACTGTGCCCCCGACAACGCATAGAGTGACCAAAGAAAGGTATCTTGAAGAAATTTCGCGTTTCATTGTTCCCACCGAGCATTATTTTTCTCAATTCTTAACAACCAGCAATAATTTCTTCTAATCATTGATGATAAAGAAAGCGTGAACCTCTTAGAGTATCCCAAAATGCAACTATTGCTGCATATTGCGACACCTGATTGCATTTCGCAAAAGTAGCATTTTTTCAACAAATGCGAAACTTATACTAAAAACACAATAAATACATATGGTTATAAAAATACACTCAAAAATGGCACACTTGCACACCTTTTGCAGAGTATAAAGTGAACAATCAGCAGAGTGCGATGGGCACTATACTTGAGTAGAGAGTCAACTGAAACCAACCGTAGGGCCGTATTCCAAGGTTTCAGTTGGCTTCTCAACACCGGAGAATAAAGAAAGAGAATATAAACAATTAGCCATAGTGAAAGATCAAGCAGTGAAATCCCACCCACCAGGGAAAGCAGCCATCCCCCACCACACCAACTGCGCCACCGCTTGGTCTTTCGCTACCTCCCTAAATTATGTTCTGAGTTCCATACTTTCAGCTCGCTACCGATTACGTTGTCCCCCACGCCATTTTCAATTCCGGTAGCGAGCTTTTTTATTTTCTAGTCCCCCCTACCCTTGACTAATGTATGGTCGGCGCGCACCATTCAGCGAACGCAGCAAATTTAACTGGCCTTATGTTTTCAAAATTCTTAAAAAAAACCACTCCTACGGCATCGCCATTGGATAAGAAGGTTACTGAGCTTTATATCCAACATGAACTAGCTGATATAGGCTTTGAAGCAAAACCCGGCATCGCGCAGGAGACATTGGTTGCCGTGCTGATTAAATACGGGGAGCTGTTATCACAAACAAGGCAAACGGCTTTGGCGTGTAGACAGTTTGAATTGGCGGCAGATCTTACAGAAAAGCCGCTGCATGTATGGCATCAGTTTTGTTCTGCACTCCTTGCTCAAGGCGAATTTGAGATACTAGAACAAACCTGTCAGCATATTTTGGAAACTTACCCAGAAGATCACAATTCTCATGCAACGATCGCGGCTCTTATAGAAAAGAACGACGGCATCAAACCAGCTCAGTGGTATATGAAAAGTTTTCTCAGACGGTGCGGCGAAAACTTTATCCCTGCGTCTGGCCTTGAAAAGCCTGCAGGAAAGCTTCTAATCACCTACGGGTATGAGAACACCAGATATGTTATTGGCAGGCGTAACAACGGCGATTTTAAGCGCGTGCGTAAAGGTGGACATTATATGCTTGATCATCTTCTGGAGGATCAAAAATATGATACCAATCATTATACCATCCTGGATGAAAACATCCTGAAGGATAAAACCGCTCCGTCAAGGCCCTTTAACTTGATACTGAATGATATTGCCGACCCAGATTTAGAGCTGCGCTCTCTGGAAACACTAGAAACCTTTCTTGAGGAACACCCAAGTATCCCTGTTATCAACGCTCCCCATATGGTCAAAGAAACGACCCGGGACAGCAACTACAGACGCTTGAATGAAGTCCCTGGTGTAAGATTTGCAAAAACAGAACGTATTGATGTCAGAAAAAGCGATATTAAAAAAGATGTAGCCCAAATTGCCGAAACTATTCTGGCACTTGGCTATAGCTTTCCCTTCATTATTCGCCAAACAGGTACACATACTGCTGTCTCAACAGAGCTTCTTCAAGATAAAGGTGCCCTTGAAGCTTATCTATTAGCCCTTCAAGAAGATGCCACGCTTTACGCCATTGAATATATAGAAAACAAATCTGATGAAGGGCATTACTCCAAAATCCGTTTCTTCTGTATTGATGGCACGCTTTACCCTGTTGTTTATCACACAGATCAGGTTTGGAATGTTCACGGTAGCAACCGAAAAACTTTCATGAAATCTTATGACTGGATGTTGGAACGGGAACAAAAGTTTCTAAACAACCCACCTTCAGTTATTGGCGAGGAAATCTATAACCGTATTAAAGCTCTCCAAGATATTGTGCAGCTTGATTTCTGGGGTTTAGACCTCACGCTGATGCCTAATGGTGACATTCTTATCTTTGAACTTAACCCCGCAATGCGCCACAGCTTTGATCACGCTAAAACCTTCCACTATATGGTGCCTCATATGCAGGCGATCAAAGATGCCTTTGGCCGTATGGTAGAACGCAAACTGGTTGAAAAAACGGCCGTCTAACGCCCATAAAAAAAGGCCCCGGCATTGCCGAGGCCTTTAAGGCTAAGTGAAAGATTTAATTAGCTCGTAGCTGTAGCTGCACTTTCAGGCAGGTCAGCTTTTATCTTTTCCACAGTAGCTACCGCTTGTGTAAGCGCTAAACGGCGATCTTTGAACCAGTTCTCATCAGGGATAAGTGGAGCAACCTCAAGGCCGTGCAACACTTTATCTACATCTTCATTAACACCAGAAACGAACAGTGTTTTTCCAAGAGCAGATGCGTCTTCCACAATTGTTTCCACTGCTTTCGCTGCCGATAGATCAAGGAAAGGCACACGTTCAAAATCAAGGATAAGAACCTTAGCGTTCCCGTTGGCTTTCTCACGCACATGGTGACCAAGATCAGCAGCAGCACCAAAGCTTAATGGGCCACCGAAGTCAAACAGTGTTACTGCACCATTTGAGCTCGCAAGTAGCGCACGTTCTTCATCACTTTCAATTTCGCGCTCTGTAACATTCAGGCGCTTAAGCTGTTCTTCCGAAAGCTGTTTGATGAAAGCAAGAGCCGCAAGAACAACACCCACAGCAACAGCCGTGATAAGGTCTACAAACACTGTCAGGCCAAGTACGAGAGCCATAAGGATAAGGTCCCAGCGTGGGCCGCGGTGTGCACGTTTCAGGTAGCTCCAGTCGATAATATCGTTACCAACTTTAATCAGGATACCAGCAAGAGCAGCATGCGGAATAAGCGAAGCAAACGGCGCAAGAACAAGGGCAACCGCAAGCAGGATCAAACCATGAACCATGCCTGAGATTTTGAACTGACCACCGGAACGGATGTTAATCACTGTACGCATTGTTGCACCAGCACCCGGTACACCACCGAACAGACCAGCAACAGAGTTACCAATACCCTGACCAATAAGTTCTTGATCTGAGTTGTGGCGAGTACGGGTCATGTTATCTGCAACAAGAGACGTTAGAAGACTGTCGATCGCGCCAAGAAGAGCCAGAAGGAAAGCTGCTTCAAGAACGATTAGGATAGATTCACGCTCGAACGCAGGCAGGATGAAAGACGGAAGGCCCGTTGGTACATCACCAAGAATTGGTGCGCCAGAGAACAGAACGCTGATGATAGTTGCAATAACCAGCGCAGCAAGCGGTGCTGGAACAAATTTCCCAAGGTTCTTCGGCCATGTGAAAACAATAGCCAAAGTGATCACGCCAATTGCAAGGGCAATCATATTTGGATCAGCAACGGCACCAGGAATTGCTTCAAGAGCGCCAATCGTGCCACTGGTTTCAGGTTCATGACCAAACAAGCGTGAGGTTTGCAATGCGATAATAATCACACCAATACCACTCATAAACCCAGATACCACTGGATATGGGACTAAGCGGATAAGTTGCCCCACCTTCATAATACCAAAAGCAATCTGGAGCAAACCAGCGAGTACCACCGCGGAGAACACAAGCGCTGGGTTACCGCCAAGTGTTGCGTAAACACCAGCGAATACAACAACCATCGGGCCTGTTGGGCCAGAAATCTGGCTACCAGTACCACCAAATAGAGCAGCTAAGAAACCAACAATAATAGCGCCGTAAAGACCTGCAATTGGTCCAGCGCCTGATGCCTCACCAAAGGCGAGAGCAAGAGGAAGCGCAACGATACCGGCGGTTAGACCGCCCATAACATCGCCGCGCAGATTAGATGTATTGATAAAACTCATCGTTTAATCCTTTGCGCAATGCTTATTCAGCAGCCACCGCAGCTTGCTGCGATAGAAGCTCGAAAGAGCCTGAATTTTCGTTGTGAGCGTAGATAGAACCTTCACCGATATCATAAACCCAACCGTGCAGGCGGAGTTTACCAGCAGCCATAGCTTCAGCTACATATGGGTGTGTTTTCAAATGTTGAAGCTGCAGAACAACGTTTTGTTCAATCACTTCGCGAAGAAGTTCTGGGTTTTCAGCGTCAGGCTTGTTTGCCTTCGCAACTTTAACCGCTGCATCAGAGTGCGTAAGCCAGCCACATACATGTGGAAGTGCTGTAAGCGCCTCAGTGTTCATTGCGCCTTTCATAGCACCACAATCAGTATGGCCACACACAACAATCTCTTTAATGCCAAGAGCTGCCACCGCATATTCAATTGATGCTGTATTGCTTTCACCACCCGCAGCGTATGCCGGAACAATATTCCCTGCATTACGACAAATGAAAAGATCGCCAGGATTTGTTTGCGTAATCATAGCAGGATCAATCCGGCTATCCGCACATGTTACCATCAATACTTCAGGGCTTTGGCCTGTCGCTAACTCACTAAACAGTCCATTATGTTCTGGGAAAACTTCGTTTTTAAACTTCAAAACGCCGTCTACAATCTTTTCCATGTCTACCTCATAATTTTACAACTAGGGTTCTTTGGCCCATTTATAAAATGTTACTTCATACCATTTTCGGTATTTAGGTTGAGGGCGATGTAAAAACAATTAGCTATTTTAGCGAATATACGATAGACAAATACTATCACCTAAACTTAAGGCCCAAAAGCGATGAACGTTGGTCAACCCACCATCAAACAGTTGAAATACCTACACTGTGTTGTGATGACGAAGAGTTTTCGGCAAGCTGCGCTCACGTTAGGGGTATCACAACCTACTATCACCGCACAGATTGCAGCACTCGAAGAAAACCTCGGCCTAACACTGCTTGAGCGCTCCAGAACGGGGGCCCTACCTACAGCTGCAGCTCGCTCCATGCTACCTCATATCGAGGCGCTGCTTGATGAAGTTAAGTCTATCCGCGATGTTGCGCGCTTTTCACTGGATAGCGGCGCAGGTATTCACCGCCTAGGCGTACCACCAACTTTGGGCCCATATTTCCTGCCAGATGTGATTCCAGATATTCACGCAGCTTACCCAACGCTTCGCTTATATGTGCGCGAAGAACCCCCACGAGATCTTGAAAACGGTTTACTTGACGGCCGATTTGACCTGATTCTCACCACACTACCAATGGAGGTCACGGGGCTTACCGCTGAACCTTTGTTTAGGGAACCCTTTAAGTTATGTGCAGCCCCAGACCATGAATTGGTTCAACGAAAGATAGTCCGAGCAGGCGATATCGCTAACGAAAGGCTGCTTGCTATTGAAGAAAGACACCGTTTGTTCGAACAAATGCAAGCTCTGGCGAATAAATATGGCGCACGAATCATGCGCGATTACGAAGGTACAAGTCTTGATACAGTACGGCAGATGATTGGTACAGGTATCGGGCTAGCCTTCCTCCCTTCGCTTTATGTACGGTCTGAGATTGATCCAAGAAGCGATGTATCGGTTTTGAAGCTGAATGAATCTCCAACAGACCGAGAAGTTGTTCTGGCTTGGCGTCCAAGCGCAGCGCAACGAAACCTATATAAAGAACTTGCGTCCTTTATCAGGTCTCTTTGTAGCACTAAATTGAACGATTATCTGGAAGTATCCCAACCTTAAAACTACTCAGGAGGTGTGAAGGTTTGACGCTGTACCTGGAAGGCTTGCCTTGCAGCTTGCAATACGGCACCAATACCAGCTGAATGCATCCTGCCCCGCACAGTCACCATCTGAATTTCACGGGTAAAAGGTAATCCAGGAATAGGCCTAACAGCCAGATCAGGTAGGAATACAGCGGATTCAGCCATCAAAGACATGCCAATGCCGTCCCTTATCATTGACTGAATCCAATCATCTCTATCACTAGAGAATATCCGGTCCAGATGAATATCCTTCTCCAGAAGGAAATTTCCTTCCTGCACAGAAAACTCACATCCAGTACGTTCGATACAGGGCAAGCCATCCAGATCGTCCAGATCTACAAAACTTCGTGCTGCGAGAGGATGCTCTTGATGAAGAACGGCCATAACCTTTTCTTGATAAAGCGGCACAGCGTGGAAACGTTCGTCAAAGCCTTTAGGACGCCCGCAGATAGCAAGGTCTAGCTTGCCGTCATTCAGCATTTCCTGTAGTGCGCGTGCATTCCCGTTAGTGATTGAAACTTCAACACCAGCAAATAACTCTCTGATCTTTGCGATAAGAGAGATCAACCGTTCTGGCCCAATCGTACACATAAGCCCAACAGACACCGGTGTTTTTTCCAGCGCCTTATATTTTCGAGCGACTTCAACCAAATTCCCTGCATTGGTTTCAATCTCTTCAAAATACGGCAGTACCAATTTACCAAGTTCAGTAAGGTGCGAGTTCCCTCGTTCCCTCCTAAACAAAAGGCCACCTAATTGGGATTCAATGGAGCCAATAGTTCTGCTAACTGTCGGTTGGCTCACATTTAATATCTCAGCGGCCCGAGAAAAGTTCAGCTCTTGTGCCAACACTAAAAAAGTTCTGACTTGCTCAACATCCATACAAATTTGCCCTCGCAACTGGTTCCCCCTTTGCAAATATATCATTTCATCTTGTTCAGATAAACGCTGGATTTTATTCTCACCGCGTCTGCTTCAATAGAATTAGCGTCATAATGTAAGCAGGTACTCAATCAATACCCGCCGCGTAGGCGCTTCGGAAATATTACGCCTGAATAGCACCGCCATTTTATTCCCAGGAACAAATCCACTTACATCTCTTAGATGCATATCAAGTGTATTTTCATCCCAACTGAAATCTGCTGCTTTCATCGCTTTCGAATAACGGTAGCCTTCAGCAGATCCTGCCTTTCTGCCTGCAAGCCCAGCTAAAGATGGGCCAACTTTATGCTTACCTTTAACCGTTGAGTGGCAAGCCTTGCACTGCCCGAAAATTCTCTCACCCAGAGCTAATCGCTCTGCACTTTCTTTTGCTCGAGACATGGCCCCCGTCATTGCATCCATTTCCTTTTTAGCAAGCGGCGAGAAGTTTTTCACACTTTCACCAAGTGCCGGGTAGCCATACACATAAACCCAATCATTCTGTTTTGCAGGAACATGACATCCAAGGCAGTCATCACGGTAGCCAGTTGCTACCTGATTTTTAGTATCATTACCTTGAAACAGAGCCCACCCCCAACCATCGCCCCAAAGGGCATTATTGGAAAACCTTCCAACACTATCTTTGATCATCACAAATCGTACAGCGTTTTTTTCGGCCCAATAAGCATTGCCAGTGGTATGTTCAGCATTCGAAGCCGAGACAACATCCTTAACCAACACCGTACCATCAGGAAATTTGCCTGTGGCAATGTAAGCTTCAGCAGCACCTTCAGAGGCATAGACATTATGAAGAGAACTTTCGCCTCGTTCTTCTCCAATCACTGCCCAGCTTCCAAGGTGCTGCCATGATTTAAAACCATAAGGGAAACTGATGTTCCCCTTATGGTCGACAAAGGGAGAAAATGTAGGGGTAGCCGTGTGATTGGAAGGCATCGATGTGGTTTGAGAGGTCCCATAGGAATGTGCCAATCCGGCTAACGCAAAAACGCAACCAAACCCAATCATCGAAATCAGTCTGACAGACTTCATTCTCACGGTTTTTCTCCTTTTGTCAGGGACACGTAGTTATTTCTTTTTCACGTCACGCAGAACCGGATAATATTGGGTAAACACCCAATCATCCGCTGCGCTTGCTTCATGACAGGCATTACAGCTGTCTGTTGGAAATGCTTTTGCTTTTTCTGCATAAGGTGGCGCATGGTGGCCGAAGCTAAAATAAGCCCATCCACCCGGCTCATCCTTAAATCGCTTATTATCTTTTACGGTTAGCTCAAGGCCTGTAAACTCACCTTGAAAATATCCTCTGCCGCTTACTTCCTGAGAGGAACCATCTTCAAAGTTACCATTTTCACTTTTACGGATCATGGTGAGTTCTTTGGCAATCTGCGTACCTTCTGGCCACGCACCGTGCTTTTGGTAATAAGCAAAAGCTTTAGGTTCCACATATACATTGTGAAATTCAGGAAATGGTGCCTCACCACCATTCAGCGCATTTGGGGTAAGTGGTGTTCCAACATAAACCCACTCACGCCAATTCTTCGGGGCATAAACTTCGCCTGTATCAGCAAACTTGGCCAAACTATCTTTTGGAAGCGTATCGGAGTAGGCATAAAGACCACTCCCCATAACAGCGGCAATCGTAACTACCGTACCTACGGTTTTTAAAAACGGTTTCATCCTTACCCCTTTCCTAAAATTCACGGCATGTTCTTTTAAACAGCTTTAATAATTTCGGAGAAAAGGACGACGAAGTCCATATAGGCCAGAACAGAGTTTTTGTTGCTCAACCTCAGCTATAATTTTAATTAAGCTGTTATAATAATTAGTATTTTTTGAATAACACGATCGTGAAAAAGGCTATACCAAAAGTGTATAGTGTTTATTCTTGGAGTAGACTTGACGCCACTCTACATGCTCTTTTGGTCAACTGAGAAAGTAATATGTAAAAAGAATATGTGTTTTTATAGCCAACAAAAAAGCCCCAACCCAATAGGTTGAGGCTTTATAAATTTAGGCGCCTTACGGCAACTCTATTTAGTTATGACGTAGAGCTGGTTTCGCAAGTGGTGGTGCGAACTTGGTAAGGTTAATACCGTCCACCGCAGCTTTATATTCATCCATGTTTGGCGTACGGCCAAGGATAGTTGAAAGCACTACAACAGGCGTTGAAGCAAGAAGGGATTCACCTTTCTTCTCTTCAGAATCTTCCACCACACGGCCTTGGAACAGGCGTGTAGAAGTAGCCATCACAGTATCACCCTTGGCAGCTTTTTCCTGGTTACCCATACATAGGTTACAGCCAGGACGTTCCAGGTAGAGAATGTTTTCATATTCGGTACGTGCGTTATTCTTTGGTGCATCATCATCGAATTCAAAACCAGCATACTTCTGAAGAACAGCCCAGTCGCCCTCTTCCTTCAGCTCATCAACGATGTTGTAGGTTGGAGGAGCAACCACAAGCGGCGCGCTAAATTTAACTTCGCCCTCTTTCTCTAGGTTCTTCAGCATCTGCGCAATAATTTTCATATCGCCCTTATGCACCATACAAGAACCAACGAAGCCAAGATCAACCTTCTTATCGCCGCCATAGTATGAAACCGGGCGGATTGTATCGTGTGTGTAACGCTTCGATACATCTGCATTGTTTACATCAGGGTCAGCGATCATTGGTTCTGCAACTTCATCCAGATCTACAGTAACCTCAGCAAAGTATTTCGCATCTGCATCTGGTGTTAGTGCTGGGCGGCTACCGGACTTGATCTCTTCAATACGGTTGTCTGCAATATCGATAAGGCCCTGAAGCGTTTTCGCCTCATTTTCCATGCCTTTATCAATCATGATTTGAATACGGCTTTTAGCAATTTCAAGCGATTCAATAAGTGTTGCATCTTCTGAAATACAGATAGACGCTTTCGCTTTCATTTCCGCTGTCCAGTCAGTAAAGGTGAAGGCTTGGTCAGCTAGTAGCGTGCCAATGTGTACTTCGATCACACGGCCCTGGAATACGTTTTCGCCGAACTTCTTCAACATCTGCGCTTGTGTTGCATGCACAACATCCCGGAAATCCATGTAATCTGGCATAGTACCTTTGAAAGTAACCTTCACAGATTCAGGGATCGGCATTGTTGCTTCACCTGTCGCAAGCGCAAGAGCTACTGTGCCCGAATCTGCACCGAATGCCACGCCTTTAGACATACGTGTGTGGCTATCGCCACCAATAATGACAGACCAATCATCCACTGTAATGTCATTCAGTACTTTGTGGATCACGTCTGTCATCGCGTGATATTCGCCTTTAGGGTCACGTGCTGTGATAAGGCCAAATTTATTCATGAAGCTCATGAGCTTTGGAATGTTGCGCTGTGCTTTCACATCCCAAACAGAAGCAGTGTGACAACCAGATTGGTAAGCACCATCAACTTTCGGCGAAATAACTGTCGCCGCCATCGCTTCCAGTTCCTGCGATGTCATCAGGCCTGTTGTATCCTGTGAACCAACAATATTCACCTTCACACGCACATCTGAACCTGCATGCAGATCAGCGTCTGAAGATACGCCAACAGCGTTTCTGTTGAAGATTTTCTCAACCGCTGTCAGGCCTTGGCCTTCATTTGAAATTTCTTTAGATGCTGCGAACACAGCTGGCATATCAACATCCAGTGTTGTCGCCGCAAAGCTCTGTAGTTTCTTACCGAATACAATCGCGTAAGAACCGCCAGCTTTGATAAACTCAACCTTCTGCGGTGTAAGCGAAGAAGAAATATCAACAAGCTCTTCACCAGCTTCATTATATAGCTTCTGCGTTTTGGTATTGATGGTTAGAACTGTACCGTTATCAACAGAATACGTTTGCTCAAGAACCGGATCACCATTACCGTCTAGAACAGTATTGCCATCTGCATCTTGCTTCTTCACCCAGTTTTTCAGATCAATACCAATACCGCCTGTCACACCAACTGTTGTCAGGAAGATTGGGGAAATACCGTTTGTACCGCCAACAATTGGAGCAATGTTTACAAACGGAACATATGGGCTTGCCTTCTTACCAGTCCAAAGTGCAACGTTGTTTACACCCGACATACGAGATGAACCCACACCCATTGTACCTTTTTCCGCAACAAGCATTACGCGTGCATCTGGGTGTTGTTTTTGAAGTTCCTGAATTTCAACCTGCGCTGCTTCAGAAATCATGCACTTACCGTGTAGTTCACGGTCAGAACGTGAGTGTGCCTGATTACCTGGGGAAAGAAGGTCAGTAGAAACATCGCCTTCCGCGGTAATATAAGTAACAACCTTAATTTCTTCTTCGATATCAGGAAGCTTTGTAAAAAATTCCGCTTTCGCATAGCTTTCCAGAATATCTTTCGCAACTGCATTACCTTCGGCGTGAGCTGCTGCCAGGCGGTCTGTGTCAGCTTCATAAAGGAAAACCTGAGTTTTCAAAACATCTGCAGCTTGTGCCGCAATAGCTGCATCAGCACCCAGCGCCAGATCAAGCAGAACTTCAACAGATGGGCCACCTTTCATGTGTGAAAGAAGCTCAAACGCAAACTCTGTTGAAATTTCTTCAACAGTAGCATCACCAAGAATAAGCTCTTTCAGGAATGCCGCTTTTGCACCAGCCGCGCTCGTTGTACCCGGCAGAGTGTTATAGATGAAAAACTCAAGGGAAGCTTTTCTGTGTTCATTTGAAGTATCTTTAATCTGAGAGATAAGTTCATTTACTAGGGCAGCGTCTTCAATCGGCTTTGGATTTAGGCCCTGTAATTTTCTGGTTTCGATCTCATCAAGGTATTCTGTGTACAAACTCATGGCTATCCTGACAAACAAGTATTGAGTGGAACTTGAAACTCGGCTCGCAGAGGGGCCTGACGAACCGGATATAAGCGGTTTGCGCGCATAGTATTTCAACAGTCGCTGAGTTGCAAGATAGTTCAATCTGTTTCCTGTCAAGGGTAGCAACCATAAAACACAGGAATATCACCGTTCCCGTCACAAAATGAGAGTGACCTAACGAAAACAACATCAAACAGAAGAAATGTTTTGTGAACCGTTCAACATTACCAGCGTAAAGAAAATAACTGTAAAAACGTGATTTGCTAAAAGGAAATAATTCGTGAGCTATATTAGGCCGTTGAGCGTTCTGACCTTTTGTCTAGCCCTTTCACCCTCAACCAATCTTTTAGCAAGTGACAACCATCTTAAAGCCGAAACTTGTAAGAGCACTTCACCTGTAAATACATATGATGTCTACCGTAAAAACAAGAAAATCGGCTCACACATGATTTGTTTCAAACAAAATGGTGCCGAACTATCCGTATTTGCTGAAACACAAATGAAGGTTAAGTTTCTTTTTATCACCGCTTACAAATACACATATCAATCTCATGAAACATGGGTGGATGGTAAACTCAAGTCCGTTAATACACGTGTAAACGACAACGGCAAAAAATCAGCGACCAGTGCTGTTGATGAAAGCACAAATGGCGAAACCCTCGAAAATGCTATCAATATTCCTTATGCGTTTTACACAACTAATCACTGGAATTCATCCGCGGTTATGCAACCCAGCCTATTCAACACGATAACTGGTGAATTAAACAAAATCTCTGTCGCTGATCGCATATGGAGCAAAGAATTCATTGAATATTCAATCGTCGGCGAACTCAATATTAACACCCGCTATGACGATGATAAAAATTGGATAGGTATGACCTTCAAACACTCAGACGGTAGTAAAATAGAATTTAGGTGTGTGGACTGTAGAAACACCCCAAGGATTAAAGTATCATGATTATTTGGATTACAGGAGCCAGCACGGGTATTGGAAGATCCCTCGCCTTAAAATACTGCGAAAACGGGGCGAGCGTTTTCGCAACAGCCCGTTCTGCGAACAAACTAAAACAGCTTGAAAAAGACGCAGAGAATTTAAAAGGTTCCCTGTATATCTTCTCCGCTGATGTCACAAATCAATCGGATATAGAACAAGCCTATGTTTGGCTGGTTCAACATCTTGGCACCCCCGACAAAGTTATCCTGAACGCCGGTACTTATTTCCCGACACCTGCAGCAACGTTAAACGCCGAAGAACACGGAAAAATTATGGATGTGAACTATATGGGTGTACTGAATTGTATGGAAACTATCCTGCCAACGATGCGCGAAAATAAGGCTGGTCAAATTGCCATCGTTGCAAGTGTGGCCGGTTATCGGGGTCTTCCGAACGCGAGCGCTTATTCGGCTTCAAAGGCTGCATTGATAGCTTTTTCAGAATCTCTTAAAGAAGACCTTAAATCCGATGATATTGACCTTAAACTAATCAATCCAGGTTTTGTCAAAACGCCACTTACTGATCAAAATGATTTTTCAATGCCATTCCTGATGCATGTAGAAGATGCAGTAGAAACAATTATCAATGGGCTGGAGAAGAAGGCTTTTGAAATCGCCTTCCCTACTCCGTTTGCACTAATCATGAAATTATTGAATATTTTGCCGAATTGGGCTTACTTCGCTGTAGCTAGAAAGATAGTGCGCTAACTGTGCTTCTTCCTTTGTAAAAGTAAGGAACACAGTACCAATCTTAAATCCCCAGCGGTAAACCGTCGCTTTGTTTAAAAGTGTGCCATCTGGCTGCAAAAACATCCAATCATCGAACTTTACTTTCCAGATGCTATCGCCCACTTTCAAATTGAATTTATATTTCCAATTGAAGGCATTCCCTGAAATCATCCCTTCTGCAACACCGATTGTTTGTTGTGTAGTACCCGAGTATGTCGCTGGTCCGGTTTTTTGAATGTCCCATTGGCGGAATTCGGTCGAACCATCGAGATATTGAAAATCTTCTTTTAAGGTTAGGGTTTTCCCATCCCAGTTTCCTGTAATATCCACAGTAAATTGGGTCCGGACATTCCCAAATCTATCTTCAAATAATCCGACGGCTTTAGTGCTACCCTGGAAATACTCCTCGAGTACAAAATCTGGTTGGTTGCTTTTAAAATCTTGCACATTCATGTTTGCCCCACACGCAGATAACCAAAGAATTAGGCTTGTTAGCCCGAAAATACGAAGACCGCGCATATTGCGTGCTCCCACTTGTTTTCATTGGTTTTTCTACGACTTTAGCGTTGTACTAGATCACGATCTTTTATGGTAAATGGAGCCGTATCAAGCAGCCTAACGGTAGGTAATTTTATCAAGGTAGGAAGCCCCGCATACAGACATGCGACAGCAAAGGCATATGCTGAACCATATAGAAAAGAACTCAAAACCTCAAGCACACCAAATGCCAACAGAATGGCAACAGCAAAGGCGATTTTTGATATCACGCCCCAAATAGCAAAGTGTAGCGCAGCAAACCGCGAGCCATATTTCTTGCTATAAAGCTCAGATGCATCAGCCAACATTGAAGGGCCAAGAAGTAACTCAGCAGCAAGAGCAAAACCTGTAAGAAAGCAAACAATAGCAAAACCGGTAACATCGCCTGGGGACATGAAAATAGCAGTTGGGAATATGATACTCACGGCCAACATACCAACGGCCATAACCTTATGTTTCAGGTATGTTTTAGCAACCCGGAAAAAGAATGGCATACCTAGTACCGCAGCTATAAAATAGATAAAAATCACAAACGCCTGCTCAGTATCACTTCCTTCCAAAACTTCTGTCACATAGACTGGAAACAGTGCTGCAGGTACAGCACTTGCCGTAGCGGTTAAAAACCAAACCAAACACAAACGTCTGGTAAAAGGTACCTGAAGAATATTTTTTATATCCTCATAGGAAACACTGCTATTCGCTGCATCAAACTTGGGAGTTGGTACTAAGTACCACACGCCTAAAAAGGCTATCAAACCAACAGGAAACGCAATAGTAGTTATGTTTTCAAGTGCTGCACCTTCCATAAGGAATGGTAAGGAAATCGCAAACAAGGTTCCCAAAAGTGAGAACACTTCTCGGAACATTACATACCGTGTATTTTCTGCATAACTTTTCGCTAAATCCGCAGCAAGCGCCATGTAAGGCACCATCACCATTGTCCAACCAATATATAAAATTGCAGACCAGGCCCCTAGATAAATTACAGAAATAACCTCTGGTGGGCGTGTAATATAGAAAAGTGCGAGAGCAGCAATCGTCGCTCCAAAAACCATCCAACCTTGCCTGCGTTTATTTAACAGACTGAAGCGATCACTCAAATATCCAACAATTGGATCGCTTATAACATCAATCAATCGAGACAGAAAAAGAGCAATCCCCACCGCAATGTAACCCAACTGCTTATCTTCAGCATAATAGGCCGGGAGATACACTGCGAACGGAACCAATGGAAAGGAAGTTACAAACGCCGGAGACCCATACGCGACCAGTGTTAAGAAACCATACTTTTGCCTTTTCATTGGCTCAGCCAATGACGTATTGCTTAACACTTATTGTGTTTTGTAAAAAACCAGCTTCACAATAAGCGAGATAAAAGAGCCACATCCTGACAAAACGATCATCAAACCCTTGCCCTTTTACTGCAGGTAGCTGCTCTAAAAAACTGTCTCGCCAGCATGCAAGAGTACGGGCATAGTCAAGACCAAAATCAAACTCATCGTGCACTTTCATTTGCGCACTACCAGTTTGTGTTTTAAATACTTTATCTGAAGGTAACATGCCGCCCGGGAAAATGTGTTTCTGAATAAAGTCAGCGCCTTTTCTATATGTTTCAAAGCGCTGATCATCGATGGTTATTACCTGAATACCAGCCTTACCATCCGGTTGCAGGAGTGACTTTATCTTCTCGAAATACTGTGGCCAGAAAGCTTCGCCTACTGCTTCCAACATCTCAATTGATACAATTTTGTCGTATTGCCCTTGTACATCTCTGTAGTCCGTAAGAGAGAAGGAAGCGTTTTCACCGCCCGGCGCATTAGCCAAGCGCTGTTCAGCAAACGCAAGCTGCTCCTTTGACAAAGTTATACAATCAATTTCACAGCCAATTTCAGAAACCGCATATTCAGCAAAACCACCCCAACCACAGCCTATTTCAAGAACTCTATCACCTGACTGTATGTTTAACTCTCTCGCCAGTCTCGCATATTTTTCTTTCTGTGCTGCCTCAAGGGATTGTTGATCATCTTTGAAAATGGCCGCAGAATACGACATGGTTTTATCAAGCCAAAGTTTGTAAAAATCATTCCCTAAATCATAGTGATAAGAGATATTTCTTCGGCTACCGGCTTTGGTGTTTCGGTTCAATAAGTGCCTTAGTTTGTTAAGAAATTTAACACCTTTAAAGGACGGTAATTTACTTTCCAGAGCTTCCATATTCACTGCAAGTAAACTCAAAAGGTACGTCAGATCGTCAGAAGACCACTCGCCCTCTGTAAAGCCTTCCCCTAACCCCAAAGCACCACTACTCATTGCTCTGTTAATTGCTGACCAGGAATGAATGTGCATTTGAGCTACCTTTGAAAAAGTAGGATCATTAGATACACCTACAAAGGTGATCATCGCACCAGAAGGAAATATTACTTCCAGCTGACCTGTATGGATTTTAGAAAGTATCGACGCGAAGAATCTTTCTCGCCATTCAAGTTTTTGCTCAGCGGTGTGATTTACGAGTGATCCATCCATAAAAGCCTCTGCGTTTAACTATCTTCAGCCAGAGAATATTGCTTATCAGGCGCACTTGGCTTTTTGAAAAAAGGAATGCCTTTGAACCAAATCTTCGCCGCCTCATAATGAATGGCGATTGTGGTTTTGAGCGTCACGAAAGGTATACGGATTAAGGCTTTAAACAGATTGGCCGCAGAGATTTTTTTTCTATCAGCTTGTAAATGAGCTGTCAGAAGACACGTCCCTGCCTTTATATACTGAATACCAAAAGAGAGAGAACTTAGAGAGAGCTTTTGATGGAATTTGTATGACCCTTCCACCTGAAAAAAAGGCGAAACATGAAGCTCTTTATCTGCGCTGTGTGGGCTTACCAATCCCGACCGATCATTAAGTGAGACTGCACTGCCATATGTAATGCGTTCGCCAAACGTATTGTGAACCTCGTAAAAAATCGCAACAAGCTCTTCACAGTTACTCAAGCAATAATAGGTCGTTATCGGGTTAAAACTGTAACCAAACACCCGAGGCATTGTTAACATATAAATTTTGTCGATGGGCTTTCGTAGCGTTAATTTTTCACTCTCTTTCAACAACTGCTCTTTTAAACCAACATTGCTTTCGTGCCCATAATCCTGCTTCCAGACTGATAGAATATTAGTCCGATTATAAGATAATATCTTTGACACTGTTTCTTTTTTATCAAGCTGATCTACATCCACCATCAAATAAAAAATCGGATACCGAAAAGCATGTTTTTTAACATGCCGTCTTTTATGCCAGACATGACCAAGGAAAAGCCCTTCTTCGAATAAGCTAGCCATTAGGTCGCCTCTTCATGCAAAGGGATTAGATTGGGAAGGCCAATTCGTTTATTTTGATCCTTACAAGACCAAGGCCTTCTACAACCACTGATCATTTCGGCCACCGCCAAACCAGATTGGATACCATCTTCATGGAAACCATCACCGAGATATGCTCCGGCAAGCCATATATTATCGTGTCCTTGCGAAGACCAGACATCACCCTTTGCCGCCAGAGCAGCTTGATCAAACACTGGGTGGTCATATTCAAATGTCCCATAAGTTAAATCAGGATCGATTGGCCTGTCTGGATTCAGAGTTACAATAACAGGGGTTTTAACAGGTAGATCTTGTAATTGGTTCATCCAGTAAGAGATTGCAGGCCTTTGAGTGTGAGCTCCTGTTCTTCCGATGTAATTCCAGCTTGCCCAAGCTTTTTTGCGCTTCGGCATTAACGATAAATCACTATGAAGAACAACAGTATTTTCTGAATAACGAAGAGGTCTCAACAAATCTTGAAAATGATCAAAGCCCTTCAAAAGGTTGCGAGCCTGATCAGAATGGCAGGCCAGAACTACCTGATCAAATATCTCTGACTTTCCCTGAGAAAACACACATACCTTTCCGCCTTCCGATGTAACCTTTTCAACACCTGCGTTCAGCCGAATATCACTGATACCTGAAAGTTTCTTTTCAATGGCCCTTACATATGAAACGCTACCGTTCACAACTGTTCGCCAGACTGGTCGGTTAGTAATCCGGGTTAAGCCGTGATTATTAAAAAACTTCAGGAAAGACTTAGCGGGATACTTTAAAATATTACTATTATCACTTGACCATATAGCCGCTCCCATAGGGGCTAAATGCCCTTCAATGAACGCCTTGGAGTATTTTTCTCTTTCGAGTAACTCGCCTAGGGTTAGATCATTAAAAGCACTGTCTTCGGCATACCTATCAGATCGTCGGTAAAACTTTAGAATTCCCGATATCATCGACCAAAATTTAGGGAGTAAAACATTACTCGGCTGAGCTAGCAGCCCGCCTCCGTCCCCTCCAGCATATTCAAAATTACCATCATCAATAGAAGCTGAAAAAGACATGTCTGTCTCTCGTGTCTCAATGCCAAGATGGTCAAAAAAAGCTGTAAGGTTGGGGTAATTCTGCGGGTTAAAAACTATAAAACCTGTATCTACAGGAAATTTCACGCCGTCCACTGTTATCTCAACAGTATGCGTGTGCCCTCCTAGGTAATCGTTTGCTTCATACAGGGTTACATCATGCGATCTAGCTAGGTGCCAAGCTGCTGAAAGCCCGGAAATACCGGATCCAACAACAGCAATTCTATTCCCGACACCCTTCTGTGTTTCATGAGATTGTTCAGATTCCATCGAATAAATTTCCCGTTCGATCTTCTAGGAGGTTTTCCCCTCGTTCTTTCAAATCGTTACGGGCGAATGAATTAGTTAGATCATTCTTTCATTTTATGTGATCCAAAAACTGATCTCTCACGTAATCCACTGCATGAAACAAAACGCAATCATACCTCCTGTTTCCTCGCGAGTAGAGGTGCCTTGTCAAGACACACCCCCTTTCTTGACAGGGCATCTCTCTTCAGGTCATCATGATACGAGAGATGATTTAATCAGTCGCAAGGTGATCCCTATTACCCCTCTGGATAATAATTCGGTCGTTAGCTTCGAAGAGTTGGCCCGCTGTGTAGCTGAAAACAAAGATAAAACTGCTTTTGCAGAGCTGTTTTCTCATTTCGCTCCGCGCTTGAAATCATATCTTCTAAAGCATGGTCTCCCAGACACAGTAGCAGAAGAAATCTCTCAAGAAGCTATGATTACGTTTTGGCAAAAAGCTGCGCTTTTCAATCCAACAAAGGCTAAGTTTTCCACGTGGATATTCCGTGTAGCCCGGAACCGCATGATAGATTTAAAGCGCAAGAAAAAGTATCCTGAAGTAAATGCCGATGATCATATGGCTCATCTAGTAGCTACAGATCGCACTGATAAGCCACTTGAAGTGGCTCAAGATGTAAACCTGATTGGCAAGGCACTTGTAAATTTAAATGCAGCGCAGAGACAGGTGATTGAACTTTCCTTCTTTGAAGAACTTTCACACTCTCAAATATCTGAGCGTTTATCTATTCCTCTGGGTACTGTTAAATCAAGAATAAGAATGGCGTTTAACACGCTTCGTAGAGAGTTAGGAGATAGGTAATGAACGCTCATGGCCTTATTTCAGATGAATGGTTGGTTTCTTATGCGGCAGGCGCCTTACCTGATGCACATGCCCTTATAGTAGCTTCGCATGCTCATTATCACCCAGCTCTCCAAAAAAGGATAGATATCGCTGAGGAGATAGGTGGTGAAATCATTTGCTCTGGTGACAAAGCAGATATTTCTCCAACTCTGCTAGAAGATACAATGGCAAAACTGGAGAGCTTCCCCGAAGCAATCAACAATCTCCAAATGCGTTCGAAAAAAAATACCGACACTGATTTGCCAGAATGCCTACGAGATTATCTTGATGATAATCTGGACGATTTAAAATGGCGCATTATGGGTCCCGGCATGAAACAGGTAAAACTGGCCACAGGTCCAAAAGGGGAAAAACTATGGCTGCTGAGAGCCAGAGGCGGTACAAAAATCCCTCAGCATGATCATAATGGTTTAGAACTAACTCTTATTCTAAGAGGTAGCTATAATGTAGATGGGCACGATTTCATGCCCGGAGATCTTGAAATAGCAGACCAAGATATTCGTGATCACCAACCGATGATCAATGAAGGTGAGGACTGTATCTGTCTTGTTGTAACAGAAGCGCCTATCCGTATCCAAAGCCTTATGGGTCGGATGATGCAGCCTTTTATCGGACTATAACCACACCCTTTCATAGACTGATCAAGTTCCCTAAAGGTTGACAATTCCTATTTATACAATTTATTGTACAATAAATTGTATAAATAGGAACCAAGATGACGTTAAGAAATTACATAGACAGTCACGCTCTACAGCGAGCTTTCATTGCCAATCAATTAAATCGGTTGGCTGACCTAATTTCCGATCAAGGCGAGGTCATACTTGAAGACGCTGGAATAGTCTTTCCTGCTAGAGCTACTTCCACTGTACTGCTAATTGGTGAGCGTGGAGGCATGTCAGCTGCTGACATAGGAAATATACTTGAGCAACCGCACCAACTGGTTACACAGCGTATCGAACTACTAATAAAACTCAATATTGCTGAAAGGGTAAATGACCCCAGCGACGGCAGGCGCAAGGTCATACAACTTACTTCCAAAGGGCAGGATCAATTCCGTAAACTACAAATATTCCTAAAAGATGCGGAACAACTTTTTACAACCCTATTTCAGGAACTCGGATACGACCTGACATCAATCGCTCAGGAAACAACCGACGCTCTAAATAAATCTTCGCTCCGCGACCGAATGCGCTCTATTCGCAACTCCGGTTAACGCGAACCAGCAAACAAAAATATATCCATCAGGGAAATAATCATGACAGCATCTACTCAAACTAATCAACAGATATGGACAGCGCTACGTGACTGTATTTTCATTATCGGTACGCTTCTTGTGGTGAAATCTCTCCTTCTAGAAATTGAGCCTCTTTGGAGTTACGCGGGTCCTATATCTCTCCTCTTTACTCTAGGCATTGCTACATGGTGTTTAAAGCAATCGAATGTTTCGTGGTCCCTCAATGGAAACGACGAAGTCATTAGCTGGAAACGCCTAGCTACGCTCACCGTAATCGCTCTTGTAGTAACAATCGCAGTAGGTATTCTCGCACAATCTCTCGCCGTAAGTTTCATTGGAACACCTAGTGAAGCAATACAAGCTATTGATGAAAGATTTCAGGGCCGGTTTGCAAACCTACCAGGGAACTTTCCAGTATATCTTTTCTGGTTGATAACCGCATGGGTTATCGGTGGTCTTACTGAAGAAATACTATTCAGAAAAATACTGTTTGTACGTTTTGAAATGTTATTTTCAAAAATTCCGGCCACGACTTTTTTAGCAATTTCCGCACAAGCTATGCTGTTCGGACAGCAGCATTATTACTACCAAGGTGCAGCGGGTTGGGTGGCAACTGGTGTAATTGGCTTTATATCTGGCCTGCTGTATCTCGTTTTTAAAAGAAACTTATGGCCGCTCATTTTATCTCACGGCATCAGCAACTCAATTGGCCTTACTTTGCTCTATTTCGGTGTAACAGGCTAATCTTAAGCTAAACAGTTTTGTTATAACTTAACATTTTATCTGTTTAGGTGAACGGTTTACCGCACTTCGCTTGTACAATCATGCCCGATCCGCCGAAATCCCTCTGACAGCGAACTTATTGTTCTAAATCAGGGGGATTATAATGAAAAAGATCGCGATAGCAGCTTTACTGCTTTTGCCGCCGCTCACGTATGCAGGAGCAGACGAAACCACGCCTTACGCAATGCCTAGAACACAAGTTGTTCCCATTACTGCTGGCAATTCCCAAAAACAGTATGAACTCTATATTAAACTACCGGAAAACTATGAGGAAACCCACGATAAACAATACCCGGTAATCTACACAACAGATGCTGTTTGGCATATGGATTTACTGTCTGGCACCACCGAATACCTGATGCCTGATGTAATTTTGGTTGGCATTTCATGGCAACAAAACGCAGGTGACTCTGTAGCCCACCAGAGCAGGTTCAGAGATTACACCCTTTATCCATCAAGCGACCCTGAACGACAGGCCAAAAACAACTATGGTCAGGGAGAAGCACACCTTTCACTCATACGGAAAAATGTCATCCCTTATGTGGAAGGTACATACCGGACGGCTGAAGGACAAAGAGCTTACTTGGGGTATTCCCTGGGCGGGGCATTTGGCGCTTATATGCTTTTTGCAGCACCTGATACCTTCAACCACTATATTCTCGGCAGCCCAGCCCTTGGGCAGCGTAGTTTGAAGATCATTGACGAGATAGCTACTCAAAAGGTTTCAGATAAAGCAAAAATAGACGCAAATGTATTTGTTTCCATTGGCGAACTGGAAGAGGCAGACAGTATATCCACTACCAAAGAACTGGTGTCGGTTTTAAATCGCAGTGGCAATAACGGCATACGCCTCACTGGCCTTGAAATCATCAAAGCTTCAAATCACGGCACTGCTGTGCCGGAAACTTTTACGCGCAGCATAAAATGGCTGTCAGAGCTCACGAACAAATAGCTTCCCGAATAAAGAGAAAATCAGATGAAATATCTATCAGCCTCTACGGCACTGCTACTCATGTCTTTCGCGGTGAACGCAAGTAATCCTGATGAAAACAAGCCTACCCTTGAAGGCCCTTACCTGGGGCAGACACCGCCCAGTTTAACACCAAAAACCTTTGCACCGGGTATTATTTCCACGGAAGGCTGGGAATACGGCGTTGTATTCGCGCCAAACATGAAGGAACTATATTGGGTACGTGAAGTGAATGCTGACACAGACCCCAAGCAAGAGTTTGTTGTTTACGAACAGCTAAACAACAAATGGCATGAACGCGTTATATCGCCAAGAAGCGGTACGCCTACCCTATCTACTGATGGCAACACCATGTTTTTCGGGCGGAGTTATAAAGAGCGCATCGGAGATAATTGGTCTGACGCCAAACGTTTAGGTCCTGATTTCGAAGATATCCGCATTATGCGAGTTACCGCCTCCGACGCAGGCACTATTGCAATAGATGAAGCCACGAGAGAAGGCGACGGCATGCTTCGTTATTCACGGATTATCGACGGCAAGCGTGAGGCACCAATTCCCTTCCCGAAGGAAATCAACACAGGCCAGTGGAATGCACACCCATTTATTGCGTCTGATGAAAGCTACGTTATCTGGGATGGACAGAGAAATAACGCCGAGCGCAACGCTGATCTGTTCATCAGCTTCAAGCAAGAAGACGGATTATGGGGTGAAGCAATCAAATTCGGCGAGGAAATTAACACAGGTTCTTCTGAGTTCGCTGCTCAAGTAACACCCGATGGGAAATACCTGTTTTTCAATCGCAATGTGGGCCCTGATAACACAGATACTTTCTGGGTTGATGCCAAGGTAATCGAAAAACTAAGGCCGAAAAAATAGAATTGTTACGAGAGCATAACGAGCACCTTCGAAGCTCATCAGGCCTTATCATAAACTTTCAAAAGCAGGATAGTTAAATGACCATCAATTCGCACGTTAAACGTATATTGGCTGTCGCTCTATTAAGCAGCTTCAGTAGCTTTGCAGTAATAGCTGATGACCAAAACAGAAACTCAGCAGAGGCTAGCCCGGCTGAAGCCAATCTCTCATTCAGAGATATACCTCTCCTTGAAAAAGCCTTCATAAACACATCTCCTGCCCTGAGGGACGACAGTTTTCCCGTTGGAAAATTAACCATTGATGCTGAGAAGAAAGCTGCTCTGATACAGTTTGCCAAAGAACTGGGCGAAAGCACATACGGCAACTACGACAGTTTGCTTATCACCCATAAAGACAAGTTGGTTTTTGAAAGCTACTTTCGCCGCGGACGTATAAATCTTACTCACGGTCAGGCATCAGCTACTAAAGGATACACAAGCCTGATCCTCGGGCGCGCTATGCAACTCGGGTATCTGACTATGGCAGATTTGGACAAGCCTCTCATCAGTTTCCTAAAGAATGTGGACCGTACAAAGCTGACGGAAGGTGCTGAAAAAATTACGCTTCATAAAGCACTCACCATGCATGGAGGGCTGAGTATAAATCGCGAAGAATGGACTGAAACCGAGAAAACTCCTGAGCCGCTTCAGGGCCAAGGTCTCGTGCAGTCCCTTTTAGAACACAGCGCTCCAATCACAAAAGACACTCAGGTTTATAATTACGGTAATTTCAATCCGATGTTGGTGATGTCGGTCATTGATGCAGTTGTGCCGGGTTCAGCACAAGAATTCATTAAAACCGAAGTTCTCGATAAATTAGGCATTAAGAACTACCAATGGAAGGATCACATCAGTGGTTTGCCTGAAGCAGGCTGGCGCGTAAGCATGGCATCACGGGACATGTTAAAATTCGGCAGTATTATGCTTAACGATGGTAAATTGAACCAAGAACAATTTATTCCGGCACAGTATTTAGAGAAAGCAACGAGCGGCCTTGTGAAACCAACCGAGGACTGGATACCAGATACCTATCGCTACGGATACTTTTTCTACCAAACCCCTCTTACAGTCGAAGGGAAAAGTTACAACGCCACCTTCGCCTGGGGCGGTGGTGGACAGCGTATCATCGTAATTGATGAGCTTGATCTCACCATCGTGATCACAGGCCATGATAGAGAAGATCAAATCATGGCTCAGATAGAAAATATCGTTGTTCCCGCATTTATTAAATAAGGAAGAGATCATGAAATTATTGTTCACAGCAACTCTCCTCATGGCTTCAACAGCGGCGATCGCAAACAGCAGCAGTGCGGGAGATGAAGTATCCAAACTGAAAGGCCCATACCTCGGGCAAACACCGCCAGGTTCCACAGCTAAGCCCTTTGCACCCGGTATTGTTAATACGGAAAAGTGGGGAGATGCTGGTAGCTTTTCACCTGATATGAATGAGTTTTATGTCGGCCGCTGGCGACATACCAATAAAGCACCTGAGCCAGTAAATGTTACATTTAAACGCGTAGGCAATGGCTGGAAAATGGTAGTCGTACCCAAAGATGTGCAGAGACCTTTCCACTCTCCAGATGGCAAAACGTTACATTATGATGCCAAATACCAAGAGCGCACGGCAAACGGTTGGTCAGGAATGAAAAGCCTGGGCCCAGCCTTTGAAGAAATTCAAATCATGGGTTTAACAGCTTCCCGAAAGGGAACCTTGGTTCTTGATGAAAGAGGCAGCAGTGAAGGCGATGGCATACTCCGCTATTCAAGGCGCGCCAACGGAAAATGGGAAGATCCAAAGCCTCTACCTAAAACAATCAACACCGGTACATGGAATGCACACCCATTCATTGCACCTGACGAGAGCTATATAATGTGGGACGGCGAAAGGGAAAGCGGCTTCGGAAGCAGCGATCTTTATATAAGTTTCCGAGAAAAGGACGGCTCCTGGGGCAAAGCTATTAATTTGGGGGGAACAGTAAACACTGAAGCCGAAGAAGGTGGTCCGCGCATCACACCTGATGGAAAATATCTTTTCTTTAACCGAATGGTATTGCGCACAGATGGCAGCGGTGAACGTCAATCCGATCTATATTGGATTGATGCTTCATTCATCAAAGATTTAAAGCCCGTGGAATAGTGCTCATTCTAAGTATCAGCTAAAAACTGGCTTCCTTAATGGGGGTCAGCACTTCTTTCAAAATATGTGTTACACTGTATCTTTATAGCTTTCCGGCTATGTGCAATCATTGTCCCGCTTAAATCATTGATAATTCTTTTAATGCGCTATGTCGTATATCTACTTTTGGTATGGCTTGTCTTCAACTTGGTGTTCTTTAGATAGAAAACACCCTAATCTGAACCGTAGGGTACATGAAGCCCGAACAGATCACTTTCTGTAAATTTAATCATGCAATGCCGACAGATAGTTTGCCTTTAGCGCACCAACTTCTATGGTTTATCTAGAATATTTCAAACAAAGAAAAAACGGGGTGAGACGCATGAATTATAAAAAGGCCTTAATGGGTCTGTTAACGGTAACTGCCATCAGCACAAGCGCACTGGCAGATAGCCATACGCTCTATAGAGAACCAACGGTTAGCAAAGACCATATCGTGTTTTCCTATGCTGGAGATTTGTGGCGCGTTAACCGCACAGGCGGTGAAGCAGAACGGCTCACAACTGGTGTTGGCATTGAAAGCACACCGTTTTTCTCTCCTGATGGTTCCAAAGTAGCCTTTACAGGCGAATACGACGGCAACACCGATGTATATGTGATTGATACTAATGGGGGCACACCTAAGCGGTTAACATATCACCCTGGTGCCGATGTTATTCGTGGCTGGTCACGCGACGGTAAAGATGTGCTTTTCAGCTCAGGCAGAAATAGCTACGCCAATTTTGTTAGGCTGTTCACTGTATCAGCAGAGAATGTCGAGCTACCGGCACAACTACCGCTACCAAGTGCAGAAAAAGGCTCTTTCTCACCAAATTCAGACTATCTCGCTTATGAGCCACTCAGCCAGTGGCAACAAGCATGGAAACGCTATCGCGGCGGCCAGCAAGATAAAATCTGGATTGCTAAATTAGCAGACTCTTCCACCGAAAAAGTACCAAGTGAAGCAAGCGTTGACAAAAACCCTATGTGGGTAGGTGACAAGGTATATTTCATCTCTGACCGAGATAGCAAACTGGGTGATTTCAGGCTGTTTGTTTACGATACAAAGCGTAAATCCGTTAAACAGGCCCTTACCCAAAAGGGGATGGATATCAAATCTGCCAGCGTGGGCCCTGACGGCATCATTGCTTTTGAACAGTTTGGTACCATCCATTTATTCGATACAAAAACAGGCAAAGCAAGCAAGGTTGATATCACGCTAAACGCTGATGTTACCGCAGTGCGCCCACGATATACGAATGTTGGTAATCGCATAGCAAACGCCCATATTTCACCGTCTGGTAAACGGGCTGTTTTTGAAGCACGCGGTGAAATATTAACGGTGCCTGAGAAAAAAGGCGACGTACGGAACATAACCCGCACCACAGGTGCGATGGAACGCGATCCCGCTTGGTCCCCTGATGGGCAATCAATTGCTTACTTATCTGAAGCAACAGGTGAATATGCCCTTCATATCCGTGATCAAAAAGGTGAGAAAGACGAGCGTATCATCAAGCTTCCGCCTATGTTCTACCGTTCTCCTATCTGGTCACCTGACAGTAAAAAAATAACATTGACTGATCACGGGAATATCCTTTGGTATGTCGATATATCTGCGGATGCGCCTGAGGCTGTGAAAGTAGATAAAAATATTATCTCCAGCTCTGATACAATGGCGCCTAGCTGGGCACCGGAAAGCGACTGGATCACATATTCCAAACAATTACCGAACCTTCTACGGGCGATTTTTGTCTATTCGCTTGATAGTGGGGAAACACACCAGATTACTGACGGTATGTCGGATGCACGCCACCCAACGTTTGATAAAAACGGTAAGTATCTTTACTTCACAGCCAGCACCAATATTGGTGAAACAATCAGCTTTGCTGATATGTCTGGCCTTGGTCGCCAAACAACACGGTCGGTTTACGCGGCAGTACTATCAAAAGATACTAAATCACCATTGACTGCCGAAAGTGATGATGAGCCAGCCGTAAAGAAAGAAGAAAAACCGAAGGCTGAAAAATCTGCAGATAAGGGCGATGAAAAAGAGGCTGACAAACCAAAAGAAAAGCCCAAAAAGGCTTTAAAAATTGATCTGGAAGACATTCAAAACCGCATTATTGCCCTGCCCGCAGCTGATACAACATGGGTTGGCTTAGTCTCTGGTGCAAAAGGTGAGGTATTTGCGCTTGAATCCAATACAGGCAGAGCTGGCCCACCTACACTTTCTCTCTATAAATTTGATGGAAAAAGCAAAAAGTTCAGCAAGGTTACAGGTGGCCTTACATCGTTTGATGTATCAAGCAACGGTAAAAAGGCACTTGTTCGCCGAGGTAGATCAAATTGGAGTATTGTCGCAACAGCCGCCCTTGCAAAACCAGGGAAACCTATCAAAACATCGCAAATGGAAGTGTTTGTTGAGCCAGAAGTTGAATGGAAACAAATGTTCCATGAAGTTTGGCGCGGCGAAAGAGACTTCTTCTATGATAAAAACCTGCATGGCCTAGATCTGGATTGGGCTGTATCTACTTACAAACCGTATTTAGATAATGTGCGCCATAGAAGTGATTTAAGCTATCTATTCACAGAGATGCTGGGCCAACTTACCATCGGCCATATGTTTATTGGTGGTGGTGATCAGGTTCGAGCAGCCCGTGTCGCTGGCGGACTTCTCGGTGCTGACTATGAAATTGAAAATGGCAGGTACCGTATCACCAAAATTTATAACGGCGAAAACTGGTCACCTCGTCTGGTGGCACCACTGAATGAACCAGGCCTCAATGTAAAAGTTGGCGATTATATTCTGGCTGTTAATGGCCGTGACCTCACATCTGAGCAAAATATCTTCCACGCTTTTGAAGCAACAAGCGGCAAGCAAACCCGCGTTAAAATCAGCCCGAATCCCGATGGCACTGATGCGCGTGAAATCACGGTAAAACCAATTAACAATGAAAGAGGCATCAGAAACATAGATTGGGTGGAAGGAAACCGTAGAAAAGTTGGCGAACTCAGTGGCGGCAAGCTTGCTTATATATATATGCCAAACACCGCAGGGCCGGGTTTTAGAAGCTTTAACCGCTATTTCTATGCGCAAACCGATAAAAAAGGCGCGGTTTTAGATGAACGCTTCAATGGTGGTGGCTTGCTCGCTGATTATGTAACCCAAGTATTCAAAAAAGAACGGCTCGCAAACATGTTCTACCGTCATGGTGATATCAATGTTCCAGTGCCTGCTGGCGCTATATACGGCCCAAAGGCCATGATCATCAATGAGATGGCTGGTTCAGGTGGAGATGCCATGCCGTGGTTCTTCAAGAAGAGTGGTGCGGGTAAGCTATTTGGCAAACGTACCTGGGGCGGGCTTGTCGCTGCACAAGGCCTTCCTCCTTTGATGGACGGTGGTACCGTTAGAGCGCCGGACTTTGCAATCTTCGGTAACGAGGGCGAATGGGAAATAGAAAACTATGGAACTGGCCCTGATGTAGAAGTTGAATGGGATCCTGCTTTATGGCGTAAAGGTCGAGACCCACAGCTTGAGGCTACTGTTGAGTATCTCCTCAGCGAGCTTAAGAAAAATCCAGCCAAAGAGCCTAAAACACCTCAATTCCCAAATTACTTTGGCAAGTAAATAGGAAACATTCACTTAAGCAGGGCTAAAAACGGCCCTGCTTATGCCGACTTCATACTAAAATTCCCTCAACAGCTACGGTATATAACTATTAAGAGCCTGATAATATTTAAGATTATTCTGGCCTCGTGAGGCCTTGTCTTCCGTCGCCGTTTAGCTTCGTTCTTTGTGATGAACGTTCATACCATCATTTGCTATCGCTTGTGCTGGTGCTTTGGGCCAGCAGTTTTTTTTGCCTGAACGGGTGGGATTTATTTGGTTCCCCTCGTAGAGACAGCTTCCTTAGGACTATGTCCTTTCTCGTCGTAACGAAGTTTAAGAGCCGCCCACCTAATGATGAACGGCCCTTAAATTTGCCTTGTGAGCATGAACTACCGCTTACAGGCGCCACACATTGTACTGCTGCCTTGCGAGTTGAACCCATAGAGTTAAAGCAGCTCAATCGTCAGATCAAAAGTAGCAAACACAACGTCTCCCACCTCCCCAACAGTACCATCTGCTCTGGTAAAGGTTGTGGTGTTCAATATTGCACCGGTAGCAATAGACGTATCAAGCACCTCACCCGTTGGTGTACCGGTAAGATCAATTGATGTAATACCTAATTCAGTCAAACCAGAGAGTTCATCTGCCTCACCAATGCCGTCATCATTAAGATCCTGGAAGACAAGGAATTCATCAAACTGATCATCGCTGCTGTCGAGAATACCGTCTCCATTAGTATCAAAGGCACGGAGCCCCTCCAGATCTGTTTCAGCTCCTGGCAAGTCATCAATGAAGGAAATTTCAGCTCCTCTATCAATGATACCGTTACCATCTCGGTCAAGCGCAAGTAAGCCGTCATCCGGGCCAACAAAGCCTGTAAGCTCCAGCTCACCATCACCGTCTACATCGAATGAATGATTATCTATAAGTTCAATACCGTCTCCATCGAGATCAAGAACAATAGGGAAAAAACCACCGTCAAAAATCTCGCCCTGAACCTGGAAGTCAATACTTCCATCAAAGGAACCACCATTTCCATCTGAAACTGTATATTCAATACTATAGAAGCCAGCAGTTACTGGTTCACCTGATGCCCTGATGACAGCGGAGTCATCATCAAGCTGAACAAAAGTAAATGACGTATTGGTTTCGGAAGGAGTGGTAAAAACATTATTAAGTGTGAACAGTAGAAAATCACCATCCAGATCATTCGCGTCAATTCTGGCAATCGTCACGTCACTAACTGTGCGACCTCCCCTCAAAGCCTCGGTCGTCACATCAAGGTTTACGAGTGTCGGTGCATTATTTGGTAACTCTGTATTAAAGCCTTGGTTATGAGCATCACCAACACCTCCATTACCAGCCCTATCAGTAAAGCTACCGTTAGCGACCGACACGCTGATAACACCTGAAGCATCCACTGGGGGTGTCACAACAACGCTAGCCCCATCAAAACCACTTGTCGCTCCTCCAGATACAGATACATCATTCGAAGCAAACCCAAACTCTTGCTCGTTGAAGCTAAAGGTAAAGGTTACGGAGCCATCTGCTATACCGGATATACTATCGTCTATCGTCACCACTGGTGCGACCGTATCGACTGTCACCGTAATAGAGCCTGAACTTGTAGATAGCCCGTTATCACTGGCAACAGCTCTGATCTGGTGATCAATACCATTGATGTTATTCCCGGTCAGCCCACTACTAGTGAGGTTAATCGAACCATTTGCAACATCCCCTAAGGTCAACGCCCGACTAGCAAGCACGGTACTTCCTTCTCTCAGTTCAATCACGGTACCAACTTCCTGGCCTGATACATTGATACTAAAAGTAGGAGTAGCATCGTTAGTGATGTTATCGCTGGAACTAACCCCTCTGTCTGAAGAAGCGAGCAAATCAGGTGTTCCAGGTGCAGGCGGCGGTAGAATAGGTTCATCCACACCAGCAATCGTCACGTTAATGGTTTGCTGGGTTCCATCAACTGATCTTACGCTAATAGAGTCGGTGAGGCTTTCACCGCTATCCAGGTTCTGGATAGCAGATTGACCATTGCTGGCTGCATAACTCCAGTTACCAGCAGCATCAAGACTAAGGCTACCATATGTTCCCGAGAATGTACCCAGTGTAAAGCTTTCTTCATTGTCTCCATCTATATCTGAAATAGTCAGTTGTCCACCGGTCTCCAGAAGGCCATCACCATCAGGATCACTATCTTCAGTGACCTCTCCCGTCTGGTCTCCACTAATAATAGCGGCATCATTAACGCCAGTAACCCTGATAGACAGTGTAGCCTGATCAACACCACCACGCCCATCACTCACTTGGTAAGTGAAACTCACCGTAGCAGTTGCCCCATGGCTAAACTGTTGAAGATCATTTCCTGGATCAAAAGTGAAACTGCCATCATTAGCAATATTTAGGCTTCCAACAGATGCCCCACCTACAAGCGAATAGATTAGAGGGTCTCCATCTGGATCCGAGGCACTTAGATTACCACTAACTGCACCATCTTCATCGGTTGCAACCGACACATTGTTTGCCGTGGGATTTTGGTTCGGGTCATCTACACCCGCAATTGTTACTGAGATATCCTGCTGTGTTCCATCAACTGAGCTTACGGCAATGATATCTGTAAGACTTTCCCCGTCATCCAAGTTCTGGATAGTAGATTGGGCATTATTAGCCACATAGATCCAGTTACCTGCAGCATCAAGGCTTAACTCGCCATATGCTCCCGAGAATGTACCCGACACAAAGCTTTCTTCAGCCGTTCCATCTACATCAGAAACAGTAAGCTGGCCGCTGACCTCAAGAAGACCGTCACTATCAGGATCATCATCCTCTGTCACTGCTCCCGTCTGGTCTCCACCAATAACAGCGACATCATTAAACCCGTTCACTGTGATAGTCACAGTTGATGTTTCGTCAGCCCCACCATTGGCAATTACCGTATCAACTACAACTGTGATACTTTCATCGGCAGCAAGCTCACCTGCTGGCGTGAAACTCACAGTACCATCAGCATCAAAACTGAGTGTTCCTTGTGATGGGTCCTGAAGAGTAGCTGAGGAAAGCGTTGTTGTACCAGAGAAGGTATCATTATCCAGAACATTCACACTCACGGCTGTATTCTCATCAGTCGTCGCAGTATCCTCAACAGCATCAGTCACTGATGTAACATCTATCGTTGCTTCACCGGTTACTGTACCGCCGTTACCATCTTCCACGGTAAAAGTGAGGTCAATATCATCCCCGTGAAAATCTGCGGACGGTGTATATGTAAAAGTACCATCGCCATTATCGGTAATACTGCCAAAGGCCGGATCAATTGACACTGATGTCACGGAAAGATCGTCGCCATCAGGGTCTGTCACCCCAGCTATGAAAACGTCGGGAGTCAGGACTATCGATGTATCTTCTTCCGTAGAATCCAGATTCAACGGAATACCAGTATTAATGATTTCAGGAGCAGCGTTAAACGACAACACTCTTAGCTGTATATCAAAGCCATTACCATCACCTGTATCTGACTGATAACTAACAACAACATCACCGGCAACATTAACATCTGCATCAA
>NZ_JAKQZA010000008.1 GCF_023008165.1 Kordiimonas laminariae | reverse complement strand
AAATCTAATCGCCACGGCCTTGATGCTGCGATCAAAGCAACAGGGAAAAATGACGTGTTTATGGTCTGGAAACTCGACAGGCTAGGCCGCTCATTAGGCTTCCTTATTCAGCTGGTAGACACCTTGCGCGAACGAGGCGCTGGATTTTGTTCTCTGACGGACGGAATTGATACCACAACACCATCAGGGAAACTTGTGTTCCATATTATGGGCGCACTTGCTGAATTCGAGCGTGAACTAATCAGAGAGCGTACCAAAGCAGGCATGCTTGCTGCTAAAGAACGCGGAACCATATTGGGAAGACCAAGGAAGCTAACAATCAACCAGACTAAGCAGGCATATGCCCTACATAAAAACGGTATGACATTAACCGATCTTGCACCACGTTTTGGCGTTGATAGATCAACACTTTCCAGAGCAATCGCAGCAATCAATGATACCTGTCACTAGGTTTAATCAATGTTTCTGCGAACCGGATAACCAGCTTTCTATCTTCCGATGAAGGCAGGTTTAAATAAGCTGATAACAAACGTCCGCAATCGTCCGCTTCCATCTTGCTTATCTTCCTGAGTAGTTCGTTAAATTTGTCTTTGGCCATATCGCTGTCCTTTCTTTTTCTGGTAGGCCGGATGTTAGCAACTGCGTTACGTGAAGCAGTACGATGTATTAGGCCAGATTGCTCTGGCCATATTTCATCGTCATCCGACCCTCAAGAAAGGGCGATGTCACGTAACGAGGGTTGCTACACCCATATATCGTTTCAGTTAATCAGATAGCCTCAGGACGCGCCATATCCCCCACATGGATATGCACAGCTTTCAAAGTGAATGACCTCAAATATCGTTTGGAACAAAATAAGAACATATGCTAGTTTGATTCTAATAAAATAGAAGTGTTCACATGAGTATCAGGAAGATCATACATATTGATATGGATGCGTTTTATGCTTCCGTTGCACAGCGCGATAATCCTGAGTTGCGCGGAAAACCCATTGCTGTTGGCGGCGGTGGTGAGCGGGGCGTAGTAATGACCGCCAGTTACGAAGCCCGAGCCTATGGCGTTCGATCAGCCATGCCCGGTCGTAAGGCTCAAGAGCTATGCCCTGATATTATCTTTGTTCCATCCAATTTTGATGCTTACCGCGAAGCTTCTCAGAAAATACGCGCTATCTTCAATGATTATACGGACCTGGTTGAACCTCTATCATTGGATGAGGCTTATCTTGATGTAACAGAAAACAAGCATGGCATTCCGTATGCAACGCAGGTTGCCAAGGAAATCAGAGAACGAATTTTCAAGGATACAGGTCTGACCTCATCTGCCGGTATTTCCTTCAATAAATTTTTGGCAAAAACTGCATCAGATATAAATAAGCCAAACGGCATGAAAGTGATTTTACCTGAAGACGCACCTGCGTTTCTTGAAGCCATGAAAATAGAAAAGTTTCACGGCATTGGCAAAGCCACCGCAGCCAAAATGCACAAGTTGGATATCTACACAGGTGCGGATTTAAAGCAGCTCAGTGAGCATGAACTTCATCAACGTTTCGGCAAAGCTGGTATCCGTTATTATCATATCGTTAGAGGTAACGATAACCGGGCTGTAAATCCGGACCTTGAACGTAAATCCATTAGCGTTGAAAACACCTTTCGTCAGGACACCAAGGATAAGAACATCCTCGCTGATGAATTAAAAGATATGTCAGAGTCTCTTGATACCCGTATTGAGAAAGCTAAGGCATCCGGTAAAACCGTCACCCTTAAAATCAAATACTCGGATTTTAAATCAATCACTCGTTCAATAACCATTGATCACCCCACCGCAGATATTGATGAAATCCTACGCCTTGGTATTCACTTGCTGGATAAGGTTGAACTGGCAAAAACTGTGCGTCTGATAGGGATAGGTATTTCTAACCTCAGCGATGATAATGGGGATGAAGAAATACCCCAATTAAGCCTCGGAATATAAAATCTAAACCCACCTCAGTTCACTACACCCATATCTCAGGACACGCATGTCCCCATATGTAGTTGTACCTTGATGCATATCTAGTTCTTTTGAATCTCAAATGACTGCCGCATTTGGTCCTGTAAATACGAACCAAAATGATAAATCGTTCCGTTTAAGATAAATGCAAGATGTGTGTTGGTACTACCAACACAAACTTGGCAAGGGGGTCGCTGCGCACCCCCGTTGCATCCCCCGTTCATCTCTATAGTGTTTATAAACAAGTTGTTGAGTTCTATATTTCAAATGTTGCGAGGCGATATTTTATCCAATAAATTACAATATATACCAAGTATAGAATAGAGGAATTCATGTCAGATGATGAAAAGACAATATATGAAGAAGCAAAATACTCTTTAAATAGAATACAGAATTTTGATGTATCTGAATTACCGAGAGTGACAGATTTAGGAGCAACGCTAAATTTTAATGAGATTGTTGATGATGCTCAAAAATTAATCGAATTATACAAGCGATTATCCATAATAGCGTTGGATGATTTCCCAGATGAATCGCTCCATAGGATAAATGATATCGCCAAACAACATTTAGAGTTGTTTGATCGGGTATTAAGGTTTGACCCAGGAACACAAGATCCCAGTAGTGCTCGAAAAGCATTGATCGACCAAACAGCAGCAGCGTATCGTCCTGCTTTTGATACTTTGTATGTCTATATAGCTTATTCACTGCATCGTGCAGCTGATTTTCAACGCCTCGATACAGAAGCAAGAGCGACTTTAGGTGCTATTAGTAAGCAATCATCTGAAGTATCTAACGAATTATTCAAATATAAAGAAGCAGCTGAAGATGTTTTGACTGAAATTCGCCAAATAGCTGCTGAACAAGGTGTAACTAAAGAAGCTATACATTTTTCTACTGAATATGAAGTACATGCTGAGGCGGCTAGTAATTGGAAAAAAGCGACTATATGGTTGTCTGTTGGGCTTGTTATTTTCGCTATAATAAGTTTGTTTCTACATAAAATACCTATATTAATTCCAGAAAATCCATACGATGCTATTCAGTTATCAATTAGTAAATTTTTGATTTTTTCAGTTGTGGCTTACATGTTGTTTCTTTCAGCAAAGAACTTTTTGAGCCACAAACACAATGCAATTATAAATAAGCATCGCCAAAATGCTCTAATGACTCATTCTGCTCTTGTAGAAGCATCTGGTGATGAAGGAGTGAGGGATGTTGTGCTTCTGCAGGCCTCGAGTTGCATATTCTCACCGCAGTCAACAGGTTATTCGACGGATGCAGTGAATGATTCATCTAATCAAAAATCAATGGTTGAGATACTATCGAGACCTTTATCACGCGCGGCAGTTGATGCATCAAAATGATAAATAACTGAATAGATGGTTACTTTAAAAGTCGGCTTATCAGGAATGCTAATGCGGCTGATGCAAGTACTACTTTCATTGTTTCTCCATTCTTAGATTTTGTGCCGATTGGTTCGGAAACCTCTACATTCTGAGTTGGAAGAGCTTCTGAAATAGATTCAGCATCACGCATCAAGCTTGGTAGACTCAATCCTGCTACTTTTGAGAGGTTGAATAAATCTTCAACACCTAGCTTGGTTTGCCCCCTCATTATTCGAGACCAAGTTGCCTGACTAACCCCGCTTTGCTCATAAAGCTGAGTCAGTGGAATGCCAGTTGCTTCACATTTATTCATGATTAACTGGCCTAAAATCATGGAAAAAGTAGTGTATTCATTTTTATTGTTGTTATTCATGATGAATTATTGTACCATAATGATATATTGATTCAAAATTATCGGAGGTATTCAATGTATCAGGTGGGCGAAAGATTGTCACGATCAAAGGATGGGTTATTCAGTAGGGTTATTCAGCACAAGGGAATTGCAACCGGTGCGAATACCGTTGTTCATGCGTGTAAAGATGTTGGGTGTGTAGTTGAAGAAACTATTGAAACCTTTGGTAAGGGACAACTCATAGTATCGGAAGGGATTCCTGCTTATGAACAAGGATCTCGTTCTGTTGAAATGGCTAGATCTCTGATCGGGAAACCGTACGATGTTCTCAGAGATAACTGTGAGCATATGGTTAATTTAGTATCTGGGCATGGTAAAAGAAGCCCGCAATTAGAAACGGCCTTTGGTGGGCTTGCGATATTGTGCTTCCTGTTTTTTGTGATTCGCCAGAAATAAAGGTTATCTATTGAGTGTTTTGGAGTGAAGGTCTTCAAACCACCAATGTTTCTCTGCAATAATCGGATAACGGTTCTCTACAAATAAAATCTGTTTATTCCTATGTAAGGTCATCATTTCATCAGCATAAGCGAGCGGACGTGAAACATCATCAATCGTGAAGCTTTCGTTTGAGCCAGTTGTGATGCTTGATGATGAACCAGATGATCCACCTTGTGCACCACTTGATGAATTTATCCCCGATGTGTGGCTATGGTTGTTACCAAAGCTGAAAGAACGCTTTTTCATTGTGGTCATGCCACATAGATGTTCAGCATATTTGGCAGTTTCATAATCTCTTGAACCGAAATACTGGAATACACCCGCATTGGAAACAAAGGTCTGCCATGCCTTGTCACCATATAGCTTCATCAATTGCCCAAGGTCTTGCGTAAACACCCATAGCTGCACACCAAGCCCTGCCATCGTGCCATAAGCTTTTTCAATGAGTGGCATTTTGTCCAGAGCAGCAAATTCATCCAAGATCACACGTACCGGCGGCTTTGCATTGTCTACAGGTGCGCGGGTGAGATCAATCATTGCTGATGTTACAAGCAGGCGTAGCCAGCGGTGGAATGTTGGTAGTCGGTCCAGTGGTAGTACAAGATAAACCGTAATGCGTTCATCTGCTGTCTTAAGATCAGCGAAACTGAATGGATTGCTGTTATTTCCCTCAAGGCTTTTTCTAATAATAGGGCTATCCAGAAAATGCGTATTGGATTGTGCAGAAGACAATACGCCTGAGAATTCTTTGGCTTCTTTTTGCTCAATGCGGTCTGCGGCTGTCTGTACCATTGGGTGATCACTGGCACGCATGTTTATGATGATCTCGTTGAAGGTATCAGTGAGGTCTATATCGGTTTCCTTGGCAGGCCGCATGGAGATGATATCTCTTACTCTTGCAAGGGTACGGTTACCTTCTTCTGCTTCATCCGTCACCACATATAGAATAACGCCGTAAATCAGGGCCTTGGCTTCATCTGTCCAGAATGGGTCTTTCGGACTATCAATCACCAGTGCATCAGCCAGCATCATCACATCAGTCACAAGATCAGGATCATTTGGATTAAGGGAGGCTAGGGGATTAAAGCCGCTTAGATATTCTTCTGAAATCCCTTCACCATATTTGTCTGCTTGTGTCGAGATAGACCAAGGGTCAATCACATATACTTTGCTATCTCTACCATCGCAGACTTTAGAGCGAGCTTTTACAGTACGCCGTGCATTCTCACCTTTGGGGTCAATGACCAATATGGATGAATTAGAGCGCAAGAGGTTTGGGATAATCGCAGTGGCTCCTTTACCCGTTCTTGTAGGGGCTACTGTGAGTGCATGCATATCACCATCATAGATGATGCTGTCATCTTCGGTCTTACCCAGAAACAAGCCATTGGAGTTTTCCTGTTCACCTAGTAAATCCCATTCCGCCAAGTCTTCCTTTGTTGCCCAGCGGGAAGAACCAAATACGTTTGGCAGTTTGGTCTTGGGGATGAATTTGAAGTGTACCTTCAAATAGAGGTACATGATAATCGTTATGCCCCAGATAAACCCGATAATGCCAGCAATAGGGCTCGTAACAGCCGCCGCAGCAGAATTGTATCCGGCAGAATCACCAATCAGTATTAAGCCTGCAAGAAAGATCAGAAACACCCATTTGCTATAGCGTTTAATCAGGAAGCGGGTGAGTGTGTAGAGGCCTGCGAGTAAAAGACCGAATGCAAAGCCTGTGATCAAGGATGATAGCGTTGGGATATAGGTTGCAGGTGATCGACCATAATCGCCTTCAATTCCGTGTAGAAATAAGAGTGAGACAATAAGAGTTACAACAAAGCCAATTTGTACACGGCGATCATCCAGATACTTCATACAAGCACATCCTTACAACAAGCGATAATGATCGGAATAGTTATAAAGATATCGTAATAAGGGAATTCACAAAGACGTTAGAGAGATATGTCCCATATTGGTTATGAATTTGCTGATAGCAAATCAGCATGCTCAAAGTTCTTATACATCTGTCCAAGTTGCTTATGATTAATTCTGAACTGGCTACGACGTTTGGATTTTGGTTTGTCGCTTGATGCATTTTCTACTTTGATACCAGGATCATAATATACAAAGCCTGTTTGCATACCTCGAAGCATGATCTCCAGATTGGTTCCAGTACCAAGTTCAATATCTTTCCCGTAATGATACCTATATTCGCCACCTTCTTTACGTTTTAGTGATGGAATATATACGGCTTGGGAATGTTTCCGTTTCCAGTGATCCATAAGTTTTGCAAAACTCCAGCTGGCCGTAATATTTTCTTCGGCATCAAGCAGAGCAATACATCCTTCGGCATCGATAATTTTTCCTGCTTCAGGATCAAATCCCAGAAGAGATAAAGTCAGGTTTGTACGTTCATGAACCTTTCCGACAATATGCTTCCCACCAAAGTTAAATCTGTCTTCAATACCAGAAACATCCGGGTAGCCGTATTTGCGAATAAAGTCGATCACTCCAGTGTCTTTGTAAAAGCCACCATCAGGCTCCGGGGTCATTAGTGTGGTTGGTTTGGCTCCTATACTGGGGAACTTGTTTACCCCGAACTGCTTTACCTCCCATCCCAGATAGTCGGGCTCGGCAAAACCGTTTGGGGAAATTCCCAATAGAGCCTCCAATGTATATCCACCACCATTAGCTGCCTTGTATGGGATAAGGTCCATTTCTCCAGTAAGTCTACAGCTGGAAACCCAGCCCATTTCATGGATCTCTCTGAGTTTGGCAATAAGTGCGTCTTTAGTGGAAACCTTGGGTGCATCTGCACCAGCAGTCATATCCAGTTGTTTGAATATTGTGCCAAACTCTATCAGTTCCGTATTTTCCAGCTCCCTGGAAAGATTACATCCCGGCGTAACAAGATATCCATATGTCATTCCCTCGGGATGCACACCAAGTATGAGCCAGCGGCCTTGGGCTCGACCTTGTCTTTTCGGGTCCATCCACATTCCAGCTTCAACTTTGGAACCGAGGAGGAAACCAGAGAAACGTACTTCAGGGTATTGTGGATAATAGATGAGCTTGGCTCTGGGAGCGTTATAGGTTTGGCCTTCAGTGTCGAACCAGGTGAAAGGAATGTCTGTAGTATATTTGATCTTGCGATTAGCTGGCGTTTTCTTATTCGAAGTAGTCACCGATGGTATAAGCTCGCCAGTAGGCAGGAATGATAGATCAGTTAGGTGTCCACCAAAGTAGGGTTGGTTCTTGCTGTTATCATTGGGAGCAAGTTTTTTGATATAGGTTTTGGTAACACCTAACGATTTCAGGATTGAGATAATTTTATCAAGCGATGCTTCTCTAGCATTGTGGCTATCATAAGTTCCTGAATGTGCCCCCATACAACCAATGTCCTTTTGTTAAGCGTGCTTAATATATTCTGTATTTAATAATGATTCTGCAAGCTTATCAATTTCCAGAGAAATTTCATCATAGGATTTGTTTTTTATTGCACACTCCCAGATTGTAATGACTTTCCATCCATCTGCTTTGAGTAAGTCTCGGTTCTTTTTGTCTCTTGCAACATTTCCAAGGATTTTCTCTCGCCAGAATTCTGTGCGAGTTTTAGGCCACTTGAATAAGTGACAGTCATGCTTGTGCCAGAAACAGCCATTCACAAAAACAACGGTTTTGTATTTGGGAAGAATAATGTCCGGTTTGCCGGGTAACTTCTTTCCATGCAGGCGGTAACGAAAGCCCCGCCTGAATAACTCTTTTCTTATGATAAGTTCTGGTTTGGTATTCTTACCCTTGATACCTGCCATCATCTGGCTTCGTTTCTCAGGGGTAACAACGTCCATTTTTGAATACCTTATTCAGCAGCCATTTGAAGAAGTTTATCTTCCTCTTTTTGTTTGGCGACCAGCTCCAGAATATGAGACTTCATATACTTTGCTATTTCTTCAATTACCGGGACGACTACCGAGTTACCAAACTGTTGATATGCACGTGTATCTGATACCGGAATAATCATCTCCGGTGTTTTGCTCATGTCATATCCCATCAACCGAGCACATTCACGAGGTGTTAGGCGACGAGGGTTTTTACCATCCTGTTTTATCAGAATCTCGCTGCCATCCTTGTGGTATCTTGCGGATAGGGTGCGTGCTTTGTCTTCAGGGCCGTTAAGGCCATATCCAAAGCCATTACCTGCTGCCTTGTGTTTGGCTGCGTAGGCCTGAAGATAAGCCCATAGCTTGTCAGTTAGTGTGTATTTATCATTTACTCTTGAGGCAGCGTTAGAACCTTGTCCAGTAACAGGGAGCGTGTATTCCGCCTCTGCCTCTTCACCTTCGTCGTGCAGGATTGTTTCAAGAATAGGACCTGTCTTCGGGTCCGCGAATTCCAGGTTATCGAAGTTAAAGCCTGTGTCTTCCTTAAAGCCGGCAATAAAGATACGCTCACGGTGTTGTGGTACATATCCTTTGCCATCAATAACACGAGTACTGAGTGTGTAGCCTTCAGCTTTCAACGCGCCAACGATGGTCGCAAATGTATCACCCTTATTGTGGCTTTTCAGGTTCTTTACGTTCTCAAGCAGGAAAGCTTTTGGTTTGTGGTGTTTAATAATGCGCAACACATCAAAGAATAGCGTTCCCTGTGTCTTGTCTTCAAAGCCATGTGCGCGACCTAAGGCATTCTTTTTGGAAACACCAGCCAGGCTGAATGGCTGACACGGGAAACCGGCTAACAGAACATCGTGAGCAGGGATATCTTGTGCTTCCACTTTTGTAATGTCACCTGCGATATGGTGATCGTCGTGGAAATTTGCGCGGTATGTTCTTTGAGCGTATTGGTCCCATTCACTTGTGAATACACATTTGCCGTTGATTGCTTCAAACCCTTTGCGAATGCCTCCAATTCCTGCGAACAAATCTATGAAAGTAAATTCGTGGTTATCCTTTTGAGGAGACTGTTTGTGGGCAAGTTTGTTTCGCAGGATTTCAAGGCAATGTTCCTTGGGGTGAACCTCACCTTTTTCCCACCGATAAATGGTCTTTACTGTAACCCCCATGAGGCTTGCAGCATCTTCGACAGACATTGCATTCAACTCGCGGAGTTCACGGAAGGACATATCCTGCATTTTACTTAAACTTTCTCTGGGACGAATTTTGACATTTTCATCATAATGACACCCAGAGATTCTCTTGTAAAGGGTGTTTGTTCATAGTATGTTCTTATTCACAGTAAATGTAACCAGTAAGTGTGTTTATGCAAAAAGACATAGTTTTAGATGAATTATTGAGGGTGTTCTGGGGCGGGATATATACAAGAAATGATAGTAATGTCACTCTCGATAAAAGAGGTAGTCGACCTTTCATAAAGAATGAAAAACAGAATGCCTTTTTTAATTCGATCATTGGTTATAATGGTGAGTTAAAGTTTTCTGTTCAGCATCAGCAAAAGCATAATGCCTTGGATGGTGGTTGGTTTGTTCCTGTCAGCAGTAAGCAGAAGAATCCTTTGTCGAATTGTGTATATTTTACCGTCACAAGTATGCCAATTGAGCAGTATGAACCACTCTATAAGCTCTTGTCAGCTATACCTGATATAAAGCTATATATTTGTCAGATCCCAAGCCTGAATAAAGAGTTTGCAGATCATATTCATCCAGCTTTGGCTTTGTTCGGAAGCTCCTACAATATTGAGTTGGTTAGAGCGTTTTATTCGGTTTATGTTTTTGGTGAAAATGGTGAGTTTGTAAAGAGTGATATCAGTAATCTCCTTGCACACTTTGATATTCGTCATAATGGGGACAACTCAGAAACGTTTGGTAGAGACTTGTTTTCTGAAGCGCAAAATGAAGCTGTTTTAGAGAATGCTAAAGAACTACTGAAACCGTATTCATGTGAAGAATTATATTCTCTTTGGGCAAACCGATACTTATATGATTTCGTTTTGTCACAAAATCGATGGAAGGGCAGAACAACCGATATCGATTTTATCAAGTGCCCGGATGAAGCCTCTCCTCGATTTAACTTTATCGACGTGAAAAATAAAACCCGAGATAAAGGGATGGTTGGGCACAATGCTGATCATATTCAGTTCTGGAATGACTTGGAGGCTATTTTAAAAGACGATCAATCTATTCGGATTAAAATATCATATGTTTTGTATGATCGTGATAATTCAAATGTGACAGATCACTGGATGTATACCGACATGTCTAACTTTACGAAGTTTGGGCAGCAGCGAGGTGGTAATAAAGGCAGGAATAGTACTAAAGCCAGCAAGACATTGATGCTGATGGTAGATAAATACTTTAAAGATTTATCTGAATAATAGAGATGAATACACAAGATGGTCTCACCGTAATATATTAAAATGAGTTAGATGATAATTATGGTCCAAGTAAGTCAGTCTTATTGGTGAGCATTTAGTTTTTGTACATATCAATTTGAAGGTAAGAAGGAGTAAAATGACCACACAGATAGAAGCAAATTTTTTAGGTATTTTTAAAATTGGGGACAATATCCAATATAATTTGGATGCTCTTGAGTTACTCTACGACTTATATAACGACGTTGATAAGCAACTGTATTTGAGAAAGTTGATTATCGTTCAAATTGGATCTTTATTAGACGCTGTCTTGTATGATTTTTTTTTCCGAGCAGTGAATCATACAATCGAAGGAATTGATAATGTTCCTCAAGATCTTATTGATGAAATTCAGGATAATCCACGTAGAGCTGACAAGCTGGATAAGTATATTCGTTTCTCTCAAGATCATGGAGTCTTTGATGGTTTAGGGCCGGATATTTATGATGAAATGAATGAGCTTCGAAAGTTGCGAAACAGAATTCATATTCAGAACGAACGTAGGGACTTTGAAGCTGATGATAGCGAAGCTTTTTCTGAAAGGCGTAAGGAGTTAGCAGAGCGAGTTTTATCAGGAGTTATGCAAACGTTGTCTGATAACCATGCAAGACATGTGGAAAACCACAATGGTATCTTTGTTTTGCCTTGGTAGAAAGTTGATGAAGTAAATATGACAGATTTGACTGAGGCCATCGAGGATATGATTCAAACCAATGTGCCTAAACTTGTGTTGCGCAGTTTACTGGAAAAAAAATTAGGGGCACATGGGGTAAAAGATAAAACTCATTTAGATGCTCTAGCAGACCATATTTTGTCAGGTAAGGAAGAAAGATTTTCGTGGGATGATGGTGAAGAGGGAACGACTAAAAATATTAATTTGAATTTCACTGAAGAAGAGGTGTCGGCATTTCATCGTGATGTTGAAGCATTTTATAATGAGAGTATACCTAAAGTTCTTTTGCGTACGGTGAAAGATAGTGCTCAAAATATGGTGGCAAATCTTGAAGAAAGTTGGCCAGAACATAAAGCATATGAAAACGATAGTATGAATGGTTTTCGTAGCCGTTTGGATGCTCGTTGGTCCGTTGGGCTTGATCCTCTAAGGATGATGTTGGCTGCGGCTAAAGAAATTGGTGAGGAATTTGTCGGCAAAATTTCGAGCTTAAATAGGGAGGAAGGAAGTGCAAAAGATGAAGTAATCACTGTTTTGCATATTCGGGCTTGTAGAACAGTTATGGAGATACTTACTCTTTTAGAAAATGGATTGCCGGACGGTGCTTTTGCACGGTGGAGAACGTTATACGAAATTTCGATAGTAGCTTTTGTCATTGATCGTTTTGGGAACGAAGTAGCTGAGCGTTATATGGCTCATGAAGTGGTTAGTCTTCGTGAAGAAGTTAAAAACGAATATCGTTATAATGGGCAAGAGTATGAGCTTGAAAGCCTCCCTGAGGACTTGAAAGAGATTGAAGAAGATTTTCAAGCAGCGATTACGCTATACGGTAGTTCATTTTCTGGTCCTTATGGGTGGGCCGCAAAAAGTTTGAATGAAAAACAACCCAGATTTAAACATTTGGAAGAGGCGGTAGATTGGCCCGCTCTTCCTCCAGATTATAAGCTATCTAGTTATAGAATTCATGCAGGTATTGCAGGTGCGTATACATCATTAGATTTGATTGATGGTACACCTCGTTTTCATGCAGGCGCTATCAATTCTGGGTTAGATGGCCCCGCGATTTTGACCGCATTTTCGCTATTACATGTTACGTCATTGGTTTATGGAAATGAGGCGGAGGTGGAAACGCAAATACAAATGCAAACTATGTTGTTTTTAAGAGACAAAGTTGTAGACGGGTGTAGGCAAGCCGCTGAAGCGCTAGTTGAAGATGAAGCTTCCTTACGTGAACACAATAAACCTTAATCTATCTGCTTTTTTACATCACTTTTATGCATGCATAAATTTTACTTTATCCCATTGATTGATTTTTTAAAATATACCTGTGCATTAATACAACCATATATGTATTGTTTAGTTGAAAATTATTCAATAAGTTGATTTATTGTCTCGTCTTTCCCTTGTTGCTTAGGATTATTTGATAAGGGCAACATGAAGGGTATTTCACGATTGGGGGGCTTCTTTAATGGATGCGACTGTACATAATCCAGATCAATACATGTTTGATTTTCGTCATATCATTACAAATGGACGAAAAAAAATAGGGCTATTAATCGGAGCTGGAGCACCAGTGAGCGTTAATGTCGGTAGTCCAGACAGTTATACTCCACTAATTCCAAACATCGAAGGTTTAACGTCTCAAGTAAAAGAACATCTACCTGCAGCTAAGCGAGAGACTTACGAATTGATCGAAGAAGAGGTGGGTGAAGCCAACATCGAACTTGTTTTATCTAGAATTCGTGGCTTGGCTGAGGTCATTGGTACGACGAAAGTACACGGTTTGAATGCTCATGAATATAAAGAGCTATCTCAATCTATTTGTGCTGAAATTAAAAAAATTGTTGAAGTTAGTTTACCGCAGGAGGGTAACCCTTTTTCAGATTTAGTTTCTTGGGTGAACGGGATAACTAGGAAAGAACCTGTCGAAATCTTCACAACGAATTATGATTTGTTGTTTGAAGAGGCAATGGAGAGAGCAAAAACACCGTATTTTGATGGTTTTGCTGGAGCAAAAAACGCTTTTTTTGATCCATCTAGTATCTCTAATAACGATCTACCAGTTAACTGGATTAGGTTATGGAAACTACATGGTTCTATTGGCTGGTCACAAAATGATTCTGGAGAGGTGATTAGGAGTTTTTCTGAGGACGGAGAAATAATGGTGTATCCTTCTCATATCAAATACGATCAAACCCAAGCAGCACCATTTACATCCTTATTTGATCGATTGAAGAGTTTTATGTTGGAACCAGACACTCTCTTGATAGCGAGTGGGTTTTCTTTTGCTGACGCTCACATATCTGCAAAGTTAAGTGAATGCATGTCTGCAAACTCAACTTCAGCTATTATAGCTCTACAATATAAAGGCTTGAGTGAAGAGAAGCATGCTGTTGAGTTAGCTTTAACAAGACCCAATATGAGCGTTTATTGTCAAGATGGCGCTGTCATAAATGGAGTAAAAGCTCGCTGGAAGTTGGGAGAGGAACCAAGTAAGAACTGGGATAGAATCCGTCAAGAATATTGGAATGAGGATGGTTTTTATTTAGGTGATTTTAAGAGTCTTTGCCATTTTCTTGCTAAATCAGGAGGCGACAAAACTTATGTAGATATGTCGATGGGGGATAGCAGTGAGTAAGGCTCAAGAACCAACTTATCTAGGTGCAGTTAGTTCCGTTTCTGGTTCTTCAATACTCGTAGAGTTAGCACCGCAACTGGAATCTGGCTTACTAATTATCGGTGGTAAAGCTCATAGAATTGGCCAGGTTGGTAGTTTTGTAAGGATACCTCAAGGTTATAATAGTTTGTATGGAATCATTTCTGAAACGAGTGAGACCTCATCAGTAGATGATGAAAACAAAACCTTAACGACCAAAAGGCGTTGGATAAGGGTTGAGCTAGTTGGTGAAGCTGTTGGTGCTGAATTTGAAAGAGGTATAGGTCAATATCCGAGTATCAACGACGACGCTCATATTGTAACAGAAGATGATCTCCAGTTAATCTACGGGAATAAAAATGAAGGGCAAGTCGTCGTTGGGAAACTGTCGAGTTCTGACAGCATTAACGTTAGCCTTGATGTTGAAAAATTAGTAACGCGACATTCTGCTGTATTAGGTTCTACAGGATCAGGAAAATCCACTAGTGTTTCAAGTTTGCTTCGATCCATTGTATGTAACGATGAAGGTGAAGTCGTATATCCATCGTCTAGGGTACTCTTAATAGATATTCATGGAGAGTATTCTTCCGCTCTTGGGGATATTGCTAAAACATATTCAGTTAACCCGGTAGATGGAGAAGAAAATTTATACATTCCATATTGGTGTGTCTCTCCGGACAGTTTGATTGATTTCCTTTGCGGCAATTTGAATGAGCAAAGTAAAAATTTAATAATCGACAAGATTGTTGAAGATAAGTTTGATTTTATTGATGCTAATCAATCTCGAGCGTCTATTAAGAATATTGATCAAAATAGAGTAACAGCAACAACACCAGTACCATTCAGGTTAAAAAAGTTGTGGTACGACCTTAAATTTGATGACTCCGTAGTCTGGGAGGACAGTAAAAAGACAATCCCCGCTTATACAGATGAGGGAGATAGCGAGAAAATTCTACCTCCTCAATTTAAGCCTCCAGGAGCTGGAAGTTCAGCACCATTCAAAGGTGGAGATCATCGACTAAAGAAACCGTTAGAGTCATTTCGTTCAAGGTTACTAGATCAACAATATTCTTTTCTGCTTAAGCCAGGTGATTGGGAACCAGATAAAGACAATGAAATTAAGGCTGATTTGGATAAATTACTTGAAGGTTGGATAGGTCATGACAAGCCGGTGACTATTTTGGATTTATCGGGAATTCCTTCATCGCGATTAGATCAATTGTTGGGGTCTTTACTGGATATTATCTTTGAAGCCGCTCTTTGGGGAAGACAGCTGAAGGAAGGGATGAAGCAAAGGCCTTTACTTTTGGTTCTTGAAGAGGCTCATAGGTATCTATCAAATGAAAATTCTGGTTTTGCTAAGAATATGGTTCGCAGAATTGCGAAAGAGGGAAGAAAGTTTGGCTTGGGGTCTATGCTGGTCAGTCAACGCCCTTCAGAAATTGATGAAACAATTCTTTCACAATGTGGGACTCTTTTTGCGCTTAGGATTAATAACCAAGCAGATAGAAGCAGAGTAAAAGCTGCAATGTCAGATGGTGTATCGGGCATTGTAGATAGTTTGCCTGTATTAAGAACCGGTGAAGCGATAATTTCGGGAGAAAGTGCTAAGTTACCTCTAAGGTGCCGTTTCAAATTACCAAAAGCAGGACGTTTTCCGGATAGCATTGACCCTAAAGTTGCTTTGCTTTGGTCTCAAAGTTTTAAAGAAGAAGATTATGATGACCTTGCTTTGGCATGGCGTAATCAAGACCCATATTATAAACCAGAAAAGGAGAAATAACATGGATAGAGAGTTTGTTGACTCAAGTAATATAGCTTCTATTGGATATGATGGTGATAGCTTGATCTTGGAGGTGGAATTTTTGCAAGGCGGTGTGTATCAATATTATAATGTTCCGGAGCACGTTTATCGTGAGTTAATGTCTGCTGCGTCACATGGTAGCTATTTAGCGCATAATATCAAAGGCAGTTACGAGTACGCTAGGATTTAAATGGAATGAATATTGTTTCTTTATCGCAGAAGAAAAAGAGAGTTGAGATAAGTGATTTTGAATTAGATCACCCAATTGTATTTGAGTACTTTAATAATTTACCTGCAGCTGAACGAGACGATAAGCTACTGAAAGCCATTTACATCGGTGTACTTGCTTTAATAGAAGACCGCATATCTGCTTTTTTCGCACGAACCTCTAATGAATTAGGGACAGAACTTGAGAGTTTAAAGATACTGTTTGATCTGAAGCAGGAAGTTTTCTTTAAATCCGCTGTTAAAGGAATAGAGGCCGAAGAAGAAATATCACAATATCTGAAAGCTTATTGTAAAGATAATAAGCTTTCAGATGAGATAGTTCTTACAGGAAATTCGGAAGGGATAATTCCGAAAAATAAAACTGGAGATATCGTTAGTTATTTAGACGGAAATGAACAAACAAAAATTATAATTGAATGTAAATTTGATAAGAGTATCCGTCTCGGCGATATTAAATCTAAAGATGTCTTCACTAACAAGGCCGATACAGCTTGGAGTCAATTAATAGAGGCTCAAGCAAACCGTGAAGGGCAGGTTAGTATTATTGTTCTAGATGCATCTGGAGTTGATAATAGTATTTCCAGTTATATTGAAAATGTTAGGTATATTCCTTCAATCGGTTTTGTCGCCATTGTTGATTCTCAAAAAGGCGATTATACGAACCTTGCAATTGCATATATGCTCTCGAGAGATATAGCTATTAAAGCTCAACCTGTGGAGTTGGATAAGGATTTACTTACTGTCATTGTTAACAGGATTATCAAAGATATTGATGATTTATGTTCTGTAAAAAAACTAGTAATGAACAATATCCAGAATAACCAAAAAATACTGGCGCAATTAGAAAAAAGTTTGCTGCTAGCCGAGTTTAACCAGAAATTTTTACAACAGTTTTTGTCAACGGGCACTTTAACGAAAAAGGAACTCTTGGATTTTTATTTTGGTGACGAAATAAAGGATAAATACAAATCTATTGAGAAAGAAATTAAAAACCTTTGATTTAAATTTGATTGTTACTTGATATGAAGTTTTTCGGATAAGTTTTTTTGATGTCTCGACATGGTTTTATCCTTTGAATCCATGACTTTTGTTACAGCTAGGTGCAATCGTTTTTTCTCTTCTTTTTGCTTCAGGTTCACCCGTCTATTCTCTTTCAAGAGTTTCTGCCTTTCTTCAAGCTGACTGAAGATAATGCTATCCTTTTCCAGCTGATGTTCTTTAGTTAGCTGCCATTCCTTGAATTGAGCTTCTTTTTTGTGCTGAACAGTCTTTCCAGACAAGAAATCCCATACACCAGCTAGGCCTCTTCTTGTTTGGGCCGCGTTGTGATGTTGGAACAGTTCCCGCTCTTTTTGTTGGCGCTTACCTAATGCTTGTCTTGTCAGTTTCTGTTGCTTAGCAAGAGTGAATACTTTTTCCTGAAGGATGCTTTTCTGAGCGCGGTGGTTTTGCTTTTGCTGCTTGATCAGCTTATTCAGGTTTGGCGTTATGCGCTTCTTGAATGTGGCTTTGGTTTCATCCACTGAGGGTAGTTTTTCAGGATCACCTAAACGCTGTTTAACTTCTTTGGTTTTTACGCCAGCATATCTGGTTAATGAATATACTTCTCCACGATAGTCAACGGCTACGAAGCCGCGTCTGTCACCTCTGGCTAGCATGAAGCCATGCTCTGATAAGGCAGCATTGAGTGCCTTGGCACTATCTGAATGTTGCCACGCAGATTGGAATACCTGTTTAATCTCTCGTGGGTCACGACCTGCCCGCAATGCCTGTTGCCACTCTACAAGGCCAAAGTTGGTTGGATCACGTAAGCTTGGGTCTCTGTGCCCATCAGGAAGCTTCCAGCCATGTTCCAGATACAGTTCTTTTGATAGTTCTGTCAGACGGCGTTTATAGAAGGGGAGATTAACAGCCTTAAGCTTGTCATCTTCAATACCGATACGTGACCAAACTACATGGGCATGTCGTCGGCCTTCTTTTTCATGAAAGACAATAGCGCGTGGTTGGTTTTCCAAACCAAGATGTTTTTCTACTTTATCAGCAGCACGGATAAAGGCAGGTGTTGCCACCTGCTCATGTGCGGGTGGGTTCAGAGACAGAGAGAACAGATACTGCTTACATTTGGTGGCTTTGGATATGGCATGTGCTTCATCAAATGCCCCTTGCAAGTCATTAGCAATAAAGCCTCGCATTTCATGAAGTTCAATATGTTCGTTTTCTTCTTTCATCAAATGGGTGGCAAGCTCGCGCCCGCCACCCCTCTGACTAGCCTTTAAGATCATAAGCGCTTTCCCAAGCCCTGTAAGAGCATGAGGCGCATATCTGCAACATCAGCACAAGCTTGTCTTAAAGCTTGCTCGGTATCAGATGTTACAGGGAGTACTCCAAGCTGTGCAGCTTCAGATAAATCATTCAGTGAACCTGCAAGGCCACAGGAAGCAAGTTTTGCTAACAGAAGAGCAACTTGCTCCTGTGACATGCGTCCAGAGAATGATCGCTTACCAAACACACAGCGCTTCACATAGCTTGATAACGCTTCACCATTTGCACGGCGTAACAGGTCATCCCGTTCAGCATCATTCAAGCGTATGGAAAGTGGAGCGGAGCGTTTTGCTTTAGAAACCACAATCATGGTCGTGGCCCCTTCGGTTTTTGAGGGGAGGGATCTTCTAAAGCATCCCAATCAATGTATTTGAGAATGTCTTCCCAGTCTGATAGGGCATTGAATAAATCGCGCAGTTCTTCAGGTGAATATCGTTTCGAAATATGAAAAGGCCCGCGCGCCATTCTTACTGTATTTCTTTCACCACGTTTTTGATCACATCAGCGATGCGGGTGTATGCATCGGCTTTGCCTACATCTTTACGGGAAACAAGCCCAATGGTGCGGTAGATATGCTTGTTCTTTAATGGTCTTACCATCACTTCACTGTTCGCTGAGATTTCTGATTTGGCGTAAAGCTCGGGTAAGAAAGTTACTCCCATCCCCATCCCTACCATTTGTCTCAGCGCGTCAAGGCTGGTGCCAAGATAGTCACCAGAAACAACTGCTTCAAAATCATCACATAGATAGCGGATCTGCTCGTGCATATGATAGCGCTGATCTAGGGAGAGTACGAGCTCGTCCTTCAGGTCTGCCGGGCTCACTTCTTTCTGGCTGGCGAACCTGTGATCCCGTGCGTGTGCAAGAAGGAGATGTTCACGGTATAGCTCTGTGGTGGCCAGTTGTTCATGCTGAATGGGTAGTTGAGCGAGAATAATATCATGCTCCCCTTCCGCCAGTTCGCGTTCCATTTCTCTGGGATCAACTTCACGAATATAAAGCTTTAGATCAGGGTAATCTTTGTGAAGTCGCTGCACGACCTTTGGTAGGATATAGGGGCCTAGTGTTGATTTTGTGCCAAGCCTGATGGTCCCTGCAAGCGCATGTTTACCAGCTTCTGCTACATCCCGTAATCCCTGTACACGAAGCAGGATATCTTTTGCTCGCTCCAGCACTTCCCGCCCCACTGGGGTGAAGAACACGCCACTACGGCTCCGTTCTACTAATCTTACATCAAGAGCGGTTTCCAAGTTCTGGAGTTGAACGCTGAGTGAAGGCTGGCTGATACCGCAAAGAGCTGCTGCTTTTCTGTAATTACGGGTTTCATCCAGTGCCGCGAGATATTGCATCTGCTTCAGGGTGATAGCATTCATCAGGGCTGCTTTCTTTTGATAGTTTTTTTATATCAAAAAACATATTTTATTTATGTTGAACAATCAACTTGGTTTCCCATTTCAATCGTATCGGCAGAGAAAGAAAGAGAAACACAATGAAAAGTAAAGCGACAAAAGATCAAAATAAACTTGTTTTATTGTCTATGAAGGCGCGGCTTTCTGTTGTGTGCTCTAAGCTTGCTTATGCTGGCGTAGGCGGCATTTCGGGCACTGAGAACAAATCGGCGCTTGAAGCAACCCGCCGGAGATTACAGGCTCGAATTAAAGCCCTTGAAGTCTCATATTCTCTTGCTCTTTGTTCTTAGTTCCCCCAGCCCTGCGCGTGCTACTTCATACCATACCCCCTACCTCAGTACGCGCAGGGCATTTTTTAGGTAATTTCCATGCAAAACCCATCATCCGCAGCTTCTCCGCAGAAGCCGGTTTCTGATTTATGGCATTTTATCCGCAGTTTGCTGCGGGACGAAAAGCAGTTCTATTGGCTTGCCATCATCTACGGTATCGGTATCAGCCTGCTTACGTTGGCGGTGCCGATTTCAGTACAGATGTTGATCAACACCGTTGCGAACACGGGCCTTAAAACCCCGCTTATTGGGCTTTCAGTCACGCTGTTTGTGCTCTTGATGGTTTCAGGGTTGTTGAATGCGCTCAGGATTCACTTGATGGAGCTATTTGGCAGACGGTTTTATGCACGCCTTGTGGCAGAAATTACCCTTAAAACCTTATATGCCCAGAACCCATTTTTTACAGATGCAGGCAAAAACACGCTTTTTAATCGGTATTTCGATATCGTAACGGTGCAGAAGGCAGTGCCTTATCTATTGATTGGTGGTTTCACCATTATCCTGCAAGCTCTTGTAGGGTTTACGATTGTATCCCTTTATCACCCGTTGTTTCTGGGATTTAATATCGGGCTTGTGCTGCTTATTTGGGCGGTATGGGGTGTTTGGGGTAATCGTGCGATGCTGAGTGCAGTAGCGCTTTCCCACACCAAGCATAATGTGGCAGGCTGGATTGAAAGCCTTGGTGCATCTAACGGCTATTATAAATCCCGCAAGCATATCGAACGTGCGCTTGAGCAGAGCGATAAGAAAACGGCTGATTATATCAATAGTACCAAGCATCATTTTAAATATACCTTTTCACAGGCGCTGGCGTTTCTGGTGATTTATGCGCTGGCCAGCGCTCTGCTTCTTGGTATTGGCGGCTGGCTGGTGATTAATGGTGAGCTTTCCCTCGGCCAGCTTGTGGCAGCTGAGCTTATTCTTTCAGCAGTATTTTACGGTATTTCCCAACTGGGTGACTATCTTGCGAGTTTTTATGATCTTACAGCTGCAACGGAAGAACTGGCACATTTTTTTGATGTGCCGCAGGAGGTTCCAGCTGGCACGCTTACTCCGCGCAAAGGCGCAAAAGACCTGATCTTCGCACAAGCCAGCGGTTTTGCCCGGCATGAGCATGTAACCTTTAATCTGGAGATCAAAGCCGGTGCTTCAATTTTCTGTGCTGCTCCCAATGCTGCCGTTCAGCGCCTTTTTACAGATTTTCTGAAGCACCATGAACGTCCCCACCACGGGATTGTAAGCTTCACTGGCACGGATGTGCTGGATATTGAAGTGCATGAACTACGCCAACTTATTACGATCCTTGATCGACCAACTCTCATCCCTGGTACCATCAGAAACTTCCTGAAAGCTGCTGAGTATGAAGGGCAAACTATACAGCCACTTGAGGCCATTAAAATAGTAGGGCTTGAAAGCACCATCCAATCCCTTTCTGATGGTATGGATACCCAGCTTTCACTTACGGGAGCGCCGCTTTCGCTTGTAGAAGTGTTGAAGCTTAAATTGGCGGCTGCCCTGATTGCTGAACCGCAAGTGCTTGTTCTTACTCAGTTGTTTGATGCGCTACCTGCACCAGTGCTTGAACGCACGCTTACAGCTATAAAAGCGAACACGGGGGCTTCTATTCTCTACTTCAGTAACCGTATCTCAGCCTGTGGTTTTGATCAGTTCATGTTAATGGCGTCAGACACGCAGCTGATCATCGAAAAACCGGAGGATTTTTTTATGCTTCGGGACCGCCCTTTCAGCTCCCAACCTCAGAACCAAACACAAGAGTTGGCATCATGACTACAGACCGTACGCAGGCCTATTTCAAAACCCTTGAAAGTATTCAGCCACCAAAGGTGATGAGAGCAGTAGCAATTATGATAGCCACCGGTCTCATAGCAGTTATTCTATTTTTGGTTTTCATGCCGTGGGTACAAACCACTTATGGCCGCGGCAGCATTATTGCCCTTAGCCCAAATGACCGGGTGCAGGAAATCAATGCACTTGTTTCCGGGCGCATTCAGAAATGGTTTGTAGAGGATGGCAGCTATGTGAAAGCCAATGATCCTATCCTGCAGATTGTGGATAATGATCCTAATTTCCTTGAACGTCTGCAAACAGAGCGGCAACAGGTTGCCTTTAAACTGGAAGCTAACCAGAACGCTATGAAAACCGCAGAACTGGATCTGGCTCGTACCGAAAAGCTTTTCAATGAAGGCTTGGCCTCTCGCCGTGATTTTGAAGCTGTGCGTATTCGAGTAGAGGATATGAAAAGCAAGGTTGCTGAGGCTTCCGCCCAACTAACAAGGCTTGATGTATCCCTGTCTCGTAGTTCTGTGCAATTTGTTCGTGCACCGAGAGACGGTGTGATCCTGAGAGTAAATGCAGGTGATAGCTCTACCTTCTTAAAAGCTGGTGATGTGGTGGCTACTTTTATCCCAGCGAATGCAGAACGGGCTGTAGCCCTTTACATCGACGGCAGAGATATCGCGCTTGCGCGCATCGGAGATAAAGTTCGCCTGCAGTTTGAAGGGTGGCCGAGTATTCAGTTTAGCGGTTGGCCCTCAGCAGCTGTGGGGATTTTTAGTGGAGAAATTGTAGCGATTGATCCAACGGCGGACCCAAACGGTCTCTTCAGGGTATTGGTGCAGGAAGATAAATCTGACCCACACCCCTGGCCCGATAGCTCTTACGTGAGGTTTGGTTCAAAAGCCCGTGGTTGGGTAACCTTTGAAACTGTATCAGTTGGCTATGAAGTATGGCGGCAGCTCAATAACTTTCCCCCTGAATTTCGCAAAACATCCACCCCTTAAGGCACGCCGATATGTTTTATGTTCTTAAAAAACTGAGCATTGTAACGGGTATGCTAGCGGTGCTGCATATGTCTTTCGGGGCGTCGGCTCAGGATAAACCATTAACGCTTGAAGACGTTTTGGCTTCCTCGGTACGGAATGTACCTGAAATCTTGATGGAAATTGCAGAAAAGAATGAAGCCGCAGGCTACGCGCAGGCAGCCCAAGGTGCATTTGATGTAAATTTGGGCGCTAGTGGTTTCAGTCGGGCAACAGGTTTCTGGAGTGGGTCTGTCGTTGAACTTGAAGCCAAACAAAACATTGGTGTTTACGGGGCACAAGTTTACGGCAAGTACCGTATCTCTGATGGTCGGTTTCCAATTTATGAAGATGAATATTTCACCAATACACTTGGTGAATTTAAAGTGGGCACGCTCTTTTCGCTTCTACGGAACAAGGATATTGATGAAAACCGTTTTAATATCCGGGATACGGCTCTAGCTCAAAAGCAGGCTGAAACCGATATCCTGTTCCAGAAAATTATTATTCAGCAGCAGGCTACCCAAGCCTATTGGAACTGGGTTGTGACGGGGCATCAGTATGATGTTTATCGGCAGCTTTTACAGATTGCAAATGAGCGGCAGAAAGCCCTTGAAATTCAGGTAAAAGAAGGCGCGGTGGCTGATATCTTTATTCTGGAAAACAGGCAAAATATTACGCGCCGTGAGAAATTGGTAACCGAAGCAAAACAGCGCTTTCAGACCTCGGCTATCATGCTTAGCTATTATCTTCGAAATAAGGAAGGTACTACACGATTGCCTGAAGCGTATGAACTGCCCGATGTTACTGTTTTTGATCAGCAAGAAAGCGTTGTTTTTCCGTTGATTTTACGGCCTGGTCAGTTGCTTCAGAACAGGCCGGAGCTACAACAGTTAAAACTTGCTATTGAACGGCTTAATCAAACTGTGAATTTACGGGAAAATGATCTTGCACCGCAACTGGATCTGTCGCTCGAACTATCAAGGGATTTTGGCTCTATTGCAGAAGGTGGTTCATCACGCGCATCTACAGATACTGTTGTCGGCCTCCAGTTTTCTATCTCGCTTGGCCAGAGAAAGGCTAAGGGCAAACTAACTGCTGCGAAAGCAAAACGGAAGGCGCTAAGGCAGAAAACCAGAATGGTGCAGGATAAAATTCAACTTGAGCTTAAACGGGTAACGCTTGATCTTAAAGTGTCTGCGGAAATGCTTGAACTTGCGAAACAGGAAACCAGACAATCCAGGCTTCTTGCAGACGCGGAACAGATGCGTTTTCAAAATGGTGCCAGTGACTTCTTCTTGCTGAATATTCGGGAAGAAAGAGCTACAACCGCGCAAATTGAGGAGCTCAAAGCTCACCTTGTGCAGCGTATCTCGCTTGCTAATTTTTATGCCGCTTCCATGAATTTGCAGAAGTTGGGTTTGTTTTAGCAAAACCTAAAATTAAGGAGCTGCAAAGGCAGCTCCTTAATGTCTAGCTGTAGAAGTGTTTCAAAAGCCGATTTAAATCTTCAATGTAATCGTTCAGGTGTGGTGCAATATCTGGATCATTTTTACGGTCAGGATTACTGAAATATCTCAGTAGGCTTTCGAGGTCCTCTTTTGATGGTGTGGCTATAATTCCAAGCTCTTTTGAAAGCTGTGCATAGTGAGCGATAATGCCGTTATAGCCTTGTTTCCTGAATTGAGGCATCGATAGATTATAGCCCTCATAGATGAAACTCAGCGCATCAATGAGACCTGGAAGAATGAGAGATCGGTGTGAGGCGTTTCTAATATCGCCGATATTCCAGCGTAGTCCTTCAGGTTTGGTTTCGTTAAAAATCTGACGCATTTTCGAGTATTCATTTTCTATCCGGTAATACTCATCGCTGCCCAGGCTTGCGTAAAATACTTTGTCGTTTGTTTCATGTGTTGTCAGAAACGCACGCATATCTTTAAGTACCGGCTTCCCATGATGATAAGAAGGGCTGAGAGCAATGAAGCTGTTGAAAAGATCAGGTTCATGAATGAAAAGATCTGTCACGAAAAGCCCGGCAAGGGAATGCCCGACAATTGCTTTGGACGGTGCGATTCTATAAGTGCTGTTGATATAAGGGAAGATGTCTTCCTTTAGAAAGCGGTGAAAGCTATCCATTTCCCCTCTACGAGTATCGCTGTCATAGGGACTATATTCAAAACGGGAGTTACCACTATGCGGAATGCCGACGACAATAGTTTCTGGGATATTTTCTTTGCTTGAGAGAAAATCCACAATCTGGCTGGAAATCAGGAAGTTTTCTGGACGGTTTAATACGTATAAAACCGGGTAAGCACGCTTCTTCTCTTCTGAGTAAGAAGGTGGCAGATGGATATAGATTTGCTTTTCTTTTTGCAGGTGTTCAGAGGTGATTTTTGCTGTTTCATATTTAAACGATATGTGCTCGTCAGCATGCACAGACGGGTTTAAAAGCAGCAGCACAAAGAATGCAAATAATAAGGGTTTCAGTGAATTCGGCATAAGTGTCTCCTTTCTTCAAAGAGGAAATCTTTGAAGGTGTTGGGTGATGAGGTTTTGGTTGGGAAAAGTCGGTGTGTTATTCGAGTTGGATCAAATACCGCTCTATGTCATTCCGCTTTTGGCGTTTTGCTTCTTTTAGGGCGGTGGTATGGCGTTCTTGATGATTACTTTCTTCTAGGCGGCCAACGGCTTTCGTATTAGCCCCCGCGCGTACCAGCATTTCAACGATTTCCAGTTTACCAGATGATACTGCTGCTATCAGGGCAGAGCCTTCATCATCAACAGGCATATTCGGATCAGCCTTATGGGCGAGAAGAAGTGAAACCATATCCGGATTAGCTATCTTCGCGGCTGTTGCAAGCGGGCTGGCATCCATTTCAGGTACAAGTGCGTTAATTGTTGCCCCGTTCTTTAGAAGCTGGGCAACCAGCGCAATATCTTCCCTTTCAACGGCTGATAAAAGCGGAAAACCCTTGCCTCTGGCGGAGAGGTCAGCTTTAGCTCCGTGAGCCATCAGAGTTTCTGCCATTTTTGTATCACCACGGGATGCAGCAATAATAAGCGGTGTGCCGTAAGGTGAAATACTGATATTTGGATTTACACCGCTTTTAAGAAGTTTTGCGGCTTCTATAGTATCACCTTTTTGAGCTGCTGAAATCAGTGCCAGCTGGTCTGTGGAGGCGAAGGTGGCGATGGAAGGCGTTATTTGTCGTAACTGCTTGTTCCAGTCTGGCAGGACGGCGGCAAGAGTAACGATGGAAATTGTGCCCAATGCTAGAAGGTTGTTTGCTTTTTTAGGGCCATTTAAAGCTTCCAGCTGAATAGCCTGAATACGTTCTACAAATGGGTGTTTTTCCCGGCCCGACCAAAAGCAGTTGAGGGCGTTTGGAACAAGTTCGCGGTGGGCGTGCAAAAGGGTGTTTGCATACCGTTTGCGTGCCTCAGGGAATTGCCGAAGTACAGCTGCATCACATGCCAGTTCCTGATCTATAAAGAGTTTCCCCGCTGCATAATGAATCAGTGGATTAAACCAGTTGATAAGCTGGAGCAGGGCGGTAATACCATTAACAAGTGGGTCTTTATGTTTTTGGTGTACCCGCTCATGAGTAAGGATCAACCGCTGTTCCTCAGAGCTATATTGGGTTTCAAAATGTGGTGGGACGATGATTTTAGGTTTGATCAGGCCGATAAGTGCAGGGCCAACGGCTTCTGTATTTGATTGGTAATACCCTTTGCCTGAATTCTTGATTGGTGAAAGTAATGTTTTCAGGCGCCTTTGTCTGATAACGAAAATAGCCGCTGATAACACGAAACCTAAGACCCATAGTGTTATTGCTGGCGTAGCAATGCCGCTGGGGAAAAAACTGGAAACTGTTTGCTGTATGTTTGATGTCGCAACAGGGATTGGAACAACTTCTTCCAGAAGAAATGCGGCATAGATCGGTTGTGAAGCAGCTTGTTGCTCTATGAACAGTGCGGCAAAAGGCAGGAAGTATATCAACAGGGAAAACGGCACAGCTACCCATACCATATAACCAGCTGAAGCCCCCAAATGCTGGCGCACCTGTTTTCTGAGCATCAGCACCAGCAGGATTGCTACTGATAAAACCACGCTGAAGGAAATAAGTGTTTCCAGGGCACTATTCAGCATCTTCAATATCCTTGAGCAGTTGCTTCAGATCAGCAATATCCTGTTGTTTCAGACCATTTTCCCCAACGAACTGGGATACAAAGGGTGCCAATTTGCCATCAAAAAACCTGCCAAGGAATTTCTGACTTTCGGTTTTCACAAATGCATTACATTCAAGAAGTGGTCGGTACAGATATTGCCGATTTACACGCTCAGCAGAAATAGCTTCTTTTTTCAGGAGGCGATTGAGCAGCGTGCGAACGGTAGCGTCACTCCAACCGTTCGGTTCGGCGATTTCAGCCACCACCTCATGGGCCGTGAGAGGGCTTTTGTTCCAAAGCGCTTCCATGATGATTTGTTCTGCATCGCTGATTTTAGTCATAAGTTACTACTTCTCTTATCTATTACGCTTGTAATATTACGCGTGTAAAAGATGGAGTCAAGCATAATATTACGTTTGTAATAGTTAGGTCGAGGGCTGGGGTAGAACATCGAAACCCCTACCGTGATTTTATTTCGGAGGTTAGGGTACTTTCGCTCCGTTATTCACTCTGAAACGCAAGTTTGTATGAGTTGAGGTAGCGGCTAATGACATTATTGAGCAACAGAATGGCTGAGCTGATTTGTGTTCGGCACAAATTGGTGTTGCTGCTAGTTGTTGTTCTGCTGTGGGTCTCATTTACGCAGATTGGTAACCTCAAGGTTTCCACCAAACTTGAAGCCTTGATGCCGGAAGGTGCAGCGAGTGTGAAAACACTCCAGTCTGCTATGGAAAAGGCTGGCAGTTTTGCTTCTATCCAAGTGTTAGTGCGTGGTGAAGACCAAGCAAAAGTACAAGAAGTATTGTTCATTCTTGAAGCGGTTACTCGGCCGTTATTGTGGAGTGAAAGCGTACAGTATTTTGAAGATATTTCGGTGCTTGAACGGCATAAGCTGTTGCAGCTCAGTGTACCTGAATTAGAGAAACTGGAAACCACACTTGAGGAAGAAATACTTTCTTCAACGGCACGAGCTTTTAAGGAAAAAACCGGCATTCCTATCAGTATAACGCTTGTTGGGAGCGGAGTTGAGGCTTCGAGCGAAGTAACCGAAGAAACGCCATTTGAAGAAGAGCAGACTATTGAAACCGAACAGCGATTTATCTCTGATGATGGGCTTACACAGGCGCTGGTTATCTGGCCGAAGCCAGGTTTTGAAGGGCTTGGTGAAGCTAAGAAAATGATTAGTGATGTGGTGTCTATCATTGATGCGCTTGATTTGAATGCTGAGGATAGCGGTATCCATGTGGGCATCGCGGGGCGTATCAGAAACAAAGTGGCTCAGTATGATGCAGTGATAGGGGATGTGGGAACCGGGCTCGGCAGTTCTATCTCCTTAATTGTGTTGTTGTTGCTCATTTATTACCGCAGATTATCTGCTGTTTTTCTTATCATCCTGCCGCTTGTGATTGGCATTATTTGGACCATCGGCCTGACAGCTGTTGTGGTAGGGGGCTTGAACCTGATCACTATTTTCCTCGCACTTATCCTTTTTGGGTTGGGGATTGATTTCGGCATCCATAATTTCAGCCGTTATGAAGAACTAAGGGCAAAGGGTGAAACCCATATATCTACCCTTGGTGAGGTGATTGGGCATACTGGAAAAGCATCCTTGATTGCGGCTGTCACTACAGCCAGTGGGTTCTTGTCGCTTATGCTCACAGAGTTTCGGGCATTCCGAGAATTTGGCTTTATCGCTGGCAGCGGTATCCTGCTGATTTATATTTCCATGTACACAGTGTTTCCTGCACTGCTTACATTCTCTGAGCGTTATATCAACTGGCAACCACGTAAGAAGAAACAGAATTTCACTAATGCTTTTTGGGGGTTAGGCGGAAAGCACAGCCGAAAGGTATTTCTTTGTTTGTTGCCGATGGTTGTTATCGCGGGATATCTGGCACCACAAATAAGCTTTGAACGTAATTTCAAAAACCTTGAGGCAGCTAAAAAAGCTGATCATCAGTGGGCTGTAACTCAATCAAAAAATATCTTCAAAGGCGGGCACGACAGAGCTGTTCTGGTTGTGGAAAACCTTGATGAAGTGAAAGCTATCGAGGCCTATTTTGAAGAATATGCCAAAGCGGACACGGAAACACCAACAATTGCGAAGCTCACAAGCGTACGTAATTTTGTGCCTGACCGTACAGAGCAAGCGGAACGTCTTGAGGTGATCAAACGTATGTGGAGCAGGCTGGAAGAAAGCGGGCCTGTACCAGAAAGCGTAGAAGACAAAGCTAAATACCTGCAGATTGATACATTTGGTGTCGATGATCTGCCGCCCGCTATGCGCCGGGTGTTCCTGGGGGACGAAAGTAAGCCCGGATATCTGATGTATATCTATAATTCCGTAACTATGGATGACGCGCGCTTGGCGGCACAGTTTTATGATGATGTGGCTTCCTTCACAGTGAACGCAAAAACCTATCATCCGGCATCCGAGAGTTTTATTTTCGTTGAGATGCTCCAGCTCATGAAGGCTGATGCAGTGAAGGCCGTGCTTCTTGTGGGCAGTATTACCCTTCTCGTTGTTTTCATGTTTGTACGTTCTGTGAGTGGCACCCTGATCATTCTGCTGCCGACACTTGTTGGATTGCTTTTCACCATGGCTGTTATGGCATTCTCCGGTATTCAACTGTCCATTATCAACATGGTGATTATCCCGTCGCTCATCGGCATTTCGGTTGATAATGGCATTCATATTTATGAGCGGTTTCGTGAGGGCGGCTCAAGTCTCACAGAAGTCATGGCCACGACGGGCAAGGCGTCCAGTATCACGACGCTTACGACACTTCTTGGATTCGGTGGTTTGATCACGGCATCAATGGGCGGGCTTCGCTCTATGGGGCTGTTGGCGATAATTGGTTTCACCATGTGCCTGCTCCTTACATGGGCGCTTCTGCCGGCACTGCTGAAACTGAAGAAACCAGCGAAACCTGCACCTTCTATCCCCTACCAGTTAAGGACACTATAATGACAAAAGACCTGCTAATTGTTGCCGCGGGAATGGGCACAAGGCTCAGGGCCAAAGGCAATCTAAAGCCGCTTGTTGAGCTTTGCGGTATTCCGCTTATTGAACGGGCACTTGAAAGTGCGTTCGCTGCGGGTTTGAGCCGTGCGGTTGTTGTAACAGGCTATCATTCAGAAATTCTTGAAACCTTTCTTGAAAGTCTTTCAAAGGACACGGGTTGGCATATTGAAACCATCCATAACCCTGATTTTATGTATCCAAATGGTCTGTCTGTCCTGAAAGCGGCGGAGAAGCTTTCAGAAAGTTTTGTGCTTTCTATGTGTGATCATTTCCTTGAGCCTGCCCTTATTGAACAGCTGCTTTCGGCGAGCAAAAAGCGGGATGAAATAGCACTGGCGGTGGATGGTAAATTAAATAACCCGTATGTAGATTTGGAAGATGTAACCAAGGTGTGCACCAAGGGCCGTTATATTACAAATATCGGGAAGGAAATCCCTCTCTATAATGCTTTTGATACAGGTGTCTTCCACGCGGGCCAGGCACTGTTCGAAGCGATTGAGAAAAGTGGCAGGGACCAGAATGATTATTCCATCTCAGGTGGAATGCTGGAACTGGCTAAGGAAAACAGAGCGGTTACAGTGGATGTTTCAAGCCATTTCTGGATTGATGTTGATAGCCCTGAAATGCACGAAATGGCCACCAAGTGGCTTAATTCTAACCAGCCCTTAATCGCTTCCAGATAGTTTTGTCTTCTGCCGTTAGGGATGTAAGGCGAATTACCCCCAGATAGAGAGCAACGGCTGCGAAAATATATATGCCAAAGTAATCAGGATTATAAATCGCAGTCTCTTGTTTCATAAAGCCAAAGATAGCAGCAATGAAGAACGCCCCAGTGAGTGGTTTTAAAAAGTTGCTGCTTAAAATTGTGATATCCAGTTTTGATTTCAGCTTCCATAGGCGCATCCCTGCTAGGCTGACCATGGCAATCATAAATCCAAATGCTGCGCCCTCTGCTCCCCAAAAATATGAGAATGAGATGATGGCAGTGGTTTCTATCATAAGTGCTATCAAAATCAGTTTTGGCGGTGTGCGTGGTGCTGCATAAACGAGAGCTGTTTCTCCGAGAGCGAAGCTGCCATCAAACAGTTCTGCAATGAGCAGCAGGCTCAGCACCAAACCACCAACATAAAATTGTTCTCCAAAGACAGCCATCAATTCGCTTGAGAACAGAATAAACGGAACGGTAAGGGCAAGTTGAAGTGTCAAGACCCAGCGGCAAAACCCGGATAGTTTTCTGCCAGTGGCTTTTCGTTTGGCGCCGTGGTGCAGTTTCGCCAACACAGGAGCCATCATCGGTTCAAACAGTTGGTGGATTTTATGGGGCACCGTTACAATTTGCTGCGCCATATAATAGATGCCTGTTACGCCGTGGCCTGCAACGAGCGACAGCAAAAGAATATCAATGCGGCGGAACATCATGATGCCAATATCTGTAATACCTACTGGAAGGCTTTTCAGGGGTATCTGATAAAGTGATCTGATCTCGATTTGGGTATGGAATATAGCGCTGAAGCTATAAGCTTTACTCAAGCCAATACCGATACCAAAAGCAGCCGCCAGCGCTGATATAGCGTATGCTGAAAGAAGGCCTGTTTCTGAAGGCGAAAGCCAGTAAAAGAGGGTGGCTGATGCTAAGAAGGCCCAAGGTTCAAAAATGCAGCGCGCGATTACTTCCCAGCGGATAATGCGTTGAAAGCGGATAGCTGTGCCAGCCACTTCCGCAAATACAATTGCGGGGATTGCTGCAAGAAGCAGGATTGGCAGTTCAATATCGGTGAATAGATATCCCCAAAGCACGCCAAAAACTATGGACATAAAGCTGGCAAGCAGAAGGGAGGAAATAAGAGCTTCTTTGATGATTTTTGAGGTTTTATCTTCGTTGTCTGGTTGGCTCAAAATATCTAGAAGGCTGCGTTTCAATCCGATCACAGCAGTGGCAGCCAAGATTTCTGTGAGCGCTGCAACTTGCCCTAAAATACCGAGCGCTTCAGCACCGTATAATTGGCCTGCAAGCAGCATCAAGATAAGCCGGGCAATCACACGGCCACCAAACCCACCAAGAGATGCCAGAGCGCCTCTGAGGATATCCTGAATATCTTCTAGTGCGCTCATGCTGAAGGATCAGTGAAGGTATTGGTATATTCGATCAGGGTTTTTTCTTGCTGCCATTCAGCGATCATCAATGTTGCCATGATGATGTTGAATAAGATCAGCTCCACTGCGAAATAAAGTGCGGGTTGGCCCATAAAGGCGAAGATAAAAATAAGCAGCGTACGGTTATTTGCATTCAGTAAAGCCCAGGCTTTCACCATGGGGATAGTGCGCATGATGACAGCGCCCGCAACACCTTTACCCCACTGAGTTTCGCCGAGTTCCAGTAGTTTGCAGTCAAGCCCGTGGTCAGCTCCGGCAACAAGTTTTTGGGCTTTGTCGTAGAACGAAGCGAGGAATGATTTTTCCCCATTTATGTGAAGGAGTTTTTCTTGCACTGATGTGCGGTGAAGGCCTTCTATTCGCCGTTGGTATTTTTGGCGACGTTCTTCATACCCTGCAGCCTGTACTGCATGGGAAATTCCAGCCCCAATTACCAGCCACCAGACATTGGTGGAATATCCCGTTTCTACGAGATGGAGGGCGAGGGAGATATATACCACACTAAATACAACATGATCACAGATACCGTCGATGATACGCCCAAAAGCACTCGTTTTCCCTGTGGCGCGTGCTAGTTTGCCGTCTGCACCATCAAAAACATGCCAGCCGATCATGGCGAGGAAACCGCCAATCACATAAGGCGTTTGCGGTAGATAGTAGTAAAGGTAGGCTGCAAGAAAACCACATCCCATACCCATGAAGGAAATAATATTGGGGCTGAGTTTCAACAATAACCCTATCTCCACTACCAGCTCTGAAAGTGGATGTATGAGGTATTTGTTGGAGGCATCCTCGATGGAATTAGGTCGGCCATATTCGGCTGGTTTAACAGAGATGACTTTTGTTTCGCTCATCTGAAGCCTCAATAAAAAGGGATCTGCGGGAACCGAAATGCAGAAAGGGGTGGTCCCCGCAGAAAGTGCCGTTCGTGGGCGTTAGCTAGCGAGGGCCGCTAACGCTTCTGGAACGGGTACAGTGGTTACGTTGGAGCCTTCTATGAAAGCTTCTGTCATCAGGCGGGCAACATCATCTGTATGCTGGATTGGAGGGTGCTTACAGAAATAAGCTGATGGGCCTTCAACAACACCTGCGATGCCGCGGTCCAGGGCAACTTTGGCACAGCGGATTGTATCAATCGCAACACCGGCTGAGTTTGGCGAATCTTCAACAGACAGGCGAAGCTCCAGGTTCATTGGCACATCACCAAAGAGGCGGCCTTCCATGCGGAGGAAGCATACTTTGTTATCATTTTGCCACGCCACATAATCACTGGGGCCAACATGAATGTTTTCATCATCTAGCCGGCTTGCTGCAACTGATTGTACAGCTTCTGTTTTAGATTCTTTCTTTGATTCCAGTCGGTTCTGGTTTTTCATGTTGAGGAAATCAGTATTACCACCTGTGTTCAGCTGGTAAGTGCGGTCCATCGCCACGCCACGTTTGGCGAACAGATCAGTTAGGATACGGTGGACAATTGTTGCGCCAAGCTGGGCTTTGATATCGTCGCCAATGATTGGAATACCTGCATTTTCAAAGCGTGCTGCCCACTCAGGGTTGCTGGCAATGAAAACAGGGATATTGTTTACGAACGCTACGCCAGCTTCAAGAGCACATTCCGCGTAAAATTCCGTGGCTTTCTGGCTGCCCACTGGCAGATAGTTCATCATTACGTCTACGTCAGCGTCCTGAAGCGCTTTTACAACAGCTTCTTTGCTTGGCTGTGTATCAGCAGAGGGCATGAAACGGCGCTCATCTGGATAGCTTTCCATATGATCTGAATAGCCATCAAGCATATGGCCCATTTGAACGGCTACACCCTGATGTGGGATGTCTTTCTGGAAAACAGCTGTACAGTTTGGTTCAACGAAAATCGCTTCTGATACGTCTTTGCCCACTTTACGGCTGTCGATATCAAAAGCGGCGGTGATCTGAATATCAGATGGCTTATAGCCACCCAGTTCACTGTGCATCAGCCCTGATGCATCTGTCTCACGGTCTGCGCCGTAATAATAGATGCCCTGGATAAGCGAGCTCGCGCAGTTACCCATGCCAATAATTGCCACATTTATTTTTTTGTTTGTTGGTGCAGTCATAAAATTCACTCCAAGGCTAATTCCTGCTTTGGGTGAAAAACGGAGCAAGTGAAAACCCACCTCCAAAGTTTTTTAGAAAAATGTCATAAGCAATTCATGGCTTCCTAAAAAATTATGGATACGCTAGAGTTTAGCCATGTTTGATTGGATTAAAAACAAAACCCTACGTAAGGGTAATGACGAGGTTTGCAGCAACAAATCCTTTGAAGATTTGTTCCGTCTGCAACGTGGGCCATTACTCCGTTTTGTGAATGCCAAAATCAAAAATGAAGCTGAAGCAGAAGAAATTGTGCAGGAATGCTTTATCCGCTTCCAAAACAAATATGATGCAGAAACGACAGGCTCGCCAGAGGCCCTTTTAGCGCGTATTGCCCACAATTTGTTGATTGACCGGGTACGGGAGAAGAAGGCCAGAGCCGCACGTGAAGACGCGTGGGGCAAGCTTAATACTGATGGTGCGGTGGATGCGATTGGGGGTTCTGAAAGTATTGATCCTGCCCGCACGTTATCCGCAAAGCAGCAGGTGGAGGAGGCCTTAGAGGTGATTGAAAAGCTACCAGATAAAACCCGGCAGATATTTCTGCTGCACAGGTTTGAAGGGCTAACCCATTCTGAAATATCAGAAAAAACAGGTATTCCGAAAAGTACCATTGAGAAACATATGATTAAGGCTATCAAGGCCTTGTCTGATTTGAAAAAAAGAGCAGCACCGTAAGAGTTTTTTTGGAGGCAGGCTGATATCTATTTCGTTAGATATATGGGCATAGAGTGAAAAACATGGCGAACGATCTGAAACATATCGATCAGAAACTCATTGATGAGGCAGCCGAATGGCAGGCGAAGCTTGCTGGCGGTGCTTTGTCTGATGCGGAACGCGTGCGCCATATGGAATGGCTCCTTGAAGACCCAGTCCACACTGATGCCTTTGAATATGTACAAGAGGCTTATGTGGGTGTTGGTCAGCATGAACAGCAGATCAGAGCAGCCTTTGCAAGTGATCTTAAGGTACCTTCAAATCAAGGGGTAGTAGCTCCCAAGCCTATGAATGCTAGTTGGGTGTGGCCAAAGTTTGCCACGGGTCTAGCTGCTGTAGCTGCCCTGCTTTTTGTCATGTTTTTCCCGCAAACGCCCTTTTATGATGCACCATCTGATCCTCATATCTATTCAGCCAGTACTGAAGGTTTAAAAAATGTAAAATTGATGGATGGTTCACGGGTAACCCTTTTTGCCGGTAGCCGTATTTCTGTGGAAATGGATGATGGTGCACGCAATGTAGCGCTTGAAAGTGGTCGCGCTTTCTTTGATGTGGTTTCCGATAAAGATCGACCTTTCTATGTGAATACAGGTGAACGGCAAGTGCGTGTTGTGGGAACGCGCTTTGAAGTTTTGAAAGCAGATGGATTTGACCGGGTTTCGGTGAATGAAGGTTTGGTTTCGGTGGCGTCGCAGGCAGGTGAGGAGAAAACTCCAGCAATCCTTATTGAACCGGGCACTGTAGCGACTTATGCATCTACAAGTGATGAACCAATTCTCAAGGAAGTAGACCCAGCCACAATAGGAAATTGGACTGAAGGGGTGTTACGGTTCAAAGAACAGCCAATCAGTGAAGTACTTGAGCAAATTCAGCTGATTTATCCGACTATTCATGCGGTAGTTACAGCTGAAGGAGATACAGTGTTTTCCGGTACACTGGTGGTTACAGAACCAGAGACAATGCTTCGAGAGTTAGCGGAATTCACCGGCATGGAGTTGAGAGCTGATAGTAATACCTACAGTCTTAACCGTAAGCAGCAATAGAGAGTTTTGAGTGACTAGAACTGGAAGCATGTTGGCTGCCTTTGGAGCTCTCTTTTGTGTTGAAATGCTGGTTGTTGAGCAACCTGCATACGCGCAAAACGGTCTATATGATATTAAAGCCGGTACGCTCGAAGAAGCACTTATCGCATTTTCTGAAAAAGCCCGACTTTCTATCAATTACTCTGGGGTTAATATCTCAGCCCTTAAAACAGAAGGTACGGGTGGCAGCCTTTCAAAACGTGCCGCGCTTAGAGCTATTCTCGATGGAACCGGGCTGGAATTTAGATTTATTACACCAAATTCCGTACAGATATTGCTCTCTAAAACCACTTCTGAAAATAAGCCTGTGGTGAGAGCAAAGCGTACTGCTGATGAACCCCGAGCAAGCTATATAGAAGATGTTGTAGTAACAGCGACCAAGAGGACTGAGACAAACTTTGAAGTGCCCGTCAGTATTGCTGGTGTATCGTCTTTGCAGTTTGATGATCTACAGGCGTATGACCTTCAGTCACTAGCGCCACATCTCGCAGGTGTATTTTCAACAAACCTTGGGCCAGGCAGAAACAAGATTTTTGTACGAGGCCTTTCTGATGGTGCCTTTTCTGACCGAACCCAGGGTGTGGTCGGCGTTTATATTGATGAAACACCTGTGAACTTCAGTGATACTAACCCGGATATACGCTTGTTTGATGTGGAACGTATTGAACTGGTGCGAGGCCCGCAAGGAACCCTTTATGGAGCGGGGTCTTTGGGAGGCTTGTACCGGATTGTTTCCAACAAACCTGATTTAACAGAGACAGGTTTCAGAACTCGTATAGCAGTGGAAGCAACGAAGGGTGCAGGCCCTGGATTAACGCTTGATGCAGTCTACAATCAGCCCCTTGTTGAAGATAAACTGGCACTTCGGGTATCTGGATATTTTGAAGGGCATGATGGGTATATTGATAATCCGCGTCTTGGTGAAACAGATACTAACGATTTGCGGATATGGGGGCTAAGGCCGTCGCTCTTATGGCAAATTAACCCGAACTGGTCTCTGGAAGCATCGGTAAACCTGCAGGGTATTAACTATGATGATGCTCAGTATTACTTCGTAGACCAATCAAGAAACCAGAAAGATACCTTTACCCCAGAGCCCTATGAAGATTCCTTTTTCCATGGCAGCTTAACGCTGAAAGGTAAGATAGGTTCGACTCTGTTGACTAGCGCAACAGCCTTTGTAAGCCGGGGGGTAACGGAAACGGCTGATGCAACTATTGGACTGCCTTTTATCGATACAATTAGATCTGCGGCAGGCACTTTACCTGTTCTCGAAGGCTTTGGTCAGTTTCAGGAAGTAAATGCTTTCTCCGACTTTTTCACCCAGAACGCTGTGGGTTATTTTAGCCGTGATGAATATAGAACCATTAGCCATGAAACCAGACTGCAGTCTGAAGGTAATGGCGATTTCGATTGGCTTCTTGGGTTTTATTTTCTAGGCCGAAACAATGATCTTGATAGCTTGTTGTTGCAAGGCAATGCAGGCCAATCCCCGGAAGTAGCGCAAACTGAAGAACGTGATGAAACCGTTTTTGAATTCGCATTTTTTGGGGAAGCCAGTTACCAAGTTACAGATAAATTTAGTGTAACTGGTGGGCTTCGCTATTCGAAGCATAAAACCGAGGTAGAATATGCTTCGTTGTTTACCCCAGATAACACCAACTTTGCTCTGGATGAAGATGCAGATACTGAAGAGTTAACACCAAAATTGGCGCTTCGGTATCAGTGGACAGATGCTATTCAAACCTATGCTCAGGTTTCTATGGGATACCGGGTTGGGGGCATTAATATCAATACACCGATCGAAGCCTTGCAAGCCGTGCAAGGACCTGAGGATGAACAGGGGAATGTTGAAAGCGAAGTGTTTGAATCTGATGAACTGGTGAACTATGAATTGGGTATCAAATCATTCTGGTTTGATAGAGCATTATCCCTCAATGCGTCGGTTTATTATGTGGATTGGTTTGATATTCAGTCAGACCAAATATCAGAAGCAGGGTTTCCCTTTATCACCAACGTGGGTGACGCGCGTAGCCTTGGTTATGAAATAGAGTTTTCTGCTCGTTTGTTTCCCGGTTTTGAATTAACAGGTTCCCTGTTTGGTAATGAAACGGAACTACGGGAAGATAATGTTTTTCTTGGTGCTCAAAGAGGGGACCGTTTGCCCACGATTCCGGGAAGTACATATAGTTTGGCGGCGCTTTATCAGTTCTCCATTAATAATGATTGGTCTGCGACGATTGCTGCTGATTATGCCTATACTGGGGAATCGGCAATCGGATTTAATGAAGGTTCGTCACCAGCTATGGGGGGATATGGGATTGCAAACGCCCGCCTTCAGTTGTTTAGGGAACGATGGAAGCTTGGGTTCTATGTTCGTAACCTGACAGACTCCACAGACAATACTTTCGCTTTTGGCAATAGCTTTTTGTTTCGTAATCGCGACCAAATAACACCGCCGCGTCCAAGAACGTTTGGTATCTTTGTGGAAACCAGCTTCTAGAAGCCTATCTCCGGCGCCGTGGGCGCTTTTTCTGTTCTTTCCCGAAGATGATATTTTCCATAAGAGCATTGCCCGTGAAGGCTTTTACGCTTTCACCTGTGGTCAATGTGAATTGGTATGTGGTCAGATATTTGTGGCGTTCCACATCTGCCATAGATCCAGCCGCCAGTTTTTCTATGGCATTCAGTTGGTCTTTGAGATTAAAAACATCGAGGGGTTCAGAGATGGCAATCTCTCCTTTCATAGTACTATCGCCAGATATACCGGTAATCTGCCAGCTCATTGGTGTGATTGGTTTGAAAGTGATATTTTCAAATGTGGTAGGTTTCCCTGTTTTTTGCATAAGTGTGAGTGAGCGAATTTGTCTGCCTGAGGGAGTTTCAAAAATATGGAGAATTGGGGCGGCTTCTTTGTTTTCAGTCAGGCCTGAAAAACGTATCCACTTCTTTAATTGTTTGTTTGGGGTTTCTGTGTGCACTACATGAAGGCCGTAACCGAAACCCCATCCTAAATCTAGCCAGTTACCGTTTTCACCTGCACCACCAATTTCTGGTCCAGCCCGCCAGCGGCCATAAGCTTGTGCAGCAGGTGCATATAAAGTGACCTGTGGCAGGTTTTCTGCTTCATTTTTCGGGATCAGATTTATGGCCTGATAGTCTTTCGTGAACAGCACATCTACTTCAGCAGCGGTGTTATGGAGCTGCATCAAATAACCTTTTTCATCGGCTATGAGTTTGTGTTGGAAAATGCTCATGGTTTCTGCAGGTTCTGTGCTGTAAAACCAGCCGGTTTTTTTCCGGCCATTTTTAATAATGATGCTGTCTTTGGAAGGTTCTTTCAAAGTACCCACCATAATACCGTGGTGTTTGCTGAAGGGCAGGTTGGTGATGAGGAACTGAGAGGTAGCCAGAGTTTTATTTTCAAAAAGAAACTGCTGTTCCCAGTATTCGCTGTAGGAACTATCACTCAGTAACTTGGGTTCTTTTATATCGCCAGCTAAAGCAGCATGACTGACAAATAGAACGTATATAAACAGGCTTTTGAAGCAGTGAGGCACTGATACTCTCCGGAAATAATATATTTCTTCTCTAACGAGATGACGGAAAGAGTGCCTCCAAAGCATTTTTATTGGAGGTGGTTTTATCATTGATCCGTTGACCCTGTGAATATGCGAATGCTTATCCAAAAGGGTTCACGGAAAATGCTGATGATCAACACAAATGCTCTGTCTTATACAGACCATGTGATGCAGAAAATCCTGCCTTGCATGGCTAAGTGTTATATCGCCAAAACGAACCCCAGCCTGTGGCAAAAATTCTGGGGCTGTAAACAGGATAAGAATCTTGAGCGCTGGTTAGGGCTTTTATTGATGGCCATGCGTATTGACGGCAAACTACATAACGGAGCTAAAGAGGAAGAGGTGAAAGAAGCATTTTATGCAGCTTTCATTCAGTATCAGGATTCAGATTGGCCAGAAGCTATTCTCTATGCTCATGATTTATTTGGTCCATCGAAAAGCCATACATTTGATTTGATCGTAAAATGTATGTTAGCAAATTAACCTTGTTATTCTTCCCATGGAGCGGTGGGCTTAAATTTCATTAGGAGGAAATCAATAAAGACTCGCACCTTGGGGGCGATGATACGATTGCTAGGGTAAATGGCCCAGATAGCTGATTCTGTGAGAAGAGGATAATCAGGCATCACTTCAACAAGCGTACCTTTACTGATTTCCTGGTAACCGTTCCATAGTGATTTCATACCGATCCCGAGGCCTTGTTTGAGCATCATGCGCATGGCTTCACCATCGTTTACAACGTGGCTACACGGTACTTGAACAGATTGGCCATCCTTAAATTTCCAACTGCTCCTTTCCCCTAAAATAACACAGCGGTGGTGCTTTAAATCTTCTGGTGATGTAGGTGCGCCGTGTTTCTCTATGTAATCTGGTGAGGCAAGCAGTAGGCGTTTATCTGGAGCGAGCTTACGCGCAATCATGCTGCTGTCTGCAAGGGGGGCGTTTCTGATGCTGAGGTCATAGGCACCTTCCACAAGATCGAGCACTTCATCTGATAGCCTGAGGTCAAGCTGGATGTCCGGGAACTTCTCATGGAATTCAGCCAGATACGGGATGATGTGCATTCGCGCAAAAGATCCGGGCATAGTAACGCGAAGCTGACCATGAGTGGCTTTGTTATTACCGCTTACCATATTCAAACCGTTTTCCAGTGTTTCAATCATCTGCTCGGCATACGGATGGAAAGCAGCGCCGTCAGTGGTGAGTGATACAGCTCGTGTTGTTCGGTTGAAGAGGATGAAACCTACTGTTTCTTCAAGTTTTGAAAGCCGGGCACTCGCGCTTGCTGGCGATAAAGATAAATCTCGCGCAGCTGCGGAGACCGCGCCAAGCGCAGCTACTCTGAGAAATAACCTGAGTGAAAGAATATCCATTTATCAAAAATATCCGAATAATGATTTCGTATCAATCAAGATTATCATGCGTACCTGAATGATTACATTGGGGATAGATAAGTTATTCAGCAGAAAGATAATGATATGAAAGCGATTGGTTATAGTGAAACAGGCCCAATTACAGCGGTGAATTCGCTCGTTGAATTTGAAACAGATATACCTGTTCCGGGCCCAAAAGATATTCTGGTAAAGGTTCAGGGCGTTTCCATGAATCCAGTGGATGTGAAGGTCCGTGCTTTGATGCAGCTGGAAGATGGTAGCCCTCGCGTTTTGGGTTTTGACGCTGCAGGCACAGTAAAAGCCGTTGGAGCTGATGTAACTCTATTCCAGCCGGGTGATGAAGTGTTTTATGCGGGTGATATAACCCGTCCCGGTTCAAATGCGGAATATCAACTGGTTGATGAACGAATTGTTGGGAAAAAGCCGTCGTCACTTGAGTTTGCAGAGGCCGCTGGCTTGCCGCTTACCAGTATTACCGCGTGGGAAATTCTTTTTGATAGTTTTGGCTTGAAGGAAGGAGATGGAGAAGGAGAAGCTCTTCTTATTGTCGGTGCTGCTGGTGGCGTTGGATCTATTCTTATTCAACTCGCAAAACAGCTTACGAGTTTAACGGTTATTGCGACAGCTTCCAGAGCAGATACAGAAACTTGGGTAAAAGAAATGGGGGCTGATCATGTTATCAATCACCGGAACCCGCTTGATGAGGAAATTAAATCACTTGGTATTCAGCCCAAATATGTTGCGTCGCTCACTCACACAGATAAGCACTTTGGTGCCATTGTTGAGCTTATCAAACCCCGGGGACATATTGCCCTGATTGATGATCCACAATCCCTTGATATGGCATCAATAAAGCCAAAAGCCCTTTCTTTCAGTTGGGAGTTTATGTTTACGCGTTCCATGTTCCAAACAGAAGATATGGATGCACAGCACCAACTTTTGACCCGGGTTTCTGACATGCTGGATAAAGGCATATTAAAGTCTACGGTTACAAGGAATATAGGCGCGATGACGGTGGAGAATTTAAAGGCAGCCCATGTAGCACAGGAAAGTGGTGCTTCAATCGGCAAAACTGTTCTTGACGGTATGAAAGCGGAGTAAAGCAGAATGACAAAGCTCACGATTGTTGCCCATATTAAAGCTCATGCAGATAAGATGGAACTTGTGAAGGCGGAGCTGAAAAAACTTGTGGCACCAACCCTCGCCGAAGAAGGATGCCTTCAGTATGACCTTCATCAGGATAATGATGATCCTTCGGTTTTCATGTTTTATGAAAACTGGGAATCGCGTGCGGTATGGCAGAAGCATATGGCGGCACCGCATTTAGCTACTTATTCGAAAGCGGTTGAGGGTGCAGTGAAGGAGTTCATTGTGCATGAGATGACCCATATTACCTGATGTAGCGAAATCGTTCGGTCTTAAAAATTTGAAGTAGTGTTTCCTTATTTCTCTCTTGCTCAAAAACACTACTTCTTTGGCTAAAATTTAAAGGCCACTCATGCACATGATATTTTATTGCAAAAATAGCGAGTGGCATGTTTGAATAGAGCCTTGATGGGGGATGAAGATAATCGGAGTAACTTTCAGGGCTGACTAAATGAACAAAGAGATGCCTCGTGGCATGGGCAAAGCCAAAAGGCGTGTGCCGCTAACGAAACGCGGTGAAAATACAGTTAGTAAAATTCTCGATGCAACGAGTGAGCTGTTATTTGAATATGGTTATAGCAAGCTTACTACTAATCATATCGCGAAAAAGGCGGGTATGAGTATTGGTACACTTTATCAGTATTTTGAAGATAAAGAGACAATTCTCTATGCTTTAACGCTTCGGTGGTACGATCACATAAATGCGGATTTTGAAGATATTTATAATACGGTTGATGATCAGGCATCAGATATCTATGAGATGTTTCACCGTCTTTATAAGCGTATTTATGAAAATCAGTATCTGGATAACGAGGTATATATCGAGATCATGAAGGTAATTGGCCGTGTGCCGGAAATCGCCGAACTTCGTGAAACCCACATCCATAATTTCACTACTCGTATCATCACATTGTTTGATCGTTTTGGATATAGAGCTGACCGGGATGATCTTTATCAGGTAGCGCTCTTCATTCATCAGGTTTCAGGTTTCACTATGAATCTTACGGTGTTAGGTGAAGGGAAAGCGCGAGATATCAGATTGAAACTTGGTATGGGCATTCTGGATAACTTGATTGATGCAGCGATTGAGTTATGTACGCTTCATAAAAGTTCCTCAAAATAAAAATGTGCCAGTCAGTAACCGTAAAACTGACTGGCACGAAAGATTTAGTACAGTAAAGCGGGGCGCTTTAAATTCTTCATGATACCGTGGGACCAGCAGGGTATGATGGGGATGGGCACCATGAGGGAGAGAGCTGCACTAAATCTCGAGTAACTCTTCCAGACATTCCATATTATGGAACAGCCGCAGTGTTATTTCCTTTCAATAGCTTATCTACTTTGTAGAGTATGCTAGGTGTTGCAAGGAGCATACTTCCCGCGAGTATAAGCGTGAGTTCCCCCATTCCCCAGTTACCACTCATGCTGGAAACCAGCACAGGCAAGCTCAGAAATGTTACACCGTAAAATAGCGCTTCACTTATGAACTGATATAATTCAGAAACAGAAAGTGGTGCGCGAACTGAGCCTTTTATTACATAGTGGTATCCCCCTGATACCACTGCGCAAACCCAGTTAGTAATGATCGCAACCGAGTATTTAAGCCCAACGAAAAACAACGTAGCGGTAGCGGATAAGGCTATGAAATCTATTATTTTTAACAGTTCCATTGGATGCTAACCAATCTTGATGTTTTGCCGTTGTTGGCTTGTAATTACCTCGTGAAATTAATTCTTATCAAACTATTGTGGGCTCTACGCGTGATCTTCATCACGCTGCATTGAATTTCCGCTTGCCTCGCGGGTTTTAGCGTGCCGATATAGTTGTATATGAAAGCTGCACTGTGAAGGAGAGAGCATAGTGAGCAACTATAAGTATAAAGCGTTTATCAGCTATAGCCACAAAGACGCTGCTCTTGGGGAAGAGATCCACAAAGAGTTGGAAAAATATAAAGTACCCAAAAGATTGGTGGGTAAAACAACGGGTATTGGTGTTGTGCCGTTGAAATTGGGGCAGTTTTTTCGAGACCGTGAAGAATTGCCTGTTGCGGAAGATCTTACAGCTGAGGTTGCGAAGGCTTTAGGGCAATCTGAGTTCATGATTGTTTTGTGTTCACCTTCTGCGGCAGCTTCTCGCTGGGTCAACAAAGAAATTATCGAATTCAAAAAGTTACGCGGTGAAAAATATGTTCTGCCTTTGATTCTTTCAGGGGAGCCGTGGGCTTCTGATACTGATGATAAAGAGGTGGAATGTTTTCCACCAGCCCTCCGGTACCGTATCTCCCCCGCTGGTACGCTCTCACATATTCGTACAGAACCTATAGCAGCTGATATTCGCGAGCAATCAGATGGCCGAAAGAGAGGTATTCAGAAGCTGATCGCAGGCCTACTTGGGGTTGGGCTTGATCAGTTGGTGGAGCGAGAACTGCAAAGAAAGCAGCGCCGCGTGATGGCTATCACGAGCGCCAGCATTCTGGGCATGATAGTGATGGGTGCATTAACCTATCAAGCAACTACAGCACGAAATGCTGCCGAGCGGCACCGTGCTGAAGCGGAAGATTTAATCGAATTTATGCTCACTGATCTGCGCGATAAATTGGAACCTGTTGGCCGGCTTGATGTGCTTGATGCTGTGGGTACCAAAGCTGTGGATTATTATAACGCGCAGGATTTGGATGATGTATCTGATGATGCCATGGGCCGCCGCTCAAGGGCGTTTCATCTTTTAGGACAGATTCAAGACCGCAGGGGAAAAGCTATAGAAGCTGGCAAGATGTACAGCAGTGCACAACAAGCGACGGCGGTTTTACTTGCAAGGGACCCGGATAACCCTCAACGTATTTTTGAGCATGCTCAGAGTGTTTTTTATCTAGGAAATCAGGCTTTGTCTGCGAGGGATTCTGAAGCTGCTTCAGTAGCAATGCAAGAATATAAGCGCCTTGCTGAGCGATTGGTGGATATGGAGCCATATAATATTGAATGGCAAAAGGAACTAGCCTATGCGCATAGTAACATAGGCACCTTGCAATTACTAAGTTTATCTCAGCCAGTAGCGGCTCACCATAGCTATCAGAAGACATTACAAATTCGGCAAAATCTAGCATTAAAAATGCCGGAGGATAATAATTTAAAGGCAAAGATTGCGGATACATACGCTTGGATAGCAGATGCTTTATTGAGGTTTGGACATGCTGATGAGGTCGAAGAAGCACGCCAAAAAGAGTTAAGTATTTTACGAGATTTGCACGAGAAAAATCCTAAAAATAAGGTTTTTCATAGTGAATTAATTGCGCCACTCCATGCTCTTGCCCTGCTGAAAATGTATCAAGGAAAATATAAAGATGCGATCACTTATTTCATTCAGGCGGTCGCTGTAGCTAAAGAGATTAGTACCGCAGATGAGGCAAATTTTAATAAGAAAATGCAACAAGGTTATATGCAGATAGGTTTGGCTAAAGCCTATTATGCTGACGGTCAATATTCAGCGTCACGTACTCAGTTAGAAGATGTAAAAACTATTTCACAGGAAGTATTAGGTAGGGCAATAGTACGCCCAAAATCTAGAGCGCATTTCGATTTCTCTGTTAGCCTCCTAAATTACCGGATCAATAAGGAGCTAAAATTAGAGCAAGATAACATTTCTAAAATCACTGATATTTTAGATCGCATTTTATCAAATGCGCAGCAAGCTTTTGTCGTTAAAGAAGGGCGAAGAACTTTATTGTTAGCGTATGCGTTGAAAATTGAAGCTCTCAGAGAAGCTGGACAATTTTCGGAAGTCGAACAGGTAATTCAATATTTAGAAAGTGATACTTCTGTATTGCATTCTATTGCCGCCAGAGAAAAGCAACACCCTCACTATATGCGCTCACTACATAAATTACTGAGTGCTGTGAGCAATAGCGAACAACTGAAACAATTGGAGAAGAGCCTTCTTGATAGAGGGTTTTCCACAGAATAACTGTATCTTATTTACTATAGGGGAATGAATTATGTATGAATTGGTTCAAGAATTAGATGCAACGCTTGATAAGCGTAAGCAATTTACAACCATTATCAAGATTGGAATGTCGCCCTCCGGACAATATTGTGTCGGACGTAGCAAACCAATCCCGGGTTTTCTTGGGCGTGATGAAATCTTAAAAGCTATTCCAGATGTCCAGTTTGCGCCTGTAACATCAGAAAATCCGTTTTTCTTTGAGGTTAAGGGACGTCAGCGCCTTGTGTTTACACTTGCTGTCGATAGCTGGTTTTTCCAGCCAACGATTGCTCCCTTTACGCTTAAAACGCCTGATCCATTGAATAACTTTGTTAATCAAACAAAGCTTCAGGACGACCCTCTTGGGTATGGGCGTTCTAAGACTATCTATGTGGATGATGAAAACAAGATTAAGCAGGAAAAACCCTATGTTTATAACCTGTTTATTGATGTTTGGCAGAACCCTGAGGACATTAAATCGGCCGTTACGCCGGTAATTATTGATCCAGATGTAGGGAATGGTGGCGATGATGATGGCCCTGGTGATGGCCGCGGTTAACGGCTAGATAAGTTGTAAAAGATTATGTCCCCGACGGAGCAATATAACTCAATCCTAACGCTGCTTAGAGCTGGTGCGCTTGAGCAGGCGGAGAAAGAGTATTTCCGTCTGGGGCTGGATACAGTTTCAGATAACGAAGATATTCTGGCGCTGGGTGGGCGGCTTTTGAAAAGCCGGATGGTGGAAAGTCATCAATCTCACAAACAGGAACTGGCGCGGCAGGCTGCTGAAAAATATTATCACGCCTACGAAGCAACAGGCGGTACCTATACTGGTATCAACACCGCCGCAATGCAGATGCTTGCGGGAGATATTGATAATGCTCGTGCGACCGCGGATGAAGTTCTTCATAAAACCAGGGGATATTCACCTAAACCCGGGCAGGATGCTTATTATCATATGGCAACCGTGGCTGAGGCCTATTTCATTTTAGGTGATCATGTACGCGCTGAAACTAATTTAACGGATGCTATATCTCTTGATCCCGAGAATTATGATGCTCATGCCTCTACTCTGAAACAGTTTGAACTGCTTGCTACGGTAAATAACGCAGATATTAGTTGGCTTGATAAATTTAGGCCCCCGAAAACCCTTCATTTTGCAGGACATATTTTCGGCCTTGATGGCGACGGGAATGTTCTTGATGAAGCTTCTGTTTATGGGCTTGGTAAATCTATTCTGGATAAAATTCTCTCTGAAAATATTGGTTATGTTTATGGTGCACTCGCAGCTGGTTCTGATATCCTGATTGCAGAGAAGGCACTTGAAGCAAATGCAGAATTTCATTTGGTTCTGCCGTGCCCCGATGAACTGTTTCTCGAAACGTCAGTCGTCCCCTTCGGAGAGCACTGGGTGCCGCGCTTTTGGGCTTGTAAAGCGGCTGCTAAAACAGTGCGATATCTCTCGGGCGATAATCTCAAAACAGATGATATGTTCACAGCGTTTGCCAGCGAAACCGCGATGGGGTTGGCAGTTCTTAAGGCAGAGCGTTTAGCCACAAAACCGTTGCAGTTGTTGATTTGGGATCAGAAAAACCCAACAGCAAAAGCGGGTACTGCAAGAGATGCAAAAGTGTGGGAGCAAGCAGGGCGTGATCAGATTATTATCCCTTATCCAAGAGATACAAGGAAAGCAACAGGGGCCGGAGACAATGCCGAAGAACTAACAGCCAGTCGCGATTTGAAGGCGATGGTTTTTGCCGATGTGCGGGGATTTGGCGCGCTTACAGACAGTCAGGTTCCTGTGTTTATCGATAAAATCCTGCGGCCCTTGGCCATCTGCGTAAACACACAGGGACGGCAGCTTGAACATCTGAATACTTGGGGGGATGGTTTATTCCTTGTGCTGGATAGTGTAGAGGCCGCAGCCAATGTAGCAAGTGACTTGCAGGAAACATTCAGGGCTATTGATCTTGCTGAAATTGGATTGCCGGAATTTCTCGCGCTTCGTATCGGAGGTCATTATGGCCCAGTACATGAAATGCGGGATCCTTTTACGAACCGGATTGGGGTATTCGGAACAGAGGTAGCTTTTGCGGCCCGTATTGAGCCCGTAACTGTGCCTGGTTCAATATATGTGAGTGAGCCCTTTGCCTGTGCTCTGGCACTAAGCGCTGAAGAAAAATACCGCTGTGAAACCGTTGGTAAGGTTGAAGCTCGGAAAGGACAACAAGCGCTGAAGCTTTTTAGTTTGCGTGTCCGTTAATTTACCCAGGATGTTTTTCTTGTAAGTGCCGATCTATCAAGAATTATAAGGTCGCTGCCTTTCTTTTCCACGGCACCTTTGCGAACAAGTTCATTCACAGTGCGGGAAACTGTTTCCCGCGTACTGTTAACACGTTTCGCAAGCACCGTGTAGGCTGGGATATTTTCAACAAGAAGCTGATTATTTTGTCTTCTTGCAAGGCGTAATAGCTCGGCATGGACTCGGCCTTTGGCTGAAACTGCTGTAAGTTCGTACATGCGCTGAGTGGTTTTATGAACTCGGTCAGCCAGCATTTTGGAGACAGCAAGCCCAACACTGCCATGGTTCTCCATTAAATCTAAAAAGCATGCGGCCGAGAAAGCAGCGAGTTCTACACGAGTTGAGGCTACGATATCGGCAGTTCGACTTTGGGCACTAAGTACAGCCATTTCCCCAAATAATGTACCGCTACCAAATTCATCAAGCCATACTTCTTCACCGGCGTTTGAATAAAGTACTGCTTTTACCCTGCCAGTTAATACAAAGAATACTGTGTTGCCTTCTTCTTCCTGTGAGAAAATGGTTTCACCGGGGTTGAACACCATGCGAGTGGATTTCTGCTCAACATCGTTAAGCATGATAGATGAAGTGCCAAAAAAACTTGCGAGGATATCCCGCATCTAGTGCCCCCCTTTGATCAATGTATTTTAGATTGATCAATCCACCATTAAAAGCAAGTAAATAGCGAAACTTATGCTTAATAGTGCGGTGGTGGTGGTTCGATTTCTGGTTTCCCACCTGACGATTCCAGATCCAGCAATTGTTCGTGTAGGCGGTGAATAGCGTTTTTTAGACTATCAATTTCCTTCCACTGTTTGGTTAGCTCAGTGTTCAGCGTATCAATAGTTTCTTGCTGGAAAGCGAATTTGCATTCCAAATCAGTTAGTTTTTCTTCTAGATCAGCCATAAGACTATGCACCTGTTATTGTTTTAACGCCATGATTTAGAAAGTTCGTTTCACATAAGCAACGATTATACGAGTAAAATAGACATTCCTGTATTTTCGTCTGTCAAAATGTTTAACAAAGTGTTAATTGTTGTGGTGCGTGAACGAGAGTTCATGAACCGTACAAGTATTTGTATCGATTTGGGGTTAGCAAGGGAACACTAGATTGATGATCGCGGAGAGATTATGAGCTTTGGCGATGGGATGAACAAAGCAGGGGATATTGCTAAACAGGCAATTGAACTGATGGACAGCCATAAGGTGCCTCCAGCACCACCTAATTTTGCAATTTGGTATAGCTATGTTAGCCAGCGTTATCCGGATTTGAAGATAGCACTTGATCAGATGATCAGGGATGATGCCGACTTTGACGGCATGGTCAACCAGTCACTGTATGATACATATCTGGGCTATGAGAAAGAAGGCGCGCTTCTGCAGGAAACCGGTGCTCATATGAAAGAGCAGGCGGATAAAATGCTTGAAGTTATTGGTGGTGCTTCTTCAGAAATTGAAGGCGTGCGCGCTTCCATCAAGGATAACCTTAAATCTTTCAGCGAAGATGCGTCCATTACTGGTATCGAGGCCTTTGTGCAGAATATGATGCAGGAAACCCGCCGTATTCAGGAAACCAATGCGCAGCTTCAAGCGCGCCTTGAAAAATCCTCGGCTGAAATTGAAACGTTGCAATCAAATCTGAAACAGGCGGAAAAAGAAAGCTACACAGACGCTCTCACCGGTATCGCAAACCGGAAGAAGTTTGACGCGTTTCTTAAGGCAGCTTCCGAGATGGCAGAGAAAGACGGCAGCAAGCTCTGTCTCGCCGTTGGGGATATCGATTTCTTCAAGAAGTTTAATGATACCTTCGGTCACCAGGTGGGTGATCAGGTTTTGAAACTTGTTGCTGGTGCGCTTCATGCCAATGTGAAGGGGAGCGATTTAGCAGCTCGTTATGGTGGTGAAGAGTTTGCACTTGTCCTGCCAGACACACAGATTGAAGATGGCTTTAAGCTTGTGGATAACATCCGCGATAAAATCGGTTCTCAACGTGTTCGCAATAGGCAAGCGGAAAAAGATTTTGGTAATGTAACTCTGTCGCTCGGAATTGCAGAATTTAAGCCCGGCGAGGCGCTTTCGGATTTCGTGGAACGTGCTGACGCTGCACTCTATAAATCAAAAGAAGGCGGCCGTAACCGCACAACTATTGCTGAATAAGCTTTGAAAATATTGCCTGTTAGTGGAAGTTTTCTGCTGACAGGTTTTTGCCCTGATTATCAAAATCAACTACCAGTTTCCACTCGTCAGTCTGTTTTTCAAAGATCAATAAAACCCTACCGTAAAAGCTCTGTGCTTTACCGTCTCCTTGTGGGATATTCACACGGTATTTTCCTGCGATATGCGCAAGCTTTTCACCTACAGTTACCAATTCCTCTGAAAATTCAACGGTTGCACCGCCACCAGCCTTGAACTGTGCACCATAGTTAGCTCGGATTTGCTCTATGGATGTTACTAAATCACTGCCGTTATTAGCATAATAGATACGGTCGCCGTATAGAGCCATAAGTGCGCTAATGTCTTTGGTGTTATAGGCATCAAGCCAGGCTTGCATCTTTCCGCGGATAATATCTTTATCATCCGCCTGCACGGTAGGTGTCAGCATAAGGAATAATCCCAAAAGGCCAGCGGTTAGGAATTTGCTCATTAATCTTAGTCTTTATCTAGAGTTCCAAACAAACGGAGACGGCTGATACCGCCATCTGGATAGATATTAATTCGAACATGGCTGATAGGGCCAAGCTTATTCAGTTCGCTCTCAAAAGTGTGTTCAGCATCAGCTGTAAGTTTCTGGCGCGGCATCAGTTCTTCCCAGAATTGGCTTTGAACCGGTAGGCTATCATCTGTGCCGCCCGCCACTCGTGCTGCCTGCAGGCTGATGCTTTCAGGGAAGTTACCTTTGAAATAGGCTGTATCTACAAGAATGCGGTTAATTTCTCCTGTATGACCAAGGGCAACAATCGCCCAATCATTCCCGGGTTCCCGGCGGCGTCGTGTTTCCCAACCATCGCCCATATTAATGCCTTTACCGGGCTGCATGATGTTTGAAAGCACGCCAAAATGCTCGTTATTGGCAATGATCGGGCGGCTACCATTCTCCATGGCGAGCAGGTCCATTTCCTTGCCGTAATCGCTTTCCTGCCAAACCTTATAGAATTCACCATACACACGCAGACGAGCAACACCCCCATCAGGGTAGATATTCAGGCGTAAGTGCGTGAAGGGTGTATCATTCTCTACAGCAACCAGATGGTGGCTGTCGCCGTTCAGGTTCATTGACGGCACAATCTCAACCCATTCAGCTTCTTCTCCGGGTGTATCTGTTTTGTTGAAACAAGCTTCAACAGAAGCAGCAGGCGGAAAGTTGCCAGTGAAATGGCTGGTGTCGATATCAAGGCCCTTGATAATGCCGGCTTGTCCCAGTTTCAGGATGCAGTGATCAAAACCTTGTCCTCGTTTACGGCGGCTTTCCCACCCGTCCATCCATTTGCCGTTATCATCATATTTGCCGGGGATGAAAACTGCTTCTTCGTCTTTGATCAGGCGGCTTTTATCAGCAAAGAAATCGTCTGTGGCGAATATTACTTCTGCACCCAAGCGCGGGGACGCCATATTGATAAAGCGCGTAAAGCTGTGGTCTGTCATGTTGGTGTCCTTTATTCCGCTAGGTCTGAAAGCCTGAAGAAGGCAATGCGGTCAATTTGTTCAAGTGCAGTGGCGAACTCTGTTTCCCTATCATTATTGATACGGGCTCTGAAGTGGGCCAGAATTTCTGTACGGTCCATGCCTTTCACGGCCACAATAAACGGGAATCCGAATTTGGTTTTATAATCAGCATTCAAGGTCTGGAATTCTTCAAATTCTTCCGGTGTACAGCGATCAAGCTCTGCGCCAGCCTGCTCTGATTTCGATTCTTCGGTCAGTTCACCACTGATTGCCAGCTTGCCTGCCAGATCGGGGTGGGCACAGATAAGCCGCATTTTGGCTTCATCACTACCATCTGCGACAGCCTTCTTCATGGCGTTATGAAGGCCTTGAAGCGTGTCAAGGTTTCCAGAGTCTTTCGCTTCCCATGCACCTTTGGCAATCCACGGTGAATGTTCGTAAATCACACCATATGTCACCATAAATTCGGTTTCAGAAATCTCGCTCGGCCTTTGTTTCATGAAGGGCATTATTTCTCTCCCTTATAAGGGTGTTCACTGTGCCAGTGTTTGGCAATGTCAATGCGGCGGCAGAACCATACGTCTTTATGGGAGCGTGCATATTCAAAGAAACGTTCGAGCGCTTTGATGCGCCCCGGGCGACCAATAAGGCGGCAATGAAGCCCAACAGACATCATCTTGGGGTTGGTTTCACCTTCTTCATACAGTGTATCGAAGGCATCTTTCAGATAGTTAAAGAACTGGTCACCAGCGTTAAAACCCTGAACTGCTGCGAAACGCATGTCATTTACATCAAGCGTATAGGGCACAACCAGTTGCGGGCTCCCGTCCACCGTTTTCCAGAAGGGCAGGTCATCACTGTAATCATCCGCGTCATAAAGGAAACCACCTTCCTCTGCCACCAGTTTGCCTGTGTTGGGGCTTGTACGGCCCGTATACCAGCCAAGTGGTCGCTCGCCAGTGATATCCTGAATGATCTTGATGGCGTCCTGCATATGCTGGCGTTCGGTTTTAATATCTACATTCTGATAGTTGATCCAGCGGAGGCCGTGGCTACAGATTTCATGTCCTGCATCCATGCATGCCTTGGCTACTTCAGGATGGCGCTGTAGCGCCATGGCAACAGCGAAAACCGTTATCGGAATATCGTATTTTTCAAAGAGCCTCAGCAGCCGCCAAACACCCGCGCGGCTACCGTATTCATAGATGGATTCCATACTCATGTGGCGGTCTTCCACATGAGGCGCACTTACAATTTCTGACAGAAAGGTTTCAGCGGCTGGGTCACCGTGCAACACACAGTTTTCACCGCCTTCCTCATAATTCATCACCACCTGGACAGCTATTTTGGCGCCGCCCGGCCAGTTGGCGTGAGGGGGCTTGGGGCCATAGCCGATCATATCCCGTGGGTATGCTTGCTCTGTCATTATTAATCCTTAACTGGCGGCAGCAAAGATCACGTGCAGGTCTTGTCCGGTTTCTTCGGTTTCGAAGGAAAGCTGGCTTTCAATGCCGCGCAAATGTTCTGCCATAATGGTTTGTGCTGTTTCTGCGTCTTGGTGTTCAAGTGCATCAACAAGGCGTTCATGTTCTCCGCCCTTACAGCTTGATGGTGCGCCCGCCGTGCCGTACTGCGATATAATCAAAGAGCTTTGGAACACTAGCTGCTGAAGGAAAGTGCACATAGGTTCATTGCGCGCAATATGCGCAAGTTTGATATGAAACTCTCCTGAAAGCCTGATCCATGCAGCTAAATCTGCTTCATTGAGTGCGGTTTGCTCTTCCTCAAGGTGCGCGCGCAGATGTGCAATGTCTCCGGGCTGTACACGTTCAGCGGCACGGCGTAAAAGCGCTTTTTCCGTTGCGCGCCTTGCTTCGAAAACCTGATGGGCTTCTTCAACGGTTGGCGCGGCAATGGTTGCACCTTTGTTGCGTTCAAGCCTGATGATGTTGTCTTTACTAAGCAGGAGGAAAACCCTTCTGATTGTCGTTCGGCTTACCCCAAATATGCCGCACAGTGATTCTTCAGTCAGTTTTGTGCCAGGCGCAATACGTTGCTCAAGGATACTATCCCTGATACGCTGACACACGTCTTCTTCCGTTAGTGCTGTGGTGTTTGCCATGACCTATCCCCTGTCGTTTGGCATGTAGCACATTGAATACAGCATAGATTTTTTGCCGCTGTCACCAAATTGTCAACAATTTAATGGCATTAATGTTGATAATATACTTTACAATTCGTCAATCATCAGTACGGTATCAGAATTGAGGAAGACCATACCCCGTAAAGAGAGGACAAGATGGGACGTTTAACCACCCATGTACTGGACACTGCAAATGGCTGTCCGGGCGAAGGCATTAAAATCAAGCTATATGCTTTGAAGGGTGAAGAACGCCGTCTGTTGAAATCCGCTGCCACAAATGATGATGGCCGTGTTGATAGCCCGCTTCTTGATGGGGATGATTTCAAAACTGGTGAATATCTGCTAGAGTTTGAGGCAGGTAGTTATTTTCGGGCTCGTGGTACAGAGCTGGCTGAGCCAGCCTTTCTAGACGTGGTGCCTATCCGTTTTGGTATAGCGGATGTGGATGCACATTATCACGTGCCCTTGTTGATTTCCCCATACGGCTACAGCACCTACAGAGGCAGCTAGCCGGAGCAACCGCTTTCAGGGAATTAGGAGTATTTTATATGTCAGGTACTGTTCGGTTTCTGCTGGACGGACGGGTTCATGAAATCCATAGCCCAGACCCAACGGCCACATTGTTGAATTATTTGCGTTACGATATAGCGCGCACCGGCACCAAAGAAGGTTGTGCTGAGGGTGATTGCGGCGCTTGTACGGTGGTTGTTGGTGAACTTAAGGGTGACCGCGTTGAATATAAAGCGGTGAATGCTTGCATTATCTTCCTGCCCACACTCGATGGTAAAGAACTGCTGACCGTGGAGAGCCTGAAATCAAAATCAGGCGGTTTGCACCCTGTACAGGAAGCACTTGTTGAAACTCATGGTTCGCAGTGCGGTTTCTGTACACCGGGTTTTGTGATGTCGCTTTACGCACTTTACCTTGAAGGCCCTAACCCAACGAAAGACCGTATCGAAGATGCACTTGCGGGTAACCTCTGCCGCTGCACGGGATACGGCCCGATCATTGATGCGGCGCACCGTATGTTTGAACTGGGCGCTGATGAACTGCCTGATATGCGGGAGCAAGTGGCTGCTCTTGAAGGTATTAAACGGGATGATACGCTTTACATCTCAGCTACAAGCAAGTTGACAGGTAATGAAAAACGCTATTTCGCACCGGTGAATGTGGATACACTAGCAGCTGTTGCAGAGCAAAATCCAGACGCGACCTTCCTTGCGGGCGGTACAGACGTTGGCCTTTGGGTTACTAAAATGCATAAAGAACTGGCGACAGTGATTTATCTGGGCGATGTGGCTGAGCTGAAAGAAATTACAGAAACTGCGGATAGTGTCGAGATCGGCGCGGGTGTTACCTATACCGATGCCATGGAACTGCTCGCAGGACTCTATCCTGATTTTGGCGAACTGATCCGCCGTATTGGTTCCACGCAAATCCGCAATAGCGGTACCATTGGTGGTAATATTGCTAACGGTTCCCCGATTGGTGATACACCGCCAGCGCTTATTGCGCTTGGTGCCAAGCTTGTGCTCCGCAAAGGGCACGAAGAGCGCACTATCGATCTTGAAGATTTCTTCATTGATTACGGTAAGCAGGACCGTGCAGCAGGTGAATTTGTTGCCAAGGTAATTGTGCCGAAACCGGCGGCAGATACGGCGTTCCGCTCTTACAAATTATCCAAGCGTTTTGACCAAGATATCTCTGCGGTATGTGCGGCATTCTCTATCGCTCTTGAGGGTGAAACTGTGAAAGAAGCGCGCTTCGCATATGGCGGTATGGCAGCAACACCAAAACGCGCTGCAAATGCAGAAAGCGCATTGGTTGGCAAAGCCTTCACCGAAGAAAATGTGGAAGCGGCTATGGAAGCGATGGCAAATGATTTCAGCCCGCTTACAGATATGCGTGCCTCGAAGGATTACCGCATGTTATCGGCGCAAAACCTGTTGATGAAAGCATTTGTTGAGCTTACCAGCGATGCGGATACCCGCCTTGCTCTAAGACAGGAGATGGCCAATGTCTAATCCGTCTCTTTCTGAAATCAAAGGTGCTGTACACAAAGATTTGCGTCACGATAGTGCGCATAAGCATGTAGCTGGTACTGCCGTTTATATCGACGATGTAGCAGAACCGAAGAACATGCTGCATATGTATGTTGCCATGTCTGAAAAGGCACATGCGGAAATTACTGAGATGGACCTTTCCGCCGTTCGTGCAGCACAAGGTGTAGCTGTCGTTCTTACAGCCGACGATATTCCCGGCCATAATGACGTGAGCCCGTTCGCGGGGGATGATCCGCTCTTTTCCACAGGGCTTGTAGAATATATCGGGCAACCGATTTTTGCGGTGGCTGCAAATAGCCTTGAGGAAGCAATCGCGGCGGCAAAACTGGCGAAAGTTTCGTATGACGAGAAACCGCATTATCTGAACATTGATGAAGCCGAAGCGGTTGACCTGAAGATTGAAGACAGCCAGTTGATGGCACAAGGCGAAGCTGAAAAAGCGCTGTCTGCGTCAAAGAACCGTCTTCAGGGCAGTTTCTATATTGGCGGGCAGGATCACTTCTATCTTGAAGGCCAAATCGCGCTTGCGACACCACAGGAAGACGGCGACGTGCACGTGCTTTCAAGCACACAGCATCCAAGCGAAGTACAGCATCTTGTGGCTCATGTACTCGGACGCCCAACCAATGCGGTAACTATTGAAGTGCGCCGTATGGGCGGCGGCTTTGGTGGTAAGGAAACGCATCCAGCGATGTTTGCGGCAATGTCATCGCTTGCTGCGGTGAAAACTCAGCGCCCAGTGAAACTGCGCCTGGACCGCGATGATGATATGGTGATGACAGGCAAGCGCCATGATTTCAAATATAGCTATGATGTTGGCTATGATGATGATGGTCAGATTACTGGTATCGAAATTGAAATGGCATCACGTTGTGGCCGCTCGACTGACTTGTCACCTGCGATTAATGACCGTGCTATGTTCCATGCGGATAACTGCTATTTCCTCTCTGACGTAGCGATAAAATCGCACCGCTATAAAACTCATACGGTTTCTAACACTGCTTTCCGAGGTTTTGGTGGCCCGCAGGGGATGATCGGTATTGAGCGCGTGATTGAAGATGTAGCCCGCGAGATTGGGAAAGACCCGCTAGATGTGCGGATGCTGAACCTCTACGGCGAAGGTGAGCGTGATACCACACCTTATGGTATGAAGGTGGAAGATAATGTTGCAGCCGAGATTATGGAAACACTCGCAGAGACATCAGAATACCGCAAGCGCCGTGATGAAATTCGCGCGTTTAACGCCAATAGTAAATATCTGAAAAAGGGTATTTCCATCACGCCGGTGAAGTTTGGTATTAGTTTCACGACGACACACCTCAATCAGGCTGGTGCACTTGTGCATATTTATGCGGATGGTAGTGTGCATCTGAACCACGGCGGTACAGAGATGGGCCAAGGCTTGTTTACCAAGGTAGCGCAGGTTGTGGCGGAAGAATTCCAGATTGATGTTACCCGAGTGAAAATTACAGCCACAACGACTGCGAAAGTGCCAAACACATCAGCAACCGCAGCTTCCTCAGGTTCTGATCTGAACGGTATGGCTGCTCTTGATGCTGCGCGCAAAATTAAGGCACGCCTCATTGATTTTGCGGCGGAAAAATATAGTTGCCCGAAAGACCGTATCACTTTCCGCAACAATAAGGTTTATATTGAAAACAAGGAAATGGCCTTTAATGAGCTTACGCAGGAAGCGTATCTTGGCCGTGTTTCCATGTCTTCAACAGGTTTCTATAAAACACCAAAGATCAAATACGATCGTGCGTCTCACAAAGGCCGTCCGTTCTATTATTTCTGTTATGGCGCCGCTGTTTCGGAAGTAATGATTGATACACTTACAGGTGAGAACAAGGTCCTCCGCACGGATATTCTTCATGAAGCTGGCCGTTCGCTGAACCCGGTTATTGATATCGGGCAGATTGAAGGCGGTTTCATTCAAGGTATGGGATGGCTGACAACAGAAGAGCTTGTATTTGATGATGCAGGTCGTCTGCGTACACATGCACCGTCTACCTACAAGGTTCCAGCTTGCTCTGATCGCCCAGACGAACTGAATATCGAGCTTTGGAACAAAGGCCGTAACGTTGAAGCCACCATTCACCGTTCCAAAGCTGTGGGTGAACCACCCTTTATGCTGGCGAACGCTGTGTTTATGGCGCTTGTTGATGCGGTTGCCAGCGTAGGTGACTATAAGGTACCTGTTAAGATGGATGCACCGGCAACGCCTGAAGAAGTTCTGATGGCTGTGGCTGATGTAAAGAAACGCGCTTAACTTATACGGATACCCTGATGCAAAACTGGCTTACGAGTGCACAAGAGCTTTATGCGCGCGAGCGGCGCTTTGTGCTCGTAAGTGTGGCTGCTGACCGCGGCTCAGCTCCGCGCGGGGCAGGCACCAAGATGCTGGTTTCTGAGCATGAGCTGATTGGCACGATTGGCGGTGGTAACCTTGAGTTTCAGGTGATTGAACAGGCTCGTAAGCTGTTGGCATCAGAAGAGGGGCCTGATTACGTCTTTCAGAATTATGCCCTTGGGCCGCTTCTTGAGCAGTGCTGTGGTGGCAGTGTAGATATTCTTCTTGAGCGTATAGAAGGTTTAAGCGCCAAGTTCCTTCGGGGTGTACAAACCAACACGCTGAAAACCACATTTGAAGATGGCAAGCTTTCCAAGGTGTGGCTGGAAGAGAAAGCGGATACTGAATTTACCTTTTATGGTGAAACTGGTGAGCTGCTGGATGGTGCCGTTAAAGCGGCATCTTATCTTCTTGAAACAAGTGCCTGCAAAAGTTTTCCGCTCATTCTGTTTGGGGCCGGGCATGTGGGCCGAGCGACAGTGAAAATGCTTGTCGATTTGCCGTTTCATATTACCTGGGTGGATAGCCGTACGGCCGAGTTCCCGGACGATATACCTGCGAATGTAACACCGTGTCTTACAGATGAGCCTTTATCTGTTATTGCGAGCGCACCTGAGAATACCTTGTTTGTCATTTTCACCCATAACCACCAACTGGATTATGAACTAACAAAGGCTATTCTTGAGCGGCAGGATGCCAAATTCTGCGGGCTTATTGGGTCTGCAACAAAGCGGGCACGCTTTGAAAATCGTTTGCTTCGGGAACGGGTAGTAACAGAAGAAGAACTTGATCAGCTTATCTGCCCGATCGGGATTGCAGGTATTACTGGAAAAGAGCCTGAGATTATTGCCGCATCACTTACCGCACAGCTTTTGCAGGTGATTAATTAAGCAATAGCGCTTTCAGGTAGTTTTTCCTGAAACAGCGGTTCTGCTTTTACCCGGTCTACCAGATAATCAAGAAATACCCTCAAGCGCGGTGGTACAAATGTGTCATAAGGGTAAAGCGCTGCGATATAGCTGTCATCGGTCATATGCTCGGTAAGCACCGCTTTCAGCCTGCCTGCTTTCACGTGTTCTGCCACTTCCCAATATGGTTTCAGAACGAGGCCAGCGCCAGCCAGTGCCCAGTCGGTCAGCACCGCGCCGCTATTGCTATCAAGCGTACCCGCAAACTGCATTTCGTATGATCCGCGCTTGTCCATAAACCGCCAGCGATATTGCCGTGAACCGGGGAAGCGTAACATCAGGCAGTTATGGTCCACCAGATTATGTGGTTTTTTAGGGATACCGTGTTTTGCAAGGTATTCGGGGGATGCGAAAATATAGCGGGGGCTGGGGCAAAGCACGCGGGCTTTAAGGCTGCTGTCTACCAGAGGGCCAACCCTGAGGGCTATATCCATGCCGTCAGTGAGTACATCCACAAGTGCATCTGTCATCCGGTATTGAAGCCGGATATCAGGATAACGAGCAGAGAAATCAGGGATCATGTTGGTGACGAACTGATCCCCAAGTGCCGAGGCAGCTGTTAATCGAAGCACCCCTTTAGGCGCACTGTCATCTTCCACGATCCGGCTTTCGGCTTCTTCCACCCGCCGCATGATATCAAGGCAGTCTTCATAATAACGGCGGCCAGCATCGGTTGCTGTAACTTTACGAGTAGTGCGCACGAAAAGGCGCGTGCCTAAATGGTTCTCAAGCCTAGCAATACGGCTGCTTACAAGGGCAGGGGACATACGTAAACTGCGCCCGGCCTGGGAAAAACTCCCCTTCTCAAAAACGGCTATAAACACCGGCATATCATCGAAAACACTCATGTTTTTCTATTATCAAATATTTTTTGAAAAACATACAGAAATATTAGGATTATCATAAATGAGAGAAAGATATACATAGAGGCTTCCAACTGATGGAACCCCCTAGGTGAGAAGAGGTAGGGTACGTCTGCGGAAACAAACATAGTGCTGCATGCAGCAAAATGATCAACCTATCCCAAGCATTGATCATTTTTGTTCCGAGTAGTTTCGAGTAACGCTAAGCTCCGTATGTTAGGCGATGCTGTTAAGCGCATAATGATTGTTTCCATTTGAGTGTGTAGGAGGCCCCCAATTCTCCTCAAATACTCGGTTCGTAGTGGTGTATGGACAATGCGCCCTGCCTCTTCCACCTCCCTTTTCCATTTTTGGCCTTTTCCGGTCTTGGCCTTTTCTGGCTCTTGCAGTTGATGAATGTTCCAGTATCGCGTTTGTTTTTGCGCACAATTCCCCACGAAAGACCAAAGCGGAAAAGCGTTGGCAAAATTAAACAGGCTTTAATCTGCCTGTGTATAGAGTAAAGCGCTTGAGGAGCCTGTAGCCAACAACAGGTAGCGCGGGAGACGGCATTTTGCCGATGGGAGAGTATAATGGAGCTTGATATAGCCCCTTGGTTAAACATGGCCATTCGCTGGTTGCATGTTATCACCGGTATCGCGTGGATCGGTTCATCCTTTTATTTCGTATGGCTTGATAACAACCTTGAAGACCCCAAAGAACCCAAGAAGGGTATGTCTGGGGAACTGTGGTCTGTGCATGGTGGTGGGTTTTACCACAAACAGAAGTATGCTGTAGCGCCTGAACAGATGCCTGATAACCTCCACTGGTTTAAGTGGGAAGCCTATTTCACCTGGATGAGCGGTTTTGCGCTGCTCGCTGTGATTTATTATTATGGCGCTGAACTCTTCCTTATTGATAACAGCAAAATGGTGCTTAGCCAGTGGCAGGCAATTGTTATCAGCCTCGCTTCTATCGTAGGTGGCTGGGTGGTCTATGACGGCCTTTGTCGCAGCCCTATCGGGCAGAATAACAAGTTGCTGGGTATCATCTGGTTCAGCCTGCTGACAGCGGCAGCGTATGGCCTCACGCAAGTTTTCTCTGACCGTGCGGCATACCTTCATGTTGGGGTGATTGTTGGCTCCGCCATGGCCTTTAATGTGTTTATGGTGATTATCCCCAATCAGAAGAAGGTGGTTGCTTCCTTGATTGCAGGTGAAAGCCCAGACCCGCGCCTTGGCCAGATCGGTAAGCAGCGTTCTCTCCATAACAACTATATGACCCTGCCTGTGCTTTTGATGATGGTGAGCAACCATTATCCGATGACATTTTCAAACCCGTATAATTGGGTGATCCTTGCGGGGCTCGCGATTGTCGGTGTGCTTATTCGTCATTTCTTTAACCTGAAGCACAGAGGGCAGACCAATTATGCGCTTCCGTTTGCGGCTGGTGGCGTGTTTATTCTCCTTATGATGTTTGCAAGCGATATGGAAGCCCGTGAAAGAAAGGCCCTTTCTAAGGGTGTTGAGGCCTCATTCAACCAGGTGCAAACGCTGGTGACAAAACACTGTGCTAGTTGCCATGCTGCAAATCCAAGCCACGAATCTTTTGAAGAAGCACCAGGTGGTGTGATGTTTGATAAACCACAATTTATCATCCAGCACGGCCCGCGCATTATGGAACAAGCCGTGAAATCAGATATTATGCCGCTTGGTAACGAAACCGGTATGACAGATGAAGAACGTGCTATTCTAGGTAAGTGGATCGAAAACGGTATGAAGGTGGATGATTGATGCGTACCATCAAAGCAGAACCACTTACCGCAGAAGCATTTGCACCGTTTGGCGATGTGATTGAAGCATCAGCGGGAGCAGAGCAGTTTTCCATCAATTACGGGAACACCACCCGTTTCCATAATTTGGCGGATGTGAACGTTTCAGCAGAAGAGGGCAGTGTGTGCGTGAATATCTTCCGCACCAAACCCTTGCCGCAGCCCATTATTGTAAAGCTGATGGAATATCACCCACTGTCCTCCCAAGCCTTTATTCCTATGGGCGATCAGCCTTATCTGGTTGTGGTTGCCGAAAAGGGTGAATTTAAAGCAGAGAAGCTGCGTGTGTTTCTTGCAAGCGCTGATCAGGGCGTGAATTACCACGCGGGCACATGGCATCATTTTTCATTGGCGCTGAATAGCCAGAGCGATTTTTTGGTGATAGACCGGAAAGGCAAAGGCGATAACTGTGTGGAACACGAACTGACCCACGATGAACAGGTGACTATAAGCCTATAATCTTTTTTAGTTCAGCGCGTTGTTCCCATAGCTGGTGAAAACTGTCCTTGAATATTTCATAGAGTTCAGCATCTAATTTTTGTAAGGCTTGTTTGTTCCAGTGCTGTCTTTCTGGGCCTGTAGGGTAGCAATCAACTTCGCTATCGATTGCGTAGATGTGATCTGCTGTAGATGACAACTTTCCAAATTCAGGGATATATTTAGATCGGATAATTTTTATCTGCTGTGTGTAAGTCACCCAATCTTCACTCTCATATGCGTCCGTGAAAGTTTTGTATATCTCGCGGGCTTTAATTTTATCAGCATTATTCCATAAACCCATCGGATGGCTCCTACACAAAGAATTTAGTCTTCGCTTTCGTGATCCGTGCTACACCACACCTTATGCGTATCATTCTTTTAACAGCTTTAGCCATGATATTTTTCGCTGCGAATTCGGTGCTAAACCGGTTGGCTCTTGCAGAAGAACTCATCAACCCGGAAACTTTCTTGCTGATTAGGATTGGATCTGGCGCGTTGTTTCTGTTGTTGCTTCTGAAGATGAAAGGGCTTTTTAAGGGCCTTACAACGTTCAAGTTTAATGCCATGTCCGTGGGTGGGTTAGCGCTGTATGGTGTCGGCTTCACCTTTGCTTATCTGGTTTTAGAAGCCGGCTTTGGGGCGCTCCTTTTGTTTGGCACTGTGCAGATCACTATGTTTGTCGGCGCTATTATGAAGGGCAGTAGCCCGCGTGTGTTGCAGTGGCTGGGGGCGGTTATCGGTATGGCAGGGCTGGTTTATGTGATTAACCCTGATACTGGAGGCTTGAACCTGTTTGGCGCTGGGTTGATGGTACTTGCAGGTATTGGCTGGGGGCTTTATTCGCTCGCAGGGCAAAAGGCCGAGAATGCTCTTATTGCCACCACAGCTAGCTTTGTGTGGACAGTCCCGGTTGCTCTTATTGTGTGGCTATCTTCAAATGCGGGCGCTATTGCAATGGAGGGGGCCGTGCTTGCCGCTATATCCGGCATTATCACATCAGGGCTGGGTTATGTGGTGTGGTACCGGGTGTTACCGGAACTTGATACCAGTGTGGCGGCGATTGTGCAGCTTACTGTGCCACTTATCGCCATGCTTGGCGGTATCGCCTTTATTGGTGAGGTGTGGACGCTGGATTTCACCATTGCGGCCGTCCTTGTGCTTGGCGGCATTGCGCTTTCGCTTCTTGGCGGAAAGCGGCAGCAAAGTTAAACCCTGCCGCCTAGCTTGCTCTATTTGGTGTGCTGCAGTTCACCTGCCACATAGGCGTGACCAATGGTGCGGTCATCCCCAAGCATGGAAAGTACAAACAGCGTTTCGTGAAGATCACGACAGTTTTTAAGGCGGCGCTCCAGAAGCGGCGTGCCTGCAAAATCAAGTACAAGGAAATCAGCTTCTTTGCCCGCTTCAAAGCTGCCCACTTTATCGGCCATATTCAGTGCTTCCGCACCGCCAAGAGTTGCCAGATAGAAGGACTTGAATGGTGTAAGCTTTTCCCCCTTCAGGTGGCATACCTTGTAGGCTTCGTTCATAGTCTGCAGGAGAGAGAAACTGGTACCAGCACCAACATCTGTGCCCATACCAACGGTTACACCGTATTTCTCTGCCTGTTTCAGATCAAACAGGCCACTGCCGAGAAACAGGTTGGAGGTAGCGCAGAAACTGATGGAGGCATCGGCCTCCGCCATGCGCTGGCATTCTTCTGCTTCCAAGTGAATACAGTGGGCGAACACAGATTGGTTTGTGAGCAGGCCAAATTTTGCGTAGGCATCCAAGTATCCATTACAGTCAGGGTACAGTTCTTTCACCCATTCGATTTCAGAAACATTTTCTGAAAGGTGGGTGTGCATCAATACATCTGGATATTCAGCAAGCAGTTTGCCGGCGCGTTCCATCTGGTCATCGGAGCAAGCTGGCGCAAAGCGCGGCGTTACCGCGTAGCCAAGACGGCCTTTACCGTGCCACTTTTTGATAAGATCGCGGCTGTCTCTGTCACCAGATTCAGCGGTGTCGCGCACGCTTTCCGGCACATTACGGTCCATAAGTGCCTTACCAGCCACAATGCGCATATTGCGCTTATAAGCTTCTGCAAACAGCGCGTCAGCAGATTTCTTATGCACGGTGCCGTAAACAAGCGCTGTTGTGGTGCCGTTCTTTAGTAGTTCGTTTACGAAGAAATCCGCACACTCTTCTGCGTGTTCAATATCGGCAAACTTTGCTTCTTCCGGGAATGTGTATTTCTCAAGCCAATCAAGAAGCTGTTCACCAAAAGAGGCGATCATATCAAGCTGGGGGAAATGGATGTGGGTATCAATAAAGCCGGGCACAATCATATTGCCAGAGTGGTCAATAATCTCTGTACCTTCAGGAAGTGTTTTCTCAATATCCGCTCGGTGGCCAGCACGCACGGTGATGCCATCTTTAACAAGGAGCATACCATCTTCGAAATATTCGTGTGCGTTATCGATACCGACCACGCTTGGGTCAGCGGTCATGTGAAAAACAGAAGCTTTATACGCTTTAAGAGCCACGGGGTTTCCTTCCTGCTCTAAAATACACATTGTGCCTGTGAAACTTGGGCCAGACACGACAAAGCAGCGCGAAACCTGAGCACAGATTTGGCGCTGCTTTTGATTAAATTACTGCATTCCTGACTATTTGGTCAATCAAATATTTACGCATTTATGCAAGCCTGATGAACGTATTCATAAATCCATTTGAAAATCATAAACTTGATAGCAGAATCAAACATTCATTGATTTTACATCCACACAAACAAGTATTTTGATGACATCCATATTTTCATCAAACAGAGGTGAATATATTGCGTGAGCTTCCATAAACAGACGGTCCTCACAAAAACCTGGCGTAACACCAAGAATGGGCTGTTTTTCTTCAATCACTAAGCCTGAGGTGCGGTAAATACGCTTTACCGCGTTTTTATTGGACATGCTTTCAATGAACTTGCCGCCAATCTCCCCATAGTAGGAAGCAACGTGCCCGCCGATCAGTTTCACCAGCAGCTGAAAGCTATCTGGCTCCTGAGGAACTACATCCATCAATACAACGCGGTCCAGAAATCGGGTCATGTTTCTGGGTTTGATATCTTCTCTTGAAGGTCTTAGGCCCTGATTTCTGAGAGCATGCCAGTGGTTGTAAAAGAAATCAGCAGCACGATTTTTACCGAGAATTTCTTCACCGCGATATAGGGTTTGCGCCCCAAATCGAGTGTTTGAGGCGACCTGTTGATTTGAGATATTCAGCAAAAATCAGGTCCCTTAAAATAATTTAACCATATTTAAGGTAGCTGAAATTTCTTAAAGAAGTGTTCAGGGTTGTTTACTGGGGTTCAGCAAAGTCCAGACACCAACAGCTACCAAGCTTTTTAAACCCTGCCCGTTCGTAGATACCTGCGCCGTCTGCTGTCGCCTGCAAGGTGAAGTTTTTGGCTCCAGCCTCTGTTGCTGCATCAAACACGGCTTCAAACATGGCCGAACCAATACCTTTACCCTGAAGGGAAGGGCGTACTGCTACATCAAAGATAGAAGCCGTGTCACCCGTGAGCAGGAAACTGCCAGTGGCAACAGGACCGCCATCTTCATAGGCAACCAGATACTGAAGCGGCAGGTTTTTAACTGCTGCTTCTTCCTGTGCCATATAGATAGACTGTACCATAAAACCTTCTTCATTTTCACCGAAGATTTCAGCGAGAACAGTGCCTGCTGCGGCAAGATGAGCGCTGGATGTAGCGTGAGCTACAGTGAGTGCTATTTTTGGTTTTTGTGGTACTCGGCTTTCAAGGGTTGCAGACATCACCAGGTTTTCTTCTGCGGCCCCCAATAACGGTGTCAGGTCATCAAGTTGGCCTTCTTCCCAGCTCCAGATAGCAAAGCGGTTGTCTGCACCAAATACAGAGCGGCGGGCATGATCAACAGTTTCAACGGTTGAACGCTTGGCATTTGGCTCCAAGGCAAGCACGTTGAATGTATCTGTTGAGCTACCGCTGAATACGGCGGTGGCGCCCATAATATCTTTCACGGTGAAGAGCGGGTCTGCCTTCTGCCACGCTGCGGCTTTTGCAATGAAAAGCTCACGGTTTGTTTTTATATCAATCATTTTTTTTCCTCAGTCGCGCAGAAGCTTCAGCATATGAGGTTCCAGATACGCTTATGCGCTCTGGGTTTCAAGGGGAATTGCGCGTTTCTGAGTGAAGCTGGTGATAATGAAGAACACAAGATTAAGGATTTGGTTCAAAGCACCTGCAGCGAGGAACATGCCTGCAACAGCTGCTGCAGGACCATCCACATAATGCATTAGAGTGATACCAAGCCCCGCGAACAACAAATCAGTGTTGGGAAGGAACGGTACACGGGTTAACACCATCTGTGCGGTCAACAGTAATATCCACGTATCAAAAGGGACATCTGGGAATACTACGGCCCACTGGCCTGCCTGCAGTAGGAGAATGGCAACTAGCCGGCAGAGATGAATGAAAAATACCCGCTTTGCTTTCTCAGGCGGCAGGCCGAGGATACGGGCGTGATAGCGCAGTACGATAGGTACAAGGAATAAACCAACAGCCACCGATAAGCCGATATAATATCCGTAATCCGGGTCTGCATCCGTTAGTACTTCGAGCTGCCCGGTCAGGAAAAAAGCTGCGAGCAACATCACTGTAAAACTGTTGGATGCGAGGGCTGAAAGGATATTGCTGTCCTTTACGGCAGACACTGCCACCCGGCCTTTTTTTGCGAGGTTTTGGTGTGCCCAAAGCGCGATGAAGGCCTCGCCAGCATAGCTTACAATAGCCAGATTATAAATACGTGCTCGCAAGAAGACATCGAATCGGTCTTTTACGGCTTTGCCCCATATTTCCTGATATACAAGCCATTCCCCAATAGGCAGGGCAAAATACATAGCGAGGAACATGATATAAAACCACGGCGTGGTTGGGAGAGATTGCCAAACATCATCCCAGCCAATTTCCCCTAGCTTATCGAGCATATAATATAGCACTGCAAGCACGGCTAAAAGTTGAATGGCGCGCAGGAATAACTTCACCAGCGGGTTTTGCATCAAATCTTTTAATTTTGATACATCGAAGAATTTAGCCATATAGGATGTGTGCCCGCTTAATTGTACTTACCCCAAGACATAAGGCCTTGTTTCATAAGCTCATGTCAACTTGATGGATAATTACACAGAAACCTTAAAGGTTTTCATCACATGCTGATAATGCCCGATCACTTCACCGAGAATAATATCCCATGTGAAGGAACGGCTTTTCTCAATACCATCTTCCCGCATGCGAGCGTGAAGATCTCTATCTTCAATCAGAATAGCGATTTTATCCGCATATCCCTGGATGTCGCCGTACTCCACCAGAAAGCCATTTTCGCCGTCTTTTACCAGGTGCGCGTTCCCTATGGAATTTGCACACACACACGGCAGGCCACTGGTCATGGCTTCAAGAGTAACATTACCGAAGGTTTCAGTGATACTGGAGTTGAAGAAAATATCCGCACATGCATAAGCGGTGGAAAGGTCTTCACCGCTCAGGTGGCCGGTAAACACGGCATTCGGCAGCATTTTCTCGAAAGTTTCACGTTCAGGCCCTGCGCCAACAATAAGTGCTTGGTGTGGCACGCCGCGTTTCTCAAGTTCCTTAAGTGTATCTGCGAAGTTCCCTATGCCTTTTTCAAGCACAAGACGCCCGACAAAAGCGACGGTTACTTTATCATCGGAGAGGCCCATTTTCTGGCGCCATTTATCGTTGCGTTTCGAATAGTGAAAGAGATTGCGATCAATTCCCCGGCTCCAGATACGAATATCTTTCGCCATATTCTGGGATTTCAGCAATTCTATCATGCCGTCTGTAGGCACATAAATCTGCTCACATTTATGGTAAAAACGGCGCATATAGGCTGTTACATATTTTTCAAGCCAGCCGAGGTGATAATAGCGGAAATATGTATCAAACCGGGTATGGAAGGATGCTACGGCGGGTACCTTGTTTTTCCGGGCCCAGCGCAGGGCCGATTGCCCAAGCAAATCTGGTGCAGAAAGATGTACGATGTCTGGATTGAATTTTTCCAGAATTTCTTGCTGCTTTTTCGGTAGGTACGGGCTGATACGGTATTCGCTTCTTCTGCCCGGGATTGCAAACGACGGTACCGAAACCAATGTGCCTTTATGCTTAAATGCTGGTTTATCTGCGGTTGGTGCGAAGATAAGAACCTCGATGCCCTGTTCTTCCAGATAACCCACCAGTTTATTAAGCGCACGTGCAGCGCCGTCCATCACATAATTATAATTGCCGGAAAATAGCGCTATTCTGCGTGGTATCTGTGTTCCTGCGTCGTATGGCATTTATAGTCTCTCATGGCCGATAGGCTTCTTTTTTATAACCTTACACTCTCATATAGCTATAGAATGTGTTCAGTTTGTGAAAGTGCCTTCGGGTCGTTTCACAGCTGATTAAGCTGGTTTAGCTACTCTTACCTAATCGCTCCTCTAGCGGTTTAAGATTGCAGTTCCGTGAAACTCACTCGACACTGAAATCCTACCATAGTTAGCTCCCTTATGCACGAACGGCGGGAAAACGCCTGTTTAGAGGCGTGCAATGCTCAAATAATGCATTGAATAGCAAAAAACTTTTGGTGTGGATTCAATAAGTTGATGGATTTTGAGTGGAAGAACCGCAGAAAACAGCGGTTTTTCCTTGAAACTTGGTTGACGGCATCATATCTGTTTGATAATGATACTGCGAACGGTTCGCATTATTGATTGGAGTTCAGCGCACCATGTATGTTTGTTTGTGCAATGGTTATACAGATAAAGAAATCCGCACCGCTGTTCGTGAGAACGGTGTAAGTACTGCGGAAGAAGCGTATCTGTCACTGGGCAATGGTTTTTGCTGCGGTGCTTGCACTGACTGCGCTAATGATCTCGTAAAAGAAGAGCTGCCAAACCAGCGCGTGCTCGCAGCGGAATAACAGCTCTCTTAATTCTTTCAGCTATATAGCCTTATATCTTAGTCCTCTGCAGGGGATGTTTGCAGTTGGATATAATTCTGAATGCCCATGTTCTCGAGCGACTGTAGCTGTGTCTCAAGATAATCAATGTGCTCTTCTTCAGATTCCATGATGCTTTTTAGAAGGTCACGGGAAACGAAATCACGCACTTCTTCACAGTGGACGATAGCATCTGTCAGGTCTTTATGAGCGATATGCTCAATGTTCAGGTCGCATTCGAGAATCTCTTTTACATTCTCACCGATCTGTAATTTGCCAAGATCCTGCAGGTTTGGAAGACCTTCAAGGAATAGAATACGCTCAATCAGTTCATCAGCGTGCTTCATTTCATCGATGGATTCTTCATATTCTTTTTTACCGAGCTTATCCATACCCCAGTCTTTAAGCATGCGTGCATGCAGGAAATACTGGTTAATCGCTGTCAGCTCATTTTTTAGAATCACGTTCAAGTGACGGATTACTTCCTTGTCACCTTTCATATCTGCCTCCATAGGTCAAAGTTGCATTTATGATAGCAAGAGAAAGGGTGTTTGCCAACAAGTTTTCTTAGTTGCTAATTGGTCTTAATTACATGATTTTAAAGGATTTTTTGTAATAATGAGAGTGCCTATTAACTGCGTTTTCCAGGCCCTTTTTATAGCTTTTTTTGCTGTGATTTTACACGTGAAAATATAGGCGGTATAAGGTGTAAAATTGAGATTTCAGGAAACAGGATAGAGCGTGGATACACCAGTTTTATATAGTTTCAGGCGCTGCCCTTATGCCATGCGGGCACGCATGGCAATTTATGTGAGTAATCAGCAGGTTACCCTGAGAGAGATTGTCTTAAGGGATAAGCCCGATCATATGCTTGAGATATCCCCGAAGGGCACTGTGCCTGTGCTGCAACTACAGGACGGTAAAGTAGTGGATGAAAGCCTTGATGTAATGCTGTGGGCGCTTTCTAAAAACGACCCTGAAGGCTGGCTTGAGGCTGAAAATGGCTCGAAAGAAGATATGCTCGCGCTCATTAAAGCCACAGAAACTGACTTCAAGCCGCATCTGGACCGTTTTAAATATTCTACCCGGTATGAAGATGTGGATCCTGCCAAGCATCAGAATCTGGCTCGGGATTTTCTGGGCCACCTGAATGGCAGGCTCGCAAATGGTCGTAGTTTGTTTGGTGAAAAACGAGCGCTTGCAGATTATGCCATCATGCCGTTTGTGCGCCAGTATGCAAACGCTGACCGAGCATGGCGTGAAGAAAAAATTCACCCGCATACTCTCCGCTGGCTTGATGAGATGCTGGAAGAAGAACCTTTCACGCGCATTATGCAAAAGTTTCAGCAGTGGAAACCTGAAGATACTGTGACACTTTTCCCTGATAATTCACTGTAAGCGATAGACTTGCGGTGATAAACAATATCCAATTCATTCATTAAAAGAGTTAAGAGGGCGATATGACAAAACAAGCAAAGGTTAAATGGGCTGGCGATATGACATTTATCGGCGAGTCCCCAAGTGGTCATTCTGTATTGATGGACAGTGGTTCAGAAAGCGGTGGACTTGATCATGCTATTCGTCCGATGGAAATGCTGCTTCTGGGTGCTGGCGGCTGTGCAAGCATTGATGTGGTGATGATCCTTAAGAAGGCGCGTCAGGACATTAAAGACGTATGGGTTGAGCTTGATGGTGAGCGCGCAGAAGAAATGCCAAAATATTTCACTAAAATTCATATGCATTTTGTGGTTGAGGGTAAAAATATCTCTGAAAAGCATGTGGAGCGCGCGATCCAGCTTTCTATGGATAAATATTGCTCTGCTTCCGCTCAACTTGCGGCTCTGGCCAATATCACAACAGACTTTGAAATTCGTGAAGTAGACTAGCAATCTGTTGCAGTTTCAATGAATTATCAGTACTCTTCCCACTCACGTACTGGTGGGGAGAGTATTTTGGAATCGCGTCTCGATAACAAATTGCAGAACAAACAGCTTGCTCCTCTCGGCCTTCGTGCCTTCTTTAAATTAGCGGAAAAATGGGGCCTTTCTGTTGAAGAGCAGATGGTGCTTCTTGGCCAGCCCTCCCGCAGCACATTTTATAACTGGCGCGGTGAGAAAATCTCCGGTGTGCCACATGATACGCTTTCAAGACTTTCCCATATTATGGCAATCCAGCATTCGCTTCATACGCTTTTCAGCGATGATCAACAGGCGCTTGATTGGGTCAAGAAACCAAATGATCAACTTGCAGGACAAAGTGCTCTTGAAAGGCTATTGGCTGGCGAAATCACCGATCTTTATGTGGTTCGTATGTATCTTTCAGGGCTTGCGCAATCCTGATGGTTAAGCTTGATATCAGATCAATTCCAGATAGCTTCTTGAAATGGCCTGCGGCATATCGTTTGAAACCTGCACGTGTTCCAGCGGATCATGCACTGAAGGATTATGGTGAAGATGAGGCTGCTCTTGATGAACTTATTGGCCTTACAGCCCCCACTGGTCGTTGGCAGGATGGTAAAATCGCGTTGGAGCAGGGAACCGAGATAGGTACCGCCCCCGAAATTCTAGAGGGTTTTGCAAATCCTTACCCCGAATGGCGCTTCAATCCCCGTAGTCTGCCGCATATGGTGGTTGGTGATACGATTGAAGCAGCGGTAGCGTTTATATCCGAAATTTATGAGGCTTTCCTGCGGGATACAAATCAGCCACCTTGTAGAATGAATTTTCTTCTAGAGCGTTATACACTTGAAGGCAGCTTTAAGGATGTGACGGACAGGGAAGTTTTTCCCGCATGTTATTCTATGGCTGATCACAGCGTATCTCAACAGGTGGTGGTGGATGTTGCTGGTTCAGGCAATGCTGGGCTGCTGTATGAAGAAGAGGGCGGCACAGTTGCTGTGATTACGCAGGCAAAGGCACTTAAATGGCACGGACAGGAACGCGCGGTGGTGCTCGATTGGGATGGCGCGCGTTTTACTCGTATGTTTGATTATCGCGGTCTTTACTGGCGAGATATAGGCACAAAAAAATAGCCACTCCAGTGGAAGTGAAGTGGCTATTTTCGGAAGCTCTTGTCAGCGTTACTTAGCGCTCAATCGGTGCGCAAGCTTTTTCAAGCCAAATTCTGGTTTCTGCATCTACAAGGCCGTTCAGTTTTTCCCAAACATCCGCGTGATACGCATTCAGCCAGTTAAGTTCAATATCATCAAGAAGGTTTGCATCCACTAGGCGGCGTTCAATTGGTGCCCATGTAAGGTTTTCAAAACCAAACATACGGCGTTGTGGGTCCCCGCCAAGGTCCATTTCCTTTACAAGAACAAGGTTTTCAATACGAATGCCGTATTCACCTTCTTTATAGTACCCCGGTTCGTTTGAAAGGATCATGCCTGCCTGAAGCGGAACTGGTGAACCAAATTTGGCAATACGCTGTGGGCCTTCATGTACCGCCAGGAATGATCCAACACCGTGACCTGTGCCGTGGTCATAATCAAGGCCAGCTTCCCAAAGTGGGCGGCGTGCGATGCTGTCCAGCATCATGCCTGCGGTGCCTTCAGGGAAGCGGGTTAGTGTTAGTCCGATATGGCCTTTGAGAACGCGGGTGAAACGGTCTTTCATTTCGTCTGTTGGTGTACCAACGATAACGGTACGGGTAATGTCTGTTGTGCCGTCCAGATATTGTCCCCCGCTATCCACAAGATAAATGCTGTTCATCTCAAGTTTGCGATTCGTTTCTTCTGATACTCTATAGTGGCAAAGGGCGCCGTTCGGGCCTGCACCTGAAATGGTATCAAAGCTGCTGTCTTTCAGCATGTCGCGGCGTTGGCGGAATTCCCAAAGTTTGTCTACTGCGCTGAGCTCGTCGACAGTACCTTTGGGTGCTTCACCTTCAAGCCAGCAAAGGAATTCAGCGATAGCAGCGCCATCGCGAATGTGCGCATCGCGGGAGCCTTGAGCTTCTGTTGCGTTCTTAACCGCTTTTGGCAGGATACATGGATCTTGTCCCTCAACCAGCTTTGCACCGCTCGCTTTTAGAGTTGAGAAAACTTTGGCATTGTTACTTGCGCGGTCAACCAACACTGTTTTGCCTTCTGAGCCCAGCTTTTCAAGCTCGCCATAAAAGGCAGTGCGCGGTTCAATGCGTACATTGTTGCCAAGGAACTGCTTCAAGTTGCTGTCGACTTTGCGTTCATCCACAAACAGTGTAGCCAACTCATTCTTTTCCATGATCGCGAAAGCATGTGGTACTGGTGTGTTCAACACGTCTTTACTGCGAATGTTAAAGGCCCATGCAACGCTATCCAGCATGGTGATAACCGCGGCGTCAGTACCTTTTTTTGCAAGTTCAGCAGCTACATCAACACGTTTTTCTGATGCAGTTTTACCAGTGTATTCTGTATCGTGGCCGTAAACCAGTTCAAGGGATGGGTCTGGCTGGTCTTCCCAAACACTGTCAATTGGATTTGTATCTACGGCTACAAGCTCAACACCTGTGCCGTCCAGCGCCGCGCGGGCATCTTCTTCCCATGCTACGGTTGCCAGCTCAGGGTCATATCCAATGCGGTCACCAGCTTTGGAGTTATCTTTCACCCAGCTAAGCAGAGGGTACTGTTCGAAGTGGTGGTGTTCCATGTGCGCAGTATCAACCTCTGCAGCAACCTGAATGGTGTAGCGACCATCAATGAAAACAGATGCTTTTTCAGCCAGAACAACGCCGTTACCAGCAGAGCCCGTGAATCCTGAAACCCATGCAAGGCGCTGGGCATAATTTCCTACGTATTCGCTCATATGCTCATCAGTGAGCGGTACGATAAAACCGGCAAGGTCGCGATTCTTGAGTTCGGCGCGTAGTGCAGCCAGGTGTTGCGGATTTGTGGTCATAATATATGCCCCCTCACTTATTATTTTACGTTGGCCAGCCCTGACCCTTTTAGCCTACTTGGCAGCGAATGCAGATATTTGCAAGCGCTATCCCTTAGGCGGTGTGTAAGATTCTTCAAGTCTTTACACATTTGCATATGAGGCTTACCAGTAAGACAGTTTTTTACTCGGGAAAAGAAACATATGCTTAAAGCACCAGAAAGCCTAGCTGCACCAGTTGCTGCAACAAAACCTTATTCAGCTACTCATCACGGCAAAAGTTTTGATGATCCATACTTCTGGCTCAAGGACCCAGGATACCCTGAGGTGAAAGACGAAGAGATTTTAGGCTATCTGAAAGAAGAAAACGCATATTTTGAACAGGTAATGGAGCCTGAAAAAGCGCTTACAGATAAACTATTTGAAGAAATCAAAGGTCGTATCAAAGAAGATGATGTTGGCGTGCCGTGGCAGGAAGGTAAGTATGATTACCGCTGGGCATTTGCTGAAGGTACCCAGTACCGTATCTGGTACTACCGCCCACGAACCGAGAACCCTTTTGAAGGTGAAGGCTGGCAGGTGCTGCTGGATGAAAATGTCGAAGCCAAAGGTAAGGAATTTTATAAACTTGGATCGCTGACTGTTAGCCCGGACGGCAAATATCTAGCCTATAGTGCAGATGATAACGGGTCAGAGCGTTTTACAGCTAAGGTGCGTAATCTGGAGACTGGTGAAGATCTAGGTGATTCTATTGAAGAGACATCCGGTGAGATCGTTTGGGATAGTGCATCTACAAGTTTTGCCTATGTGAAAGTTTCTGCTGAATGGCGGCCATATCTAGTGAACCGGCACACGCTTGGTGCTGCGGAAGATCAAAAGATTTTTGAAGAAGAAAACACCAGTTTCTTCGTGCATATCCGCGCTACATCATCTGATCAGTATCTGATTATTCGGTCCGCTGATCATGTAACTGCTGAAAATCATATGGTGCCACTTGATGACCTTTCGAAAGCGCCAGAATGCTTTGCTGTGCGCCGCGATGGGCATGATTATTATGTGGATCATGGCGGGCAGGCGCTTTATGTGCGCTCCAACAAAGGCCACAGGAATTTTTGTGTTTATGAGGTGCAGACTGGTGGTATCTCTGAGGATCACTGGATACCAGTGATTGAAGGCAGTGATACTCGTTATCTTCATGGTATGCAGGTGTTTGATGGCTTTCTCGCCGTGCAGGATAGGCTGGATGGCCTTGATCAGATATATATCTGGCGCGGTGGAAAAGGTTCTTATGTGGAATTTCCTGAGCCAGTATATGAGGTAGGTCTTGGTGGTAATGCGGAAGCTGCCCAAAAGTTTGTACGCCTTGCATACAGTAGCATGACCACGCCTCCAACGGTGTATGATTGGGATATAGAAACAGGTGCCCTTACCATTCGGAAAGAGCAGGAAATCCCAAGCGGTTACACCAAGGAAAACTATGCTTCTGAACGCAAGATGGTAACCGCGCGTGATGGCACCCAAATCCCGGTAAGTATTGTGTATCATAAAGACTGGAAAAAGGGGTCAGGCGCTCCGCTTCACCTTTATGGATACGGTGCGTATGGTCTTGGTATGAGCCCATCTTTCTCAAGTGCGCGTCTCTCGCTTTTGGACCGTGGTTTTGCCTATGCTATTGCCCATATTCGTGGTGGGGATGAGCTCGGCTATGGTTGGTATGAAGCGGGCAAACTGGAACGCCGAACCAACACTTTCAATGATTTTGTAGATGTAGCTAGGGCGCTAAGTGATGAAGGTTACTGTGCTGAAGGCGGTATAAGCATTTCTGGAGGCAGCGCTGGTGGCGAGCTTATGGGGGCTGTGGTTAATCAGGCGCCAGAACTATTTGCAGGTTGTGTGATGCATGTACCGTTTGTGGATGTTCTCAACACCATGCTTGATGCGGACTTGCCGCTTACACCTATCGAGTGGCCAGAATGGGGGAACCCAATCGAAAGCGCTGAGGCATATGACACAATCGCGGACTACTGCCCTTATTCAAATGTTAAAGCAAAAGATTACCCGCCAATGATGGTGACAGGTGGTTTGAATGACCCTCGTGTAACATATTGGGAACCAGCAAAATGGACTGCTAAAATGCGGGCCACTAAAACGGATGACAATCTTTTGGTGATGAAAATCAACATGGGTGCCGGGCATGGCGGTAAGTCAGGCCGGTTTGAGCGTCTTTGGGAAGTGGCTGAGGAATATACCTTCGTTTTGAAGGCTTTCGGGCTTAATAAAGAAAAATAACCGAACGATCGTTAAATATTGGGGCGCTGCTGTGACGCCCCATATTCTTTAAGCTGAGGTGTTCAGTTCACGGATATGATCAAGTGATGCTTCCATCCCGCTTAAATCATAGCCTGCTGTAGAACCATTAGCGATAATCTCTTCGTTAGCTAATTCGTTTGTAAGTGCAGAAGCCAGCGCCCAGATATTGCAAGAGCGTGTTCCTGTGCGGCAGAAGGCTAGTATTTTCTCGTTTCTTTTTAGCTCATAGTTCATCTGCATAACTTTGTTGAGGGTAAGGTCTGTGCCCGCAAAAGGAATATGTAACCACTTTATACCAGCTTCGTTTGCGTAAGCTTCTAGGTCAGCATTTGCAGGCTGGCCAAGCTCTTCGCCATCCGGACGGTTATTGATAAGCAGAGTGAAGCCTTGTTCTTTTGCTGCATCAATATCAGCCGTTGTGATTTGCGGTGATACCGAAACGGTATTTGTTACTTGCCTGAAATCTGTCACTCTCAACTCTCCATCTTAAAATGGCGCATTAGAATAATAATGCCATGATAATAGCGCCATCACACTGCGGTATGGTTTCCAGCGTTCGCCAAGCTTTTCAGCTTCTTTTTCCGTAGGGCGCTCTTCCAAGCCAACAATACGGCCAATACCCACACGAACTGCAAGGTCACCAACAGGCCATATATCTGTACGGCCCAACGAGAACATAAGATACATATGTGCAGACCAAACGCCTAAACCTTTTACTGATGTAATGGCCTTGATTGCCTCTTCATTGCTCATGTGTGGCAAAGCTGCTATATCAAGCACGCCGTCTTCGATGGTTTCGCAAAGTGAACGTAGATATTTAATCTTCTGCCTCGACACGCCTGCTTCCCGCAGTGCTTCATCAGATTGAGCTGCATAGGCACTGGCGTCAGCATCTTCACCGACGAGCGCCTGAACACGCGTCCATATTGAAGCAGCTGCCTTCACAGAAAGCTGTTGGCCCATGATAACCCGTACAAAGGTATTTAACCCTTGAGGGTTTACCCGTTCTCCCGGATAACCTACCAGTTCAATCGCTGCTTTCACGTTACTATCTGTTTCCGCAAGCTTATCAAGCTGAGCTTTAATATCCTCAGGGCCAAGGCCAAAATTCTGCATTATGTCACCATATGTTCCAGAAACACATTTTTCACAAGAGGCTGTGATTTCAATTGTTTCTGGATAGCACGAGCATTTCTTTCCGCCAAGCTTGGTACAATAACGGTTACAATCATACTGTCATGTTCCTGCCGTGTTGCAGAAACCTTGGCAGGTGTAATATCGCTCTGAGTGAAAGGGCTTAATGCCTGTTCAAGTGATGTTGGGCTGCTTGTAAGCAGGATATCAAAACGGTTTGTAAATTCAAACGGCGCGGTCATGGCGCGCTACTCCTATAAACGATGTATGTAAGGGTCGAACGATAGTGCCCCGGCTTCCAGTGGAAACCGGGCGGATCATTCGCTTACACATGCGTTTATATGCGCCAGTTCTTGTCATGGGCGGGACCATAATATGGCGACACTACGGAATCAAGCCTAATAGGCGGAAAATTCTCCGGCCAGTCCCCATGCCACCATAATCAGGAACATGGCGAAAGCTGCAACGCTCAGTAACCCGAGGTGTAGAGGTACAAAAAGGATAGCTTTTCCAGCTGGTACCTTGTTTTGGCGGGTGAAGGATATAGCAAAGAGCGGTAAGGACAGAATAAGAGCCAAGCCCACATTCATGAAAAATCGCCATAGGTTGATAAGCCACGGCATCTGCCAGTCAAAAAGAACAGTTGGCCATACTGTATATTCAAGCACGATAGAAGCCGTGACCAGAAGTGTACCGACACTGCCAAATTGTCCCATCCTGCGCCATGGCTTTTCAAAGCTTGGCTTCACATAGAACAAACTGGAGAAGAGAACGATGAGTACGAAAGGTACAGCGGTTATCACCATTGTTTTGTTACCAAGCGGTCCTACGTAGCGGTAAAACTTATCACCCATAAGCATGTAACCACCTTGTTTAAATGGACTAAAAAGTACCCCTTCTCCCGATGGCGAAGCGTAGGTGAAAGCTGCTGTGCGGTGATAAGTCATTTGCCTGATACCATCATCAATGATGACAGTGCCGTCACCTCTGTCACTGAGGTCGAGTGTATCATCACGAATAAAGTTTATACGGTCCTTGAACCAGGCGGACGGCTTATCTGCTCTTACATATAGCCCGCTAAACCGTGCAGTTGAATAGAGCGCTTCCAGCTCTTTCTGACGGCTGTTTGTCTCTACTGGCAGGAAGCTATTCTCAACTGTAGTGCTAATCGCGTTGAGATAAGCGTCTGTAGGGCATCCAATTTTAATGAAAGCAACATCCCCCGCTGGATAGGCCTGAAAGAAGATACCTTTCTCACAATCGGTTCCCGCAGGCTCAAGCCATAAGCGATTATTTGCCCGTTTTTGAACGCCTGCCAATGTGCGGGCATCTGACATAGGATGCATGCGCCAGCTATGGTGTTTGATCAAGAAATCATGAGTATAACGCTGTAAAAAAGGCGACCCTTCTTTTGTACGGTTTCGGATAAGAACACGCACAATTTCGGCTATGGCTTGGCCGTTTGCCTTCATGCCTAAAAGGTTTTGAAACGGCGATGGGGTAACTACTTCCGGCAACTTAATGCTTTCTATTGGCAGCCCGAGTGGGTTCAGGAGATGTGTATAAATTACCGTGTCGATTGAGGTGCCAGTAGAGCGTTCCAGTAGTTTAATTAACACCAGCCAACCGACAATATCATCATGAGCCATTTGGCCTGCGGTACGAAGTTCTTTGGCATAATAACGGAGAGGGCTGCTACTGTTTTGGATAGGTACCGTAGCAAACCCTGCGGTTTCCGTTAAAAGGTGCTGAAGGGTTACCTGCACTTTGAAAGGGTTGTCTTCAAGTATTTCAGGTAGATGGCGCGCGACAGGATCGTTGATATCGAGAAGGCCGGCCTCTGCAGTTCTAAGTGCTGTGAGGGCGAGAATGGTTTTCGCTGTGTTTCCTAAAGGATAGTAGCGGTTTGCCGTTTCCTGGGTGAGGCCATATGTAAGCGGCCCATTGACAAAAAAACTGCTCTCTGAAACTAATTGGTCGCGAAGGGATGCTTCAAGGTTTTGTGGAGGAATGGCGATAGATTGTGTTTGGGCGGCAGATGTGAACATCTGCATACACAATAATATTACCAGCAATATCCAACAGCGCATGTTAGCAAGCCCATGAGTTTGAAAGTGATTTGTGGAATATAAACATATTCTGCACAGTAATGGCGAGGGGCCATTTCGGGGAAGTGATATGAAAGCAGAAAAATTTGTACCTCTTGAAGGCTTTGACGTGAAGGATGGGGAAACCATGACTGCGCGTTCCAAAGAATTTTTCGAGATGATGAAAAACCGCCGCACGGTTCGGGAATACTCTGACAAGCCAGTCCCAAGGGAAGTAATTGAAAATGCGATCCTGACTGCGGGTCGGGCACCAAGCGGCGCTAACAAGCAACCGTGGCATTTTGCTGCTATTTCAAGTGATGAAGTCAAAGCTGCTCTCCGTGAAGCTGCAGAGGAAGAAGAGCGTGAATTTTATGGTGGGCGTGCTTCTGATGAGTGGCTCAAGGATCTGGAGCCGTTTGGTACGGATGCCAACAAGCCTTTCATTGAAACAGCACCCTGGTTGATTGCTGTATTCCGGGAAACATACGGTCTGGATTCGGAAACAGGTGAGCGTTCAACCAACTATTATGTGCATGAAAGCGTTGGTATTGCGTGTGGTTTCTTGCTTGCTGCTCTCCATAATGCGGGTCTTGCAACACTCACACACACACCGTCCCCAATGGGTTTCCTGAGCAAGATTTGTGGCAGACCAAACAATGAAAAACCTATTATGCTAATTGTGGCTGGTTACCCTGAAGAAGGCGTTCAGGTGCCGAACATTGATAAGAAGAGCCTCGAAGAAATCTCTACCTGGATTTAGAAGCTGAATACTAGGCCTGTACCCACGATAAACTGGTTGCTGGAACCTGCATCAGCAACCAGCGGGCTGTCTGAAGCACTCCCTACAATCTTGCCATATGATACAAGACCAACAAGGCGGGTGCTTTTATTGACAGTATAAGAACCAATTAAGTTGGTAGTGACATCATAAATACCAGATGAAGCCTGATACGTATCAAAGCCTTTTACGGAATTCTGAGCTTGCTGTTCTGTAATGCCAAATTGTGTCATGGCGGTTTGGTTGTCTTGCCAGCGAACGCGCGCACTTAAAAGCGCAACGAAATTTTCTGATTTATAGATACCATGTCCGGCGGTTACCTGGATGTTACTTTTGATGCCAGATCCCAAACCGTGGCGGTATTCGGCTGTCAGGAAGCCAGATTTATATTTCGCCCTTACATAACCACCTACTTCAAATGTAGTGTTAATATCGCCAAGGCCTTCAAGGAATGCGTTGGATTCTTCCGCACGGCCAAACCTTAGGTTCAAAAGGGGGCCAGCTTCAAAATGCTTGGTACGGATAGGGCTGAAAGTTAGTTTGCTACCAGATAAGCGCCAGCTATCTTTATAGCGAATATCAAGAAGCGGTACTGCTCTTAGAGCGTAGTTATCTGAACCAATGTAATCAGGGGTGAAGCCTACGCCGAATCCGATTTTCGCATTGACATTATCCAGACCAAGTTCATCTGGCCACAGAAGATCAACACCTTGCTGTAGCAGATCAACCGCACCACCCAAAACCTCGCTAACATTAAAATCATCAGCAGTGGATGGGGTACTTGCCAGTGTAATAAAGCTTAAAGCAGTGAGAGTTTTTTTCATTGCTGTTGTCCTGTATCTAGCGGGCAAAATGCTATCAATCCGATTAATAAGCCTGAATATTAAACTGCCTTAGAAAGGTAAATTTAAGGCAAATAGCGATAAAAATATGGCACTTGTTATTTGGCGCACAGATAATAGCTGTACGCGGAATGTCAAGAGTTGCCGCGGCATATAGGCCGTTTTATTCAGATTCCGAATATAACCTGATCTGTTAAGATTGCATCGTGGCTGGTTGTCGCACCAGATACACAAAACGTGCGATTTGAAGTATCCAGGAAACTACGACGCCTACAAATGTTCCGACCATCAGGCCCTTGAAGCCCATTTCAAGCGGGAAGGTAAAAATATAGCAGGCAGGTAGCATTACTGCGATGAAAGAAAAGCTCTGCAGGTAGGTTGGCCACCATGTTTCCTTAAAGCCTCGGAGCATCATAGCAGCCACCATTTGAGCAGCATCAAAAATCATCCCGAACGTTGCTACAAAAATCACAGGTATGAGAAGTTCAATAATGCGTATATCATTGGTGAATATCCCGAGAAGAGGGGCTGGGAACGCGTAAATTGCTGCAGAGAAGGTACCGCATACGATAAAATTCAGGATTATCCCGGAAATAGAGGCAAGAACTGTGTCTGCCTTGTCTTTACGAGAAAATGCAATGCCAACACGAACTGTGGTTGCCACACCAATGCCAATGGCAATCATGAGCGGAATACCAATCACCTGATAAATCACCCCGTGAGCTGCGAGAGGTACTGTACCAAGCCAGCCCGCAAATACTGCAAGGGCGCTGAAGGCAAGTACTTCAGCGGCGAGGGATACAGCAGACGCATATCCCATCTGGCGTTGATCAGACCATTCAGCCCATTTCTGCGTTACCTTTTCACGGATTTGGTATTTATCCTTGATGCTTGGCATAAACCAGATGTAGCCAAATACTGAAGCTGCCATAAACCAGCGTACAATTGTTGACGCCCAGGCTGAGCCCTCTGCGCCTAATTCTGGAAAGCCAAAATGGCCAAAGATTAAGGCATAGTTGAAGACCACATTTACGATGTTTGCAGCAATCATCATGTAAAAACCGACCTCCGCACGTTTGATGCCCTCTAAGAAAGATGTGCAGCAGAAGAAAAGCAGATGCCCCGGCAGGCCGATAGCCAGAATACGTACGAGAAAACCACTGGTTTCTGAATCGGTTTGACTTTGCCCTAAAAGTTCAAGCCAAAGAGGAGCAGGCAGACAGGCAGCGACAAGGAACAGGCTGATCAAAAGTGTGAAACTTAGGTTTCGTTTCCACACTTTACCGGCACCGTGGTAATCATCCATACCAATAGCATTGGCCGTGTATACAGTAACACCAGCCAATAGTCCCATGCCTACAACAAGTGTGAACATAATCACTGATTGGTTCGCTAGGTTAAGCCATGCCAGATGCTGCGTTGCATAGTGGCCCACCATAGCGATATCCACCATCGCAAGGCCGAACAGACCGATACGTGTCATAATTGCAGGCACTGCCAAACGCAGCAATTCGCTGAAGTGGCGCTTCAGGCGCTCACGTAACCACGCAAGGTTAATCTTGTTTTCTGCAGAAGACATGGGGCTTATCCTCAAAACCAACCTGATAGTGTAATTTTTGTTCTCAGGCTCGCAACTTTCTTATCATTATGTTACTGCTAGGCCTGTTTGGCGCAACATGCAAGGGCTGTTGTTCTTAGGGAGAGCAATTATATGCTGCGCCGTTTGTTGAATAACTTTCCGGGGGAGGGACAGCATGTCTGATCAGACTGCTTCTCAGGCTGGGCCAATTACAAAAGGCGCCTATCCTGAACTTACACCGCATGCAGTTATTGTGGGCTATTTCCTTGGCGCTATTATCGCGCTTTCAATTGGTTATGCTTCACTAAAACTGGGTTTCTCAATTGAAGGCTCTGAGCTTGCAGCTATTCTGGGCTTTGGTATTTTGCGGGGCATATTGCGCCGCCGTTCAATTGTGGAAAATAACGTAACGCAAACTGTGGCTTCCGCTGTGAATGGTGCATCGTCGGGGATGATGTTCTCTGTGCCTGCGATCTTCATTTTGGGTTACGGCTATGACTTTAACCCATATGTGTTGACGTTCGGGGCAATTGCAGGTGCTTTCCTCGGTATTGCATTCATCATTCCGCTCCGGAAGCAGATGATTGATTTTGAACGTTTCACATACCCGGGTGGTGTGGCGGTTGCCTCAATCCTTAAATCACCTGGTGCTGGTGTGGAGAAAGCGAAACTACTTATCGCTGGTGCACTGATTTCTGCTATTGTTTATTACTTCTCTGATGGTGCGAACCTCGAACTTTTCAATATGATCAATGGTGCGTTGGGTTCTGAAGTTTTGCCGCCATACTTGAATGGTGCTTGGTATATTTCACTGCTTACAATCGGTGTTGGTTTTATTGCTGGCCGGGGTGGTGTGGCTTTTATCATCGGTGGTTATGTATGTTACTGGCTATTGGCGCCGATGCTTGATCTTACAGGCATGTTGCCGGTGGTTGACGGCGTGAAGGTAACTGATCCGGGCACGCTCCGTGTAACTCTGTTCCGACCAACAGGTATTGGTATGCTTATCGGTGGTGCCGTGATCGGCGTGATGTTTGCACTGCCGCTCATTAAATCTGCCGTTAAGTCTATGCAGTCTTCAGCAAAGTCTGAAAGTGCAATGAGCGCTGATGAGATGCCGATTAAGCTTCTTTATATTGCTGTTGCCGGAGCTGCCATCCTTCTTGGCGTTATGGCGATTACAGCAAACGAGCAAGTTGGTTTTGCACGCGGTATTATGATGGCTATCCTTGGTACACTTTGGATATGGATGGCAGGTATTATTCTTTCGGAAGCCATTGGCCGCACGAACTGGTCACCACTCTCGGGGATGACGCTGATTGCGGTAACGCTCTTGATTATTATCACACAGAGCTTTGGCGGCATGGATACTGGCCCGGCGATTGTAGCAGCTATTACTGTGGGTGCTGCAACTTGTGTGGCCATGAGCCAGGCAACAGACCTGATGCTTGATCTTAAAACCGGTTATCTGGTGGGCGCAACACCGCGTATGCAGCAGATGGGGCAGTTCTTTGGTGCGTGGCTTGGACCGATCCTGATCATCGTATTGATTTTTGTGCTGCATGAAGCTTACGGTCTTGGTTCTGATGAACTTCCAGCGCCTCAAGGTGAAGCGCTTGCTTCTATGGTTAAGGGTATTACGGGCGGTGACGTACCAACTGAAAAATATATAGCTGGTGCAGCGCTTGGCGGTCTTTTAACCGCTTTGCAAGGTGGCCTCGGTATCACCGTTGGTCTCGGTTTCTATCTGCCGTTTAATATCGTATTGACATACAGCCTTGGCACACTTCTTCGCGAAATTTCTGATCGCAAGAAAGGTAAGGTTTGGTCTGATAACTACGGCATTCCAATTGCCGCGGGAATGATTGTGGGTGAAGCGCTTGTTGGCGTTGTGAAAGCTGTAATCATGATCGTGTCTGCGAGCTAAGGAGAAGAACAATGCAAATGTTAGCGAAATTACTTGTTGTTGTTGCTTTCCTTGCGGGTGCATATCTCACATCACTGCATCCAACAGAAGTTGACTGGACCGCCTTTGGCCCGATTGTTATTGCCGGTGCGCTAGGTGTGATTATGTCAAAGCGTCTGGAAGCAGCTGCCGCTAAAGATGATAGTGTGTTGGCTTCTAACCGGCAGGATCTTGAGGATAGCCTTAAAAATATCGTAAAAAATCTCTCAGATCTTGAGGGGCGGAAAGACAAAGTACCAACATATGATATGCGCTTTGAAATCGATAAATTGTTCAGGGAAGATCTGATCCGGTTTGCGGATGCCCGCGAAACAATGAAGCACCTTTATGGTGTTCAGGCCTATGCAGATGTTATGTCCAGTTTTGCTGCAGGCGAACGCTATATCAACCGGGTTTGGTCTGCCTCTACGGATGGTTATGTGGATGAAGTACTTACTTATGTGAGCAAATCCCTCAGTCAATTCAAGCATGCACAAGAAGAGTTCAATAAAGCTGTTTCAAGCGCACGCTGATCAACCACTAAATTAGGAAAAGCCCGGCTTCATATGATGCTGGGCTTTTTTATGCTCACGAAAATCTAAATAGACACAATAAGGCAGAGCCCTTAGGCTGCTGCAAACTTTACGCTTAAGGGCAGGGGGACATCATGAAAAATATACTGAAATCAACGTTGGCGGTGGCTGCAGTTTTTGCGGTGGCAGGTACAGCAATTGCCGATGAAACGGTTATCTACGCGGGCGCGGTTCTGGATGTTGCAAACGGCGATATGAAAAAAGACCAAACCATTGTGGTGCGTGATAACCGGATTGTTTCTATTTCTAAAACCGATGGCAGATCAGCGCCGAAAGATGCGAAGGTGATTGACCTTTCCGGTAAAACAGTTCTTCCGGGTTTGATGGATATGCATGTGCACCTCTCTGGTGATGCTGAAACACCGTTCCACTTGAGTATGACATACTCTATCCCGCGCCAAACTGTTGTTGCAGTGAAGAATGCAAAGAAAACCCTGATGGCTGGGTTTACTACCGTAAGAAATGTTGGCGCAGCGGGTTACAGCGTAATCGGCGTACGGGACGGCATTAACGCAGGTGAAATTGAAGGGCCGCGTATCTGGGCTGCAGGGCATTCCCTTGGTATTACGGGGGGGCACTGTGATAACAACTTCTTGCCACCAGAAATGAAGGTAACTTCCGGCGGTGTGGCAGACGGTACGGATGCTGTGCGCCAGAAAGTGCGTGAAAATATTAAATATGGTGCGAATGCAATTAAGCTTTGTGCAACGGGTGGTGTATTCTCTAAAGGCACTAAGGTTGGTATTCAGCAGTATTCTGTGGATGAAATGAAAGCTGCTGTTGAAGAAGCACACCGCCGCGGGGTAACTGTTGCTGCCCATGCTCATGGTACGGACGGCATTAAAGCCGCGATTGTGGCAGGTGTAGACAGTGTAGAACATGTAAGCTTCCTTGATGATGAAGGCGTTGAGCTGGCAAAGCGTTTTGGTACGTATTTCTCCATGGATATTTATAACACTGAATATACGCTTACGTTCGGCGAGCAGAATGGTGTACCGGAAGAGAATCTGAATAAAGAACGTCAGGTGTCCAAGCGTCAGCGTGAGAGTTTTACCAAAGCGGTTAAAGGTGGTGTGAATATGGTGTTTGGCTCCGATGCTGCTATTTATCCACATGGTGATAATCCAAAACAGCTATCTCGTATGGTGAAATTTGGTATGACCCCACTTCAGGCACTTCAGGCTGCTACGATGAATTCTGCGGCACTTCTCAAGCAGGAAAATGATTTGGGGCAGATCAAAGAAGGTTTCCTTGCAGATATCATCGCGGTGGATGGTGATCCTCTAAAAGATATCACTGTTCTGGAGAATGTATCTTTCGTGATGAAAGATGGCGATGTTTATAAAAAATAAGCCTATTGGGGGATCAAGGTTATGGATAAAAGAGATTTCTTGAAGCTTGCTGGCGCTGGTTTGGGTGCTGCGGCTCTTGTCGGTACATCACCTGCTTCTGGCGCGAATAAAACGGTTTCTGGCGAATTGGAAAATATCACCGGAGATGCAAAGCCAATCTCTACAGAAGAGCGAAAATCCCGGGTTGCCAGGGCACAAAAATTGATGCGGGAAAAGGGCATCGATGCCATCCTTCTGGAGCCGGGCTCAGCAATGCTGTATTTCACAGGTATTCGGTGGTGGCGAAGCGAACGCCTTACCTGTGTGGTTATTCCGCGTGATGGTGAAATTGGCATTGTTACACCGTATTTTGAAGAACCAAGTGTACGTGAAAGCATGACATTTGGCAGTGATGTGCGTACCTGGCATGAGCATGAAAATCCGTTTGAGCGTGTCGCTGGCATTCTCAAAGACCGTGGTATTACATCTGGTAAGATTGGTTTTGAAAGCACAGTGCGTTTTTTCATCATGGATGGGTTCAGAAATGCTGCTTCCAAGTATGAGGTTGTGTCGGCTGATCCTATCACTCTTGGATGCCGGATGCATAAATCCAAAGCTGAACTCAAGCTGATGCATAAAGCCAATGAAATTACACTCAGAGCTTACGGTGAAGTTTGGGACAAGCTTGAAAAAGGCATGACCCCGGATGATATCAAAGCTCTGATGCGTAAAGCACAGGCAGACCTAGGTGGTTCTGGTATCTGGGGATTGGCGCTTCTAGGGGAGGCTTCCGCCTATCCACACGGTACAGACCAACCGCAAGAGCTTACTGAAGGCAAGATTGTATTGATGGATTGCGGCTGTAGTGTGCACGGCTACCAATCAGATATTTCTCGAACCTTTGTGTTTGGTGAAGCTTCAAAACGTCAGCGTGAAGTGTGGGATACTGTTCGCAAGGGGCAGGATATCGCGTTTGAAACCGCAAAACTTGGTACGCCTGCTGGTCATGTAGATGATGCAGTTCGCCGATATTATGAAAGTAAAGGTTATGGACCGGGTTATAAAACGCCTGGCTTAAGTCACCGAACTGGTCATGGTATTGGTATGGACGGGCATGAGAGTGTGAATTTCGTCCACGGTGAAACCACAAAACTGGCGTCTGGTATGTGTTTCTCAAATGAACCGGGTATCTATATTTTTGGTGAATTTGGTGTGCGTCTGGAAGATTGTATCTACATGACAGAGAACGGACCGCAGTGGTTTACTAAACCCCCGCAATCTATAGAACAACCTGTGGGAAAGTTGGGGCCAAAAATTCCTTAAAAACCTAAATTTTTTATAGGTAGAAATCCCCTATGATTGAAGGCATCTTCAATGGGGTCAGAACGATACTGACATATTTGGGGCGTGCCTTCTGGATGGGGGAGACACGCCCGTTTTTTTGCTTAAGCCTTGTTATGCTTCCTGCATTTTTGCCACGCGGTAGGTCCATTTACCGTAGGCATACATGCCAAGGGCTGAAATCAATCCTACGATACCCATAACATACCAAACAGTACCAACGGCGTTAGCGGCATACATTTGTTCTGTCAGTGTGCCTGCGCTTTGTCCGGTAAGCATCAACAGTTTATCAAACGCTTCACCGATCGGAACTGCAGCTACATCTGCTTCAGTCATGCCGTTTTCCAACAACATTTTACGTGAAATCTGTTCTTTGGATGAAAACTCACCATAGAGATATGGCCCTAGATAGCTCTCAATCGTCCAGCCAAGGCCGATAGGGAGCTGTGTGAAGCCAAGGTACATGGCTTTTTTCTCGCGCGGCGCGATGTTTGCCAGATATTCACTACTTTTCGGGCTTGAAAGCATTTCACCGAAGGAGAAAATAACCACGCCGATAAAAATGATCCACGCAAAGTTAAATCCGCCGAAAATGATCAATGCACTTGAGGCAAGGAAGGTACCGATAGCCATAGAGTTTGTGGCTCTGATCTTGCCGCTCAGGCCAGCTACGATAAAGCAGGTGAACATAATGAGGATGGCATTAATATTCACTAGGCCCTCAGGCATAACCGCTGTGCCTTCCTGATTCATTCCCCAGAAGAACTTCCAGAAACCGCTGTCCGTTCCGCCTTCACCAAAGATTTGTGAAACCATGGTTGTGGTATCCACCCAATCACGGAAATACAGTGGTGCTACATCCCAGAAGGTCCAAAGCATAAACCAGAAGCCAGAGAAGAGAACGACGTACCAGATAAGAACAGGGTTGGAGAGTTCTTTGATACTGTCGCGCCACAGGCTTTCTTCTTTTACTTCACCGGCTTTGACTTTAGCACGGTGTGCAAGGCGTTCTTCTTTATCCGGCTCTTTATACATGAGAAGTAGAATGAAATTGAGCGAGATAATCGCGGCGCACGCGAAGAACAGATAGTCCCATGAAAGCTGACGCAGGGCTACGGCGACCATTGGGCCAAGTGCACCGCCGATGTTAACTGTCTGGTAGAAAATCCCCCAAGCCATGGAGCTGTTATGCCGTCCCGTAGATTTGGAAATAGTACCCTGTAAACCTGGTTTGAAAATCCCGGTGCCAAACGCCAGAACAACAGCGCCTGATGCAAAGCCCCAGAATGAGGGGAAAAAGCCCATCAACAGATATCCAAGAATTTTGAAGATTGTTGAGGCGAAGATTGTTTCTTTATAGCCGATCCGGTCGGAAATGCCGCCGGTTAGAACAGGCACAAATGTTTGTACAATAGCCCAGATCAGGAAAATAAGGCCAAGGTCACTTTCTACTAGCCCGAGGCCACCGTTGGCCACAGAGTCTGTTACATAAAGTCCTGTGCTTTGGCGAACTCCATAGAATGCGAGGCGTTCTACCATTTCCATACCGCCGCATATCCAGAAAACATAGGATAAGCTTGCGATGGCTGCAAAGATACCCAGCTGTTCAACATCCTTTACAGTTGTTGTTTGCTGGTTTTCATTTTCTTGAGACATAACCACCCTTTTATTGATTTATGTTTCGCCTCATGGGTGGGCGAAATTTATTGAGGCTAAATAGAAAGGGTATTAGAGCGCCCGTCAATGCCAATAAGCTAAAAGGTGCTTTCACTAAGGTGGATGGGTGTTACTAAATTTAGAGAAGTTGTGGCGAAACCCACTTGGATAACAGGCACAAAAAAAGGAGCGGTGTAACGCTCCTTTCGAATCTTTATGAACTTAAAGCTTATGCAAGCTCTAGGTTGCCAGCAGACATACGGCCGCGGCGATCTTCTACGAGTTCATAAGTAATTTTCTGGTCGTCTTCTAGAGACTTCAGGCCAGCAGCTTCTACAGCTGAGATGTGAACGAACACATCGTTGCCGCCATCTTCAGGTTTAATAAAGCCAAAGCCTTTTTGTGTATTAAACCATTTTACAGTACCGTTTGCCATTGTGTGGCTCCTTTAAAGTAGCGAGTATGAATGGAAACAGTCTGTAACCAAGTCAATAGTGTCGCAGTCAAAATAGTATCAACCCTCAATAAAAAGGCTGATGCGCTTAAGATAAGAGTTCTTGAGTGAGAGTCCAGCGCCAAAACATTAAATTTCTATGAGAGTTTTCTTGCAAGCTTTTAAAAGTGTTGCAGAAAAATACCACTTTCCGCCCTTGGGTAGTGTCAGGACAGAAGTGTCCAAAATATCGCAAGTGAAGAACCAAGGATGGAAACTATAGTGCCAAGTGCGCCAAAGGCTCTAAAAAAGGCTGGGGTTTCTGAAGCTGAAAATGCAATCACATGGGATATTCGCGCTGTTACAAATAGAATAGCAAAAATCACTACGAGTATTTTAGATGCATTCGATATTTCAAGAAGAGTTAATAAAATCAAAAAGATAGGCGCATTTTCTGTCAGGTTACCGTGTCGTCTTATCTTGCGGAGTAACTCGGTATTACCGTTATCACCGATTGGGACGCCGATTTGGCCACGGGCTCGGCCCACCGGTATCATGAGAGAGATTTGAAGCATGCCGAGAAGAGCGGCAGCGAACGGTGTGATGAAAAGCGTATCCATTTTGAGGCATCCCTTAAAATTTCTGATTTCTTTCATATACAGGCGCAAATTTAATCCGGAAGTCATTGAATATGGATGTGTGTGGTCCATATATGGACCACTGGAGGTGGCCGACAATGAATTGGGATGATGTAAAATATTTTCTGGCAGTGGCAGAAGCACCTTCTATGCGGGTGGCTGCAAGCTCTTTGAAGGTTAGTCACAGCACCGTCGCGCGGCGTATTGATGCGCTTGAGGGTGAGCTAGGTGTTCGTCTTTTCGACCGTATGCCAAGCGGTTATCAGTTAACTGCTGCAGGGGAAGAATTGATGCCTGTTGCTTTGGGCGTGGACGAATCGCTCCATTCTTTCGGGCGTCATATCGCAGGGCGTGATAACGAACTGGCTGGCCAGGTGTGCGTTACAGTGCCAGATATTTTCGCGCTTGAGCTGATGATGCCTTACTTTGAAGAATTCATGCTTGAGTATCCAGATATTCAATTGAAGATCAGTGATTCCTTTGAAGTATTTGATTTGTCTCGCCGGGAAGCAGACATTGCCTTGCGTTTCACCAAGAATCCTCCGGATCATTTAATTGGCTGTAAAATCGGGCGCGTGAAACAGGCTGTTTATGGCCGGGCAGATTACATTAAAAAGTATGACCTTATGGACCCGTCTTCTGGTGCTGGCTGGATTGGTTGGGGGACACCCGAAGAGAAACCACACTGGTTAAAGAAAACGCCTTATCCGCACCTTCCGCTAAATTGCCATTTTAATAACGTGCTCTTGCAACAGCAGGCTGTGAAACGTGGTTTAGGGTTGGGTTATTTTCCGTGTTTTTTAGGGGACACAGAAGAAAATCTTGTTAGATTAAGTGAACCTGAAGGGTATTATGATATGTGGTTGCTATCCCATAAGGATTTACGCGGTGCTGCCAGAATGCGGGCTTTCCGGCAGTTTGTGATCTCTAAAATACCCCCAATAAAGGCCGCCCTTGAGGGTGCTTTGACGACATAGAAAGTTAAATGTGACTAAAAAAATTGCTCTCATTTACGCACATCCTGCGCCGAATAAATCCAAGGTGAATAAATATCTGCTGCAGGCGGTTCAGTATGCCGAACATGTGGTGGTGCGTGATCTTTATGAGCTTTATCCTAACATGTTTATTAATGTAGATGCCGAACAGCAGCTACTTGTTGAGAGCGATGTCATTATTTTCCAGTTTCCAATTTATTGGTTCAGTAGTCCGGCTATTTTGAAAGAATGGATGGACCGAGTCCTTTCCGGCGGCTTTGCCTACGGAGCCACGAACCAGCTTGCAGGGAAAGAACTAATGCTCTGCGTAACAACTGGGGGAACTGAGGATAGTTACCAAGAGGGCGGCAGACATGGTGCACCGCTTGATGTCTATCTTCAGCCGTTTAAACAAACCGGGCTTTTCTGTAAAATGAAGCTGCTTCCAGATTTTATTGTGCAAGGCGTGGGAGATATGTCCGCCGGCGAGGTGGCCATCGCGGGCCAGCAGTATCAGAAAATTATCCATGAACTTGGCAAGGGAAGAGGGCAGAGCTGATGGAACTACAGTCTGATTTCCTGCATACGGCAGTTATCTATCTTGGGGTGGCTGTTATTGCTGTGCCGCTTTTCAAGCGGCTCGGGCTAGGGGCGGTTCTTGGGTATATGGTTGCCGGTATTATTATCGGTCCACAAGGTTTTGATATTGTTCATGAGGTAGACCCAACACTGAATTTCAGTGAACTGGGGGTGGTGCTTCTGATGTTCCTGATCGGGCTTGAGCTAAACCCAGCGAAATTATGGCAGCTTAGGAAGCCAATCTTTGGCCTTGGTACAGCGCAGGTGGCCCTCAGTATTGCTGTCTTGATGGCGGCAGGCATGATGATGGGACACGGTTTCGCGGTGGCGTGTGCGGCTGCAGTGGCACTGGCGCTTTCTTCTACATCAACCGCTATGCAGGCCCTTGAAGAACGAGGGCTATCCAACACTACCGTGAGCCAGTCTTCCTTCTCAGTGCTGCTCTTTCAGGATTTGGCAGTGATTCCCATCCTTGCTTTTGTGCCGCTTCTTGGGATGGGCGCGTCTGCGGAACCAACATCATATGAAGATGTGCTCAAAACATTTGGTGTGTTTGTAGGCTTTATCATCGGCGGTCGTTATTTGTTGCGGCCTGTATTCCGTCTGATTGCAGAAACCAAAATTCGCGAGTTATTCACTGCGTTTTCTCTTCTGCTGGTTATCGGTTCCGGCCTCTTAATGGAAGCGGTAGATATTTCCATGGCGCTGGGGACGTTTCTTGCGGGTGTGCTACTTGCAGAATCAGAATACAGGCACGAGTTGGAGTTAAACATCGAGCCCTTTAAAGGGCTGCTTCTTGGTTTGTTCTTTATGGCGGTTGGCATGTCGGTGGATCTATCGATCCTGTTTGACAGACCGCTGGTGATTCTGGCGATTGTCGCTGGCTTTATGTTGCTTAAGGGAATTGTGATTTACCACTTGGGTACTATGGCAGGGCTTACGCGGTCTGACCGTGTGTTGTTCGCGCTTCTGCTGGCACAAGGTGGTGAATTTGCTTTTGTGGTAGTGGCCCTTATCCAGTCGCTGGGCATTGTAGATGTAACATTTGCGAGTGAGCTGGTGCTTATTGCATCTTTATCCATGTTCATCACACCGTTCCTGCTGCTTCTTAATGAGAAAATCATCATGCCGCGCTTTAATATCAGTACGGTGCAGGAAAGTGATATCGAGCGGAATGAAGGCCATGTGATTATCGCAGGCTATGGCAGGTTCGGGCAAATTGCCGGGCGGGTGATGCTCTCCCGAAAAATTCCTGTAACAGTTATCGACCATGATCCAAACCATATTGAGTTCCTGCGCAAGTATGATTTCAAAGTGTTTTACGGTGATGCTACCCGTATTGATCTTCTTGAATCTGCGGGGGCTGATAAAGCCAAACTTCTTATTCTCGCCATGGATGATCAAACCGCAGTGCAAGAAACGGCTGCTATGGTGAAACGTTATTTCCCAGAACTGCCTATTCTGGCGCGGGCCAGAAACCGGATGGATTTGAACCGCCTGAAGATGGCGGGGGTGAAAGCAAGCAGACGGGAGACATTCTCCTCCGCACTTGAGATTGCGGAGCTTGCGCTTGTGGAATTAGGTTACGGGGCGAGGGAAGCGCATCAAACGGTTCTTCGCTTCCGCCACTATGACGAAAAGAATATCGCGGGTGCTGCCGAGTTTATGGAGGATGAAAAATCCATGATCAATTATGCAAAACGTACGCGCGCCCAGCTTGAAGAAGTTATGAGCAGTGATCAGGAAGAGCTTTCCAATTCTGATAAAGCTTGGTAAAGCCCTCGCGAAACTTATTGAAAAGGATTCCTCATGCGTAAGCTTGATGTAACAGTCTTGAAGAACGGCGAAACATTCCTGCACGGCACGTTTGATGTTGCGGACGGCGACTATGAAATCGTGAAGGGCTTGATGGATCAGGTTGATATGGATCACGGTCAGGCGGCTTCACTTCTCGCTGGCTTCATGCATGCAAAAGATGTTGGGAGTGTAACCGACGATATGGGAAAAATCGCTATGATCGCGACTGTCTACATGCTTGAGGCTGGTGAAACAGCTATCGAAATCCCGCTTGAAAGCGTTGAAGGCTTGCCTTCCTAGTCGAGATTAAAAAGGCTCTGGTGCTTCAAAAGTAACTTCTTCACCCGTACGCGGGTGAAAGAGCGTATATGTTTTAGCATGCAGCTGCAGACGATCAGCCCCATCATGGGCTTCACCTTCCGCATACAGATTATCACCAAGAATAGCATGCCCTAAAACTAGCGAGTGAACACGCAGTTGGTGGGAGCGGCCGGTAATAGGGGTGAACTGAACACGAGTAGCCTTTTTTTCGCGTTCCAGTACTTTCCAGTGAGTTACTGCTTTTTTCCCGCGCTCATAACATACCATCTGTTTCGGGCGATTTGGCCAATCACAGATAAGCGGTTCATCTACCGTACCTTCTTCCCCATCAAGATGACCAAAAAGGCGGGCGATATATGTTTTACCTGTTTTCCTGCGCTCAAATTGTTTGCTGATATGTACATGGGCTTCTTTATTAAGCGCCATGATAATCACACCAGATGTTTCCATATCAAGCCGATGAACAATAGTAGCCGTTGGGTACTTTTCTGCGGCGCGTGATGCCAGACAATCAGAAAGATATTCATACCGCCCGGGCACGGTCAGGATGCCGCTCGGTTTATTAAGTACAAGGATATCCTTATCGGCGTAGATAACGTCGATATATGGTTCCATTGGCGGATGATATTCACTGAGTGTATGCAAATTCATGGGGCGGGGTTTAACGGGGTTTTATGCTGAGCACAACAAAAAAGGCCGGGATACCCCGGCCTTCCTGTGTTTTCTATAAGAAGCTCTGGTTATTCAGAAGTTGGGTTCAGAAGAACCGGATCACCAAAACCAAGCTCCTTAAGACGTTCCATCTGAGTAGATGCATCACCCACAATCACATAGTGCATTGCTTGGGGGCGGATATAATCTGTAGCCAGTTTCTGGATATCATCCACTGTTACACCTTCCAGATAATTGGCACGCTGCTGTGCATAATCCGATGGCAGGCCAAATACGCTGATGCTGCGGAGCATGCCCAGTTTTGCACCTTGGGTTTCAAAAGCACGTGTCTGGCTTTTTGAAAGGAAGCTTTTGGTTACACCCAGATCTTCATCTGTGAAGGTCGAACCATAATTAGTGAGAATATCTTTCACCAAATCTGTTGCTTCAAGTGTCACATTTGAACGTACACCGGAACCGATCTGGAAGAAGCCGTTGGTTTTACTGCCTTGGAACCCTGAACGGATACCGTAAGTGTAGCCTTTGCCTTCACGAAGTTCTTGTGTGAGGCGAGAGGCGAAACCGCCGCCGCCAAGGATATAGTTCATTACCGTTGCTGGGTACAGTTCAGTGTCACCCGCTTTCGGGCCGGAGTAACCAAAGCGCAGAACTGATTGTTTCGCACCAGGAACGTTATAGAAGTATACTTTGGATTCTGATGGATCAGCTGCCATTGCGTAGCTTGGAATGCTTACTTCTTTTGCCGCCCAATCAGTGCCGAGACGTGCTGCTGCCGCTTTCACTTCAGCGTCTGTTACCGCGCCAACCACATGTAGTTTTGCAACAGATGGTGAAATGTTTGCTGCGTAGAAAGCCTTAAGATCATCAAGTGTGATGTTTGCAAGCGTATCAGCAGAGCCCATGATGTTGCGGGACAGGATGTTATTTTCCCCATAAACAATCTTACCAAATTCCTCAGCAGCGATTGCATTCGGGTTGGATTTTGCCTGTGTCAGCTGGCTGTCGATCCGCAATTTCGCCAGATCAAACTCCTCAGCATCCCAGCGCGGCTCCAGCATCATCTCTGCGACAATTGTCATTACCGCATCAAAATTACGGGAAAGGGTTTCACCGCGCAGGCGAATGCTTTCACTACCTGCTGTAATATTCACAGAGGCACCAAGGGACTGAAGTGCTTTTTCAAGCTCTGCGGTTGTGCGGTTAGCTGTGCCTTTATTCATCATTTCTGCAACAAGGTTGGCAGTGCCTGTTTTCTCAAACGTATCAAGTAGCTGGCCACCTTCAATTGTCAGGTCAAATTGAACAACCGGGATTTCACGGTCTTCAATGCCGTAAACCTTGAGGCCGTTATCCATGCCTGCTTCCCAAAGTGTTGGTGCTTTAACAACAGGTGTTTCACCATATGGCGGCTCAACGGAACGGTCGAAGGAGGAAGGTGTTTTTTCGTAAGTGGCAACCACGTTCGGATCAACAGCTTGTTCTGCGCCCTGAACGATTTTTTCTTCCACCACATTCGCGAGTTCAGCACCAGCAAGCGCAAGTTCTTTCTGGCCTTTAGGTACAAAGCTTGTGGCTACAAACGGCTGACCTTTGATGTATTTACCGTACACCCGCATTACGTCTTCTTTGGTTACGCCTTTAATACGTGCAAGGTCTGTATCAATATAGCCTGGGTCACCAAGATACACATCATACTGTGCAAGCTGGAAACCTTTACCGAGCACACTTTGGATACCACTGTAGAAATCTACCTCGGCCTGCGTTTTGATACGGTTCAGATCAGCGTCTTTGATGCCGTCTGCTTCAAATTTAGCAAAGGCCTCATCAATAGCTGTTTTCACATCATCCAGTTTCGTGCCCGGGTTCGCGCGTACGCCCAAAGTCATCTGTCCAGCTACTTCAGATTCGTATGGGAACATAAAGAGTGTGCTTGTCAGTTTCTTATCATCAATCAGCACTTTGTTAAGAGGAGCATCCTTGCCCTCCGTCAGCAAACTATTAAGAACCGCAAGCGGGTAGCTATCAGCATCATAAACGGGCACTGTTGGCCAAGTCATTGTTAGCTGCGGCAGGCGTGCGAAGTTATCTTCCCAGTAATAGCTCTTGGTTTCAGGAAGCACACCAGCCTGCCTTGGCTGTTTTGCAACATCCTCACCGCGTGGGATTTCACCAAAATATTTCTCAACCCATTCTTTGGCCTGTTCAACATCGAAATCACCAGAGATGGTAAGTGTTACGTTGTTTGGCACATACCAGCGGCGGAAGAATTCTTTCACATCTTCCAGAGTTGCAGCGTCCAGATCTTCAAGGGAACCGATTACTTGCCAGTTATACGGATGGCCTTCCGGATAAAGTGCTTTGTCTGTCACATACTGTGAATGGCCGTATGGGCGGTTATCAACGCTTTGGCGCTTTTCGTTTTTAACAACCTGCTTTTCTTTGGCGAGCACAGGGTCAGTCACAGTATTAATGAACCAGCCCAGTTTATCCGCTTCTGCCCAGATCATTTTTTCAAGCGCGTCTTTAGGTACTGTCTGGAAATAATTGGTGCGGTCTCTGCTTGTGGAACCGTTGGCCCCAGACCCGCCGATACGAGCGCTCATCTGATCAAGACCACCTTTGCCGAGGTTTTCAGATTCGAGGAACAGCAGATGCTCAAAAAGATGTGCAAAACCAGTGCGGCCTTCTTTCTCACGCGCTGAACCAACATGGGCGGTGAGCGCAACCGCAACAACCGGGTCTGAACGGTCAATATGGAGAATGGTTTTAAGACCGTTATCCAGCGTGAAGGTTTCGTAAGCTACAAGTGTATCAGATTTAACATCCGCCGCTGTTTCTGCCCCTGCTGGTGTTTTGTTTTGTGAGCTTGTTTGTGCATCCCCACATGCTGCAAGAGTGAAAATACCTGCTGCGATCGTAGCTGATTTTAGCATAGTGCTGGCATTCAGCACGTTCATAAGCTGTTTCACGTTGTCCTCCCAATGAAACTATTTGGCATAATTTCTAAGAGATGCATCAAGGTGGCGCCAGTAGAAAAACAAAATTGTTACTATGGTTTAGGGCATGATTAGGTCCGAATTCTCAATTCCGCTACCTCAAAAGACAAATTTAGCTCCGTTTGTCTTGCTCATTTGATGCAAATCAATTTCTAGTTGGGTGTTTCTTGGTTTTAACAAACCGCAGCTACAGGGAAGCAGTGGTTTTGCAAAGTTTATCAGCCGCTACTGTAGGCATTGGGGACAAAGATATGAACGAGGTGTTGTATGGAGGGATCAATTCTTCAAGGCGGTGCTGATTTGCATAGCATTGAAAGCACAATCGATAAATTGATAGCTGGTAATTTTTCAGAAGTGCCAGAAGGTACATGTGCGATTACACGAAAACTGAAGCAGTTGGCAGACACCAACGTGGCACGGGTTGCGCGCAACCTTGAACGTACCGTTGATATGTCAATCACTGCAAACAAAGGTGTTTCTGGCGTCGCGGAAATGATGAGGGAAATCCGCGAAGTGGATTATCAGTCGCAGAGCATTGCGGCAGCAGTGGAAGAGTTAGCAGTATCTGTCCACAATATTTCAGATTCGTCCGCCCAGGCTGCAGAAGAAGTAAGCTACGTCGCGGAAAGTGCGGCTGCGGGCATGGATGCTGCAACGAATGCTAAGCAGACGATGGAAGAAATAAGTTCCGCCGTAAAAGAAGCAGCAGGCAAGGTACAGCAGCTGTCAGCCGCATCTGAGCAGATCGGTACGATTGTTAAGGAAATCGAGGATATCGCCAAGCAAACTAACCTTTTGGCCCTAAATGCAACGATTGAGGCTGCGCGTGCAGGAGAAGCGGGTAAAGGGTTTGCGGTTGTTGCTTCAGAAGTAAAAAATCTTGCGAACCAGACCGCTATGTCTACCGTGAATATCCGTGACCGAATTGAAAACCTGAGAGCTGAGATGACGGGTATTGTTTCAAGCATGCAGGAAGGTGAAAATAAAGCGTCACAGGGCCAGCAGGTTATTGCCAAATCTGCTGATGAAATGGTGCGAATTTCCGAGCAGGTTGATGTGGTAAATGGCCGTATTCAGGAAATTACCGATATTCTTGGTCAGCAATCTGAAGCTTCGCAGGAGGTATCGAGCGGTGTTACCACAATAGCTCGGATGAGTACCCAGAATGTAAACACTGTGGAACAGGTGATTGGTGTACTTGAAGAAACTGAAGCCCCAATTATGGAAGCCATCAATGATCTGGTTGCCCGTGGTGGGAAAACAGCAACAGTTTATGCAGCAAAATCTGATCACATGATCTGGATGCGCAAGCTGGCTCAGATGCTTGCAGGGCGGGCTATTCTGGAGCCGACAGAACTTGCAGATCACCGTAGTTGCCGTATGGGGAAATGGTATGAAAACCAGACTGACCCGAGGTTTACAAACTTACCTGAATGGCAGGAAATTCTTGAACCACATCGGCTTGTTCATGCGCGAGGCATTCAGGCAGCAAAACTTTATAAGCAAGGGGATTTAGAAGGCGCTATTCAGGCGGTGCGAGAAGCTAATGATGCTTCTGGTGAGGTTATGCGGCTTCTTTCTGTAATCGGACGAAAGTCTAAATAAATCATATAATACAACAGTGTACATAAAGCAGTGGCATTTTTACCGCTGTTTTATGTTTGGTTAACGAGCGTGACGGACGTCACGATACAATCTTAGAACCTATGGTATCCACAATTCGTTGTTTTGTGCCTGTATGCGCAAGAGGGGAACTTTATGTGTGATATATTAGAAGCCATTATTATCGCATCCGATAAGGTGGAATCTGCGCATATTCGTCAGGCTATTAAAGAACGCCTTATCCTTCACAAGCAAAGTTATCGCCAAATAGAACATGGTTATAATACGCTCACGGTTTCCAAACAGGATTTGGATGTCCTTAAAGTGTTCCTCCATGGCTGGAGTGTGCTTTATAATAGTGACCTTGCCTTAGCTGGTATTACGAACCGCCTTACTATGGTGCTTCATGAACAGCCTACCGGTAAAGCAGAAAGCCATATACTGGATGCCATTATCCAACTGAATTCTTCCATGGATGACGCGCGAAACGGTTCCATGACCAATCACCGTCTTTTTAGAACTATGGCAAACACTGTTTGTGCGGGGGAAAGCTGGGCCCAGCCAGATGCTTTGTGTGCTGCTGTGCATGAATTTAAAGCATGGCGTGATGCTATTTGTGTTGTGGCAAAAGATATTGAGCTTGGGTTAATGGCTGAACTTGTTCATATGGTGCATATGCAAGGACTTTTTCAGGCAATTATTGATAAATTGGGGGATTGGCTGCAGGCCCATTACGGGTGGGAAGAAGGGCAAGTTCAAGAAAGCCTGGCTTGGATTAACCACCAACTTACCACCATTATCCCATTGCATTTGGTGAACCTTCAAACAGCCATTAATAGTTATGGAGCGGCTTCTGGCAAAACCTGGAATGTGGATATGTTCCATGAAGTGTTTGATGCATATTCCGGGCATCAGGCTGCCATTGTGAATGCACTGACACAGCGAATGGCAATTAGTGAGGCTGCTTAAGGTGTAAGGGAAGCTATCAAGCAAGCGAGACAGCCTCCCTCAACCCTTTTTCATCAGGGTACTGCGAGGAATATGAAAAAGGGTGATAATTCTAGTGTTTGAAAAGATCTTCAGCACAGCTACTGTTCAGCAAGCGGCTTTCATATTTTTCAATCTCTCTGGCTAGCTGTACAACTTTTCCTTCTTCAAACTTGATATCGAGCTGCGATACGAGGCTATCATTCTGTTCCAGCATGGCTTCCAGCTTAATAAGCATGCTTTTGGCTTCAAGGACATCAGCGGCAAGCGTTGGTTTTGAAAGCTCAAACAGTTCAATCAGCTTTTGGTGTTCAGTAACACTGGTTGAAAGATATAGCTCATTAAGCTTTTTGAAGACTTCGCCAATTTTAGCTACTCGTAGTTCAAATTTCGCTTCAAGGGTGCCGATGCTTTCTTCACGGGCGATGGTATCGCTGGCTGTCGATTGTGTGCTTTCAAACGAATAGTGCATGATCACTTTCCTTATATGATTGAATAAGCAGTTATGACCTTACAGGCGGTTTGAGTTTTGAAAAGCGAATAATATCAAATAATAAAATTCGAAAATTCGATATAAAATATTTGCCACCCAAGAAAGCTGAAAAACCCTCTACCGAGCGCTCCTCAGTCAGGCACCCTAAAGTAATAGTCGTGATCTTAATCACGACTATAGGTGTAATTTTATGTTAGTTATGGGTGTATTAAATGCGTGCGGTAATTTATCAAATTGGGGGGTAAAGATGCATACGTTGATGTCATTTATTGAACCTGTATTGGGGCAGGTTGAAAACAGTTATATTCAGCAAGAGCTGATAAAATCATTTAAAGCACAAGAACCATATTTCCAAACTATTGAACAATCTTTCCATAGTTTTACCGGGCATGTGCAATCTCCAGATTCTTTCAGGAAATTCTTTCACAGTTGGAGCCAGACAAATAATAGCGCAGTCACTGTTTCTGGCCTAAGTAACCGCTTAAGTTTGTTGGTGCATGAAGATAAACCTGTTGCAGATAAAGGCAGGTTGCTGGATGCCATTGCCAGCTTGAACCGCATTACTGATGAAGATCTGGCTGTGAAGGGGCATATCTTGCATTCTGATCTCTTCTACCGGATGGCAACAGAAATTTCAGGTGATGACGCTTGGATGCTGAAAGCATATTTATTGCCTGAGGCCAGAAGCTTTAAGAGCTGGAAAGATAAAAACAGCCTCCGTAAATCTGACCTGATGATAGGGCTGCTTACCACGCTTGCTCATGAAATCTATACCCACGGTGAGGTAGAGTTCATCTTGCCGTTATTCAGGAAATGGCTGAAGCATGATTATGGCTGGGAAGATAAGCGCATTGAGAAAAGTCTTGCCTGGATTCAAGTGCATTGTGGGCCAACGGAAAAGGATCATTTTTTCCATGCGATTAATGCCGTCGAGCATTTTGCAGATGCTATGGATATTGATTTGGCGGCCTATGATCTCAGTGAAATTGTCAGTGATTATGTGGCAAAAAAAGCGGCTGTTATGGCCGCACTTACAGCAAATATCGCGGTGCAGGCAGCATAGCGATGGCAACGGTTTCAGTTATTATTCCCCTGTATAATAAGGTGGATTATATTGATGAAACGCTTGCGTCTCTTGTGGCGCAAGAACGCCATCCTGATGAGGTTATTATCGTTGATGATTGCAGTACAGATGGCAGCCTGGAGACAGCGAAATTATTTATTCTTAAATATTTTAAAACATTGCCTGAAACCCGTGTGCATTTTATCGAGCTTGATGAAAATAAAGGCCCGGGTTTTGCACGCAATGAAGGTTTGAAGTTTGCGTCCGGCGATTATGTTATTTTCCTTGATGCGGATGATGTTTATGAACCGCCACTGCTTGAGAAAGCAGTGAGGGTCGTGGAAATGTACCGCTGGGATATTCTCGCGATTGGTATTGAATTGGTCCCTTCTGGTAAAACATATCCTGAGTTTGAAAGGGTTTCTCCTTATTTTGTCCCTTGCACGGAGGATGTGTTTTTAGGGCTTGACCCACTTCTTATTGCTACAACAGAAGGGTTCAATATGGGGCGCGGCAGTAACGTTCTTGTTGCCCGAGAATATGCAGTTAAGGAGAGCTTTTCAGAAACCGCACGTCTTAATGAAGGAATTGATTATTGGTACCGTGTTTTAAAGCATATTGTGGCGCGTAACGGGAAAATGGGGTTGCTTCTTGGAGGCCATTTGAAATTCCGAGAGGTCGCTGGCAGTCTTTCTCGTTCTTATTATAAAAACCTAACGGATGTAAGCTATCCACCTTCCTTTGAGCGCTATTATGATAGCGAAGATATGTATGATCAATTTCTGTTTGATATGGTTTCAAGAAGATGGACAGCACATACCGTACGTCATTTGAAATCGCCGTTACATAAGGCGTATTTTATGCTGCGCCACTTACCGCTTTACCATCGGCAATACCAAACTGGAAAACTGCGAAAGCGTAGCCACAAACAATATATCATTTGAAAATATGATGTTATTTATCCATTTTATCGACATCTTCGATTTAAGGAGGCCGGTATATGGATATTTCTCAGGCAAAAACGTTCCTCACAGTGGTTGAACTCAGGAACTTTAAAAAGGCTGCTGAAAAACTGTTTGTCACACAGTCTACGGTAAGCGCGAGAATAAAGAGCCTGGAAGAGCAACTGCGGTGTACGCTTTTTATCCGGAATAAAGCGGGTGTAACCTTAACCGCGGCAGCCGAGAAGTTTGAACGGCACGCGCAATCAATTGTACAGCTTTGGGATCACGCAAAAAAAGAAGTTGTTCAAACTGAGGAGCTCACGCCTTCACTCACTATTGGTGCGCGATTTGGTTTGTGGGAACCTCTGTTGATGGATTGGTTGATGGATATCCGTTCCCAGCTTCCAAATACAGTGATTAACGCTCGTATCGGTACTGCTAGTTCACTTATTCAGAAACTTCATAATGGCACTATGGATATTTGCCTCGTTTACACGCCCTATACTAATAAGGGGCTGAGATTAAAAAAACTGTTTGAAGAGAAGTTTGTACTGGTTTCCGGGAATCCTGAGCCACGCTCCATTGATGAAGAGAGCTATATGTATGTGCATTGGGGGAGTGAATTTGCGCGTAAGCATAAACTTCATTTTCCTGATTTTACATATTCCAAAATGTCAGCCAATTTGGGTGTGCTGGCGCAAAACCTTCTCTTGCGAACCGGATTAATGGGGTATCTGCCATACCGTACCATTCAAAATGAAATAGCTACAGGAACGTTGCATATTATGGAAGATGCACCTGTGCTCACACTGCCGGTTTATATGGTTTATTCAGAAACGATTGAGGAGACGGTGTTTGAGCGTGTTTCTGATAGTCTCGAAGTTCACACCAAAGACCTGAACATGCCGTTTGCCTGATGCAAAACAGCAGGCCAACTATCCAGCTGGCTCTTTATCTTTTAGTAAAGCTGATGCTCTTTCCACGCTATCTGAATAGGTGCCGGATAATGGGTCGCCATTCATTTTACTGAGACTTAGCGCTGTTTCAAAATTATTGAGAGCCTTTTTGATTTCGCCAACTTTTTCATATGTCAGGCCCAGGCTATGATAGCCAGTTGCTGATCCGGGATATGTTTTAATAACCCACTCAAACATCTCAGTAGCTTCATCCAGCCTATTTAGATAATAGAGCCATGTGCCGTAACCGATCGCGCGGTCCTCTGGCAACATGATGGAAGTTTCAAGCTGTTTGGACATGGCCTCGTAACGGGTGAGTAAATCTTCCAGTGTTTGAGGTGCATCGGGAATTTCCCATATATTAAAGATATCGGAAAAACCTTTATACTGGCTGATAAGAACTCCACTGTTATGGTTTTCATTCGGAAATCGTCGGTTAAACGATTTAAGCTTTTCAAACTTGCTCTCGGCGAGGAGTTCAGCCAGTTCCCCATAGGGGGTGGTCATCATATCAGGCTCATTTGAAAGTGAGATATAAATCTGTCTGGGAGCCAAATTCGCGAACTGCATCGGAATGGTCTTAATAGTCTTAGCTGCGTGCTTAAGAGTAGCTTTGTTATCCCACCATAAAGATGGACTTACGGCAATATAAGCATTGAAGAGTTCTGGTTTGGTGGCAAAGCTATGAATAGCAAAAAGGCCGCCAAATGATGTCCCGGAAAGCACCTTATAGGGCAGAGTGCGGTATCGCTTGTTAATTTCCACCATCAGTTCCTTTTCCAGAAAGGTAAGGAATAGATCAGCACCCGTTGGTGTTTGGTCAGTTTGTTCAGTTCCCGGAGTTGGCCTCAGGTCTCTATTGCGGTTGGTATTCACAATCCCAACAATAATGGATTTTGGCATTTTATGTTGGTTGTAAAGGAAATCAGCTGAAGCACTTGTATGGTCCATATGTACTTCGGCATCAGTAAGATAGATAACAGGGTAAGATCTTGCTGAGGCGTTATATCCTTTTGGGAGATGCACGAGAATTTCTCTATGTTCGCCTAAAAGCTCGCTTTGAATGATGAAGCGTTCCCTTATTTTCTCGGTGGTTTGGCTTGTTGCCAATGAGGGAGTAATGCCACTGAAAAGCAGCAGTAAAAACAACAAAAATTTCATAAGTTCACGCCCATCAATATATTAAAGTTATGTTATTATGTATCGTTTCTTGAATATGTAAAGTGATAAATAATAACTAATCGGTATGGAAACGGTGCCTCTGGAAGTTTATTGTTTCAGGGGTTGGAATTTTTTTCCTTATCAGGATTCAACATAGCCTGTTACCGGGGCAATACCGGCAAAATGTACACTAAATACATTGGTTTATAATCATTGGTTTTTATTACCTGTTTGACTGGTTTTTCTTGCTTGTGAAACCTCCACCCTTCTCACAGAGTAAGCTCGTGTCTATTGGTCTACGGAGCGGCCACTGAGATACGGGGGAGGAAAAATGAAAACACCACTAATAGCCGCGCTGCTGGCAAGCGCGTTCTTATCTGCATGTCTGGATGAACAGAAAACCAGCACGCCTTTGGAAGTGCCGACAGCGCTAACATCTGCCGATTATGATCGGGCATCTGCACTGTTACCACAGAATTCTCGCAAGCTTGCATACCGCTTAAGCATTCGTCCGAACTGGATCGGGGAAAGTGACCGTTTCTGGTATATCCGCGAACAAGCTAAGGGGTATGACTATATGTTTGTGGACCCCGCAGAAGGGGTTCGTCGCTCGTTATTTGATCATGAACGCTTAAAGCAAGCTTTTGAAGATCGGCATGATATTGAGGTTGATGCGTCTGAGTTTGGGCTGAGCGCTCTTGACGTGCAAGATGATGCACTTGAGTTCAATATGCAGGGCAGCCACTGGCGGCTTACACTTGCTGATTATTCACTTGTTAAATCCGATATTCCTTCTACTGAGCGCGGTACATCGCCTGATGGTAAATGGCAGGCGTTCAGGAAAGAAGAAAACCTGTTTTTGCGGAACCTTGAAACAGGGGATGAAAAGCAAATTACCACAGATGGCATAGAAGGCTTCGGATATGCAGCACCACTGATTAACCCAAGAAACCTCATTAATGGCCGCATCAGTAACCCAGAAGAATTTACAACGGTTTATTGGTCGCCAGACTCGAAGAAAATTGCTTTCTACCGCATTGATAAACGTGAAGCTGGGAAGCTTACTCTTGTGGAATCAAGTCCGAAGAGCGGAAGTACACGGCCAAACCAGTATGATTATGTATATGCTTTGTCTGGCGAAGAAAAAGTTCCGTTTGCAGATGCTTACATCGCTAATATTGAAACAGATACACTGGTGAAAATGGCGCTTGATCCCATCCCGGTACTTTATTACGGCGGTCCTTATTTTAACTGGAATGCTGATAGCGAAACGACAGTTATTCGCCAGCCGGAACGTGGTTATAAAGCTATCCGGTTGATCGCAATTGATGCGGATGATGGCAGCAGCAAAGTGTTGATTGATGATAATCAGGATGACTTTGTTGATTATTATGCCCACCAGTGGAACCCCGTTGAGGAAACAGGGGAGCATTACTGGTCATCCTTCATTGATGGATGGCAGCATCTGGTACGTTATGATCCTGGTACAGACAAAGTAAAACCAATAACCCGTGGCAACTGGCGGTACCGTTATATTGCACGCTTAGGTGAAGAAGATGGTTCCATCTATTTTGTGGCGGGCGGCAAGGAAGCGGGCCGAGATCCCTACTACAGGCATCTGTACCGCACCGACCGTGACGGCAGTGAGCCTGTACTCCTGACCCCAGAAGCACTTGATCACGGGGTGGATATATCCCCGACAGGCACCTATTTTGTGGATAACATGTCAGAGATGAATGTGCCCACACGAACGGTGCTAAGAAGCGGTGTTGATGGTGCAATTTTAATGGAACTGGAAACGGCACAGGCAGATGCTTTGTTTGCAACAGGCTTTCAGATGGCCGAGCCGTTTGAAGCAGTGGCGGCAGACGGTAAGACACCTATTTACGGGGCTATTTACCGCCCAAGTAACTTTGACCCGAACAAAAGCTACCCGGTGATTGATAACATCTACACAGGGCCTCATTATGTGATGACCCGCAAATCCTTCGGCCGCAGTGTGCGCACGGAAGCGATGGCGATTGCGGAGCTTGGTTTTATCGTGGTGCATATTGATGGTAGGGGCACAAACCAGCGTTCAAAGGCTTTCCTTGCAGAAGCTTATAAAAACCTTGGGCAAACCGGCTATAAAGACCATGAAGCGGCTATCCGCCAACTTGCGGAAAAATATCCTTATATGGATGCTGACCATGTAGGTGTTTATGGTTTCTCGGCTGGTGGCTATGATACGGCGCGGGTGATGTTCACAATGCCTGATTTTTATAAAGTGGGGGTGGCAGCATCCGGCAACCATGATCACCGCTCGGATAAAGCGGTGTGGAACGAGCAGTGGATGGGTTTCCCAGCGGGTAGTCACTACGACCGGGATAGCAACCTAACAGTTGCCGGAAACCTGAAGGGGAAACTATTTCTCGCTCATGGCGAGCTGGATGAAAATGTTAACCCAATGGCAACGCTTCAGCTTGTTGATAAACTGATCGCAGCGAACAAGGATTTTGAATTTCTGATCGTGCCGGGGTACGGACACTTTCTGGATGATTCACCTTATTTCCAGCGTCGAAGATTTGATTTCTTTGTGAAGCATCTGATGCAGGCCAAGCCACCTGAAGGGTATGAGATCAAGTTCGAAGATTGATAAACGATACAGAGAAGCCAGCTACCAAGCTGGCTTTTTCTATAATCTAGCCCTTCAAGCGGGCGCTGGTATCTTCCGCCTTGTTTCCTTCAGCGAACTTGGCAAATGCTGTACGCCAACCTTCTGCGAGCTCTGGCATTTTTGCGAGATAGAGCGCATCTTCTTTTGATACCTGTTTGGTAAGCCGCGCACGGGTAACACGCTCAACGGTCCAGCTATCTTGTGGCCGATCAGTAAGATGCATCATATCTCCTTTTTCGGCCATGCCTGGTGTGAGAATCCTGTAGTACCAGCCTGTGAAACCTGTTTTTAGAAATAGGGATGTCATCTGTTTGTTGGTGGTGTAAGCGTTCAGTTTCCAGCAGGGCTGGCGGCCTTGGCTTATCTGCACGACAGCACTCCCTATTTCAAAAATATCGCCAATACATACGTCTTGCTCAGTGAGGCCGAGCGTAGAAATATTTTCACCGAATGCAGCTGGGGTTGCTGCTCTTGGAAGGTGGCCATTATCGCACCAGAAAGGATAATGGTCTGCGGCATAATGATGAATAGCTTTGTCTGCTCCGCCATGTACTGTTAGATCGGCCTGTTCATCAGCGATGAAGCCATTGGTTTCGATGGTCTGAGCGCCATAAGCGACTGTTTTGTGAATGGCTGAAGGAGCTTTGCCGAGCCAAAGCTCCTGTTTGGCGCCAAGGAAGATGTTTTCAATAGTTGTTTTGAGGTTTGGTAAAGCCATGCACAGTGCCTATATGGTTTTTGAATAAATATAGTATTTAGTCGATACCAGTATTGGGCAGTGACAGCTTTTTGTCAAACGTCGGCTAGTCAAAGGGGGGGGCTAGAGTGGTCTGTTCTTCATCAAGTCTATCGGACCAGGCTCTTAGCAAGGTGAGCATACTGGTTTGCTCATCTGTTGTTAGGTGACAAGCGATACGTTCTGCGAGAGTAAAGCGTTCTTCTGCAAGCTGGTTAACTAACTCAAGTCCTTGTGGTGTTAACTTTATAACCCGGCTTCGTTTATCTTCGGTAGCAATGTGTCGTTCGATCAAACCCTTCTTAATCAATCTGTTAGAACAGGCGGTCAAACCACCTGTAGTGATATACATATCTTTAAGAAGGTCATTGGGGGTTAGCTGATAAGGCTTACCATTTCTACGGAGGCAGGCAAGCAGATCGAAATCTGTTTGCCTCAGACCGTGTGGTTGCAGTGTTTCTTTGCCGAGCTTATCAATTTTGTACGCGGTGCCCAGAAGGCGGCCCACCAGTTCTACAGTGGGCAATAGGTGCGCCAGGTCTACTCGCTCCTTTGCCCACTGATTTACAATTCGATCAACGCTTTCAGAACGACTGCTGACTTCATTCATATTCAGTTACCATGGTTATCAATTCTTTTCAGATCAAAGCTCATACCACCCATGCCGGTAATAGCAACCTTGCCAGTTTCTAAATTGATCATAATGCTATCGTTTGATGTTGGATCTGTGAAGAAAATACCATTTTCTTCCATAAATAATGGTTCGGGATTTGTGCGTTTGTTTTGATTTAGTTCCCAGATCTTCAGATCGCCATTTTCATAGGTAATTTCAAAAAACTGCCCATTAATTACCAGTTGATAAACCCCTGACAACATTTTTGCTGTTTTCATATTCATTTTGATGGCGGTTCGGTTAATGAGGGTGGGTAAAGGCACTTCACCTCCTTCAAGAAGAGTGCGACTATCACGGATAACCTGCGTGATTGGCATATTGCCATAGTTCGAAAGGATGATTAGCGCTGTCTCAGTGGCGTCGTTATAGTACAGATAAGACCGAAAACCAGAGATTGCTCCAGCGTGCTCAACTTCATCTTCGAATATATCAATGTGGCTGGCAATTTTAGCAAACTTATATAGATCCTGAGGGTTGGAAAATACATTTCCAAAAGGAAATTGCCCGTAAAGATTGGTGTCTGAGGGAATAATATCACCATTCTCTTTTCGAACTCCCGCTGCAAGGTGTGTATTCTGTTTCGAATCTAGGAATTCGCTAGTGGATGTCATGGTTAGGGGTCTGAATACCTTGTTTTGAAGAAGCTCCCTTGGGCCTATGCCATAATATTCTGCTAAAACAAGCATAAGGGCCTTAAAACCAAAATTGGAATAATGTTCGTTTGTGCCAGGTTCGAATAACAGTGTTTGCCTTTTGATGAGATCTTTGGTTTCAGCCGGGGTATATACGGCTTGAGCAAAATCATGTTGTTCTCCTCTTGGAAGACCACTTGTATGTTCAAGAAGCATTCTTAAAGTCCATGCAGGGTGCACAAAATCGCTCTCCATATATACTGAAATAGGGATGTCCATCTTCTCGGAGAGGTTTTTATCTCGCATAATAATGTAACGTGGGAACAGTTTTGCAACAGATGCAATATGGAAATGGGATGTGGGGTTTATCCGGGCCCATAAAGGTAGCTGCTTGCTATTGAAAGCTTTTATATATGGAGGGTGTTCAGGGCTGAATACGGCAACAGTACCGTTAAATTGCCCATTGGTTGTTAGCTGATTGAAATAATCATCAATAGAGGTGGTTTTTGGGGCTTCAGTTAAAGCAGGTGCTGTCGATGCTATCCCAAATAGTACCACCAATATGCTTGTATATATTAGTTTTTTCATTATTTTCACCATTTATCTTACCGTTAAGATAAATGTATGTGTCAAAGTATTTTGTCAAGCCCTGTGTGATTTAGGCAGAGCGCTTTTATCTATTTTATTCCCAGATGCTGCTGATATCCGTTTTCTTCTGGAAGTAGGCGGCGGTGGATTTAAACCGTGCTTTTAGAAGTAACTGTCGTCCTTTGGGGGTGCGTGTATAAACCAGTTCGGATTTCCCCACATATCTGTTCCAGCACTTCTCGTAGAAAGCCGCTGTTTTCTTGTGTTTGGCGAATGCATGGGGCACCGGATGGTAATCAACGCGGAGCATGCTGCCTAAGAGTGAGTTCCTGACAAGGATATAGCGGTCGTTATCAACAGGGCCAAGCGCTTGTGCCATTGCGGTATTGAACTGGTGGCGTTCAGGGTTACTGGCCCCGAGAATATGGCAGCGCACTGTGCCGTCTGTTTGTTTGGTGGTACGTAGTTCAATATTCTTTGGGGCGGTACGGATGATGTCTGCCTGATACAGAGTATCAAGCACTGCGTGGCCAACCTGCTTCATACTTCCTTCCAGGCTGCCATTCCGTAGGAAAACATATAGTGCAGTGATAAGCTTCGGTGCAGCGACGAGCATGCCCACACCAATAGCCCCCATAAGTGAGTATTTGAGGTTCTGCGTAATATCCTGCAACACGGATGCGCCCCAGAAAACACCGCCCATAGCACCTTGGAAAGCAAGTCCTTTAAGAGTGTCCATAAAGGCCAGACTTTTAGGAGCATAGTTCGCGGATGTAGCCTCTCGCATTTCTGGCCGTGGGTTTTTGCCTTGGAGTGATTGATCCCATTTCATCTTTAGGGCACCTCTGTCAGAAGCTTCCTCCAGCATGCGTTCATTCAGTTGCTGCAGCCCGTTTGTAGTCCATTTGGCATCCTTCAGGTTCAGGCGCCGAATACCATTTTGGATAAGAGGTATATCCCCAAGAGAAATGCCTTCAAACGCTCTGAAGCGGCGTTTTAAAATTTGCATATCTGGCCCAAGTTTTACATTCAGGTCTTCGAACGGCGAAACAGTTTTGATTGGTGGTCTGTACCCCTTCAGGGCGTTGGTGAATTCCTTCTTAAGGAGCTCCATCAGTGTTTCTCGTTCAATTGCGGCGAGATGCCAAATATTTGATGCTTTTTCCGGGGAAGAACGATCTATCCTGATTGCTCTGCCACGCATCTGGTTAGAGAGCATGAAGGACCCGATATTGGATGCAAGTATTAGCGTGTTCACGCTGGGGGCGTCCCAACCTTCTCCAAGCAGGGCTTGTGTTCCGACAAGGCAAGTCACGCCGCCCAAGCGGAATAGTGCGGTGACAAAAGCAACTTGCTGTGTGCTAAATCGGCCCTCTAGTGAAACCTCCAGATAATCTGGTGTGTGATGCAGAGGCTTTACCTTTAGCGCCGCTTCAGGGATTTCCAATTGTTGAAGAATTTGGGGCATGAGTGAGGAAGCGCTCTTTGGTGCAACTATCAGTGAACCCGTAAGAATACCTAGTTTAACATCGCTGGTAAGATGTTGCCGCAGGTGTTCAAAAATTGGCACCACGCCCAATTTACTCATGGGGCGTTTATCATCTGGGCCTGAAGGTAATTCTTTCAAACGAATGTAATTCGTAAGAACGACCATCCGAAGATCATCGCCCATATTTTTAGCTTCGGCCTCTGCAATGGCGACAATACTGGCGAGTTTGCTAACGCTGTTGGCCAACAGTTTGCTGGTTTCTTTGGTATCCGTAATGGTTACGCGGCGGCGCTCAATACAGCCTATTTTTTGAAAGCGCTTTTGCCACCGGGCGAGCGTTTCCTCATGGTCAGGAAAAAAATCCCGCTGGGTAAAGAAAATACCTGTAAGGAAAATTTCCAACCACTCTGGCGTTAAGGTTGGTATCTTTTCTTTTTCTGCGCCCAGTAATTTTAAAGCGCTCCTTGATGGTGGATAACCAATTGTATTGAAATAAATGATCAGTGCGGAAAACATCTTAGGATCAGCGAGGATGGCTTCGAAATCCTCTTCCGCAACTTTCAGCCAGGGATGGCTGGAGATGGCTTTCTCAAAACCCTCACATGTAAGGAGTTCTTTGGTAGCTAGCGCAACCTCGGTCTTGAAATTTTCAAGTTGATCTGCTTCCAGCCCTCTGGGTTCAGAAAAATAAACATAATCCTGATGGGGGCAAAGATCGCCGCGCTTTACGAGTTCAGGCACGGAAATTTCTGTGTCGACCGAACCACATAGCTCCTCGTATCGCTGCCATTCGCTATATTCTACATCATAGGGAGGTGTAGCAGTGAGCGAGAGCATTGTGGGTTTGCCCAACCCTTTTTTCACCTTGGTTAAAACGGCCCACCATTCTTTGCGAAGATGGTGTGCTTCATCCAGCACAATGGTGTGTGTGCCAACCTTTTTCAGGGTTTTGATAACATCAATTTTTTCCGGTTTCGATTGGCCGTTTGTTTCTTCTTCCTCTGCATAGTCTTCTTCATCCTGAGCTATCTTTCCCGTCATTGCAGCATGAAGAGCTTGGTAGGTGATAAAGATAAGTGGCTTGGGTTGCCTGAGTTCGCAGCTGATTATCTGATCAACATCATAGGTCTCTGGTGCGAAAGCTTCTTTCAGGCGGCTCACCCATTGGTCTCGTATGGTAAGGGACGGCGCTAAAATAAGGCTTGGTTTCTGAAGTCTGATAAGAACCTCTAACCCTAGCGTGGTTTTGCCTGAACCAGGTGCTGCTACAACATGAAGATGTTGATCATCCAGATGGCTATCAAGTTCATCCAGTACACGTGCTTGATATGCACGCCATTTGCCGCGAAACCCTAATTCTTCAAACAATGAAATCCCCCTCAAGTATCAACGTTTAGTGAATACCAGAGGCGATTATCAGGTCAAGGCGAAAGACCACCTTCCCAGGCAGGAAAGGTGGTTCTTGATGTTCTGCGGGTTCTATGAGGCTGAAAGCCGCTCAATGCCTTCTTTGGCGGAGGTGAAGCTTTCATCCAGTTCGAGCGCTTTCCTGTAGTTGGCAATAGCTGCGTCTTTGTTGCCGAGGCGCTCGTAGATCAATCCCAGGCTATCAAAGGCATTGGCCACAGTAGGGAACAGTTTCACGTTTTTCTTAAGAACCGCCAATGACATGTCCTGTTCACCTTCGTCCCAAAGTATAAAGCCCAAATGGTTCAACCAGCGATCTGAATAATCCTTATAGCCAGCTTCCTTGATGGCGGTTTCAAACTTCTCGCTGAAGGCTTCAATACCGTTTTTCTCTATGTAAAGATACGCAAAGAAACCAAGTGGTAATAGAGCTGGTTCTGGCGTTTTACCTTGGTGAAGGTCGGCAATGCGCTGTGAAATCCGTTCTGCAACTAGTTGATCTGTGTTTGCTAAAACAATGATGAACAGCTTGTCTTTGAATAGCACTTCAACGGCAGCACTAACGCCCGGGCCTCCGCCATAGGAGCTCCAAATATTGTCTGGGTTTGCTTTGATTTCTTCCCATTTTCTATCGCGTTTTTGGTAGTGGTTGCCGAGCACTGCCTTCATTTCATCATTCAGGATTGTGTTCTCATAGAACAGGTGAGAATAGAAGCGCGCCAGATCAGAAGGCGTGGAATACATGCCGCCGTCCGGTGTTACATTTTCCAGCATGGTGGTGCGATCAACTTTCTTGCCAGTCATAGTAGTGCTGTAGCTGAGCGCTTTGCCAGTTACATCTTCTGTGAGCGCGTATTCGGTATCGTTTGCACCAATTTTCGAAAGGATTTCTTGCTTGAGTACGCTTGCGAAATCCTGACCGGAGATTTTCTCAATAATCGCGCCCAAAACGATATAATTATAGTTGGAATACTCTCGCTTTGTGCCCGGCTCTGAAAGCAGTGGCTTATCCATTAAAAGCGGTAGTTTATCCTGAATGTTTTTGAGGGATTTATAGGTGCGGTAATATTCATCATTGAAGATATCCGCGAAGCCAGAGCGGTGAGAAAGAAGCTGTCTTACCGTGATTTTGTTCGCAACCTCAGCAGGGAACCCGAGATCAAATTTTGCCAGTGTATCTTCCAGAGTTAACTTGCCGTCTTGCACCATGCGAAGAAGGATAGCAGCAGTAATATGCTTGTTGATTGAGCCAATACGGATTTTCGTATTGCTTTGGTTTGCTATGTTATTTTCAATATCAGCGAGGCCGTAGCTCTTATCAAAGATAATCTGATCATCTTTATAAATGGCAACAGTGCCCGTAAACCAGCCACTTTCCGTGTAGCCCTGAATGATAGCTTCTGCGCCTTCGATGAAAGCAGTGTTTTTGTCTGTAGTATCTTGAGAATGGGCCTGAGCACTGAAACCAGCAATAAGCATCAGGCTGCAAGCAATGTGCTTGAAGCGTTTCATAGTTCAATTTTCCTCGCATCGCATATGTTTATTAGTAAGCAGTTGTGCTGCTTTGTGTTGAACGTAGGTGCTTGAGTTTGTTTTTACAAATCGTTTCGAGCAAGGAGCATGCGCTTTCACAAGTTGTGTGATGTTTTTGCGCCGCTTATTTTACTATGGTTTAGATCTCATAAAAAACCGCTTCCCCCAAGTTAGGGAAAGCGGCAGTTTTGGGTATTGCAGGGCTTATTAACCGAACTGGTTCATGGTGTTGTCTTCACCAGCTGCCTTCAGAGCAGCTTCACCAGCGAAATATTCTTTATGGTCATCACCAATATCAGAACCAGCCATGTTCTGGTGTTTTACACAAGCGATGCCTTGGCGGATTTCTTCGCGTTGAACTTGTTTCACGTACCCAAGCATTGCTTCATCGCCGAAGTAGCGCTTCGCAAGATTATCTGTAGACAGCGCAGCTGTGTGGTATGTTGGCAGAGTGATCAGGTGGTGGAAGATACCAGCCCGCTTTGAGCCGTCCCGCTGGAAGGTGCGGATCTTCTCGTCAGCCGCTGCTGCCAGTTCTGTATCATCATAATCCACGCTCATCAGATTCGCACGGTCATAGGCAGATATATCCTTGCCTTCTTCTGTCCATGCATCAAACACCTGCTGGCGGAAATTCAGGGTCCAGTTAAAGGACGGTGAATTGTTATAAACCAGCTTTGCGTTTGGAATTACATCACGGATACGGTCAACCATGCCTGCGATTTGCTCAACATGCGGTTTCTCGGTTTCAATCCACAGAAGGTCAGCGCCATTTTGAAGCGATGTGATGCAGTCAAGAACACAGCGGTCTTCGCCTGTGCCCGGCTTGAACTGGAACAGGTTAGACGGCAGACGCTTGGGGCGCATCAATTTACCGTCGCGGTTAATTACAACATCGTTTGAATTCAGGTCGCTTGCAGTTACCTCTTCGCAATCAAGGAAGCTGTTGTACTGGTCACCCAGGTCACCCGGTTCTTTTGAAACCGCAATCTGTTTTGTAAGGCCAGCACCGAGGCTGTCTGTACGGGTTACAACGATACCGTCATCCACACCCATTTCAAGGAAGGCATAGCGGCAAGCCCGCACTTTAGCGAGAAAATCTTCGTGAGGAACAGTTACCTTACCATCCTGGTGACCACACTGTTTTTCGTCAGACACCTGGTTTTCAATTTGAAGCGCGCAAGCGCCTGCCTCAATCATTTTCTTTGCAAGAAGATATGTTGCTTCCGCGTTACCAAAGCCCGCGTCAATATCAGCGATAATTGGCACAACATGGGTTTGGAAATTATCAATCTTGCCCTGAATTTCCTGCTCAAGCGCTGCATTACCAGCACCGCGTGCTGCATCCAGATCACGGAACAGGCCGCCAAGCTCGCGGGCATCAGCTTGCTTGAGGAATGTGTACAGTTCTTCAATCAGCGCAGGTACAGATGTTTTTTCGTGCATGCTTTGGTCCGGCAGTGGGCCAAACTCGGAACGTAGAGCAGCAACCATCCAGCCAGATAAATATAGATAGCGGCCCTTTGTACTGCCGAAATGCTTCTTAATTGAGATCATCTTCTGCTGACCGATAAAGCCGTGCCAGCAACCAAGGGACTGTGTGTAGCTCGCTGGATCAGCATCGTAAGCAGCCATATCGCGGCGCATGATGCCTGCGGTGTAACGGGCAATATCAAGGCCTGTATGGAAACGATTCTGGGCGCGCATGCGGACTACGGCCTCGGCATCAATACCATCCCAAGTACCTTCATAACTTTTGATAAGGTCTTGAACGTTTTTGATGTCACTTTGGTAATTCATAGTATTGTTACCGTCTGAAATTCCAGAATTATTGTCGTAAGGCATTGTTTCTCTCCGTTACACAAATCTACACAAATCCAAATTGCCGCTGAAAATGGGCGGCTGATCTGCCTTTAAAGAAACGGTATGTGTTTTTTTGCCTTTTGACCCGCAGTAAAAAGTGAACTTGTAAAATCTTACAAAATATTTTGTAATGTTGTAAGATTTGTAAGAATACATATGTAATGATGGAGCTGGCGATGAGCACAGAACGCAGCACATTTATGGGACCAAGGATTCGCAGGCTTAGGCGGGACCTTGGTTTAACGCAGGTTGTGATGGCAGAAGATCTGGATGTTTCTCCATCCTATATCGCGCTTATCGAAAATAACCAGCGGCCTGTAACAGCTTCCATGCTTCTAAAGCTTGCGGATATTTACAGAATAGATATCGCTTCATTGGCACGCGGTGCCGGGGATGATTTCCATGCTCAAATTTCTGCAGCCTTTAAGGCGCCCCTCTTTGCGGACCTTGATCTCTCTCCACTTGAGATTCAGGATTTTGGCAGCACTTTCCCTGCAACAGCTGAGGCGGTGATGCGGCTCTATACCGCTTATCAGGAGGGCCAGCTCGCGCTGGCTGACCAAACTGGCGGTGATTCCGTTGGGCCTGATCCTGTAAGTGAAGCACGGCGTTTCTTAGCCGCGCGAAAAAACTATTTCGCGGAAATTGATGGCCCTGCTGAGGAACTGGCCCAGCATGTGAACCGGGCAGGGGGCTTTGAGAAATATTTCAATGACCAACGCTTGCGGGTCAGGCGATTGCCATCTGATGTGATGATGGGCTTTACGCGCCGTTTTGATATGCACCGGCGGGAAATTGTGCTTGAAGAATCGCTTGATGGTGCCAGTGCTACTTTCCAGCTTGCACTGCAGGTCGTGTATCTTGAAATGAATGATGTGATTGGTGAAATCCTTGCGGGAACCAGTTTTGAAACAGAGACGGGGGAGAAGTTGACCCGCCGGGCGCTCGCGAATTATGCGGCTGGCGCGATTATGATGCCTTACAGCAAATTCGCACGTGCTGCCAAAGACCGGAATTATGATATTGAAGCGCTTGGCCGCCAGTTTGGCGCTAGTTTTGAGCAAGTGGCGCACCGGCTTACCACATTGCAGAAACCGGGGCAGGAAGGGGTGCCTTTCTTTTTCATTCGGGTTGATGCTGCAGGTAATGTTTCCAAGCGGCTGGACGGGGCTGGTTTCCCGTTTGCGCGGCATGGTGGCTCGTGCCCGCTTTGGAGCCTCCACAGTGCTTTCTCAAGCCCTCGTCAACTTCTCACCCAGTGGGTGGAACTGCCAGATGGAGAAAAGTTCTTTTCCATCGTACGTACGGTTACGGCTGGCGGCGGTGGCTACGGCAAACCACAGGTGGAGCGGGCCGTGGCGCTATGTTGTGCGTCCCAGCATGCTTCGCAACTGGTATATACGAAAAGCGTTGATATCGCTGCCGTGAAACCAACGCCTATTGGTATCAACTGTCGTCTCTGTCACCGGGCGGACTGCCTTGCCCGTGCGGAACCGCCTATTGGCAGATCACTGCTTTCAGATGATATCCGCAGGCCGGTAACACCGTTCGGCCTCGCCGATCCATAAGCAGATATTATGAAACCTTCATGTCGGTTTTAGCCGCACAAATTCTGATGCCGTTTTGCTATAGGCTGAAGCCTTTTATTTTCTTCTTGAAGAAATTCGGTAAGGTGTTGAACGCCAGCGTTTACTTTTGCCGATATGTTTGCAGGGCAGTTGGTCCGTATCTTATCTTTAACCTGATTTAGTTTTTTGAGCCCATCTAGTGCACGAGATGAAATTTCCATTGCGGTAGGCAGGTTTTTGGTTGCCTTACAGTAAAAAGCTACTGAGCTTCTTTTTTCCAGATGTATGTTTTCGACAATGGATGCGACCTGATCACTATCCGCAAGAATTGCTTTGGCGGTCTGTGTGTATTCCACATAGTTAGCCTTGCATTCATTCGCTTTCCCGGTTTCTGAAATACCAAGGCTAGCAATGAAAATGAATACAGCTGTTTTTAGATGCATTTGATAAAGTCCCCCATAAAATGAAAGGCAGTGCATACCAGCTTACGGGAATGAAGAATAGCCAATAAAAAAGCCAGTCTGTCGGTCGGCTTTTTTGGAGCGCATGAGATTATTTTCTTCAGTGAGTATTTGCAGTGATAGTTGTGCGCATAATGTCACTGGTTTTTTGCACAAACCGAGATGTGGCGATATTCCCATCAGAGATGGAATAATACCGCATAGGCCCAACATGGGCGTTCAGCAGTGCTGATGTTTGCATATTGCTGAGAAGGCGCAGTTGGGTTTGGTTGTTTTTATCGAGACAGTATAAATTCTGCCCCGAGAGTCGGTATGTCAGGATACTATTATGCAGGGGCGAGCTGCATTCTTCGGTGCTGATTGCTGTTGTTGCATTCAGGAATGCCTGCATATTCTGGTCAATATATAAGGTCCGATCATGGTCTGAAAATGCAAAGGCCCACTGTGTACTCAGGCTGTCTCGTTGCCCCGTATATATATTCTGGCGGTATAAGTGCCAGCGGTTTTCCGAGTATTGGCTATAGAAAATAGAAGATGCATCTGCCCATGTCGCTGCACGGGCGGGCTTTGTCGCCTCCAGCGTTTTAATGGTTTTGCCAGCCATCAAATCAACGATAATGATTCCCCTGCTGCTGTTGATAAGGATGTGGGCATCGCCATTTGCCCAATCGATACTTATGAAAGAATGGCTTACGTGCGGCAGTTCTATAGAAGACAGCTTCTCTGAATTCAGGTTTTTGATCCATAACATGTCATCCCCGGTGCGCCGCGAAATAAACGCCAACTGCTCACCACTCCGGGAATAGGTTGGAAGATAATCCATGTCGGAAGAATTGAGGCTGAGAAAGTCTTTACCATTCACCGTGATATTATGATTGCTAAGGTAAGATCCGAAAAGATAATCCCGCCCATTACTGAGGCGTTTCATGCCGCCAATACGGCGTGAGCCAGGCACAAGAACACGTGTACTGCCGACGAACAATGTTTCTATCAGGTGATGAGAGGGGTGCGGGCCAGAGTGTATAATGCCTGTGCCGTCATGGTTCCAGATGGCTGCGAGTAATTCATAATCCATATCCAGCTGTTTGGAATATGTACCATCCGCCGGATTGATCTCAAAAATACTGGAATGTTCGCTCGTTTGGTTGGCAACTAGCAGAAGGTGTCCGGTTTGCGGGTTGGTATCAATATGATAGTTGCCAATGCCTGATGGTAAAGGCTGGTGCAGGCGGCGTTTGCTGTCATTCTCCAAATCAAGTTCATAGAGAATAAATGGCGCATAGCGGTGGATGCGTTCTGTGAAAAACAGTTTTGTCCCATCGCGGCTGAAGGCTAGCGCTTTCAGGTTTGGTCCTGAGGTGCATTCATAGATGGGCTTTGGCGCTTGAGGAATGGCAACCTGAAACTCCACCATATGCAGTTGGCAGGTTCCAGGTGCTGTATATTTATAAACCAGCCGATTATCATCCGGTGCCCAGTGAGATAGTGATGCGTCACCACCCTGTTGGCTGATGATCTCTGGGGTCGCCTCGCCTTTTTTGAGTATATGAATTTCTGCGGGCTGGTTATCTACTCTGCGAGAATAGGCCAGCATTTCACCGTTATTAGACTGTTCAACATCGAATTGAATACCGTCTAACCTGACAAGCGGGGATACCTGAATATTCTCTGATTGCGGCGTGGGTTGGCTTATCTGGTAAACAGCAAGCCCGATGATCAGCACCAGGACAGCGGCGATGCTGAGATGGAAAACAGAGAATCTATTAGCGGCACGCGAGGGAACTGCAACTACTGTTGCTTCTTGGGCCTTGCATACAAAGCGGTATCCCACCTTCGGAACAGTAATGATGAAACGTTTGGTTTTCCCTGTATCTCCGAGAGCTTTGCGCAAATTCAAAACGGCGCGGTTAATGGCGTGATCAGAGACGATCTGGCCATGCCACACGGAAGCTATCAGATCTTCCCTGCTGATGTCTTTGCCGTTGTGCGCGATGAAGAAGCTAAGGAGAGCGGCTGTTTTGGGTTCCAGGCGTTCTTGGCCGTTTGGCCCTGTGAGCAGGTTTGTTTGTTGATCGAATTGAAAGTTTTCCAGTTGCCAGCGCATTATCCTGAAATTCCTTGCCCGCTAATGTGGTTATTTTTAACGATCATCATAAATACTCATAAAAACTCATGCTCGGGACACGACTATTTTCCATTCCGTCGCCAGTATCCGTAGGCACTCAGTCCAGAAGTGGGTGCTTCTTTTTTGAGTAATGGATACTGGAACACTGAATGATCGATCCTTTCGGAAATATACTAGCCGCAGGTAGCGCATATAATACGAAGCCATCCCGAATAGCGGGAACTACACACTTTTATCATGCCTGTTGTCAATGTGGGAGGTGCACCCTGCGGTACAGGCAAGGTTTCGCGGGCTGTTTCGTTCAGGTTTCTCTTGCGTCCATTTCAAAGGCAGCTTTCTGCCTGAAGTTTGAAATAGTTTAATGTTAGAAGAAAGAGAAACATCATGTTTTGTTCCTTCAAATCTATCCTGTGTTTAGTGTTGTTGTTCATCGCTAGTAGCACTTGCGGGGCTTCGCCTGAATTGAAAACCTTATCAGATATCGACTACGGCCAGCATACTGCGCAAACCATGGACGTTTATATACCTGAGGGTGCCGATGGGGCCCCTATGATATTTATGGTGCATGGCGGCGGCTGGAGAGGCGGTGATAAGGCTAATTCAGGTGAGGTGGATAGCAAGATTACCCATTGGGTGAAAAACGGGTTTGTCTTTGTCTCTACCAATTACCGTACCCTGCCGGAGGCTGATCCGGTGACACAGGCGAGCGATGTTGCGGCGGCCTTGCTGTTTGCTCAAAAACAAGCGCATGTGTGGGGTAGTGATCCCGCAAAAGTCATCTTGATGGGGCATTCCGCTGGCGCACATTTGGTCTCACTTGTATCTGCGCAATATAGTACTGGTGCAGCGAAACTGTTGAAGCCGCTTCTTGGAACGGTATCGCTGGATATCACCGGCTATGATATTGTTGAGAAGTTCACACCTCCCAATCATTCTGAGTTTTATGAGAGAAACTTTGGCACTGACCCGGAGTATTTAAAAAAGGCGTCTCCGTTTTATGCCCTTAAAGCTCAAATTCCACCGTTCTTGGCAGTGTGTTCTATTCATACAGCAACGGCTTGTGCACAAAGTGAGAAATTCGTCAAAAAACTACAAAGCTATGGTGGTTATGCGGGGCTTATATCTGTGAACTTAAAGCATATGCCATTAAATGCGGAACTGGGGAAAGTGGGCTGTTTTACGGCTGAGGTTGACCGTTTCCTGAGGAAGCTGGACCCAGGTATTGCTGGTTTGTTACCGCACCAAAAGGCTGACGCGCAGAGAGAGTGTGTGCTGGTAAAAGGGCTTGAAGGATAAGCCTTCTGAAAGAGAATTGTAGCCAACAAAAAAGCCAGTCCGAAAGACTGGCTTTTTTAAATGGTGCCCGGGGGCGGATTTGAACCACCGACACGCGGATTTTCAATCCGCTGCTCTACCCCTGAGCTACCCGGGCACATAATATTCTCGGGTGGGTGCCCCGAGGTGCGAGGGGGTGTTTAGCTAATATTTTGACCCCTGTCCAGCACCTATTACATTTTTTTTGCGATTATTTTTCTGAGGCGCCGCTTTAAAAGCCTGAGACACTATTCTTCAACCAACTCATCGGGGATTTCCGTATCGCCCGGAAGCACATATCCCTCAGAGAACCACTTGCCTAAATCCACGTCTGCGCAGCGTTTTGAGCAGAAAGGGCGGAATTTATGATCTGTTGGTTTGCTGCATTGAGGGCATTTTGCGCCCTGTTTTTTGGCTTCAGTCATGACGGATATAAACCTCTGTTTTTTCACCGGGGCTGATATCAAGCTGGCGCTGAGTGCTTGCTTCAAGAGCATCCAGAAGAGAATCGTTTGTAATCAACCAGCTCATGGCATTTTGTGGCAGTTTAATCACCAGCTTTCCGGGTTCAGCTGAAAGACCAGCGGCTTGCGCTTTCTGGAGTGTATCCAGGGCTGTTGCCATATCTCGTGCTACAGGTGTGCGTTGCCGCTGCATCCGGTCGCGGAGCGACAAGCCACTGCGCTTGCGGGTAAACTCAACAAGCCCGAAGGTGGAAATGCCTGTATGCTGAACAGGTACCCGGTCTTCCCGCATGGTGCGTTCAATAAGCTGCATCAGCTCCCGTGCATGCCCTTTGCCAGACATATCAATATAATCCACCACAATAAGGCCGCCAATGTCCTGAAATTGCAGGTGGTGAGCGATGGCCATTGTAGCTTCCATATTCACTACGAGCTTGGCTTCTCCCGCATTCATATGCTTAAGCGCGCTGCCCATATTCACATCAACCACTGTCATGGCAGGTGTTGGTGTGATGGAAATCCAACCACCAGACGGCAGGTCAATACGGTCAGCCAGCGATTCTTCGATCGATTCGTTCACGCCTAATTCTTCGAAGGCATTTTTGCCGTCATAACCTTTGATGCGCGGTAGCAGGTCAGGCCACTGGGATTTTGCGAGCTTCTTCACATCAGCCGCAAAACTACCGCCTTCAATCATAATAGGCAGATCGCTGTCTGGTGCAGTTAGAAGGGCACGCTCTGCTTCAGAGTAGCTGAACACAAGGCCCGGTTCACCAACAGGGCTGCTTAAAGCCTTTGTGAGGCGTTTTGCTTCCGCGAGTACAGCTGCTGGTTCAATATCCACGGCACGAGAACGCACGATGATAGCTGCATTCGCAGCAAACGGACTTAAGTCTTCCTTCAGTGCCTTTAGCGTACGCGGTGGCAGGTCTTTTGAGAAATTAAGACGTGCGCCACCTGTTTCTGCCACCAGATAGCGGCCTGTAACGCGTGGGCGTACGCTTACACTCAGCGCTTTGCCGTCTTCAATGGAAGAAGGTTCGGCTATCACCTGCACCCTTAGGGCTTGGCCTTCCTGAACGCAGTCACCAATGCCGCCTACTTGCCCTTTCACAAGAAGCCTTGCCCGGCGGAAATTAAGGGCACCCATCAGACCGTTTCCTAAATCAAGGAATGCCATATCAAGAGCGTGATCTACATTGGTTACACGGGCGTCGAACACAGCCTCCAAGGGGCTGATCGCAACGCTTTCATGAAAGCGAAGTGCAACTGGCAGTTCGTCAGCATCAATATCAGCACTGCGCCACTGGCCAATACCGGGTTCAATAATGGTAAAACCGTTGTTCATTATGGGTGTGTTTCCATATGTGCGTTCAGCCAACTGCCCACTTCAAAGAGCGGCAAGCCTACCACATTGCTGTATGAGCCTGAAATAAAGCGCACGAATGTAGCGCCCAGACCCTGAATGGCGTAACCGCCAGCTTTGCCGTCCCATTCGCCGCTTGTGATATAGCGCTCTGTATCCTCATGGGAGAGGCGCTTGAAAGCAACAACTGTGGAAACGGATTTAGTATGCTGTTTCCCGCAAGGCAAAATAAGTGAAATACCAGAGATTACCTTGTGCCGTCTGCCTGAAAGCAAGGCAAGGCACTCTCGCGCAGTTCTTTCATCTTCTGCTTTAGGCAGGATGCGTTTCCCTACTGCAACAACTGTGTCAGCTGCCAAAATCAGGCTACCGCTTTTGCTTTCAGCAACCTTGGCGGCTTTCTCATGCGCAAGCCGTTCTGCGTGGGCTTTTGGCATCTCACGGTCAAACGGGGTTTCATCAATATCAGCGGGGATAATGGCGGAAGGTGTCACGCCAATTTGGTCAAGCAGGTCTAATCGCCGCGGAGATGCGGACGCTAGTATCAAACCTACTGGAGAAGCTCCCGGTTCAACAAGCTTGGTGGTCACGTCAGCCACCGAAGTGCTTATTTGAAGCGGTATGTGATACGGCCTTTAGTCAGGTCGTAAGGTGTCATTTCAACGAGAACGTCATCGCCCGCTAGAACACGAATGCGGTTTTTGCGCATCTTGCCAGCTGTGTGGCCGAGGATCTCGTGGTCATTCTCAAGCTTTACACGGAACATTGCGTTAGGCAGCAGTTCTGTAACTGTGCCGCGCATCTCGAGTACTTCTTCTTTTGCCATTATGGCTCCTTGTTGTGGCTTTGGCCCTTTCAAATTCGGCCATATTCATGGCCTCGTTAAAGCTTAATTGCAACAGCTTTGCTGCAATTTCCTATGAAAAATATAGAATAAATTGGTTAAATATCTGCGAACAGCGGTTTTTTTGCATCATTGGAGCGATGAGAAATAGCGCAAAAGTTGCTTATGCGCCTTCGAATTGAAGGCGATCAGCGATTCGCGTTTCAAGGTGATCACGCACCAGACGGTAACTATCCATCACTTGATCACGGTTACCTTCTGCGTCTGATGGGTCAGGTGTTGCCCAAAATTCCAGGGCGACATCCGGGTATTTGCTAGTGATCATATCCCGGCTTTCTTCTGTAAGTGTAATCACCAGATCAAAGAGAGTGATATCCACATCAGCAAGTGTTTTCGGGTTATGATCCGCGATATCAATGCCGATTTCGGCCATCGCAGAAACAGAGAAGGGATCAAGGGCGCCAGCGATCAAGCCGCTTGATTCTACAAACACACGGCGTTTGCTGTGCTTGGAAGCAAGGGCGCTGGCCATTGGGCTTCTTACCGCATTCTGGTTACAGACAAAGAGGATGCTTTTAAGCTTGGTCATTAGCGTGGTCCTCGTCCGTCTTTTAAGTGGAGTACACATACAAGGGTAAACAGCCGCCTTGCGGTTTGGTGATCAATCTCGATCTTGCCGTCGAGCCGCTCTTTCAGTAGTTCGCTACCTTCGTTATGGAGACCGCGACGGCCCATATCAATGGCTTCAATCTGTGATGGGCTTGCAGATTTAATCGCTTCATAATAGCTGTCACAGATCGCGAAATATTCGCGGATAATCCGGCGGAACGGTGTAACGGCTAAGCGGAACGACATCAATGGGCTTTGATCTTCTGCTTGCACATCAAAAGCGAGCCTGCCTTCGATAATACCCAAATGCAGTTTATAGGGGCCTGTGTAGCTTTGATCCGATGTTTGAACCAGATCAAAGCTGTTTTCTTCAAGAAGATCATAAATGGCAATGCGGCGCTCGTGCTCAATATCGGCACTCCAGCGCACAATGGTGCTTTCATCCAGCGTTACATCTACGAGTTTCTTGCTCATAGGCCTCGTTACTTTGTTTCCTCAAGCCTGATGGCCACAGAGAGCGCATGCGCCCCCAAGCCTTCTTCTTCCGCTAACCTAACAGCAGAAGGGCCGATTGCACGAAGGCTTTCTTCAGTGCAACCAACAAAAGTAGTACGTTTCATAAAATCGTAAACGCTCAGACCGCCAGAAAATCTTGCTGTGCGCGCGGTTGGCAGCACGTGGTTTGGCCCTGCCACATAATCGCCAATAGCCTCTGGAGTGTGTCTTCCAAGGAAGATAGCACCAGCGTTGCGGATTTTTTCCTGCATTTCAGAAGGGTTGTCCACAGCCAGCTCAAGGTGTTCTGCTGCCAAGCGGTCAATCAGTGGGATGCTGTTTTCAAGATCATCAACCACGATAACTGCGCCGTAATTGGTCCAGCTTTCAAGCGCGATATCTCTGCGGTCAAGCGACGCCAAATGATCTTCAACGGCGCCAATTACCATTTCAGCATATTTTTCACTGTCGGTAATCAGGATGCTCTGTGCGGCCGTATCATGCTCTGCTTGTGACAGAAGATCAGCGGCAATCCAACGTGGGTCATTTTTATCATCAGCCACCACAAGAATTTCACTTGGGCCTGCGATGCTGTCGATCCCCACTTTACCGAATACTTGGCGCTTGGCTTCTGCAACAAAGGCATTGCCCGGGCCAACAATTTTATCCACAGGCTTGATGGTATCTGTACCGTATGCCAGTGCTGCGACCGCTTGTGCTCCGCCAATGCGGTAAATCTCAGTCACACCAGCAAGTTTGGCTGCGGCGAGAACCAGCGGGCTCAGTTCGTCATCAGGGGTTGGTACCACCATCACAAGGCGGTCAACGCCCGCAACCTTCGCAGGGATTGCGTTCATCAACACAGATGAGGGATAACTAGCAAGCCCGCCCGGCACATAAAGGCCTGCTGCCTCAACGGCTTTCCAGTGTTGGCCCAGCCTTACACCTACCTCGTCGATATAATCGAGATTTTCCGGTAACTGTTTCACGTGAAAAGATTTTATCCGGTCAGCCGCTACTTCGAGCGCACGCATTGTATCAACGTCTACCTGCGTGCAGGCTGCTTCGATTTCAGCCTCAGTGATGCGTAGTCCTTTTGCTGCTGCATCAAACCGGTCAAACTTTGTTGTTAGCTCCAAAAGTGCTTCATCGCCGCGTTCCTGCACATCTTTGATAATGCCGCGTACGGTATCACTCACGTCAGAAGAGCTTTCGCGCTTCATGCCCAGAAGGGCTTCAAACGCGCTTTCGAAATCAGAATTTTTTGTATTAAGCCGCAGAACCATTGTCGAGAGCCTCTCTAAATCTATCAATCCAGTAATTTACCTCCTTTGGGCGCGTTTTAAACGCCGGCCGGTTCACCACCAGCCGTGAGGTAATATGGGTCAAGACTTCAACTTCCTTCAGTTGGTTTGCGCGCAGCGTACCACCTGTGGAAACAAGGTCTACGATACGGCGGGAAAGCCCAAGCTTTGGGGCAAGTTCCATTGCACCGTTTAGTTTAATGCATTCTGCCTGCACGCCGCGGTTCGCATAATATTCCCGGGTGAGGTTCGGGTATTTGGTTGCCACACGAATGTGGGACCATTCACGCGGGTCCTCTTCGCAATCATCTTCAGGCATGGCAAGCGACAGGCGGCAGTGGCCAATATTCAGATCAAGCGGGGAATAAAGATCACTATACCCGAATTCTTGCAGAACATCATTGCCAACCACGCCAAAATGGGCAGCGCCAAAGGCAACAAATGTTGCCGCATCAAATGCTCTAACACGGATGATGTTTAGATGTTTGATGTTGGTTTCAAATTCCAGTTTGCGAGATTTCGGGTTTGTGAAATCATCTTCAGGGATAATGCCTGCAGCGTGCACCAGTGGCATTACTTCTTCCAGAATTCGGCCCTTCGGCAGGGCAAGAACCAATTTTTGGCTTAGTTCCATTGGGGGATCCAGTTCTGTTTGGATATAACTTTAAACGTTCGTAGCTATGTGTTGTTACAGTGAATGTGTTGGGCGAGCGATTGCTTCCCAGCCTTCTGATAAATCAGATGCCACTGCATCAATCGCTTCGACAGCAAGTTTAATTGCCGGACCACCCGCAAAATTCAAAATCACAAAAAAGCCAGCGTCGCTTTCTACTGCTTCCACGCTTAGAAGCTCAAGAAAGCTTTCCTTTTCAGATAGATCAATCCCGCTCAATTGAGCGCTGTTTACACTGGAGAAGTGGAAGCCGGTTCTGATACGCTCACCTTTTGGTTTGCGGAACAGGCGTTTCTTTTCCCAGCGGTAGCGGTTGCCAACAGCTGCGAAGCGTTTTTCTTCAGGCAACCAGGCAATATCGCCAACCCTGATTACCATATCCTGCAAAAGCGCAGAGATGACGGTTAGATCATCGGGGTTTTGTGCAACAAGTTTCAAAATGTCGCTTTGTGGTTTTGACATACAAATGGTCCAATCAATTCAGCCAACAGGTGCAATGTAGTGATGAAGGCGCGAAGGTTCAAAAAGAATTGTTGGATTCCACTAAATTTTCTGTGTTTTGAGCGCGTTTAGGTTGGAACGCGCTCAATATCCGCGCCTACCTGACGGAGTTTTTCTTCAAGGCGTTCATAGCCCCGGTCCAGATGGTATAGGCGATTCACATGAGTCTCACCTTCAGCCACCAATCCCGCAAGCGCAAGGCTCATGCTGGCTCTGAGGTCTGTCGCCATAACGGGTGCGCCCACCAGCTTATCAACGCCGCGCACGGTAGCGCTTGAGCCAGACACAGTGATATCTGCGCCTAACCGGCTTAGTTCAGGCACGTGCATATAACGGTTTTCAAAAATGGCTTCATTAATCACACTCGCACCGTCAGATACAGCAGCTAGTGCCATAAACTGGGCCTGCATATCTGTTGGGAAGCCCGGGAAGGGTTGGGTTACAATATTGAAACCACCCAAATGACCATTTGATTTAACCCGAACACCGTTTTCTTCTTCCGAGACAATAGCACCAGCTTCTGTGAGTACATCAAGGGCCGCTTGCATATGCTCAGCCTTCGCGCCTTCAAGAAGAATATTGCCGCGGGTCATAAGCGCAGCGACCGCATAAGACCCAGCTTCCACCCGGTCAGGAATGACATCGTGGGTACAGCCGTGGAGTTTTTCCACACCTTCCACGGTAATGGTTTCGTGGCCAGCACCGGTGATTTTTGCGCCCATTGCATTAAGGCATTTGGCGAGATCAGCGATTTCAGGTTCACGAGCAGCATTTTCAATGATTGTTGTGCCTTTGGCGAGAGCTGCTGCCATAAGGATATTTTCTGTGGCTCCCACAGAAACAAAGGGGAAGCGCACTGTACCGCCTTTTAGGCCTTCTGGTGCACTTGCACGGACGTATCCATTCTCAAGTTCAATCTTCGCACCAATGGCTTCAAGGGCCTTGAGGTGCAGGTCAATAGGGCGGTTACCAATAGCACAGCCACCGGGCAGCGAAACAATTGCTTCACCTGCGCGGGCTACCAGAGGGCCAAGCACGAGAATAGAAGCGCGCATTTTCCGCACCATATCATAGGGGGCAACCGTATCCGCGATATTACCCGCAGAGAAAGTAAGGCTGCGGCCACGGATTTTACCGCCCTTGCCGCCTTCAATAGTGATGGTGACACCCAGATGGTTCAACAAGTCAGACAGCGTACTGATATCGGCAAGACGCGGAAGGTTGGTAAGCGTAACTGGTTCATCGGTTAAAAGCGGGGTGCACATAAGCGGCAGTGCTGCATTTTTCGCGCCGCTGATAGGAATAGTGCCTTCAAGCTTTTTTCCGCCTCTGATAACCAGTTTTTCCATAAATCTTACCCTTAATCTGCGATTTTTATTGCAGCTACATTCCCCCGCAATAGCGGCAGCAAGTGGGCAATGTAAAGTCGTTTGTGAGAATTTATTGACGAAAGTTTGCCGTAAGATGCGAAACCATTCCAAAGAACAGATTGTTGCCTTAATCAGCAATTAGCTGCTAACCATCACTATCAGATACAAAATCCTGAAAACAGTGGCCCTATGACAGACATAAATTTTGTACCATATCTCTCTGCTGCCCTTGGATTTCACAGCCTCTTTATGGTGCTGTATCTTTTTTCTGAGCGGTCAGAAACACGCATACATTATCAGATGCTGGGCTGTGTCTTTATCCTTTTAGGCGCATGGTTCTTTACAGAATTTTTGGAACGGTCTGGGGTTTTTGCGCGTTATCCTATGATTATTGGTTGGCCTACTGTTTGGTCTCCGCTTCTTATACCCAGCCTATATTTTTATGTGGTTGCAATTAGTGCCCGCAGGCGTTGGAGCCTGAAGGAAGTGTCTCGTTGGCACTGGATTTTCGCGGGTGGTATATTGCTTCTTGAATTGCCGATACAGTTCTCCTCGCCTGAAATGAAGCTTTTGCAGGTAAGCACATATGCGAGCCTGCCAGAGGTGGGTGACCCACTTGTTCTCAAACTCAGTAAAATTCACCATCTTCTTATGATGCTACAGGGCGCGGTTTATATTGGGCTTTCTGTACGCAGAATACTCAGGCACGACAAGCGCGTGAAATCCTATTTCTCAAACCTTGAGAACCGCAGGCTTATTTGGCTTAGGAACTATATCTTGTTACTCATCCTTATGTGGCTTCTTGGTGTTTCTGATTTCTTGCATTTGCAAGATGCCATGATGGGGGTTCTGCATTTCGTCACGGCGGCTTGGCTGATGGCCTTTAGTATATACGGTATTCGGCAGGACCGTGTTTTTGCGGGTATGAAGCTTGGCGAAGAAAAACAGGAACAGACGGAAGAAGCAAAGCCACTGAAAAAGCAGGTGTCAGACGACAGGCGCGAACGTATTGCCAGGAAAATCCGCCATGCGGTGGATGAGGACCATCTTTACCGAGATGCTGATCTGACACTCAGGAAATTAAGCGATGCCATAGGGGTTTCCACCCACCATATTTCTGAAACTTTGAGGGATGAAATCGGCCTGAATTTTTATGATTATATCAATGGCTGCCGCATTACCGAAGCATGTGAGATATTAACGTCTACAGATCAGGCAACTATCGATATTGCTTATGCAGTGGGCTTTAACAGCCGTTCCACTTTCAGTGCTGCTTTTAAAAAACATACGGAAACATCCCCTGCTCAGTACCGGAAAGACCGTAAAACCATGTCCTGATCGTACGGATCGGTGTCCTGTTCGTTCGGTCAGGTCGCCTGATACCTAAATCTCCAGTAGCTCAAGTTCCAAGGTTTTTGAGTTTCAGGAGAATAAAAATGCGAGTTACGACACGAGGACTTGGAGCATTGATGCTCATGGCTATACTGCCTGCTGCTGCGAACGCGCAGGAAAGCGAGCAGGAACAACCATCCAGCACACTCACCGTGGGTGTGTTTACAGGTGGTGGGCAATCTGCTCTTATCGGTAAGCCACAAATCCTGCCGATGCCGTTTATCTTTTACCAGAATGAGTATCTGACATTTGAAACGACAAATCTTTACTTGCACCCGTTTGATACGGGGCCTTTCAGTTTCTCAGCTGTTGGTTCACTTCGTATTTCAGAGATTGATTTCGCAAACGATGACCGCCTGAACGATTTTGACCGTGACTTCGCCTTTGAAGTGGGTGCTCATGCTTCCTATACCCATGGTGAATTCTCTCTCTATGGACAGTTTCTCAAGGATGTAACAAACGCCCATGAAGGGGAAGAGTTTACCTTTGGCGGCACGTGGCAGGGGGCGATTGGGCCGCTATTCCTGAACATGGACGCAGGCGCGAGCCACCGCTCATCAGAACTTGGGACATTCCTCTACGGTGTGAGGGCGGTTGATAGCGCCGCTGGTTTTGCGCTCTATGAAGTGGAAAGCGGTTGGTATCCGTTCCTTGATGCCTCTGCCACATATCCCATCAGTGGTGGTTGGTCCGTGCTTCTGAATGCAACAGCCGAGCGTTTGCCCGCGCAGGCAGCTGATAGCCCGATTGTAAGTAAACGACATAACCTGATGGCAGGTATCGGATTGGCGTACAGCTTCTAATGCAGGAACCCCTATAACCTGCATACGCTCTATGCCAACCTCGCGGCTGGCCCGGCACGGTTCCCCCCGCATGTCGGGCCAGTTTTTTTTAGTCTCGGAAGAAAGAGTAGCCTATAGTTTCGGCAGTGTTACGCCCCGTTGGCCCTGATATTTGCCTGAACGGTCGCTGTAAGCCACTTCACACGGCTCATTGCCTTGAAGGAACAGGAACTGACACGCGCCTTCGTTGGCATAAATTTTTGCGGGCAGTGGTGTGGTGTTCGAAAACTCAAGCGTTACATGACCTTCCCAGCCCGGTTCAAGCGGCGTTACATTCACAATAATGCCGCAGCGCGCGTATGTGGATTTACCTAAGCAGATTGTCAGCACATCTTTGGGAATACGGAAATATTCCACAGTGCGCGCGAGCGCAAAACTGTTTGGCGGGATCACACACACATCTGTGTCGCGGTCCACAAAGCTTTTGTCAGAGAAATTCTTCGGGTCCACTACAGCGCTATCCACATTGGTGAAAATCTTGAACTCAGGCGCTACCCGCGCATCATAGCCGTAAGAAGATAGCCCGTAAGAAATATTATCGTCCCGCACCTGGCCATCTACAAATGGTTCGATCATGCCGTGCTGTTGTGACATTTCCCTGATCCATTTATCAGACATAATAGCCATGTGCGCTCTCCCGGATTTTTATAAATTTACTGAATATAGCCCTAAGTAGTAGGCCAGAAACCAGGCATGCACAAGGAAGAATTCACACACCTGTGAAATGCTTGAAGCTTAGGTATATCAACGGCTGGGGCTGACCAAAAGGTCAACAATCTTCAGTCGTCCTTACGTTCGCGGGATTGGCTTTTGCGGCGTCTCAGGTTGGCGCGTAGGGCTTCGGCAAGCCGGGCCTGCTTATCATCTGATTTCAGCTTTTCCGAAGGACGGTCCTTGGCTTTCATTGCCGCTTTTTCCGCCTTTTTATCTGTCTCATCCGCCATGGAGGTATTGTCCCTATGTTTTCCTCTCTTGCTCATAGGAAAAATTGCCATGGACGGGCAAGGAGAATTTGCAAACCTGCGTATGTTTTTGCTTGCACGCACGCTATACATATGGCAATAGACCGCCCTGCACAACACGTGCAACCTGCCTTATAAAGTGCTGCCGTAGCTCAGGGGTAGAGCACTCCCTTGGTAAGGGAGAGGCCGGAAGTTCAAATCTTCTCGGCAGCACCATTTATCTTTCATAAATTAGTATATCCATCCCGCATGGTCTTACCGCGCCTTGGCTTTTGTACCGTGTTCATTTGTATTTTTCTTCCGTTAGAAAACCATTTTCCACCATTGTGTGAGGTCTAAGATGGTGTACAGTTATATGTGGTATTATACAATTATTGGGGAATATTTATGTCATTAAATGATGGAACTATTGGTGAAGTAAGATTATGGGCTGGTAACTTTGCACCTGAAAAATGGGCCTTTTGTGATGGGCAAGTCTTACAAATTGACCACAATGAAATGCTCTTCTCTGTAATTAGCTATACATACGGTGGTGATGGGCGTCGTACATTTGCTCTCCCTGACATGAGAGGTCGGGTGGCTCTTGGTGTAGGGAATGGACCAGGATTAAGCCCAAGCGTGCTGGGGGCTCAGCGTGGTGTGGAAAATGTTACTTTAACTGTGCAAGAGATGCCTGTGCATAATCATGCATTGAACTTCTCTACTAAAACAAGTTCAGTCGCGTCTGGTGATGTACCAGTAACTACATTAGACACAGCGTCAACAATGCAGTCTGGTGAAGCGGGTGGTAACACGGCACATGAAAATATGCAGCCGTCACTGGGTTTAAATTATATAATCTGTGTAGATGGTCAGTATCCGCAGCGTAGTTAAATCATATTGCTTTAAACTAAGGCGCAGTAAATGGGCTGCGCCCTGGTGTTTAGCGGGCAGTTTTCAGCTTCATAGGCGTGTTTTGCTGTGCTCAAGCCATGTCTCGCGGGTCAGACGGAATTTAAGGAAGGCTTCGCCGCCTATTGTGCTCTCACCGTCAGCTATGAAACCAACACGGCTTAAAGCACCGCTGTTGGTGCGGTTTGGCGGAAACAGGATGGTGATGGAAGGTATCTCCCATTCGCGGAAGGCATGATCCGCCACGCGCATAAAAATCTGCCGTCCCCAACCCCAGAATTTGGGCGAAAGCACAAGGGCGAAATCTGCGTCCCCGTCTTCATCCTGCAAACCGCCCCATCCCGCGAAGGCACCACCGATGATAAAGGCGAAAGGGCCATAGCCGTGCTTTGCCCACAGCGCTTGCTTGGCAGCGACAAACGCGCGGCACTGTTCAGCCGTGAAGGGCACCGGAAGCAGCGGCATAAAGGCGCGCACCTGCGGCTCATTCATCAGCGTTAAAAGCACTTCCTCTGCCACGCTTTCAAGCGGCACCATTTCTATGTGAGGCATAGGGAGGGGGTTCCCAATTGTTTTATTTGACGGGCACAGGAAGTATATCTACCTCTAATAGTGAATTTTACAATCTTTTACGGTGGGGGCTTATGCTTAAGGCAAAACTGGTGATGGTGGGTATCCGCTTTTTATTTTCCGTTTTGCCGGCGCTTTTTGCCGTGTTCCTTCTATACGGCATCCGCGGTGAGCATGAGCAGGTTCTTTTGTTCATGAAGGCTGATCTCAGCATTCCGCTTGAGGTGGAAATCGCTGAAAACCGCAGCGAAATGGAACTACTCCACATCTATGTTTTCACGGTGGCTGAAGAAGGGGGAGAAAGCCTGCGTGTGCTTGCTCCGTCACGGGATTGGCGGGCGCTGTTTGGCACCAAAGCGGTTATGTATAAAACCACTGATACATATGTGCCTTATGTGCTGGCTTCCATGGCGGATGAATATTCGGCACCCTATGAGCTGTTCGGCGTTTATTTTACGCTGCGATCCTTTCTCTTGTTTGCGTGGGGCTTTTTCCTCCTGCTTTATGTATTGGCGTTTGAGCTGAATGTCCGTGAAGAGGACGAAGCACCCATTCTGCACTGGAGCGAAAACCCAAAGATGCAGAAATTGGCCAAAAGGCTTGAGAAAAGCTCAAAGAAAAACCTGTTTCTTTATACGCTGAAGGTAAAGCTCCTCGGCTTGTTTGGTATCAGCATCATCCCGCTGTCACTGCTGTTTCTTGGTGGGTTTGGTATCACGGCGCTGGTTGTTTCTTTCATGGTTGGGAAATACGGTCTCGCCTTTGGGAAGGTGATTGTGCTGCCCCTTGGGTATTTTCTTTATGGTGTGGTGAAAGCACTTAAACCGCCACAGCAAACAGATATGGGTTTTGAAATCCAGAGGGACGAAAGCCCTGAACTGTGGCAAACGGTTGAACGTGTGCGCAAGGCGGTGGGCGCGCCCAAAATCCACACACTGATGATTGATGATCAGTTTAACGCCAGCATTCACCAAAAATCTGCGTCCCGTTTCCTGTGGCTGCCGCGCACCACGCTTACCGTCGGCCTGCCGCTTCTTGAAACCCTGTCAGAAGATGAAGTAGAGGCGGTGATTGCCCACGAAATGGGGCATCTGGCGGGCGGGCACGGGGCCAGCGGCGCCTGGATATATTACCTCAGAAATTCATGGGATACACTACGCGCCACAGCGCTCAGGGAAGAAAAGCTCAGCTGGATTTTCGTGAAACTTTTCCTCAGGAAATTTGTGCCGTATTTTCAGGCTTACAGCTATGAACTTTCCCGCCGGAATGAATATGCCGCAGACAGGGCTATGGTTGCAGCCTTTGGGCAGGAAACAGCCGCCCGTGCGCTCAGCCGTATTTTCATTTCTGGGCAGGTTTTCAACCAGCATTTCTGGCCTGATGTTTTTTTGACAGCCCGCGATCTGGCGGAGCCTGATCTTTCCCCCTTCCGGGATATCGCCGCCTATATGCGGGATGTGCCTGAAGGTCTGACCGCCTATATCATGGAAGATGCCCTAAGTTGGGAAACCAGCCTCGTTGATACCCATCCATCGGTGTATGATAGGTTGGAGGCCATCGGCAGTGTGCTGAAAGCTTACCCCGCGCCGGATAAGACGGCAGCAGCCACACTGCTCGGCGGTGCGCACACCCCTGTTATGGAGGCGATCACCAAAACATGGTGGGATGAAGCGCAGAATGAATGGCTACAGATCCACAGCGAATGGAATTCAAACCTAAAGCGCCATAAGGCTATCAAAAAAGCCATCGCCAAGGGCAGGGCGGATGAAGATACATTGACGGAACATGTCTGGTTATCTGCGGAGCTGGAAGACCGCGCGGCGCTCAAGGCAGCATACGAGCTGCTTTACACGCATTTCCCCAAAAATGCCCGCGCAAACCTTTATCTGGGTGCCTTAAAGCTGGAAGCGGATGATGAAACGGGACTTGATATGGTGAAATATGCGTCAGCGGCAGATGAAAGCTATATGGCGGAAGCCACCCAGGTGGCGGTGGAGTATCTTGAGCGCACCGGTCAGGAAGAGGAAGCAGAAGCTTTCAGGGAACGTTTCGCAGAATACTCGCGAATAGAAAAAGAGGCTTATGAAGAGCGGGAGTTTTTTACGCTGGATGAAGATATATTGCTGCCCCACGGCTTGAGCGACAAGGCCCTTCAGCCCATCCTGCGCGCGCTTAAAAAAGTGCCCCAAATCAAAGAAGCCCATCTGTTCAGAAAAGCCCTGAAGCATAAGGCGGAAGAAGATGCCGTGTTTATCTGCGCCGTGAAGGGGATAAGCATCATGCATATGACGGAAGACCCAACCCCCATGGATATGCTGGCAGAGCACTGGCCCCACGGAACCTATAACGGGTTCCTGATTTCCGTTGAAACCCAAATGCCCAAGCTGAAAAAACACTTACCAAAGGATGGCAGCGCACTGATTTATAAGCGGGGGTAGGGCGTTCAAACCTTATCGGCAGTACCATGTATTTATTTGATTAGATTCATTGTTACGGTAACACTCAAAAAGTGAAATTTTGGCGTATACTCAAGGTTGATTGTTGAGAAAACGAAGATTTGTATTGTTTTACCTTTACCAGTGTATAACATGTCGCAACGAATAAAAATCAACTATAGAGTGAATTTTATTCTAAGAAAAATATCAATTCAGGTTGTTTTTTGAGGAATACACTATGGGCAGTAACAGTCAAAAACTGTTAATTGCGCTATATTTGGAAAAAAGATCAAACCTGCTTAGGTTTTTGATTGCACAATTCCGCGACGAAGTCATTGCGGAAGATATTGTGCAGGAAGTGTATTTAAAACTCCAAAAAATGACGGGTAATCAAACATTAAGCAATCCTGAAGCTTATTTGATACGCATAACAAATAATGTAGCATTGGACTACCGAAGACAGCTAGCTAGAAGAAAAGCCAGAGATCATGCATGGAGTGAAGTAAGTGTGCAATCGGTTGGTGGTGAACCTGTTTATGATGCGCCAGACGCTGAAAACATTGTCGATTCAAAAAAAAGAACAGATGAACTTTTAGCTCTGATCAATCTTCTCCCACCAAAATCTCGAGAAGCATTTATTGCACACAAAATAGATGGGCTGACATATTCTGAAGTCGCTGCAAAGATGAATATTTCAAAAAGCGCTGTTGAAAAACATATGTCACGCGCGTTGAAATTTATAGCGTTGCACATCAAGGATGGCCACTGAGAGAAATAATTTTATGATTGAAGTGGGGTAATGAATTAGCTGTGACGTTATATAAAGGGATACAGGTTTTTTCTTCTTAACAAGAATACAAGTATCAGAATGTAATGGATAACGATCAATATAAAAACTTAGATGCGCAAGTTATAGAAGAAGCTGCTGAATGGTATGCAAAGATTCAGAGTGATCAAGTCACTATGGAAGATCTTGATGCGTTAACATATTGGTTATCTAGTAACCCTGATCATGCAAAAGCCTATGAAAAGCTTCATGATGTGGCAGTGAACCTGGATGGTTTGACCCGCGCAGACATAGAATATAAAAATACTGATAGTGTTACTATTCAGCCGGTATTTGAAGGTACCACAGAAATAGCCGCCAGAAGTTGGTTCCATGATTATAAAACCATATGGGCAGGCTTGGTGGCAGCAACATTTTTTATATTCGCCTTTTTACCTTTTTTCTTACAGGATGCACAAACCCCTGTTGGTGAACCCATTATATATCAAGCTCTTGATACACCCCGAAAAAGTCTCTTTTTGGAAGATGGAAGCCAAATAGACATCAATATTGATAGTCAGGTTGAGTTTGCAATCAATGCTGAAACTCGCAGTGCCGTATTGCAGAGAGGTGAGGTTACCTTCAATGTCGCCAAAGATGATAATAAGCCTTTTTGGGTAACGGCTGGTGATATACGGATTGAAGTAACCGGAACTATCTTCAATGTAATGCGCCATAAAAGTGATGTAATCATTACTGTGACTGAGGGTACGGTGAACGTAGTGTCACTGACAGAAACCAACAGCGATGATCACAGGCAATTAACGGCCGGAAAGCAATTACGTCATAGCGAAGGACGCGCGTTAGGTTTTGCTTTGGATGTCAATGCCGATGATGTTTTATCATGGCATGATGGACAACTGATATATGAAGAGGTTTCTCTTGAGGTAGTAGCCCAAGATATCAACAGATATTTTGGTGTAGATGTGATGCTTGATAGCTCCGTTAGGGCCTTGAAGTTTTCAGGCATATTATACACAGATGATCTGCAGACGGTATTAGAATTGCTTGAAAATAGCTTATCGGTCAAAGTTTTGAAAACTGACCAAGTTGTAAAAATTTACCGGTAATAGTGGATGTCAGCCATATTTGCTTTAGCAAGAAGTAGATACTTTTTTTTGTATGTTGTTTGTTGCTTGGTCTTTGTTTCAGAAGCGATTGCTGAGACAAAAGATAAGAAGCACTATTTCGATATTGAACAGACTACTCTAACAAAAGCCTTACGTAAGTTTGCCGCACAGGCGCGTATTTCGCTTAGTTTACCGCATCTTTCATATAGAGACGGAAAGAGCGTTGCTGTAAAAGGTTATTATACCGTCCCGGAGGGACTTGAACTGCTTTTGCATCGGTCTGGCTTAACCTTTGAACCCCTCAAGGGACGGGCTGTAAAAATATATAAAGAAGTTAAGCAACCTTCTATAGTATCGGAGCCGCAGAGTACCGAGAACCTATCAGATGGCTCTAATGAAAAATACATTACCGAGATATTGGTTTCAGCGCGGCGCAAAACAGAAACTCTGTTTCAATTGCCTGTTTCAGCAAGCGTTTATACATTTGAAAACCAAACACAGTTGGGAAGATTAACGAACTCGGATATTGTTACAAAGACAGCGGGGCTTCATGCTGTGCCCAGACGAGGTACACAAAATAAGATAGTTATCCGAGGTATATCTGATGGAGCTTTTAACGGTAGAGTTCAATCTTTAGTAAGCACATATATTGATTTCTCACGGGCAAATTATAATACCCCTTATTCTGGGCTTAATATTGTTGATATTGAACAGATAGAAATATTGAGAGGCCCCCAAGGTACGTTATATGGCTCTGGTGCCATAAGCGGTATCTACAAACTGGTACCGAACAAGCCAAAACTTGATGATGTAGAATTGAAGTTTTCTATAGGCGCCGAGCACACAAAGGGTGGTGCACCGTCTTATGATGTTGCTTCTATAGTTAATTTACCAATTGTATCTGATAAAATTGGTTTCCGTACTTCGGTATTTTTTCGTCGGGAAGGCGGTTATATAGATGATTTGCGTCTTGGTATAACCGACACGAATAGTAATCGATATTTGACATCTAGATCTGCGTTTTTATTACAACCTACCTCGACATTAAATCTCATTCTGAAGTCAGACCTTCAGTATTTTCAATCGAATGATAGTAACTATTATGATGCTGAATTGGGTGATTTAAATCGAGCTAACTTCATAAGAGAACCTCTTGAAAATAAGTCAAAGAGGTTTGGAGTTTTATTAGACTTCGCTCTAAAAGATTTAACGTTTGTATCAGAAACTACATGGCATAACCGAAAGATTGATCAAACACTTGATGCTTCTGTAGCAGCTTCCCGGTTAATCATGAGGCCTGACGTACCAAGTTCTTTTTTCCAGGCACGGCGCATCAATACCTTTTTGAATGAAACGCATGTAGCTTCAAAGACTGGATATCGTCTGGAATTCGTTGCAGGTACTTTTTTTTCGAAACGAACTGAGGAAACTGTATCGAATCTGACCATCCCTGGGAATGGATTGAATGGTGTTTTTGGCCCTGTTGATGCAGCTTTTTTTGAAGATACGGAAGAATCCTTGCAGGAAGTAGCTGTGTTCGGCGAGGCAACATATTATTTCACCGATAAACTATCATCTACCTTAGGTCTCCGCTGGTTTAATTATAAGGCAAATGCGTCAACTGACATTAGTGATATAGAAAGCCGCGACCTCATTACTTTCCGTGATGGGATTAAAGATAATGGGTTTATACCGAAAGTGTCTCTTTCCTACCAGATTCATGACAATGCTATTGTTTATGGTCAGGTGTCCAAAGGGTATAGACTGGGCGGGTTCAATCTTCGTGGGCCAACATTTAGAGGGACCGTTTTTCTAGACAGCACGAGCGAAGATAGGATATTTCTGGGGCCACAGGACGGACTGAGGTTTTTTGAACCTGATTTTCTCACAAGCTATGAAATAGGCTTTAAATATCGGGCGGAAAACATCGGGCTTAATATTAATACGTCCGGCTATTATTCAACATGGAACAACATTCAGTCACTTGAATTTGACACTAATGGTTTGCCTATATCCAGCAATGTAGGGGATGCAAATGTTTATGGGATTGAAGTTGAGGTAAAATATACACCCATGGAAAGCAGGGAAATTATAGCCAATTTCTCATGGAATCAGTCTTCGATAACACAAACAAATACCCAGACAAATACAGGGCTGGGAAACCGACTACCTGGAGTTCCTGCACTGGCAGTGAATGTGTCAGGACGGCAGGATTTTATATTATTTGGCTTAAATGCCAGTCTTGCCGCATCATATAATTTTGTTGGAAGTACCCGTTTAGTTTTTAATCAGGAAAGTGAACCAAAAGCTTCAGGGTTTCATCAGGCGGATGCATCGATTGCCTTTAATTTGAACACCTTACGGTTTTCTATCTATGTTGAAAATATATTTGATAGCAGGGCGAATATTTTTCCATTTAACAACCCTTTTAATTTAAGCGTATCTGAAACTGCGGTGAATAGCACACAGGTTACCCCCCCTCGGCCTCGCACCATTGGGTTTTCTAGCCAGTGGCAGTTTTAATACCAACTAATTATTTCGCTTTCTCACTTAAAAAATCAGGAAGGTGGGGTCTTCTCCATTCTGTGGCGTCTTTTATTCGAGGGTCCAGTTCGACCTTCGAAAATAACAGTGCAAATCAATATGGAGTTGGCATATGCCTGAAATAGTGGAAACGGACAGTAACGTTAGGTTAGTTAGGTTTGGTGAAGAAGATGAAACCTATGACGCAATAGATGGTGCAGAACTTTTTACCTTTGGCCCCAACAGCGGCGACGATGTTATCAGAAACTTCAATGAGTCTGAAGATTTGATATCTCTATTAGGTGCTGATATCGAATCTGGAGATTTTTCCAGCGAACAAACGGATGAAGGGCTTTTGTTAACTTGGGGAGACAATAGCCTTCTCCTTGAAGATTTCTCTGGCGAACTTGGTCCGACTTCTCTTGTGGGTAATTCAACGGGCGGGGATGTTGACATTATCTATGGTGGAAGTGGCAATGATGTTGTTATTGGAGATGGTAGCAGTACTATTATTTTCACTGGAAATGGTGGGGAAGATACCGTTCAAATCTCTGGAAATGAAAATGTTGTTTTCCGGGATTTTAACGTTTCCGAAGATATAGTTCTTTTCTCAGACGCCGGTTTATCTAGAGAAGATGTTACTGTAAATGAAACTGATTTTGGTTTTACTTTGACGACAGGCCTTGGCGGCGAAGTGAGTCTTTTCGGTGTTTCAGATTTAAACCTGCCCTCCAGTAATTTGTTTGATATTTGGTGATAGGGCGCGGAGTTTAAGTCTAGGAAGCTGCCAATAAGTATACAGTTTGGTGCTTTTCTTGGTTAGGCTTTCTAGCACTATGGCTGATAGGTACAAGCATTACATAGGTGGTTAGTACCTATAAAAAAGCGTAACTTTCAGAGTGTTGTTTTTCTGAAAGTTACGTCTTTTTGATGGTCAAAATATTAATCGAATGAAGGATAAGAGGATATTTCCTTCTAGACTCTTCTTTATATATCCATTAATCTCGATATATCGATGAATTAAGGATACAGCTATGAAATATCTTCTCTCACGGGGTATCATTACGGCGTTTGCTGTGACGGCTGCCCTTTCTGCGCCTGTTCAGGCTGCGGAACCTCTTAAATCTGTTACGCTGAAATTCTCTGGCGAGAAAAAATGGGCGGCAACATGCTCGTTCGAGAAATCAAACGGTAAGGTAAAAGCCTTTAAAAAACGTGGCCGGGGCCACCGGTCTAACCAAGTGATCGCGAGCCGCCAGATCGCAGGCGGTGAATGCGCTATTACTGTACCAGAAGGTACCACGCTTGTGGTTTCCTTTAACAGCCGCCCGCCTGGTAGCTGCCCGTTTGGGGAAGGCGTGAAAACATGCGCAAAACGGTTCTCCGCAGGGGAACAGAGCTTCCGCTTTGGTGCTTAGGCACCAACAAAGTTACCGCACGTGTATTTGGTGATTATTTAGAGACATAAGCCTTATGAAAATTCTTTATATCTGCACCCATAACCGCTGCCGCAGTGTGCTTTCAGAAGCGCTGACAAACCATATGGGCGGCGGCAAGATTGAAGCCCGCAGTGCCGGCAGCCAGCCGGTGGGTGAAGTGCACCCGCTTACCAAACATTATCTGGCAGAGCACGGCGTGCCCACAAACGGGCTTTCAAGCAAAAGCTGGGATGATATGGAAGATTTCACCCCTGATGTGGTGGTAACCGTGTGTGATAGCGCAGCGGGCGAAAGTTGCCCTGTGTGGATGGGAAAAACGCTGAAGCTCCATTGGGGGCTTGAAGACCCATCGAAAATAGAAGGAACTGACGCCGAGAAAGCCGATGCTTTCCGCGCAACCATCCGCGAGATTGAAAGCCGGGTTGAGCGCATGCTTGCGCTTGAGTTTAGTGCTATGGACCAAGCGGCTTTGAAGGCCGCGATGGCCGAGATGGGTGCGCACTAAAACACGGTGGGTGATAGCTCCGGCTTGACCTTCGGCACCTGTTTGCTAGAAGCAAATGGGGGCCGGAAGGAAGTGGGACTTTGACAACGAAAACAGCGCCAGTGGGAGTGCAGCGGGAAACCGCAACAAGAAAACGTGCAAGCGCAACACGCACTGCGCTTATTGACGCGGCTGAAAGGTTGCTTGCTGAAGGTGGTGTGCGCACCCTTTCGCTCAGGCAGGTGAATAAAGCAGCGGGGCAGAAAAACTCAGGCGCCATTCATTATCATTTTGGTTCCAAGGAGGCTATTCTCTCAGCCATTCTTGAAAAACGCATGGCTGTGCTGGATGCGGAGCGGCAAGAAAAGCTGCGCGTGGTGGATGCGGAAGCGCTTTCAAATGTGGACCTTCTTATCCTGCTTGGGCAGCCGCTTTCAGAGCGGATTGAGCAGGACGAAGGCTGGCGGCATTATGCGCTCTTCGCCAAGGACCTGAGCGAATACCAAAACCGGGAATACAGGCCGCTTTATGAAGGGCAATTCAGCGCCGGGGCGGAACAGATTTTCAGCATTTTAAAAAGCCGGGCAGGGAATGTGGATGCCGCCCAGTGGCGTGATAAAGTTCACACTTCTGTTCACATAGGTTTCACTTTTGTCGCCGATAGGGTGCAGAAAATGATGGGGGGTGCCCAAAAGTGTGCCCTTGAAGATTTGGAAAAATTCCTGAGGCGCAAGGCCGAGGTGCAGGCGCTTATTTTGTTTGGCGATTGATAGCGCGAACAGGCAAATATCTGTGCTTTAATTTTTTGAAGAGTGAAGAAAAATGCCCCCGACTGAGATAGGGGGCATTTGCTGTTTTTTAAAAGATATGTCTAAAGCAACGTGATGTTACTGCTCGACAGATCACTTAGACTTGCGCCTGCAATAAAGATGCTCTGATCATCTCCCAGGGTGAGGAGTACTCCGTCAGCATCCTCGGTTGCAGCTGCGAGAAGGGCATCTACATCAGCGAAATTATGAGCAGAATCAAAGAGTTCAATGATGTCTTCGTCGGCATCAAAATCAGTGATGCGGTCATTGCCGGAATCAGCGCCGAAGACAAAGTGATCTGCGCCAGTGCCACCTGTGAGCGTATCATTCCCGAAACTTCCCCAAAGTGTATCATTGCCCGTACCGGCATCAATCGTGTCATTTCCTTCACCGTTGAAGATAACATCATCACCGGAACCGCCATTAACGGTATCATTACCCTGACGCCCCCACAGGAGATCGTTACCGCTGCCGCCGTTTATCAAATCATCGCCGGCACCGCCACCAAGGGTATCGTCCCCTTCATTACCGCTGACGTCATCATTTTCCATATCGCCCTGGCCTGCGTAAGACAGATCATCTCCCCTGCCGGCATTAATGGTGTCCGAACCCTGACCACCAATCAACAAATCTTGTCCTCGGTCGCCATCTATTTCATCATCATCGCCGCCACCAAGAATGGTATCATTACCGAAGCCGCCATCAATGGTATCGTTTCCGCTACCACCTTGTCCTCGGCTGCCCACGATATCCGATGACGGATCTTCATCGTCGCCTAACTGGATGAAATCGTTGCCATCACCACCGTTCAAGGTGTCTGAATCTTCGCCACCAATCAGTGTATCATCACCATCGCCGCCATTGATTAAATCTTCTCCTCTGCCGCCATTAAGAAGAAGATTGTTATCCTCGTTCTCTTGCGCATTGATGGTGTCATCGCCGTTACCAGCGTTAACCGTATCGTCGCCACCGAGAAGCGTGATTTCATCATCTTCATCTGTGAGCTGAATATTATCATCGTTAGCAGTAGATTGTGGCTCTGGTTCGCCTACACCAGTGATTGTTACGGTAATGGTATGTGTAGAAGTATCTGAGGCCGTATAGGTAATGATATCTGTTACTGTGTCACCGTCATCAAGACCTGCTACCCGACTTGGGTTTACTTCATAGGTCCATGTGCTGGATGATGGGCCAGTGACCAGCGTAAAGCTACCAAATGCATTATCACCTATAGTAGCTGCCTGATCAGCAAATACGGGATCACTATCATCTGCATCGCTCAGGGATATTGTGCCACTGACTGATGTGCCTGTTTCACTGATTGTGGCTGATGTATCACCAGAGAGAACTGCATCATCATCCACGCCAGTGATGGTAATAACGATATCCTGCTCGGTTCCGTCCTCGGTTTCTACCGTAAGTGTGTCATCGAGAGAGCCACCAGTGGTCAGTTGATCAACAGCCGCCAGTGTTTCGTCAACATCGTATGTCCAGCTGCCATCGGTATCAATGATAAGTTGTCCGTATGAACCATCCAGTGTTTCTGCAAGAAATACATCATCATTATTATCCGGGTCAGTTGAGTTGAGATCGCCAGATACTGTACCGATAACATCTTCTGTGATTGATAAAGTATCATCACCGGAAATAACGGCTATGTCGTTCACGGCCGTTACATCAGCGTTTACAGTACCAAGTGTTACATCGCCTGAGCCATCACCATCATTCGCAGCAACGGTAAAGGTGCTAGTATTATCGCCGTTGTCATTTGTTGCAGGGGTCCAGGTAATGGCGCTTGTTGTATCAAGATAGGTACTGATATCTGCCGGTGAGCCAACCAGGGTGATGGTTGTGCTGTTAACCAGTGTTTCTGTTACACCGCCACCAACACCAGCACCGTCTGTTGGGGTACCAAATATACCTTCATTTGCCGTAATGGTTACCGTAATAGAAGCACTGTCCAGGTCACCAATAGTAGATGAGCTGAGATCTACGTTGCTTGATGTATCTTCCGTGAACGTAAGGTCTGTTGGAAGAGCGGCATCCAGAACCGGGTTGGTGTTTACCGGATCAACATTTACTGTAACGTCAGCAGCATTAGATGTGGCGCCTGTGCCGTCCGAAAGTGTAATAGAGATGGTTCGGTCACCATCTGTTGGTGTGTTACTATCTGCGTTATTATACTGAATTTCTCGCAGAAGCTCTTGCACTCTTGCTGGTGTAGCATTTGAGTTCAGGCTAATAATCAAATCTTCATTCGATCCACCAGTTGCGCCAGAGTCAATCGTACCTATCACAGTACCGCTTACTGATACTGTTGAACCTGCAGTTTGCCCTGCCGAAAGGCTGATGTTGCCGCTGGTATCAATCTCTAATCTATCTTCCGCAGCTTGATTGGCTGTAATGGATATGGTGAGATCACCGCCATCAAAATCAGCAGAGTCAGCGTCAGTGATTGTCAGGTTATCACCTACATCCAAGGTTGTTGCATCATCACCTTCAGTGAAGGTGAAGCTATCACCGCTCAGGTTAGCAATTACCGGTGGATTAGGGCTTACATTGATAGTGAAGTTCGCTGTGGTATCTTCATCGCCACTGTTTGCTGTACCATCATTATCATTCAGCGTGAGTGTGAAGGTGCGTGCATCTACGACAGATGGGCCTTCATACAATAAGTTCTGAAGTAACGTAGAAATAGAGGACGGATCGGCGGAGGCCGTTGTAAAGTTGATAGTAAAGTCATTACCGCCCTGACCATCATCTGTTACATCAACCGTACCAACTGTTACGCCGTTTACTTGAATGGTTTCACCAGCAGAAAGTGTTGCATCGCCACCTGATGTAACAGTGGTGCCGTCCACTGACCAGTTGCCGTTAGTTGTGCCGGTGTTTTGCGCGATCGTGATAAATCCGCCATTGAAGTCGCTCGAATCTGCGTCTGTAATGGCTGCATCATCAAATAGGGCGACATTGGTTGCACCGTCTCCGGAAATAACAGTGGAGCTTTCACTATCCACACCTGTGATAGCTGGTGCACTGTTCACAGGTGTAACTGTAACAGTGCTGGCTAGATTAGGTGTTGCGCTATCCACACCGCTGTTTGCTGTACCGCCACTATCTGAAATATCTGTAATCGTTACAACACGATTACCAGCTGATGTCGGATCGTCGCTGGTGTTACGGTAGGTGAGCGCGTCCACCAATGTCTGGAACTGCGCAGATGTAAGCGTTCCACCAGAGAAGCTCACTGTTGCCGTTGAACCAGTAACCGATACAGAAACACTCAAACCATTCGTGGCTGTTGTCACCATGGTGCCGTTGGTGAGAGCCACATCAGAACCGTCGAAGCTCAATATCTCATTCGCGCCATCAGAAACATTGGTAACCGTTAGGGTCATGGAGGTGAAGGTATCACCACTTTCAATGGTAGATGCAGATACAGTGTTAAACAGATCCTGCGCCGCACCACCTTCAACGAAGGTTGGGTTGCCGCCAGTTGCTGTTAGAGTTGGCGCATCATTTACTCCGGTGATGTTCACATTTACGGTGCCTAAGTTTACGTTACCAGAGCCATCGCCATCGTTGGCAGTTACGGTAATCGTGGCTGCGGCATTGCCGCTTACATTAGATGCACTTGT
>NZ_JAKQZA010000007.1 GCF_023008165.1 Kordiimonas laminariae | reverse complement strand
AAATCTAATCGCCACGGCCTTGATGCTGCGATCAAAGCAACAGGGAAAAATGACGTGTTTATGGTCTGGAAACTCGACAGGCTAGGCCGCTCATTGGGCTTCCTTATTCAACTGGTAGACACCTTGCGCGAACGAGGCGCTGGATTTTGTTCTCTAACGGATGGGATTGATACTACAACACCATCAGGGAAACTTGTGTTCCACATTATGGGGGCACTCGCTGAGTTCGAGCGTGAGTTAATCCGTGAACGCACTAAAGCAGGTATGCTAGCTGCAAAAGAGCGTGGTGCAGTGTTGGGCAGGCCAAGGAAGTTGACCAAGTACCAGATTATCCAAGCCTATAGGCTTCACAAAAGCGGTGTAACACTAACCGATCTTGCACCTCGCTACGGTGTAGACAGGTCCACACTCTCTCGCGCCATTGCCGCAGTTAGTGAAATTTGTCACTAGGTTTAACTAAGGTTTCCGCAAACCGAATGACCAGCTTTCTATCTGCTGATGAAGGTAGGTTTAAATATGCAGATAATAAACGTCCGCAGTCATCTGCCTCCATCTTGCCGATCTGTTTTAGTAATTCATTGAGATTGTCAGTTGCCATGTCGCTGTCCTTTCATTTTCTGGTAGGCCGGACGTTGATGGCTGCGTACATGAAGCAGCACGATGTATTAGACCTGATTGCCCAAGTCCTATTTCATCGTCATCCGACCCTTAAGAAAGGCCGTAATCATGCACTGGGCCATCACGCCCATATATGTTTTCAGTAAATCAGATAGGATTTACACATGCCATATCCACCACATGGATATGCACAGCTTTCAAAACGCGTGGAGGAAAGTGTAATTGCAAAAGATTTACCTCACGATCTTTCGTTCCCAGCGATCAATCGCACTTAAAGGCCCAATAGGACAATGATGTTCTTTTGTATCTGTTCCGGTAGCTATTCCATAAAGGTGATGGAAAGCGCGCATTTCGCAGCCTGGGGTGCCAATAATTGCAGCGAGTATAAAACATAGACCAAGATGTAAGAATATATAGAGCTCCCATAGAACGATACCTGTTGCGAGAACAGTATTCTCCCAATCACCAGAACTCTGTAATCCAATGAACCCGATTACCAGAAGGTAAATCAGGCTGAACAGAGCAGGTCTCTTTTTCCAATCACGAGAATAACCAATGTTGATCACATAACTTACAAGTAGCAGGCTTGCAAAAACACCATTCCAAATAAGCGGCTCGATATGTCCATCCTCTGTCATCATATAATTCCACACCGACCAAAGCCCATAAACATAATAAAGACTTAATCCACCGAAGATTAGACGAAATAATCGACCAACAGGTCCTGGGGGAGGAAGAGTACCAACATCTTCAAGCTTTAAATCGGTTGAGGTCATTATAGTCCTTTATATGCAGCAAGCCTCACCTTCTTGTATCGGTGGGCATGGAACAGTTCCGTATGAGCAATAAACACAGCAATCACCGTACTTCGGCTTCATCAGTACGTTGCACCCCTTACAATCATAAAAATATTGGCAAGCGTCTGTGGGCATGGTTTCGGTTTCCATATGCCCACATTCAGGGCAGGTAATTTTTGAGACAAGTTTAACCATCAGCCTTGCCTGAACCCAAAAAAGATCAATAGTTCACGTTCATGATAGGGAATAATGTATGCGAGACCGATGAAGATAAGAGCAATGGCGAAGATGACCAGTGTACGTACGCTTGGGCGTCTGCCACCCCAGAAGGATGCAACTATCCCTGCAATGACTAATGCAAGTGATCCAAACAGAAATTCTTCACGATACCGCGCGAAGAAACCAAGCTGTGCAATAGCGGCGCTGCTTACGCCTGCTTGAAACAACAAAAGTGGCAAAACACAGCAAGAAGCTCCAATAAAAGCACTTATTGCTCCAAGGATACCTCCGCCTGCGAACAGGCCATTTTTTTTCTTTTTAAGTATCTTATGCATTTAAATTCCAAAACTTACTTTCTTACTATAGAGTAATCCCTGTAGTAACTACAGGGTCAAGAATAAAAATGAACACAAAAAAGAGAGAATACAGCCGGGGGGCACTCGCAAAAGCTGCGTCAGTCAATATTGAAACTGTGCGTTTTTATGAACAAAAGGGTTTGATGCCTAACCCGCCCCGTACAACGGCTGGGTATCGACGCTATTCTCAGGCGCATCTTGAGCGACTCATATTCATTAAACGAGCTAAGGAATTGGGCTTTCAACTTGAAGAAACTGGAAAGCTTTTATCTATGATTGATGGGGAGATTGATTGTAGCACAGTGCAAGATATTGCCCTTGCCAATATAGAGCTTATTAATGCCAAGATTGCTGATCTCACACAAATACGCGACAGTTTGAAAGAGACAGCAAGTAAGTGTACGGGCGAACATACGCCTGAATGTGCCTTGATTGAGCGATTGCTAACACCAGTAGTTTAGAAAGATCTACTGTGACCGGATCATTTGACCTGCAAATGACTGCCGCACTTTCTGAATATATCTTACAATTCATACCGTTTAAATGAAACGCAAGATGTGTAAATGTATGACATTTACCATCTTGGCAAGGGGATCGCTGCGCACCCCCGTTGCATCCCCCGAGCAGTACTAACCTATAAAGCGATTGCTTTTCCGTTTAGCATCACCCTACATGTTCCATCTAAATCTTTTTTTAGTTTTTGAATATTTTCCGCTGTATCACTTACTTCAACTAAGTTCCTATCATCAGAAACATAGGATATGACGGCGGAGCGAGAAAAGGCATTCACCAACTGATCTACACGACCAGCGTGTTTGCAATTTCCTGCTTTCTGCAAAGAGTATTTCAACTTCACAATGGCTTTAGACATCAAGAAATTGTACTTTCTAGGCCCTATCAAATAGTTAACGTTAACAGTATTACCTATATAAGAACAGGAAGGCCAATCCCAACTCTTTCACTTGGTAATTCTATATTAATACTAGTGTTTTTCAATATTTGCAATATATATTCCGATTTTTCCCTTCCGTTGAATTTCCTGATATTTTCTGAGCGCCCTAGTTCACATGCCAACACGCCAGTTGCAATCGGTGTGGCATATGAAGAGCCTTCGTAGTCAACAAAAATATCATCGTCTATTGGAAGAGCAATTCCAATTCCTGGAGCACAAATATTAACCCCTAAGCCAAAAGACGTGCCTCTGGGTTGAAATATCTCAATTTCGTTCTGGCTATTCGGAATGTTTATCCAGCATTTTTGTTCTGACATAAGGAATTCTTGTTGCGCAAGAGTTCCTTCTGGACACACTGCTGAAAATCCAACTGATGCAACACCTATACTATGTTCAGATGAAGCTGGGTAAGCCATGCCAGCTTGGGCATCATTTCCCGAAGCACAAATACATACTGTACCATTATCCAAGGCTTCTTCTATAACTTCTTCAAGCATTACACGTGTATCATGATACTCTTTGAAGCTTTCGTATATTCCCGAAGAGATATTAATTATGTCAACTTTCCTGTTTTTTGACAGGTATTCTATGCCTTTTGCTATTTCCGTTAATGAAAGATAATTAGGCATGGTTTCTTTAGCTATTTTTGACAGTATATCGTCATCATATGAAGCATCAAAAAAAATAACTTCGGTCTCTGGTGCAAGGCCTATCGTTTCACCTCGATAGTTTCCACGCAGTATCTTTGCCACGCGCTGTCCATGGCTTGCTGGTTGAAGAAAAGTGGATGCATCAGTTGATTTAATGAGTTCAAATTCTGTTATATTTTGAAACTGAGTAAAGCCAATATCAATAATTCCGATTTTTATTCCTTTACCTCGAAGGTGGGTGTTTCTTCCTTTGACGAGGGTATGCCACCAGATGGCATCTTTACTTTGTATTCTTTGGGCTTGATACTGTATTTGGTAACTACCTGCTTTGGGCTGAGATACGAAATATGTGCTCCAATAACCTTCAAGTGGTACAATTTTCAGACCCACTGTAGCGGTACAGGTTATGGGTATTTCGACCTGTCCGTCTTCACTAATACAAGTATAGAATGTGGTTAGCTGCCCATTGTCAACAATGGTGACTTCAAGGTGAAATCTTATACGTTCGCTATTATCACCCACTACAACTAACGTCAGAAAATCTTGTTGCATTTTAGTCTCAATAATTGAAATACTCGAAAAATAATTTGGGAGAAATAATATGTCAATATCCTTGGACGCTTCATTAATTGAACTTGGTTCCGAGTTGGAAAAAATAGATTGGTATGGGATTCAAGAAATTCCAGACACTTTTGACGCAAAAGATGCTGAAGGTAGGAAATCATTTATTGGAAGATACTTTATAACAAAAAATAAGACTATGATTGCCGAGAGACTCTGTGCTGGTGAAGAGGTTAAAAAAAAGATAAAACAAGCTTCAGATATTACTGCTGCTTTTACTGATGCGGTTTTCTTAGGAGGTATTCCTGCCACTTACTTAGCAAATGTATTAATTCAAACGGATTTAACCAAATTTTGCATAGAGTGTTCAAATCTTTCTTCCTAAAAGGCTATAACTTGAATTACAAAAACCACCACCACTTTTTAGCGATAATTGGGTACTTGTTTTCAATGAACAATACCTGCTTGTCTCTGTGTAAAGTCATCATTTCATCTGCGTATGCAAGTGGGCGAGATATATCGTCATAGCTCGTGGTTTCAGATGTGCCAGAAGTGGAAGAACCACCTTGCGGCCCTGATGTACTGGATGAGCTACTGCCAAAGCTAAAAGAACGCTTTTTCATAGTGGTCATGCCACATAGATGTTCAGCATATTTAGCAGTTTCATAATCCCTTGAGCCAAAATACTGAATAACCCCTGAATTCGCCGCAAACGTACTCCATGAATCTCTGCCATATAGTTTCTTCAATTGCCCCAAGTCTTGGGTGAACACCCATAATTGCACACCAAGCCCTGCCATCGTGCCATAAGCTGTTTCAATGATATTGAGCTTTTGCAGTGCTGGAAATTCATCCAAGATCACGCGCACAGGCTGTTTATTTGGGGCTGCCTTTTCTCTGGTAAGATCAATCATTGCAGAAGATATTAACAAGCGCAGCCAGCGATTAAATGTTGGCAAACGATCAAGAGGTAGTGTGAGATATACGCTTATCCCCTGCTCATCCGTTTTTAAATCCTTAAACCTGAAATCAGACTTGCTCAAGCTTTCCTTGACCTTTGGACTATCCAGAAAATGTGTGTTTGATTGTGCTGTTGAAAGAACACCAGAGCGTTCTTTTTCGGCCTTTTGCCTAAACCTGAATGCCGCTTGTCTCACGATAGGATAAATACTTCCTGCCATATTCATCAGGATTTCATCCAAGGTGTTGCTCAGATCGTCATCATCTGGTTCTGCCGCAGGGAGTGAAAGAATATCCCGTACACGTCCTAAATGCTTGTTATGTGCTTCTTGTTCTTCTGTTACCACATAGAGGATAAAGCCTTGTATCAATGCTTTTGCTTCCTCAGACCAAAACGGGTCTTTATCACTTGAGATGATAAGCGCATCCGCAAGTAACATCGCATCACTGGATAAATCAGGATCAAGTGGGTCAAGCATATCTAATGGATTAAAATGAGCGATGTAATCAGGGTCTATGCCTTCGCCGTATGTATCTTCTTCCAATGAAATCGCCCAAGGGTCTACAACATAAACCTTTTGCCCCATCTCTTTACGCTTGGCGGCACTGCGCCGAGCATTTTCTCCCTTGGGATCAATAATCAGGATGGAAGAGTTGGAGCGCAGGAGGTTTGGGATAATTGCCGTTGCACCTTTCCCTGTTCTGGTTGGGGCAATAGTGAGAGCGTGCATATCTCCTTCATAGATAATCGCTTCTTCTCTCGCTCCTCGGTTACTGATGGTATGTCCTAAGAATAAGCCATTTGCTTCTTCTTGTTTGCCAAGAAGCTTCCACTCCCTCAAATCTACAAGGTTCGCCCAACGTGATGACCCAAACACATTAGGTAGCTTTGTTGCCGGTTCTATATAGATCATCATCAGCGCAATTAAGCTTAACCCTGTTAAGCCACCGACAATCCAGCCCCCAGGAATTGTTAATCCCTGATAGGCGCGTGTTACAGGGATAATGTCACCAATAAAGACAAGCAGCACTCCAAGCCCGAATAATGTCCATAAGGCATGACGGCTAAACAAGTATCGCAGTGTGATGATAATAAGCCCAGCAATCACACCAACGGCCATACCGCTCAGAAAGCCCATAACGGTAGGAAACTCAAATACTAATGAAGGCCTTCCCCAGTCATCTTTATGTGACCATAACCCGATCAAAGTAATAGCGAGTAAAAGAATAATAACGAAACCAGCACCACCACTGATTTTACGCGAGCCAGAATCTGACATATGCGATTGCTCCCCATCAACACATTGAACAACTGGAGACTGAGAGTATTGCCCTTATAGAGGGAGTCAATTGATTGCAAAACGCATCACATGATTGTTATTCGTAACTTTGGATATGGGTAAAGCTTGGCTGATTATTCCGCAGCAGATGAATTGATATGCACATAGGGACGTTCTTGAGAAATCCCTGCCATTTGTCTTTCATATTGCTCTTTACGCATGACTTGGTGCTTCTCAAAAAGCTGATGAATATTCTGGCGCTTTTCTGTCGTCATCAGATTAGCAGGTTTATTATACGGTGTATCCCACAGCACATCACCATCTGTATCATAGATAAGATCAACAATCAGATCATGCATCATCCAGTCAACCTTTCTACCATCTTCGCGCAGATGATCATAAAAGGCATGTAGGTAGAGTTGGATTTCAAATTCTGCATCATTGAGGATAATGAAACGGCCTAGAGCTTCATAGTAATCCCTATACAGACGTACTTTACGGATATATTCCCCTTCTAAATCTTGTGTCAGAAGGTAACAGTGGCGCAGCGCAAAGACATTCATGGGATTATTCATCCCGATAAGTATATCAGATGCAGATAATAAACAGGAACAAATCCCATATTAAGCAGCTTAAAATTCTGCGTATAAAATGCCCGATCTATACTCTGTTATCGTTCCCGATCTGGAGATTTATCATTCGATTTGGAGAGCAGTTTTTTCATGCGCTGCTGATCTTTGGTGGGTGGCTTGTTCGCGCTTGATTTAGATACGTTTTTATTGCGGGCTTTAGCGGCTTTAATATCCGCCTTTGCTTGTGCTTCTGCGCCCCGTTTTAGCTCTGCATTTTTAGGGGTGTATGTTGGCTGGGGCGGTGTTGATGGTTTTTGTTTAGAAGCTATCTTTTGTTCTGCTTCTTTAGCACGCTGTCTCATGCGCTTTAAAAGCTTATCCTGTGACCGTTCAGATTGAAGGTTAAATTCATCCTTGGCAGCGCCTTTGTTCTTGCCGTGCCACTCATCATAACCAGACAACAAACCTCTCCCTTATCAACTTTGTTGATGAAGAACAGGCTAAGCCAATCAATCTATATAAGACTAATCACAACTGCGTTGGATGGTCATTTATCTATGACTACTTGGGGCTTTGCCCCGAGCGCGCAACAAGCAAAACCATGCATCACAGATCATTTCGTAATTGGTTCCTCCTAAAGGTTCCCTCCCATCACGAAAATGATCTTGCGCAGCTTTTTCTTGCCACTTGCACCCCCATTCTCGGCGAAGGCCAAGGGTTCATGTGAACCCAATTTTCAATTTAAGGAAGGAAAAGAGAATGACACCTTATGACGCAGCAAAAATCCTTGGTCTAAGCGGTAACATCTCACCAGAGCAGGCAAAGAAAGCTCATAGAGAAGCTTGTAAGAAATATCATCCAGACATCAACCCCGCAGGGGAAAAAATGATGAAACTGGTGAATGAAGCTTATAGCGTCCTGCAAGACTTCACTGGGGACGTGAAGGAGCAACAAACCGAATATGGCGAGCAATTGAACGCGGCCTTAAACGCTATTCTGAATTTATCAGGTTTGTTTGTCGAAGTGTGCGGGGCTTGGGTATGGGTGACAGGTAACACCATCCAGCACAAAGCAACCTTAAAGGCCGCAGGCTATAAGTGGGCAAATAAGAAAAAGGCGTGGTATTTCAGACCTGAGGAATATCGTAGCCGTGGGCGTGGTCAGTCATCGCTAGAAGAGATCAGAGCCAAATACGGCTCAAGCAAACCGCAAGGCACAGGCCATGACAGGCTACAGGCATCTTGAGAGGGAATTTCCCGCCCTTTTTCTACTTATGCGCATGTAATGAGCAATAATTTACATGTTAGTACAATTATAAATGTTTTGTTTTCTTGTATTTTATACAATAGATTGTGTTCAAAAGGGTTTGAGTCTGCTTTCGATCCAAGGCAGACATTTTTTCTCTACGAGATTAAGTTGATAGGGTTTCCATGATTGAGGAAATTAACATTCGAAAAATAGCTAGCTATTCCGATTCAGGTCAAGTTCTAGGCGGGCTTTCGTGCCACAACTTCTTTTATGGCAGCAATGGGGCAGGCAAGACTAGTATTTCGCGAATAATTGCAGATGAGGGGAACCACCCTGATTGTAGTATCAAGTGGCGAGGAGGGAACAAGCTTGATGCATTCGTATACAATAAGGACTTTGTAGCGAAGAACTTCAATCCTTCCTCAGACCTCAAGGGGATATTCACGTTAGGTGAAGAAAATCCTGAAATTATAAGAAAAATTAATAAGAAAAACTCTGAAATTGAAGCTTTAAATGAAGAGATTATCCGCTTACGAAGAACACTTGGGGGTGATGATGGTGAAAGTGGAAAATTAAAGGAGAAATCGGATTTAGAAGCTGGCTATGAAGCAAAGTGCTGGAATTATAAGAAAAAGTACGATGCAGGATTCGGAAATGCCTTTACTGGTGTCAGGGGCAAGAAAGCCAAGTTTAAGGAACGGCTCATCAACGAATCTGAAAATAATTCATCAGAGCTATTTGAGTTGAATGAATTAGAAACAAAAGCAAAGAGCCTGTTCTCGGACGATTTGGAATCTGTGAGTGTATTACCTGCCTTGAATGTCGCAGACTTGTTAGCTCTAGAAAAAGCCCCAATCTTATCCAAAAAAATAGTCGGTAAGGATGATATTGATTTAGCTGCTCTTATCAAAAAACTCAACAATAGCGACTGGGTAAGAGCAGGAATGAAATATCTAGATCACTCTGATGATGAATGCCCCTTCTGCCAGCAATCAATTGTACCTGATCTAAAACTCGATCTCGAAGAGTACTTTGACGAAACTTATCTGAGAGACATAGAAGTTATTAATTCACTTCAAGTGAATTACAGAGCTTATTCTTCGGGAGTGTTAGATGTACTTAGTGGTGTTCTAGGAAATCCACCAACACAACTAGCTTCTGAAAAGCTTCAAACACTGTCCGATCTATTAAGGGCTAAAATTTCAGCAAACCTCGAACATATTGAACGGAAATCCAACGAGGCTAGCGCTGTCGTCTCTTTGGAGCCACTTGACGATATATTGAGCGAAATAGATGATATTATTGAAACGGCAAACAAAGCGATCAAAGAACACAACCTTTTAGTAGATAACATTGGTAAAGAACAAAAGGCTTTAACTGCACAGATCTGGAAATTCATATGTACTGAAGCTAAAACTGATTATGAGGAATATAAATCCCAGAATGATGCCATTCAAAAAGCTGTAATTGGACTAGAAACTAGGTTGGCCAGCAAAGAAGCTGAAGTAGCAATTAAAGATCGCGAACGGCAAGAGCTTGAGAAGGGCATAACAAGCATACAGCCAACAATTAATGGCATAAACAACCTACTCAAATCATTTGGATTTAATGGTTTCAAGCTTGCTGAATCTGACAAGTCAGGATTCTACAAGGTTGTTAGAGCAGATGGTATAGAGGTAGAAGATACTCTTAGTGAAGGTGAAAAAACTTTTGTCACTTTTCTCTATTTTTATCACCTCTTGAGAGGCAGCAATGATCAAGGCACTATTACAAAACCAAGAGTTGTTGTGTTCGATGACCCTGTTTCAAGCTTGGACAGTGATATCCTCTTCATTGTGAGCAATCTGGTGAAAGGGCTGTTCGACGACATCAGGGAGCAGCGGGGTAATATAAAGCAAGTCTTTGTCCTCACTCACAATGTATTTTTCCATAAAGAAGTTTCATTTAATCCAAAAAGAACTAACGGCGTCATGAATGAAGAGACATTCTGGTTGGTGAGGAAGAATAATGAAGAAACATTTGTAGAGAAACAAACTGACAACCCAATAATGACTTCCTACGAACTCCTGTGGAAGGAATTGAAGTCAGATAAAATCTCAAATTTAACAATCCAGAATACTCTTCGTCGAATTCTAGAGAATTACTTCAAAATTTTGGGAAACATCGACAAAGACGACATCATTAACATGTTTGAAGGTAAGGAGAAGCTTATATGTTCGTCGTTATTTTCATGGGTAAACGATGGGTCCCACTACGCCAATGATGATCTTTATATAAGCACTGACAATGCAACTGTGCAACAGTACCTCTGTGTATTCAAAAATATCTTCCAAAAATCTGGTCACATGGGGCATTTCGATATGATGATGGGAGAGTGTGAACTTCCTCGCTCTGGTGAGGAAAACAAGGAGAATTCACAAGACAACAATGATGAAAATATCAAAGTTGCGTAGCAATAAAAGGGGATAACAATGTCGGCAAAAACTAAACTCCGTAATGCAATGAGTGCAATTGACGATGCAAAGCGAGCTTTGAAGCGTGTGCAAGGCATCGATGAAGCTTATCATGATGCTAGAAGAGCTATTAGGTATCTTGAAGACGCCGAAAGCGATATCAATAGAGCCATTAGGGAAGTCAAACGCCTATGACTTTATACCTCTCGCGCGTCATCGAATTTAATCTAATATCCGCTTTTAAGCGAAAGTAATTCAAATTAATTTATTGAAACCATGTAATTATCCTAATTGTAAATCACGTTCACGTTTTCTATATAAGCAAGGACTTAGGTCTCTATCTGTTAATTCAGAATGAGCAAATGGAACAGGATGTCCAAGCGCTTTTCCTGTAATACTATGTAGGAACTTTCGTTCTTCTTTTTGGGTGTATTTCAGACGCTTCTTTTCTCTCTGTAGTATCTGTCTTTCTGCAAGCTGTTTTAGAATGATAATATCTTTCTGTTGCTGGTGTTCTTTTGCCTGTTCCCATGCCTTGAGCTGAGCTTCTTTCTTCCGTTGAGCAGTTTTGCCAGATAGGAATTCCCAAACACCCAATAAGCCTTTTTTGGTTTTTATAGCGTTACGTTGTTGCAGGTTTTGCCTTTCCAGTCTTTGACGCTTAGTTAGACTTTGGCGTGTGAGATTCTGTTGCTTGGCAAGAGTGAATACTTTCTCCTGCAATATGCTCTTTTCAATGTGATGGTTCTGTTTTTGCTGATTGATCAGGTTTTTCAGGTTCGGTGTTATGTTTTCCCTGAACTTGGCTTTTACTTCATCAACAGACGGAAGCTTGTCAGGTTCACCTAGTCGCTCTCTGACTTCCTTGGTTTTCACACCTGCATATCTAGCAAGTGAGTAAACCTCACCCTGATAATCAACAGCCACAAAACCTCGCCTGTCACCTTTCGCTAACATAAAGCCACTTTCTGAAAGGGCTGCATTAAGAGCTTTTGTACTATCTGAATATTGCCAAGCTTCTTGGAATATCTGTTTTATCTCTCTGGGGTCGCGTCCAGCCCTAAATGCCTGTTGCCATTCAGCCAGATCAAAGTTTGTCGGGTCACGCAAGGTAGGGTCTTTTAAGCCGTCAGGTAGTTTCCAACCATGCTCAAGATAGAGTTCTTTTGAAAGTTCAGTCAGGCGGCGTTTGAAGAAAGGCAAGTTAACAGCTTTGAGCTTATTACCTTCGATACCAATCCTTGACCACACCACATGGGCATGACGCCTACCTTCTTTTTCATGGAAGACAATAGCCCTTGGTTGACCTTCCAAACCAAGACGTTTTTCTACTTCATCAGCAGCACGAATAAAGGCGGGTGTTGCCACCTGTTCATGTGCAGGTGGATTAAGGGACAGAGAAAACAAATACTGCTTACACCTAGTTGCTTTAGATATAGCATATGCTTCATCAAATGCCCCTTTAAGGTCATTGGCAATGAAGCCGCGCATTTCATGTATTTCGACATGTTCGTTTTCTTCTTTCATGAGGTGGGTTGCCAGTTCATGCCCACCACCTCTCTGGCTGGCTTTCAAGATCATGAGCGTTTACCCAATCCCTGCATAAGCATAAGTCGCATATGAGCAATATCAGTACAGGCTTGCATTAAAGCCTGTTCAGTATCAGACGATACAACAAGCACGCCAAGGCGAGAGCTTTCTGCCATGTCTTGCATAGAACCTGCTAGATCACAGGACGCTAGCTTTGCTAGTATGAAAGCAACTTGTTCCTGTGACATGCCGCCAGAGGCTTTCCGCTTACCGAATACGCAGCGTTTCACATAGCTAGATAGTTTCTCACCACTAGCCCGCTTTTGCAGTTCTGCACGTTCGTCGTTGTTTAAGCGAACAGATAAAAGGGTGGAGGCTTTGCTCATGGCTTCGGCCTCCTGTTCAAGTCAGGTTTTGTAGAGCGATGTCTAGGTTTTTTTAGTTTGTTAGTTTTTGGAGAGCGTTTTGGAACAACTCGCGCTATATCCGTATCTTCCTCAAGATGGCTTAATCGGATTTCCCAATCAGCCAACATGTTGAACAATTCATCCAGCTCTTCGGGTGTATATAGGTTCGATGAAGTCCTTTCGGGCTCCACCACATTATCTCTTGAAATGAAAAGGTAATACGCTGTTTGTGTATGTATAAAAGCCCCCGAAATCGGAGGCTTTTTGTTTATAGTTTGATAATCAAACCCCGATCTGGGGCGAAGTTGCCTTTGGAAATGTCCGTGAAGCGCTCCTGAAGGCCTGCAAGGTCATCTGCTACTGTACAGCTAAGCCAGTCTTTACTCTTAAGCGCTGTTTTATACATAAAAGTGCCAGAACGCTTGTTAAACTCAGCGGGGCCCCAATCAGCTATCCGTTTTTGGATATGCCCGGGGGCAAAGAAAAACTCGGAACGGCTTGCTATAATGCCTTCCGCATCATTCTGGAATTCTTCCCAGTGGGTCATCCCAATATTGATCGTGTGTTTCATATTGTCGCCAAGCTGTTGGTGAAGCGACGCCAGCAATTGTTTGTTGCCTGACATATCTACAATCACTGTAGGGATATCCTCGATAGATGAGAGATCATCATATGAAACAGTGCTGTTATAAAGCTTGAGGTTTTTCACATACTCGCAGTTACGGCTGGAGGTAACGCCGATAATTGAAGGGGCATTATCATCTTCAGCGAGTGCATAAGCCAGACCAATGCTGGTTTTGCTCGAAGCACTCAGAATAAGTATTTGCTCAGCACCGTGCCAGTTTGCGTCCTGCAAGGCATCCCAGATACAGAAGGATGTAAGATGCAGAGGAAACAGGAGAGAGCGTTCATGTTCCATAGATGGATCATAGGTTTTTTCAGCTCGGACTCTGCGGTACATATTGTAGCCGGGCGGGAGAGTAGAACGGTGCTCAGAGGCGTCAAAGAAGGTTTCCCTCTTCACCATTGCGGGTTTCAGTTTCAAGTAATGCGCGGTGGGAAAATAACCGTAAAGCCGTTCGCCAACAGGTATTTCTTCTGAGTTTGATGATACAACATCGGCAAAACCCCATACAGGCAGAATACCCCAAGTTTCCTCGTTATCATCCGCAGGTGGGAAAAATTTCCAATAACCGATTTGGTCGCCCACGGCACCGTATGTGATGTTATTGGCAGTAAAGGCAAAATGTTCAATTTTTACAAGGATTTCACCTTCAGACAGAGTGAAGTCCTGCTCAGTATTGCCGGTATTAACTATGCGGGTGGTGGTGAGATCATCTCTCCGAATTTGAAATTCAGCCATTTGCCTGCTCCTTACTTTCAAGCTGAGCGATAAAGTTTTGCAGCATTCCCATTGCTGGCATGGCATTCGCGCGGAACCTGTTCAGGATATCCATCTTCTCTGTATCGTTTGGATCAACCTCGCTTACCATCTTACTGAAGCCGTCCAGGCGATTGTTGAGGAGCCAATCTTTCAACCCAGTATCCTGCGACCATACAAATTGGTTCCGCATGAAGGCTGCGGTGAAATATAGATAATCTGTGTCGTGGTTTGGCACAGGTACCAGGCCGCAAAGCTCATTTTTCTTTTTTTCTGTATCGTAAGCTACTTCCACATGGGCGATGAAGGCCGCGCTGAAGACAGGCTGGTATGAGCGCACCATTTGCGGCGTAATCACATTGCCCTGAAAAATAGGTTTCATTTCCACGTTGGTGATCGCGCTTGCTGTACAGTCTACATGCAATTCGCTTGGGCTTGTTGGAATAGTGCCATTTTCCAGGGTGATTGTATCTATGCCGATATCAGTTACCCGGCCCATGCGAATGATATTTTTAATGCGGCGCAATTCAGCGAGTTCCAGTTTGCTAACTGTTGCACCGTGGAACATGGAAGGGCGAACGTTTGTATCAATCCGCAGGAAATATCCGCATGCCTCTAACCTGTTGAACATATCAGTGATGGATGAAGCATTGGCGATGGCTTCCATTTGGCCCGCCTGCGCACCCATGGTGCTGTTAAAGAACTCAAGAGTTGGTTGGGTGTTTTCCCGGTCCAGCAACCAGGCGTCTCGCGGCATAATCCAGCGGATTTTATCCGGGTCAGTACCGTTTTCCAGTAGCCACAAACAGGCATCAATCCCCGTTTTGCCGCCGCCAATCACTGTATAGCCCTCGGGCGGTTCAGCTTGGCGTGTAAGATCATTCAGTGGGATGAAGCGCACACTGTTATCAATAGTGAAATTGGGGGTGTGAGTAGAGGGTACTTCGGTTTTCAGGTGCGTGGCATCAACCAGTTTTTTATAGGTAACAGTATGTGTTTCCCCAGATACTTTGGAAACAAATTTGCCGTCGCCGATGTAACTGCACATTGGGAAGTATTGCACGCGGCCTGAGGGTAGGAATTGCTGGCGCATCACTTCATCAAAATATGCGCTTACCTCAGCACCAGATGCGAGATCATTCAAACCTTTATTGAGGCCTACTTGATCCTTGGAGCCTTTACTTAGTTCTTTTGAGCTGACGCCATAATAGGCGGAAGGTTGGTGCAGGGTGACGAAGGGGTAAGCCGCATTCCAGTGACCGCCTGGTTTTGCATATTCATCCACTAGGATGAAGTTTGCGTCTGTTTCTGTAAGCAGTATGTCAGCGAATGCCATGCCCACGGCACCAGTGCCTACAATCAGATAATCCGTTTCGTGCGTCGTTCCCATATCTCTCCCCTTTTATAACAGTGTTATATCCTGTACTGTCATATATAACGGTGTTATATGCTGTCAAGCGATACGGCGTAAGGAAGTGATGAGTGACTGATACTAAAGCAAAAATTTTGAATGCAGCGTCTGAATTGTTCCTTGAAGGAGGAGCGTCGGCCCTAAGTGTACGCGCTATTTCAAAACGAGCGGGATTGTCCACCATCGGGATTTACAGTCATTTCCAGGGCAAACAGGGTATCCTTGATGCCCTTTACATCGAAGGGTTTGGTTACGTATCAAACGCTGTGAATGTAGAAGAGCAGGGGGAAGGTCCTCTCGAGCGGATTATTATTGCGGCGGAACGTTACCTGCAAATGGCTGCACATCACAAAGCGCATTATAAATTAGTGTTTGGTGAGGGTGATAGTAGTTATGAACCCTCTGAAGAAGCAAAGAGTGCTGGCCGTACAGCCTTTGAAGAGCTGGTTAATCAAGCAGCAAAAGCTTTGCCTGATGGAGTAAGTTGGGCGCAGAAGCAGGAATTCGCCGTTGGCATATGGGCGCTATTACATGGATATGTAAGTTTAAGTGATCACGCTGTTACAAATCTTGTGGAAACTCAGAATTGGCGAGACATGATATTGAAATCACTTACCGCTTATGTGCAGGCGCAATTGGAAGCGTTTTCCCACTAAAAGAACCAAGGCTTTTCAATAGAATTGGAATCAATTTAGTATGCGCAACTATGCCATAGGGCTGGAATTTCTATCTTATTGATAAACTTTGGATTATTTCTTCAGTCATAAGAAAAAATTATGTTGATACACTGTAGCGATATAGTTTCCCTTGTAACCATTGCTGGTAGCGGCTTTGGGCTCATTTTTGCCACAATTCAATTGGTTAGCCTTTTATACTAATCTTTTGGCAGCTATTCCCATACCCAATGTTTCCCATTAGAACCTTCAGTGAGTTTGAATTTCTGCTCTGGAGGAAAGTATGAAAAATGTAATCAAGCTGGCGTGTGCAACAAGTTTGCTTGCGCTCTCTGCCGCTTCGGTATCTGCGTATGAGATGGATGTGGTGGATGCCCTTCTTCTTCAAGAAAAAGAGCCAGTAAAAAAGGCTCCTGCAAAACAGGATGAAGAAAAAAAAGAAGGTGCTGAGAAAAAAGACGGCGATAAAAAAGATAAAAAGAAAAAAAAGAAACCGAAGTTTAAAAAATACGAAGATGTTGTAACGGACAAAGCCATCACAAAGCACGGTGTTTTCACAACGCACCACGTGGATGGTAAAGTATATTTTGAAATCCCGGAAGATCAGCTAGGTCGCGAATTTGTATGGCAGGTGAAGGTTGCTGGTATTGAAACCAATAAAGGTCTGATCTCAGCAGATTCTGCACGTCAATATGTATATTTTGAGCGTATCGGCGATGATCTGCTTCTTCGTGCACGTGATTATTCTGTAATTTCGAAAGAGGGTGAGCCAGAGACATTTGTTGTAAATGCAGCTGACCTCGACGGCATCCTTGCAAAACTGAAGATCGTTACATTTGGTGAGAATAAAACACCTGTTGTTGATATGACAGGCGCGTTCATGGGCAAAGTTAAAGGCCTTGAAGGCATGTTCAAAGCCAAGATGGATGCTAAGAATTCACTTGTGAAAAATGTGAAAGCGTTCGAGCGCAATGTGGAAACGCGTGTTCTTGGTCGTTTCAGCCGCAAGCAAGGTAAAGAAAGCCAGAATGTAACAGCGGAAATTCGCCATTCTATTCTTGCTCTTCCTGATGATCTGATGAAACCACGCCATTATAACCACCGTGTTGGTTTCTTTGACGCGCGTTATTCTGATTTCTCTGGTGAGAAAAACAAGGTTGAAACAAAACGTTTCATTAAGCGCTGGCGTCTTGTGAAAAAAGATCCGAATGCTGAAGTTAGCGAGCCAGTGAAGCCAATCACATGGTATATCGACCGTGGTACGCCAACGCGCTATATCGAAGCAGTACGTGAAGGTATTGAGTTCTGGCAGGTTGCGTTTGAACAAGCTGGTTTCAAAAATGCGATTGTAGCCAAGATGGCTCCAACCGTTGAAGAAGATCCTGATTGGGACCCGGAAGATGCGCGTTACGCAGTAATCCGCTGGGTACCATCTTTCATTCCAAACGCAAATGGTCCGCATGTGGCTGATCCGCGCACAGGTGAAATCATCGAAGCTGATGTTCGCATGTATCACAATGTGATCAAGCTTATTGAAGAATGGTATTTTGCACAGGCTGGCGCAACAGACCCTCGTGCTAAGAAGCTACCTTTACCTGATGATGTAATGTCTGATCTTGTACGTTTTGTTGTAGCACACGAAGTTGGTCACTCAATCGGGTTGCACCATAACTTCATCGGTTCAAATGCTTACTCTGTTGATCAGCTTCGCGATCCTGCGTTCGTAGCGAAAAATGGTGTTGCATCGTCCATTATGGATTACGCACGTTTTAACTATGTAATGCAGCCAGAAGATGGTGTTTCACCAATTGATTATATTGCTGGCCCATATGATAAGTTCGCAATTGAGTGGGGTTACAAAGAATTCCCAGGCAATAAAACTGCCGAGGAAGAAGTTGAACTTCTGAACAAAATCGCTGACCGTCAGCTTGAAGATAAAGCTCTTCGCTGGGATGCTTATTCTGTTGGCCTTGCATATGATCCGCGTATCCAGACAGAGGATATCGGTAACGATGCAATGGAAGCAACACGCCTTGGTATGAAAAACCTTGAGCGTATTATGGCAAACCTTGTTGATGCTGCTTCTTATGAAGATGGTAAAACATACGAGGAAGTACGTGTTGCGTACCGTGCGCTTGCTGGCCAGTTCCGCCGTGAAATTGGCCATGTTGCCAAGTATGTTGGTTCTGCGATTTACCGCAATGAACTAGCACAGGGCCAAAGCCAGACAGATGTGTTTGATGCTTACCCGCTTGCGAAGCAGAAAGAAGCGATGAAGTTTATTGCTGATAATGCTTTCAAACTTCCTTCTTTCTGGAAGAATGAAGAAGTTCTGAAGCGTGTTGGTTATGATTTCTACAGCAACACAGTAAACGGTTTTGGTACTCGTATCGTGCGTTCAATGCTGGCTCCGGCTAAGATCGACCGTATCGTGAAATTCCGCGAAGGTGGTCTTGAAACATATGATCCAGTTGAATTGTTTGGTGATGTGAAAGCTGCGGTATTTGAAGAGCTTAAAGACCGTAAGCCTAACGTTTCTGCTTATCGCCGTAACCTTCAGGGCGAAATGGTGAACCATCTGATCGCAGGTATTGAAGCGAAAGACGGCAAGGTAAGTGAAGATTACCGTTCATTGAGCCGTGCAACACTTGTTGAGCTTGAAAGCGAGCTTAAGAAGGTTGGAGCACGTAATGCGAAAACAATGTCTGGCATTCACTTCCTAAACCTTGCAGGCAAGATCGAAAAAGCACTGGATGCTGATTAAGATTAATCACTCAATTGAGTGTTAAAATGATAAGGGAGGTTAGTGCAAGCTAGCCTCCTTTTCTTTTGGTATATACATAAGGTTTATAAACTTTCATCACGAGTAAGTGATTGTGCAATAAGGTGTTTTACCTTTAGTCCAGAAATGGTCGGTGTTTAGGGGAAACACATAAGGAAGAGTTTGATCATGAAATCAATTCTAAGCCTGTTGCTGGTGGGGACTATTGCAACAACTACCATTCATACATATTCAGCAAATGCTTACATGGGTTTTCAGGAAGCGAAGGAAACTGAAGCTGTTACTGTTGAGCTAGGAAAACGTTATTTGCTTCAATCTGGTATTTTGGGGGAAGAACGGGAAATACTCGTTCATTTGCCAAAAAGCTATAATCCTTCAGGCGATAATACTCAGAAGTATCCGGTTATTGTTGTGCTGGATGGTGATAGTCATTTCGGGCATGCAACTCTTGGCTCAGGGCTGCTTGAAGAAAACAGCCGTATGCCGGAAGCTATTATTGTTGCTATCCCGAATGGCAGAGGGACACGCGGCCGGGATATGGCGCGAGAGATGGATAAGTTCCGTAACTTTATTGGAAACGAAGTGTTGCCGTTTGTAGAAGCCAAGTTTCCAACAAGCGGCCATAAAACACTGTTTGGTCATTCACTCGCCGGATATTTCACTCTGAGTGTTCTTGCTGATGATGGTGATATGTTTGATGCCTATGTGGCTGCGAGCCCTGTGGTGCAGGTAAGAAACAGTGAACTTCTTGGTAAATTTGAAAAAATATTCTCTGAGAATGCGGGATTAACTAAATCTCTCTATTTCACTCTTGCTGATGAAGCTGAAGAAGGTGTGCGTGCAACATCTGCTCTTAACAATATGGTTGCGCTCTTTAAGGAAAAAGCACCAGAGAACTTTGATTGGCGCTATGACTTTATCGATAATCAAGTACATATGACAACGCCGTTCCTAACGGTTTATCAGGGTTTGTCTCATAGTTTTGCCGATTATCAGGCGCCTCGGTATGTTACCAAAGAGGAGTTTGAAAAAGCGGGTGGAATGGTAGGGCTGCAAGCGTTTTTTGAGCGCAGGGCTGGTAAATATAACACTCCAGATACTATCCCGAGCGAGGTGATGCAAAATACTGGTTTCCTTTATAGCAGTGCAGGAGATCATGAGGGTGCTATCAAACTGTTAGCTGCGAACCTTGATAACCATAAAGAAGATTTGTTTGCTTATCATGCGCTTGGGCGGGCTTATGGCGCTGCGGAGCGTTTTGGAGATGCCGTGAAAACCTATGAAATGGCAGTTGTTCTTGCAGAAAAACAAGAATCTTCGGACCTCGGCTTTTTGAAGCAGCAAGTTGAACGTTATAAGAAAAGCCTTTCTCAGTGATTGGGTAAGGAAAGCCAGGCAAAGCCTGGCTTTTTTATGTCAGGCGTTGATTAGTTAGGAGCGCGTTCTAGCGTAACTGAACGCCCGCCTTGGCTTAAGGTCACGTTAGGCGCTTGATCTCCTTTAGCAAATTCCAATGACGCACCTGTTTGTGGCAGGAAGTAAAGGTCCGCCGTTTGGGCTGTTGCTTCCAGTTCAGCCTGCCCTTCCAGTTGAACCAGTATTTTACGGCCTTCTATGCGTACATGAAGTATAAGTCCAGGCCCGCCTTGGTATGTGCCGGTAACGCGCTCTTTTTGCGCAGAAGAAAGGCTGGCTGCGCTTATGTTCTTCGGTAGCGTTGTTGTAACAAGTGCGCTGAAAGTGCCTTCGCTATCTTTAATGGTTTTCAGCTCCATGCCAGATATTTCAGCACCGTCATCACGGGTGAATTTCAAAACATCCATGCCGTTATCAAACAGGAACTGGTCACCACCAATTGGCATTAGCGGTAGCGGTACACCGCCAGTGCGTTTTGAGGTAAGCTGGTCACCCATCAAGCGTATTTCACGGTTTTCATGTTCGTTGATTTGGTACACACCTTCATATTCGCGAAGTTCGCTTTTGCTTAGATCCTCAACCACAGGCTCGGGGAATGGGTTGCCAAGTGCATAGGCTGCGATACGGAACGCGATTTCTGATGGGCGAAAGTCGGATAGGGAACTGTCTGAGTTCTGAATAATTGCTACGCCAACTTCAGATTCCGGCAGGTACATTAGAAAGCTGTTGAAACCGTGAATGCCGCCACCGTGTGAAAGCATCACTTCACCTCTGAACTGCTGGTTATTAATACCGAAACCATATTCAGCTTCTACGGCTTTGCCTTGCGGCGTTATCATTTGTCTGTAAGTGGCATCTTTCAGCAGTTTACCGTTATGCAAGGCTATGTTCCAGCGCAGAAGGTCTTCAGGTGTAGATACCAAAGCGCCTGCAGCATGGGGCTGTGTCATACTAAGAATGGGGCGGGGGCGAGGTTACCGTCAATAAGTGTATAACCGTTTGTGAGGCCGCGGATTAGCAGGTCATTACCGCCAAATTCCGTTTTCTTGAGGTCATACTCATTGAAAATCGCTTTTTGCATATGTGCATACCAAGCTTTCCCTGTAATTTTCTCAATGATGGCGCCTAGAAGTACATAACCAGAATTATTGTATGCCCAACTTTCACCCGGTTTAAAATCAACTGGAATATCTTTGAAACTTGCGATCATTTCTTCTGTGGTGGCATCTAGGCGAATAGGGCCATCCATTACGCCTTCAATGCTGGTATAGCTTTTAATACCTGATGTATGGTTGAGAAGTTGAAGTATGGTAATGTTTTTACCGTTTGGGTAATCGGGCAAAAACTTTGATAGTGGGTCATCAAGGTTTAGCTTACCGTCATCCACAAGTTTTAAAATGGCCGCGGCTGCAAACTGTTTGGTTACTGAACCAATCCGCATCACATGGCCTGGGTTAAGAGGAACCTCAAGTTCAGCATTAGCTTGCCCGCGTGCGCCGCGGTATATGATTTCATCGCCTTTGGATACTGCAATGATAGCGCCGGGAATAAGGTCCAGATAAGCCTGTTCCATCAGCTTATCGGCATATTGTTGTAGGTTTTCTGATTGTTGTGTTTGTTGTTCAGAGCATGCCAGCAATGTGAAGGGCAGCAGAACAACGGCAAAAAGCATATGCATACGGCGCATATGGTCCTCCCTCTGTCGTCAAGTTATGCGCTCGTCGGGAAATCGATTTCCTTTCAAGGGCGCGCTGTTCTGTAACCAGCATATTTTTCTTTTTATAGAAAAGTACCATATCGATGGATACTTCTATTTCAAGAGTATTTTCGAATAATATTTACCAATTTAGCAGATTTTTTCGGTGTGTTTTTCCAATGGGCAGGCGTAGGCCAGTTTTGAAAACTACCGTGTCGTCTTCGATGAAATCGATCGCATCCTTGCGGGCAATGAAGGATTTATGAATGCGTATAAAACGGTTTGAGGGTAGGCTTTTCTCGAAACTGATCAGGGAGGCGGATGTTAGCAAATAGTTATCCCCGCGCCATACTTTTACGTAATTGCCATACGCTTCCAGGTGGTGGATATCTTCAAACTGCACGTGAATATGTTTGCTGTCTACCTTAATCAGCAGGCTATCTTGTATGGGGGCAGTTTCTTCCGGTGTTGCTAGTGGTTGGCTGGCATTAGAGATACGCTTTCGCACTTTTCCAAGTGCTTGCTCAAATCGGTCAAACCGGTAGGGCTTAAGAAGATAATCGGTTACATCGAAGTTATAGCTCTCTAACGCATATTCTTCGTAAGCTGATGTGATGATAATTGCGGGCTTTTCTTTAAGCATGCTTAAAAAATCAAGTCCGCTTAAAACTGGCATTTCGATATCAAGGAAGATCAGGTTAACCTGCTCGGTCTTAAGGAATTCTAGCGCATCTTGAGCTGAATGGCAGTGCCCGGAGATTTCTACATCATCCACTTCATTCAGGTATGTTTTTATAATCTCATGAGCGAGAGGTTCATCATCAATGATTAGTGCTTTTATCATGGGATTAAAGGTCCATTACCAGTGAGATACAGAAACGATCCTGCATTTTTGTGATATTGAGAGTATGCTGATCTTTATACTGCAAATTCAAGCGTTTACGAACATTTTCAAGGCCAATACCGGGAGTGCTGTTTTCATGATTTCGCAGGATGGAATTCTCACAAATGAAAGTAAGCTTGTTATCTTCCATGGACGCTGAGATATGTAACCATGAGTTTTTGTTGTTTCCTTCCAAGCCGTGTTTGAATGCGTTTTCGATGAAAACGATCAACATCAAGGGGGCAATGGTGTGATTGGAACTGGTATTGCCGAAATGGATATTAAATTGGCAGTCTTCCCCCATCCTCAGCTGCTGTAGCGCTAGGTAGTCCTGCAAATATGTGAACTCTTCTGTCAGTGGCACACGTTCCTTATCGCCTTTATAAACTACGTATCTGAAAAGTCCCGCAAGTTGCAGTACGGCTTCCGGGGCTTTCACTGATTTGGTTAGGGTGAGAGCATAAAGGCTATTGAGTGAGTTAAAGAGGAAATGAGGGTTTATCTGTTGTTGAAGCAATGTTAGTTCAGCTTCTAGCTGTCGTTTTCCTGCCTCTGATAACTGCCTGGAATTTTCTTGCCATTTAAACGCTAGTATCAATGGTAAGCTACCGGCCAGTGCCGCAAAACCCATATTGAAGTTATGAATGCTGAAGATGTTGTCATCTCCGCTTGGTGTTAGTGGTTGGCTGCCGCCGCTTATTGGTAAGTTGAGGGCTATATAAGTGAGCGGCGGATAAAGAATGATAAGCGTCATAAAACCCGCGAAAACATAAGCCACCACACCGTGTTTACTGAGGAAATGGTTAATCAGTACGTGATGATTTATATAATAGAGCACATAAAGGCACATATATAAGAGTAGCATCTGAAACCAGAAGAAAACGAATGTGGGAATGTTTTCAAAAATATGCCGGAAATTTACCTCGAGAGGAATAGGTTGGTTATAGATTGCCTCTGGATGAGACCCCAGGAAAAGAGCCGCTATAAAGCTGGCAATCACCGCCAGTGAAAATAGAGCATTATCAAGATTGATGTTGAATTTAATCTGGTTTTTTTGCCGTGCGCTAAACCAACCATTCACATATTCAATACCGTAAATCAGCCATAACAAAAGAAAACTGAAAATATCACTGATGACATATGGGGCAGTGTGTGATTGGTTGGCTAAACCCATTAAAATTGCTGGCCCGGTAAGCAGAATAATAAGACGGTATATCCAGCGGCGCTCAATGGTTTTTGGGCTGTATGTACTTAGAAGTAAAACTATCGGCCCCAACTCAAGAGTAAAACGTGTGAGAGTGTAAAGGTAATTGGTAAGTCCCGCACCATCTTTCATAAACATATAAAATACGCTGTTTCCAAAGATCACTAAGAGCCCAGAGAGGTAGGGGACAATAGCGTGTGTAACACTGGATAGGTTCATTGGAGTTTCACTCAATTGTTCGCGCTGACTTTATGGTGTTTATGCTCGCGATATTATACTCGCCCCAAAAGGGTTAAATGATCAACGGGCTGATTTCAGGGATAAACTAACCCGTCACCCATTTTAACGTTAAAAATGCCTAATTCTTCTTCGGTCACGAGTTTTGGGGCGTTCATCACTCTCACGTTGTAGATATTTATGCTGAACATATTTTGAACTCAACAGCGACAGAGGCAATTCCGCCCTCCGCTTGTTGGAGAAGAAAAATGATCAGAAGAAATCGTAATATTCTAAAAACACCTAATGGATTGAATGTGCTTCGCACCAGCGCTTTGGGACTTTGCGCTCTTATGGTGACAGGTGCCCAGCAGGTTGCGGCACAGGAAAGCCGGAGCATCGAAAGCAGAATTCAAAAGTTGGATAGTTATTTCGAGCGCTGTGAGGGTTACAAAATTTGTAACGGAACTGTTCTGGTAACAGATGGTGGGCAATTGATTTATACTAAAACAATGGGGCAGGCCGGTGTAGATACAACAGTCAAACTGGAAGCAAATCATCAATTCGATATTGGTTCTATCACCAAGCAGTTTACCGCTACTGCAATTATGCGCCTTAAGGATCAAGGCAAGTTGGCGTTTGATGATGATGTGCGAAAATATCTCCCGGAATTGCCATATGAAGGCATTACCATTCGGCATCTTTTGAATCATACATCGGGTGTGCCAGAAGTGATGGGGTATTATTCACAGCAGTACCGGCAGGGTAACGTGAAGGAAAATATCACTAATAATGGCCTATTGGAGGTGCTTGTAGAACTTAAAATACCTGTTCGCTTCGGGCCTCAGGAAAAATGGGCTTATAGTAATACAGGCTATACCTTGCTGGCTTCAATTGTTGAGCGGGTGTCTGAAAAACCCTTTGCAGTTTTTCTAGATGATGAGTTCTTTAATCCTCTGGGTATGAAAGACACAGTTTTGCGTACACCAGATACAGAAGATGAAATTGACAAAAGAGCTTATGGATTCAGCACGCACTTAACTGGGGAAATCCGCGAGAACGACCAAATACCGTTTTTCTATCTGGTAGGCGGAGGTGGTATTTATTCCACGATTTCTGATCTGCATAAATGGGAACAAGCCCTTTCTGCGGGACAGTTGGTTTCAGTGGAAAGTTGGAAGGAAGCCACTACACCTATCACCCTTGCTGACGGCAGTACTAAAGAATACGGGTTTGGTTGGGGTTTAAGGGATAGTAAACTTGGTAAACGACGGGTAGCCCACGGGGGGCATTGGCGCGGATTTAAGGCAGCGTTTGAAATGTTCCCGAATAAAGACCGTAGTATCATCATGCTTACAAATAACGGAGCAGACGATAGTGTTGACCAAGCTGTAGATGATGTAGAAGCTATTCTGGAAGGCAAGGAGCCTGCACCTCTCAAGCGTTCAATGGCGCAAGCGCTTTATAAGGTCGTTAGTGAAGGCGGAGCTGACGCTGCACGGCAATTTGTTAAGCAAACTGTGAGCAAATATTATTTTGATGAAGGTGAATTAAACCGACTGGGGTATCTTCTCCTTGGCAATGATAAGCTGGCGGAAGCAACTGCCGTGTTTGAAATTAATACACAAACATTCCCAAACTCGCCAAATACGTTTGATAGCCTTGCAGAAGCTTTCTTGAAGGCGCAGGACAAGGCTAAAGCCTTATCAGCGTATGAAAAAGTGTTGGAACTTGATCCCGATTTTGAAGGTGCTCAAGAAAAGCTCGCGGAGCTTAGAGTAGGGAAATAACGAGGCATAATCAGTCGAGCATGCAATTTTGCTCGACTGATTTGTAGTTGGCTTACTTGTTTTTCAATAGCCAAGCGTTTTCTGTAACAGGGGAGATATCAAATTCTTCATGCGGTAATGGATCTTTCACCAGCAACTTAAGCTGATAGGTATCAAAATAATGCTGGGTTACTTCTGTATCTGTGATGGGAAAAGGAGGTCCATTCCTGAGGGCCGGATCATATTCCAAACAGATAAGAAGCTGGTGGGCGGCCTCAGTGATATCGATTATATGTGCTGCATAGCGTTTTCTCATTTCAGCGGGTAAAGCCACCAGTGCACCGCGGTCAAACACAGCGTCGACAAGGCCTAACATTCTCTCTGTCAGATCAAAGATATTACCCACATAAATATCTATATTCTCTGTGCTGTAGAGTTTCATGGAACCGGCGGCAGTGATTGCTGGCTCCAGCTCTAATTCTTCAAATAATTGCGTGATGGCTGCTTCGCTAAGTTCTGCGCCAACAACGGAATGTCCGTTCGATAATAGCCATCCAATATCTTTGGTTTTGCCACAAAGTGGCAAGAAAATGCGACTGTTCTCATATAGTTCAAGTTCGCCGAAATATTTCACAAGCTTTGGGTTTGCCTCGCTTAGATGGAAGCGAATCTCATTCTTTGCCCATTTCTGGTGCCAAAATTGTTCATCCATAATCTTACCTCATACTAAATTACCGCACCGTAGGCTCGCTTGAACCTATGGTGAATTATGGGTAGGCTACAAGTTCAAGTTAACTTGAGGTCAAGAGAAAAATTATGAACCCTGCTATCCTTGATATTGCCGAGGTTGGGAAACTATCTGGTTTGCCTGCATCTACCATCAGGTTTTATGAAGAGAAGGATCTCATTCGCTCAATCGGCAGACGAGGGTTAAGGCGTTTGTTTGAGCCAAATGTACTGCTTCGGCTTCAGCTTATAGTGTTGGGGCAACAATCAGGTTTCTCGTTGGAAGAGATTGGAGCAATGTTCACTGAAGGTGGTACCGAGATTAACAGGGAACAGTTGCTTGTGAAGGCTGATGAGCTTGATAGGAACATAAAGCAGCTTACCGCTATGTGAGATGGTTTGAGGCATGCAGCTGTGTGTGAAGCACCAAGCCATTTAGAATGTCCTCGTTTCCAAAAGGTGATGAAAATTACCAATAAAAAATATCTTCGAGACCGATAGAGACAAAAAAAATAATAAAAATTCCTGGTGCGAAAAACATTCTATCATATTGTTTTGTCGAGATTTTTTCTTTATTTCTGGATGATGGCAATCTCATCTATGCGTTACAATGATCTTTAATATAACATGCTACCTTGCATAACATGGTAGCATGTTATATGGTGATTCCCATGGACGCAAAAAATACAATTTCACAAATGCGACGCGGGATACTTGAGTTCTGCATTGTCAGCTTGCTGGCAAAGGATGAGATTTATACCGCCGAGCTAATAGATCGTCTGAAGGCAGCGAACCTAATCGTCACTGATGGCACGCTATATCCAATGCTCAACCGTTTGCAGAAAGCGAAGCTTCTGCAATACCGTTGGGTGGAGTCTGAAGCCGGTCCGCCGCGTAAATATTACGCGCTAACAGAAGAAGGGACAGCGTTTCTCGCGAAGCTAGACGCTGCCTGGCAAGATATGACAGATTCCGTGGAATCTATCCGCAGAGGACAGAGCAATGAATAAGGTTGTCAGTATAGAAATAGCCGGTCAGGTTTTTTGGATAGATGAAGAAGCTTATGACGTGCTTCGGTCCTACCTGAAGAAAATCAGGCATCAGCTAGCAGGTGATGACTGTGAAGCAGAGATTGTTAAAGATATTGAATTACGTATCGCCGAGCTTCTCTACACATTCAGTAGCCATGATAAAAAAGCCATTACGGTAGAGCAGCTCGAAAGCGTAATTGAACAGGTTGGCTTTATTGATGGTGATGAAGAGGCCGAAGATTATTCAGAGCCAGTTCAACCTAAAAAAAGTTATCTGGACCCTCAGAATAAAATTCTCGCCGGCGTGTGTGCTGGTCTTGCTATCCGGTTCGGTGTACCAGCATTTGTATTGCGCCTAGTGTTTATAGCGCTGACTGCGCTTTTTGGCCTTGGTCTGGCACTGTACCTGATTTTCTGGATATCGCTTGATAAAGCCAACAGCAGAACCAAAGCTCTGGCCGCTAAGGGTGAGACAGCTACAGCCCGGAAAATTGCGGAATATGATGCCCCTAAAGAAAATCCGTTTGTACAACTACAGCGAATTATCTTTCTGCCTATCAGTTTGGTGGGAACCCTTTTATCGGTGATTGGTACTCACTTTGTGAACCGCCGGAAAGGATATTGGTTTCTCTTTAAGAACGCCTTTGCAGGAGGCTTGTTGTTTGCAGCTTTCTTTGTACTGGTGGGGGTTTATGTCTTCAATGAAGGCCGCCTGTTCCCTGTGGTAATCAATTGGATGCTAAGTGCCGCTGCGCTTTATATTGTGGTGCTAATTCTAGCAATCTATTTCCGGGAATTTTATCTGGATCAGCCTAAGCGTAAGCTTGATAGGAAATTCAAGCGTGCTGTCGTAGCCCCGATTGTTATGATTGCTGCTGCTTTTGGATATCTGAATTATGCCCATCTGCATCATGCCCATGAAGAGGTTGAGCGTAAATTTGCACTTGATGGAAACAAGTTTGAACTGGTTTTCAATGAAAACCTTCCGGATTTGATGAACCCATATGCTTATGATGTGCGTTATAGCATTAGAACGCATACCGGTTCAGAAAATGAAGTGAACATGCTGATTTCTTATGACGCTGACGGCAGTACGGTCGCAAAGGCAAAGGAAAACATTCAAACCATCGAATATGCTTTCAATTTTGCAGGTAATAAGCTCACGCTTGATCGCTCTTGGTCACTTGACCCTGATGCTTATGTTCGCGGACAAGGCGTAGAAGTGGTGCTTGAAATTCCACAAAATACCGTTGTGAAAAGCAGCCGGGAATTCACGCTATACCGTTATGGTGATCCTTATCGTTATTTCGCAAAAGACTATGGGATCATGGAAGGTACATACTTGGCAGTGGGGGATAATCTTTACGATTATGGCCCGGAACAGGATGGACGCGTAAGCAACAACGAGCGGATCGTTCTTCAAGATAAATTCTGTGCGGAGTTTTTCTTCGGTGAAGTTTGGAGCTGTAGCAGTAATATTCAATATAATATCGAATATAACTCTCGCTTTGATAAGGCTTTTGAAGCTCATACAGCGGAAATCAATGAGATACGCCAGTATCTGCTACCTGACCGTAGTCTGTTTGTTTCAAATCTTGCCGAGCTTAACGAAAAAGCAAAAGCGCTTAGCGAAACCTACCCGGTGATTACCGAATTCCAGCAACATGTTGAACAATTAATGGCCATAAAGGCTAAAAACCCGAGCACGACAGCAAACGGCGAGAGCAACAGCTCTCGCTAACAAACAAAACGGGGATAGAAAAATGACTATGTTGCTAAATCGCAGAAGCTTTCTCTCAAAAACGGTGAAAGCAGGTACTACTCTTACCCTTGGGGGAACGCTTCTGCATCTTTCTGCTTGTTCCAATGAAGATATCAAGCGACCAATTTTCAATCTGCTAAAAGATCCAGATGGTATTTGTGATCTGCCAGCAGGTTTTCGGTACACCATTATATCAAGGCATGGTGAAATCATGTCTGACGGGCATGCAGTGCCAGATTATCATGATGGTATGGGGTGCTTTGCTGGGCCTGGTGGGGAAATTGTACTCGTACGTAACCACGAAATACCTACATACTTTCCAAGTGATCCTCCGTCGCAGGAGCCTCGTTTTGCCTATGATCCAGATGCCAGTGGAGGCACGACCACTATCTGGTTAAATGACAAGATGGAGGTGCTTAAGCACCATCTCAGCTTAACAGGAACTATTCGCAACTGTTCTGGTGGCAAGACGCCTTGGAGTACCTGGATTAGCTGTGAAGAGCCGGGTACTGGTCTGGGGTCAGCGTGGGAAATGGGGAAGCGCCATGGCTATAACTTTGAAGTGAACCCTTTCACGGCACTGGAAAAAGTAAGGCCTCTTAAAGCTATGGGGCGTTTCAATCATGAAGGTGTCGCCATCGATCCAGCGACAAGCATCGCGTATCAGACAGAGGACAGGGTGGAGGGCTGTTTCTACCGCTTCCTACCTAACGTGAAAGGTCGTTTTGAAGAAGGTGGTGTGTTACAGGGCTTGAGATTTGTGGACCGGGATATCATTCACACGTCAGGTTTTCCGCTTGTGGCGGGAAAACCATACGCCTGTGAATGGGTAACGGTTGAAGAACCTGATCCAGAAGAGGATACGGTAGCCGATCAGGCACAAGCCCAAGGTGCGGCGGTTTTTGTCCGGGGTGAAGGCATCGTCTATGATCGGGGGAGTATCTATTTTGCCTGCACGTCTGGCGGTCAGCAAGGGATGGGGCAGATATTTAAATATACCTCAGATGAAGCTGGCGGGCACATTGAACTTGTGTTTGAAGCCGAAGAACAAGGTGTGCTTGAAAAGCCTGATAACATCACACTCAGCCAGTGGGGTGACTTGGTGATCTGTGAAGATAATGGCTATGATACGCAGTGTCTGGTCGGGTTAATTCCTGAAGGGAAACTTTATTATATTGCTGCCAACACTCAGTCAGAATGGTCTGGTGCGTGTTTTTCACCAGACGGCAGAACCCTTTTTGCAAATATTCATAAAGACCCCGGCATGACACTGGCCATTCAGGGGCCGTGGGAGCAACTTCGGCCTACTGCATGACATATGTCAAAGACGTAGTCTTGCATATCATTCTTATTACCAAGAATATTTGTATTTTCTGGTGATAATGATGGTGCGCTTACGTTCTTCAACAATTCTGGCAAGTCTGGGGATTATCTCTGGGCTTGTTTTTCCTTTGCATGCTGAAACGGTTTTTGATCACCGAGAAAATATTCTCGGCACTTCCTTTGATATGGTGGTCCATGGTGCCAAGAAAGAAATGGCTACCAAGGCAATCGAAGCTGCAGTGTTGGAAATCAAACGTTTGCAATTGGTCTTTAGTCCGGCTTGGAAAAATAGCGAGCTTGCTGAACTTAACGCGAGGCAGATGGTAATCTCTGAAGATATGCAGTTGGTGCTTAAAGCTTGCGAGTATTGGCAAGAACGGACCATGGGTAATCTCAGCTGCCAGCTAGGTGATATTAAAGCTATGTGGGCTGATGCTGTGAAGAGCGGCAATTTGCCTGATAAAGCAGAACTGGATGAGTTGCTCGAGAAGATTTCCAGAACGCCGATGGAGATATCTGAGGGTGCTGTGGATGTTCAGGGTGTTAAGCTGGATCCCACAGCGCTTTCAAAAGGATATATTCTCGATAGTGCTTTAAAGGTAGCTCAATTCTATGTACCTGAAGCGACAGGCATTAAACTAGACATTGGAGGGGATGCTCTCTATTGGGGTGGCGCTATGGCAAAACCAGCCTGGACTATTGGGATAGCGAATCCTTTTGATACTGCTGACAATGCAGGGTTTATGGCAACACTTGCACTCTCGGGAAAAGCGGTAGCGTCCAGCGGGCACCGTACACGTACATTCAGTGTTGGTGGACAGAATTATAGCCAGATTATTGACCCTAAAACTGGCTGGCCCGTTGAAAATGCACCAGCGGCTACTGTTGTTGCGAATGATGCTATGACAGCGGATGCGCTTGCCACTGCTCTCTCTGTGATGCCTATCGGAGAAGGATTACAGTTGATAAACAGCCTGGCTGGTGTGGAAGCGCTTATTGCTTCCTCCGATGGGCAGCAGTTTTCGTCAGCAGATTGGCATAAGTTTTTAGCAGCTAACCATGTCTCGAACGAGGTGGCCTGGAAGAATGATTTTCGCTTCAAAGTGAACTTTGACATCCCTGATAAAGATGAAGGCAATTACAAACGTCCCTACGTGGGTATTTGGGTGACAGACACGAAACGAGAATTGGTTCGGAGCCTGCTTTTACTTGGCACCGGTAAAGAGTGGATGGAAGAAACCTATGTATGGTGGCGGCGTTACGGGCGAAAAGTGAAAGCGGTAGTAGATGGTGTAACCCGGCCCACACGCATGCCAGGTAAGTATAATATCACTTGGGACGGTAGAGATGATTACGGAAAACCCGTAAATGAGGGGGATTATATTCTTCATATCGAAGTGGCTCGTGAGCATGGTGGGCATACTTACCGTCAAATTCCGATCTCGATGAAGAATGAAGCCTTTTCTCTCACTCAAGCTGCTGAGGGAGAACTCGGTGATGTGGCCGTTTACTTTGGTGAAAATATCAAAAGATAGAAATGTTATAGGTTTTCCTGAACGCAGGTTTTAACCCAGGACTTAATATTGTTTACTTCGGCAGTGCTTGCAGGATCAGGTTGGCTGATCAACCAGTAGGCCATATTTGCGTCAATGGATTGTGTACTAACAGCTGCGACACCATAAGATTCTGAGATTTGTGGCAGTAACCATTCGGGGATAAGTGTGGCTCCTAAGCCATTTTGAATAGCTGTCAGAACATTTTGGAAAGCATCAAACCACAGAAGTTTGGTGCCTTCTGCTATTTCAATTTTGCTGTATCTAGTGAATAAATCCCACATATCTGGTTGGGCCTTCATGGCCAGTAATGGGCCAGAGAGTTTACCGTTCTTCAGGTGCGAGCTTACTCTATCTTTTGCGCTGACCAGCAGGAAGCGGATTGGGCTAAGTTTGTCTGTATTTAAATGAGTTTGAGGTTCTGTACCAATATGAAGGCTGATATCCGCTGTTCCCTGTTCAACCAATCCAAAGTCATTTGAAGTGATAATTTCAACATTAAAACCTGCATGCTTTTTGTTATGATCGGCAAGACGCGGGATAAGGAAATGCGAGCTAAGTGTTTGAGCGCACGACACTTTAATCGGCTTTTCTTTGGCTTCATACGCAAGTTCATTCCAGGTCCGTTCAATAGCACAGAGAGATGCAGAAATTGTTTGGGCTAGTTTGGTTCCGGTTTCAGTGGGTATTACACCACTGCCGTGCCTGATAAAAAGCGGTGCTCCCATATCTGCTTCAAGTGCACGTATTCTGTGGCTTACGGCTGAAGGTGTTATACCAATCTCAGCAGCTGCCAATTTGAAGCTCTTCAGCCGCGCCGCGGCTTCAGTTGCTCTCAGTCTATCTAGTGGCGGTAATTTGCTCATATCCTGCAAATAGAGCGATGCGAGGTGAATTCAATTCATCTCTGCGCGAATTAATTCATTTGAGCTTACTAAGTTTAACTGTCAGGCTTTTGGACTTGGGAGAGGATAATTATTGGGAGGGTCATCCATGGATGCGGCATCACTAGAATTTCACAGGAAACGAGCAGCTGAAATGCCGCTGAAAGATATTCGGTTGGCGGACCCTGAACTGTTCCGTGATGATGTTATCTGGCCATATTTTGAACGGCTCCGGAAAGAGGACCCTGTGCACTATGCGGAAGATTCTATGTATGGACCATATTGGTCACTTACCAGATTTGAAGATATCTCGGACGTAAATCTGAACTTTAAGGATTTTTCTTCCAGCGCGGAGTTTGGTGGTATCACGGTGGCGGATATTACTGAGGACCTGCCGCTTGAAATGTTCATTGCCATGGATCCCCCAAAGCATACAGAACAGCGCCGAGTGGTAGCGCCTTCTGTGAACAATAAAAGCATGCGGGATTACGAGCCGCTTATCCGTGAGCGTACCATCAAGGTGCTGGAAAACCTGCCTGTTGGTGAACCGTTTGATTGGGTCAGCCATGTTTCTGTGGAATTAACGATCCTGATGCTGGCAACACTTTTTGGTTTCCCGATCGAAGACAGAGTAAAACTCACCCGCTGGTCTGATGTGGCGACAGGTAAAGAAAACAGAGAAATTGTTGAAAGCATTGATGCGTGGCGTGCGGAGATGATGGAATGTTTTCAGTATTTCCAGCAGCTAAGAGAACAGGCTGCTATTGAAGCGCCAAGGCCCGAACTTATTTCCATGCTGGCACACGGTGAAGCTACGCACGATATGCCGCCTATGGAATTCCTCGGTAACATCATCCTTCTGATTGTGGGCGGAAACGATACCACTCGTAATTCCATGACAGGTTCTATCCTTGCCATGAACCGCTGGCCTGAAGAATATGAGAAGCTGAAGAAAGATCACTCTCTTATCCCAAATTTTGTTTCCGAGATTATCCGCTGGCAAACCCCGCTTGCGCACATGCGGCGTACAGCACTCAAAGATGTTGAAGTAGGCGGTAAGCAGATCAAAAAAGGCGATAAGGTTATCATGTGGTATGCCTCTGGCAACTATGATGAAGAAATGTTCCCTGAAGGCAACCGTGTGTTTATTGAACGGGAAAATGCACGCAGACATTTGGCATTTGGGGCCGGTATTCACCGCTGTGTAGGTGCGCGGCTTGCGGAGCAGCAACTTACGATACTGTGGGAAGAACTTCTGAAACGTTATCCCGATATTGAAGTGTTGGAAGGTCCAAAACGTGTGCCTTCAAGCTTTGTAAACGGTTATTCGCGCTTGATGGTGCGTATACCTGAGTAACGCTAGGGCCCATTTGCTTTCTCCTTTTTTCGGGTTACCTTAAACGTTAAAGGAGAAGAACATGGGCCAACACTCTTCCAAATTTTTCAAAGCAGTTGCAGCCGCAGCTGTTTTATTTTCTGCAGGTGCTTCAGCCGATGACGCGGTAGATATTTCTGCCGAAAGCTTCAAATGTATGCTTGAGATGACCAAGGTACGCCACTTTTATGTGGATAACCTGTTGGGTGGTCTGGAAGCCACCCTTGAAGTTGCAAACAGTAAGAAAGGTGGCGTTTACCCGCCGGGTTCCGTTGTGCAGCTTGTGCCAACTGAAGTGATGGTAAAACGTGAAAAGGGCTGGAGCCCGCGCACGAAGGATTGGGAGTTCTTTGAAATTGATGTCTCTGGTGAAGGCAGCGTTATCAAAGTACGCGGTACTGATCAGGCAGTGAACAAATTTGGTGGTAACTGCCTTGAATGCCATGAACGTGCCCGGCCTAAATGGGATATGATCTGCGAGCAGGGGCATGGCTGTTTGCCAATTCCTGTAACTCGCAAGCAAATCGCAGCGCTTCAGAAAGCTGATCCACGTTGCGCAGCGACGGCTAAAGAATAAAGCGTTGATAGAGCCAGATACCGGCTGCGATATTTATAAAACATGTAGCGAAGAAACGGATGCGAAACGACCGTTTCTTCGTTTTGTGTTTAAAGAGCTTTTGCCCACAAATCGCGCCAGGCCAGCCGCCGAGAATGGCGAACAGGTGCAAGGTATTTTCCTTTACCCGCCAATTACCTTTAATCGAGGCGCGTTTATCCCATCCATACATGCATAGTGTTATAAAACTGAGCGTACCTAAATAAGCGGCGATAATGAGTGTGCTGTTCATGCCAAACTGATTATAGTTGCGATTGGTGAGCAGAATAATATGCATAAGCTGCCAAAGTAAAATGGAACCGCGTCAATGCTGAATGAAATTTGTTATGTGTATGTGCTAGGCACAAAGGACGGTGGACGCGCCCAAACCTACGTGGGTTGGACCAATGATTTAGATAAACGTCTGGCTGCCCATAACAGTGGAAAAGGTGCGAAATCAACGCGCGGCAGGCAGTGGCAAATCCTTCATACAGAAGAATTTAAAACCCGCGGTGAAGCTATGAGCCGGGAATGGCATCTGAAGCGGGACCGAAAATTCAGGAAAGAACTACTCGAAACTCTTAAATAGCTACCCCGTCAGGTAAGCGCGAAAGACGGAGTAGCTAGCGCGGCGGGAGGTTATTCCGCTGCAACTGTGTTGCCGTGAAGCTCGGTTTTGCCTGTGTGTTTCGCCATATAGAAAAGAATGGCGATGCTGCCCGTAAGCAGGGTGCCAAGAAGGTAAGGGAGTGGGTTAATCCCTTTTCTTTTTGCATCCTGCCAAATCCAGAAATTGCAGATACCAAAAGCAATAACCAGATCAAAGCTTACCTGTAACCCCCATGGACCCATGACCATCAAGCCATCAAACGCGGCTGAAAGGCTGCCCGCAAAAACCGCATATAATGTAATGGCTGTGAAGATACCTAAGATCAGTTTCCAGAAAAATGTGTTGTTCATTTTCGCCTCCTGTGTTGAGGCTGATTGTATGGCTTATGAGGTAATGGCAGCAATTCCCTAACAGGTAATAGCCGGCAGGTTTTTGCTCGTGTATGCTGATTTCGAGAGAACAGGAGGCAGATATGACAGCACAGGCACAAAGCGGTTTCGGCAGGTTGATGAAACAGTGGCGACAGCACAGGGGGCATAGCCAGCTTGAACTGAGCCTTCGGGCCGAGGTTTCCCAAAAGCATATCAGCTTTATGGAGACGGGTAGATCGCGCCCCAAGGAAGATACAGTGCATAAGGTTGTGGAAGCACTTGAAATTCCTCTCCGTGATCGGAACAAACTGTTCGAGCTTGCAGGCCTTGCTCCCCAGTATGCCGAGGTTACCATCTCTGATCAGGCGGTAACACCTTATAAAGACGCGCTTGTTCGTCTGCTCGCGCAGCAGGACCCATTCCCCGCTTATGTGGTTGACCGCTGGTGGAACCTTGTTGAAACCAACGAAGCCGGGAAAAAATTGTTTATGGCGCCTGGTGCGGATACCCCGAACCTTGTGGATGCGTTCATGGCACCGGGTATGTTCAGAGATATGGTGGTGAATTTCCCTGAGGTTGCCTGGGCATTTTACCGCCGCCTGCGTAGTGAAGCCCTTCAAGCGCCAGCGGATGAGAGGATGCAGGAATTGGCAGAGCGGGCGAAAGCCTATCTTTCAGATGTGCCTGAACCGCTTCATTTAGGGCCGCACGAACTGGCGCTGTGCCCTAAGCTCAAGATAGGAGATACGGTGATTAATACGGTGACGATGATCGCGCAGTTTTCTGAACCTAATGCCATTGTGCTTGATGAGTTAAGGCTGGAACTTGTTTTCCCCGCAGACGCCGAAGCCGCTGCGTTCTTTACTATGATGGCGCAAAGTTAAGATATTGTAATATTAAGAAAAATTCCCATACTAAAGCGTATGAATTTTAGTGTGGGGGAACATCGTGAAAAAATGGGGAATACGGCTCTTAAAAGCTGCGTCTGCGTTACTGCTTCTTTTTGTAGTGGTTTTCGGAGTGTGGCTTGAAAATGCTACTGTCGTACGTACCAGTGGCGGGGTTTATCAAGCTATCATGCTGCCGTTGTCTGGTGGCTCCAGCATCCGTTGGCGAGCGGATTTTTCCATTACCGCTGACAAACCTAACATTCAGCATATTCAGGGACCAATTGTAGAACGCAAGGCGGACAAGAGTTTTGCTGCTCAGTGGGTGTGCGGCAATAGTGTGCATACCGCTGAAGTTGGCGAGTATGATCCGCTTAAGGTCACTTGCGGTGATAAAGCCTACAGCTATGATTTTTACCCGCCTGCCAAAGCAAATGATGCGGCAACCTTCATCACAGATGGCCCTGTTGCCGTGACATCTGATTTAGAAGGAAATCTTGGTTATTTCCTCCGCTGGGGGATTGATACAGGTGTGTTAAACGCGGCTGGTAACTGGGCTTTCGGTGGTGGTCATTTGGTTGTCGCAGGTGATATGTTTGACCGCGGCAGATATGTATATGATCTTCTCTGGTTCCTGTATGACCTGGAACAGCAGGCAGAAGCTTATGGCGGTAAGGTGCATATCCTTCTAGGAAATCACGAACAATATGCATTCATTGGGCTTATCAAAAGCGTTGAAGCAGAGCACCTGTGGGCGATTGAACAGATGATGCCGTACCCCGTAGCTCTCCGTAATGCCACCGTTCTAGGGCAGTGGCTTCGCACCAAGCCAGTAATGGCGAAAATCAATAATGTGCTTTATATGCACGGCGGCATTAGTGAACTTTTGCTGAAGAGTGGTAAAACCATTGAAGAACTGAATGCGTTGAACCGCGAAGCGCTGGATAATTATTCTGAAATTTCGGATGATGTTTTTGCCCTCACACACGGTAATCACTCGCTAACTCAATACCGCGGGTATGCGCACGCCATGGAGTATTACCCGGAAGCTGATCAAAGCTTGATCGACCGCACGAAACAGCAGTTTGGTGTGGATTATCTTGTTGTGGGCCATAGCCAGGCGGAAACATTAGCTCCAAAGTTCGGTGGTGATATTTATATCGTGGAAAATACCCACTTCTCAAAGGAAGCTTTGGTGTTTGAAGAAGGGCAGCCTGTTATAAAGCAACTCTCACTTCTAAAGGAACGATTTGAAGATAATGCCTATCAAACCCGATCTTTCAGTCTCTTCAATATGAAAGATTTGAAAGCCTTTTTCGGAATATTCTCCGCCGTATCTCGTGTGCCTGAAAGGTAATCATTGAGCATAGCGTATTCATTATAAATATGTTGGAAAGTAGATGGGAAAGTTAATCGTTATAATAATGTTGTTGATGGTCACAGCTTGCGATAATCAGACGAACACTTTCAATGTAAATGGTAGTGTATTCGAGATACCTAACAAGTTTCTTGTTCAAGGTGATATATTCTTTCTACCTCCCAGCCAACATAGCTACCCTATTGTGAAATTATATCCAGAAATGGATAGGTTGCATTATATAGGCTTTATTATAAAACCTATGCGGGGGTTATGTTCTTCGTTAGATGGAAAAGGGTATAATATGCTGCCTAACGCATGCGCCTCGGTAGCTCAGGGGGTAAAGAAAACACACCACATTGATTTGAAGGGGTTGGTCAAAACATACCCATATGAGAATAATCTGAATTGGCTATATCAAATACAGAGAGTAGATGGCACTGAAGATGTTATATCTTGCGGTACAATTGGACGGAATAATACCTGCTCTAGCTTCGGTATTTATCATGATATGATATATACCGTGCGTTATCTTGAGGAAGATATACCAAATCTTAATAAAATTCATCAGGACGTATATGATAGGCTTACTGAGTGGGAAAAATAGGTGAATAACCTATAATGCATATGGCGTGCATGAGAGTATTTGGCAGACTGGATTACACTTTGAATTGGTTTGTGTGATAGTTCTTATATCGAAGTACTTCATGTAAAGTTCGCTGATATAAAAGCTAGCGCTTTGTCTTCTTTCCTCTCTTTGCTATACCCACGCTTATGTATGAAATTATCCTTCTTTTTGCCGCAGGGTTCTTTGGCGGTATTTTAAACAGCCTTGCGGGTGGTGGCAGCTTTATCACTTTCCCGGCGCTTTTATCTGTTGGTGTGCCGCCGATTATCGCAGGTGCGACCAATACTTATGCTTCTATGTCAGGCTATATCAGCGGGGCGTTTGCTTACCGGCATGATATGATCCGTTATAAAAAAGAGCTGCCGAAATATATTGGGTTTGCGCTGCTTGGCGGTGCTATGGGCGCGTGGCTGCTGTTGCAAACACCACCAACGGTTTTTGAGGAAGTAATCCCATGGCTGATGCTGTTTGCCACTGTGCTGTTTATCTTTGGCGGGAAAATCAACAAGCGCCTTATGGGAGCCGGGAAAGGTGAGCGCACGTTTATCAGTAGCGCACTCATTATCCTGTTTCTTCTGGCGATTAACACTTACGGCGGTTTCTTCAATGCGGGGCAGGGTATCCTGTTTCTCGCCTATCTGGTGCTGGCGGGTTACACCAATATCAACTCAATGAATGGGTTGAAGCTGGTGGTTTCCAGTTGCGTAGCGATTATTGCGGTGGTGCTGTTTGCTGTGCAAGGGGCAATCGCATGGTATGAAGGCAGTGTTATGCTGCTGGGTACGCTCACAGGCGGTTATGTGGCAGCGCGGATTGCCCGCAAGCTGCCAGACCAGTATGTGCGCACGTTTGTAACTTTGATGTGTATAGTGATCACCGCATATTTCTTCTTCGATGTATATTATCGCAGCTAAACTTCGGTTCACCGCATAAGATTGTAATCTTGAAATTCTCCCGATAGGGTGCATGCTCGAGTTATTGGGCATGCCTTAGGCCAACACCAAGGGCATAATTTAGGGGAGAACAGTATGTTCAAGGGTTTCTTGCAGGCCTGTGTGCTTGCAGTGGGAGTATTCTCCTTCACGCATGCGCCCGCGTATGCGCAGATCAAACAATCAAAACAACCAGGCCATGAAGATAAGTTTCGTCAACTTGATGAAAGCCTGCCAACACCAAATGACCAGCGGATTGCCTCTGGCCATCCTGGGCCGGAATATTGGCAGCAGCGTGCGGATTATAAAATCCGTGTAACGCTGAATGATGATAATCAAAGCATCACGGGCTCTGAGAAAATCACGTATACAAACAATTCACCACATACGCTGAGTTATATTTGGGTAAGGCTTGATCAGAACCGTTTTGCAAAACATTCGGATGATCATCTGACCACACCAAATAACCCAACCAAGCGCATGAGTTTCACGAACCTTGAGCGCATGAAATACCGCGAGAACTTCGATGGTGGTTTCAAAATTGGTTCGGTAACAGGCAAGGGCGGTAAAGCACTGCCATACAGTATCGTTCGCACTATGATGCGGATTGATCTGCCAAAGCCGCTTAAGCCGGGTGCAAGCCATGAGCTGAATATCACATGGTCCTACAATATTGTGGAAAGTAAGCAGATTGCCATTAAGCGTTCTGGTTTCCACCATTTTGAAAAAGACGGTAACAAAATTTATAACCTTGGCCAGTGGTATCCGCGTGTTGCAGGTTATACCGATAATGGTGCATGGAATAACCGCACTTTCTACGGCCTTGGTGAATTCCAGACAGAGTTTGGCGATTATGATGTAGAAATCACTGTACCATCAGATCATATCATCTCTGCGACAGGTGAACTTGCAAACGGTAAAGATGTTCTAACATCAGAGCAGCGTAAACGCCTTGAGACAGCAAAAACAGCTAAACGTCCTGTTTTCATCGTAACCAAGGAAGAAGCGCTTGAAGCCCAAAAAGGCAAAGCGACAGATACAAAAACATGGAACTTCCGCGCTGAAAACGTGCGTGATTTTGCGTGGGCTTCTTCTCGTAAGTTCGTGTGGGATGCAATGGGCCATTACCAGGCAGAAGATGACCGCACTATCATGGCAATGTCATTCTATCCTGAAGAAGGTATGCCGCTTTGGGATAAATATTCCACAGAAGCAATCGTTCACACACTGGAAGTATATTCTAAATATACATTCCCATACCCATACCCAACGGCGCAGTCTGTAAACTCTGCAACAAGCGGTATGGAATATCCGATGATCAGCTTTAATCCGCCACGCCCGACAGAGCATGCGGACGGTTCGCGTACATACAGCCGCCGTACAAAATACGGCCTGATTGGTGTGATTATCCACGAAGTTGGCCACAACTATTTCCCAATGATCGTGAACACGCCTGAGCGTGACTGGTTCTGGATGGACGAAGGTTTCAATACTTTCCTACAGGGCCTTGCACACCGCGAATGGGAAGAAGGCTGGCCGGGTAACAGTGGTGCACCGCACACAATCATCCGCTTTATGACAAGCAAGAACCAGATGCCTGTAATGACAGATCCTGAATCTCTCATCCAGTTTGGTGCTAATGCTTACCAGAAGCCTGCCGTGGCGTTTAACATTCTCCGTGAAACTGTGATGGGCCGCGAGGCGTTCGATCATGCGTTCAAAGAGTATGCGCGCCGCTGGAAATTCAAGCGCCCGTACCCGGCTGATTTCTTCCGTACGATGGAAGATGCCTCTGGTTATGATCTTGATTGGTTCTGGCGCGGTTGGTTCTACACCACTGATCATGTGGATATCTCACTTGATAAAGTGACATGGGGTACGGTGAACACCAAGAACCCTGATGTGGAAGCGGCTTATAACGCCGAGCGTGAAGCAGAGAAGGGCACGCCCCTTGTAGTAGAGCGCCACAAAGATGTACGCCGCCGTGTGCTTGAACGCCCAGAGCTGCAGGATTTCTATAATGAGCATCCTCAAACAGCTGTGCTTGAAGCGGACCGGGGCGCGTATCAGCGCCTGCTCGACGGCCTGTCTGATTGGGAAAAAGAAGCACTGAATTCAGCAGAAAACTTCTATTTCCTTGAGTTCACCAACAAAGGCGGCCTTGTGATGCCTGTGATTGTTGAAATCGAATACACAGACGGCACAAAGGAAATGAAGCGCTGGCCTGCTGAGCTGTGGCGCCGTAACCCAAACAAGGTTTCAAAGCTCGTGATGACTGAAAAAGAAATCAAATCCATCACGCTTGATCCGAAGCGGGAAACAGCGGACGCAGACCTTGAGAACAACTACTGGCCACGCCGTCCTGTGCGCAGCCGTGTTGAACTCTTTAAGCGCCGTGGTGGCAGAAAGACCATGATGGAACGCGCTGGCGAAACCGCCCAGTAAGTTTCTACTGTACTAGAAAAAACAAAAGGCGAAGCTTCACGGCTTCGCCTTTTTTGTGAATAATGTATAATGCTGCTAATAACTGATTTTGGTGAATTATGCGGACTAATTGGACAATTTCATTTTTAGGGTTTGCCTTTCTATTATCTGCCTGCGCACCGAAGCATGCTGAAAATACCCGATACACTAATGGCTTTAGATGGGTTGATGCTGATCATGAGATAGTTTGTGGGGCGCCTATAAATTTATCTAAGCTAATCCAAGAAAAGCAAAATGAGCTTAAAGAGTATCTAATTTCACAAGGTTTGGAAGCCGCAACTGAAGGGGTTGCTTTAGATAGGCCAGGCGATATCGGTTTAAAGTCGATTGAGGGAGTAATTTATGCTCGCTTTAATTTTGATAACCCAACGGCGGATGCTCCATTTACACTTGATGGAGGTTTCACGGTTATAATGGAACCTTGTCGTGGCAAATTGATTTCAGCGTCACTATTAGTGTGGTAGATGTTTTAAGGATATCAAATCCCCTTAAAACTCGTGAATTCTTCTACAGAAGCGCGGTCGGTTTTAAGCTGGTTCACCTCCGCGTCATTGTCTGCGAAGCCGAGGGCCATACCGCAGTATAAAACATCTGTTTCCGGCAATTCGAAATGCTTATGAAGTGATGTGCGAGCCATGCCCCATGCTTCCTGCATGCAGGTGGCGAGGCCCATTTCCGCAGCGACGAGAGCTATAGACTGCATAAACATGCCGAGGTGTGCGAATTGGCCCTTGCCCATACATTCGTCCATCACGAAAAACAGGCCAACAGGCGCGCCGAAGAAATCAAAGTTGTTCACGAGCCACTGAAAACGCGCGGCTTTATCTTCACGCGGAATACCAAGAAGCGCATACATATCTTCGCCCACTTTATAGCGGCGGCTTCTGTATGGTTCTTTTAGATCAGTGGGGTAAATGGAAAGTTCGCCTTCTGCTTCACCCTTGGGGTTATTCGCCAGCGCCATCTTTGCGGCCATGGAAGCAGCTTCTTTTTCTTCACCAGCAACCACAATCACCTTCCAGGGCTGAAGATTGCCGCCTGAAGGCGAATGGCTCGCGCGCTCAAGAAGTTCTGTGATGGTTTCCTTGCTTACTGGGGTATCCAGAAAAGCGCGTGTGGAAATGCGGCTATTGAGTGCGTCTGTTACTTTCATATTTCATTCCTCGTTTATCGCTTAAATGTATCTAGGGTAGCGAGCGCCACAAACAAGAGCACTTAAGATTAGGCGACTATCTGTCCTCTATCTGTGGTATGATGCCGCGCCAAATTGGGGTGTAACCGGGTGCAATTGTTGTTTTTTCTGATGTGTTGGCGCTGTGCCTGTTGGTAACCAGCCCGTGAACACAAATGATTCCCCTTGTAATTCGCGAAAAAAAATTGCATTCTCGGCGAAAATTAAGTCAGCATTGCTGACGTATTGTCACAGAAACAGTCTAGGGTCTTAACGCTATGTCGGATTATGAACCGCTGAAGTTCTATGTGCCTGAACCAACAGGCCGCCCGGGTGATGAACCTGATTTTACCAAACTGATTATTCCTGATGCCGGTAGCGCACGCAAACCAGCGATTGATTGCCGCCCGCAGGAAATCAAGGATTTGGCAACAACAATCATCCGTGTGATGAACCGTGATGGCGAAGCGGTTGGCCCTTGGGCTGAGGGTATCGATGATGATGTATTGCTTGATGGCCTTAAGGCGATGATCCGTACGCGTGCGTTTGATGAGCGTATGATGACACTTCAGCGTCAGGGTAAAACATCCTTCTACATGAAGTGTACTGGCGAGGAAGCTATCGCAATTGCGCACAAGTTGGCGCAAACAAAAGGCGATATGAACTTCCCTACATACCGTCAGCAGGGCTTGTTGCTTGCGACTGATTACCCAATGGAAGATATGATCAACCAGATCCTGTCTAACGAGAAAGATCCGCTGAAGGGCCGCCAGCTGCCTATTCTTTATAGTGCACGCAGCCACGATTATTTCACGGTTTCTGGTAACCTTGGCACACAGTTCATCCACGCTGTTGGTTGGGCGATGGCATCTGCAATCAAAGGCGATACAAAAATCGCTTCTGCGTGGATTGGTGATGGTTCAACAGCTGAGAATGATTTCCATTCAGCGCTTGTGAACGCTTCTGTTTATAAGCCACCAGTTGTTTTCAATATTGTGAATAACCAGTGGGCGATCTCAAGCTTCCGCGGTATCGCAGGTGGTGATGAAGCGACATTCGCTGAACGTGCGCACGGCTATGATATTCCATCCCTCCGTGTTGATGGTAACGATTTCCTTGCGGTTTATGCTGTATCTCGCTGGGCGATTGAACGTGCTCGCCGCGGCTTTGGTCCTGTTCTTATCGAATGGGTAACATACCGTGTGGCTCCACACTCAACATCAGATGATCCGTCTAAGTACCGTCCGAAAGAAGAATCAACAGCGTGGCCGCTTGGTGATCCGATCCTTCGCCTCAAGAATCACCTGATTGCTCGTGGCCTTTGGTCAGAAGAGCGTCATGCTCAGGCTGAAAGCGAGTATGACGAAGAAGTGCGCGTAGCAACTAAAGAAGCTGAATCGCACGGCGTTATGGGCGCAGGTTCAAGCCCGAAAGATATGTTTGAAGCGGTGTTTGAAGAACTACCGCCACATCTGCGCGAACAGCGCCAGAAGATGGGAGTATAACCAATGCCGCAAATGTCTATGATTGAAGCCATTCGCGATGCAATGGATGTGAAAATGGCTGAAGACGACAATGTTGTCGTGTTCGGTGAAGATGTTGGTTATTTCGGTGGTGTATTCCGCTGTACGCACGGCCTTCAGGATAAATACGGCAAGAACCGTGTGTTCGATAGCCCGATTAACGAAAGCGGTATTGTAGGTGCGGCGATTGGTATGGCTGCTTATGGCTTGCGTCCATGTGTCGAAATCCAGTTCGCTGATTATATCTATCCAGCGTATGACCAGATTGTATCAGAGGCAGCACGCCTTCGTTACCGTTCTGGCGAGCAGTTTACAGCACCGATTACGATCCGTACTCCAGTTGGTGGTGGTATCTTTGGCGGGCAGACACACAGCCAGAGCCCGGAATCACTTTTCACCCACGTTGCTGGTGTGAAATCGGTTATTCCGTCAAACCCATATGATGCAAAAGGCCTGTTGATTGCGGCGATGGAAGATCCTGATCCTGTAATCGTATTTGAGCCAAAGCGCCTGTATAACGGTCCGTTCGATGGGCACCATGATCGCCCTGCGAGCAACTGGTCCAAGCACCCGCTTGGTGATGTGCCTGAAGGCCATTACACTGTAGAGATTGGTAAAGCTTCTACTTTCCGTGAAGGGAAAGCCGTTACTATCCTTACATACGGCACGATGGTTTATGTTGCAGAAGCTGCTGTGAAAGAAACAGGCATTGATGCTGAAATCATTGACCTGCGTTCACTGCTACCGCTTGATGTGGATGCGATTGTTGAATCAGTGAAGAAAACAGGCCGCTGCATGGTGCTTCATGAAGCAACACAAACATCTGGTTTTGGTGCTGAGCTTGCGGCTCAGGTTCAGGAGCGTTGCTTCTACCACCTTGAAAGCCCGGTTGTTCGTGTAGCCGGTTACGACACACCATACCCACACGCACAGGAATGGGATTATTTCCCTGGTCCAGCACGTGTTGGCCGTGAACTCAAAGCTATGATGGAGGCGGTATAATGGGACTGCATAAAATCCAGATGCCAGATGTTGGTGAAGGTATTACCGAAGCTGAAATCGTAGAATGGAATGTAAGCGTTGGTGACGTTGTCAAAGAGGATGACGTTCTCGCTGCTGTAATGACAGACAAAGCAACGGTTGAAATCCCAAGCCCGGTTGATGGTGTGGTGAAAGAAATCTCTGGCACAATCGGTGATATGACACCAGTTGGCGCCGTGATTATCACACTTGAAGTGGAAGGTGAAGGCAACGAAGCGATGATTTCGGCTGAAGCTGACGCGCCAGCACCTGCTGCTGAAGAAGCGCCGAAAGAAGAAGTAAAGCCTGAAGCGAAAGCTGAGCCGGCTCCAGCTCCTGCGCCAAAGAAAACCGCTGTTGTGAAGAAGCCAGTGGCTTCTGCAAAGAAAGCAACATCTGGCGCACCACGCAAGGAAGGTGAGAAGCCAATCGCTTCTCCTGCTGTGCGCAAACGTGCCGCTGATGCAGGTGTGAAACTACAGTATGTTTTTGGTACTGGCCCTGTAGGCCGTATCACGCACGAAGATCTTGAAGATTATATCTCTGGCGCTTCTGCACCGGTTGGTGGTTCATCAAAGCGTGCTGATACATCTGTTGAAGAGACAAAAGTTATCGGCCTGCGCCGCAAAATTGCTGAGCGTATGCAGGATGCCAAACAGCGTATTCCGCACATCACTTATGTTGATGAGATTGATGTAACAGCGCTTGAAGAACTGCGTGAGCATATGAACGCGACACGTAAGGAAGATGATCCGAAGCTAACAATCCTGCCTTTCATCATGAAGGCGATGGTTATGGCGATCAAAGATTATCCAAAGCTGAACAGCCACTATGATGACGGCAATGACATGCTTTACACATATGGCGGTGTTCATATTGGTATGGCTGCGCAAACACCAGGCGGCCTTATGGTGCCAGTGCTGAACCACTGTGAAGCAATGGAAATCAATGATTTTGCGAACGAGGCAAAACGCCTTGCAAATGCTGCGCGTGATGGTTCTATCTCTCGCGAGGAATTGACAGGCTCAACAATCACGCTTTCAAGCCTCGGTAAGATGGGCGGCATTGTTTCTACACCTGTGATGAACAGCCCAGAAGTTGCGATTGTTGGCGTGAACAAAGTAGCGACCCGCCCTGAATGGCGTGATGGTGGTTTTGTACCGCGTAAGATGATGAACCTTTCTTCATCGTTTGATCACCGCATTATTGATGGTTGGGATGCTGCTGAATTTATCCAGCGTATTAAGCAACTGCTTGAAAACCCTGCAACTCTCTTCATGGAGCGCTAATTATGAAAACGATTAACTGTAAAGTTCTCGTGCTTGGCGCGGGGCCGGGGGGCTATGTTGCTGCTATTCGTGCGGGGCAGCTTGGTCTTGATACCGTGATTGTAGATGGGCAGGCACCGGGCGGTACATGCCTGAATGTTGGCTGTATTCCGTCTAAAGCCCTTATTCACGCTGCTGATGAATTTGAAAAATCCATGCATTTCACTGGTGAAAATGTGCTGGGTATCAGTGTTCGGGCGCCATCTATTGATTTGTCTAAAACCATTGAATGGAAAGACAGCATCGTAAAGCGCTTGAACAGTGGTGTTGCTGGCCTTCTTAAAAAGAACAAAGCACAGCTTGTTAAAGGCTGGGGCAAGATGGTTGACGGTAAAACTTGTTTGGTGGCAACCGATGAGGGCGACGTAACTATCAAGGCTGAGAATGTAATCTTGGCAACTGGTAGTGTGCCTGTTGAAATCCCAAGCCTGCCATTTGGTGGTAATATTATTTCTTCTACAGAAGCGCTTTCGCTTGATGGTGTGCCTGAGAAGTTGGTGGTTATCGGCGGTGGTTATATCGGCCTTGAGCTAGGTACAGCATACGCGAAAATGGGTGCGAAAGTTACAGTTGTTGAAGCTGCTGAGCGTATCCTGCCACAGTATGATGCTGATCTTTCTAAGCCGATTATGGCGAGCCTTAAAGACCTTGGTATTGAAGTGCTTCTGAATACGAAGGCTAAAGCAGCTAACGAAGACGGTACCGCGCTTACTGTTGAAACAACAGATGGTGATAAAACACTGGAAGCAAGTAAAATTCTCGTAACTGTTGGTCGCCGTGCGAAAACAGAAGGCTTTGGTCTTGAAGAGCTTGATCTAACCATGAATGGCCGCGTTGTTGCGATTAACGACAAATGCGAAACATCCATGACAGGCGTTTATGCGATTGGTGACCTAACAGGCGAGCCAATGCTGGCCCACCGTGCCATGGCACAGGGTGAAATGGTTGCTGAGATCATCTCTGGCATGAACCGCACGTTCGATAAAGTTTCTATCCCAGCCGTTTGTTTCACAGACCCTGAAATCGTGACAGCTGGCCTATCACCTGAAGAAGCGGAAGCTGCGGGTTATGAAACTAAAATCGGTGTCTTCCCGTTCGCAGCTAATGGCCGAGCGATGACAATGGAAGCTGAAACTGGTTTTGTTCGTATCGTTGCGCGTAAAGATAACCACCTTGTGCTTGGTATTCAGGCTGTGGGTAAAGGTGTTGCTGAACTTTCAGCGGCCTTCTCACTTGCCCTTGAAATGGGTGCATGTCTTGAAGATGTGGCAGGTACAATTCATGCGCACCCAACACAAAGTGAAGGTTTCCAGGAAGCAGCGCTTAAAGCCCTTGGACACGCTCTACATATCTAAGGTCTGGAGCTCCTTAAATTCCAAAGCCGGGCACTCAGGTGCTCGGCTTTTTGCATTTCTAACCTAATAATTTCCGCTAGATAGAATGTAGTTAAAAATAATTTCTAAAATACAGTATTAGTATTTCACAAAACTGTTGTTTTTTATGTTTCTTCTTGCGTTTAATTCTTCTCTGTAAGAGCTTGCTACTAATTTACCGAGTTTTGGGAGGCAAACATGGCAGATAAAAAGGCGGCAATGAATATTTCACGCAGAAAGCTGTTGTTGGGGGGCGTTGGTTCCGCCGCTTTCATGCTTGGCACAGATATTCCATTTTTGAAGAACATGCCTAAAGGCCTATTGCCTGTCGCTTATGCGAATGACGATGTTGGGTTGGATGATGAAGCGCTTATTGTCCAGAAGGAAGGTCTCACGCTGCTCAATGCTCGCCCGATTAACATGGAAACACCAGCGCATTTGTTGGATGATGCTATCACACCTGCAAGCAGGTTGTTTGTACGCAATAACGGTATTGTGCCGGATTATGAAGAGCACCCAGCTGATAGTTGGACAATCACTATTGATGGTGAAGTTGAAACGCCTCTAACGTTGTCGATTGCAGACCTAAAACGTAATTTTGAAGTGGTTACCAAACAGCTGTGGATAGAATGCGGCGGCAATGGCCGTAAGTTCTATGAACCGGGCGCTTCTGGTAACCAGTGGTCGTTAGGTGCTATCGGGTGCCCTCAGTGGACAGGGGTACGCCTCCGTGACGTGCTGAAGAAAGCTGGCGTTAAAGATACAGCCGTTTACACAGCCCACCACAGTGTGGATATGCACTTGTCTGGTGATCCTGAGAAAGCGCCAATCTCGCGAGGTGTTCCAATTGCTAAAGCCTTAGAAGAAGATAGCATCATTGCGTTCGAGATGAACGGTGAACCGCTTCCTGTGCTTAATGGTTTTCCGATGCGTCTAGTGGTGCCGGGTTGGCCGGGCTCATGCTCACAGAAATGGCTTAAGCGTATTCAAATCAGAGACCAAATCCATGATGGTCCGAAGATGACAGGTACGGCATACCGTATGCCTGCGTACCCTGTTAGCCCGGGTACGGAAGTGCCAAAGGAGGATATGGTTATCATCCACGAAATGCCTGTGAAATCGCTGGTTACATACCCTGTAACGGGTAGTCGCGTGAAGCTGGGGGAAGAGATTGAAATCCGCGGTCATGCATGGTCCGGGCAGGGTGATGTATCTGAGATGGAAGTCTCTATTGATTTCGGCGCTACATGGCAAAAAGCGAAACTGGATAAACCAGTGAATAAATTCGCGTGGCAGCACTGGAAGGCAATGCTTACCTTCCCGAAGGCTGGATATTATGAGGTTTGGGCACGAGCTACAGATCATACTGGAACAAGCCAGCCTTCAGTGGTGCCTGGCTGGAACCCTAAAGGATATCTGAATAACATGCAGCACCGTGTTGCTGTATTTGCGGTTTAGGTGCTTTGATGCGTGCTGTTATAATCAGTGTATTGATGCTCGCTGCGTGTAGCGAAGCAGAGATACCGGAAGTAGATAAGGAGCTGCAAGAGCACCGGAATACTCGTGTGGAAGCTATGGCCGCTGTCTATGATGGCTCTATCCAGTACAAAGATACCTTTAACGCCCTTGATCCTTTGATTAAACGTTCTGCGATCGCGCGTAGTAGCAAGTTTGACCCGAATGATGATTATTGGGGTTTACCGCGCACAGAAGGGTATGAAGAGGTGGCTGCTTACTGTGCTTCTTGCCATAGTTTGGCGATTGTGATGCAGCAGCGTGTGACGCCAGAACGATGGGATTATCTTCTCAATTGGATGGTTGAAAAGCAGAATATGCCAGAACTGGAAGCAGAAGAACGTGCGCTTATCCATCGTTATCTCGTAGAACATTTTTCTTCAAATAAGGAATAGTGTTCCAAATTTTGGAACGCATTGTCGCAAAAATCGCGCTTTTGTGAGCAGAAAAATCTCCCTAAGTTTGTAATGTGAAAATTTGCAGGTTTGTCGGTGTTGAGTATTCGGGCCTGTCGTTTGTCAATAAAATCAGAATGTTGATACATTTTTTGTAGGTTCTCGTGATTGAATTCGCACTGTGAGAGTATGCAAAACACATTCAGACGAGGAGTTTTATAATGAAGTTACTAAAAACGGCTGTAATTGGTGCATCTCTCGCACTTGGTTCAATCGCTGCGCCTGTAATGGCAGCTGATGTAGCGGCGCCATCAGGTGTTTATAAAGTTGATCCAACACATGCGAGCGTGACATGGAAAATCAGCCACCTGGGCCTCTCAGTTTACAATGCACGTTTTACTAAGTTTGATATTGATCTAAACCTTGATGTAGATGATGTAAGCAAATCATCTGTGAAGGCAGTGATTGATGTGACATCTGTTGAAACAGATTATCCGGGCGAGACCGATTTCAACGGTGAAATCGCGAACGATCCTAAATTTTTGAACAGCAGCAAGTTCCCGAAGATTGAGTTTGTTTCCAAATCTGTTGAAAAAACAGGCGATAAAACAGCGAAAATCCACGGCACAGTAACAATGCTGGGTGTTTCAAAAGATATGACACTTGATGCAACGCTTATTGGCGCAACAGATGCTCATCCATTTGCGAAAGTACCAGCGGTTGGTTTTAACGCAACAGGTACATTGAAGCGTTCTGAATTTGGTTTCACACACCTTGTGCCTTACATCGGTGATGAAGTTACCTTCAATATCGACGCTGAATTTCAGAAAGCTAAGTAATTATGAGCGCGGCGAATAATACAGAGCGTTACACCAAAGTTGCCATCCTTCTGCACTGGTTGATTGCTTTTGCGATTATTGGTTTGATGGCAGCAGGTATCTGGATGACAGGCGCGATTAAGGAAAAGGAAACTCAGGCAACTGCGTTTGAGGTTTACCAAATCCATAAATCAATCGGCCTTACGGTGTTGGTGCTTAGTGTTGTTCGCCTTATCTGGCGCTTTACCCATAAGGCGCCAGCAATGCCGTCAGGCATGGTTGCATGGGAACGTATGGCGGCACACACCACTCATTTTCTGTTTTATGCCTTGATGATTGGCCTTCCCATAACGGGGTGGTTGATGGTTTCTGCAAGCCCGTGGGGCCTTCCAACCATGTATTTCAACCAGTTTGAAGTACCGCATCTGCATGCGCTTTCAAGCCTTGATATGGCGGGCAAACAGGAATGGGAAGGTGTGTTCAAGGAAATGCATGAAGTGATTGCATATGGCGGTATCGCACTTATCGTTCTGCATATTGGTGCAGCACTGAAGCATCATGTAATTGCAAAAGATAATACGCTTGTGCGCATGCTGCCGTTCCTGAAAACTCCAGTACAGCGAGAAGAAGAATAATGATAAAAAACTTTATAATTGGTGCCATTGCATCTGTATTGATTGCTGGCGCTTCTTTTGCGGCGGATTGGAAAGTGGATCACAGCAAAAGCGAGGTACGTTTTGGCGGTACCCATGCAGGGAATGAATTTACCGGCGTATTTGAAAAATGGCAGGCAGATATCAATTTTGATGCCTCGAATCTTGCGGCTTCAAAGGTGAAAGTAACTTTTGATCCATCAACAGCGAAAACAGGCAACGGCCTTTATGACGGTACTTTGAAAGGTGAGGACTGGTTCAAGGTTGATACGTTTAAAACAGCTGTTTTTGAAGCGGTAACTTTCGCCCACACAGGCGGGAATGCTTATACGGCTGAAGGAACACTTCAAATCCGTGATAAAACCTTACCGCTTACCCTTGCGTTTACGCTGGATACGAGCGGCAATATTGCCGAAATGAATGCGAGCCATTCGATTGATCGTATCGCTTACGATCTTGGTGTGCAGTCAGACGCCGATGCTGCGTGGGTTTCAAAAAATATTGAGCTGAAGATTAAAGTGGTGGCTTCCCACTAATCAGTGTTTTCGGTCTGTCAGCTTATTCAGTGTAAGTACCGGGATCAGGCCAATTAAAACAATCGCGATGGCGGCAGTGGAAGCTTCCGCCAAGCGTTCATCCCCCGCCAAACGGTAAACTCGTGTTGCCAGCGTTTCAAAATTAAACGGCCTTAGAAGTAGAGTTGCCGGTAGCTCTCGCATTGTATCCACGAAAATTAAAATACCTGCTGCTACCACTGAGCGCTGCATTAGGGGGAAATGGATTTCTTTCACTAGTCTGAATGGTTTTGCGCCAAGGCTGCGTGCCGCTTGATCATAAATCGGTGGTATCTGCTCAAGTCCGCTTGAGGTGGTGTTGTAGGCTACTGTCAGGAAGCGTACTACATAGGCATATACCAGTGTTGTCACTGTGCCAGTAAGCAAAAGGCCAGAGCGCCAATCAAAGGTGGTTTCAAAGAATTCAGCCAACCAGCGATCAAGTTGGGAAAGTGGCGCAAGTAAGCCGATCGCGAGCATCGCACCGGGAAGAGCATAGCCAAGAGTGGAGATTTGAATGGCGCCCGTCGTTGTTTTTGTTGGTGCAATACGCTGTGCATACGTAAGCATAAGTGCCGCAATGAGGGCGACACCAACGGCCATCCCTGCAACCGAAATGCTGTTAATGGTGAATTCGCTGAAATCATAACCGAGTTTTGGGTCACCCACAGTGATGGCTAGATTGCCGAGAACTGCGAGCGGAATTACACATCCAAGAAGCACAGGAAGCGCGCAGATTAAAACAGCACCAACGGCTTGCATGCCCTTAAGTGGTGCGCGGTTCATGGCAGCATCACGGGCATGGGCGCTTTGCGTGGTCCCCTTACGGCTCCATTTCTCAAGCACAACAAGGAATGCCACGATAATGAACATCACGGCTGCCAGTTTCATGGCTGCCATTTTCTCCCCCATCGCGAACCATGTTCTGAAAATACCTGTGGAGAAGGTGGGGATGCCGAAGTATTCCACCACGCCAAAATCAGCGAGTGTTTCCATCAGTACAAGCGCTAGGCCCGCGGCGATTGCGGGGCGCGCAGCAGGTAGAGCGATTTTGAAGAATGCCTTTAGTGGACGGGCGCCCAGCGTGCGTGCGGCATCAAACAGGGTAGCGGATCGCTGAACAAAGGAAGCTCGCGCCAGCATATAAACATAAGGATAGAGCACAAGGCTCAGCATAAGGGCTGCACCTGTTAATGACCGAATTTGCGGGAACATATAATCCCCCGCTTCATAGCCAGTGATCGCTCTGAAAGCAGTTTGCACGGGGCCACTGAAATCAAGCAGGTCGGTATACACATAGGCCACGATATAAGCAGGGGCAGCGAGCGGCAGCATAAGCGCCCAGGAGAAGAATTTCCTACCCGGGAACTGTGTGGCTGCAGTTAACCATGCGGTGGAGACACCTATAATGGTGGAATAGAGGGCAACCTGTGCCATCAATAGAACTGTGTTGCCAATATAGCTTGGTAGGATTGTTTCCTTCAGGTGGGTCCATGCAGGGTCAGAACCGGAAAACAGGCTTATGATAATAAACACCATTGGCACAGCGATAAGAGTGGAAATCAGCAAACTTGAAAGCTGCCATCCATAACTTGTGCCACTGAGTTTTTTCATAAAACAATCCCGAACTAAAAAGCGCCTATCTTCTTGGTGAAATGAATACCCTGTGATAATCCGTCTCACACTATGAAGCAGGCTTGGAATATCTTCTTCATTAGATTAGGGTTCAATTTCAAGTAAAAAGACAAAGCATTTCCTGTTTATGACCTTAACTTTCCAAAATATTTCTCATGCTTACGGTGATAACGCCGTTCTGAAGAATGTAAACCTCGAAGCAAAAGCTGGTGAAATCACCTGTCTTTTAGGCCCGTCAGGTGGCGGTAAAAGTACTATGTTGCGTTTAGCTGCTGGCCTTGAGCCACTTCAGGCTGGTGAGATTTTGGTAGACGGTGAAACACTGGCAACACCGGGGGATGAACCCGCGCCAGAAGATCGCCCTGTTGGTTTAATGTTTCAGGAAAATGCACTGTTTCCGCATATGACCCTTGCGGAGAATATCGCTTTTGGTCTTGAGGGAAAGACCAGAGCGGAAAAAGAGGCAATTGCTTCAAGCCTCTTGAAGTCCATCGGGCTGCCGGATTTTGAAAACAGGTATCCCCACACCCTTTCAGGTGGGCAGCAACAACGTGTAGCGCTGGCAAGATCACTCGCACCAAAGCCGCGCGTTCTGTTGATGGATGAACCATACGCAAGTATTGATAGCACACTCCGCCGTGCGCTCAGGGAATCTGCGCGCCGTACGCTTAAGGAAAGTGGGACAACCACAATCCTTGTAACGCATGATCCATCAGAGGCGATGGAAATGGCGGATGTGATCGCAGTGCTTGATGCCGGGAAAATTGTTCAGGCGGCTACGCCTAAGGAACTGTATGAAAACCCGGTTGATCCAACGGTGGCTGGGCTGTTTGGGAATGCGCAAACCATTCCCGCGCTTTGCACAGAAACTGGTTACCTCACGGATTACGGCAGCATTGGCTGCCCTAAGGCTGACACATCTGAACGTAAGAATTGTACGCTCGTTGTACGGCCAAGTGGCCTTAAGTTAGAAAAGGTGGAAGAAGCATCGCTTCGTATTGCAGATATTCGCTTTGTTGGAAGCAGTTGGTTGGTGTTTTTGTTGCCGGTTGAGGCGGCACCATCCCTTGCTCCACTTCGAGTGTCGGTTCCAAACGCAGATAACCTTTCAGTAGGGGATAATGTTCGTCTCTCTGCTGCTTCGAAGGAATTCTTCGTTTTCCATCACCAAAAATAATCCAGAGGCTGGACAATTAATTTTGTTATTGATAATTACTATCAATAAATATGAAAGAAAATAGGGGATACCATGATTCGCCAATTTACGAAGACAGCAATGGCCGCAGCGATGGCAGTAACAGGCTTGTTCGCGAGCTCAGCAAATGCGGATGGTGTTGTGAATGTATATAGCGCACGCCACTATGATACTGATCTCGCGCTTTACGCTGATTTTGAAAAACAGACAGGCGTTAAAGTTAACTTGATTGAAGCAGCGAGCGATACGCTCATTGAACGTATCCTGAACGAAGGTAAATACAGCCCTGCTGATATTCTCATTACTGTGGATGCTGGGCGTCTGTACCGCGCAGAGCAAAAAGGTATCTTCGCACCGTTTACGTCTGCTGTTCTGGAAGAGCGTGTGCCAGCACATCTTCGTCACCCGAAAGGTCAGTGGTATGGTCTTTCCAAGCGTGCTCGCGTGATTATTTATAATGCCGCAAAAGGTAAGCCTGAAGGCCTGAACACTTATGAAGATCTGGCGAAGCCTGAGTTTAAAGGTCAGATTTGCGTTCGTTCGTCTTCCAATATTTATAATATCTCGCTTCTCGCTGCTATGGTTGGCCGCGTTGGTGAAGAGAAAGCGGAAGAATGGACAAAAGGCGTTGTGGCAAACTTCCGCCGCCGTCCACAAGGGAATGATACAGCAAACATCCGTGCGGTGGCTTCCGGTGAGTGTGAACTTTCAATTGTGAACACCTATTATCTGGCACGTTTGCTTGCAAGCGGTAATGAAGTGGGCAAACAGGTTGGTGTGATCTATCCGAACCAGGAAACATCAGGTACACACGTGAACATCAGCGGTGCGGGTGTGCTTAAGTATGCACCAAACCGTGAAAACGCGATCAAATTCATTGAATACCTAACAGAAAACCGTGCTCAATACCTGTTTGTTGAAGGTAATAATGAGTACCCGGTTGTTAAGGGCGCGAATGTTACTGATGTTGTGAAGCAGATGGGCGAGTTCAAGGAAGATACAATTAATGCAAGTGAACTGGGTATAAACCAAGCTGCTGCTGTACGTATCTTTGACCGCGCGGGCTGGAACTAGGTTTTAAACGCCATAGAGTGATTTAAGGGAGCTGTTTAGCTCCCTTTTTTATTTGCCTAATCTGCCCAAAGGCGGGTGAGGTTGCTTTTTGCCTTGAGAGTTTGCATGCGAGCCTCGAGGTTTTCGTCTGTGTCTGGCAGCTGCGCGAGCGCCGTATGCAGGTCAAACAGAATTTCTCTATGCTCGGCAAGGCGAACACGGCTTTGCACCCACCCAACGGCGGCGATGCGGGTGCCTTCTGTTACTTCAGCTACATGGTGTAGTGTGGTGGACGGGTAGAGGGTAAGCGCGCCCTTAGGCAGTTTTACCTTTTCTTCCCCATCATGCTTGCAGAGTACCAGCTCACCACCTTCGTATGTTTTTGGATCAGACAAGAACAAGGTGAAAGAAAGATCAGTGCGTGTGCCAGCGATAATCGGGTCATCCACATGCGTGCCATACTGCATACCGGGGCCGTACCGGTTGATCATGAGTTTCGCGAATTTCTGAGGGAGTGCAGCCGCTTTGAATACAGGATGATTCATCAGCGCTTTCTCAATAAGTTTTAAGGCCCCTTTCACTTCAACAGCATCAGGGCGAGCCTGAAGGTTTGATTTCACCCGGCGCGCGGTGCGGCCTGCGGTTTTCTTTCCGTCCTCATAAAGCGCATCATTTGATAAAGAATCTGTAATGGCCTTGAGTGTGTGGGAATCTAAGATATTATCGAGAAAAATTTGCATGATCTTTTATAATAATGAGAATTGTTTGCAAAATAGATTAATCATGATTAATCTGCCGATCAACTAAATTAAACCCGCATGTTTTTTTGTCAATTTTGAAGGGGTAGGATCAATGGAAAAGCGTACCAAGCTTTGGACGAATATGAGCGCTATTGCCTTTGCTAGTGTTACAGCGCTGAGCGGCTGTGCCACAGGCGGAGAAGGTGAAGGCGAGGGGGAAGGTGAAGGCGAAGGCCATCAGGTTGTTGTTGACGGTTCCCAAACATCACAAGTTGCTTCTTCTGGCGGTGAAGGCGAAGGAGAAGGTGAGGGCGAGGGTGACGCTGCCCCTGCCCCTGCTGGTGAAGGCGAGGGAGAAGGAGAGGGCGAAGGCGCTGCTTCTGATGCTGAACTCGCGAAAGATGATCTGGCATACCTAACACAACTTGGCCTTATGCGCGGCCACCTTTTTGTGGGTAATGAGCTTTATAAAGCAGGCCATATCGATCACGCTAAAATGCATATGAAGCACCCGAAGAGTGAGCTTTATGCTGAAGTTGTACCTGCGTTTGAAGCACGCGGCTCTAAAGGATTTGCTGAAGAGCTTGAAATGCTTGCAACAGCTGTTGAGGGCGAAAAAGGTGATGCGGCCGTGGCTGCTGGTTATGCAACTGTAACAGCCGCAATTGCGAAGAATGAAGGCTTTGTATCTGCGGCAAGCGGCACTGCTGCTGAAAAGTTGAAGCTTGCTGTTGCGCTTCTCCGCACGGCTGGTGAAGAGTATGCAATTGCTGTTGTAGACGGTAAAATGCAGAATGCACACGAATATCAGGATGCATTCGGTTTCACAAACATCGCGAAGGCTATTCTTGAGACATCTTCTAAATCTACTGCTGCTGAGGAAGAGGTTGTTGGTAAAGCGGTAGCTATCATTGAAGGTTTGAAACCACTTTGGCCGGGTATTATGCCTCCAGAAACGTTGACAACAGAAGCTGGCCAGCTTTATGGCGCCGCTTCACAGATTGAGCTCTTGGCGCTTGGCCTAGAATAAATCTACAAAAGCATAGAAAAGACGAAGCCTCGGTTTTTCCGGGGCTTTTTTTATGCCGAACAGTATAAATCTTGGTTTTGTTCACATATTCGCAATAAAATCTCTGCAACTACTTTCTAAATATGGTAGGCAAATATCCAATCGTATAAGTGAAGGTGTTAAACCTTTAGGGGTGTTGGCCTTGTATAAATTAAAGACTATGGATGTGTGATGAGTAAGCAGGACATATACCAAACCACAGAAAGCCAGATTTTGGCGGTTCTTGAAGGCGAAGAGAATGTAACAGCGCAAATGGCAACTGTTTCTTGCCTGCTATCGCTCGCCTTTCCGGAAACTTATTTCTGGACTGGCTTTTATGTAGTTGATCCAGCGCAGGAACGTGTGCTGGTTGTTGGGCCTTATCAAGGTACGCTTGGGTGTTTGCGCATTCCATTTGGTCGCGGTGTATGTGGTACAGCTGCTGAAACCCTTGAAACCCAAGTGGTTGAAGATGTGCATGCATTAGCAAATCATATTGCCTGTGATAGCCGCTCGAACAGTGAAATTGTTGTGCCAGTGATAAACACAGCTGGTGAGCTAATCGCTGTGTTTGATGTGGATTCAGAACAGCACGCAGCATTTGATGAAACAGATAAAGAATGGCTCGAACGCATTCTTGGTAAAGTTTTCTCAGGAAAATAAGATGAAATATCTCCATACAATGGTTCGGGTAACGAACCTTGAAGAATCTATGGATTTCTACTGTAACAAGCTTGGGCTTAGGGAAGTAGGCCGGAAAGAAGTGGAAGCAGGGCGTTTCACGCTTGTTTTCCTCGCGGCTGAAGGCAACGAGGATGCTCAGGTAGAGCTTACATATAACTGGGATCCGGAAGAATATGATGAGGGCCGTAACTTTGGTCATCTAGCTTATGCGGTGGATGATATTTACGAAACCTGTCAACGTTTGATGGATAAAGGCGTGGTTATTAATCGCCCTCCGCGCGATGGATATATGGCCTTTATCAGGAGCCCGGATAATATTTCTATCGAGCTATTACAAAAAGGTGGACGCCTAGAACCGCAGGAACCGTGGGCTTCGATGGAGAATATCGGCAAGTGGTAAAAAAAATACCGTTTTTTTTGTCAATAGGCGAGATTATCGGTTTCTGTAAACCGAATATTTAGGGTTGTTCACCAAGGTATAATGTTAAGAGTGGAATCGCAGGGGATTTTTTCTTGAAACTGCATTGGTCAGACAGATTATCGTTTAAGCTAGCGCGTACAGCAGTAATTATTGCATTTGTTGTAGGTTTAATCTTATCAGCCGGTCAGGTGTATCTTGATTATCTTGAAGAAGGTGATCTGCTTGATCAGAAGGTGAATAAAAGTTTGGCGGTGGCGCAAAAAGCTGCGACACGAGCTGTACTTATCCTTGATTCCGATTTGGCGACAGAGGTTGTCTCCGGCCTGATGGAATATGATTATATCGCGGAAGCGGCTATCCTTGATGATCACGGAGCCGTACTTTCTGCAGACCAGCAGGATACCTCAGGTTTCGGCACAAATAGTGTACGGGTCGCCAGGCAGTTAATCACAGATATTTCCACCTACGAACGTGAACTTGAACTACCAGATACCATGGCGGATCAGCCAGGCAGCTTGCGCGTTGTAGTTGACCGAGCTGTGGGTTTGCAGCCTTTCTTCTCGCGTGCTGTAACAACCTTTATGTCAGGGCTTGTACGCAACCTTTTGCTCGTGCTTCTCCTTTATTTCGCGTTCCACCAAGGGCTTACAAAATCCCTTGTTCAGATTGTGGAAAAGATTTCTGCGATTAACCCTGAACAACCTAGAGAACAAAGGATCGCGGTTCATAAAAAACACCGCAAAGATGAGCTTGGCCTTCTTGCGAGCCAGATTAACCTGTCTTTTGATGCGGTGCAGGTGCTTATTGATAACCTTAGATCAACAAACAAAGCACTTTCATCGTCTGAGGAAACACTACGTAAACGGTCCTGGGAACTTGAACAGGAAGTTGAGCGTACCAAGAAAACCACTATGGAGCTTTTGGTTACTAAAGAGCAGGCCGAAGCCGCGAACCGAGCGAAAAGTGTGTTCCTTGCAAACGTGAGCCACGAACTCCGCACACCGCTTAATGCGATTATTGGTTTCTCAAGCATTATGGCTGATCAGATGTTCGGGCCAATTGGTCATGAAAAATACCGTGAGTATCTTCAGGACATTCGAAACTCCAGTGAACATCTCTCCGATATTCTGGGTGAGGTGCTTGATTTGGCTAAAATTGAAGCTGGCCAGTTCAACATGGAAGAAGAAACTGTTGATGTGGTGAAAATGTTCCATGAAAGCCTTGCGCTTATTGGTGGGCAGGCGCTGCAAAAAGGTTTCCAGATCGACCTGAAGTTACCCCCAAATGAAGACCTACCTAAAGTTAACGGAGACCGTTTACGTCTTAAACAATCTGTTCTTAACCTCCTGTCTAATGCTGTGAAATTTACTCCGGCAGGTGGCAATAATGTGCAAATCGCCTCTTGGGTTACAGATAGCGGTGAGTTAGCAATTAACGTTAAAGACAGCGGTATTGGTATTCCAAAAGAAGATCAGGAATTGGTTTTCTCACCATTTGTACGAGCTGCATCAGCGCTTAGTAAAAACCATGAAGGCACAGGCCTTGGTCTTGCATTGGTGAAGGTTTTTGTTGATATGCATGATGGCAGGGTTGAGCTTGAAAGCACCATGGATGTTGGCTCGAGCTTTACCATTTACCTTCCAAATGAACGCATTATCGAAGAAGCTTAAGCCGTTTTAACCTTCGTTTAGCAAGGAATAATATCGCTTTTGTTTCGCTCGTTCTTTCTATATCGGTGAATGTGGAAGTGAGGGGAAATACGGTGATTAAGAAACATGTAATGGTTGGGGCACTTATGGCTCTTTCATCAACCGCTGCAGGGGCAAGTGACGTAAGTCCTGAAGATATGGTTATCAAACTTTTTGATGCGATGCGCGCCGGTAATGGTGGTGCTATCCGCGAAATGGTGGTGGCAGACGCACGGCTTGACCGTTTGAAACCAGATGGCACGTTACAGCAAGGCACTTTTGAACGCTGGATTAGTTGGGTTGATACGCAGGAAGATGGCGATGCTGATGAACAGGTGTTTGGTGTGAAAACACTTTCTGCATCACCAGAACTGGCGACTGTTTGGGCGCCGTTTGAGCTTACTTATAAAGGTAAGTTTGTTGGGTGCGGTATTAACCAGTTCACATTGGCTAAATCGAAGGATGGTTGGAAATTCCTGTACGGCATTGATATGCACCATGATGGTGATTGCGCCGAGTTTAAGAAAGAAATTATGAAGTAGCCCGAGGAAAACGGGCGAGGGTAGAAAGGGAAGCAAGCGGTGGGCTTACTTCCCTTTTTTAATTACATTGCGTCTAGCGCTTGGGATAGATCAGCGATCAGATCATCAGCGTTTTCAACACCAACAGAAATGCGGAGCATGGACTCTGTAATACCGAGGCGTTCTTTTACGTCATCAGGTACATCAGAGTGTGTCATAGCGAATGGATGTTCCATAAGGCTTTCTGTACCGCCTAGACTTACCGCAAGTTTAATAACCTGGAGTGCATCAAGCACGCGGAACGCCGCAGCTTCATCACCGTTTACATCAAAGGCAAATGTTGCACCTGCGTGACCGCCACATTGCTCTTTGAAAATGCGGTAACATGGGTGGTTTTCTTCAAGGAAACCAAGGTAATGAACTTTACCGACCTTAGGGTGATCTCGGAGGAATTCAGCAATCTTTTTAGCATTCTCAGAAGCAGCTGACATACGGAGTTTAAGCGTTTCAAGAGAGCGCATAATCAGCCAACCAGTGTGCGGATCACACATTGTGCCGAGGATTGTACGGAAGCCTGCGACAGGGCCCATACGTTCAGCGCTACCGACAGCTGCACCTGCTACAACATCAGAGTGGCCAGCCACATATTTTGTAAGTGAGTAGATAACAATATCCGCACCATGCTCAAGCGGGTGCTGCCATACTGGGCCAAGGAAGGTGTTATCTGTCATAATAACAGGGCGTGTGCCTGTTTCTTCACCAAGTTTATCGGCAGCGTCACGGCAGGCATTTAGATCAACAAGGCCATTCGTTGGATTGGCTGGTGTTTCTGTATAAATTACTGCAACACGGCCAAGCTTTTTCGCTTCTTCGATAGCTGGTTCAAGTGTTGGCTCTGTGCCGCCAGATTCAAATTCAACAGCTTTGATGCCGTATTCCGGTAGAATATTACGGATAAGATACTCTGTACCGCCATAGATTGGCGCAGAATACACAATCACATCACCAGGGCGAAGATGCGCCCAAAGACAAGTAGAAATCGCCGCCATGCCGCTTGAGAAAGTAAGGCCTTTATCAGCGTTTTCCCACAATGCCAACCGATCTTCTAGAACTTCTAGGTTTGGATTATTGATACGGGAATAAATCAGGCCTGGCTCTTCACCTTGTTCCGCTTCGCGTTTGCCGTATGCAAGCTCAAAAAACTCTTTACCGTCTTGTGCTTTATCAAACACGAATGTGGATGTCATAAATACCGGTGGCTTTAGAGAACCTTCCGAGAGTTTTGGGTCATAGCCATAACCCATCATTTGTGTTTCGGGGCTCAGGCGGTGGTTACCGATTGATTTTTTACGGTAATCTTTTGTCATTGGGATATCCCTCTGTTGGATTTTATTATTGTTCTTCGGTTGTTTCTTTAGGTGCAAACTTTGCTTTTAGAATATCAAGGTTTTGGCTGAATACGTAGGTGGAAAGTGCATATGTCGTGATCGCGGGAATTGCTTCTGCAACACTGTCGTATATCAAATGAAAACCAATGGCGCCGATAGATGTGATCATAATGCCCAAAGCGCCATATGAAGCAATCCAGTGTCTGCGGTACAACACCAAGGTAACCGCACTGAAGGTTTCAATAGCGCCGACTATTGCCATAAGTTCACGGTTCAAGCCAAAACGCTCGAAATAGCCAAGGAAGTTCTGTGTCATCTCAACATGCCAGCCAACGAATTTGATACTACCAACAAATCCGAAAAAGATAATAAGGATGATGGCAGCAACCCAGCCGAATACTGAAAAGAAAGTGGACCTGTTCATAAGCGTTATTTCCTTGACGTTTAGAAATCTTTGTCGGTGAAAAAAGTTTCCTTTGCAACTGAAATCTGCACTTGTGGGCTAATTAATGGAATCCCTTAATTTGTGCGGGTTTTCAGCACTTAATGGAAAGTGTTATAGGGCTTTGGGCGAATTTGTTTGCGCAATCAGCCACTAATGTTTAGCCATTGAATATTCAATAATTCAGAGAGTTTTACGCGTGCTTCAGAATAGAAATGTTTTTTTACTTTTGTTTGCCCAAGCTTGTTTTCTAGCCGTGTCCATGACAGCGGTAACCTTCTCTGGTCTTGCCGGGAAATTATTGGCTGCTGACCCAAAGTTTGCCACGCTTCCAACCTCGCTGGTAATTGCAGCCACAGCACTTTCAACCGGGCCTATGTCAATGCTCATGCAGCGGTATTCTAGGCGATTTGGTTTTCGGCTTGGTGCCGGGTTTGGTTTACTCGCGGGGCTTGTTGCTTCGGCGTCTCTGTATTTTGGTGATTTTTATATGCTCTGTGCAGCGATGGCACTGTTGGGGCCGTTTCAGTCAAGCGCGCAATATTACCGTTTTGCTGCTGCTGAAAGCGTTCCTGCGACCCATGCACCACGTGCGCTTTCTCTCGTGCTTGTTGGTGGGCTTATTGCTGCGGTATTTGCTCCGTCCGCAACACTTTATCTGAATGATAGTTTTGCACCGTACAGTTTTATGGGCGCGTTTGTTTTTGTTGTGATGATGACAACACTGATTTTTGTACCCATTGCTTTTCTTAAGCCTCTGGATAAGCCGCTAACTGTTCAGAACACTGAAGATAAAGGGGAAACTCGCCCGCTATCAAAAATTGTCAGAACACCTAAATTTATTGTGGCCGTCATAAACGGCGCATTAGGCTTCGCGATGATGAGTTTTGTGATGACAGCAACCCCACTTGCTATTGAGGCTTGCGGGTTTGGTACAAATGTGAGCGCCAGAGTTATTCAGGGGCATGTTATTGCCATGTTTCTGCCAAGCCTATTTACGGGGCATTTAATCAGCCGTTTCGGACTGGTTCCAATTTTGTTATTAGGGCATGTGATGTTTGCTATCGCTTTTATAACGGCTCTTTCAGGTATTCAGATTTGGCAGTTTTCTGTGGCACTTATTGCTCTTGGTCTTGGGTGGAATTTCTGTTTTATCGGAGGCAGTAGTTTACTCACTCAAGTTCATTCAGATGCAGAGAAAGGGAGAGTGCAGGGGCTTAATGAATTTCTCGTGTTCGGCATGTCTGCGGTTGCATCCTTCGCTGCGGGCATTATCTTGGATACATATGGTTGGAGCCTCGTTAATCAGGCCGCGTTTGTGATGCTGGTAATAGCCTCACTGGTGACGCTCTGGTGGGCTTTGTGGTTAGAGCCTCGTAAGGCAGCATCATTAGTTAATTAAAGTGGAAATTCGTCATGCTTATCGTTCTTTCTCCCGCAAAGAAACTTGATTTCGAAAGTGAAAACCTCCGTACGGATGCAGATACCCCTGCGATGCTTACACAGGCTAAAAAACTGGTGAAAGTAGCTAAAACTCTGAAGGCTGAAGACCTCAAGGCTATGATGGGGATTTCGGATAATCTCGCGGAGTTGAATGTGCAGCGGTTTAAGGCTTTTAAAACGCCTTTCACTCCAACTAACGCACGTCCAGCCATAGATGCATTTCAGGGTGATGTATATGTAGGCCTTGATGCCGCAACATTGAACGACGAAGACCGCGAGTATGCAAATGGCCGCATTCGTATTCTGTCAGGCCTTTACGGGCTATTGAAGCCGCTTGATTTGATGCAGGCCTACAGGCTGGAGATGGGTACCAAGTTTACAAGTGAGCGCGGTGCTAATCTATACGCCTTCTGGGGCGACCTGATTTCAAAGGCACTGAATAAGGATATGGCAGGCGTAGAGCACCAAGTGCTGATCAATCTGGCATCTAATGAATATTTTAAGGCTGTAGATCAAAAGGCTCTCAAGGCCGAGATCATTACGCCCGTGTTTCAGGATGTAAAAGATGGTAAAGCACGTGTGGTATCTTTCCTTGCCAAAAAGGCCCGCGGTATGATGGCTCGCTATGTAATTGATAACCGCATTGATAACCCTGAAGCACTAAAAGCTTTCAGTGAAGGTGGTTATACATTCCAACCTGATTTGTCTGACGGTAAAAAGTGGGTATTCCAGCGCCCACAGCCATAGATCTTTTAAAAGTGCATTAATTGCCCGGTAAAGTGGGGCTCTGCATTGAAATCATGTTTAGTATCTACTTCGTGTCAGCATAACCAGGCGCGAAGAGTTCCATCGATTGCGCGTATTCTATTTGTGATGCTGCTTTAACTATATTTAATACAATTAAAGCAGGTTTAGGGCTGGTATAAACTTAGTTTATATAATAACATTACATTCATCGTAAACTTTCACTTGATTGACTGGGGAGGGTCGTGATGAAGCGTATCCTGATGATAACGGGAACAATTCTAGTTGTGTTAAGTGGTGTCGTATATGCAATGCAGCGAGATAATCCTGCTCCGTACAGTGCAGAGGAATATATTCAGTTTCTCACCATTGAAGAATTGTATGCTGGTAGAGGCAATGTGGGAGAGACCACAGGAATGCCAATTGTATGGTTTAAGGTGCGCAATAATGGGGTATCTACCATTGAGCATATTCAGGTAACTGTTGAGTTTCTCAATGATGAAAATCAGGTGGTGTTTGAAAAGAAGCTACATCCTGTACACCAGGGAAGGGAGTCTGGTGAACCTGTACAGCCTCTTGGGCCAAATGAAGTTTGGCAAATGTCTGCTATACGGTACTATATTGTTAGGCAAGTGCCGCATACATGGCAACTGGGCAATGTAAGAGCGAAGATTACCGAGATTGAATTCAAAACATAAAAAAAGCCCGATTCACGGGCTTTTTCATTTATTAAATCTATGCGTTTTTGCTTCTACGGCGGGCCATAACCATTCCCATCACCGGTAGTAGCAATAGTGCTGCACTTGGCTCAGGAATTGTGGCTGGATTGATCGTTAGGGATGTGGAGGCAAAACCTGTGTTTCTGTGACCATTAATGTTTGGAGAGAAACTGAGGCTACATGTTGGGTTTGTGCCGTATGTAATGCCATCAATCCGAATACCAGCATCACACTGTGAAAAACCAATGTTTGAATCCGGAAGAACAAAGCTTGCTGCAGTGCTTGGAATATCAACAATCAGACCAAGCTGATAAGTACCAGGTGCGGTGAAAAGTGACCCAATGCCTGTATTCACTGCAAGGTTCAACACACTTGAAGCGTTCGCGCCGGAGCCTGAGGCGATAATTTGCGTAACGTTGTTGATAGTGAGATTCCAGGTTATTGTGAAATCTGTAAGATCATCAAGTGTACAGAGGCCATAAATTCTGTTGGCCGAGGGCGTAGACCCACCACGAACTGATTGGCGGACATCTGAACCACACGCACTAAGATTAAGTGTTTCGCCTAAAGCTACAGGATCATATGTCCCGGGATCAGAAAATACATCAACACCGATGTTGAAAGTTGCATGAGCACTATTAAGCCCAAGAAGTGCAACTGAAATTGTTGCGGCTAGTCGCTTTACAAACTTATACATACTATATTCCTAAAAAGGAACGACCCCTACTGCGCGCATATTTCAATACGATTCTGTTCATCTGTAACTAAAAGTAGTGATTATTGCAATGATCACTTCATCAACGCTTTGTGAGTTTTCGAGAGGTTGGCGGGAAATATTGAGCTTTAGCGCAAAATGAAAGCCCCATAATTAGATGGAGCTTTCGAATTTTTCTAACAGATTGCCAGGTTTATTTGGCTGTCTTTCTTCTGCGTCTGGCAGCAATTGCGGCAAAAGCAGGCAAAAGCAGTAACGCAGCGCTTGGTTCCGGAATCGTCGCAGGGTTGATTGTAAGTTCCGAGAAGGCAACACCAGTATTACGAAAGCCATTGATATTAGGTGAGCCACTAGTGGCACCACTATAGTTTCCGTAGGTGATTCCATTGATAACAATACCGGAATCGCTACCAGCACGGTACCAATAGCCGTTCGGAAGTAAAACCCAGTCATAACTATCAGGGATATCAATGATCAGGCCTAAAGTATATGTGCCTGCAACTGTAATGGCAGAACCAACACCTGTGTTTATCGTATGATTTAAACCGTTAACCGCGTTTGAACCGGAATAAGTGGTTGTCGATACAACAGTATTGTTCAGTGATAACTGCCACGTGAGCGAGAACTCACCAAGATAGGAAAGGGTGCAGAGACCGTAACTGCCACCATAGGTCACATCATTAACCGATGAACCGCAGGCAGAAACGTTAATATCATCACCCAGTGTAACGGGACTATATGTGCCTGGGTCTGATTCAGCATCAATATACCCATATGTTGCTTGAGCTGCTGTACTGCACATAGCAATGCCGCAGATAACCCCTATCTTCTTCAGCAAATTATTCATGTTTATTGTGCCTTTTCATCACACAAATTTTACGTTCTTAGGATTACACCAAGAACAATGTACGCGTAGATTGTTAACAATAATGTAAATATACTAAATTTGCGAGGAAAAAGCGTTTTTGATGCTTCTTTGTAGTGATGAGATAAACATAAGTTGTTTAGACAAATGATCCTCTTGATATATAGTAACGTCTCTTAGGAAGACAATTCAGAGGGGAAATCTCCATGGACTTTAAAGTCAATGGTAAGGCCGTGTCATATGGTGGTGATGCGGAAATGCCGCTTCTTTGGTATCTACGAGACATCGCGGGCATGACTGGAACCAAGTTTGGTTGTGGTGAAGGGCTGTGTGGCGCTTGTACGGTGCATGTTGATGGTGCTGCTGTACGTTCTTGTCAAACGTTTATGGAAGATGTTGAAGGGTCAAACATCACAACGATCGAAGGATTGGGGAGTGGTGATAAGCTGACTGCGCTTCAAAAGGCATGGGCAGAAAATGATGTGCCGCAGTGTGGTTATTGTCAGTCCGGCCAGCTTATGCAGGCGGCGTCTCTTTTGAGTGAAAACCCGAATCCGAGTGATGAAGAAATTGTTGATGCGATGGAAGGTAATATCTGTCGCTGTGGTACGTATGAGCGTATTAAAAAGGCTATTCGCCAGGCAGCGGGGGCATAGTCATGAGCAAGCATCTTGAAAATGTATCACGTCGAGGTTTTCTTAAAACTGCTGGTGTTACTTCAGGCCTTATTCTCGCTGCGCCGATGTTATCCAACCATGTTATGGCAGCCGCACGGGGTGAGGAAGAATTAGTGTCCTCAGGGTATTTAGCAATTAAGCCTGATGGTACTGCTCATGTATTCGTTCACCGCGTAGAAATGGGACAGGGTAGCCGTACGGGTTTGCCACAAGTTGTCGCTGATGAGCTTGAAGCTGATTGGGGTCGTCTTCATATTGAAGCTGCTTTTGGTGATAAAGCTCGCTTTGGTGATCAGAACACTGATGGTTCTACCTCTATCCGGAAATTCTATGATGCTTTTCGTCAGGCAGGCGCTGCGGCGCGTATGATGATTGAGCAGGCGGCAGCTAACGAATGGGGTGTCTCAGTTTCCGATGTGGAAGCTAAAAAACACAGAGTGATCAATAAGATCACCGGTAAATCTGAAGACTTCTCTAAGTTTGTTGTGGCAGCTTCAAAACTTGAGGTACCAAAAGATGTGCAGTTGAAGAAAAAGGCAGACCGCACGTTTATCGGTAAACCTCAACGTAACATCTATATGAAGCAGATTTTAACCGGGGGTACCCAGTTCGGTCAGGATACCATTCGTCCAAATATGGTGTTTGCCGTTGCAGCGCGCCCGCCAGTTGTGGGGGGCAAGGTAACGTCATACGATAAAGCAGCGGCTATGGCTGTGGATGGTGTGCTTGATGTAGTTGAGCTTCCTGCGCTTGAAATGCCTGCACTCTTTAAGCCGGTTGGTGGTGTTGCTGTTGTGGCTTCAAATACATGGGCTGCGATGAAGGGCCGTGAAGCACTGAATGCGCAGTTTGAAGACGGGGCAAACGCTTCTTACGATTCCGCTGAATATGAAAAACAGCTCTGGAAATCCATTGATGGTGATAGCGTAACACATATGAAACGCGGTGATGTGGATGCAGCTCTTGAAGGAGCATCAAAAACATATAGCGCAGATTATTATGTACCGCACCAACATCATATCCCGATGGAGCCGCCAGCCGCGACGGCTGAGTGGAATGGTGATGATCTGAAGATGTGGGTTTGCTGTCAGGATCCAACATCTGTACAGGAAACAGTTGCTGCATTCGTTGGCAAAAAACCTGAAGAAATTTATGTAGAAGCAACACTGCTTGGTGGTGCGTTTGGCCGTAAATCTAAGCCTGATTTCGCCGTTGAAGCAGCGCTTGTTGCTAAAGCTGTTGGGCGCCCGGTTAAAATGGTGTGGAGCCGTGAAGATGATGTTCGCCACGGCTACTATCACACCGTTGCAGCACAGCGTGTGAATGTTGGTGTGAAAGACGGCAAGGTAACCGCTTGGAAGCATAAAGCCGCGTATCCATCTATTGGTGCTACCTTTAACCCTGCAGCTGACCAGCCGGGTGCTTTCGAGCTTGGCCTTGGTCTTCTTGATATGCCATTTGATACAGCAAATATGCAGGTGGATACCGGTAAAGCGCCAGCTCATGTACGTATTGGCTGGATGCGATCAGTAGCTAATATCCAGCAGGCATTCGCCGTTGGTTCAATGGTAGATGAAATTGCACAAGGCGAAGGCAAAAATACTGCTGATATGTGGATGGAATTGATTGGTTTTGACCGCAAGATCAACCCAAGTGTTGATCTGGTGAAACAGCCTGGCGCCCCACGTGATCCTCAATACAGCAACTATGGTGAAAGCCTAGAGCGCCATCCTGTTGATACAGCCCGCTTGAAAGCTGTGCTTGATAAAGTGGTGCAGATGTCTGGTTACGGTAAAGATATGCCAAAAGGCAAAGGTATTGGTATTAGTGTGCACCGTAGTTTCGTTTCCTATGTTGCTTGCGCTGCTGAAGTTGAGGTGACTGACGGTGAGCTAAAGGTAACAAATGCCTGGATGGCGGTTGATTGTGGTGTTGCAGTGAACCCGGACCGTGTGAAAGCGCAGATGGAAGGGGCTGTCCTCTTCGGTATGTCTATTGCGATGCATGGTGAGATTACAGCGAAAGATGGCGCTATCGTTGAAGGAAACTTTGATGGTTACCCTGTGTGCCGCATGAGTGAATGCCCGCCGGTAGAAACAGCGATCATTGAAAGCGATGCAGTTCCGGGTGGTGTAGGTGAGCCAGGTGTGCCGCCAGTGGCACCAGCCATTACTAATGCGATCTTTGCGGCCACTGGTAAGCGTATTCGCAGGCTGCCAATCAAAGATCAGTTAAGTACTTGATCTGATATACTCACGGAAACAGAAAACGCCGCTCTGTATAGGGCGGCGTTTTTATTTGGGAAAAGATATATGAATTAAACGGTGGCTGTTTTTCGTCTTCGAAGATAGGCCATACCGCCTAGGCCACTTAATAACAGGAATGCTGATGTAGGCTCTGGGACAGGGGCTGCAGAGCGAAGAGCGCTGAAGTTGCTTACATTGCGTGTGTTACCTTCTGCGATAGCAATTTCCAGTAATCCAGGACCGCCCTGATCAAAGTGTTCAAGTGTAAAGTGATTGAGGCCTGCTGCAAGTTCAACAGTATGGAAGGTAATGCCAAAGTTGATCTGTGTCAGCGTGCGTTGTCCACTGTTGATGTTGAAGCGGGTTGAATCGTCCGAACGAAATAAAAGGGAATATGTCCCTGTTTCTGCCACATTAAAATACCCGCTGGTACGGGATACAAATGCGTTTGATGTATTGCTTGGCAGAACCACTGGAGGACCAAAAAGAGGACGTAACGCACCGCTGTTCAGAACAGCATCGTTATAGGAAATCACTTCATTTTCGAAGCTGAAATCAGGTGTTCCAGAAAGTAGGCTGGTCAATCGAGGATCAGAAAAAATGCTGGAAGTGCTAAACTGTCTGTTTGCCACATGAAATACATCAATGTTGAATGTTGCTTGTGCTGACGTGGAGAATAAAGAAGAACAAACTATAGCTGCTGATACAATAAAACTCTTTAAACGCTTCATACTAAATACCTTTTCCCCCCAATAGAATCTATACTACTTCAAATTTTAGAGAAAATCCATCCGAGGCAGATTAAATTATCTGTGATCGGCTATTGATGTGGAAAAAAAGGGGCATGATGCCCCTTAATATATTCTCTATTCCCCATTTTCGTCAGATGTTTCATCATCTTCAAGTTCATCAAAGAGATCATCGTCCTCTGATGGAGGGTTGCCATCATGGATTTCAAACAGGCGGTTTTGGCGATACGCTGAGCGCATTAGTTCATACCCATTTTCATCTTCATAAATGGAATTGATTACGTTATGAGCACGTGCACGCTGATCAAGCGCATCTACACCCGTACGAGTCAGGTTCAGGCCTTTCACATTAAGCTTTGCGATACCGATTGTAACGGGATCTGCAAAAACATAGGTGCCGAAACCGATAGCATCTCTACCATTTGATGGACCTACAAATGGGATGATGAAATATGGACCATCCCCAACACCCCAGGCTGCTAGCGTTTGGCCAAGGTCTTCAGAGTGGTACGGAATGCCCATACTTTCAGAAATTTTGAAAATACCGCCGAGGCCAATTGTTGTGTTTACAACTAAACGGCTCAGTGTTGTGCCTGCGCGCTTAAACTTAAACTGAAGAATGTCATTCACCAAAACCCAAGGCTCACGAAGGTTGCGCATAATGTTGCTTATACCCTGTCGTGGCGGCTCTGGGATAACTGTCTGGTAAACGGAGGCAACAGGGCGATAGATGTTTTGATCAACAGCCTTATTGAAACCATAAGCCGCACGATTATAGCCTTCCCATGGGTCATTCGGGTCAGTCGTTCCTTGAGTGGAAGCACAAGCGCTGGTGAGAGCGATTAATGCAGCGGCAGCCAACTTTTTAGGGGAAAAAATAGTGGGCATAGTTTCCTCATACATTCTTCATATATTTATCAATACTTAAAACAGGTGCAGTAGCCGTACAATATGGCTAAGGTGTGACGCACTTTAAAGTCTCTTTACCATCCTTTGATGAAAAGCTTCATTCACAAAAAGATGAAGTGTGGTTAATGGATGGTTAATAAAATAAAGCTTTACTTATATAAAGAAACCTTTATATTGAGTCTCGTTTGAAAATGAGGGTCATGTATGGAACTGCTTTTATCAGCTCTGCGAGCCGCGGCAGAGGCTACTCGCCTTAGGATATTGGCACTGCTTGCTAAAGGTGAACTTACTGTTGGTGAGCTTGTTAATATTCTCGATCAAAGCCAGCCTCGTGTATCTCGTCATTTAAAGCTCATGTGTGAAGCAGGTGTGCTTGATCGTTTTCAGGAAGGCACCACAGTTTTTTACCGTTTGGCAGACCAAGGTAAAAATGGTGCTTTGAATAAGGCGATTATTGATTTGGTGCCTTTGGGCGACCCTGAGTTTTCAAAAGATTTACTGGCACTTGCCGATATCCGTGAAGAGCGTTTTGAAAAGGCACAGTCTTATTTCAGGGAAAATGCAGCAAGTTGGGGCGAAATTCGTTCTCTTCATGTTGCAGAAGGGCAGGTTGAAGAAGCGCTGATAGAGCTTCAAGGGAAAAAGCAGGTTTCCCGTTTGCTTGATGTTGGGACAGGCACAGGGCGGATGCTTGAACTATTTGCGCCTTACGCATCTCAAGGGCTAGGGCTTGATGTTTCTCGCGAAATGCTGGCAGTGGCACGTGGTAACCTTGCTAATAAAGGGCTTGAGAACAGCCAGGTTCGCCAAGGTGATATGTATGAACTGGGTGTTGGGGATGCTAGCCAGGATCTCGTGGTTTTTCATCAGGTACTTCATTTCGCTGATGAGCCATCAAAAGCCATTAAGGAAGCTGCAAGAGCGTTGGTGCACAATGGTGAACTGTTGATTGCAGATTTTGCACCACATCAGGAAGAGTTTTTGCGCGCGGATCATGCGCACCGCAGGCTTGGTTTTGCGGAAGAGGAAATGATCCAAATGGGGGAGCAGGCTGGGCTGGCTTGTAAAGCAGTGAAGCATCTGGATGGTGGTAAACTGCGCGTTACACTTTGGCAATTTGGGCAAGTATCATCAGGTGAGGAGTAGGCCAGTGGCCCCTATTAATGACCCATACGGACGTGCGAGTTCGCTTTTCGCTGAACCCGTGAAAGACGTGAATGTATCTTTCGAATTTTTCCCGCCCAAAACGGAGAAAATGGAAGAAACATTATGGGCTTCTGTGAAAAAGCTTGAGGAGCTTAACCCAAGTTTTGTTTCTGTTACATACGGTGCTGGTGGTTCTACCCGTGAGCGTACCCATAAAACAGTGAAGCGTATTCTGGATGAAACATCCTTGAAACCGGCAGCTCATCTTACATGTGTTGGTGCTTCCAAAGGTGAAGTGGATGAAGTTATTCAGGACTATTGGGATGCTGGTGTTCGTCATATTGTGGCGCTGCGTGGTGATCCAGAAGAGGGTGCTGATAAATATGTGCCGCATCCAGATGGATACCAAAACGCAGCGGATATTATTTCAGGTATCAAGAAAATTGGTGATTTTGATATCTCCGTCGGCGCTTACCCGGAAATTCACCCTGATAGCCCCAATTTGGCCGCTGACCTAGATAACTTGAAGCGCAAGATTGATGCTGGCGCGACGCGAGCTATCACTCAGTTTTTCTTTGAGGCAGACAGCTATTTCCGGTTTGTGGACCACTGCCAATCTTTTGGAATTGATGTGCCGATCGTGCCTGGCATTCTCCCAGTAACAAATTTCAAAACATTGAAGAATTTTGCCGGTGCATGCGGGGCAAACGTTCCAGCATGGCTGGGTGATATCTTCGAAGGGCTTGATGATCGCCCGCAAACGAGGAACCTGGTAGCCGCGAGTGTAGCAAGTGAAATGTGCCGCCGCTTATATACTGGTGGTGTGAGAGATTTCCATTTCTACACACTTAACCGTGCAGAGCTAACATATGCAATTTGCCATATGCTGGGGCTTAGGCCTCCAGTTGGGTTAGGAACAGAATAATGAGTATAGTAACAGAAACGCTCACGAAACTTGCCAAAGAACGTATCCTTATTATGGATGGTGCCATGGGCACAATGATCCAGAAAGAAGGGCTTGAGGAAGCAGATTATCGTGGTGAGCGATTTAAAGATTATCATCTTGATCTCAAAGGCAATAACGATTTGCTCGTTATCACGAAGCCTGATGTGATTGCGAAAATCCATGGCGAGTTTCTTGCTGCTGGTGCTGATATCATTGAGACAGACACCTTTAACGCAACCAGCGTTTCTATGGCGGACTATGATATGCAGTCTCTTGCCAAAGAAATTAACGTTGAGGGCGCGAAGCTTGCACGCCGTGTAGCGGATGAATGGACAGCGAAAACTCCTGAAAAACCGCGTTTTGTTGCAGGTTCTATCGGGCCGATGAACCAGTCGCTTTCCGTATCACCAGATGTGAATAACCCGGGGTACCGTTCTGTTACATTTGATGAAGTAGCTGCTGCTTATAAAGAACAGGTTGAGGGCCTAATTGAAGGCGGGGTGGATATCATCCTGATTGAAACAGTGTTTGATACCTTGAATTCAAAAGCTGCAATTTTCGCGACAGAAGAAGTATTTGAAGAAAAAGGTGTACGTCTTCCGGTGATGCTTTCCTGTACAATCACGGATATGTCTGGCCGGAATCTTTCAGGGCAAACTATCGAGGCTTACTGGAACAGCGTTCGCCATGCCAAACCTTGGTCTATCGGTCTTAACTGTGCCTTTGGCGCAGAACAGCTAAGACCGCATGCGGTAACCATTTCAGATATCGCTGATACACTGGTGTGCGTATATCCGAATGCGGGCCTGCCGAACGAGATGGGTGAGTATGATGAAACGCCTGAAATTACGGGTGGATTGCTTGGTGGCTGGGCTGAAGAGGGCTTGCTGAATATTACAGGTGGGTGTTGTGGCACTACACCGGATCATATTGTAGCTATCGCGAAGGCGGCGGAAGGTAAAGCCCCGCGCAAGGTACCGGTATTTGAGCCTGTTATGAAACTTTCAGGTATTGACCCTGTTAAAATTAACTGTATGGAACCTGTTGAGTAGCTGATATGACCAAGCCAATTGCACAGTTTATCAATGTTGGTGAACGCACAAACGTTGCGGGTTCCGCCAAGTTCAAAAAACTGATTTTTGAAGAGAATTACGAAGAAGCAGTAACTGTTGCCCGCCATCAGGTAGAAGGTGGCGCGCAGATTATCGATATCAACATGGATGACGCCATGCTTGATGCTGAGGATACGATAGAGAGATTCTTGAAGTTGATCGCTGCGGAACCGGATATTTCCAGAGTTCCGGTTATGATTGATAGCTCCAAATGGTCTGTGATTGAAACAGGCTTAAAGTGTGTTCAGGGTAAAGCTGTGGTGAATTCTATCAGCTTGAAGGAGGGCAAGGAGCCTTTCGTTGAACAGGCGAAACGAATTATGCGCTATGGTGCCGCTGTTGTTGTGATGGCGTTTGATGAGCAGGGGCAGGCCGATACTATCGAGCGCAAATTTGAGATTTGTAAGCGCTCTTATGACGTGCTGGTGAATGAAGTTGGCTTCCCGCCCGAGGATATCATCTTTGATCCAAATATCTTCGCGGTGGCGACGGGTATCGAAGAGCATAACAATTATGGTGTGGATTTCATTGAAGCGACGCGCCTGATTAAAACCCATCTGCCATACGCCAAAGTTTCCGGCGGTGTATCTAATATCTCTTTCTCTTTCCGTGGTAATAACCCGGTGCGTGAGGCAATGCACAGTGTGTTCCTGTATCACGCCATTAAGGCTGGTATGGATATGGGGATTGTGAATGCGGGCCAGCTTACGGTCTATTCAGATATCCCTGATGAGCTTCGTGAGCGGGTGGAAGATGTAATCCTGAACCGCCGTGATGATGCGACTGAGCGTCTTCTTGATGTGGCAGATGAATACCGTGGTCTTATCAAAGAACGTAAGGAAGATCTTTCCTGGAGGGAAGAGCCTGTTGCCAAGCGGATAGAACATGCGCTCGTTAAAGGTATCAATGATTTCATTGAAGAAGATGCAGAGGAAGCACGTCAGCAGTTTGCGCGCCCTATTCAGGTAATTGAAGGTCCACTGATGGACGGCATGAACGTGGTGGGTGATCTGTTTGGTTCCGGTGAGATGTTCCTGCCGCAAGTGGTGAAGTCCGCACGCGTTATGAAACAGGCGGTAAATTATCTTCAGCCTTTCATTGAAGATGAAAAAGAAGAGGGTTCCAAAGCCAAAGGCAAGATCATCATGGCAACCGTAAAAGGTGATGTTCATGATATCGGTAAAAACATCGTTGGTGTTGTGCTGCAATGTAACAACTTCGAAGTGATTGATATGGGCGTGATGGTGCCGTGGGCTGATATCCTCAAGGCTGCGAATGATCATGATGCTGATATGATTGGTCTTTCTGGCCTTATCACACCATCTCTTGACGAAATGGTAACTGTCGCGACCGAGATGGAGCGTAAAGGCATGGATATGCCGCTTCTTATTGGTGGAGCCACGACAAGCAAGGTGCATACGGCGGTTAAGATTGCCCCGACTTACACAGGGCCAATTACCCACGTACTTGATGCATCTCGCGCAGTAGGTGTTGCCAGTACGCTGGTATCTGAAGACCTGAAGGCTGGTTTTGTGACCAACACCAAAGCTGAATATGCTGATATCCTTGAAAAACGCCTTGCGAAACCAAAGGCAGACAGGCTTGTCAGCATAGAAGCCGCTCGTGAAAATAAAGCGATGCCAGATTTTGAGGCTTTCACACCGGTGAAGCCAAGTTTCCTTGGTACAAAAGTATTTGAAGATTATCCACTTGAAGATCTAGTTGAGCGTATTGACTGGACACCTTTCTTCCGCACATGGGAGCTTGCGGGTTCATTCCCTGCAATCCTCGAAGATGAAGTTGTTGGTGAAAGTGCTACAAGCCTTTACGCAGACGCACAAGCGATGCTGAAGCAGATTGTGGATGAAAAATGGCTTACGGCAAAAGGTGTGATTGGTTTCTGGCCCGCGAACAGTGAAGGCGATGATATCAAGCTCTACACGGGTGATAACCGAGGTGAGGAACTGTCAACTATCCACTGCCTAAGGCAGCAGGTATCAAAGCGCGCTGGGCGCACAAATGATTGTCTCTCTGATTTCATCGCGCCAGTTGGGTCGAAGCCTGATTATATGGGCGGTTTTGCGGTAACTGCTGGCCACGGTATTGATGAGCATGTAGAGCGCTATAAAGCTGCGCATGATGATTATAATGAAATCATGCTCAAGGCACTTGCTGATCGCCTTGCTGAAGCGTTTGCTGAACGTATGCACGAGCGCGTTCGGAAAGAGTTTTGGGCGTATGCGCGGGATGAAAACCTCACAAACAAAGAGCTTATTCAGGAACGTTATCAAGGTATTCGCCCGGCTCCCGGTTATCCCGCATGCCCAGACCATTCAGAAAAGCCTGAGCTTTTTCGTCTACTGAATGCACAGGAAGAGACAGGTATCGAACTTACTGATAGCTTTGCCATGATGCCAACAGCCTCAGTATCCGGCTATTATTTTGCCCATCCAGAGGTGCGTTATTTTGGTGTAGGTAAAGTTGGTAAAGATCAGGTTGAAGATTATGTGGAGCGTCGTGACAGTGATATTGAAACGATTGAGCGTTGGATCAGGCCTAATCTCGGTTACTAATTAAAAAAAGCCGCTTCATATCGGAGTGGCTTTTTGTTTAAGGCTTTAACTCTGGAAAATCACTAAACAACCGCTCGTTGATGGCGTGTCTGTTGTTCCAGAGATGCTGGTACCACTCAAGCCGTTTATGGGCATGCTGCATAAGCATACGATTTCTCGTAACGTAATTTTTGGCATTGCGGCCCAGTTTTTCACGTAGAGCTTTATCTTCGATTAAGCGTCGAAAGCCTTGTTCCCACTCTTCAGGTGTATCTGCAATCAAGCCATTATGTTCATGGACAATGGTATCCGCATAAACGGTTGGGCTAGCGATCATCGCAGCTCCGCCAGAACCTGCTTCCAGAAATTTAATATCGCTTTTGTAGCGGTTGAACACTGAACCATCAAGCGGGGTGAGAACAACGTCGCAGCTGCTAATAATACGAATATATTCATTATATTTCACAAGAGGGCTGAACTTTTTATTGGGGCTTTCAATAGCCTCAAAAAATTCTTTATCGAATAGGATAACAGGCTCGATCTCTGGGTGATCAGCGATAACCTTATTGTATACATCAATAAGGGGTTCCCAGGCGTTCTTGCGGTTAAGTGCACCAAAGAAAACACGGATACTATCTTTTGGTTTCAAGGCCGGTGCTGGCATGCGCATCAACTGGTTTTCGAATAGGGCAACTTCGCTATTATGAGTTAGAAATGCATCGGCTAGTGGTTTAGTGCTGCACTGGACGCCGTGACACATCTGGAAACGTACCCAATCAAGTGATGCAGCGCGTTTTGCTGCATTAAATGGATTTTCCGGGTAATCATCATATTCAACAACAAAGACCCAATCCCGTTCAATGCAGCTTTTTACGGCCTTCGGCCAATCTGTCTTACTAAGAAAGGAACGCTGAAGTACAAGCACTTTGGGTTCATCTTGTGGTACATCGCTAATGAATTTTAACGATCTTTCATTCAATTGGATGTTGGCGCCTAACATGCGCAAGGCCTCAACAGGTTGGCCGACACGTACATCCATTGCAGCTGTTGCGTACGCGCAGAAAGAAACATGGATGTTATTATTAAAACCGCTCGAATACATTCTAAATTCCCCAGAAATATCAGCGGCACCATACACTTGGAAGATGTAGCAGCCAAGATAGAAATAAAACTCTGATGCACCTCATTTGTTTTGTATGCTTAATGATGTTGCCTGTCTATCCAGTCAGTTACGGTATTGAATGTCTCAGTCATATTGTTATGACCAAGGTTGGAGAATAATATATATTCATACGGTTTGCCTGCGCTAATGAGGGTTTTCAGACGCGATACCGAGAGGTCAATTGGTACGCTGCCGTCTTGTTCTCCGAATACCCAGAGACCAGGAATAGCAAGGCGCGCTAAATTTTCAGATGGATCGCTGTTTTTACCCAGAAAGTCTGGCCAAATGTATTCTCTGGTTCTGGCATTTAATGCCTCTGCGTAACTAGGTACACGCTTACTATCTAAATCGCGCGTGTATTTACTATAGATATCTTCTTCGCTGACTTTGCAAACTGGCCCACTCCACAACACCATAAAATCCACATTGTCCGCTTTTTCAGCAGCAATAGGTACGATCCAGCCTGCTTGGCTTATACCAGTTAGTCCAACCGGGATGGTGCTGGTATTTGGGTGTGTTTGAACCGCTTTCACTGCAGCGACGGCATCGTCTGCAAGCAAGGCGATGTTTGGTCCGCTTACGCTTTGGTTGCTTTCATATATGCCGCCAGATTTACCTGCTCCGCGTTTATCATAAACGAGTGCAGCAATGCCAGCATCAGCAAAACGTTTGGCCCAGTGTAGGTTTCGGGTTTGTTTGCCTGAACCATGAACAAATACAACAGTAGCTTTTATAGGTTTATCGGTGGGCAACACTAGCGAACCAGAAAGCTGTATGCCTTGACTAGGGAATTCTATTTCTTCAATGAGATAATCGTCGGCAAAAGTGGCTGTGCTAAAGAGCAGTATTATGGCTGCAAACAGAAGCTTCTTCATTACTTTATCCTCGCTATGTTTTATATTTTTATAAAACCAGCTTAAAGGATGAGTTGAAAAGCTCAACCGAGAACTCAATACAGCATACTAAAGTGCTATATGTGTATATAAGTTTGAGAGAGGTTTTTGAGGAAAGTGGTGCCCGCACACGGACTTGAACCGCGGACCTGATGATTACAAATCAACTGCTCTACCAACTGAGCTATACGGGCATGCTTGAAAAAGCATCTCTGTTTCAGGATGGTGCCCGCACACGGACTCGAACCGCGGGCCTGATGATTACAAATCAACTGCTCTACCAACTGAGCTATACGGGCATGTAACCATCCTAAACAGGGTGCTTCCTGCGGAAGCGAGCTAGGGTATAATCCGAAGATTTCCTATGCGCAAGAGAAAACGTCAAAAAAATTACACTAATATCGCCGCGCCAAGGGAAGTGGGCGATTTTCCACGAATTTTGTGGGGTTTAAAGACAGAAAAACTACCTGATTGAAAGAGTAAATAGTCAGAGCAGGCAGATAAAAAATAACTTGTGTGAGTTTAAAGGTTGAATCAATCGTATCAGCTGTTGGATTTTAGGTATTTTATAGCACCGCGCGCTGCTTGCCTGCCTTGTGCCATACAGGCCGTTAGAAGGTAGCCACCAGTAGGCGCATCCCAATCCAGCATTTCTCCAGCGCAGAAGGTGCCGGGAATAACTTTCAGCATTAGATCTTTATCCAAACTGTTCCACATCACACCGCCAGCCGTACTGATGGCTTCCTCGATAGGTCGCGGAGCGTCAATATGGATGGGAAGGGCTTTAATGGCTGCAGCTAATAGCGCTGGATCATTTCGAGTGGTTTCATCCAGACACTCACGTATCAATGCAGCTTTAACACCACTGAGACCAGTTGTTCGTTTGAGGTGTGTGGAAAAGCTTTTTTTGCCCTTAGATCTGCTGAGTGAGGCTTTTAAGCGTTCAAGGCTGCGGTCTGGTGTTAGGTCTAATGTCAAAATGGCCGACTGTTTGCCAGTACTGATAGCTCTGCGGATATGGGAAGAGAGAGCATAGATTGCACTGCCTTCCAAACCGTATCCACTTATCACAAAATCGCCCTGAACCCGGTTGGAGCTAAAGCTTAAAATAGTATTCTTAATTGGTTCGCCTGCATTACGTTCCTTGAAGTGATCAGACCAGTTCACCTCAAAGCCACAATTAGATGGCTGAAATTCGGTGGCATTTACGCCGTATTGTTGAAGTTGCGGAAACCAACTGCCATCAGCGCCAAGTTTAGGCCAGCTGCTACCACCAAGCGCGAGAATGGTTGCTTTTGTCTTTATATATCGGGGGCCTTCACTGGTGTTAAAATGGAGTGCTTCGTCGTTCCAGCCCTGCCAGTGACAGCGTGTGTGAAGTGTCGTACCAAGGTTTTCCAGCTTTTTTAGCCACGCGCGTAGGAGTGGAGAGGCCTTCATAACCTTTGGGAACACTCTACCAGAGGAGCCAACGAAGGTTTCTGTACCCAGTTCGTCAGCCCAGACTCTCATATCACTGGGGGTGAAAGCTTTAATTGCAGGTTTAATTTCTTCTGAGCCTTCTGAATAGCGTGTTAGAAATTTATCCAGTGGCTCGCCGTGAGTGATATTAAGGCCAGATTTTCCAGCCATAAGGAATTTGCGAGCTGGAGTAGGCATGCGTTCAAAAATATGCGGTTTAAAGCCAGCTTCAGCACAAACTTCTGCCGCCATAAGACCTGCTGGGCCGCCGCCAATAATAGCAATTTCAACTTCACTTGGCAGCGATGGCATTTCTGTTTCCTGTCATTAGGGTGCATTCAGGCGCACCCTAATGTTTTTGCTTTCAGGCAGCAAGTGTTTGCTTATTCGGTCCTGAGTGCATCAATCGGATCAAGTTGGGATGCTCGACGGGCAGGGTAGAAACCAAAGAAAACGCCCACAAAGGCGGCTGCGCCAACGGCGATCAAAATTGTGGTACTTTTGATGAGTACAGGCCATTCGCCAAGTGAACCAATAAGCTCCGTTAGGCCAAAGCCAATGCCAATACCAATCACGCTACCTACAAGGCAGAGTACGACAGATTCCACAAGGAACTGATTCAGAATATCAATGCCCCTCGCACCTACAGCCATCCTGAGGCCAATTTCTTTCGTACGTTCCGTCACCGATACCAGCATGATGTTCATGATGCCGATGCCGCCAACTACGAGAGAAATCGCAGCTGTCGCAGCAAGTAAAACGCCCAGTGTTCGCTGGGTAGCCGAACGAGCTTCAATAAACTCAGATAGATTTCTTACCGAAAAATTATCTTCTGAACCCGGTGAAATTTTGCGTTTGTCTCGCATCACATATTTAATTTCTTCTTCAGCTTCAGAGATATCGAACCCCGGATCGACCGTAAGAGATATTGAACCAACAGAATTAACAGATGCGCTAGACCTACGACCGCTTACCCGCATTCGGTGAGTTGAAATAGGCACCATGACAATATCATCCTGGTCTTGACCCCAGGAAGATTGCCCTTTGCCTTTCAGGGTGCCAACCACAGTAAAAGGGATGTTTTTGATGCGGAAACGCTGGCCGATGGGATCATTGCCACTGAAAAGTTCGTTAATGATGGTTTGGCCTACTAGAGCAACCTTGCCGCCAGTTTTTACCTCTCGTTCAGTAAAGTTTCGGCCTTCTTCTATTTCCCACTGGCGAACATCAATATAATCTGGGTGAATACCCGCAACTTCTGCCTGCCAGTTGGTGCCGGAAAATACCATAGCGCCACTTGAACGTAGATAGCCTGATACACCTTCCACAAAGTTTAGTTCCTTTAGTACTGAAACATCGGTTTCCGTCATCGGAGGGGCAGAACCGGCGCCGCCTCTTCGCCCACCAAAGAAACTGGAGCCCGGGCGTACCATCAGCATGTTAGTGCCAAGACTGTTGATGCGTTCGTCAATTTGCTGTTGGGCACCATCTGAAATTGATACCATGACAATAACAGACGCGATGCCGATGATAATGCCGAGCATGGTTAATAAGCTACGGAGTGCGTTCAGGCGCAGTGCAATAAACGCGATCTGGAAGCATTTGATAATACTCATTCTGCGGCTCCCATACTCTGTAGATTATTACTGTCTGATAGGAGTTTCCCATCACGAAAAACAAGCTGGCGATCGCAGAATTCGCCTACTTCCTGATCGTGGGTAACAATAATCATGGTGATCCCGCTCTCATTCAGCTTCCTGAACAGTTGAAGAATTTCCTTGCCGGTTTTGTAATCAAGTGCACCAGTTGGCTCATCGGCAAGAATAATGCGTGGGCCATTCACGAGTGCGCGTGCAATGGCAACCCGTTGTTGTTGACCGCCCGAAAGCTGGTTGGGATGGTGGTCCATTCTGTCACCAAGGCCGACTAACTCTAGGCATTCTTTTGCTCGTTCATCGGCGTTAAAACCATGAAGGTTGCCGTACATAAGTGGCAGCTTCACATTCTCAACAGCTGATGTGCGAGGTAACAGATTGAAGTTTTGAAATACAAAACCGAGTGTGTGATTTCTGAGGCGGGCGAGATCATCACGATTCATTTTTGCTATATCATTCCCTTCAATATGAAGACCACCGGATGTTGGTGTATCAAGTACGCCAAGCATGTTCATAAGGGTTGATTTCCCGGAACCGGATGCTCCCATAATGGAAATAAGTTCACCTTCGCCAATGTTGAAGCTTACGCCGTCTAGGGCATGAACAACCTCCGATCCCATCCGGTATTCTTTTCTAAGACCATTGCAGGCAATAAGCGGTGCGCCAGTGCTTACCTGTATTGCTGAGGGGCTCATTATTGGGTTGCCTTACGAACGCGGGTGATTACCTCGGCACCTTCGGGCAGATTATCACCGATCACTTCCGTATGGCTGCTATCGGCAATGCCAATACGAACAGGAACAGCTTTGATTGCACCGTTTTCTTCCTTTACCCAAACAGTAGCACGGCGAATTTCAGCTCTTTGGCGCTGAAGTTCTTCATATTTCTTATATTGTTCATCGGTAAGGTGGCGCTTAAGAACTGCTGAAGAACGTGCACGGAACAAATCACGCATTGCGCTTCTATCACCGCCATTTTGCATTTGAGCTCTCAGGCTTTGCATTGCCTGCTGCATGTCAGCTTGAATGGCAGACCGCTGTTCATCACTAGCTCCAATCGCTTCAAACATTTGTGCAAAACGTGCGCCGCCACGACCGCCGCGTTGGCCCTGTGGTTTTGCTGCTTCTTGCGCTGCTTGTTGGGCAGCTTTCATTTCATCAGAAGCACGTACCCGGAGCGCTGTATTTGGAATTCTGAGTACATCAGAACGCTGTCCGGTTTTAATTTCCATATTCGCGGTCATACCCGGGAGCAGAAGTTGACGGTCATTCCGAGCATTGATGATAACGGTGTAGGTTACTACGTTATTTAGCTCCAGTGGTGATAGGCGAACCTGAGCCACGGTACCGGTGAACTCTGTACCTTCATGCGCATCCACTTGGAATGTAACCTCGTTGCCTTCACGCACTCGGCCGATATCAGATTCGTCAACGCTGGCTTCAATCTGTATTTGTTTCAGGTCTTGTGCGATTTTGAATAGTACTGGGGCTGAGAAGCTTGCGGCAACAGTTTGTCCCTGATCCACATTTCGTTCAATGATAACTCCATCAATCGGAGAACGAATGTCAGTACGCTCAAGGTCAATTTGGGCATTCGCTAGAGATGCCTCACGCTGTTTAATGGATGCTTTGGCGCTGATCACCTGAGCTTCCGCAATCTGCACGCCTGCTTTGGCACTTTCCAGAGCTGCACGGGTAGCATCAAGTGCGGCTTCCGATATGGCCCCATCTTTCTGGAGAGGAAGCTGTCGATCATAATCGCGTTGTGCTTGCACAAGAGTGGCGTTTGCGCGAAGAACAGTTGCTTCCTGAACGGCTAAATTCGCTCTTGCTGCTTCAAGGTCTGCTTGGGATTGGTGTACCCTCTGTTGAAAGGTTTGCGGGTCAATTTTGGCGACGAGTTGGCCTTTTTTTACTTCATCGTTAAAGTCGGCATGGAGTTCTTCAATGTTGCCTGAAAGCTGAGAGCCAACTTCAACAGTGACCAACGCTTCTACTCGACCTGTAGAAGCAATTGAACGGGTGATATCACCTCTGTTGGTTGGCGATGTTTCGTAAGTGGTACCAGTTGCGACTGCTTCCGTGGATGATGATTGAAAGGCATATGCGCTACCTGCAACAATACATGCGCCTATCCATAAATATTTGTTTTTTATTAGTTTTTTCATTGGCCCCATTTCCTCAAAGCAAGTTTAGAAGCGCGCTTTTAGAAGCGCTGCCGTTATTCTCTATTAGTTTGTACGTAAGAGAAGGCTAAACCATTCACTAAAATATGCTTTTTAAAAATTATGTGATTGAGGAAGCCATAAGTTTCAGGCCTATAACGAAGGCAGCGGCATAGATAATTCTGTAAAATATTGCCTCAGGAACACGTTTGTTCATCCACACCCCAAGGAAAAAACCTATTGGCACTAATGGTAAAAGCGATGCTGATATAACCAGAGTTTCGATACTTATTTGCGATGCTAGAAAATATGCAGGCAGTTTTACCAAGTTTACAATTGCGAAAAACCAAACTGCTGTAGCTGTAAGCATACGGGGCGATAGCTGTTTCGGGAGGATATATACGTGAAATGGCGGAGAGCCTGCGTGAGCAATAAAACTGGTATAACCAGCGATGCTACCCCAAAAAATCCCTAAAGGTGTTGGAGCATCGGAACCATCAGTATTCTTTTGCTTGGGCCACCAGCGGTAGAGCACGAACACAACTGCTATGACGCCAACAATAAACTGGATGATCTGATCATTTACAAAAGAAGCAGTGAGGGTACCAACTATGATACCAACAATGGCGCCGGGTAATAGTAATTTCAGATGGCTCCAGTCAGCCTCGCGTCGATATTCCCAGATACCTAAAGCATCCATAGCGAGAAGAAGAGGGAGCATAACAGCCGCAGCGGTAGTTGCAGGCATTACAAGCGCTAATAGGGGCACCGCTAACAGTGCAACACCACCAAACCCACCTTTTGATATACCGGTAAAAATAACGGCAATGGCAGCTACCAGATAGAATGTAGTATCAGTTTCCACGCAACATGCTCCAAAATTTACGAGGCCACCATACACGTTATTTAGTGTGGAAGTGTTGCAAATTATGAAACGTAATGTGTGATAAAAGCGTGATTGGTAGCGCTACCAATAATACAGGCCTCCGAGGAGCTAACGGAGGCCTGATAGTGCTTATAGGCTTGTGCCTAAGCAAGCGAGTAAGCAGTTTTTACAGTTGTGTAAAACTCTGCGGCATAGCGGCCTTGTTCTCTGGAACCATAGCTTGAACCTTTAGTGCCGCCAAATGGAACATGGTAATCAACACCAGCTGTTGGCAGGTTCACCATCACCATGCCGGCGCGGCTCATTTGCTTGAAATGGTTCGACGATTTTAAGGATGTGGTGCAAATACCTGCAGATAGACCGAAGTCGGTATCGTTTGCGAGGGATATTGCTTCATCTAGATTGTTTGCTTTTAGTACTGTCGCGACTGGGCCGAAGATTTCTTCGCGGTTAATCCGCATATCATTGTTTGTATCTGCAAAGAGAGCCGGCGCCATATAGAAGCCCGGTGTTTCTCTTTCAAGCAGTTCACCACCACAAAGAAGGTTTGCGCCTTCCTGTTTTCCGATATCTACATATTTCTGGTTCTGGTCAAGTTGACGCTGATCAACAACTGGGCCAATTTGGGTGCCTTCCGCCAGTGCATCACCTACTTTAAGGCCAGCTACTTGCGCATGAAGCTTTTCTGTGAATTCATCATAAACGGATGCTTCAACGATCAGTCGTGAAGAGGCGGTACAGCGCTGACCTGTGGAGAAGAAGGCGCCGTTGAGTGCACATCCAAGTGCGTTGTCAATATCAGCGTCATTCAGCACAATAAGAGGGTTTTTACCTCCCATTTCAAGCTGATACTTTGCGTTTCGTGCGCTACATGCAGCTGCAACGCGAGAGCCTGTACCAACTGAGCCAGTGAAAGAAACCGCATTTACACGCGGGTCATCCAGAAGTGTTTGGCCTACTTCGCGACCAGCACCCATTACCATGTTGAAAACACCGTTAGGCAGGCCTGCGCGAGAAATAATTTCTGTAAGTGCCCATGTGCTGCCAGGTACGAGCTCAGCAGGCTTGATAACCACTGTGTTGCCGTATGCGAGCGCGGGTGCAATTTTCCATGCTGGGATTGCAATTGGGAAGTTCCACGGAGTGATAATACCCACAACACCAACGGCCTCGCGGGTTACATCAACAGTAACACCCGGGCGGACAGAGGCCAGCATATCACCTTGGATACGAAGCGTTTCGCCCGCGAAAAACTTGAATATCTGCCCCGCACGAGCTACTTCGCCAATCGCTTCTGGAAGAGTTTTGCCTTCTTCCCGAGCAAGAAGTTCACCAAGTTCAGCTTTACGGGCAAGGATTTCAGAACCGATGAAATCAAGTGCATCGAAACGTGCCTGAATATTGCTGTAACGCCATGTCTTGCTGGCGTCCTCTGCTGCAGCAATTGCATCAAGTGTCTGCGATTGGCCAGCACGTGCATATTCACCAACAATGTCATTTGTATTTGATGGGTTGATGTTTGAGATAGCATTGTCAGCGGCTACCCATTCACCGTTGATATAGTTTTTAAAAATCGACATGGTTTTATCTCCGTTCAAATATCTAGATGTCACTCAGAAGCTGCTTATCCAAAGCGAGCAGGGCAATAAGGTGCTTCTGGGATGTAGCGTTCTTTCTCGGTCATAATTTCAGCAATTAGTCGGCCTGTTGCAGGGGCAAGCATTACCCCCATCATACCGTGACCCGTTGCGATGCATGTGTTTTCTAAACCCGGTAATCGTCCAATCATCGGTAAGCTATCCCATGTCATGGGACGCCATCCGTACCATTGTTTTTCTTCAAGGCTAGAAATATCTGACAGCAGGTAATCATCAACACTTGTGCGTAGTTGTTCTATTCTGTGAGCAGGCACGGTGCGGTCAAAGCCTACAAATTCCATCATGGAACCTATCCGTAATTCATTCTTAAAGGGCGTTATAGCCACATTCTTTTCTGGTATGATCAATGATGTTCTTGGGGATACTTCAGGTTTTGGTAAGGTTATGGAATACCCTTTGCCCGGTAGAACTGGGATCGAGCATTTGAGATCACGCGCGAAACTATTTGATAACGCTCCTGATGCGATAACAAGTTGCCCGACATCAAGAACGCCCGAGGAAGTTTTTAGTCTGCTTGCAACCCTGCCATTGAGTTCAATCCCTAAAACCTCGCAATTCTCAATAAAGGAAACACCACGCTTTTTGAGGTGTTGTGCCCAGGATAATGTTAGGTTTTCTGGCTCCAGCAAGGCATCGTCTTTATAGAAAAAGCCTCCTGCGAGGTCTTCTTTTAAAGCAGGGTCATATTGCTTTAAATTATTTCCCTCGTACCTTTCGGCTTTAAGCCCAAAATTCTTGTTGAGAAGGTCATCTGTTTTGGCAAAACCATCCAGAGCTTTTTGATTTTTAAAAGCATACATTAAGCCGGATTTATGCCAGTTGCAGTCAAAAACTTTAGCTGCGATTAGTTGTTCATATTCAGCAAAAGCGGCGTCTAAAATAGCCTTTAAATGGCTTGCTGTATCCAGCATTTTATCAGTTTTGCAGTTTATGGCGAACTGAAACATCCAGTTTAAGAAAGATGGTTTTAGCTGTGGTTTTATCCTGAAGGGAGATTTGCTGTTAACAAGTGATAGCAGGCCAGTTTTTAAGGCTTCCGGTGAGTTAAGTGGCAGGATGTGGCTGGGGATAATATGGCCACAGTTGCCAGCTGAACAACCAGAAGCAATAGTGCCGCTATCAAGCACAAGAACTTTATGGCCTTCGGCAGATAGATAATGTGCACAAGCGAGGCCAATGATACCAGCCCCGATTATGATGGTAGGTCTATCTGATAGTTCTTGTGTCATGGCATTCCCAAGCGGAATGGATCGTTCTCATCAAAAATTAATCTTGCTTCACCGCAGATATAGGCACTGCCAGTAATGGAAGGGATGATCTCGCCAGCACTGTTTTTTCTATATGAGGCCTCAAATACACTGCCTACAATACTTTCCTGTAGCCAGCTTTCGCCTTCATTTAATTTACCATCATCAGCAAGGCAGGCCACCTTGGCGCTGGTGCCTGTGCCGCATGGAGATCTGTCATAAGCGCCCCCAGGGCACATAACAAAGTTCTTGCTGTTAACACCGTTAAGTTTTGAGGGGCCAAAAAACTCAATATGATCAATTTCCGCACCGTTTTTGCCAGTAATGTTATTAGCAGCTAATGCACGGCGGACACAGAGCGATTTGTAAGTAAGATCAATGATGTTATCGGTGATCAGCTCTACAGGGCTATCCTGTACCAGAAAGAACCAGTTGCCTCCCCAGGCAATATCTCCCGTTACGTCACCTATTTCAGGCACATGGACAGTTACATTTTTCCTGAACCGGTAGCTGGCAACATTTTCGATGCGCACTTTGTTATCAGAGAGAAGCTCAGCTTGCACGACGCCAACTGGCGTCTCTATATAATGAATGCCTTCACTAATTTTCCCCAGATATGCCAGTGTGTTGATCAGGCCAATAGTGCCATGACCACACATTCCAAGAAACCCTGCAGTATTGAAGAAAATCACACCTGCAGTATTCTTTGGATCGACCGGTTCGCACAAAAGGGCACCAACCGCCGCGTCCGAACTTCGCGGTTCACGGATGGACTTCGTACGGAAATTATCAAATTTGCGTGCGAATAATTTGCGGCGTTCTGCCATAGAGTTGTGGCCCAAATCTGGGCCACCTTCAATAATAACGCGGGTGGGCTCACCCCCGGTATGTGAATCTATAACTCGCATTTAAGGTATTACCCTACCTTGCCTGGCCAGCTATCCCACCAGTTTCTGAACTGTTGCCATGCTTGTTCGATAAAAGCTTTTTGAGAACTGGAAAGCTGGTCAAAATCATTTAATTGGTGCGTATATTCAGGGTTGCCTTCCAGCACCATCAAATGTTTGTAGTAGAGAACCAGATCAGGGCCTTCATCAAAGGTAGCTAATACCTGCAAGGCAGAATCGAGTTCGTAGGCAAGGCGGCGCGCTTCTGCATCGCCCTTCGCTGCCCGCTGACAAAGCTCAACAAGACGCAAGACTTCCGTTGGCAGAGCGTTACCAACACCGGTAATCGCGCCACCTGCGCCACAGTTTACAAACCCGTGGAATGCCTGAGTATCTACACCTACCATGAGAATGAGATTGTCATCACCTGAAGTGATGTTTTCTGCTGCATAAGTAAGGGATTGAGCACCGCCAAATTCCTTGAAGCCAACAAGGTTTGAATTTTCTTCTCTTAGTTTAAAGAAGAGGTCCGCTTTGGTTTCATAGCCATAATAAGGGCTGTTATAAATAACAGCAGGAAGTTCAGGTGCTGCCTTTAGTACAGCCGAGAAATGATGATACTGTGCGGTGGGAGAAATCCCTCGGGAAAGAACCCGAGGGATAACCATTAGGCCCGCGGCGCCAACGTCAGCCCCGTGTGCGGCTAGGGCTGCCGCACGTTTAGTGTTTTGGGCGCCAGTGCCTACAATAACCGGTACACCTGCTTCACAAAGGGCTTCCACCCCTTGCATTCGCTCTTCATCAGTGAGAAGCGGCCAATCCCCCATCGATCCGCAGTAAACAACAGCACTCATGCCAGCGTCGATCTGCTCACGACCCTTCTGCGCCAAAGCAGCGAAATCGGGCGTTCCGCTATTGTCGCAGGGTGTCATCAACGCCGGCATACAGCCAGAAAAAATACTGTTGTTTGTCATAGTAAACGTCCTCTTGACTACCGTGTTATTGCAGTATTGATAATATCATCGGGGTTCTTTTACGTCTTGGCAATTATCTTGATATAAACTTGATTTTTTGCATAAAATGAATTTCTTAAACCACCAGAAAATAGGTTTTGTGTATGGTTGACAAGCGTTATTGCCCGACAGAGGAATTATTTGATTGTTTGCCAGATACTGTGTTTTTCATCAAAAACACAGCTGGACAATATGCTGTGGTGAATGAAACTCTTGTTAAAAGATGTGGCCTCCGCAGAAAGAGCGAACTGATAGGAAAAAAACCGTCAGAGGTGCAGGGACGTTCGCTTGGTGCTGATTATGAAAAGCAAGACCTGAAGGTTTTATCTAGCGGCCAACCCATCGTAAACCAGCTGGAACTTCATACTTATCCGGATCGTTCTCTCGGATGGTGTATGACTAACAAGTATGCAGTTTATGATGATGAGGGTATCCTGTTAGGGCTCGCTGGGGTTTCACAGGATTTGCGTGCTCCTGATGAAAATCATGCAGATTATGCCCAATTGCAATCAGTTATTGAGTATACGGAAAATCATCTATACTTACCACCGGACGTGAAAAGTTTGTCGGAAAGAGCTGGTTTTTCTCCTTATCAGCTCGATCGTCGTATCCGTGATATCTTTGGTCTTTCCACGGGGCAATGGATACTTAAGTTGAGATTGGACCTGGCTCGAAAACAGTTGCTTACAACAAAACTTCCCATTGCGGAAATCGCGAATAATGTTGGCTATGCAGACCAGAGCGCATTTAGCCGGCAGTTTTATCGAGCAACCGGTTTCTCTCCGCTTGCTTTCAGGAAAACTGGAAAATACTAAGCACCTTTAAAGTATCTAATGTTGCATTTTCTGGAACGCTAAGTGTCAGTTATCGCTGCTTGTGCCTAGTCCTCTAACGCCTATTTCTTCAACATGTTTAAGAATAAGGAGATGCGAAATGCTGACAGTGAGAAGAAGCGAGGATCGTGGTTATTTTGATCATGGCTGGCTTAAGAGCCATCACAGTTTTTCCTTTGGTGATTATTATGACCCACAGTTTATGGGGTTTGGTTCCCTACGTGTGATTAATGATGATATTATTGCCCCGAATATGGGGTTTCCAACTCATCCTCATCAGGAGATGGAGATTGTTTCCTACGTGGTGCGTGGTGGTTTGAAACACAAAGATACACTAGGTAATGGCTCGGTGATTAAAGCTGGTGATGTGCAGCGCATGACAGCAGGTACGGGTATTCGCCATAGCGAGTTTGCAGGTGATGAAGAAGTTCATCTCTATCAAATATGGATATTGCCGGGCACAAAGGGCCTTGAACCATCCTATGAGCAAAAACAGTTTTCAGCGTCGGAAAAGCAAGGCGCCTGGAAACTGGTTGGTAGTGAGGATGGGCGGCATGGTTCTGTGACTATTCACCAAGATATCTCAATGTATTCAACGTTGGTTGATGCTGGTGATACAGTTTCCTATGCTCCTGAAGATAATAGAAAGCTCTGGCTACAAATGGTTTCCGGTGAAGCCGAGGTAAATGGCGAAGTCCTTTTCGCGGGTGATGCCGTAGCGATGGCTTTCGAAGATGAAGTTAGTTTTAAAGCCCTTAAAGACAGTGAAGCACTGCTGTTTGATATGGCAATGTAAATGAAAAAGCCCCGTATTGTACGGGGCTTCTGCTATTTCGTTTTAAGGTAGGTATAACCCTTAAGGCAATTCTCATAAAAGTCTGTGAGTTTCACGCCTTGCCTGGATTTAATTGTGCCTGCTGCGATTTCCTGATCAATGGCATCTTTCACGCGGTCAGCCATAGCACCCGGGTTATACTGCATGATCTTCAGTACCTGAGCTGCCGTGGAACCAGTTACCACTTCCTCGATATAAAAATCGTTCGGATCATCATCATCGCAGGAAACATGTACCTCATTCAGGCGACCAAAGAGATTATGCATATCGCCCATCACATCTTGATAGGCCCCAGTCAGGAATAAGCCAATATAATATGGTTCTTCTTCGTTAAGCGCGTGAAGAGGCAGGGTGCTGTTGGTAACAGTATCGCCTATGAACTGTGCGATTTTACCGTCGCTGTCACAGGTGATGTCCACGAGCGAGCAGTTTTTTGTCGGTTCTTCATTCAAACGGCTGATGGGCACAACTGGGAGTACCTGATCAATCGCCCAGCTATCAGCTGCAGATTGGAAGACGGAGAAGTTGCAGAGATATTGGCTAGAGAGGCGCTCAGTAAGGCTGGTGCTTTCTTCTGCCATACTGTCGTGGGTATCCAGGTTACCTTCCACCCGGCGCATTACAGTCCAATACATGGTTTCAATGCGACCAAGTTCCTTAAGGCCGATCACACCCAGTTTGAAACCAGCTTCCGCATCTTCCTTGATTTTCTGAGCTTCGTTATGAGCAGCCTGATAGTTTTGAAGGTCATGCAGATTTTCAACCAGATCACGCATGTTGGTTACAAGAATATGTTCATCTTCAACAGCTGCAGTTGGCACAAGGCCAGTATCGTTTTTAATCTCACCGATCACTTTGGTTACAACGCAGCTATGATGTGCGGTGATGGCGCGGCCGCTTTCGCTAACCAGCGTTGGGTGTGGTGCTCCTTCAAGGTCACATACCTGCTTGGTGCCATACACCACAGATTCTACATATTCCTGTAGGGAATAATTGCGAGAGCTTTCGCTGGTTGAACGGGTGCCGTCATAATCAATGCCGAGGCCGCCACCTACATCCAGATATTTGAGCGGTACACCAAGTTTATAGAGCTTGGCATAAATGCGTGCAGCTTCGTCTATAGCATCCTGTACTGAGCGAATATCAGTGAGCTGGCTACCGATATGGAAATGGAGCAGGGAAATGCTGTCTAAGTATCCCTCAGCTTCGATAAGCTCAACGGCATTCAGGATTTCAGAAATACTGAGGCCAAATTTAGCGCGTTCTCCGCTAGAGCTTTCCCATTTGCCTCGGCCTGTAACGCGCATCTTAGTGCGAAGGCCGATAATCGGCTTCACTTTCATCTCAGTTGCGAGATCCAGAAGCGGCTTGATTTCAGAAAACTTCTCAATAACCACCACTGTGTTACGGCGAAGTTTATTACCAAGCAGGGCAAGGCGCAGGAACTCTTCATCTTTATAGCCGTTACAAATGGTAAGTGCTTCAGAGCTGGTTTGGTAAGCTAGAACAGAAAGAAGCTCGGCTTTTGAACCAGCCTCCAGGCCAAAATGGAAAGGCGCACCAGCACGGGTGATTTCATCCACCACTTCACGCATTTGGTTCACTTTTATTGGGTAAACACCGCGGTAGGGTGCGCCGTATTCTGCTTCTGCGATTACTTCACCAAAGGTGCGGTTCAAGCGTTCCACCTGACTGCGGAGAATATCATGGAACCTGAGTACTACGGGAAATTGGATACCTTCCTGAACAATCTCATCAAGCACAGCACGCATATCAATACGAACGCTGTGATCTGTTTCAACGGGTAAAACATGCATATTGCCGTTTTCGCCAATATCAAAGAATGTGCCACCCCACCGGCTTACACGGTAGATGTCTTCAGATTGTTCAATAGTCCAGTTTTCCAATTCAGATAATCCTTACTTATCAAGAACAAGAATAAGTTCACGTACCACTTTTGCAGCAAATACTTCGCTGTTGCCAGTGCTGTCGATGGGCGGTGATAGTTCAACTACGTCTGCACCCACAAGGTTTTTCTCGCGGAGAATTTTCATAAGACTGATAAACGAGTGGAAATCCTCACCACCCGGTTCTGGCGTGCCTGTGCCCGGGAAAATGCCCGGATCAAAATAATCCAGATCAAGGGTCAGGTAAATTGGGCGTTCAGCAGGAATAGCTTTCACTCGTTCGAGAAACTCGTCACGGCTGGTGGCGATGGTTTTATGCTCACGCATATAATCATATTCTTCGCGAGTGCCGGAGCGGATACCGTACTGAATAAGTTCGTTCTGATCTGTGAAATGATCAAGCGAGCGGCGAATGATGGATGCGTGGCTATAGTGATAGCCTTCATAGCCATCCCGTAGGTCAGCATGAGCATCAAGATGCAATAGTACCATATCAGGGTATGCTTCTAAATGCCGCTTGATAGGAGCGTATGAAATGCTGTGTTCACCGCCAATCGTTAGGATTCGCACTTTGTCACCAGCCAGATCAATATCTTTGAAGATAGTTTCGAAATCACTGGATGCTGATTTCCACTGTTCTTCAATACCTGTTGAGGCATCAAGCTTCAGATTACCTAGATCATAAAACTTGCGGTCTTCCGTGCAGCCGTTCTGGTAGGGTGAAAAGCTTTCAATACCGTCTGATACGTACCTGAGAGCATCGGGGCCAAAGCGGGTTCCCTTGCGAAAACAAGCAGTTCCATCAAATCCGAAGCCGATCAAGTGCGTGCTGTTTCGGTATAGGCCACTACCTTCTTCGGCACAGTAATAAAGATCATCTGGTGTGTTCAGTGCGACAGTGATGTCGCAAATCTTTTCGCTCATTTTTACTTTCCTCAGCAGAAGAATACTGACAGTATCATTTTCTTGCTCGCATACCTTAAAAAGTTAGGGTATGTCATCCCCCCAATTTTACCGAGGACTATTTCTTTGTGGAGCTAGGCATTGTTCTTTGAAGGATCAGAAAAAAAAGCTGAAATTATCTTAAGCAGTAACAAGATCAATCTGCTTGATGATACTTATAATGATTTCTGGGCAGATATGGTGGAAAAATGCCATGCACAGATACTTTCCAGCACAACGAATGATCGCTGTAAGGCGTTTCTCTTATCAGAATCTAGTTTGTTTGTTTGGTCAGACAGACTGCTTATTCTTACGTGTGGAACAACGCGTCTTGTGAAGGCTGTGGAATATTTCCTGCAAAAGTTTGGAACAGATGCAGTGGAGCAGGTGATTTACCAGCGCAAGAATGAATATTTTAGCCACAAACAGCATAGCAATGTTCTTGACGATGTGGCGCTGCTTAATGAATATGTGCCGGGTTCAACTTTCCGTTTCGGAGAGCTTGATAGCCATCATGGGTATCTTTTCAGTGTGGATAATGATTTCCGTTCGCAGGATAGCGACCGCACATACGAATTGCTCGTGTACCAGATTGGCCGTGAAGCTTCCACGAAGTTGACAGACCCATCCCTTTCGTGCGCCGATGTGTTTGAATTCCTTGAGCTCGACGAGATTATCCCGGGCTTTCAGGTGGATGATTTTCTCTTCGAACCATTTGGTTACTCACTGAATGCTATCAAAGGGGATGATTACCTGACCATTCATATTACACCGCAGGCGAACAGCAGCTATGTGAGCTTTGAAAGCAGTGTAGACCTTATCGAACATGCGCCGCGTATCCTGAAGGTTCTGCGCCCGGCGTCGTTTGATTTGATGACGTATAATGATTTTGATTTTGCTGACCGCATCAGTGAAATGATCCCTGAAGAATATGTAAGCAAGGAGCTGGTGAGCTATAAAATGCCATCTGGCTATGATGTGAAATTCGCAAGCTTCCTGCGCCCACAAACAAAATTTACTGAACCAACCAAGGTTTTTGCCCAAGGAGAAGATTATGTACTCTGATCTATGGATTGAAGAAAAATTTGAAGACTTCCTAGGCCTGCGCCTGAAGGTTGAAAAAGTGCTGTTCTCAGGCAAAAGTGAGTTCCAGAGCGTGGATGTGGTGGAAACCAAGGGGCACGGTAAAATGCTCTTGAACGACGGCCTGATTATGGTGACGGAAAAAGATGAAATCGCCTACCATGATATGATTGCGCACGTGCCGCTTTTCACGCACCCAAACCCGAAGAAGGTTTTGGTAATCGGTGGTGGTGATGGTGGTACTGCCCGTGAAGTGATCCGCCATAAAGGCGTTGAAAAATGCGTGATGGTAGAAATTGATGCGATGGTGGTTAATGCCTGCAAAGAGCATATCCCGCAAACATCTTCTGCGCTTGATGACCCACGCATAGAACTTATCATCGGGGACGGTGTGAAATATGTGAAGGAAGCATCAGAAAAGTTTGATGTGATCCTTGTCGATTCAACAGACCCGATTGGTCCAGCTGCGCCGCTTTTTGGTGCTGAGTTTTATACCGATGTTATGAACTGCCTTTCTGATGATGGTATCGTTGTTTCGCAAGGTGAAAACAGCTGGTATGCCCTTGATGTGCAGCAGTCACTCCTCAAAGTGCTGAACGGTGTGTTTGAAAATGTATGGCTTTATAACTTCTCAAACCTCACATACCCGGGCGGGATGTGGAGCTTTACGTTTGCATCGAAGAAATATGATCCGATCAAAGATTTTGATGCGAGCCGTGTGGCAGCTTCTGGCCTTGAATTTGATTATTATAATGTCCCACTTCATACAGGTGCATTTGCTATCCCGAGCTTTGCCGTGAAAGGCCTTGATGGGCTTATCAAAAACGGTAAGTAGATTTTTGCGCCATATAAAATAAAGCAGGGCTACAGACGAATCTGTAGCCCTTTTTTTAGCTTCTGTAGAACAAGTAGCGCTGCGTTTTAGAAACGGAAGCGTGCCCGGATTGTGGCTGCGTGACTATCAAAGCCAGACCGGAACTCCCCATCGTAGCCGAGGGAAATTGTAGTGCCGCGCTCGGCGAGCAGCGCAACAGAAGCATCCACTTCAAAACTTGATTGGCTAGGGTCAGCACCAATCAGGTTGAAGTTGTTGGAGCCAGCGAAAGAAGCACCCAATGTGCGCTCATCACCAGCAAAGTCGTAGTAATATCCAACAGAAAGTTGAGGCAGGAGCTTGTAGCTGCCGAAGTCAGTCGGAGCAGCGAATTTCACGCCCACACCACCTTCGAAGTAGCTTACACTATCTGCTTCAATATTAAGGCCAAGGCCGCCAGTTTCCTGATAATCATCTTGATCAACAGATGCGTACTGAAGGCTTGCAAATGGTGTTACCTCAATGCCTGAGAAATCAGTTTTGATACCACCAACAACCTTTGCGGAGAATTCGTTCACATCAAACTCACCACGGATAGTTTCATCAAGTGTGCTGAGGCGTGCGCTGTCCGCATTACCAAACACATAAGAAAGTGAGCTGTTCAGGAAGGATGTGCCGTCATCAAAACCAGCGTAAGCGTTGATGCTGTAGCTGTCGATGCCAGTTACTTCACCAGCGCCGCCTACCTCATCGATATCAATATCTGAGTATGAGAAAGCTACACCAGCTCGAACATCATCACTAATCGGTGTATCAAGACCAATCACAAAACCATATGCATCAGCATCATAGCCAGTTTGGGAAAGATTGTTTTCGCCGTCTTGATCAGCTGTACGGCCAAATGCCTGACCCCACAGACCAAAGCCTGCGCTTTCACCGAAACCGGAGAAACGATCTTCGATCAGAGATAGAACCTGGTTTTGGGTTTCATACACCTCACGAACGATACCAGTATTCAGTGTTGGTAGAAGGCTTTCAGCTGCACCAGTAAACTGATCGTTGCTTGTAAAGCCGTTTACAGCGTTTGCGACTGTACCAAAAGCGGCATCGCCTGAGCCTGATGTAAGCGCACCAGTGAAAGCAGAAGCGAAGCCGTTGATGTTTGCATCTGAAGATACGTTGCTTAGGTTAGCAACTGTTGGTGTAAGCGTGATGCTGTTACCTGTCGTTGCCAAGGCAAAATCAACAAGGAAACTGTTATCCCCGGTGAAGTTTACCGAACCTGTTAGATCACCTGTTGCTGTAAGCAGTGTCTGTGTTGTGCCAAAGTTCACTTGGGTTACATCAGCGATATCTTGCGCAATTGTGCTGTTAGCTCCAAGAGCCACATCACCAGTTACCGCCAGCGTACCGTCCTGTGTGAAATTCAGGCCACCATTTACTGCAACATCGCTGTTGATAGTGCGTGCCGCATCAACAACAAGGTTCTCTGCATTGATGTTTACCTGATTATCACCAGTGCCCAGATCAATGTTACCGTTGATCGCGCCGCCCGTGATGTTCAGAACATCGTTACCGCTACCTGTTAAAACGTCACCGTTCAGTGCACCACCAGTTTGGTTGATGATTACATTACCTAGAGATGTACGTGTATCAATCGCTGCTGTTGCACCGCTGATGGTACCTGAGTTGGTAATAGAACCCGTGAACGTGATATTTTCAAGCAAGATACCTGCTGAGGTTTCAGAAGCAACTGTGCCTGAGTTATCAATTGTTAGGTCCACCTCAGGGCGCATCATGTTTGGTGGGTAGAAGGCACGGATACCAGCAGAAGCACCAGATGCCAGAGCATCACCACGGCCCTGAATTGTGCCGGAGTTAGTGATTGTGTGCGTGCGAGTGCCAGCTAGTGCCTGAATGGATACACCAGAACCGTTGTTGCCAGCGCCTGCGTCAATAGTACCAGTGTTATTCAGGGTGATGTTGTTTGCAGTGCCGTCAAAGTAAACAGTACCATTACGCTGGTCACCAGTACCGAGAATGGAACCAGAGTTATTAACAACAAGGCCTGTACCGTCGATGTTAAGCGCGCGGCTATCTGATGAGATCGTACCAGCGTTGTTTACAACACCGCCTGTGTGATCAGCACCACCAGCTGGAACTGGATTACCAAAGTATAGGCCATTGTTCACACCAGAGATTGTGCCGCCAGCTTCGTTGGTAAGTGTACCTTGGAAGCTCACACCGTTCACGAAACGGATACCAGCTGTTGTGCCTTCGGTAGCTTCGCTGTTGATCAGGCCAGAGTTGGTGATTGTACCAGTGAATAGGCCTGTTGTTGAACCGTCCAGCGCACCGTCAATACGTGTGCGTTCAAAACGGATGCCGTCACCAGCTGTTGCTACTCCTGCGCTTGCCTGACCGCGGCCTTGGATTGTGCCTGAGTTTGTGATGGTGAAATCGTTCCCATCTGCAGAAAGTTGCGCAGAGAAACCTGCACCTTCATTGCCTGCGCCAGCATCAATTGTGCCGCTGTTGTTCAGGTTGAAATCCTGAGCAGTGATGTCAGCATACACAGTACCGTTACGCTGGTTGCCAGTACCAAGGATGTTGCCTGAGTTAACGACTGAAAGATTTGTGCCGTCAATGTTCAGAGCGCGGCTGTCAGATGAGATCGTGCCTCGGTTGGTAAGGCCACCACCGAAATCTACGCCGTCAACCAAACCACCATCGTGGTTACCTGTGCCGAAATATACACCGTTATTAACGCCAGAGATTGTGCCGCCTTCTTCGTTTACAAGCGCGCCTTGGAAGTTAACACCATTCACCGCTCTGAAGCCGCCTGTTGTGCCAGCAGTTGCTTCACTGTTGATTGTGCCTGAGTTCGAGATAACACCAGTGAATGTACCCGTTGTGGAGCCGTCGAATGCACCGTCAACACGGGTGCGTTCGAGCCTGATACCATCACCTGCAGTTGCTGCGCCTGCGCTCGCCTGACCGCGGCCTTGAATAGTGCCTGAGTTATCGATCACAAAGTTGCTGCCATCAGCAGATAACTGTGCAGAGAAGCCTGCACCTTCATTGCCTTCGCCAGCATCGATTGTACCGCTGTTGTTTAGGGCGAAATTCTGGGCAGTAATGTCACTGTATACAGTACCGTTACGTTGGTTGCCTGTACCTACGATATCGCCAGAGTTATTAACTACGAGGCCAGAACCATCGATGTTCAGGGCACGGCTATCGGATGAGATTGTACCAGCATTGTTTACAACGCCACCTGTGTGATCTGCACCACCAGCAGGAACTGGGTTACCAAAGTAAAGGCCATTGTTCACGCCAGAGATAACACCGTCTGCTTCATTGGTAAGCGTACCTTGGAAGCTCACGCCATTCACGAAGCGGATACCAGCTGTTGTGCCGGCAGTTGCTTCGCTATCAATCGTGCCAGAGTTGGTGATTGTACCAGTGAACAAGCCTGTTGTTGAACCGTCTAGCGCACCGTCAACACGTGTACGTTCAAAACGAAGGCCATCACCTGCAGTTGCTGCGCCCGCGCTTGCCTGACCGCGACCTTGGATTGTACCTGCGTTTGTAATGGTGAAGTCATTACCCTCAGCGGATAGTTCAACTGAGAAGCCTGCACCCTCGTTGCCTTCGCCAGCGTCTATTGTGCCACCTGTTTGGTTGTTCAGTGTGAAGTTTTGTGCTGTGCCATCAGCATATACAGTACCATTACGCTGGTTACCTGTGCCTATGATATTGCCTGAGTTGTTGATCGTTAGATCAGAACCATCAATGTTTAGCGCACGGCTACCAGACGAAATTGTACCCGTGTTTGTTAGTGTACCGCCTGTGTGTTCGCTATCACCAAAATAAACACCGTTGTTCACACCGGAAATAGTGCCGCTGTTCTCGAAAGTGCCTTGGAAGGCAATAGCGTTATTGAAGCGTACGCCAGCAACTGGGCCAGAAGCGCCTTCAGAACTAATTGTACCTGAGTTGTTGATTGTACCTGTGAATAGATAAATTGGAGCAAGGCCAGGACCCTGGAAACGAAGACCATCACCAGCTGTGTTAGCCGGGGCAGCATCTTGCCCGCGACCTTGGATAGTACCAGCATTATTGATTGTTGCGTTAACGGAACCGTCTAGTTCCAGAGCAACACCCGCGCCATTATTGCCTGAGCCTGCATCAATCAGGCCACCAGCATTGTTGTTGATAGTATAGTTGTCAGCTGTGCGGTTGGCATAAATTGTACCGTTACGCTGATCACCTGTACCCAGAATACTACCTGAATTGTTTAGCGTGGTGCCATCAACTGTTAGGTTAACCGCACGGGATTCGCCTTGAATAATGGCACCAGCCGCGTTGTTAATAGTAGCATTCAGGCCACCGGTACCGACATTTACAGTCTGTGTTACACCAGTTGTAGAGATTGTTCCGTTGTTATTAAAAATTACACCGCTGTTGATAATGTTGACCACAGGGTTACCAGCGACTGTGCTGCTGTTACCCGACGTTACAACTATAATTTCATTGTCTGCTGTGCTGTTAACAGTGGCGGTGTTGCCGTTCGGCACTTCTGTTTGCGCAGCTGCAGCTGTGGAAAGAAAAGCGATAGTGGAGACAGAGGCCGCCAGCATCAGCTTTCTACTTTTATTATGACTTAATGAATAACTCATTTTTCTTCCTTCCGAGGAACCTATACCTTCGTAAGAAAATGCATTGGGGGCATTTCCTGAACGAGGCAAAGGTCATGGTGGGAGGAAAAAATATCTAATTCTATTTAGTTATAGAAAATATTACTTTGTAAAATAGCTGTTTAATTTCAGTGCTTTAGATTGATGTATATCACATCCATGTGTATGCTCTAGTATAGTTTCGTGATTGGCTGTGAACTGAGTTGTTTAAAATTTTACGTAATTTAGAAAATTTCTTACCTATTCATAACTGTATTGTTAATCTGGCGTTCATATTACTTAACAGTTTTCACCTATACTAGGGAAATAACCTGTGGAGGCATGTATTTACCTAGCGCTTCAATAATGCCGGGAACTAGGTTCAAGCGCGGGCAGCTGCTGCGGTATGCAAAACCAATAGTTCGGATAAATCTTTCCGAATTTATGCGGATATAAGCGCAGTTCAGATCCCGTTTTTTACACTCTTCAACGCCCATTGCAGGAAGAAGTGTGCAGCCCATACCTTTTGATACATACTGAACTAATGTTTCAAGGCTGGTGGCGGAAAGGTCTGACGGAAGGTTGGAGCCTACTGATTTGTCCTTGCAAAGTGCCAGTGCACTATCTTTTAGGCAGTGCCCACCCGCGAGCAGGATAATATCTCTGTATGGTAATTCGCTTTCTTCCACACTTTCTTGCCCTGCAAGAGGGTGATCTTTGTGAACCGTGAGGTAAAGTTCTTCATCGTACAAATCAACGGTTTCGACACCATCGCGCCGTTGCGGCATGGCCATCATCGCGATGTCTACTTTACGGTCTATCAGGTTATCTAGAAGAACTGCGGGCCCTTGTTCACTGAAAACCAGTTGAACGCCTTCAAATTCCCTGCGAAGGGCATCGCAAATGGTCGGCAGCATATAAGGGGCCACCGTTGGGAAGATGCCTATCCTGATCGGCACGGCAAGAGGATCACTGTATAGCTTCACCAGATCAGACATTTCCTGCATGCCAACAAGCACGGAGGCTGCGGCATCCATAAACTTGCCACCTGCATCGGTTAAACTAATACCAGTTTTCTTGCGGTCGAACAGAGTGAGGCCGATGCGGGTTTCTATCCGCTTTATCTGATTTGAAAGCGCGGGCTGTGTAACATTACAGGCTTGTGCAGCTCGGCTGAAACTTTGGTGTTGTACAACAGCGGAAATATATTCAAGATCGCGCTGGTTTACCTGCATCGTATAATCCTTCAATTTAAAAAATTAATAGAATATTAACTATGCTGGAACCGAAACAAAAATAACAATACTGTAATATGTGTTTAGTTTAGGGTCGGGGAAGCAGGGTTTTATGAACGGATCGTCAGGAAAAATTACCAGATGGCTTGAAAAAGCCCCTGCACCTTTATTTGTCCTATATGCTACCAGCGCGGCATTTATTACTTATTTTTGTATGTATGCTTTCAGGAAGCCTCTTACCGTCGGCACCTTTGAGAATGTTGTCGGTTGGGAAGGGGGTATTGATTTTAAAACCGCTTTGGTGATCTCTCAGCTTGTTGGGTATGCCGCTTCCAAGTGGATCGGGATTAAGGTTGTTTCTGAGATGACTGCTGCAAGGCGCGCACTTGCAATTTTGTTATTGATTGGGATAGCAGAAATCGCGCTTGTCCTTTTCGCATTATTGCCAACGCCACTGAACCTTATTCCTTTGTTTTTCAATGGTTTGATGCTTGGCATGATATGGGGGCTGGTATTTTCCTACCTTGAAGGACGACGCACCAGTGAAATTTTGGGAGCAGGGCTGGCGACCAGCTTTATCGTGTCGTCTGGCGTAGTGAAATCAGTTGGGAAATACTTGATCCTTGATTGGAATGTATCTGAATACTGGATGCCAGCCTTAACGGGAGCTTTGTTCTTTGTGCCATTATTCATTGCTGTTTTCTTTCTTTCCAAACTGCCGCAGCCAACTGAAGAAGATGAGATGGAGCGATCAGCGCGAACTCCAATGCATAAGGCAGAGCGATTATCATTTTTGAAAGATTATATGGTAGGACTGTTAGCTCTCGTGCTTGCCTATGTGGTTTTCACAGCTTTCCGGGATTTCCGGGATAATTTTGCTGCTGAGATCTGGATAGCGCTTGGTTTTGGTGATGCGCCGAGCATGTTTACCCTTTCTGAAGCACCAGCCACACTTATAGTTCTTGTGGTGCTTGGTGCGACTATGTGGATTAAAAGCAGCAAGTTTGCATTAAAGCTCTATCATATGATTATTGCCGTAGGCGCTGGTATTTTGGCTCTCGCTACCTATGCTTTTCAGGCAGGCATAATTGGGGGCGCGCTATGGATGGTGCTTTTGAGCTTGGGATTATACCTCGCCTATGTACCATTCAACTGTATCCTTTTTGACCGTATGATGGCAGCAGTGAAAAAGCCAGGGAATGCGGGTTTTCTTATCTATCTGGCTGATGCTTCGGGCTATGTGGGAAGTGTTGGGTTAATGCTCTATAAAAGCCTTGCAGCGCCTGATTTGAATTGGATCGAATTCCTGGAAGGGTTTGCCTATATAACTGCCGCTGTTGGTCTAATTTTGGTGGTTTTATCAAATTTATATTTCAGTAAGCGTATTCATACATAGAAACGTCATATTAAGTTTGTTATGTAGTAACGAAATTACCTGAGAGGCCATGATGAAGCTGGATAGAAGACAATTTAATAAAGCTATTGGATCAATTGCATTTGCTGGGCTTGCGGCAAGTATGGCGGGCTGTAGCCCATCTGTTGCGAGAGAGAAACTACAAGCTTATGGCCCGCTTATTAAAGATCCTGATGGCCTTCTCGATCTGCCACAAGGCTTTAGCTACAAGGTTATCTCCAAACTTGGCGATAAGATGAGTGATGGCTGGACGGTACCTGACCGTGCTGATGGTATGGGTTGCTTTGCGCTCAGTGGCTCAGAAGTAGCACTTGTGCGAAACCATGAATTAAAGATTGGTCACACGGGTGAGGGGGCTTTTGGTGAAACAATACCGGAAGGTGTTGAAGTTTATGACACCAATGATGATGGTGAGATCATGGCAGGCGGCACTACCACCATTGTGTATGATGTGATGAGCGGTGAACGTGTGAGAGAATATGTAAGCCTTGCAGGTACGATCAGGAACTGTTCTGGTGGTGTAACACCGTGGGGGAGCTGGCTGACCTGTGAAGAAGATGTAACGAATGCGGGTGATGGCGCTCATCGCGATCATGGCTATGTTTTTGAAGTGCCGGCGGATGCAGGCGGCGTAGTTAACCCTGTGCCTCTTAAGGAAATGGGGCGTTTCAATCATGAAGCTGCGGCGGTGGACCCTCGCACCGGCATTGTTTACCTGACTGAAGATCGTGACAACAGCCTCTTTTACCGTTTTATTCCAAAGGTAAAAGGTAAGCTTGCAGAGGGTGGAAAACTGCAGGCGCTAGTTCTCAAGAAAGCCAAGGGTATGGAAACCCATAACTGGAATGATAAAAATCTGACAGTAGGTGTTTGGGAAGCTTCAGAGTGGGTTGACCTGGATAATCCTGAAAGCCCGGAAGATGATCTTCGTTATCGCGGGCAGGAAAAAGGCGCGGCAACCTTCGCTCGTGGTGAAGGTATTCACTGGGGTGATGGTGAGCTTTACTTCTGCTGCACCTCCGGCGGTGCTGAAGGTTATGGACAGATTATGCGCTATAAACCTTCTGAACATGAAGGCGAGAGCGGTGAGGCTGATAATCCGGGGCAGTTGCAGTTGTTCCTTGAATCCAGAACATCTGAAGAATTTAACTTTGGCGATAACCTTACTGTAGCACCAAACGGGCACCTGATTGTGTGTGAAGACCAATATAGTCTTGTTGTGGATAACCATCTGCGCGGTGTTACCCCTGAAGGTAAGTTATATGATTTCGCGAAATTACAGTCTCAGACAGAACTTGCGGGCGCTTGTTTCTCACCTGATGGTTCTACACTATTCGTGAATGTTTATAGCCCTGCAAAAACACTGGCAATTACGGGGCCGTGGGTGGATTTTAAAAACGCTTAATGGAGAAGGGGCTTAAGCCCCTTTTTTTATGCTGACACGACGGCTTTAATCAGCGCCAGCGTTTCTTCGTTCCATTCAATATCTGATGTCTCTAAACGGTTAAGGCGGTGGTATTCCGCAGCAGCGAATTTGCTTTCACCTAAACCGTTTTCTTTCTGGTCAGCGGCCTCCAGCAGTGTAATGACATAATAAAAGATATCTGCCATCTGTTCGATTAGCTTCTTTAACTTCATGGACTGCAATGCCGTGCTGGATGATTTGCATGCTTCCATATCTTTCCTGAGAATGGTGAGATAGCTTTCTGCCTTTGCTTTTTCAGATGTGACAGAAGCGGGAAGCATAGCTAGATAATCTTCCATTGCTTTAAAGTAAGCTTTATCATGAGCATAGCGAGCGATATCCCGCTGCACCTGCACGATAAGCGTATTATGGGTGCCTTCCCAGTTCTCGTAAATCACACTGTCCCTGAGTAGACGCGGCAGGCTTGATTGTGTTTCAATAGCGCCGTTACCGCCCAAAGTGTCAATTGAATGGTGGACATTATCAACCACGCGTTTTGAGATAATGCTTTTGCTGATGTTGGTCATCAGGCGGAGGAAGGCATGCATATAGTCGGGCATCTCTTTACCTGTGTCCGCATCGTCCTGTCCAGCAAGCAGTGCGTACATACCAGCAAGACCAACGGTTACGTCAGTTTTTATGCCCGCAAGGTTTTCCTGTACTAGCGGATAATCAATGATGGTATTTCCAAAGGCTTCCCGGGTATCTGCATAGTTTCTAGCAGTTTGATACGCACGCTCGTTCATGCCGAGAACGGAGATTGCTAGTGAAATGCGGGAGAAATGAACCACCTGTTCCATCATGCGGTTAAAGCCGCGCTCTACGCTGCCCGCAGGCACTGCATAGGCATCGTGAAAATCAATCTCGGAAGAGGCAAGGGCTTTTGTACCCATTTTTTCCTTCAGGCGGCGGAAGGTGAAGTCATTCTTGCTGCCATCAGGTTTACGTGCTGGTACGATGAAGACTGACAGCCCTTTGGTGCCTTTAAATTCTTCGCTGTGGCGAGCAGTGATAACCATTAATTCAGCATTAGCGTTAGAGCAGAACCATTTTTCGCCGCGAATACGCCAGTTGCCGTCGCTGTCCTTCCAGGCCTTGGTCGCGTTTTTACCAACGTCTGATCCGCCCTGAACTTCTGTAAGGAACTGGGATGACGTGAAGTTATCGTCGTAGTTTGGCACTTCAAGCATATCAATCCAGTGCTGACGCTCAGGAAAATCATCTACATAACGGAGCAGGCGAACAGTCTCAAACGTGCAGGCAATTGGGCAGTTATGGCCAGCTTCACCGGAATATGAAGACAGAAGGAAAAAAGCCATTCCTTCTTTCAGGCCACCCATCGTGCCGAGCCGCTTGATCATGCCAGAGCCGTAGATGATATTCCCAGCTTCGTTATATTTGGGGTGGTGGATGATGCGGTCATCCCGGTCACCAATACCGTTAAAATGTTCAACACGCGGGTTGTTGAAGCGGAGGTCATTTTCCATCACGGCCGGTTCAAGTTCAGCTGGAACTCGCGCGCCGAAAGAAACTAATTCCGGGTGCAGTTCCTCATATTCATCGCCAAGCCAATACCGGAATGTGTGAACAATATCTGGGTCAGTCAGGTAAGCATTTTCTTGCATTTTTGCCATCCACTGGCGCATGCCTTCTCGACCTTTGTTCTGTTCAGGACGCGTTTCTGCAGCCCCCATACGTTTTTCATCCAGTGCGGCTGCCGCATCTTTGGCTAAATTCTGGTTCATGTTCATCTTTCGTCCTCCAACCCGCAGAAATGAGCGATTTTCATCATTATCTTCTTGAATTTGGCTGAAATACTATGGTATTTAGGACAAAATGTTTGGTGTACAGGTCAAAGGAATATGATCATATGAGCGGTAAGAAGATTCTGGTGTATTGCCCGAAAGAAAGCCTTGGGTTCAGCGCTTATATGATTCAGGAGCTTTGCTGGGCTGCTATTCAGATCGCTGGAAAAATGAGCGCAGGTCTCGCCATGCACATCAATAAGCCGCAGCATAGCGTTCAGCTTGTAAGTGCAACTGGGGAAGCGTCTGCATCTTCCTCTGGCGTTACCATTGTTCCTGATGCTTCTATTGCGGATGTGGAAGACGCTGATGTGGTGTTTCTTTCTGCTTTTTGGGGGAGTGGGGATAAAGCGCTTGAAGCGGAACAAGATTTAGTCCCGTGGCTACAGAAGCTTGCGAAGAATAAATGTATGATCGCCGCTATCAGTAACAGCCCACTATTTCTTGCAGAAGCGGGGCTGTTGAATGGCGAAGCAGCAACCATTTATGCCCCCTATGCGGATGAATTTAAGGCGAAATATCCGGTAGTAGACCTAAAGCTTGAGCGTGCGATCACGAGTGCTGGTAATATTTACTGCGCAGACGGTATAGCTTCCAGCTGTGATATGATTGTTCTTATTCTCGAAACTTTATTTGGCCCCAGCGTTGCGCGTGAAGTAGAGCGCAGGTTCCTTATCGGTTTTAACCGTAGTTACATGGTGAATACCATTGATTTTGATGGGCAAAAATTCCATCAGGATACAAAAATTCTAGCAGCGCAAAAATGGATTGAGCGCCATTATGCACAGGATATCTCTATTGCAGGTGCTGCGGATATGGCGGGAATGAGTACGCGTAATTTCAGCCGGCGCTTTAAAGGCGCTACGGGAGATACACCAAATGAGTATCTCCAGCGTGTACGGGTTGGGGCGGCAAAGCTACTGTTAAAGAATGGGCGTGATCGAATTATCGATGTTTCCCACAAAGTGGGTTATACGGACCTCGGTTCCTTTAACCGTATATTCCTGCGTATTGTGGGAGAAACCCCTAGTGAGTACCGGAAAAGCCAGTTGCAGTAAGTTGCTGTTTTTCAGCCATCTTATACATAAGCGGCAGGATATTCTTTTGGTCCATAATAGAGGGATCAAATTTATCCTGACTACTGTATTTCAGGATTAGCTGTTGGTTGCTCATGCTATCCCCAAGGAAAGCCATAGACCAATCATGGAATGTACGCGTGTCAATACGGTTGACACTGATAAGATCAATGGCGCCATGTCGGTGGTCGGCGCAGATATGATTGCAGAAGATGTTACTTACTTTCCTGCGCTGCCCTTCAAGAATTTGCACGAAATACTTACCGTGGAGCCATAGGGCACCAGTAACATTTTCGGCTTTATTACGTTTTCTAGCGGACTGGAGCAATTGCTCCATATCCAGCTCGGTTGAGCGGTTCACTTTGCTTGCGTAAGTAAGCTGTATCAAGGAATTTGGCATAACTCTCTCCCACGGGCCCCCAACGCCTTTTACGTATTTGTACAGTGGTGGATCACTAATTATGACAAATTTTGTAAGATTTAAGTGTTAACAAAAAATTACCAGCTCAAAAACTAGCTAATAAAGCTAGAGGGGGTGATCTGAGTCGTCATTTTTCGAGACAATCAGATTGTACAGATTTGCCTTATATTAAGAATGGTTCTTAAATACTGTGCAGCGTGATGTAGTTTTTTCTATTAATTATATAGCTTTACCTAGTGCTCGCCGCTTATTTACAAAATTGTCAATGTTTACGTAGTTGACAAACTTACGAGTTTTTGTCAACTACGTCTCATGGAACAAGATCTTTTACTTATAAATGCGATGGATGTGTTCATCCGTTACGGTTTTAAAAAAGCTTCAATGGATGATGTAGCAGCGGCTGTTGGTATGTCCCGGCAGGCGATTTACAAACGCTACCGCAATAAGAAAGACCTGTTTCGGTCTGTCATTGAGTTTGGCATGAGAAGCTCGAAAGAGGCTGCGATAGCATCTCTTAGTATCAAAGGGCTTTCGCCAAAAGAAAGACTGCTTCAAAGCTGTTTTTGCTGGGGCGGGCAACATATCGAACGTATGCGGTCTTCACCGCATAGTTTCGAGGTGATTGCTTTTGCCAATGCTGAAATGAAAGACCACGCCAGAGCAATGGAGGAAGAATATACGGAAGCAGGCATTGAAATGCTGCTGAGAGAAGGGCTTTGCTCAAGCAAAGATGAAGCCTTCAATATTCTCTTCACCATTGAGATGGCATCTAAAGGGTTATTCCATTGGGGTGAAGATTTGCGCTCCTACATGGAAGGTGTTGCACAGGTAATAAACACGCTTTTGCCACGGGGGGAGCCGTGTGAGGTTAACGAAAGCCTTGATGTTTATACCCAGGTAATGAACCCGAGTTGCGACGAAGCGAGTGAGATATAGCCCCGATAAAGAGGGTAACAAGCTCACCGTACATATGGCGAAAGCCAACGGAATGTTGTTCAGAGTGCTCATTATGAGTGCTCTTGAGCAGGTTATGAATGTTTGAATATTGAGTAGAGAGGGCGCTATGCCACAAGTGGAAAAGAAATCTATCTCCTCCCGTTTTTCTTTTGTTTACGGTCTCGTTGCACTGGCGGGCGGTGTTTTTGTTATGATGGCGGCAGGCGCCAGCAATAATGTTGCAGATGCCGCGGCTCAAAACCGCCCGGTTGATAAAGGGCAGCTTGTTGAAACCATGACGGCAAGTGCGGTAGATGGAAAATATGTGGTGGAAGCACCAGGTCGGCTTCAGTCGCGCCAAAACCTTCTTATTGTTGGTGAAGTTGCCGGTAAGATCACTTATGTGAACCCTAAATTTGTTCTTGGAGGCCGTTTTGCTGAAGGCGAAACATTCTTCCAGATCAACAAAGCAGATTATGAAGCTGAGGTAGCTCGTTCTAAAGCAGGTGTTGCAAGCGCTGAAGCTTCCCTTGTTCAGGCTCGCCTTGATAATGAGCGCCGTCTTGATCTTGTTAAAACGGGTGCTGTTTCGGAAGCATCACGGGATCAGGCTGTTGCTAATCTCGCTGCGGCAGAAGCTGGTGTTGCGCAGGCGAAAGCAAGTCTTATTCGTGCTCAGGAAAATCTGGAGCGGACCACCGTTAAAGCGCCATTTCCTGCGCTTGTAACATCAGAAAATATTTCACTGGATTCCTATGTTTCACCAGGGCAGGAGCTAGCTCGTATTCTTGATACACGCGCCGGCGAACTGGTAGCAGGGCTTTCCCCCCGAAAGGCCGCAGCGGTAACGAGAGCGCTTTCAATCCTCGCTGAAAGTAAACTCGTTGCCGTTGCCAAGCCTAATGAAGGCTCGGTAGGTTCCGGTACATTAACTGGTTATGTGGATCAGTTTTCACCATCCATTGATGCAGCGTCACGTACGGCTCTTGTAGTTGCTGTATTTCCTGAAGCCTTTAGCGCTGAAAACGCAGGCCGCGTGTTTGCGAACGATTTCATGACCCTTGAAATTGCTGTTGAGGCTGATCAGCAGGTATGGCGTGTGCCAGTTGGTGCTGTGCGCAAAGACAGCTATGTATGGGTGGTGAAAGATAGCAAGCTTTCAAAACGTTTGATTACGGTGATTGACCATGAAGGCGAAAATGCGCTTGTAGCGTCTACAGACGGCCTGGAAGGCGAGCAGCTAGTGCTTTCTATCCTTTCTGAAGAGCATGAAGGCCTTAAGGTGCGTGCTGCTTCAACTGCTGTTGCGCAATTGCAGTAGGGAGCAAGGACCATGAAGGGTTTAATCAAAGGCGCTCTCGAAAACCGGGTAGCTGCCACACTTTTTGCTTTTGTATTGATTATGGCGGGTTTGCTTTCATTGCAGACGCTGAATGCTCGCTTGTTCCCTGAAATTATCATTCAGGGGGTAACAATCACTGTTCCTTATCCAGGTGCAACTCCGACTGAGGTGGAAACTTCAATTGTTAAGCCAATTGAAGAGCGCCTTGAGGGTATGGAAGGTGTTCGTAAAATCACGGCCCTAGCAGCAACAGGTGTTGCTAGCGTGCTGGTAGATATTGAAGACGGTGAAAGCATTCCGGATATGCTGGATGATATCCAGACAGAGATTAACCGGATTACTGTATTCCCACAACGTTCTGAACGCCCGCAAGTGGTTCATACAGAGCAAGACGAGCTTATTGCACTGTTGATTATCTATGGTGATAAGAGTGTCGAGGAATTGAAGCGTGTTGCGGAACGAGTGCGCTCTGACCTTACTGATTTAGATGAAATCTCCCGTGCAGCTGTGAATGGTGCACCTCCATATTTGATCGATATCTCAATCAGTGAAAACACACTGCAATCTCTTGGTTTATCCCTTGGTAATATCTCTGATCGTATTGGCGAGCAAAGCCTTGATCTATCGGGTGGTGAAATTGAAAACAACAGGCAGAAACTTCTTGTTCGTTCAACAGGTGAACGCCGGACAGGCGACCAGTTCAGGAATGTTGTGTTGGGTTCTGGTGAAACAGGTACACCGATCCTTCTTGAAGATGTAGCTGATATTAACGACGGTATTTCCGAAGCCCCTATTCAGGCAATTTATAAAGGTAAGCCTGCAACGTTTGTAACGGTATTCCGTACGGGTGATGAACAGATTCTCGATCTGGCAAATGCTGTGCGTGGGTATTTCGCTGAAGATATTCAGGGCGTTCTTCCTGAAGGTATAGAAACTGCCTTCTGGCGCGATGAAGCGTCTATTCTTGAGCAGCGTATGAGCCTGCTTTCTGAGAACGCGATCCTTGGTTTGATCCTTGTGTTCCTTCTTCTTATGGCATTTCTTGATATCCGTATCGCGGGATGGGTGGCTTTTGGTGTGACCGTGGCTTTCGTTGGTTCGTTTACACTGATGAGCATCTTTGGTGTAACCATCAACATGCTTACGCTTTTTGGCTTTATTCTCGCGATTGGTATCGTGGTGGATGATGCGATTGTGGTGGGTGAAAATATTCATGGTACTTGGCGCAACCAAGGTGTAACGCCCAAGGAAGCAGCGAAAATTGGTGTGCTCCGTGTATCGACGCCCGTTCTGTTCTCTGTGACCACAACCATTGTAGCTTTTGTGCCGCTCCTGTTCCTGCCGGGTACGTTTGGGCAGTTCCTTGGCCCAATTGCCGCTGTTGTGATTTGTGTGCTCGTGCTTTCGCTGTTTGATAGTTTCTTCATCCTACCCAAGCACTTGTCACATCTGCGTGTTGAAGGCCCGCGTCGTTTCTCACCGCGCAAGATTGCTGATCCGTTCCGTAACTGGTTTGCGTCTCGTCTGCGTAGGTTTACAGAGGGCCCAATTCGCCGTGCGGTAACAACTACTGCTGCCCACCCACTTGCAACAGTACTTGTGGCATTTGGTATCTTTATGGGTTCTATGTCGCTTTTGACAGGTGGTGTTGTGAAGGTGGTTTTCTTCCCTGCGGTGGAAGGCGATTATATCACTGCAGAACTTGAACTATCTGAAGCAACGTCCAAAGAACAAACTCTTCGCTATGCGGATTACATTGCGAAAGCAGCTGAAGAAGCTGCGAAGGATTTTGAGCTGGATGATGATCCGCTCCGCGGTGTGTTCACATCGCTTGGCCGTACAGTAGCACCAGCTACAGCGGCACCTTCGACAGATGGCGGTGCTGCATCGAATAAGGCTTATATCGAACTACTCTTAAAAGATGCATCTTCTCGTAATTTCTCAACAAGCGATTTTGAGAAGCTATGGCGCGAAAAAGTAGGTGAAATCCCGGGTGCGCAGAAACTTACTTTCACGGCTGATCTGGTCTCACCTGGTGCGCCAATTCAGCTTGAAGTTAGTACGCGCCTTGATAGCGATACCAGATCAGCGGTGGCTGAAATTGTACGTGAGCTAAAATCGTTGCCAGGTGTATATGATGTGCGGGATGATCGTTTCCGCACAACTGATGAAGTGCAGATTTCATTGAAGCCTCTCGCGCGTTCGTATGGCATTTCACAGGAAGATCTGGCTCGTGAAATCCGTGCAACTTTCTTTGGTGCTGAAGTAACACGTGTTCAGCGTGATCGTGAGGAAATTCAGGTGCGTGTGCGCTTGCCGAAGCAGGAGCGCCTTTCTGTTGAAGCAATGAAAAACCTGCGTATCCGTGTGGGTGATGGCTTCATTCCAGTAACAAGTCTTGCTGATATCAATATTGAACCAGCACCAGCGGCTATCAACCGCATTAATTCGCGCCGTGTTTATACGGTTTCGGGGTATGTTGATACTGCGCTGATTACTGCAGGTGAAGCGACTAACTATATCCTCAATGAGGTCCTGCCACGTGAAGCTGAGAACTTTGATGGCCTTCATATTACGCTTTCTGGTAACCAGGAAGAACAGGCTAAAACGGTTCCAGCTATTGCCCGTAACTTTATGATGGCGATGATGGTGATCTATACGCTTCTTGCGCTGAGTTTTAAGTCATACTCTCAGCCGGTTATTGTGATGATGGCGATCCCGTTTGGCTTTATGGGCGCGCTTATTGGTCACGGCTTGCTTGGTATGGATATGACGCTTCTTAGCATGTTTGGTGTGATCGGCCTTAGTGGTGTGATTATCAACAACTCTTTGATGGTAGTTAGCTTCATCAATGACCGTATTGCGGAAGGTGAAGAGTACCACACAGCGGTAGTTGAAAGTGTGCTGGAACGTTTCCGTGCGATCCTTCTTACGACATTAACAACCTTCCTTGGTGTGACACCAATTATCCTTGAGACAAGCGTACAGGCGCAGTTCCTTGTGCCAACGGCGGTATCTCTTGGCTTTGGTATTATCATTGGTACATCAGTGTTGATTTTCACAATTCCAGCGCTTTCTATGATGCATCTGAAGGTGTTTGGCCATCATAGCCGGAGAGGCAAGAAGAAAGCAGTTGCTGCGGCAGCTGCTGAATAAACCTCAACCAATAACTTTTAAGGCGCGGGCGGCTTCGGCTGCCTGCGCCTAATTATAATAACCAGATTGGGGGATGGAGAAGGCAGTGTTGAAAGTGTTAAAGGGTATTTTGATTGTTCTGGTGTTGTTGATCGTTATCGCAGCCGCCGTGATTTATTCTATAAATGCAAAAAATATTGGTGAAGATAAACTTGCCCGATCTACTGCATTCAATGGTGAGAAGTTCGTCAATATTGATGAAAATAAAAAAGCCGCTGGCGATATCTGGAAGATTATCTCAGCCTACCGTGGACTTGATACAACAGACCACGAGCCTACTGTTACAATCCCAGTTCAGAAAGTAACACGAGCGCAGTTGGATGCGCTGCCAGATAATAAAACCCATATTATCAAGCTTGGTCATTCAAGCCTGCTGATAAAAGGCGCAGGTAAATACTGGCTTGTTGACCCGGTGTTTTCAGAACGTGCATCGCCCTTCAGTTTTCTTGGTCCCAAGCGTTTTCATGAAGCGCCGATCAGTATGGATGCATTGCCTGAAATCGAAGGTATTATCATCAGCCATAACCACTATGATCACTTAGATAAAGGGGCCATCCAAACCTTAAAGGCGAAAACAAACCGCTATTTTGTACCGCTCGGTATTAGTGGTGATCTCATTTCCTGGGGTGTTGATGAAAACCGTATCGAAGAGTTGGTGTGGTGGGAGAGTATAGAGCATGCAGGCCTCAAGCTTACATCTGTACCAGCTCAGCATTTCTCAGGCCGAGGGGTAGGGGATAGTAATATCACGCTCTGGACTGCTTGGGTGCTTGATTTCGGTGGTGATAAAATTTTCTATAGCGGTGATGGCGGTTATGCGAAGGAATTTGCAAGAATTGGTGAAAAGCTTGGCCCGTTTGATATCACCTTTATGGAGGTTGGTGCCTATAATGAATTATGGCCTGATATCCATATGACACCAGAGCAAGCTGTGCAGGCACATGTTGATTTAAATGGGCGTTTTATGGTGCCAGTTCATAACGGAACTTTCAATCTGGCAATGCATACATGGTATGAACCGTTTGACTGTGTGCTCGTGGAGGCAGATCAGAAAAATATAGAATTGATAATACCAAAGTTTGGTCATGTTATTACTTTAGATTATCTGGATAGCTATAGTCAGGATCGTTGGTGGCAAAAGCTTAAATAACTTAGAAAAATTGCTACGCCGTATCTTGAAAGTTCGGAAAAAGCTTGTAGTTTCCTCACAAAATTTTTGCACAGCAATAAAGCTCGGGTGGTATGCCGCTCGGGCAATTCAGTGGGGGTAGTATGTTTGAGTTTTTAGTTGCGCCGTCGTTTATGATGGCGACGGTTTCCATGGCCGAAGTTAATTTCAATACTGTCGATGATGATATCGAAGTGATCGAGATTAAAGGGCGTAATGTCGAAAACATTGGTAAGGTAACAGCGGGTTCAAGCGGGCTTGTTGGTTACGATGATCTGAAAAATCGCCCAATTTCCCGTGTTGGGGAAATTCTTGAAGTTATCCCTGGGCTTGTGGCTACCCAGCACTCTGGTACTGGTAAAGCAAACCAGTTTTTCCTTCGTGGGTTCAATCTTGATCACGGCACTGATTTCGCGACATTCGTTGATGGTGCACCAATCAATATGCGTACACACGGTCACGGCCAAGGGTACACAGATCTGAATTTCATTATCCCTGAACTTGTTGAACGCGTGGAGTTTAAAAAAGGGCCATACCATACTGACGTTGGTGATTTTGGTTCTGCGGGTAGCTCTTCCATTTCCACCTACAATCGACTTGATAAAAATATCGCAAGCGTAACGTTTGGTGAAAATGGTTTTGCGCGCGGCCTGGTTGCGGCAAGTTTTGATATTGCCGAAGATGTTCACTTGCTTACAGCAATTGAAGGTAACCTGTATGATAGCCCATTCGAACGTGAAGAAGATCTTGAAAAGTTGAATGCATTTGCAAAACTTTCCGGCACTTCTGACGATCTTCGTTGGAATGTTGGTTTCAACTATTATGATGCTAGCTGGAACGCTACAGATCAGGTCGCTAACCGCGCGGTAGAAAGTGGTTTAATTGGCCGTTTGGGTACGCTTGATGAAGACTTGGGCGGTAATACCGAGCGCTTTGCCATTACAGCGAATGTTGCAACAGAAGATACAAGTTTTTCTGCCTATTATGTCAACTATAGCTTCAACCTTTTTTCTAACTTCACATATTTTCTGAATGACTCAGTGCGTGGTGATGAATTTGAGCAGTTTGATGACCGCTCCATCTTTGGCGGTAATATTCAGCGCCACTGGCATTTGGATGCGCCTGTACCAGTTAAGTTTACGGTAGGTGCAGATATCAGGCATGATGATATTGGTGCTGTTGGGCTTTACGGTACTGAAGGTAGGGTTCGCCACACGCTTATTCGTGATGATGAAGTTTCTTCAACCAGTTATGCAGGTTTCGCTAAGGCTCAGTTCGAGCTTGCGGAGAATGTAAGGTTTGAAACAGGCGCAAGGCTGGATCATATCGCTGTAGATGTAAATGCAACGATTAACGAAAACAGTGGTACGGAAACTGATACAATCGTATCGCCTTCAGCTTCTCTGGCGTGGCGTGTTGCTCCAGAGATTGAATTGTATGCTAACTACGGCGAAGGTTTCCATTCTAATGACGCCCGTGGCGGTACAATTAATGTGGACCCTGTTACTGGCGACGCAGTTGATGCTGTACCGCTTTATGTGAAATCACGTGGTGCTGAAATTGGCGCACGCTATGAAACAGAAAGATTTAAAGCAGCTTTAGTTGGTTTTTGGCTAAACCTTGATTCTGAACTTGTGTTCGTGGGCGATGCTGGCACAACAGAAGTGAATGATGGCACACGCCGATTTGGTGTAGAAGCCAGCGTGTTCTGGCAGGCAGCAGACTGGCTGAATATGCATGCATCCTATGCCTACACTCGTGCTCGCTTCCGTGGCGGTGTAGCTGAGGACCGTATTCCGAATGCTGTACCAAGTGTGTTTAGTGCGGGTGTAGATATTGATCCTGCTGATAATATCTCCACCAGCTTTATTCTTCGTCATTTTGGTGGTGCGCCACTTATTGAAGACGGTTCTGTTAAATCAGAGAGTACAACAACAGTAAACTGGGGTGGTTATTATAGCTTCAGCAATTTCAAATTGGGTGTTGAGGTCCTGAACCTGTTTGATAGTAAAGACCCGGATATTAGCTATTTCTTTGAAAGTCGTCTCCCAGGTGAAGCAGCCGGTGTTGAAGATCTTCACACACATCCGCTTGAACCAAGGCAGCTTCGCGTGACCTTGCAGGCGACATTTTAAATAACTGGTCTCGAGCAATTATATATAAAGCTGCTCGTCTTTTGAAGGTGAGCAGCTTTTAGCGGGTTATTGTTTTTGTAGTGCAGCAATTTGTGCTTTTGCATTTGCACACCAGGTACAGCCTTCATCTGGTGCAATATCTAGCGACCGCTGATAACTGGCGATAGCTTGAGCTTTATCGCCTTTAGTCCGATACCCTTCGCCCAAACTTTCCCACAGATTGCCTTTTCCGGGGAACAATTCGATATTAAGTTTGAACAAAGCGATCGAAGTTTCGTATTGGCCTTGTTCTTCAAACGCGATGCCCACCCGGTTTAATAAAGATGGTTGCATTATCGGTTTGCCAGTTTGCTTCTCAAAATATTCTGGCAATTTCGCTGCATCAGCTGCAGGCTTGGATTGCATAAATTCATAGACCACTCGATGTGGAGAAACTGTAAAGGCTTTTGGCACATAATCTGGTTCAAAAATCATGCGGTGTATCTGGTAGGTTGGCCATTCTGCTGTGGAGGTGTTGCTCGCATATATAATGGTTACGTCACCTTCTGGATACCAGGCAAGTCCAGAGAAAAATATGCCGTTTCCTCCGTTGTGAGTGATTAAATCTTTTCCGTCGTAACCAGACCGAACGCCCCAGCCATACCCGTTGTAGCCGTTAGATCGATTAGGAATTGGCACGTGCCTGGTGAAGAGCTGATCTCGGGTAGATTCCGACAGTATCTTATCTGTCTTCAGGGCCTCCAACCACATGTAGAGCTCGTTGGACGTGGTTGCCAGACCACCATTGCCTACTAGATTCCATGATACGCTATCATCTTTAAGGTACCGCTCTAATGTTGTTCCTCTAGGGATGATACCGTGCCAGTATTGTTGCGCTAAAGATTGTCCTTTCCGTTCTGGCAAGAGATAGCCTGTTTGCTCTAGTCCCGCAGGCTTGAAAATGTTTTCGTTTAGGTAGGTTTCGTAGGAAGTTCCGGAAACCTCCTCAATGATGGCAGCTAGCAAGCTATAGCCCGCGTTGGAATATTTATAATCCCCAAGTTCTAATATTAACTTGCTGGCTAATGCTTTTTTCAAGAACTCGTTTTTAGTAGTGCCGTCAAAGTCACCACCAAAACCAAAATCAAGGCCAGAGGTGTGGGTTAATAGATGATGGACAGTTATGTCTTTTTTATCATCAGGGGTATTAGGAAAAAACTTATCTAAGCGATGGGTAGTGGATAATTTCTTTTGGTCCACCAATTTCATAATAGCTGCAGCGGTAAACTGCTTGGTGTTTGAGCCAATATCAAAGACTGTGTCGGGAGTATTATCTACACCATTTTCCTTATTGGCAAAGCCGTATCCTTTGTTCAGGATAATCTTACCATCTTTTGCGACCAAAAGAGTTCCCGCATACCCTTTCTCTACCCCTGATATCATATAATTGTCTATTCGCGCGGCGAGCGCTTTATCAGAAGGGTTATATTCTGGATCGGAGGCTTGTGAATGTGAGGCGGCAAAAATGCAGGTGATTAACGCAAATATATGTTTCATTTCCTTTGAATCCCCGTGAAGTGCTGTCGTTATATTTGTTTGTTTTATTGATGTGTTAGTACGTCTCATAATTTACTAATCACAATTAATTGTTGTGATGATATATACCGTTATTTATTTGTGTTTACAGGCGTAAACAAAAAGGCTTTACATTACCGATTACATGTGTAATCAATAAGCCTATGACAGATTCAAATACACATATCAGTGAAGCTGAAAGCAAGGTTATGGAGGCGCTGTGGCGCACCTATCCTTTAAGCGCAGAAGATATTACCGGTAGCGTTGGTGAAGAGCAGAACTGGCGCACGGGCACGGTGAAGACTCTTCTTAATCGCCTGCTTTCCAAAGGGGCTATTTCAGCGGAGAAACAGGGTAAGAAATACCTCTACAGCCCAGTGCTTGCGCGTGATGAGTATCTCAGTACCGAAGGTGAAAGCGTGCTGAACCGCTTGTTCGGAGGTAGTGTGTCTTCATTGGTATCCCACTTTTCCAAACATGAAAAGCTGGACCAGAAGGATATTGCTGAACTTAAGAAGCTGATTGGGGAATTAGGCGATGATTGATTTTCTGATGTCTGTAGCTTCCATGGCTGTGGCTGCCACGTTTGCAATTATTTTGGTGCTTTTATGCAGAAAACATCTTCAGGATTTTTTTGGAGCACGTATTGCATATGCGTTTTGGGCGATTGTTCCGATTGCCATGATCGCCAGTATGTTGCCCGCTGATGTTGTTTATAAAGTAAATGTTCTGCCAGAGATTGAAGTAGCAACCATAAAAGATAGCACGGTAGCTGTTCAACCTCGTGAGATGGCGGAAAGTGCATTTGTACCGGAAGGTAATAAGCCCTTCTTCTATTCCCTCAGCATACTTGGTGGGATGTCTGTTTTCTGGATTGTTGGTGTTGGACTGAAGGTAATCCGTATGACCGTTCAGCAGCGACAGATTATGAAGCAGAGCGGGCTTAAGAAAATACATGGCAATGTGTTCAAGGCATCCAGAAATGATGTTGGGCCGGCGGTGGTTGGTATTTTAAAGCCTCGCATTATTGTGCCAGAGAATTTTCATTCTGTTTTCTCAGAAGAAGAACAGAAGCTTATTTTGGCGCATGAACAATCTCATATTCAGGCGGGTGATCTGCGGGCTAATTTGGTGGCCGCTGCTATCAAAGCCGTGAACTGGTTTAATCCACTTGTTTATGTAGCCTTTAATTATTTCAGAATGGATCAAGAATTTGCGTGCGACGAACGGGTGATGCGCACGCACCATACTCAGCGAAAGCTATATGCAGAAACGCTGTTGAAGTCCCAACTGATGTTCCAGCATACAGCGCCTTTCAGCTGTGCGTGGAAACCATCTGGTATGCACCCACTTACACAACGAGTTGGCAAATTAAAAAACGGAGAACCAACCATGACACGACGCACACTTGGATTAACTGCTCTAGCGGTATCTGCTCTCACGATTGGTAGCAGCGCATGGGCAACACTGGCTTCAAATACGGTTTATATTGAAAGCCCTTCAGCAAGAGTTGCTGAAGTTACGGATAGTGAAGAAGCTGAGCTGGGTTCGGCATTGGTGACTACGCTTCTTGAAGGGCAACGTCAGGCAGCACGCGTACTTGTAAAATCGGGCGCTAACGTAAATTATTTCATGCCGGGTGATGGTACACCACTTTTAATCGCTGCTGATAATGGTGATTTAGGCATGGTTAATATGTTGATTGAAGCTGGCGCTGATGTAAATAAGCCCGCACCGGGTGACGGAAATCCGCTGATTGCCGCAGCTGGTTCTCGGAATCTAGATATAGCTGGCCTGTTGGTTAAGCACGGTGCTGATGTGAATGGTTTTGTTCTTGGTGATGAAACACCACTTATTCAAGCTGTTCAAAACAATGATTATGCGATGACGAAGTTCCTCGTTGAGAACGGTGCAGATGTGAACCTTCGTGTGAAAACTGGCAACGAGATATATGGCCGGGCAGAGTACCGTTCACCTCTTGGGCAGGCTGAGCTGAAAGCATCCAGCAAAATTGTTAATTATCTAAAACGGCAGGGTGCAACGCCTGTTGTCGGTAAAGAAGATTAATCCAAACACTTCCAAACATCTGGCTGCTTTAATTCTAAACTAAGGTGGCCCTCAATAAAGCCCGAACTCTGCTGTAGACTATGCGGCAGAGAACGGAAAACCTATGTCACGACAGTAAGGAATTCTTATGTCTATGTTTTCAAAACGGTTGCAAAAAGCCGGGAAAACCATCGTTGGTGCTGTGCTCGCAACCAGCATGCTTTCATCAGGCCAGGTATTAGCGGTTTCAAACCTTGATAAACTGGAGCAAAACCTGCGGCCTCGTTATGCGGTTGGCTCAGAAATGCCTCGCTTTAACCTGGCTGAACGTATGAAGCATTACGGTGTGCCAGGTGTTGCGATTGCTATCATTAAAGATGGCAGGCTCCATGAGGCAAAAGGTTTTGGTGTGCTGCAAGCCGGAAATGCTACGCCTGTGGATGGTGATACACTTTTCTCTGTTGGTTCTGTTAGTAAGGTGGTGACAGCCGCGCTTATTCACCGAATGCAGGATGAAGGAAAACTGAATGTTGATAGAGATATCAATGATTTCCTGAAAACATGGAAACTACCTGATGATCGGAAGTGGGATGATGGTAAAATTAACCTGCGTATGATCCTTTCTCACACGGCTGGCTTTAACGTTCACGGTTTCCCAGATTTTCTGCCTGGAGAGGAATTGCCAACGGTTTATGATACCCTGAACGGCACCGCGCCTGCACGGACGGATGCTTTAAGGCAGGTTTATAAACCGGGTAGCCGTTACCGTTATTCTGGCGGTGGTTACACTCTTGCTCAACTACTCGTGTCAGATGTTTCAGGTAAATCATTTGAAGATACTGCAAAGGGCACACTTTTGACCCCACTAAGTATGAACAGAAGTAGTTTTGAAAACCCTCTGCCCGAAACTGTGCCCAATGTTGCGAAAGCGCATAACCGGAACGGCGAAGCGGTCGCGCTGCCAAGAGGATATGAAGCTATGCCAGAAATGGCTGCATCAGGTTTTTGGACAAGCGCGAATGAGCTCGGAACCTTAGTTGCTGCACTCATCGAGAGCTACCGAACCAATGAAGGTTTCCTGAAGCAGGCAACAGCAGTGGACATGATGACAAAGGTAGCAACTTCTGTTCACGGAATGGGCCCGCGGCTGCAGGGCTCTGGTTTGAAACGGGTTTTCCATCATGGTGGCGCGAATGATAGTTATCGGGCCTGGATTGAAGGTAATCTGGCAACTGGTGATGGGCTTGTGGTGCTCACCAACGGTTCCGGTGGCAATAACCTGTATGTAGAGATTAGAAATGCGGCTGCCGATACCTATGATTGGGTGATTAACGAACCTGTATTGATCCCAGAGATCAAATTGCCTGAGGCCATGATGGCAAGCTATACTGGAACGTTCAAACCATCTGAAGAATTCACCAAGTTACACCGTGAAAACCTGATTGATTATTTTTATGATATGCCGCTCATTATCTCAGCAGAAAACGGGAAGTTAATGGTGGGGAGAGAAGGCTCAGACAGGAAAAGTGAGCTTGTTCCAACCGCAGGTAACCGGTTTATGGTGCCAGCCCTTAATGGCCGGATGGGGACTGCAGAGCTAATTTTCCACAGAGATGGCCATAAGAATGTAATCGGGATGACACTTAGTAATGACGGGAAACGTTCTTACTACGATTATATAAACGAATAAATATTGGCTCCCCTACATGATGTGGGGGAACATTTCTTCTGCGAGAGTTTTCAAAAGTTCAGCTGCGGGCATAGACCGAATACGTGCTACTTCTGATCCGGCCCACTGAGCCCCAAAGCCGTTTTCACGCATGGCTTTCGCAGCTGTATTTATAGCTTTTCCTGCATCATATGCGATGGGATAGTCTGGGATAACACTGCCGGAGATTGCTTCCCCAAATTCTGTGAAACGATTTCGAATGGATCTGGCTGGTCGCCCAGATACAACGCGTGTCATTGTCGTTTCCTGTGCGCTTTCGACTGCAATGCGGTGGTCTGCGTTAATGCAGGTTTCAGGGCAGGTAACAAAGGCTGTGCCCAGCTGTGCAGCTGCAGCTCCGCTGTTCAGAGCTGCGGATATATCTTTCCCATCCATCAAGCCACCTGCGGCTATGACGGGCATAGAGATATGTTTGGTTAGAAGCCTTAGCAATTCACCAAGGGGTAGCTTTTCATCTGCCGCATCCGGGTTAAAGCAACCACGATGGCCGCCAGCTTCCCAGCCTTGTGCAACAATTGCATCTATCCCTTTTTCTTCAGTAAGCTTCGCTTCTGAAAGGTTTGTCGCCGATGCCAGCAAATAAATGCCAGCATTCTTTAGCGCATCTATTGTGGTTTGGGAAGGAAGGCCAAAATGAAAGCTAACAACAGCAGGCTTTTCTTCCAGAACCATGTGAAGCATGTCTGGGTTCTCATTGAAGGTTAAATATATTTCCTTCAATTCCTCTGGTGCGTCTGCGTCAAATTCGTCAAAGAGCGGCTTGAGTGTTTCCAGCCAAACCTGTTCTTTCTCTTTGTTTTGCCGTGCGGGTGCATGACAAAAGAGATTAACGTTAAAAGACTGATTTGTGAGGGCTTTAAGCTGCTGGATATCACTTCGAGCTTTTTCAACACTGGAAGCCCCCAGTGCAATAGAACCCAACCCACCTGCGTTTGAAACAGCCGCAGCTAGTTCTGGCGTGGAGACACCGGCCATTGGCGCCTGAATAATAGGAAGTTTCAGGGAAAGCTTCGCCATAAGAGAATTTGAGTATGTTAGTGTCATTACTATCTATTTAGGTTTTGAGATGATTTTACAAGGAGTGCCTTGAGGAATTCTCCTTCGGCAAGACCATTTATCCTATGATCTTGCCGAAGATATAATAATGACAGGCCCATGGTATTAAGGCTGGTAAGGAAGTGAAGAATGGTGGTGTACGATACGGAGTGTACCTTCTTCATCCTTCTTGTAACCCCAGCTTTTGTCTACTTTCGTAACGTTGCCGTCTTTGTCTGTGAAGGTTACCCAACCCATCCACATGCCAACATCACCTTCAATGAAGCTCGCTGATGTTTCTGATACTACTTCGCGCCAGCCTTTGATGCCGAAACCGCCATCAAGTGGGAAGTTTTCATCATGACCAACGAAGTAGGCTAGGGCGCCTTCTTTTGTTGGGCGGAATGTTTTCTCACCGCTTGCAAGCGTTGGTTTGAATAGAACCGGGCCAAGGTTATAGCCGTATGCCGCGTCAAGTACGTCATTCGCTAGCGCTCTGGCTGCATCAATGCCGCCTTCTTCATATGCTTTTGAAATAGCAATAAGCGCATTTCCCCATGCTTCGCGGGCTTGTGTTAATTCTGTTTCTGTAATTGGCATCATGTCCTCCATTGATTAGATTTAGATATATAAAAAAATCCCGATGCTACAATACGGCTACATAATTTATTTGGATTGTAACTTATTGGTTATTCACAGCAGATGCAGCAGTAATTCGGTAAAACATCCCCATTGAAAAATCTTGCAGCAACTCGAAATGCCCCTCAATTAATATTGGGTCGTAGGTGAATTTTACGGGTATATCCGTGATTACCTCTACGAAACCTCCGGGGCCACCAGGCATATGGAAAGGGCAGGCGTGTGGATATGCCATCAGGATAAAGTGGCTTTGAAACTCTCCTGCATCAAGAGGTAATAAATAGCCATTGAGTTTTACGGATGAGTTATCAAGAGATTTGAGAACTGGTGTAAACGTAGGCACATATTGAACAAAGTTATTAATCTCTTCCTGCCTAACATCAATATCTGTCAAAATGCTCCAATCAATTGAGCCCTGGGTACTTGGTGCAGGTTTCCATATTTCAGGAATATTTTGTTCAGCGAAGGGGCGGAGAAGGTCATCCTGAGCAGTTACATTTATGCTTATAAAAAAGCAGAGAAAAATCAGGATGAGGTATGTGAACTTATTTTCCATTCTAGCGCCCTCTTTTTAACAATATAGATGGATCAACGCGGTAGGCAGTAAGAGCTGGCCACAGTGATGCAGCAGCCCCAGTCAGAACGGCTCCTATTATCAGACCAAGTTCGGTTGAATATAATCGCATGCCCGTAAGTCCAAATACTGCAGCAGGGGCGTAGGTTTCATGAAGAACCAGTAGTAAAAGATGGGCTAAGGAAACACCAATAACGGCACTGGTTATGGCGATTAGCAACCCTTCCAGAAGGCGTTGGCTGATAGTAAATGTGGAACTGGCTCCAACTGCTCTCATAAGCGCCATATCGTATAATCCCGCGGCTGAAGAATGGCTGACTGTTATAAATATACTCACGCCGCCAATCACCGTGAGTATTATAGCAACAGCCTGAATGGTTTCTGAGATGCCAGTGGTGAGGTCAAAAAGCCTAGTGATTTCAATAGCAGGTGCTGCTGCTTGCAATCCGGGTGTTGAATTGACCATGCGGGGCATATGAACGGCTGCGATTGGCGATTTGTACCGAATAAGAAGAGCAGTGATTTCAAGACCTGTCGGGTCTATTGATTGTAAATCTGGGACGGGCTGAGATAGTATATCTTTTTCATGATGATGGGCCTCATCCTCATGTTCGCTGTGTTCTTCTAGGGTGTCATGTGCTTCTTCACCGTGGGCAAGCCATATGCTATCTATAGACGTTAAAATCAGGCGATCTAAAATACTGTAAGTTGGCTCCATGATGCCGATTACTTCATAGGGAGCGTGTTGGTGTTGAGCTTCATTGGTTCCGGAGGAAGACAGGCCGTGGGAACTGTAAAACTTTTGGCCCAAGTTCATTTTAAGCGCCTTATGTACCGATGAACCAATGACCACCTGCTGAGCTTCATGCCATATTTCGCCAGAAGCTAAACGAGCATCATAGAATTCCATAATATTAGGCGTTGTTCCTACAACCCTGAATCTTCTGAAACTATCCCCGAGTGCGAGCGGCAATGTTTCAGAGACATAGGGGTGTTTCATTATGGTTTGGGCATCCGTAAGTGGGATATTGCCTGTTGGGATATCTATGTGAAGTAAACTTGAAAGAACAAGCTGAAGAGGGCTGCCTTTAGCTCCAACAACCAAATCAACATCAGCAATATCCTGTTTAAGCCGGTATGCTGTATGTTCTCTTATTTGAATAAGTAATGACATCAGGGCAACCGCAGCAGCAAGCGTAGCCATGGTAAGAAATGTGCTCAATGGACGGTGCAGCATGTTTGCCAATGTTAATTTGAAAATGAGCTTCATCATGCTGGGCTCGTTTCTTGGCTTTTCAAAATGAGGCGCTTTTCAAAGAAAGGTTTAATGCGCTTATCATGGCTTGCCACCAGCAGTGTTGCACCCCATTCGGCACACAAGTTATTTAGCAATTCCATAACGTGTGCTGTATTTTCATCATCAAGAGCTGACGTTGGTTCATCCGCAATAACGACTGGTGGTTGGCACATCGCGGCTCGAGCAATTGCCACACGCTGTGCTTCACCATGGCTTAAAGCTGAAGGCTTGGTATGTTTCTTATCGGTTAAACCTAAGCGCTTTAGAAGATGTTCAGCCCAGCCTTTATCAGTAGGCTGGTTGGTGAATTGTTGGGGCAGGGTTATGTTTTCGTAAACGTTTAGGCTGGAAACTAAATGATAGTCCTGAAAAATTAAACCGAACATTGATGCTCTCAGGCGGTCTATTTCTCCGGATTGTAAACCAGATAGTAGTATACCGTTTACCCAAATATCACCGGAAGAAGGTTTGGACAGGCCAGATAATAGCGAGATTAATGTAGTTTTTCCGCATCCTGATGCGCCTAGCAGAAGTTGGTTTTCGCCTTCATGCAAGCACCAACTTTTAATGTATAGTATCTCCTGGTCGCTATAGCTGTGACGTAGTTCTTTAGTTTCGATTAGCGGCGTTTCACTATCTGTAGGCATGAGCGATATATTAGCGTTGGTTATATTAATTTATACGATTAATGATGTTATATAATCACTTTTTTAAATGAGCAAGCTCCAAGAATATGGCTATAACTATAGTAAGAAGCGGGGAGTGTGCGGTAAATGAGGTTCCCTAGATAAACAAAAGGCAGCGCTACAGCACTGCCTGTTTCATTGGAAAATTAATCGATATCAATAGCCTATGGCCTGGCCATCTTTGCGCATCTCAGTTGCGCCTGTGTAAACCCCGGTTTTAGGGTTACGCATAATGGCCTGATATCCACCAAACATAATGCCGTTATCAATAACCTGAACCCGGTGCCCCATTGCTTTCAGTTTTGCCACTGTTGCAGCGCTGATGCCTGGTTCAAGGTTTAGGGTTCCGATTAAATCCACACTGTTATCACCGATGCGGCCAGTTGGCTCGCGGCCACCGATATGATTAAGCCTTGCTGCATCACCTGCTTCTTGCAGATTCATGCCGTAATCAACAATATTGATCAGTACCTGAACGTGGCCTTGGGGCTGCATACCACCGCCCATTAAGCCGAAGCTGATATACGGCTGGCCGTCTTTCATTACAAAAGCTGGGATAATAGTATTAAAGGGCCTTTTCCCCGGTGCGTAAACATTCGGGTGATTAGGGTCCATAGAGAATAATTGACCGCGGTCCTGAAGCATAAAGCCGAGGCCGTCCGGCACCAGCCCAGACCCCATACCACGATAATTAGATTGAATGAGCGAAACCATCATGCCGTTTTTATCAGCCACAGTCAGATAAGTGGTATCCCCTTCACCTTCAATTCTTGGGTCACCCGGTTTAGGATTAGGGTTAACCTTGGTGGCGTCAATAAGAGCAAAGCGCTTACGGCCATATTCGTCGGTTAACAGGCTTTTGATATCAAAATCACTGAAGGCCGGATCAGCATAGAAGCGACCTAGGTCTTCAAAGGCAAGGCGTTTCGCTTCCGTAATGTAATGTAGCACCTCTGCGCTGCCGCGTGACCATTGGGTTAGGTCTACATTTTTCAAAATGTTAGCCATTTGAAGGGCTGCAAAGCCTTGGCTGTTTGGCGGCAGTTCACAAAGTTCATGGCCTCGATAGTCAACACAAGCAGGGTCTACCCATTCGCTTTTATGGCTTGCAAAATCCTCGTAGCGCAGGTCTCCGCCAATGCGTTTCATATAGGCATCAATAGTTTTCGCTATTTCACCTTTGTAGTAAGCGTCTCTGCCTTCGCTGGCTAACATCTTAAAGGTACGTGCCAGGTCAGGGTTTTTGAAAAGTGATCCTGCTTTCGGTGCACCATTTTTGAAATAAGTAGCGCGGGCATTATCAAATTCATTTATTGTCGCAATGCGTTCTTCAAAGCGTGCCAGGTTCATCTGGAAATAACGTGCGATTACTGGCGATACTGGAAAACCATTTTCCGCATAGTCAATTGCAGGCTTTAAAACGTCTGACATGGGTTTGTTGCCAAAGCGTTTGTGAAGCTCGAACCAACCATCTACAGCACCGGGTACACTCACAGGTAAATCCCCAAATGGTGGTAGTGTGTCCTTGCCCTTCAGTCTCGCCGCTAATTCATCATAAGAGCGGCCTTTTGGGCTCCTGCCTGATGCATTAAGGCCATAAAGCTTCTTGGTTTTCGGATCCCATACAATAGCGAATAAATCACCGCCCATGCCGTTGCCAGTAGGCTCCATAAGTCCGATAGCAGCGTTTGCTGCAATGGCTGCATCTACTGCATTCCCACCTGATTTGAGGATATCTATCGCAACCTGGCTTGCAAGTGGGTGCGCGGTGGCTGCCATGCCGTGTTCTGCATAAACTGGGCTTCTGGACCAAAGCGCACCAACAGGTCTGCCGCCAGCGCCAATATCATCGATAACTGGTTTATCGTCAGCTGCGGTTGCCGCCAGTGAAGCTGCCAGCATTATCGTGACAGCGCCTTTTTTAAGAAACTTCATTTTTCACTCCCCTCATAAGCAGCGTGGTGTGGCTGCAATTTGCCCCTGAGTTTTCAGACCGAAGGTTACCGCAAACCAGACGATTGCCAATACAAACACGAAAAGGTGATTGCCTCTAACTGAAGTTATAGAGATATGGGTATTGCTTGACATAAGGGCCAAAGGCTTGTGTGTTACCGGGCAATGTAAGCGAAAGTACGGTTTGGGACGTGCTTTGGAGCTTGCAAAGGGAATGTTCATCCCATGGGGGCGGGGGATATACATGAAGAGATAATTTTGTGTGTTTTATTAGTGATCGCGTGTTTCGCGATTAAATCCTGAACTATTGCCTAAATTGCCCCGATATGCCGTTTCCTCAGACTATAAAATTTAATCAAAACACCAAAATTGTCAGGCCTCACAGCTTAGCTGTTCTGTCAGTATTATTACCTGCTTTTATTACTCTTGATGCGCAAGCCGATGCTACAGAGTTTTATGATTTGAAGGAAATCAGCGTAACAGCCGTTAGAAGCAAGGATAGAGTTCTGCAGCCGGCACTTGATCTTGATCAGGCATATTTTGAACAGACTGTTCCAACAGATTTTACTGATGTTTTCCGAGGGGTGCTCGGCGTTGGTATTCGGACTAATTCACGGGGTGAAGCAGTACTGAGGTTGCGCGGTTCGGAAGAGCGCCAGTCGCAGGTGTTTATTGATGGCGCGCCAATCAGTGTTCCTTGGGATGGTCGCGCTGACCTTTCCCTGTTTCCTGCTAGTTTGATTAGAAGCGCGCGGGTTATCAAAAGCGCAGCACCTATTGAATACGGCGCAAACGCAGTTTTAGGTGTTGTCGATATATCTACTCTTGTTGATAGTGATGAGTTCCGTTTGAACGCGCGCACGGAATACGGCACCCATGATACCTTCACGTTGGAAGGTGATGTCTATATTCCAATTGGCAATTGGGCGCTTCAGTTTGGTGCAAACCATTTCGAGCGTGATGCCATCAGTGTTGCTGATGCAGATGTTATCCCGTTTGATCCGCTAGAAGGTGAAGGCAGAACCAACACTGACTTGGAAAGTACAAGCCTTTTTGCAGCCGTATCACTGGATGAAGAATGGGGAACAGTGCGTGCGTCTGTTTTTGATATCAATTCGGAAAAAGGTATTGCGGCTGCTGCTCATATTGACCCCGCTGTTGGAAATCCGCGTTTTTGGCGATATCCAAACTGGCATATGACACAAATGAACTTGGCTGCAGACATCAATTTGAACGATACCACAAGCCTGAGGGTAAATACCTGGCGGCAGGATTTCGAACAAACCATACTGTCTTTCACGGATGCGAATTATAACGAGCTTGAAGACAGACAGGATGATGAAGATAACACATGGGGCGGGCGCGTTGTACTTTCTCATGAGCAGCCGCTCATCACTACACGACTGGTAGCGTCCTTACAGCAAAGCACCCATGAGCAAACCGAAGACGATGTACTCGGCGGCGTGAACGGGGAACTGGAAAGGTTTCGCCAGCGTTTGTTCAGTGTTGGTGGCGAAGTTGATGTGCCTTTAAGCGAAAATGTGAAAACATCTTTTGCACTTGCTTATGACAGAGCAGCAACACCGCTAACGGGTGGCCGACCAGACCAGCCTGCCATTGGGAAATGGGCGGCAAGCGGAGCATTGGAATGGCAGGCATCACCAGATTTAACTATTACTGCAACGGTAGGACAGCGCCTTAGATTTCCAACCATGCGGGAGTTATATGGCACGGCGCTTGGGCGTTTTCTTTTGAATCCTGACCTAAGGCCAGAAACAGCTTTATTGGCTGATATTACCGTTGATTGGGCTCCAGCTGATTTACCAATTACACTAACGGTTACACCGTGGGTTTCGCGTATCGATGATACGCTTTCACGTCGGAATGTAACAGTGGATGGTTCAGTTCTTCGTCAGCGGTTTAATCTGGAAGGTTCACGCGGTATTGGCCTTGAGGCGGCATTCACTTGGGCGGTGAGTGACGGACTAAGCTTTGAAGCAAATATGCTTCTACAAGACTTGGAAGCAAATCGGGATGAAGAAGGTAATCGTCCAGTATTGTTTCAGCGACCTAATAGCCAGATATTGCTGGCCGCGAACTATAGGTTCGAAGGCGGAGCTAATATACGCGCTGAAATGAACCACACTGGTCGCGCTTTTGATGAGGATGAAGACGATAGTGTTGTGGCACTTAACAGATCAAATGAATTTAATGTGCAGTTTTATGTGCCTCTCAAGGAAACCAGCTTTGGCTCTTTGCAATTTTATGGTGCCTTGAACAATATTACGGATACGGTTGTCTTGCCGCAGTTAGGCCTACCTGCGCCAGGACGGACTATAAAATTTGGTATTAGGCTTAATGGAGGATAATGCCATCAAAGATCACAAGCATGTGACGTGCAGGAGCTGTGAAAAGAGGCCATCTTCTTTCACGCATACTTGAGTATATAAAATGTTATTTTATAACGTTCCTGTATTCTGGAATAGAAGTTCGCTATGAAATGGGTAAAGCGTTCTCGCTGTTTCAATCGAGTAGACCAACAAAGCATAAGGGGGAGACCTATGAAGCTTGGGATTAACTTAGGGCTGGCACTGATGATGGCTACATCACCACTGCTGGCTGCAGACGATGATTTGATGTCTGCAAAAACTTTTGCTGGTATGAAAGTTCGGAATATTGGTCCGGCTTACATGTCTGGACGTGTATCTGATATCGCAGTTGATCAGACCGATCCATCTACATGGTATGTTGCTATGGGATCTGGTGGTGTTTGGAAAACAGTGAATGCAGGTACAACATGGAAGCCGATCTTTGACGATCAGGATGTTTATTCCATTGGTGATGTTACCATTGATCCTAGCAACCCAAACATTATCTGGGTTGGTACAGGTGAGAATAATGGTGGTCGCCATATCTCATTCGGTGATGGTGTTTATAAATCGCTTGATGGCGGTAAAACATGGAAGAACATGGGGCTGAAAGCTTCGGAGCATATTGGCGATATTGTTATTCACCCAACAGATTCAAATACAGTTTGGGTTTCTGCTCAGGGACCGCTTTGGTCAAAAGGCGGTGAGCGCGGTGTTTATAAAACTACGGACGGTGGTAAAACATGGCGCAATGTTCTTGAGGGCGACGAATGGACTGGTGTAGGCACACTGGCAATCGATCCGAGCAACCCAGATAAGCTTTATGCCGCTAAATGGCAGCGCCAACGTACTGTCGCAGCGTTAATTGATACAGGTCCGGGATCTGGCCTATTCACATCTGATGATGGTGGTGAAACTTGGGTGAAGATGAAAACAGGTTTGCCGGGGGGAGATCTTGGTAAATCAAGCATCGCTGTATCACCAATTGATCCAAACGTTGTGTATGCAGCAATTGAAACAAATGGCCGTAAAGGTGGTTTCTGGCGTTCTTCAGACAAGGGTGCAAGCTGGAAGAAAATGTCTGATATCGTTGGTGGTGGTACAGGACCTCACTATTATCAGGAAATCTTCGTAGATCCTGACACGTTTGACATGGTTTATATGTCAAGTAACGTAAGTTCTTTCTCAATGGATGGCGGTAAAACATGGAAGAACGTGAACCTAAAGAACCGCCACGTTGATGATCATGCTTTTGCTTTCCACCCAACTGACCCTGATTTCATTTTGGTAGGTTCAGATGGCGGTCTTTATGAGAGCCGCGATAACATGGCAACATGGCGCTTTATGGAGGGTATCCCTGTAACGCAGTTCTACAAGATTGCGGCTGATGATGATTACCCATTCTATAATGTTTATGGTGGTACACAGGATAACTCCACTCAAGGTGGCCCAAGCCGTACACGCCGTGAAGATGGTATCAAAAATTCAGATTGGTATCTGATTATGGGTGGTGATGGTCACCAGCCTGCAACAGAGCCTGGCAATCCAGATATTGTTTATGCGCAGTGGCAGCAGGGTAACCTGAACCGTTATGACCGCAAAACACGGGAAACAATCTACATTCAGCCGCAAGGTAAACCGGGTGACCCGGCAGAGCGCTTCAACTGGGATGCGCCGATCAACGTTTCTCATCATGATCCGAAACGCCTATATCACGCATCACAGCGCCTATGGCGTTCTGATGATCGTGGTGATAGCTGGACAGCGATTTCCCCTGATCTGACCCGCAATGAGAACCGCTTGCACATTCCGATGATGGACCGCAAGTGGGGTGCTGAAGCAGGTTGGGATCTTTATGCGATGTCCAACTACAACACGATTGCGAACGTGGCTGAAAGCCCAGTGGATGAAAATATCCTTTATGTGGGTACAGATGATGGCCTTATTCAGGCTACGTCTGACGGCGGTGAGAACTGGACACGTTACGAGATTGGTAAAATCAAAGGCGTTCCTGCGCGTGCATACGTGAATGATATCCGTGCTGACCGTTTCGATGCCGATACAGTTTACGCAGCACTCGATAACCATAAGGAAGGTGATTATAAGCCTTACCTTATTAAAAGTACAAACCGTGGTAAAAGCTGGAAAATGATCACAGGTGGTCTGCCAGAGAAGAACCTCGTATGGCGTATTACACAGGACCATGTGAATAAAGACCTTATGTTCATTGGTACTGAGTTTGGCCTTTATTTCACAGTTGATGGTGGTTCAAACTGGGTAGAGCTAACAGGCGGTGTTCCAACAATTTCTTTCCGTGATGTTCGCATTCAGCGTAGAGAAAATGATCTGGTAGCAGGTAGCTTTGGCCGTGGTATCTTCATTCTTGATGATTATTCAGCTCTTCGTGGTTTGAATAACGATACACTTGATCAGGAAGCGCTCCTATTTGCTAAAGATAAAACGCTTCTTTTCAATGAAGATGGCCTTCATAGTGATAATCAGGGTGCTAACCAGTGGGTTGCTGATAACCCACCATACGGTGCAACCTTTACATATTATCTGAAAGACACGTTTAAAACATCTAAGCAAAAGCGTGTTGCTGCAGATAAAAAACTCGCTAAAGATGGCAAAGATGTATTGTTCCCGGCCTGGGATGTGCTTGAAGCTGAGCTTCGTGAAGCAAAACCAAAGGTATTTGTAACCATTAAGGATGCTTCTGGAAAAGTGATCCGTCATGTAGCAGCTGCAAACAAAAAAGGTGTGCAGCGGGTAACATGGGACCTTCACCATGCGGCACAGGAAGCGATTACTTATGCGGCGAGTTCTTCACGTGCGAAGAATGCGAACGGTGTAAAAGCTATTCCTGGTACATATACAGCAACACTGAATGTGCGGGAGAACGGCAATATTCGCCAGCTGGCACAGCCGGTTTCTTTCGAAGTGGTAGCCGATGTTGCACCAACGCTTCAGAAAGCATCAGCTGCTGAAGTGCAGGCCTTCCAGCAGAAGGTTAGCAAAGCTGGTGCTGCTGTTCGCGCGGCAAGTGCTGTGATCAGTGACCTACAGAAGCAGCTTAAAGTCTACCGCGTGGCGATGGACCGTACAGCTGATCAGGCAGCTCTTGAAACACAGTATGAAGCTATTCGTGCAGAGCTGTTCAGCTTAGCTGAACTGTTGAATGGTAAGAAGGCGGATGACCGTAAAGGTGCTGAGCCGGAAACTATTTCAAGCCGTATTGGTTTTGCACAGTTTAACAGTGGTAGTTCTTACGGGCCTACACCACAGAGCCATGAGCAAATGGGCTACGCGCTTGAAGCCTTCCGAGATGTGCGCCGTCGCCTTGGTATCATGACTGAGCAGACAATCCCTGCGTTTGAGAAAGCTCTGGAAGATGCTGGTGCCCCTTGGGTGCGCGGCTCAATGAAGCTGCCAAGCGCTGAGTAATTCCAGTGCTTGAATATCACATAAGTGATTAAATGAAGGAGCCACCGGTAATTATCGCCGGTGGCTCTTTTTATTGAACGTGTGGTTATTGTCTAGCAGTTTGCCGGTTTTTAGTTTGCTGTGCGTCCTGCAATAATTTTTTCCGCTAGATCAGCTACCTCAGCTTCTGGATTTATAGGGTTACTAGAAATAATGAGATCTGGTGTCATGGGCTGTTGGCATAAAGCATCCCCCGATGACCGGGTAAAGATAGCTGTTGGTAAAGTCACTTCGAGTTTGGACCCGGATAAAATAAGTGGCTGAATACGGCCAGTTGTGCATGATCGAACGCCACTTGATGGGCCTGCTATCACTGCTTGTTTTGAATCCTGAAACGCCGTTAAAAATAAAATGGATGATGAATAACTGAGTGGCCCCATTAGCAAGTATGCTTGGCCCGGTATTTTTAACTCTTCTTGTCCATCAACAGGGATCATATAGTCAAAGGGCGCTTCAACGATGGAACCAAGCTCCCCCTTCACCGGGCCGAGACGAAGGTTTCTTTCCGTCAGCCGTACTTTGAATTTCGAAACAAAAGAAAATGGTTCAGAAGCTACATAAGGCGCAATGCCTAGATGCCAATAGTGATCAGTGCCACCAGGGTTCTTGCGTACATCAATAATTACATCTTTTACGCCCTTATCGTGGAACTCCTGCCATGTCGCTTTCATGAAATTGAAAAAGGCTTCTTCATGGGCTGGCTTATAGTAAAAACGGTCAATTCGCAGATACCCAATATCATTATCAAGTACTTTTCGCTGAACCAGTTCTTCAAGCTCCGGATCTACTGCTCTTGGGTTTTGATCACTACCAATGACCGTGTGTGTGTAGGGCTGTCCATTTTTTTTGGTTTCAATCTTGTAATAACCGCTGTCCCCATAAAGCATCCAATACATCTGGGAAAACCTGTCAGAAGCTAAGGCAAGGCGGTGGTTTGGAGAATCGCCGTGCATTCTACTTGAAATAGCTTTTATAATCTCTGCTGATTTGAGGCCGTTAATTCGTGTTATTTCATCACCTGCTTTGAAGCCTTCAACTGTCCCTTGGGTATCAGTAATATAAATATGGTTTGCTGTATCTATTTGTACTTTAAAGGGGAATAGACGGCCGCCGCTTTCTATATGGTTTTGAAGATATTTGCCTGCTTCGGGAAAGAAGACAGCCATATGGCCGTCTTGAAAATATGGGTTTAACTGCGCGAAATATTGCCAAGCTTCATAGTGGCTCAGCGGTTTCTTTAATCCTTCCGAAAGTCTCTCTATTTGAAACTTCACCTGTTCCACATCCATGGTGAACCTTGGATCGGGATGAGTAGTCTCCAGCAGATCTTTTAGCTGTGCCAAGTCCTCTCTAAGTGCCTCAGCTGAAACTAATTCGCCTTCCGGCAGTCGTTTTGTTTGTACTTCGGTTTGTTGAGAAGATGTCTGAGCAGTACTGTTTACAGGGGTCGCTGTTGCGCAAACGCTAAAGAGCATAGCGCTTGAAGCGATTAGGGTCGTTTTCATTTTCTGAGCCTCGCATGAAGGTATAGTTTATTATAATTTATAAGCTTTAACTTATGTTTAGCTGATGGTGGTCGTTTTCAAGCCATTTTTAAAAAATGTTGAACCGAAGAGTTAAAAGCGGGGAAAACTTGGCGATATAGCTGAGATCACCTATCGCTTTAGCTATTTTCGGGTGTTCGCTATCTAGGCTTCGGTCATTCTGTTTTTGATAAAACAGGAGGTCTGTGATGATTAAGAACAAGATAGCTTGGCCAGAAGGTGCTAAATGCGCGGCTGCCATTACGTTTGATATTGATGCGGACAGTTTGATCCATATTTCTAAACCTAATGACGGCCATGATCGACTGTGCCCGCTTTCTATGGGACTTTACGGTCCAACTGCTGCAATGCACCGCATATTGGATACCTATAAAAAATTTGGCATTAGACAGACATTCTTTATTCCTGCGTGGTGTATGGAACAATATCCAGAGATGGTGGAAAATATCCTGGAGGGGGGGCATGAAATCGCACACCACGGCTATATTCATGAAGATCCTACTACGCATTCAGCAGAAGAACAGCGTTACTGGTTTGAAAAAGCCCTAGACGTGCATGTGCGTATGACCGGCAGTAAGCCGAAAGGTTATCGGGCACCTGTTTACAACGTAAACATGGCTGTGGTTGATCTGCTGATTGAACACGGCTTTCTTTATGAAAGCTCTATGATGGCGGATGATACACCATACATTCTGCAGACAGATAAGGGTAGCTTGGTGGAAGCGCCTGTTCATTGGGCTGTTGATGATTGGCCACCTTTCGCACATTACCCTGAAATTGATTATATGATGCATGTTCAGCCCGCGTCACATGGCCTTCAGGGGTTCTGGGAAGAGTTTGAAGCACAGCACAAATATGGTGGTTTTTGGATGTCTATCTGGCACCCATTCCTGACTGGACGGTTATCCCGCTGGTCGATGGTGGAGGAATGGCTTGAACGGGTGCTTGAACGCGGTGATGTATGGTTTGCTCCGGTTCATGAAATCGCTTCATATGTTCAAAACCAGCATGAAACAGGTGCACAGGATATAAGGGTGGACAGGTTGCCTTATTATCCACAGGCACAGTTTCCAGCGGCGCGAGAACATAAAAAGTAGCACTGATCTTCAGGCGCTCAGAGAGACATCTTGCCCCGAAACCTTTGTTGGTTTCGGGGCTTTTCTTTGGATGTGAACTCCTTTGCGAAGAGTAACCTTAGGATGCTTATAAAACATTTGTAATCAATGCTTTAGTTTGTGTTTTGAGTGCATTCATCTATAGGCTGAATTTATCTCACATGATGTCAGGGGAGTCTTCTTTCATACTCAGTGTCGGGGAAAAGGGTGCCCGATGATGGGCTGCGGCAGCTGCTCCCGGAGTGCCTGCTGATTAATTTCTGATGTATGGGAGGATGATAATGCGCAAGCATTTCGTACCGAGCACGTTGCACCGGCAGCTGATGAGTGCTGTTGCTGTTACTACCGTTCTGGCAACACAAGCGTGGGGACAGGATGATGGAAAAGAACGTGAGCAAAAATATGCTCTTGAAGAGGTTGTTGTAACCGCACAAAAACGCTCTGAATCTCAGCAGAGTGTTGGTGTTACACTTTCTGCTTTTTCTGGCGATGTAATGAAAGAACTGAATGTTGATGATATCGCTGATGTAGCGGCAAATATCCCCAACGTTCAGGTGAACTACGGTTTTGGCCCTACGAACTTTAACGTACGCGGCCTTGGTGTGAATGAATTTTCCAGTAATTTGGATTCACCAATCGCCGTACATGTTGATGAAAGCTATATTTCGAAGAGCTTCACCACGAGCTTGCTTTTGTTTGATATTGGCCGAGTTGAAGCGCTTAAAGGTCCGCAAGGTACGCTCTTTGGTCGGAATGCCACAGGTGGCGCGGTAAACTTTTTCACAAATAAGCCGCATAATGAGTTTGAAGCTAGCATTAATGCTGGGTTTGATACTTATGAAACGCTCCGTGTTGAAGGTGTATACAATACACCACTTACTGATAGCCTAAGCCTCCGCCTGTCTGGTTTTGTTATTAATCAGGGGCAGGGTTTTTATGAAAATACCACACGAAATGAGGATGAAGGCAAAACTGATAAGTGGGCAGTGCGTGGCCAGCTTAATTGGGCTGGTGAAAACACTGAGGTGAACTTGTCACTTTCTTACGGTCAGGATCGTTCCGACTTTATTCCGTATGAAGGTGTAGGTGTTGCAACTCCTGAATCGGTAGCTGCTGGTGCACCTGAATTCTGCCCTGAGTATCTGAATGGTACTGCGCGCGGTAATACAGCTAATTGTGTACGTACAATTGATGGTTTGAACCCGGGTGACGATGATCCTTTCACATCAGAAGGTGATGTGGAACACCAAGTGAATAACGAATCTTTCATCGGCCAACTTCGCATTGATCATGATTTCTCAATTGGTACATTCTCTTCCATATCAACTTACCAAACATTTGAACGCGACCAGCGTGAAGATGCTGATGGTACGCCTGGACCGGGTATTGAGAATTTCTACTATGATAAAGTAGAAGTATTTGGTCAGGAACTGCGCCTTGCTTCAGATAATGCTGGTGTTTGGAACTATGTTGCGGGCCTTTACTATCTGAAAGATGATTTCCGTCAATCAGAATACCTACGTGTTGCAGGTGGTGCTGTACCAGGCTTGTTCTCTAGCTTTACGCAGAGCAATGAAGCCGTTGCGGCTTTCTTGCACAATAACTTCCAACTTACTGACTCTTTTAGCCTTACAGGCGGCATTCGATGGAGTAGAGAAGAAGTAACTATCGTTGGCGGTACGGATGCGGGCTTAGGCTCTATCGACTTTGGTGATGGTGAAGATGGCCCAGAAACAATCGTTGCTACGCTTGCAACACATACACTGTTGCCAGATGGTGGTGAGCGTACAGACGAAAACGTAAACTTCAAAGTAGGTTTCGAATGGGAACCAGAGCTGGAAGCTTTTGATCAGTTCTTGTTCTTTGGTAATGTTTCTACAGGTTTCCGTTCAGGCGGTTATAACGCGACATTTGTTTCTGCACAGGAAGGTTTCACGTCTCTTGAGCCTGAAACAATCACTGCTTATGAAGCTGGTTTCAAAACTACATTCCTTGATAACCGTGCTCGAGTAAATGTATCTGGTTTCATTTATGATTTCTCTAATGGTATCGTAAATGTGGATACACCTTTCGCGGTTCTTCCAGTTGCTGTGAACGCTGCCTCTATTGATACCAAAGGTATTGAGATTGATGGTCAGTTCCTTCTTGCGCCTGGCCTTGAACTGAACGTTGCAGGCGGTTGGCTTGATTCTGAAATCGTAAGCGATATTACGGCGGCTGGTGTAAGCCTTAATGGCTTTACGCCGGTAAATGCGCCTGAGTGGACCTTCAATGGTCAGCTTCGCTATGAGTTCGAAGTAAGTGATGATTGGAACATGATTGTTTCAACAGATTGGAGCTGGCGCGATGACCAGTTCCTGGAAACAGTGAACGCACCGTCTAACCTTGAAGATGCTTACTGGATTGGTAATGCCCGTATCACGCTTACCGATGTCACCGAGAAATACAGCGTTTCCATTTACGGCAGTAACATAACCAATACCACATACCGGACTTATGCGAATGACCTACCAAGCTTTGGCTGGCTCTTGAATATCTATGGTCCACCAAGAGTGTTTGGTGTTTCCGCAGGCGTACGCTTCTAAACATTGAGATAGAAATCATCAGGGGCTTACGGGCCTCTGAAAACCGTTTAGTTTGAGGGTTGGAGACCGATCAATGACCAATGATTTTGCATATATGGCGGCTTATGAAATCGCTGATTTAATCCGAGCGCGGGAAGTGTCTCCGGTGGAAGTAATGTTAAGTACTATCAACCGCATTGAAGCACGAAATGCATCTATGAATGCTTTTGTGTTTACGGCTTTTGAAGAAGCCCTCGAAAATGCTAAGGCGGCTGAAGATGAGATAATGCGCGGTGATTACAAAGGCCCACTTCACGGTATTCCAACAGCTATGAAAGACCTCTTTGATTTTAAGGAAGGATGGCCGTCCACACTTGGTGGTGTTCCAGCGATGAAGGATAACATTGCAGAAAACAACTGCGCTTATACAGAACGCATGGAAGCGGCTGGTGCGATTATTGTTGGTAAAACAAATAGCCCTACGTTTGGTTATAGAGGTACTTGTGACAATTTCCTTTTTGGTCCTACGGGAAACCCATTTAACACCAACTACAACAGCGGCGGTTCGTCAGGTGGTAGTGCTGCAGCGGTAGCTGATGGTTTAGTACCAATAGCGGAAGGAACTGATGGGGGTGGTTCTATTCGTATTCCAGCTGCCTGGTGTAACAATTATGGGTTCAAGCCTTCTTTTGGTCGCTCACCTATTCTTATAAGGCCAAATGCTTTTGGTGCTTCCACACCGTTCATTCATATGGGTCCAATCACGCGTAATGTTAAAGATGCCGTAAATACGCTTAATGCCTTATGTGGGCCGCATCCGGGTGATCCTTTAGCTGTTATGCCAAAGGAAGATCTGAGTGGATATGTTGGCCGCCCGGTTAGCGGCATGAAAGTAGCGTTTACTGAAGATTTTGGAATTTTCCCGGTTGTTCCGGAAGTACGAGCCGCAGTTCGCCGTACAGCTGAAAAACTACGGGAAGCGGGTGTTGTCGTTGAGGATGTGAAGTTTGACATTAAGCACTCTGCTTATGAACTGGGTGAACTTTGGTGCAAATTATTTGCTCCGCTCAACAATCATGTGCTCGATAGCTTGAAGCAAAATGGCGTCGATCTCTTGAGCGGTGATATGCAACAGGTGCCTGATGAATTCATTAAATGGTCAAAATATGCTTCGGAAGAGCTCACATTTGTAGAGCATCACCGCCAACAAAGTATTCGCGGTGAAATCTTTGATGAATTCCAGCGCGTACTGGAAGGTTATGACGCTATTGTCTCTCCCACTCTTGCTTGTTTACCCGTTTTGAATGAGCAAAATGGCGATACTATGGGGCCAATAGAACTTGAGGGTGAACAGGTTGAACCTCTTATTGGTTGGTGTATGACATACTTCAATAATTTCACAGGGCATCCTGCTGCAAATGTGCCAGCGGGGCTTAGCAAAGATGGATTGCCAATTGGGCTTCATATCACGGGCCGGATGGGGGCAGATGGTGATGTTATCGCGCTCAGCAGTGCCTTTGAGCTAGTTGCCCCGTGGCAGCAACATTATGATGTGTGTAAAGCGCGTGTGTTGTAAGAACGGCTGAATGGAGTGGGGCATACGTGCCCCATCATACTTCACCGCTGGCATATAGACTTTATTATTAAATTCTGGCTAACATACTTTAATCAGACGGGAAATTTGAGGCTTTAACATATGGCAAGACTTCCGCAGCTTAGAGGACTTCAGGCATTTGATGCTGCAGCAAGGCACTTGAGCTTCAAAAAGGCGGCTGAAGAATTAAACGTTACGCCTACAGCGATTAGCCATTTGATCAAAGCCCTTGAAGATGATCTTGGTCTAAAGCTGTTTAACCGGTTGACCCGGTCTTTATCCCTTACTCAGGCTGGTGAAGTATACGCACCGCATGTGCATGAAGCTTTTCGTAAGCTTGAAGAAGCTTCACTTGCTATTACGGATAGTGATGCCAGTGGTCCTATCCATATCACCACGACAAAGACATTCGCCAGTAAATGGCTATCGCCTCGTTTGCATACCTTTAGCGCTGAAAATCAGGAGTTCCGGGTAAAGCTTGATGCCAGTGATATGGTACGCGATTTTGCTGTAAACAATATTGATATTGCAATCAGGCACGGTACTGGTGATTACGGCGATCAATATTATTCTTGGATACTCGATAACTATGTAGCGCCAGTTTGTTCGCCTGATTTATTTGAAAGTGGCGATATTACGCCGGAAGATCTGCTCAAACATCCGCTAATTGTTTATGAATGGAGTGGGTTTTGTGAAGAAGATCCTGACTGGGAAAAATGGTTCGCTGAATGTGGCATTGAAAAACCTAATCTGGATTTAGCAGAAACCTATAGTGACGAGCATATTTGTGTTCAGGCAGCTTTAGACGGTCGTGGTATTGCGCTCACAAGTCTACTGGCTAGCGCTTCTCACATTGAAGCAGGGCGATTGATCGTGCCTGTTCCTGAGCTGTTGAAAGATAAAAGTTATTATCTCGTTTGCAATCAGCTTCATTCCGAGAGCAAGAAGGTAAAAGCTTTTGAAAACTGGCTATTGGAAGAGGCTGATACTTTCAGGGATACAGCCGTTGGCGCTCTTATGGAAAAAGAGTGGTTAAAGGACAATGAACCTTCTGAATAGTCCTCAAATAACTTTAACTCATCTAAAGGTCTAAATTCCTCAGCTATCAGATTAGCTCTTATCGCTCGTAGATTAAGCCAATTAATCGTTACTCTTAAAATAGAGAAAATCCGAGCTGGGAAGCGGCTTTATCATCTGTATATCCACAATAAAGCCGGGCTTTTCGCTATCAGAGAAATGAGGCTTTATCCGGATGACACAAGAGTTGAACGGGAAGATCGCGTTAGTTACAGGTTCTTGCAGAGGTATTGGCCGGGCATGCGCCAAGGCACTAGCAATAGCAGGTGCTCAAGTGGTCTTGAACTGGAATGAATCTGAAGACGACATCAATAATGTTGTAACCGAGATACGGTCTTTAGGGGGGAAGTGCATGCCTGTGCGTGCTGATGTCTCCAATGAGATCGATGTTCGGCAGATGTTCAACTATATTGATGAAGTCTGGGGCGCGATTGATATTGTGGTGAATAATGCCGGCGTTGCGCTTAGCAAGCCGTTTCTTGATAGTACGGAAGAAGATTTCCAGTATATTTTTGATACCAATGTAAGAGGTGCTTTCTTTGTCGGAAAAGAAGCGCTGAGGCGTATGCAAGGCCGAAGCGATCTCCCGCGGCTGATCAATATTGGATCAGAGCTGGGATACCTTGGACGTCCGAACAATGCCCTCTATGCAGCATCAAAAGCAGCTATGATGAACCTTACAAAGTCCTGGGCTACAGAATTTGCACCTTATGTGTTGGTTAATACCATTGCACCAGGGCCTATCTCCACACGTATGTTAGATCCAAAGCGTATGTCTGAGGAAAGTTTGGAACTTGAACTGAACAACCCAATGGGGCGTTTGGGTACGGTTGATGAAGTAGCTGGCTGTGTCAGGTTTTTAAGTGGCCCGGAGGCCACTTTCATAACTGGTCAAACTCTAGGGCCCAACGGTGGTGCCGTTATGCCGTAAGGGAGCTTGCGGGTTTTACAATAAAATCGAGTGGATGAGTGGTTTTACTGTCACCATTCACCACCGTGATATCCTGTGGGCATGCTGACATTGCAATGATAGTTGGCATACAGGCCTTAAGGACTATCTCATCCCGTTCTTTTGAAACCGGTGGTAGCCAGCGAAAAGCACCATTTTCCTCGACTGGAACATTCATCCACACATTGAAAGGGCTCGGCACGTAGGCCTGCGTTCTGCCGATAGCGTACATGGCCATTCGCATGTTATCGGAACAATTATCATGATATCCTTCAACGCCCAATTCTTCATATCGGTACACATCACAGGCCGCGATTACTGTATCGTGAATGCCAGCTGATGAATCTGCGACAACTTCAAGAATAGGCCGACGGCGGTTGGTAACAAGCTTATCTCCTTCTCTGGGAATAGTTCGATTTAACGCAGTTCGGCTATGTTCCATGGACATATATTCAGCCTGATTTTCGGCATTAAAGGCCCATAGATCACATACTTGACGCCCCGTTGGGTTTGCCAGAACCAGATATTCGTTTTTCTTGAGAATAACCGCACGGCCTTGTCTGGCAGGTATACGGTAAGTTTTGTTAAACTCGACACGGCCACTCGGTGATGCAGAGGTAACCAGGGTATCATTAAAGCCTTTTAATTCTGCAGCAGACCCTAGCGCGCTGCGCAGCTTTTCTTCTTCAGTGGTATAACACATTCTGGAGCCTTTCTTATTGGGGCTGTGCGCTTTGCTCAGCCAAAACCACTGTTCCAGTTTGCTCATACTTTTTAATGGTCCCGCTAATGATCATTTTTCATGTAACGCTGCATTTTTGATCAGTTTATCTGCGGCGTCCCTGAAGCTATATTTTCTGTGTTGATACGGCGTGAGGTATCGACAGCATTTCCCAGCGTATCGGGGATTGCAGTTCCATGTTTCATGGAATGAGTTTTAGTCTCCCGAGGATGTGGTAGGCGCGGAAAATTGGAGCTCTCCCTCCCCCTGAGCGTTTCCTATCAGTTGGCAGTAGCCTACGCATCCCAACTTAACCTTTCGAAGGTTAGCTACCTTTAGCCCCGGGTTGGCTTCAGGTAGACGCCCACCATCCTTGAGTCTTGGATGGTGGGCTTTTTTATTAAATCATGAATAATCAAGGATGATCGGATGACGGATGAAGAACAGATAAAAGGCATTATTCGGGCTCAGTTTGCGGCCCTGAAGTGGGGAGTAGATATCAAACCAAATTGGCCAAGTTTTGAGGCGGGGTTTACGGAAGGAGCCTACCTTATTCCTGCAAAGCGCCCAGCGAAGCCGATTAGTGTTTTTGATTTTATTCAACGAATGGAGGGGTTACGAAAAGACGGTAGTCTTGAAAGCTTTTCTGAACAAGAAAAGGGTACGTTTATTAAAGTGGTGGGCAATATAGCAATTGCACTTGCCGGCTGTGAGATGACAGAGAATAAAGCAGAGGTGACCAAAGATATAAGCGCATTTTTGCTTGTTAAAACAAATGGTGAATGGTCAATAGCGGCGCAAGCTTGGGATATTGTGGAAGATTTTACTGCGCTTGCCTAATTAAAGAGCCCACAGATATCACCTGAATGGATTCTGGCTTTATCTGTGGGAAGTGTTGGGAACTTAAAGGGGCTCCCAAGGACAATGCTTGAATATTAATCGGCGGAAACATCAACGCCTGCGATTTCGTCCTGATTAAGCGGCATTACACCAATCTGGAAGAAAAGCCCGAGCGCATCTTCGTGGTAAAGATAATCAACCACTTTACCGTCTTTAAAAGTGAACATTTCACCGCCAAAGATATCGATTTTTTTGCCTGTACCTGGGATGCCGTAGAAATCACCTTTGTGGGTGCCGCGTAGACGGAAGCGGCTTGCAACTTTATTACCTTCGGCAATGAGCTCAATTGCATCTTCGTGAATATCAGGGAAGGCTTCGCGCCAGAATCTCACAAGAGTTTTGAACCCTTCGCGCCCTGTCGGCCAGCCCTCAAGAAATTGCTCATGGTTTACGTTTTCGTCAAAGATTTCATCAATCATGTCCATGTCTCCATGGTTCCAGCAGATTGAGTAAATTTTCTCGACGATTTCTTTATTTCTTTCCTGTTCGGACATGGATGATCTCCTGTTCAGATAACCGTTAAATGCTTACTTTTCTCCGCGCTAAAAGCGCTGCGCGAGAAAGCTCTGCCTGCAATCATTGGTCTGATGCTCTCTTGTGTCACCTTACTATTCATCAAGGATTGGGTGAGGCTGGTTCACCTCAACGGTTATTGGAAACTCATCATCTGTTGGATGAATTTTGCGGTGTTGTAGCTTTGGCCTGCTGTTCATAGCCTAATCACAAAATAACTGAATTTTATCGCTGTGTTGAACAGATGAAAAAGGAACGGGATGTGAGCTTCTTGAGTTTTAAAGATCAAACCGTATTGGTAACTGGTGGAAGTAGCGGTATTGGTTTTGGTGTGGCCCAAGCTTTCGCTGAAGCTGGTGCAATACTGCATATTATGTCGCAAAGCTCAGACATTGTTGCAGCCGCCGAAAAGCTCTCACTAAACTCTTCCGTGCCTGTTACCGCACATCAATGCGATATTCAGAATTCGGAAGCTGTGAAAGAGGCGCTTGCATCAATAGGACAACTGGATGTGCTTGTAGCCAATGCTGGCGTGGAACGTGTTACCCCTATTACGGACTTATCTTCGCAAACTGAGGAAGATTTCAGAACCATTATAAATACCAATATTCTGGGTACATATTATGTAACTCGGGAAGCCGTGAGATATATGAAGCAGGGTAGTAATATCATTATCACCGCATCTATCTGGGGCCGCACCGGTGTTGCTGAATTCAGTGGTTATGTAGCCTCCAAGCACGCTAATATTGGGTTTATGCGCAGCCTTGCCCGTGAACTAGGGCCCGAGGGTATCAGGGTAAACTGCGTATGCCCTGGCTGGGTGAAAACGGGCCCTGCGATGCAATCCCTAAAAGAAATCGCTGAAGATAAGCAAGTAAGCGAAGAGGAAGCTCTGTCTGAAATTACGGCAAACCAGTGTTTGCCAGGGATTCAGGAGCCCTCTGATATCGCGGGATTATATCTCTATCTAGCGTCACCATTTGCCAGCAATATTACTGGTCAATCTATCAACGCGGATAGAGGTGAGCGACTTTCATGAATGGGAAGCTGGATAAGATGGATCTCTTAACACCTCATTATGCACTACGGTTTCTGGATGCTGTTGAAATAGTGGGTCTAGTAAAAGAAGGCCATCTGTCCACGCAAGAGTTGATAGAATGTTCTACCCGGTCAGCGGAAGATGAGCAGAAGAATATTTTTATTCGCACGTCAAAGCCCGAGAAAATCGGGCTACACACAGATATCTCAATCCTCAATCAAAAACTCGGTGCTGTACGCAGTATGCTGGATGGTATTCCTATTGCTTGGAAAGATAATTTCAAACATAAGAATGAGCCATTAACCGCGGGCCAAAAGTCCCCGAGAATGCACCCGAAGGATAATGTCACTGCAGTATCAGTTGAATTTGCAGAAGCAGCTGGTCTTATTCCTGTTGGCGCAACTAACATGAGCGAATTGGCTTTTTCAGGACTTGGGCTTAATGCACATCATGGTACACCGTGTAATCCATATTCAGCTGCACGACGGCTTATTCCTGGTGGATCATCAAGTGGATCTGCTTCCGCTGTTTCGATGGGCGTAGTACCCATAGGAATTGGAACAGATACATCCGGTTCGGTTCGTATCCCCGCTTCTATGCAGAATTTGGTGGGTTTTAAGCCGTCTTTTGGAAGGTACCCGATTGAAGGTGTAACACCACTGGCACCCAGCTTAGATACCATTGGTTTCCTCACTCGCAGTGTAAGGGACTGTATTCTCTTGGACGATATATTCAGGGGACACAGTTCGTTATTTGCGGGGCTGACTTGGTCACAATACGAAGCAAAAAAAAGAACAACCCATGCGCTGAAGAAGACAATTTTTGTTCCCGAAAATTATATCTGGGATCAGGCCTCGGAAAATGTTGTCGAACGGTTTGAAGCCGCTCTCACAATCCTTGATGAAGCTGGATATTCTATTGTTCGAAAGGAATTTAATGTCTTTGACCGTGTGGCTAGTCTGTTTCGTGATAACGGTACCCTGGTGGCCTTTGAAGCAGGTAGATTATACAGAGATTACGCATATAGCTCGAAGTCAAAGTCTATGGACCCATTTGTGGTATCCAGGCTTCGGGATGCTATAGAATTGAAAGACCGTCACGGAGCAATGCTTCTTTCATACAGGAATGAGCTGATCAAAGATATGAACCGTGAACTGGCAGGCGGAATGTTGGCGATGCCTACAGTAGCTATCGATATACCTACGATGGTTGATGTGCAGAAATCAGCTAAAGCGTTTCACCGTTATAACCAAGTATGCCTCAGAAACACGATGCTGGGGAGTTTCCTGAATTTACCGGGGGTATCGCTTCCTATGGAAATGGGCAGAAAAGAACTGCCTGCTGGATTACTTCTCTCTGCAAACAGCGAAAATGATCGCGCCCTGTTGTGGGAAGCTCATAGCATGCTTCACATCATTAACCCCCAGTATGTTGCCAATACCAGATACTCATAAGAAGCTGATTTCAAAATAGATTATTGGCACCTCAATAGTGCTCAGCCATCGAATTAGGACATGTCGTTCGCGGATTTGAAGGCAGGCCCCATATTTTTTGGGTGATCAAGTGGCGGGCTTTTCTCCCGAAAAACTGATCACCGAATGAGTATGTAAGGAGGAGAATAATCCTGATGTCTGTAATCAACAAAGATGACCGGCAAGTAGCTCCCACGGCAACTTCTGAGACAGAGTTATCCAATACCTTTCTTGGTGACGCCATTGAAATAGCGATTGTAACGCCTGACCATAAGAAAACGATGGAAGGCCTGGTGAAAATGGGTATTGGCCCATGGCGTGTTTATACCTTTTCACCAGAAAACACCACGGAGCAAACCTATCGAGGTGAACCAGCTGAGTTTGAAATCAAGGTTTGTTTCGCCAGAAGCGGCAACATCATCTGGGAACTGATGCAGCCTCTCTCAGGACCAACAATTTTTGATGAGTACCTGAAGAGAAACCCAGAAGGGGGCATTCAACATATTGCTTATGATTGTGGTGATATTCCGCTTGAAGAACGCTTTGCTGAATTCGAACGCAGAGGCTTTAAGTGCATCCAATCAGGCAAGTGGATGGATAAGAACCACTTCGCTTTCTTCGATACAGAAGAGAAAACGTCAACCGTATTTGAAACCTATTATTTCCCTGCGGACTTTGAATATCCGGAACCGGAGGAATGGTATCCGTCGGCCCCACCTGAAGTGGATAACAAAGTTTATAGCAGCGGCGGCGCGCCAAAAAACCGCGACTAATCAAAGATAAGGAATAGAAATCATGAAAAAACCAATGAACCCCGAAGACGTAGATTTTGCACTGGTTGAAGCGTTCCATGCAGGCGATCTGGATGCAGCAATCGAGCTTCACGAGCCAGACTGTGTAACATGGGCATTGCCTCATGAAGGTGCTCGTTTACTTGAAGGCCGCGATGCCATTCGTGCAGGCTTTGAAAATGGCTTGTTTGGTATCACGGGTAAAATGTCTCTTATTGTAAGGCACATCACCCGCGCTGGTGATCTGGCGCTCATGCGTTCAAGCTGGAAAGTGGTAGGCAAGCTTAAAGACGGCACGCCTGTGGAACTTGGTCATTCTGGTATTGAAGTTGTACGCCAGCAGGCTGATGGCTCGTGGAAGTTCGCGATTGATCACCCATGGGGCTGTAACCCGAATGTAAATGATCATTTCGCATCTCCGCCCGTTCCTGGCGAAATCGTAAAATAATTCTCTAGCTGCTCCTCCTCCAGACCACTGAGAAGTGAGGAATAAAGCTTTTGTCAGCGGCATCCATATGTTTTGGGTGCCGCGCATTTTTTTAGGTTCAGACACAGAAAGAAATCCGATGGCCAATATTCTTGTTATTGACTCGTCAGCGCGTTTTGAACGCTCCCTCAGTCGCCAATTATCAGATGCTTTTGTAAAATCATGGAAGGATCAATATCCTGATTATGTTTTTACCTTCAGAGATGTTGCGAAAAATCCCCCGCCACATGTAACGGAAGAATGGATTGCAGCAGCATTTACTGATGAAGCAGACCGCACTGATACCCAGCAGAAAGTGCTATTAACTTCTGATGAAATTACGCAGGAAGTACTTGATGCAGACGTGATTGTTATAAGTGCCCCCATGTACAACTACGGCATGCCTTCCACCCTTAAAGCCTGGGTTGATCAAGTGGTGCGAATTGGTAAGACCTTTAGTTTTGACCTGTCTCGTGGAGCTAAGCCTATCGAGCCGATTCAAACAGGTAAATCAATGGTTATTCTTACCTCGTCTGGTGAAGGAAACTTCGCAGCACTTGGTTTGCAGGATCATTTGGATGTTCACATGAAATCAGCTTCTCATTTAATGGGTGTTAGTCACCATCATTCAATTCGTATTGAATTTCAGGAATATGGTGATGAAGACAAGCGCTTCCAAAATTCCCATAAAGCGGCACTTGCAAACATTCCAAGTGTTATTGAGGCTGTTATAGGCGAGCAATCGATTTAGGCTTCTAGTATATAGGTTACCTTCCTCGTTTGTTAGGGAGGTAACCTAATTCAAGCTTTCCTCATTGAACAGGTGAATACACATCACCTGACCTGCACAGCCATATCCTGCAGTATTTGAGTGATACGCTCGCCTGATTTTTGTCTAGTTAAAAGAGGCGAGCCAGTTCTGCAATATAAAGGAGAATGTGGTGATGATTGCAAAAGGGATGAACTATGTTTTCGGGCTAGCGCTGCTCGCAATTTCAACAACTGCAACGGTGCAGGCCGAAGAAAACAAGGCACTTTATAATTTTGTGCACGATAATAATCAGGCAATTGCTAAGGCTATTCTTGAAGGCGACGCAGATTTTCTATCGTCTGGGTATACTGATGATAGCTATCTGATGGCGCCTGATACACCTCTGTTACGTGGTCCGGCTGGTGCACATGGTTATTGGCAGGCAGTGATCGATTCAAAACCAGCCGAAGTAAAACTCGTTACAACAGAAGTGCATGAATCTGGCGATCTGGCATACGGCACAGGCACCCTTGCAGTAACAGCGCACGACGGTAAAGTTTATAATAGTAATTATGTTTTGGTGTTTAAGAAGATCGGCGGTGAATGGCGCTTGCATCTGGATATTTGGACACCAACACCTGCCGCAGGTAAGTAATAAGCTATCAAGCTATAGCTAAATGAACGGCAGCTACCTATTCGGGTAGCTGTTTTTTTATGGATAGAGTTCATAAAGAAAAACACCTGATGAAATGATCCATCAGGTGTTTTTTCGTAGGTGTTTCTGAGGTTAGGGTTCTGGATATGCGCGCGAGATAGCCGGAGAAGCTTGCTTAAGCTTCCATTTTACCATCACGACATATACGGCCGCTGAGACAATCATGGACGGTACAGTGGCTGTCAGATACTGGAAGCTTATTTCGCCGGAGGAGAAGCTGAAGTTGGATAAGCCAGATAGCCAACCGCCGAGCCACATCCACAGAACCATACCAACCAACTGTGCGGCTACAGCTATATAGTTCACGCCGTGAGTATACGAATAAATACCAGCGGGTTCATAGCAGGCTTCCGTCGAAATTTTCTCTTTTCTGAGAAAGAAATAATCTGCCATCACTACGGCCCAATAAGGTCCGGCGAGTAATCCAACGAATAATAGGATAATACCAAACAGGCTTTGAAGCTGTGCGTCATAGACAAATACCAAAGACGGTAGTGCGACCAGCATTGTTGCAAGTTTGTATGGTAATTTCGGTATAAGTGAAAGCAAAGCCATTACGCCCGCATAGAGCAGGAGTGAGCATGTGGTGATGGTGCCTAAAATGATGATGATAGTTGCCAAAAAACCAAGCTCTAGTTTCACGGTCCAAATGGCTGGATCAATTTCACCGGTTGCCAGAGTTGCAACGCCGCCTGTTATTGAGAATAAGATAGCGATAAGGCCAAGACCCCAGAAACTACCCCAATAAGCTGCTTTTTCTGTTTTTGCGAACTTATTCCACGCACCCAAATATGGCTGCCAGGCAACAGCCCACACCACGCATGTTTCAATTGCGAATGCCCAGCCAAATTCACCAGTTGGTTTGTGCGAGAGCACTTTCTCCATATGACCACTGCTCAGGAGCTCATATAGGATATAAAGGGAAAAGCCACCGAGAATTGGGACTGTGATGGAAGAGAGATAAAAGCCTGTCTTAGGTGAACTCATAACCAGAAGCATAGGAATGAGAATCCCCCCGCCAACGGCATAGAGTGTGAAATCCCCTGTAAAACTAGCAGAGGGGCCAATGAGCTCTGTAACTGCATTTAACGAGGCCGTACCCGTCATAGAAGACAGAAGGCCAATCCAGCCGAAGTTGATGAAGATAAGAACAAAGGCGCCGTAGTATGCACCTCTAAACCCAAAGGTAGGGCGGAGTACGAGTATTTCATCCATGCCGTATTTAGCACCGCGCTGCGAGGAAACAGCGCACAGAGCACAAGCGGTCAGATTGGCGGTCACGCAAACCACAATAGTGGGCCAGAACCCCAAACTCTCAGAGAAGTAACTGCCGACCATGAAAGTGGCTAGAAGGATATTGCCCCCCGCCCATAACCAGAACATGGACCAGAAATTTGCGTGCCGATCTGATTGAGGAATAGGCTTTAAACTAATGCCTGATGACTGTTCCATAGAATTACCTTTCCGCAACGGGATTATAAAGCACTGAACCAAATGGTTGCGATAAGAAGGGGGATAACACCTACCACTAGCAGTAATAGGTGATCTCGGAGCTTCACGGATCCGGTTGGTTTTTCTGGATTAGAACTGTTCATCAAATGATCCTCCGAAACTGTTCAAAATATTTCGAAACACGCGATTTGAGACGTGTTTCGTCATTAAACAGCTTATTCAGAGGAGGGTGTTTGTCAGGTGATGTGTCTTCAGGTTACCGATGATGGTGGGTAATCTGTCGGACAGTGTTTATAGCGTCGCCCAATTCCACAGGTGTTATATACGGTGTATTACACCCCTATGGAATCAGTCCAAATATTGGGTGTTTTAGGGGGTGTATAACACCTAGTAACACACCTATTACACCTGTATCTAAAAATACCTGAAAAATAAAAACCTTCAAAATCAATACCTTAACTTATTTTTGTGAAGTTTTTTGATATTGCCTCTTGTCAAATGTGAGGTGGTGTTATACATAACTAATACACCGGCACGATAAAACGCCCAAACAGAGACATAAGTCCACGGGGGTTAGCCAAGAGAAGCCTAAAGGCTCAGATGGTATGCGAGGAAAAAGTGCTGGTAACGGGAACAGATAAAATATCGGCCCGGGAACGACAGCACTAATAATAAGAAAGACCACAAGGTCTCATACAGCGAGGAAAAAATTGGGGGAGCCAGAGATAAAAATAAAATCTGGCCCCCTGATCTTAAAAAAAAAGAAACACGACAGTTTAACAATAAGCCTGAAAACAGGCGCCGCCCAATGAGGCAAACAGCGAGGAGAATAAAAAATGACAACCCGCACTTATTCATCAACAAAACGTATGGTTCGTCGTAGCCGCCGTGTTGCGCGTGCAACTGCAAAGCTTGTGGCCCAGCCGCTCTTTGCTGGCAACGTTAATCTTCTTGCAACTTCTGCGTAAGAAAGGGAGTTTTTATGACGCCGGATTGGAGCGATGATCAGCCAATTTACCGGCAACTGAAGGACAAAGTGGTGACAGCCATTATGGAAGGTAATCTCCCTGAAGGAGAGGCACTTCCATCAGTAAGAAATGTCGCTGTGGATTTACAAATTAATCCTATCACTGCATCAAAAGCCTATCAGGAGCTAGTAATGGACGGACTTGTTGAAAAACGACGCGGACTGGGCATGTTCGTGATCGAAGGAGCTCGGGAAAAGCTGCTTGAAGCAGAACGAGCTAAGTTTATTGAAGAAGAGTGGCCACGGGTTCTAGAAACAATTCGTCGGCTTGGTTTTGAACCGGAAGACCTGCTTAAAAGCGGGCTTGCCAACTAGGAGGGGGCCAATATGACAGAATATGTTGTTGAAGCACGAGGGCTTTCAAAGTCATTCGGCAAATTCCAGGCCCTTAAACCAGTTGATTTCAATATCCCACTTGGCAGAATTGTTGGTGTGATTGGCGCAAATGGCGCTGGGAAAACCACAATGCTGAACGCGGTTCTAGGCCTTACCACATATGATGGTAGCCTGAGTGTGATGGGCCATGACCCAGCAAAAGAACGCGATGCATTGATGCAGGATGTTTGCTTCATTGCGGACGTTGCGACACTACCGAAATGGATGAAGGTTTCAGACGTTCTTGATTATGTAGAACGTGTGCACCCGAAATTTGATCGCTCTAAAGCGCTTGATTTCCTAAGCCGTACGAAAGTGCCGATGGACCGTAAGGTGCGAGCTCTTTCAAAAGGTATGACGGTACAGGTACATCTAGCGGTGGTGATGGCGATTGATGCTAAGCTGCTTGTACTGGATGAACCAACACTTGGTCTGGATATTATTTTCCGGAAGCAATTCTACCAAAGCCTGCTTGAAGAATACTTCGATGAAGACCGCACGGTAGTTATTACAACGCACCAAGTGGAAGAAATCGAACATATCCTCACTGATGTGATTTTCATCAAGGATGGCGGTATCGTTCTACAGAGCGATATGGAAGAACTTTCTGAGCAGTTTGTTGAAGTAATGGTGGAGCCGGGTAAAGAAGAAGAAGCGACAGCTCTTGGCCCAATCCGCGAAAGCTCAACGTTCGGTAAGAAAACATGCGTGTATAAAAATGCTGATCACGATGCGCTGGCTAAATTGGGTGAAACGCGCCGCCTAGGCCTGGCTGACATTTTCGTGGCGACCATGACAGGAGGTGGGCAATGAAAACCTTTCAGGCCCTGATTAAAAGGGAAATCTTAGACGGCAAAAATGGATACATATGGGCACCAGTGGTGCTCGCAGGTATCACTGTGCTGCTCTTGTTCCTTTCCGTTCTTGGTTTTGGCAACATGATCGAAATTCATGGTATGGAAAGACACGATATCCAGAATTTTGGTGATGCACTTACACGTTTGGCAGAAAAAGAGCCTGCAGAGATTAGTGCCGCAATGACCTTTGGATACTGGAGCATGGGTTCCCTTCCATGGATCGCATTCCCGTTCGTTGTTTTCTTCTCTTTGTTGAGTAGCCTGTATGAAGAACGCCGTGACCGTTCGATCCTGTTCTGGAAGTCTATGCCAGTTGCGGATTGGCAAGAAGTTCTGGCGAAGCTTTTTGTGCCGGTTGTGATTGTTCCAATCATCTTTATGGCTGTTGTTATTGTTTCCCAGCTTGCAATTGCCTTTTTCTTAACCTTCGTGGTTCTGTTTCAAGGTGGTCCTATCCTTGAATTATGGCCGCTAGGTTCGATGATCGGCACATGGTTCTCTGGCCTTGGTATGTACTATGTATATGCGCTATGGGCACTGCCAATGTTGGCTTGGGTATTGTTGGTGTCATCCTTTGCGAACCGCTTGCCTTTCCTTTGGGCGGCACTTGTACCAGCGGTGATGGCGGCAGTAGAGGGTATCTTCTTTGAAACAACAGGCGTGTTGCGCTGGATCGCTATCCATGTTGGTGGTTGGACGGAGTTTGCGTATCGTGATTATGCAAATACGATTAGCATCGACGGCCCAAGAGAGTTGCTTGATTTTGTAGTTGGTGGTCCTCAATTCGATGCCCTTTCATATAGCTTGGGCAGTGGCGAATTTTGGGCGGGGATTGTAGTTGCGGCAGCTTTTGTTTTCGCTGCAATCGAGATCCGGAAGAAAGCAGTTTAATAACCGACCCAAACCTCTAAAAAAGAAAAGAGCCATCAAGTGATGGCTCTTTTTTTGTGCTTGGGTAGCTCTCTAAAGTTTAAAAATTGTATTTTTGATTGGTTGCAGTATGAAAGATGTTCTTGTTTGATATTTGTGCGGCCTTTTGGGCTTTGGGGTTTATTTATGGAATTTCTTTTGGTCTCAGGTGAGTTGGCATCTCGAGCAGCTGTGATTGAACAGGCATGTCGAGAGGCTAGACGCATAGCGCCGGTGGATGGGCCCCTAAATTTTTTCCAGAGCTCTGGTTTACTGGTTGGCGGTGCGAAGCCTCTAGAAGATAATGGATACTGTTTCTATTGGGATGGCCACGGTATGGATGGTGAAACAGTGTTTTCATCCGGTACCTGTTTGGCCCCAAATCCTTTAATGTTATCGCGATATCACGAAGCATGTATGTCAGGAGGGGGTGATAGCCAGATGCGCGGTGTGTTTGCCAGCGTGTCGGTGGATAAAAATGCAGCCAATTTCTCCGTTGTTGTTGATCCGTTATCACAATATTCTTTGTTTACTTGGCAATCTGGTTCAAGTTTGTGTGTTTCATCAAGTATTTACTTCATCGAAGCCGTGGCAAAAGCAGTGGGCGAGACGTTATCCCGCAATCCCTATGTTGGCTGCTTTGAAACAGCTTGTACCGTAGGCGCTGACACTAAAACCGGTTATAAGGATGTTTTTGTCCAGCCTTTCGGTACCGGTGTTTTGGGGCAGGGTGCTAATTGGAAAATATCAGAAAGTAAGTTTCAAGCCTTTCCAGAGGGGGCCAGTTACGAAGAATTATTAGATTTATCTGCTGAACGCCTAACGGGATATGCTGCAGCTTTGGATAAGGCCCTTCCGGAAAATGGGATTATCTATGACCTGACCGGTGGTCAGGACTCTCGTATATGTTTTGCAGCAGCTGTTGGAGCTGGTGTTAAAGGGTTAAACTTCTTTGTTGGAGGCAATGAAGGGGACGACGATAAATATGTTGCTCGGCGTTTGGCAAAAACGTTTGGTGCAAGGGAAGGAAATTTTCCGGAAAACTATACTGAAACATATGTTTCTGCTCAAGAACAGGCAAGACGTTCAGCTTTTCGTCAGCAAGGGCATTCAACCTTACATCACTATGCTTTGGGCAAAGGGCGACTTGAAAATGTAGGACGGGTTCGTGGCGGCGCGGGAGAATTGTCAAGATCTCATATGACAGGACCTGATATGGGATGCTTTCTTACAGGTAAACCGAAAGCTGCTTTGAAAGTGTTTGCTCAAAGAGATGCAGTTTATACAGAAGCTCTAGCCTCTTATTGGGGGGGCGTTTTTGATGAAAAGAAACGCTACGCGGCAAGATGGGCCTATAAGGTAGGGAATAATCTACGAGGGCAAAAAAAGCTTTATACCAAAACATTCAGGCGTCATGCGGTGCATAGTTTAATGCAAGAGCATTATGACTATGCAGACACCATCGATAGCATGGGGATGGATACTTACTTTAGGGATCGAACCCGTCGCCATTTCGCCTTCTTAGCTCGCGCTTTAAATTATTCTTCGGGAGCTTTTGAGTTTCTATATGACCCGGTTATGATTGCAGCTGCACAGGCGCTTTCGTGGGAAGATAGAGCCAGTGGCCGTTTTGTTTTTGATTTGATGGAGAAAATGGCAGGCCAGCGTATCCTAAGTATCCCATTTGCTGCCAAGTCAATGCAGGTGAAGCCACGAAGACATCTCGCCCACCGTCTTGATTGTTCGGCTGAGGCAATAACAGCAGTGGACCGTAGTAGTATGCCAGAGGTTGATCGTATCTCAATTATAACTGGGTGCGGCATGAATCAGTGGGCAGACTTCGATGGTCCAAAATCATTAGGTATTCATGGAAAGTATCTATGGCAAAACCGTAAATTTATGGCCGAACTAGCAACGGATTTACCGGTAAACCACGAGCTTTGGACACTTTTAAATCGCGAAAATTTTCTTGAAGCCGTAAATGGAGAGTATTTCTTTGGGGGAGGGCATAAGCCAACACATGGTTTAAGATTTCTTCATATGCTTGTTTGGCTGTCGGGTGAAGAAAGCGCCGCAGGTATCGAAGAAATAATAAGCTAGAGGCAAGCCCCCATATTTATTTTTTGAGATCAGGATGCCAGTTTTCATCTTCGATCAGCTCATAGCTGTCAAACAGGAAGCCTGGGCTGACCATACAGCTTACAAGGGTCCAGTCACCGTTGGAGCGTGCGCGCTGCCAGTTATCCGCTGGTACGAGAATTTGAGGGGCCTGTCCGTGGAAGATATCAGGGCCAAGTTCATATGATTGAACTCCCTTGTGGTGGAGGTCGATTTCAAGTGTTAAAGCTGCACCTGCGTGCCAATACCAGATTTCATCACCGTCAGTACTATGCCATTTGGCAAAATCCGTACCCTCTAGAAAATAGTAGATAGATGTTGCCCGACCTCTTGTTTCAGCACCGCCTTCGTTTTGATAAGTACGGCGGTAGTAGCCGCCTTCTGGATGAGGGGAGAGGTCAAGTTTCTTAATAACGTCTTTAGCGGTTACCATAATCTACTTCTTAATTAGCTCTGGTCTGCAATTTCATATAGAGCGATTGCCGCAGCATTCGAAACATTCAGGCTTTCAATCTGGCCTGACATAGGAATCTTTGCAATCATATCACATGATTTACGTGTGAGGGGGCGCATACCCTTTCCTTCGGAACCCATAACAATAACTATATTGTCGCCTAGTTTTACATCGCGGATTTTGGTTTCAGTATTACCGTCGAGGCCCACGTGCCAGTACCCCATTTCTTTAAGGGTGTCTAAGGCCTGTGAAAGGTTGGCTACACGAAGCCAATCCAGGGTCTCCAAGCCGCCAGCGGCAGAACGGGCAAGTGTACCGCTTTCTGATGGACTGTTACGGTCCTGTGTAATTAGCGCACGCGCGCCAAAAGCAGCTGCGGAGCGCATACAGGCGCCAACATTATGAGGGTCAGTTACCTGATCGAGCATAAGGATGATATTTTTTTTGCCATCAACGGGGTGGAGGCTTTCGATATCAGTACCAGGCAGAGGCCGTACCTCAAGTAGAATACCTTGATGTGGAGAGTCTGTGCCAACAGTGGCGTCTAAAATGCCTGTGTCATTGATTACGACCGTTTCAATATTTGGCCTGATAGAGGTAATGCGCTCATTTGAAAGTGCTTTTTCCGTTCCGATGAGCCGAACACATTCACGGTTTTTATTCTGGAGCGCAGTTTCCACGGAATTGCGACCAAACAGAAAATAACCGTTTGAAGCTTTTGGTTTCAGATTGCTATCTGCGTGAGATCTAAAGCTTTTATCTCGGTGTGGGCCTTGATTCCGATTTCGCGCGCCTTGATTATTTTTTTTGCGCGGCATTTGATTTGTCTTTTGTCCAGAGTGTCGTTTTTTATTCATCATATTCACTTGTTATCTGGGTGTCTTTTTTTGGCTCAACACCTAAGGTTCAGAGGGGCTATAAATCACTCTGCAACAAAGCTCATCAAAAAAAATACATTTTTTTAATTCGTTTGTGTTGACACCGAGTAAGATATGGGCATATTGCGCCTCACCGCGACGCTGATCAAGGTCAGCGTGACGAACTCGATTTTGGAGAGATGGCCGAGCGGTTAAAGGCGACGGATTGTAAATCCGTTCTCGTATGAGTACGCAGGTTCGAATCCTGCTCTCTCCACCATCACCTTCCCTAGATGCATTTCTTCGGAGGGTTTTGTTATGTTCGGGGGATCGCGATGATTGTGCGGGTGTAGCTCAATGGTAGAGCAGAAGATTTCCAATCTTACGACGAGGGTTCGATTCCCTTCACCCGCTCCAAATATTTTAAATGCCTCTTCTGGGGCGGCTTATTGAATGTGATTACTCCTAGGGTGGGGTGTCACGGGGTATGAAAGTTCGTCTGAATATATTTTACGCGCACGCGCGCGTGTTCAGGCGTAAATGCTTGCAAGGATTACGGGCATGGCTAAAGAAAAGTTTGAGCGTAATAAGCCGCACTGTAACGTTGGTACTATTGGTCACGTTGACCATGGTAAGACGACGCTTACAGCTGCGATTACAAAAGTTCTAGCTGAAGCAACAGGCGGTGAAGCTGTTGATTTCGCGAACATCGATAAGGCTCCTGAAGAGCGTGA
>NZ_JAKQZA010000006.1 GCF_023008165.1 Kordiimonas laminariae | reverse complement strand
TAGCGCACCTGTTTTGGGTACAGGGGGTCGCTGGTTCGAATCCAGTCTCCCCGACCACTTTCTTCCGGGAAAGTTTTTAAGACCAATAAAACCCAGTCGAAGAAGAAGGTATCCTTGTTGGATGCCTTTTTTCTTATCAGCGGAAAGAAACTTTTAGGTAAGGCATTTTACCTATTTTCTTTTTCAGGCTGTTACGATAGTGTGCAGCCCGCTGGCCAGACGGCCATATATCTATGTGCGGTCCCGTAGCTCAACTGGATAGAGCGGCTGACTTCTAATCAGCAGGTTCGGGGTTCGAGTCCTCGCGGGATCGCCATTTATATTTTCCAAAAAGCCTATAAGTTATATTGTTTTCTTTTTATTGAACTGCTCTACAGTAGCGCCCCAATTTCGCTAAAATTGCACATAATACTTTTGGTTTCTCGACCAGCTGTATAAACTGCTGGTTTCAGGCATTGTTCAGAGGAGGCGGTTTTGTGTGTAGGTAGCAGTGTATGTAATTGTAATTGCTCGCAACAAACTAGCGCTGCGGCAACAAGTGAAAATACCCAGTCTAATGCGGTTGCAACTGGCATTGATGATGTTGCGTCTACTATAACAGCGGCGGCGACTGGTACACAAACTATCGATGCTTTGATCGCAGGCCGAATATACGCGCCTGATGCGGGGTCTACCGCAACAACACTCAGCTATAGTTTTGGGGGACCAAATAGTGTTTATTCATCGGATAGCATTGTCGGGTACCGATCAGGTGAAGACCTTGAACCTGTAAGTGGGGTACTGGAACTTTCCAATAGTGCTAAAGCTTTGTTTGAAGATGCTCTTAATGAGCTACGACGTTATACCAACTTGGAATTTGAAGAAGTCGAGGACACTGCGTCAACAGCAGGAACACTCCGTATTGCATGGTCTGAAATTGAGGATGAAGATGCAGTAGGTTGGGCATATCTGCCAGGCAATACCACACAGGCTGGTGATATTTGGTTGATCGCTAAAAACCATGAAGAGACTGATGTTGATTTTGAGCATACCATTCTGCACGAACTAGGGCATGCTTTAGGCCTGAGCCATTCATTTGAAGGCGGTATCGGTGGGGCGACCATGCCATCTGCGCTTGAGGGTGTGGAATATACGGTCATGAGCTATACGGTTTCTGCCCGTTTTAGTGAAGCGACTTGGGCTGATCTTTGGCCGCAAACATATATGTATCATGATATTGTGGTACTTCAGCGATTGTACGGTAAGGATACTGTTACAACGGCTGGAACAGATGTTTACACCTTTGATACTGCTGAACGTTATCTGCAGACTGTTTGGGATTATGGAGGCAGTGATACACTGGCGGTTTCAGGCAGCAAAGCGGTACATGTTAATTTGGCTCCTGGTAGCTGGAGCAATGTGGGAACCGATATTCAGTATTGGTCAGAAGGTACAGGCTTCTTTGAGGATAGCTATACTCTATATATCGCTGATGACACTATTATTGAAAATGCTACTGGTGCATCGGGCAATGATACTATTCAGGGTAATGATGCTGCGAACCGTTTGATTGGTAATGACGGTGATGACCGTATGGAAGGCGGGGCAGGCAATGATGTCCTTCGTGGCGGCGCAGGCAGTGACCAGAGCTTTGGCGGTGAAGGTAATGATCAGCTGTGGGCTGGCGGCGATGATAATGGTAATGATACCGTGGTTGGCGGTGAAGGTAATGATATAGCCGCGGGTGCTGCGGGCGATGACCTTCTTGTTGGCGGCGGGGTCAATGATGGTACTGACAAACAGTTGGCTGCTTCAGCAACAAGTGCAGTGGCTGATGGATCGGATACCCTTTATGGAGGTAGCGGTGCAGATACCATTGTGGCTGGTGGCTGGGATGACAGCGCGGTAACGGATAATGGCAGATTTGACCACGGTGAACAGGTAACATCCGGTGCAGGCAATGATGTTATTTGGTCTGGCGATGATAGCGACGCAATATACGGCGCTGATGGTAATGATCTTATTGGTGGCGGTCAGGGAGATGATACAATTTATGCTGCCGGTGGAAATGACAGTGTATACGGTGGTAAAGGGGATAGCACTGATACCGGCACCAACGATTATATTGATCTTGGAGCAGGGAATGATGTTGTCTTTAGCGGCGCTGGTTCTGATGTTATCTATGGCCAAGCTGGTGCTGACGGTCTTTTCTCGGGTGGAGGAAATGATACCGTTGATGGAGGTGTCGGAGATGACACCCTATGGGGTGGTGCCGGAAATGATACTTTTACTGGTGGCGAAGGGGCGGATACGTTTGTTTTTGCGTCTGGTCACGGAGACGACCGGGTAACTGATTTTGATGCTACCGAAGACGTTTTGTTCCTCGCAAATGCAACAACTGACTTCCAATCTGCAGCTGATGTGCAAGCTGCAGCCAGCGAGCAATCTGGCGGTGTATTGATTGATATCGGGGGTGGGGACAGCGTATTGCTGGTAGGTCTTTCTCTCAATGATTTAGCCTCTGTAACTTACGTTTTTAATTAGTAATATTTCTTTGTTGTTAGCGTTAAGAGGAGCTGTATTTGCAGCTCTTTTTTTATTATAAAACATATTATCTTATTGTTTTTATTGTGTTTTTTATGATTTTCTCTTTGTTACATGGAAAGTTCACTCACTCGTAACTGAAGCGTAACAATCTGGGCGTTTCTAAGTGGCCAGGTATTTCAATACTAAACACCACAAAAATGGCTCAGAGAGAAACAATGTCTATTCCATCAAAACTTAAGAATGTGCGCCGTGCTGTACTCACTACAGCAAGTGCGGTGGCTATTTTGGCGTCTGGTGCTGCTTATGCGGCTGACCTTTCAGGCCGTATTTCCGATAGTGAAAACGCAGTGGCACTTGAAGGCGCTATTGTGCAAATTAAGGAACTTAATCGCCGTACAGTGACCAATGCCGAAGGTGGATATTATTTCGGTAATATCCCTGCAGGCGAATATACGTTGATTATCAATTATATTGGTACAGACCCGATTGAACGAAAGGTTACTGTATCCGAAGATCGCGGTAAGCTTGATATTGCTTATGGTGCTAATGAAGGTGTTGACGAAGTTATCGTTGTAACTGGTCTTCGCGGTTCCCTGAATAGTTCACTTGCCAAACAGCGTTCGGCTGACAATGTGGCAAACTTTCTTTCTGCTGACGCCGCAGGTAACTTTCCTGATCAGAACGTATCAGAGGCGGTGCGCCGTATCGTTGGTCTGTCTGTAGCAAATGATCAGGGCGAGGGCCGCTTTGTAATCATTCGGGGTATTGATCCGAACCTATCTTCTTCTTCGATTGGTGGTGTAAGGCTTCCTTCCCCTGAAGGTGGTGACCGTCAGGTAGCCTTGGATATCTTCCCATCTGAAATTCTTGAAAGTGTTGAGGTTACAAAATCCCTGACACCTGACGTAGATGGTGATGCGATTGGTGGTAATGTTGATATTAAAACGCTTTCTGGTTTTGATCGTGATGGTTTGTTTGTGAAAGCAAAGCTTGAAGGCAGCTATAACCGCCAGCAGGATGATATTAGCCCTAAAGGCGCTCTAACAATTGCAAACAAGTTCAGTGATCGTTTCGCAATTGCCGGTTCCTTCAGCTATTTCGATCGTGATTTTGGCTCAGACAATGTTGAAGTTGATGGTGGCTGGATCAATGAAGATGATGAAGATCAAACAATTGATGCACTCATCCCGGAAGAGCTTGAGTTCCGTGATTATGTGATTTCTCGTCGCCGTATTGCAGCTGCTCTAAACCTTGATTTCAAACCGACAGACAGCACAGACCTTTACATCCGTTCTCTCTATTCCAACTTTAAAGATTCTGAAATCCGTAGCAGGGTCGAGTTGAAGTTTGATGAAGGCGAGTTCGATCTGGATAATACAAATACAGCCGATGGCGTTGCGTTCCAGAATGGTATTGAAGCAGACCGTGATGTTCGAAACCGTGTTGAAACTCAGAAAATTCTGACAGTGCAGGCGGGCGGTGAAACGCGCCTTGATAGCATGCGTATTGAATATTCCGCTTCATACTCCAAAGCTGAAGAAAATGAGCCAAACCGCTTTGATATCGATTTCGCAGGTGAAGATTTTAATGCTGGTGTGAATTTCAGAAACAGACTCCTGCCTAATTCTGCTTTCCTTAATCAGGCAGATTTTGATGGTATTCGTGATGCTTCCGCTTATGAGCTTGATACCATTGAATTTGGCAACAACTTTACAGATGATGAGCAGATTGCGTTCAAGCTTGATATCGCCAAAGATCTCTACTGGAATGATAACCCAGTACTGATTAAATGGGGGGCAAAAGCCCGTCTGCGCGAAAAATCGCGTAATGACAGCACCATTGTTTATGATGGAAACCTTGGCGATGTAACGCTTGCGGATTTTAGAACAGATATTGATTTCCCACCTGATTTTGCGGTGGGTGATTTCGGCCCTGATGCGGCTGCCGTTGAAGATTATTTCCGAGCGAATGTATCTACTTTTGAAATCAATGAAGCAGATACTTTGATTGCTTCAGACGCTGTCGATTATGAAGCGGAAGAGAATATCTATGCTTCATATATTCTTGGCCGTATTGATGTTGGTGCGCTTCGCGTTATCGGTGGTGTTCGCTATGAATACACAGATTTTAAAACAAGCAGTAATTTCGTAACGGTTGGTGAGGAAATCGTTCGCGATGCTGATGGTAATCCTGTTCTTGATGATGAAGGTGAACCGGAAACAGAAGATGTAACATCAGTTTCGCCCGTAAATACAGATCGTGATTATGGCCACTGGCTACCAAGTGTAAACCTTCGCTATGAACTTAAACCAAATCTGCTCTTACGAGCAGCATACTTCCGGTCCGTTGTGCGTCCAAACATTGATGATATTATTCCAACAGGTGAAATCGAGTTTGAAGACGAGTTTGAAGATGGCGAGATTGACCGTACGACAGAAGGTACAATTGGTAATGGGGCACTTGTGCCGCTAACCAGTAACAACCTTGATTTTGGTATTGAATGGTATCCGAATAACGACTCCATCATTTCGGCAGGTGTTTTCTATAAGAAAATCAAAAACTTCGTTGTAGACCGCACACTTGAAGATGTGACTATCAATGGTATTGATTTCAGTGAAGTTGTTCAGCCCTTCAATGGTGATGAAGCAACGGTTAAAGGTATTGAGCTTAACTATCAGCAGGCTCTTACATTCCTGCCGGGGCCACTTGACGGAATTATTCTAGGCCTGAATTATACTTATGTTGATAGTGATGCGACTATTGATACAGGTGAAGAAGTACGCGAAATACCATTACCGCGTACTTCCAAAAATATTGCCAATATTGTTCTTGGTTATGAAAAAGGCCCGCTAACACTTCGCGCCGCTCTTACATACCGCGATGAATATCTGGATGAGGTTGACTCTGAAGGTTTTGGTGACCGATACGTGCTAGATCACAAACAGTGGGATTTCTCGGCTTCTTATGAAATCTACGACGGTGTGAAGTTATACGGCACTATGTCTAACGTGAATGACCGCCCATTTCAGGCTGCATTCCGCACTGGCGGCCAAGATTTCCTTGCACAGTATGAAGAATATGACTGGACAGCCAGCTTTGGTGTAAAAGCCAAGTTCTAAACTAGCTTAGTATATATAATAAAAAGGCCGGAGGTGTCTCTCCGGCCTTTTTAGAAGGTTAATCCGTACCGAACTAGCTGAAAGCCACCATCCTGAAGATTAGCTTCAAACTTGAAACCACATTTTTTCATTACCGCTATAGATCCAATGTTGCTCCTCAATGCAACAGCCATAACGTAGGGTAACGACAGTTGCTTTTGTGCAATATTACAGGCTGCTCGAACGGCTTCTGTCGCATATCCTCTTCCCCAAAAGTTGCTGTCAAACATGTAAAGAAGCTCTGGAGATCGAAACTCCTCTGACTTCCTGAAACCTACGTGTCCTATCAATGTTCCAGTTTCTTGGTGAATGACAGCCCAAGGTGCATAACCATCTTCTTTTTGCCCGGTCAGCCAGAAAGTAATCATGGTTTCTGCTGTTTTATCTGCTTGATTAGTATCTTGCTCGTTAGGCAGAAACTCTACTACCTCAGGCTTTCGTAGGATATTCGCATAAGAGGTGGTATCTTCTCGTGTGAATGGACGAAGTTGAAGGTGAGTTGTTCTCAACGGATATTCTCGAGTTAAATTGCCAGTGATTTGAAGAGAATTTATCAATCAGGCACGATTTTCAACAACTGTATTTTTCAAGGCAACAAATAAAGGCCGGAGAGTTTTCTCCGGCCTTTTTGTTTGCAAGCTGACACAGGGATTATTTCCCCATGCGCTTAAGAATAACTTCAGCTTCATCCATCAGGCGGTTCATACGAGCGATGAGTGCGTCATATGGAGCACTTGAAGTAAGGTCTACACCCGCATCTTTCAGCATTTCATGTGGGTATTTACTGCCACCAGCTTTGAGTACGTTTAGATAGTCATCATCTGCTTGTTCGTCACCGCTTAGCATACGTTCGGCAAACATGGTACCGCCGGAAATGCTTGTCGCATACTGATACACATAGAAATTGTAATAGAAATGCGGGATATAGGCCCACTCAATCGCATAAAGCGGATCAATATTCATAACGCCTTCATCGTGGCCATGATATTTTTTAAGAAGATCAAGATACACTTCTGTCATCTTGGAACCAGATAGAGCTTCGCCAGCCTCTGCAAGTTCGTGGATTTTCAGTTCAAATTCAGCAAACATGGTTTGGCGGAAGAAAGTACCACGATAACTTTCGAGTGCGCGATCAATATAATAAAGCCGCTCTGCATCGCTCAGGTCTTTTGCCAGCATATGTTCTTGCAAGAGAACTTCATTTGTTGTTGAAGCAAGTTCCGCTGTGAAAATTGGATAGCTGTATGTCTCGTAAGGATTGTTTTCCTTGGCAAGCATAGTATGCACCGCATGGCCCCATTCATGAGAGAAGGTGGAGACATCTTCAAAACCACTATTATAGTTCAAGAGAACATAAGGGTGTTCGTCATAACCAGCGCCTTGCATATAAGCGCCTGAGCGTTTACCCGGTTGCGGATAAACATGCATCCAGTTACCTGCAAAACCCTCATCTAACTTTTTAAGATATTCTTCCCCAAAGGGCTTTAAGGAAGCTTTTGTCATTGCTTTAGCTTCGTCTAGCGTGAATTCGCGTTCGAGCTGGGTTACTTCCGGGTAAATGTCGTAATAGTGCAGGTCTTCGAGGCCCATGATGCGCTGACGCAGTTTTAAGTAGCGGTGCATGGACGGTAGGTTCTCGTTCGCAGCCTTCACAAGTGCACGGTACACATCGGATGGCACATTGCTGCCTGCAACCGCTGCATCAAGCGATGTAGAGTATTTACGAGATTTACTTGTGAAGATATGAGAGCGCACCAAGGTATCAAGGGTTTGGCCGAGGGCCGCCTCATACTGCTTCCATGTGCTCCAGAATTCATCAAATACTTTCTTGCGGTCTTCCCGGTTTTGTACCGCGCGGTATTTAGTGTACATGGATTGATTGAGGTCTACGGTCTCGCCGTCAGACATAGTTACCTTTGGCCAAGGAATACTGGCCGTGGTAAGTAAGGAATAAATCCGCTGTGGGCCTGAAAGTACTTCGCCAGCGTTTGCGAGCACGCCTTCAGCTTGGTCGCCAAGAATATGCTCTTTTCGTTTTATCAGGTCTCTGATGTTAAAAGCATGTTTTTCAAGGCGCTTGTCTTCTTTGATATATCTTTCCAAGGTTTCCGAGCCAGCAGCCTGCATTTCAGGTGACATATAAGACGTAATTTGCCCAAGCTTCGCGAAGACAGAACGTGCCAGGCTTAGTTTTTCCTGGCCTTCTGCGTTACGTAGATCTTCATCTCCGCCGAGGGATGCATAAATAAACATACGAGCCGTACGCTTGTTAATAGCCGATAGTTCATCGGAAGCATCAGCTAGCGTTTTAGCACTTTCTGTAAGTTTACCTTTAAAACGAGCGAGCTTTTCAATATCTATAAGCAACTGCTCACGTTCCTTATTCCAGTCACGCTCTGTTTTATAAAGGTCAGTAAGGTCCCAGCGAATTTGTGCTGGTTCAGTTGTTTCTATAGCTTGTGCGGGAAGGGCTGTGATAGCTGTTGTTGCCATAAGGCCAGCAATGGCGTAGCGCATATTTTTAAACATCTTTATCCCCCTGATAAATGTGTTGGACTCAAGAGGAAAGCTTACACATAAAAAAAGGGCTTCCGCAATTCAACGGAAGTTCTACGGGATTTCGCTAGCTGATTGTTATGCTTGATTTTTTGATCTTTACTCTTCGGTAATATTATTCACATAGGAATAACTAAATATTGATTGGGATTTTTGCCGAAAAATCCACTAACGTAGCAACACATTGTGTGGATTGGGAGTTGGGGCGATGAATTTGTTTAGAGCTTTTACAACGGGCGCTTTTCTCGTTCTTTCGGCGGGAACTGTTGCGAATGCGGATAGTATTGCACTAACCGTGAAAGATGCGAAAAATAGATCTGTTGAACATGCGGTGGTTGCTTTAACGCCTCAGTTTGAAACTGATTTTAAATTCGCAGCTCCTGAAGCCGCTGAAATGCAGCAACGGAATACGTTATTCGCGCCTTTCGTACTTCCCGTACAAACTGGTACCAAGGTTTCATTTCCGAACCTGGATGAATTCCGCCATCATGTATACAGTTTTTCTAAAACAAAGCGCTTTCAACTGAAGCTATACGGTAAAGACGAGTCCAAAGAAATTTTGTTCGATAACCCGGGGGTTGTGGCTTTGGGCTGTAATATCCACGATAATATGCTGGCTTTTGTTTATGTGACAGAAGCACCGATCTACCAAAAAACCAAAGCAAATGGTACGGTGAGCTTTGAGGGACTGCCAGCAGGTCAGTATAAAATGGAAGTCTGGCACCCAGATTTAAAAGATCGAAAATCAGTCTTTACCAGGATGGTAGCGATTGAAGGAGACACTTCTGAGGCTGTTGAATTAGCGTTGCGTTCGGTTCGTAAAAAACAAAATCCACCATCGGAAGAAGAATATAACTAATGCCATCGTTTAAATTTCAGACCAGATTAACGATTGTTTATCTTGCGCTGTTTTTAGCGGTTCAAAGTATCATTATTGTCGCCTTTTATTCTTCTTTGGATGAAAATGTCGGTGATCAGGTGCAGGACCAGTTAAGTTCTGCTGCGCGAGTTTTTGAATCTATTGTTGATGAGCGAGTAGAGAAGCTTACCGACCTTGTGCAGGTGGTATCTCAGGATTTTGGCTTCAAGGAAGCAATCCTTAGTGAAGATATTCCAACTGTTAAATCAGCACTTTCCAATTTTGGAAACCGCGTAGATGCTGATTTTTCAATGGTGTATGACATTGATGGTGAAATTGTAACATATGCTGGCCGGCAGGGGAAAAGGCTCACGGAGGCCTCTTTCCTGAGTGCGGAATTGAAAGAACTTGCTGAGGCAGCTTCCACCGCATCATCTATTATGGAAGCCGAGGGGCGTCTTTACGAGGTCGTATTAGCGCCTGTTTATGCGCCTGACCTTCAGGCCTGGATTGCGCTCGGTATCGAGCTTGATGAAGTTGAAGCGCTAGAGATTAAAGAACTATCAGTTGAAGGTCTTGAAATCGCGTTTCTATACAAGGAAAATGACCGCTACAAGCTTGCAGCCTCTTCTTCTGATGAAGGTGCACTGGCGCAGTTTTTAGATACCGGTATTTTGAATTCTATGGGAGCCGTTTTCCGGGCACCATATCTTGGTGACGATTATATGTTCTGGTTGATGGAGCTTCAGGGTTCAGCCACACAGGGCAATGAAGTTTCCACACTGCTTTATTATTCGATTGATAAAGAAATACGCAGTTATGCTGATTTTGCGATAACGCTTCTTGGTATTCTGGCGATTGGTCTCGTTTTCCTTTTTGGTGGAAGTATGGTGATCTCGCGCGGTGTTACCAAACCACTTCGTGAATTGGCGAGTGCTACCAACCGTATTGCTCAGGGCGAATTTCACGAAGTTGCTGCTCCAACAAAAGACGATGAAATCTCAGATCTTACCAAGAGTTTCAACCACATGGTGGAAGCTGTACGTGAGAGGCAGGACCGCATCCGTTTTCAAGCTTTTCATGATCCTGAGACGGGACTTCCAAACCGGAATAACTTTGAAAAAGATCTGATTGAAACAGTAGAAAAAAAGAAGCAATTTGCGTTGGTTATTGCTGAGGTGCAACAACTGCTTGAACTAAGAACAGTGCTGAATCATGATCATGTAAATGATCTATTATCGGGTATTGGCGAGCGCTTACAACAGGTGTCCAACGCCAAAGTAGCGCGTCTTAGCACAGAATCTTTCGCGTTTATTCTGGAGGATGCAGCAGGAGCTGAGGTTGTTGCCTCGTTAGCTATTAATTCCTTTATGACGCCGTTTGAAATTGCTGATGTGGCGGTGGATGCCAGCATCAAAATGGGTTTAGCAAAATTCCCTGATGACGGCAAAGATGCTATGCACCTTATGCAGCACGCTAACTCAGCGCTCGATCAAGGCCGGGTATCGCCAAAAGGATATGCTTGGTATGTGCAGGATACAGGCACGTCTTACGCGCAAAACCTATCCCTTATGAGTGATCTGCGAGAGGCACTTAATACTGGCGAAGTATCTTTCGCGTATCAGCCAAAACTTGATCTCGCTGAAGGTAAAATTACCTCCGTTGAAGCACTTGTGCGCTGGAACAGTAAAACACGTGGATTTGTACCACCGGACGATTTCATCCCGTTTGCTGAACGTACGGGTGATGTAAGGCATGTAAGCGAATGGGGTTTGCGGGAGGCTATTTCACAGTGTGCGAAATGGCATGCAATGGGCCACAATATTTCTATAGCTGTGAATCTGTCTACCAGTGATTTGATGAACCTGAACCTTCCGGGGCAAATTTTGCTGCTGCTTAGGGAATATAAAGTTCCACCAGAAAACTTGAAGCTCGAGGTAACAGAAAGTGCAGTGATGCATGATATGTCTCGTGCTCTTGAAGTTCTGAACATGCTGAGCGCAATGGGGCTTACGCTGTCGATTGATGATTATGGTACTGGTTATAGTTCTTTAAGCTATTTGAAAAAGCTGCCAGTGAGCGAGATTAAGATTGATAAATCTTTTGTATTGAAGCTGGCGGAAAATGAGGAAGATAGAATCCTCGTTCGTTCAACAATTGAGCTTGGACATAACCTTGGCCTTAAAGTGACAGCTGAAGGCGTGGAAGATCAACAATCTGTTGATATGTTAAGTGAATATGGCTGTGATACACTGCAGGGATATTTCATTAGCAGACCGCTTCCTGCGCGTGATTTAGAGAGTTTCCTGAACGAATATAAATTTAAGTAAGGTATATTATGGTGCGTGTATTGAGTTTATTGACCATAGGTACTTTGTTTTCTTTTCCTGTGGCCGCACAAGACAGTTTTCTTGATATCTCGGGCTTGGCTGATTTTCGCCTAACCCATGCTTTTGCTGGTGAAGAAGACTTCTTTAACGGCGGACTGGGGAAAACCCGCTACGGTGCTTCTGAGGACGGGAGCGCGAATACTCAGCTAAGGCTTTCTGAGATATCAGTACTCGCGAAGGCTGATATTGCGTGGGGATGGAAGGCTTTTGCGCATCTCAAGTTTGATAGCGAGCAGGATAAGCCGGTCGATTTGGTTGAAGCATTTGTCACCTATAAACCGGTACCTTCTTCTGCCTGGTCTTTTGAATATAAAGCAGGACTATTTTTCCCTCATATCTCGCGGGAGAATATCTCAACGGCTTGGACAACGCCCTATACGATCACGCCTTCAGCGATTAATGCCTGGGTAGGGGAAGAGATCCGAGCACTTGGGCTTGAGGCACGCGCTACATATAAAACGGAAAATCATAAAGTCTCACTTTCCGGGGCAATTTTCGGATTTAACGACCCTGCAGGCTCTCTTTTAGCTTTTCGTGGATGGGCGTTACACGATGCAAAAGTGGGAGCCTTTTCCACGGTACCGCTAGCCCCCATTCCTTCTATCGGGACCGAGGACTCGTTCCTAAGGCAGGCAGCTTATGTAAACCCGATCCGAGAGCTTGATAACAAACCGGGTTTCTATGCTGCGCTGGATTATTCATATGGCCGCAATTTACAGCTTGGTGCCTTTTATTATGATAACCGGGGTAACCCTGAAGCCTTTAACGGTGAACAATATGCGTGGGATACCCGCTTCTTAAATGTATATGCTGAAGCCAACCTACCTTCTGATATCAAGTTTATCAGCCAATATATGCGTGGCTCAACGGAAATGGGCGTGATTGCTGAGGGCGATCGGCGTTATGTGGATGTAGATTTTAAGGCGGCTTTTGCACTTCTCAGCAAAACCATTGGGCCATTCAGGCTTTCAGCACGTTATGACTGGTTCGACAATGACGATAATTCATTTATTCAGGTCGATAATAACTTTGAGAATGGCGATGCCTACACAGTGGCTTTTTCCTGGAGAATTGATGCGAAGAACCAGTTGCTCGCTGAATATCTTCAAGTGAACAGCGACCGTGATAATCGGGTAGGGCTTGGTGTTGATACTGAACAAAAGAATAAACTACTTCAGTTCAGCTTCCGCCGACGTTTCTAGTTGTTGTGCACGTCTTTTATGGCCACGGCTTTTATTAATAGATAAATTTTTTGGCCTGTGCGAAGCGTTAAGTTCCTATAGGCGCGCTCGGTGATTTGGCTGGTGATGTGCTCACTACTGCCTTCGATGCGGCATTGCACATTTACTGATTTCGGTGCTTGAACTATTTCTATAATTTCGGCTTCAAGGATATTTTGAATACTGGTGTTTTCTGCGGGCGATGTAGCCAGTGCAACATCGTTGGCAAGAATACGCAGTGTGAGAGCGCTGTTTTCCTTTTCACCTTCATCTTTTACCCAGATGGTTTGTCCGCCAATCTCGGCAGCTAGTAATCCATCGTCGCGGTGTGCCGCGCTGGCGGTAATAATAGAAAGAGTGCTGTTAAGACCGAGAACTTCACATGTTTCCGAAGCGTTCAGTATGTCAGTTAATGAACCAGAAAGAAGTGTTCTACCAGCATCCATAAGAATGGCATTATCTGCAACCGCAATCATTTCCTCCAGTTGATGGGTTATCAGTAGCATAGGTATTTGATGCTTCCGGTTTATTTCTCTAATCAGCTGGAGCATTGCATTACGCCGAGATGTATCGAGGCCGGTAAGTGGCTCATCTAGAATGAGAAATTTAGGATCTGCCGCGATTGCTCTAACAAGTGCTACCCGTTTGGATTCTCCGCCCGATAGGTTCTGGGGAGGGCGTTTGAGAAGATGCTTGATATCAGCCAGTTCGATAAGCTGGTCTATATCCTTTGGCTGTAACTGCGCTGATAGCCGAATATTCTCTTCGACTGACATAGTAGGAAAGAGGGCAGGTTTTTGCATAACGAGCCCAATAGAACGTTCTTCAGGGCTTAGGTTCGATACATCGCGCCCTTGAAGCTTGATATGTCCGTTAGCCTTTTCCAGCCCGCATATCGTGCGTGCAAGGGATGTTTTCCCAGCGCCAGATTTGCCCATAAGAACAGTAATGCCGCTTTGAACTTCAAATGAGGCATGGCCTTCTGTAGTCCCCAACTGCCATGTTAGATCGACAGAGAGGCTCATGACTGGCTCCTCAGCTTATGCCGACGAGATAACCATTCTGAAATAATCAGGCTGCCAATAGCTGGTATCAGGCATAGTAATGCAAAACGTGCTGCAATTTCTTCACCGCCTGGCGTTTGTGCCGCCTGAAAGAGCGCCAACGGCAGTGTTTGAGTAAGGCCTGGAATATTTGCAACAAAGGTAATGGTCGCGCCAAATTCACCTATCGCACGTGCAAACCCTAAAACCGATCCTGAAAGAATGCCGGGCAGGGCATGTGGCAGGCTGATACGCCGGAAAATGGTGTACGGGGAAAGCCCTAGTGTTTGTGCTACCTCTCCATACTCTTTTGGTTCAGCCTCAAAGGCTTGCCGAATACTGCGGACCATAAGCGGAAAAGCCATAATGCCGCTCGCAATTGCTGCTCCTTGCCACTGAAAGGATGGGTTTAAGCCAACCCTGTTCAGCCATGCACCAAAACTACTGTTATGTGAGAAAGCGATTAGCAGAAGGAAGCCAATCACCACAGGGGGAACAACAAGCGGGATGTGAAGCATACCATCCAGAAGGAATTTTCCGCGAAAGTCTGAACGGGCCATACGGTAAGCGGTAAAAACAGCTAAAGGCAGCCCAAGGGCTATGGCCCATAAAGCTACCTTTAAGCTCAAGAGTAGTGCATCAATTTCGGTCTGGTTGAGCATCAACGCCCTAAATGCTTGCTATATCTTTCTAGTCCTGTCTGTAAGTCTTCTATCAAGTCATCGGTATTTTCAAGTCCGATATGAAGACGCAGGAGCGGGCCGCTTGCTTTCCACGGTGTTGCTGTACGGCATGTGGCTGGATTGCTTGGCAAGATCAAGCTTTCATAACCACCCCAGCTGAAGCCCATTTTGAAATATTTCATTTCGTCGACCATGGCAGCTGTATCTTCATAACTGCCTTCTTTGAGCACGATCGAGAACAAGCCGCAGGAACCAGTAAAATCGCGCGCCCAAATCTCATGGCCAGGGCAGTTCTCGAAGGCTGGATGCAGCACTTCTTCGACCATCGGTTGGTCTTTAATCCAATTGGCAATCTTCAGCGCATTTTCTTCATGCTCTTTCATGCGCACTCCAAGAGTACGTAAACCGCGGAGTGTTAGAGCAGCATCATCAGGGGATACTGTCTGGCCCATCTGATATGCGGTTTGCTGAAGTTTTTTAAAGGTGCGTTTGTTTGCTGTGGCACTGCCCATCATTACGTCTGAATGACCGCATATATATTTGGTGCAGGCATGGACCGAGATATCAGCACCCAGTTCAAGCGGGTTAAGAAGCAGAGGTGTTGCCCATGTGTTATCAGTAATGACATAAGCGCCAATTTTTTTTGCGGCTTCACAGATCGCGGGTAAGTCTTGTACCTCAAATGTAAGCGATCCCGGTGTTTCAGTAACGATAAGCGTAGTGTTATCTTTAAACAGTGTTTCGATGTTCGAACCCAGAAGCGGATCGTAATAAGTAGTTTCAACACCAATATGTTTCAGGTATCCGTTCGCAAATGAGCGTGTTGGATCATAAGCACTATCAGTGATGAGAATATGATCACCGGGTTTAACAAGTGCCATAATGGCACCTGTAACTGCTGCAATGCCACTTGGATACAGCATAGTGCCTTCGCCGCCTTCAAGCTCTGTCATTGCCTCAGCAAGCGCCCACTGGGTTGGAGTGCCTTTGCGTGCATAAAACAGGTGGCGAGCAGAAGGATCAGCGCAGCGTTCGCGCATTTCAGCATATGTTTCAAAAAGACAGGTAGATGCGCGGTAAATTGGCGGGTTTACCACGCCATGGGTCCACTCCTTTTTCCGGCCCGAGGTTACTAATTTGGTTTCTGTTTTTTCTTTTGTCATAAATTACTCGGTTATTCTGTCTCTATCGGAAAATCATGAAGGCTGCCCCATTCGGTCCAGGAACCATCATAAATTGCCGTATCCCATTTGCCTAGCTCTGCAAACGCAAGAGCCAGATTGCAGGCTGTAACACCAGAGCCGCAGCTTGTGACAATCGGGGCGCCTAGGTCAATAGCGCGATCGGCAAGAATATCTGTAAGTTGCTGTTTAGATTTTATCGTGCCGTCTTCTCTGAAAAGCTGTGTGAAAGGCAAATTTACGGAACCCGGGATGTGGCCGGCACGCAGGCCGGGGCGTGGTTCTGCTTCACGGCCGTAAAAACGGCTTGCGCCTCGTGCGTCCACAATCTGTGCTGATTTTGTATTTGAGATCGCGAGCATTTCTTCCTTTGATTGAAAGAGCAGGGGCTGGAAAGAAGCTTTGTAAGACGATGGAGTATAGCTGCTTGTGTCAGTTGAGATTGGTTTTCCATCAGCCACCCATTTTTTCAGACCGCCATTCAGCACATAAACCTGTGTGTGCCCCATCAGGCGGAAGAGCCACCAAACACGGCCAGATGATTTTACATCACTGTCGTCATACGCCACTACTGTATCTTCGTTTTTAATACCGAGAGCACTTACAGCTTTTTCAAAAATATCTACTGTAGGGACAGTGTGAGGGAAAGGTTCAGATGCATCGCATACAGCATCAATATCAAAGAAGCGTGCACCGGGAATATGCTGTTGCTTGAATTCTTCGCCTGCTTTCCTGCCAGTTGCGGGCATGTGCCATGATGCGTCAAGGATAACAATGTTCTGGTCATCCGACTTCTCTGATAGCCAATCAGCTGAAACTAATGGTGATTGAAGCATGATATCTCTCTCTATATATGTGATCTGTTCTTTTTAAGGGAACTTATGCTAGATGCAATGCGACAAAATGCATAAAAAAAGGCACCCCGAAGGGTGCCAGGTATCATAGCTCACTTGAGCAACGAGGAAACTAGTTAATGATCATCCGGCTGGCCATATCGCCTTGCCGATTAACCCTGAACAGCACGCTTAGGAGCGGATGTTCAAATTCTTCTGCGTCATCAAAATGCAGGAGGTTTTCTTCTGCAACATATGTGGTGTGCGGCTCACCATCTACCAACACATGATACCATGGACGGTCTTTTGGTGTGGTGGTCGGAACGTTGGATTCGTACCATTCAGGAGATTGGCTATAGACGGCATCTACATCGAAAATGAGACCACGGTATCCATATTTCTTATGAATAATGATTGTTCCCGGGGCAAACCTTGCCGTTTTTGTTTCTGTGTGTTCCATCTTCTGTCTCCTTATCAGTTCGTTCTAAACCTCTTTTCTTTCATCTCTCGAGCACCACAGGTTGTAACTGTTATCTATCACCCTACAGGGTTTGCCTTAATAAAGGCTGAACAAAAATGTTAAAATTGCTTAAGTATGAGTAATTATCTTTCTCTATAGATGGGGGCGATACCAAATTTATTCAAGTGAGGCGTGGATTAGAGAATTGTTTTGACACAAGGAACAACTAAGCGCATAGGCTGTGCCTAAGAATGTTTTCAGATTACAGGAATGAAAATGAGCAAGAGTATTTACGAAGGCCTCGACCAGCTTGGGAAGCAAGGTGCAGCGCCGCAAAACCCCGAAGAAGCTGTTCTTGAGTATGTAGAAAACCCACGTAAAGGCACGAACTATCTGGTGCGTTTTACATGCCCTGAATTCACAAGCCTTTGCCCGGTAACGGGCCAGCCGGATTTCGCCCACCTGGTTCTTGATTATGTGCCGGACGAAAAGCTGGTTGAAAGTAAATCTCTGAAGCTTTTCCTTCAGTCATTCCGTAATCACGCCGCTTTCCATGAAGATTGTACGGTAGGTATTGCAGAACGCCTTGTGGAAGAAATGAAACCGAAATGGTTGCGCTTCGGCGGATACTGGTACCCACGTGGCGGTATTCCAATTGATGTCTTCTACCAGACAGGTAAAGCACCAGAAGATGTTTGGGTGCCGGAGCAAGGTGTACCTACATATCGTGGCCGCGGTTAGAGGCTTGAAATTATAAAGATCAGTCTAATTGATTATAGGCAATCGGCACCGCTGGTTGCCTTTTTCTTTTGGGGAGAGACACGGATGAGAAACAGGTCAGTTCAGCATTTTGTCGATGTGGATGGAGCACGCCTGAATGTTTGGGAATGGCGGGGCGAGGGCGATCCTGTTGTTCTTTTGCACGCTACTGGTTTTCACAGCCGCTGTTGGGATTATGTTGCTGAGCAACTTCCAGAACAGCATATTTATGCGGTTGATCTCCGCTTTCACGGTGAAAGCTCAAAGGAAGGTAAGGTTGATTGGCCGACAATGGCTGACGATATCAAGGGCGTATTGGAAAAACTGGATATAAAGAATGCCGTACTTAGTGGCCATTCTATTGGTGGATATTTAGCGACAGTAACTGCCGCTGATATGCCAGAACGAGTGAAGGAACTTGTTCTTCTTGACCCGGTTATCATGTCGCGGACCATGTATAAAATACTCAGGTTAGCGAATGGTTTCATGAAGCCAGAGAAACACCCTGTCAGCCGTAGGCGTACAGAATGGGATAGCTCAGAGTCCATGTATCAGCGCTACAAAAAACGTGCACCCTTTAAATACTGGGAAGATAGAGCTCTCAAAGATTACTGCGCACACGCTCTGTTCGGCCCTGATGAAAAAGGTGTTCATAAACTTGCTTGTTCCCCTCTGCATGAAGTGCAGATTTATTTGAACCATAATGGGAAAGTAATTCACAATGCGCTTGGGCGGGTAAAAGCCCCGGCAACTATACTGCGCGCCCGTACCGCTGGTTTGTTTGGTAATCCACTTTCGTTTTCGGTATCTCCCACATGGTCCAAGTTATCAGGTGCTTTCCAGATTGGGCGAGATGTGCATTTAACTGATTTATCCCACTTTATCCCTATGGAAGCCCCTGATGTGGTGGTGAATTACATCAAGGAAGCCATTGAGGGCTATTGGCATAGGTAGTTTAAGGGATATTGATATATTTGTGGCTCTGCACACTTAAGCGCCATTTGGGGTGGGCTTTGCAGTAATCCACAGCGCGGGCCGTGTTTTCCATCTGCTCAGGGCTATCCATAGGCTGCAGGAAGAAGTTTTCAAAATCCATGTGCTCGAATTGCTCTGGTTCACCGCCTTCCTGCGGGTAAACCAGTTTAAGCTCCTGGCCCTTGGTTACGACAAGCTTTGAGCCGATTTTAGGGCTGATACAAAGCCAATCAATGCCTTCGGGCGGTTCAACGGTGCCGTTGCTCTCTACCGCAATCTCAATACCAAGCTTATGGAAAGCATCCACAAGCGGCTTATCAAGCTGGAGGAGGGGTTCACCACCAGTGCAAACCACAAGTGGGGTGCCGCTCTTGTCCCCCGTCCACGCGTTAAGCACAGCTTGGGCGAGTTCTTCTGGCGTTTTGAATTTACCGCCGCCTTCACCGTCTGTGCCTACGAAATCCGTATCGCAGAATTGGCAGATGGCTTTCGGGCGGTCGCGCTCAAGGCCTGTCCACAGGTTACAGCCAGCGAAACGACAGAACACAGCGGGCTTGCCTGCTTGTGCACCTTCCCCTTGTAGGGTGTAAAACATTTCTTTGACTGTATAGACCATATGAAATTATGCCTGATAGCGGGTTGGGTCGTCCAGCTCCGCCTCGCGGAAACCTTTTTTGCGTAAAATGCAACTGTCACAGTGGCCGCAAGCTTCGCCTTTGTCGTTCGGGTCATAACAGCTGATAGTCATGGCATAATCGACACCAAGCTTGGTGCCGACAGTTACAATATCAGCTTTGCTCATTTCAAGGAGCGGGGTGCGGATATGAAGTTCTTCTTCTTCCGTCACGCCAGCTTTTGTCGCAAGACGTGCCATGGTTTGGTACGCTTCAATATATTCCGGGCGACAATCAGGATAACCGCTGTAATCAAGTGCGTTTACGCCGATGAAGATATCTTTGGCCCCAACCACTTCCGCGTATGCAAGGGCGAAGGACAGGAAGATAGTATTACGTGCCGGCACGTACGTTACCGGGATATCTTCTTCCATTGTTTCTTCTTCGCGGTCTTTCGGCACGTCAATGTCGTCTGTGAGGGCACTGCCGCCGAAGGTGCGCAGATCGAGATTGGCGGTTTTATGTTCCACCACACCAAGATGCTTGGCCACATCGTCAGCCGCTGTTAGTTCCACGCTATGGCGCTGGCCATAACTGAAGGAAAGGGCATGTACATCAAACCCTTGATCTTTTGCGATTGCAACAACCGTTGCGCTATCAAGCCCGCCGGAAAGCAGAACTACAGCTTTTTTCTTCGTCGACATCTTATACTCGTAAAAATTCTTTGGAATTGGCTCTCAACCAATAAAAACGCCGGGTGCCTATAGCACCCAGCGCCGAACTTTTAAACCAAAAACCGCAGTTTTGCTAGATTAAGCTTATTCTACGTTGTCTGCGTTAAAGGCTTCTTCGTCAAACTCGCCTTCCCATTTCGCTACGGCGGTGGATACTGACAAGTCACCTGTTACGTTTACAACTGTACGCATCATGTCGAGCGGGCGGTCAAACGGAAATAGGAAACCAACGATGATAGCGGTTTGTGCGCCGTCTACACCGATTACATCCATCACAGCTGCAAGCAGGAAGAGGGATGCAGAAGGCACAGCCGCTGTACCAATAGATACGAGTGTGGTTGTCAGTGCGATAAGCGCATATTCAGTTAGCCCGAGGCTGATCCCCAGCGCCTGCGCTGCAAATACAGCAACAATACCAACATAAAGCGCAGTACCGTCCATATTGATAGTGGAACCAAGTGGTAGCACTGAAGAAGCAACAGGCGGTTTAATACCCATGTTGTTTTCAGCCACACTCATGGTCACTGGAAGAGTGGCAGAGCTGGATGACGTTGAAAAAGCAACCATTTGTGCATCAACAGCGCCTTTGAAGAACTTCACTGGTGAAAGTTTGAGCACAAACTTCATTAAGCCGCCGTGTGTAATAATCAGATGTAAAGCACATCCCGCTATAAAAGCGCCAACAAGGGGCAGCACGTTTAGAAGTTGGCTAATACCGCCATTGCCGACCACGAAAGAGATAAGAGCGAACACACCAAATGGTGCTACTTCCATTACCATATGGGTCATTTTCAGCATTACCTCTGAGCCCGCATCAATAATGCTGGCGATAGGTTTACCTTTTTCGCCAACCATCAGAAGCGCGGCGCCAAAGAAGATAGCGAAGAAGATAATGGAAAGCATATTGCCGCTGGCAAGCGCTGCTACTGGGTTTTGAGGGATGATTCCAATCAGACGTTCCTGAAGGGACTGTGCTGCCTGAATCTCACGCGGTTCAGCACCTGCGAAGCTAACTCCTGTGCCCGGTTCGATAATCGTCGCCATGGTTAGGCCGATGACAATCGCAAATGCCGTGGTACCAATATACAGTGCTAGAGTTTTAAAGCCCAGCGAGCCAAGCTTCTTTGGATCACCCATCGCAATAAGGCCGGATACCAGTGTAACGAACACCAGCGGCACAACAATCATGCGGATAAGGTTGATGAAAACATCACCAATCCAGCGAATGCTGCCTGCGCCTTCACCCCAGATGCTACCAACAATCGCACCAAGTACGAGAGCACCTAAAATCCGCTTCCAGAGCGTGATTTCGAACCAAGTTTTTAACATTTTTGTCCCTTCCCCGAAAAGTCAGACCGCTAGGGTTAACGTAATTGCAATATTTCGCAAGACTAAACCCACAGCGATTACAAATAAATACACATGGATTTGATTGAAAGGCCTGCTAAAGCAGTTTGTTGGGAGGGCATAAAAAAAGGGATAGCCTTGCTACCCCTTCTTCAACATATCTTTTAAAGTCGCTGATTAGCGAACAAGCACGATAACTACAACACGGTTTTCCTGCTCACGCACACCGTCAGCAGTTGGTACACGTGGCTCGTTTTCACCTGTGGAACGGATATCGATTTTGTTTGCTGGAATACCTTCGCGGATAAGGGCTGCGCGAACTGCTTCGGTACGGCGTTCCGCTAGTTTCACGTTATAAGTAGAACTACCTGCGCGATCAGCTTTACCTGTAGTGCGAATTTCAACCGCCTTATAATCGCGGAAAGCAGCCGCTGCTTCAGAAATTGTGTTCATACCACGCGCTGAAACATTTGATTTATCAAAATCAAAATACACGATGTATGGACCTGGTAGCGGATGCTCTTCAGGCTTAGGTCCTTCAAGTGGTTTTTCTGGAACCTGTTGAACCGGCTTGGTTTCAACTGGTGTTGGGGCAGGTGCCGCTGGTTGCGCTACTGGAGCTGCAGGTGCAGGCTTCGTTCTTGGCGCTGAAGAACTGCCACCAAATTTCCAGCTTAGGCGTGCAAAGAATTCATTGCTGCGAGCGCGATGAGAGAACTCACCGTTCTGTGTAGCATATTCGGCTTTAAAAGCGCGGAACAGGCGATAGCCAAGCGAGAAGTTGGCGCCTTTACCCATTGGATATGAAGCCTGAACCATTGCTTGAACTGCCGGAGCCCAATCGCTACCATCTACAAAATTGTTCGAGCCCTGACGAACATTATCAAGGCGTGTTCTGGCTGCACCGAAACCAAAGCCAGCATCCAGATCCCATTTATGCCATGTTGCAAAAGTGCGCCACGCATTTACCATGAGGCTTGAGGTTTTTTGGCGGCCTGCACCATTAATTTCGCGACGAACTGGGAATGCGTCTAGGTTTGAAGCCGTAATATCAAAAGAATCCACGACGTTACTGCGGATCATATATTCAAATTCAAAACGCGTTTTATTTATTTTTTTACCAATAAACAGACCACCATTACGTCCCCAGTGTTTGTCTGCACGGAGAGTAAGGTCTTCGCCTTCCAAATCGCTTTTAAGTGCGGTTGAAATACCAAATTCAACACCAGCGTAGAAGTGATTATCTTCATCAGCAAAAGCTGAAATGCTCATTGTGGACGCCAATAGAGGCAGCAGGATTTTGCGCATAGCCAAATCTCACATTCAAATTTTTAGGAAAACTAACAAATACAGGTGTCTGAGTAGCTAAGAAATGGAGCACAAACAAGTGGAAACTGTGATTCTGGTGCCCAATTGTTACACACTGTTGCACTTTTGGCGCGTATTTGGGCCTTTACACTTGGTAAAGGCCATTTTGTTGTTAACCTTGTGCTTCAAAATCATCTTCTCGAAGAAGGGCTGTGCCATCATTTTGAATCACCCATAATTCATTGGTTATAACGCCATGTGCATTGTTCATACGCCAGCCAGACTTGAGGACAGCGGATGATGCATCACGTACTTCAAGTTCGGGCTCAATATATTCAACGTCAGAAAAGCCGTCTGCGATTAGTTTTTCCCAGAAAGCCTGAACTTCAAATCGGCCTTTGAAGGTGCCGAAGGGTTTGGCATTCATGATTGCATTTTCTTCGTAGGCTGCAGCACAACCAGCTGCATTACCGCTGTTGAATGCATTTTTCCACTTTTCGCTGGCGATTTGTACGGCTTCAAGTACTGCCTGTTTTTCTTCTTCTGTCATTTTTTCTCTCCATAAGGCTGCTTTGTTCTGGACAGAGTATATGAATGAGCGCACAGTCGAAATTGGCGTTTTTGACTTTATAAGGTTTAAAAGTGACAATAAGTTCTGACGTAGACATTATCCCGATTGGGTTGTTGAATTATCCAGGTTCCCAGCTTTCTTCGCTGTATGGGCTTACTGATTTGTTCGGCGCCGCTAACAATATTGTTTTAGAACAAATGCCGGATACAAAACGGAAGTTTCAGGTCTGCCACTGGCTTGTCAATTTGGAAACAGGTGAGTTGAAGTGCGGTTATATATCTGAAGGGCAAGCTCCAAGTCAGTTATCAGTGCTTATTGTGCCGCCGCGGTTGTCCGAAGATGCTGCCAACACACCTATGGATACACAGAATGACTGGATCAGAGCTCAGCATAAGGGGGGAGCGCTTATCAGTTCCATTTGTGCAGGGGCTTTTGTATTGGCGGAGGCAGGGTTACTGAAAGGCCGAAGGGCCACTACCCACTGGATTCTCAGAGAAGAGTTTTTGAAGGCACATCCTGATGTGGACCTGCAAATTGAGAAATTGCTGGTTGAGGATGGTGAGATAATCACGGCAGGCGGCGTGATGGCATGGGTTGATCTTGGGCTAAGGTTGATTGAGCAGTTTATGGGGGCTGCTGTTATGCTGGAAGTTGCCAAGTTCTTCCTTGTTGATCCATCAGGCCGAGAACAGCGCTATTATAGTGGCTTTATGCCACGATTTGATCACGGGGATTCAGCTGTGCTGGAAGTACAGCATTGGTTACAGGCTCATTATAAGGAAACTTTTTCCGTGAAGGCGCTGGCTGATATGGCAGGGCTTGGGGAGCGTACATTTTTGCGTCGTTTTCATAAGGCTACTACACACAAACCAACCGCATATATCCAGCTTTTACGGGTAAACAAAGCACGCGGGTTTCTTGAGCAGTCTGTAATGCCATTTAACCAGATCGCCTGGAAGGTGGGATATGAAGACCCAAGCGCCTTCAGGAAACTGTTCCAGAAAATCGTTGGGCTTACACCGGGGGAATATAAAAAACGATTTGCGGTAGGATAAGGGCTTAAAAACAACGAAAGCCGCGAAATAAATCGCAGCTTTCTGATATTGGCTCCGCCTGCTGGGCTCGAACCAGCGACCCAATGATTAACAGTCATTTGCTCTACCAACTGAGCTAAGGCGGATCATCGATTTAGTTTTTAAAGTGGGCTCGGGAAATTAATCCCAAGCCCTGAAATTTGGCTCCGCCTGCTGGGCTCGAACCAGCGACCCAATGATTAACAGTCATTTGCTCTACCAACTGAGCTAAGGCGGATCATCTTTCAACAGCAGCGGTTGCCCGTCGCTGTGTGGAGGCTTTTATACTCAAAAAAAATCTGCTGCCAAGTCAAAAATGCATTTTTTTCCGGAAATCTTGTAACATTTCCCTGAACCCCGCAGAAATGCGCATGTTTTTCTATTTAGGGAAGTCTTGGGTATTCGTTGCTCTTGGTATGCAGCAGGCTCAAAATATTGGATTTTAATAGGGGAATTTGTGAAAGAATTTATCGTTCATATAGTGATAATCGGTGTTGTGTTGGTATTGGCGATTATTTGGGGGCCAACACTAAGGAATATTTATTGGGAATGGCGTTTAAACGGTTTTTACGATCTGGCGGTCGTTATTGGCATGACGTTGATTGTTTTGATATTTGCTGTGTATGAGTTTTTATATATTCGCCGAGTAGTGAGGGAGCGAGACAGTAAATTAAAGTGATTTAATCATTTCGTCTTCTATGCGCGCGGCCGCCGTGTTCACTTTGTCGGGATTTTGAAACGCTGTTCGCTTTCAGGCGCGCGCGTGCTTGGCGCGCTGTAGGGCGAGATTTAACGCCTTTTACCGCTTTTTTTGCTTTCCGTTTCTTCTGGCCTTCGCTTAGTGCCATTTGGATATCTTTCGGTAGGTAATCAGTACGAGGAGCATATTATAAGCTCTTGTCTGAATATTTCTACAGGATTGAAGTTCAATATAAATTAGCGGTATTTTGTGAAATACCTAAATGCTGGTGCAGGAGGTATTATCTATACCGTCCAAAACCGCTTAAAGGGGTGTTCTTTTCCTTGGCTCACCCACTGATATACCTTTGATGTCGGTATACATAGCGCTGCCTTATTCTCCAAAGCTGGTAAAGTTACACCTTACGGTGCATTGAACTATAGTTATAAGGCAAGTGGGTCTGTAGTTGACAGGGGGGCTATTACTAAGTTTGATACGCCCACTTCAATATTTAGAGTTCAGTGAGGGGGAACCATTTATGTTAAAATTTAACACGCTGAAAAAGGCGCTGGTCGCCAGTACAATGCTGGCAGGAGCGATTGTTGCACCACAAGTAACTGCAGATACTCTGATGATAGAGAACCCTGCTATTTCAAAGAAGCATATTGCTTTTACTTATGCAGGCGATCTTTGGATTGCAGACCGCAAGGGTAATAATCCTCGTCAGATTACAACGCATCTGGCAAATGAGGCTGCGCCGCATTTCTCACCTGATGGTAAATGGATTGCGTTTACCAGTGATCGTGATGGCAACGCAGATGTATATGTTGTTAGTACATCAGGCGGCGCACCAAAGCGCCTGACCTGGCATCCTGGCGCAGATGTTGTTCAGGATTGGTCTCCGGACGGGAAACGTATTCTGTTTACCAGCCGCAGGGAAATGACAAGTGGCCGTAGTGCTCAAGCTTGGGAAGTGTCTGTGGATGGTGGCTTACCAACGAAGGTAATGGATGCTGTTGTGATGGCAGCTAGTTGGGCCGGTGATGGCGAAACGCTGGCGTACCAGCCTTATAACGTAGCACACAGAGGATCTAGCGGTTGGCGTAATCACAGGGGCGGTAGTACACCTCCTATCTGGATTATGAAGCCGAATGGCGATAGCTACACTGAAGTGCCGCATGTACGTGCTGGTGATACAAACCCAGTATGGGCAGGTGGTGACGTTTATTTCCTCTCAGACCGGACAGGTGTTCGTAATATCCATAAATACGATACTGGCTCCGGTACAGTAAGCCAGATATCCAAAGAGGATACATGGGATATTCTTGATCTGGATGTTCACGGCGACACACTGATTTATAACGCTGGCGGCCAGTTAAAGACTGTTTCAACTAAAGGTAAGACCTCATCAATCAGCGTTGATATTAACCCTGATCTTGTTGAGACACGTGTGCGCTGGGTAAACGCAATGCGGGGCCTTGAAGGCGCCAGTCTTTCACCAACTGGCAAGCGTGCTTTGGTTTCCGCGCGTGGTGAAATTTTCACCGTTCCGCTTAAAGACGGATCAACACGGAACATCACAGGAACTTCGGGTGCGCGCGAGCGTGATGCTTTGTGGTCTCCAAAAGGTGGTGAGATCGCCTATACAAGCGATGAAAGCGGTAAGCAGGTATTGATCATCGCCAGCCAGGATGGCGAAGGTGAAACTCGTTCGTTGGACCTGGGTGATGACAGCAATGATTATTACCTTGAAATGTGGGGTGGCGAAGGCAGCCACATTATCTATCGTGATCATATGCTGAATATCTGGGCAATTGATGTGGAGTCTGGCGAACGGACTAAGATCGATACTGATAATTACCGTAACGGTGCAAATTATAGCATGACTAAAGATGGTCGCTATATGGCTTATACCAAGGTAACACCGGCTGGTATGGTCGATATCTATATTCATGATTTCGAGACTGGTGAAAAAGCGCGTGTTACCGACGGTATGGGATATACAGGCGATGTCGCTTTCTCTCATGACGGTAAACATCTGTTCTTCACACTGTCTACAAATGCTGGCCCAAGCAGAAGCTTGGGGCTTGATATGTCAACGCAGGAACGACCTCTGCGTATGGGCGTGTATGCTGCAGTTCTAAATGCCGACGGTAAGTCGCCGCTTCTTCCAAAATCTGATGAAGAGAAAGTGAAGGAAGACAAATCTGACGAGGCAGAAAAAGAAGATAAAGCTGAGAAGTCCGAGGGCGATAAGGCAGAGAAAAAAGACGCTGACAAAAAGAAGAAAAAATCCGGCATAGATTTTGATGGTTTGTCAGACCGCATTATCGCACTGCCAGTTGCTGAGAAGTCATACTACAACCTAGCTGCGGCTGCAGACGGTAGTCTCTATTATTTGGATGCAGTTCAGCCGGGAACAGCTATTGGCACCAATGGCCGTGCTGAGCGCGGTGCCAGCTTGGTTCGCTTTGATTTCAAATCAAAGAAAGCGTCTAAAGCAATGGACGGCGTGCAGGGTTTCGATCTCAGCCATGACGGTAAAACGCTGCTTGCTATGACCACGCGCGGTCAGCTTCACACGGGTAAAGCTGGTGCTAAAGTTAAGACCAAGCCGCTTAATACTTCAGATGTGAAGATACGCCTCAATCCACGTGAGGAATGGGAGCAAATCTTTGATGAAACTGTGCGTCTAGAACGTCAGTATTTCTATGATCCGAATAGCCATGGCTTGGATTGGGATGCGGTTTCTGCACGCTATAAGGAACTGCTACCTCATGTTGGGCGCCGAGCGGATCTGAATCGTCTGCTGGTTGAAATGATTGCTGAGCTTCAGGTTGGCCATAACCGTACAGGCGGTGGTGATGTTCACAGAGAACAAACTGTCCCTGTCGGGCTTTTGGGTGCCAACCTGCGCAATGTGGATGGCCGCACCGTTGTAGATACGATCTTTGATGGTGAAAACTGGAACCCATTCCTTGATGCGCCGCTTGCGGCTCCTGGTATTGGTGTGAAAGAGGGCGATACTATTCATGCAGTTAATGGTGTTGAGCTTGATGCAAAGACCAATATCTTCAGCCTTCTTGAAAATGCTGTTGGTAAGCAGGTTCGTTTGCTTGTATCCAGCGACGGCAATGCTGACAATGCGAAAACTGTAACTGTTGTGCCTACACGTAATACAGCGCAAATTCGTCACTGGGCATGGGTTGAAGGCAACCGTAAGAAAGTAGATGAGCTTTCAAATGGTCGCCTCGGTTATGTTTATATGCCTAACACTGCAGGCGGTGGTTACACCTACTTCAACCGGATGTTCTTCCCGCAGATTGACAAGGAAGGCATGCTACTTGATGAACGCCAAAATGGTGGTGGTCAGGCTGCTAACTACATCACTGATGTTCTGGCGCGCCAATATCTTGCAAGCTGGAAGGATCGTGCAGGTTTGATCTATGATACACCGGGTGGCGCAATGTACGGGCCTAAAGTGATGTTGATCGACCAAGACGCAGGTTCTGGTGGTGACTTCCTGCCGTATAGCTTTAAGCGTATGGGGCTAGGTAAGCTGATTGGTAAAACCACTTGGGGTGGTCTAATTGGTATTGCTGCTAACCGTGGTTTGATTGACGGTGGCTTTATCGTGGTACCAAACTTCCGTTTCTTTAACCCCGATGGGGAATGGGCGATTGAGAATGAAGGTACTGCGCCGGACATTGATGTAACGCTCGATCCTGTAGCCGTGAACCGCGGTGAAGATACGCAGCTGAAGCGTGGTGTCGAAGAGCTGCTTAAGGAACTTGAAACATACAAGCCTATCAAACAGCGTACTGCACCAGCTTATCCAACTAAGCTTGGTGGCTAAAAGAACCTAGCGCTATAGATTAAGAAGATAAGAACAGCGGTACTTATGTGCCGCTGTTTTTTTATGCGGAGATAAATAGACTTGCAAAATCGTGTGCACTAATCAGGTGTTCGCACTGGAAAAAAAACTCTCCGATAAGTGCTGAAGAAAGTTTAGAATGCTAATGCACAATCTCACTGATAGTTACTCTTTCAAACAGTGTTTCATCATTTTGTGCATGTATATAAAAATCGAACAGTGGGCTGCGTTTTTCCATACGGAACTGAAACTCTACGGATACATCTGCATTGTTGCCTTGTGCTACATCGTACAGTTTTACAAAAATCAAATTTGCCGTTTTGATCCCTGATTGTAGTCGTTGGTGTAGATTAAAGCAGTAGTCGCTTTGTCCTAAGTTTGTTGCTGAACAAAAATCAATTTGACTGACATTGGCAATCCAATCTTGTGATTGCTCAAAGAGGTCAAAAAATTGATCGGGTTGTACGATCGAGGGGGCAAATTCAGTCCAATGACTTACTGTGTCACATGACGCCCCTTCTTTTAATACAGGCGCAGCATATAAGGAATCTTGCCTCCATTCTGGGGATCTTATGAGCTCTTTACTGGGCATTTTCCAGCTTGGTGCGAACAGGCGAAGCTGCTTCTTTCTACAAACATTGCCCTCTGATTTGTAAGCGCCGCTTTCCAATTTGATGAGAGTGAGGTATTCCGCTTTGTTGTTGGTCAGATGGGTAACATAATTCCACCTTTCCACTTTCGACATATCTACGGATTCAGGACGAATACCTAGATGCATTTCGATAATGTCTTTAGCTTCTTCTTCGGTTGGTTATGGGATATCGGTTAACAGCAAATCTTGTGCATAAATCTTAGCGCTAAATATTGATATGATAATGGCGATAATAATAGGTTTCATATCCCGGATTCCTTTAGGTTGTTATAATATAACAAATTTGAACCATAAAAAGCAAGCTAACTCTCAAAGGCATTGCGATGAAACGCTTGAGGCTATTGCTTTAGAATGGATGTCCTATATGTTGTCGGTAAGCTTATTAACCCTTGCGCAGTGGTGCTTGGCTGGATGGCCTGCAGTAATACGGCACAAGTAAGTAATGCTGATAACTGAGGGCGATGAACGGAATTGAGATGAAGAAAGTCGGTTTTTGGGGAAACCCAATACACAGACATTATTTGATTGTCTTTTGTTTTTTTCTACCTGCTATAGTTCTTGGTCTCGTGATTGCGCGGACAGAAGGCTACAACATGGCGATTGGGATGTTCGTGCCAGCAATAATTGGATGGGCTCTGATGTTCTATTCTGGCCGTTGCCAGCATTGTAAAGCTGGGATACCTCAGACAAAGATTGGTTTTTCCAAAGAACACAATCCAACACATTGCTCAAAGTGTGGCAAATGTTACTCTGAGGCTCCACATGCCTAAACAGCATGATAACTGAGGACTATTTTCTGAACGGCATTATTGGTCCCCGAAAAAGTGTTGAAGCTGTTCGGTTTTCACGAAGACTGATTTTGTCTTAAGTTTTTGAAATATAAATAAGAAAGATTGGAGGCGCGAACGAGAATCGAACTCGTGTACACGGATTTGCAATCCGCTGCGTCGCCACTCCGCCATCGCGCCTCATGTGGCTTTAGCTGTTTAAGATAAAAGCTCTATCGCTTCCGTCTTCAGCGTGGAGAGCTTCTACTAAGAAACCGGGGAACAGGTCAAGTGCGTAAATTAATTTTTGTGTACTTCTTTATCTTCTCATGAGGCTCAACATGGAGATTTGGCCCCACCATAAAGTGAGGCCACTAAAATTTTAGAAGTTGAAATTCAAACCCGCCCGAAACACTCCAGCATCTAACTTGGTGCCTGTGTCTATAGAATTACCGTCGATCGTTGCACGTTCACCGAGGTTCACATAATTGGCTTCAAGTTTCACTGACAGGGAGGGGCTAAGGGCTTTTTCGTAGCCAAGGGATGCTACATACCCTGAAGAACTGCCAGAAATGGATGGGAGTGTTACGGGCGGCAGGAAGGAACCCGTGGCTGAGGTTTTAGTGTAACCTCCGCCGATATAGATTAGATCACTTTTATCTGCGCCGAAAACTTTTCCAAATTGACCTTGCACGGACCAGATATCATCGGCGGCAACATTTATTGGGGGAAAGCCTGTGAGCACATAATCTTCTGAGATATCAAGAGTGCCATAGGTGCCCACGATACCAAATACGTAGTTGCTTTGAGTTTGAACGCGATATCCTAATGATCCACCATAATAAAAATCACCATTGTCTGTAATGCCAACATCACCGCCAAGGTAAAGACCGTTAAAGAGTTTTTTATCGCTATCTTCTGCGCTGGCAGCACCGCTTGCTGCAGCTAATAATATAATACCTGAGAAAACTTTTTTAAGTTTTGTCATGGAGTGTCTCCGCATGAACCTGATTAAATGTTTTTGAAATTTAAATATTGGTTTGGAAGAGGTTGCCCTGATTTTCCATGGGTTTACCTACTCCTGATGCAGCGACTGTCCTAATTGGAAATGGTATTAAATTGTATCCATTGTGTATCAGGTAGGGAGATGATCAAATGAGGGGCGGATATAGTACCAGCGGCTTACCGCAAGCTAGGCACAGGAGGCCGCAGAGGCATTTTACCTATATGTGTAAGCGCAATATATGAAAATCTTGGAACCTTGTGACAAAATCACGTTGTTTCTTGCGGCGAGGCTATATATAAAGCCTCTAAATGTGCCGAATTTTGAATGAAGGTGAATACCGTGAGCGATTTTGAAACCGCCCGTAACAGCATGATTGATTGTCAGCTTCGTCCGAACGAAGTGAATGATGAACGCATTATTGCCGCCATTCGCGCTGTACCAAAAGAGAATTTTGTGCCGAAAGCGAAGCGCTCTATTGCTTATGTTGATGAAGACCTTGAAGTGGCAGATAGCCGTTTCATTATGGAACCGACAACATTTGCTCGTTTGCTTGTGGCTGCTGATGTAAAAGATACAGACCTTGTTCTGGATATCGGCCCGGTAACCGGTTATTCGTCAGCAGTAATCGCTGGTCTTGCTGATGCTGTAGTTGCTCTGGAAGGCGATGAGGCGTTAGCAAAAGCTGCCGAAACAAAACTTTCCGATGCGGATATCATGAATGTTGCTGTTGTAAATGGCGACATGAAAGTAGGTGTATCTAAGCAAGGGCCATTTGATGTGATTTTCGTTGAAGGCGCAGTTGATGAAGTGCCAGAAGCGCTTGTTAAGCAACTGAAAGAAAATGGTCGTCTTCTTTGTGTAAAGGTTGAAGCAGGTGTTGGTCGCGCCCATATCATTACGAATAAAGGTGATGAACTGGAAGCGAAGAACTTGTTTGATGCGAATGTAGAAGCAATTCCTGGGTTTGAAAAAGCCGAAGGTTTTGTTTTTTAGAGCAATTTCCCATTATTTGTGATAGGGGCAAATAAGGACTGTTGCAGATAGTAAAAAACTATCACTAATATAAATCCCAGGTTAATACTGGATAATAATAAATACAGCGAGGAATTGAGGAGAATATTATGAAGAGAGGGATTGTTTCACTGGTGGCCATGACCACCGTGTTAACAGGTTCTTATGCGGCTTCCGCAGAAACTCTTAAAGAGGCGTTGGCTGCAGCTTATTCATCTAACCCACAGCTAATGGCGCAGCGTGCTGCTCTTCGTGCTACCGACGAAAACGTATCGCAAGCAAAAGCTGGCTTCCTGCCAACTGTTACAGGTAACTATCAGTATAGTAAGACGGATGGTGAACGTAGCCAGGGTACAAATGCGCTAGATATCGACAACACAGATAAGAGCCTTAGCGTTACAGCGCGTCAGAACTTCTTTAACGGTTTTCAGGACCGCAATGCTGTTCAGCAAGCTAAAGCCGGTGTGAAGGCTGGTCGTGCTCAATTGCAGAATGTTGAGCAACAAGTTTTGCTGGAAGCAGTGACAGCTTATATGAATGTTGTGCGCGATCAGGCGGTTGTCGATCTAAACCAAAACAACGTTCAGGTACTTGAGCGACAGTTACAGGCTTCACAGGATCGTTTTCGCGTGGGTGAGGTAACTCGTACAGATGTTGCGCAATCTGAGGCGCGTCTGGAAAACGCTAAATCGCAGTTACTATCTGCCGAAGCAACACGGGCCGCTAGCCGTGCACAATATCAACGTGTAATCGGTCTCCAGCCTGCTGGGCTTTCTACGCCTGAGCAAAAGCCAACTTTACCATCATCGCTGGATGACGCTATTGAGATAGCAATGGAATTAAGCCCAGGTGTTAAAACCGCGGTGGAGAACGAAAAAGCTGCTAAATACAGCCTCAATCGTACTAAAGGTGCTTTACTTCCAACTGTGAACGGGCAGCTGACATACTCTAACAGGAATTCGACAGGTATTGATGGCCAGTTTGGTATTGATATTACCTCTGAGACAGATGTTGTTTCCTATACCGTTACTCTTTCAGTACCTCTTTATTCCGGTGGTGCTCGCCATTCGCAAATTCGTCAAGCTAAACAAGTTCGCAGTCAGCGTTTGATGGAAATCCGCCAGGCTGAACGCGTTGCGCAGGAAAATGTGTTTGTTGCGTGGGATCAGTACCGTGCAGCTACTGGCCAGATTAAATCTACGCAAGCATCTGTTCGTGCCAACGAAATTGCTCTTGAGGGTGTGCGTCAGGAAGCTTTCGTTGGCTCCCGTACTACACTTGATGTGTTGAACGCTGAGCAGGAACTTCTTAATTCACGCGTATCATATGTGCGTGCCCAGCGAGATGAATTTGTAGCGGCTTATAATTTGATTGCTGCGACAGGCCAGCTTACAGCACGAGATCTTGGTCTTGGTGTGAGCGTATACAATGAGGCTCGTTACTACGACAAAGTTGGTGCGAACAAGTTTATTGGTTTTAGTACTGACGCAAAATAATAATTCCTGTTTCTATCGGAAACAGCGAAAAAGGAGGCTTTTAGCCTCCTTTTTTTGTGGCAAACATGTTAACCTCTCTTAAGTAAGTGCTACTTAACTGCTTTTGATTGTTTAAGAATTATTGACAGAGGCTTTTCTTAACGGTACCTGTTTTATAGGGAATATTAAACACTGGCTATTCTATGAGCGATTCAGCATCTGAAGACGAACCAACTATGGAAGAAATTCTGGCGTCCATTCGCCGGATTATTTCTGATGAGTCTGAAGAAGAGGGGGGAGATGCCCCTGAGGATGATGGTGAGGCTGTTGCTGAACCAGAACCAGCTCCTGAACCCGAGCCAGAGCCTGAGCCAGCTCCTGAGCCTGAACCCGAGCCAGAGCCAGCTCCTGAACCCGAGCCAGAGCCTGAACCCGAGCCCGAACCCGAACCAATTCCTGAACCAGTTCCGGAGCCGGAACCTGTTCTTGAACTCGCTCCAGAACCGGAACCTGTTCCTGAACCAGAGCCAGAAGAAGACGTTTTTGAACTGACAGATTTTGCTCAGGAACCAGTGGTTTCACCGATTGTTTCGCCCCCGATTGAAACTCGTGCTGCTGAAAGCTTCTCTCATCTGACAGAAATGATGGTGGCCGGTTATGACGGCGCTGATAACACCCTTGAGGCTCTCGTTCGTTCTATGTTGAAGCCTATGCTACAAGGTTGGTTGGATGAAAATCTGCCGTCTATTGTGCAGGATGCTGTTGAGCGTGAAGTTGCTCGAATCGCACGCCGTAAATAATATCACTGATACGCAAATGTTGAATCTGCATTGATGATAATGCGTGGTTGGGCGGGTACATCCGGTCTATAGTTTTTTGTGATAAAGTTTTCATTATTGGGTGTGTAGATACCTGCCAAACTCATAGCTGGTGGTTTGCCATTTTCAGCTATCAGTGGCTTTAAGAGCAGTTTTTTACGATTAAAATCATAAACATGCTTGTATTGAATAAGTAAACCAGCACCTAGCAAGCCATCTGTTTTAGATTGGGTGGGGGAAGGAGAGTTGCTGAAGAATATCGGTATCTGTCTAAAAAGCAGGCGATTAAACTGAATGTCCAGCCTGATGAAAACACCTGAATTGTCATCTCCCAATTTATCTCGTTCAGTTTTGGTGGTTACATTCCTGAAATGTTTTTTACTCCAGATAACCATGCCTCCAGGGTAGCCTGTATCGAGCAAGAGGCGTTTTCTGGTAGGGAATTTTTCCCAGGGAAATTTAGATGCAAGAATAATATGAGGTGATTTTTCTGGAGATGTGAGCCGGTGAGCCAGAGGATAATCTTTTGCCAAATTGACATTGGTATCATGTAAAGTCAGTTGCTTAGATAAAGGGTCTACCTCAATTACAAATTTCCTGAAAAATTCGCGTCCGATAATACCATCAAAAGATTCTGATGCTTGCCCCAGAAGAGCTGGGTCCTCAAGAAATAGAATATCATGAAGAATAAAGGAAAAGTTATCATCTGTTGTGAAGGACAATTCCGAAATTCTTGTAGCTGTAGATGTTGTTCTAAATGCTGGAAATTTAACCAAAACATCCGTTTTGTGATTGATATTGGTTAGTTTGTCAGTTTGTTCATTTTTAAATATGAGGGATGTAGACGCCCCTGTATCAAGTAAAAATACTAATTTCACATCATCAATGGTTAAGGGTACCAGCGTTCGGTTGTGGTCTGTGATGATGCGAGTGTTTGATATAGGTGTATTAGCCTGAGCGGAACTAGTTGTCACAAATAGTAGGGTAACTATGACAAAGAAGATAGCAGACCGGATGTAAGAACAGCTAACCATACGAATATAGTAACATTTTATCCATGTTAGCTCAATTCAACGAAATGTGTAGTTGTGTAAACTATATATAGAACGTTTTTAGAATTAGTTTGCCCTCTACTTAATGACCTGTGAGGTAAATTTCGTTTTTTTACATAATACTCTTTTACGATGTAGGCTTCGTTATTCGGAAGATATATCGTTCCATCAATAAACTTGGCCCGCTGGGCCCCATTTATCTAATAAGAGTGTTAGTTCCTTATCGCCATAATGCATGAATAATTTAATGCTTTTGTTTTTCCCTATTTTTGTGCATGTTGCGCTCTGTTTGGCCCCATCTGTTTTGGGGCATTTATTAACGGATTAAAGAGATGCTGGATAAAACATATTCACCTGCGGATATTGAAGGTAAATGGTACGAACACTGGGAAACTTCGGGCGCGTTCAAATGCGGCCAGCGCCAGGATGCAGAGCCATATGTCATCGTCATGCCGCCACCGAATGTGACCGGCAGCTTGCACATGGGTCATGCGCTGGATAACAGCCTTCAGGATGCCCTTATTCGCTTTGAGCGCCTGCGCGGTAAAGACGTGCTGTGGCAGCCGGGCACAGACCATGCTGGTATCGCAACACAAATGGTTGTTGAACGCCAACTGGATGCTGAAGGGCTTGATCGCCGTGATATGGGCCGTGAAGCATTCCTTGAGCGTGTTTGGAAATGGAAAGCAGAAAGCGGCGGCACCATTACGGGCCAGCTGCGCCGCCTCGGTGCATCATGTGATTGGTCACGTGAAGCTTTCACAATGGATGAAGAGCGTTCAGCCGCTGTAATCAAGAAGTTTGTTCAACTGTACCGTGATGGTTTGCTCTACCGCTCCCAGCGCCTTGTAAACTGGGATCCGAAGCTTAAAACGGCGATTTCTGACCTGGAAGTAGAACAGAAAGAGGTAGACGGTAACTTCTGGCACTTCAATTACCCGATTGATGGTGAAGAAGGCCGCTTCATTGAAATTGCAACCACGCGCCCTGAGACAATGCTTGGCGATACGGCTGTTGCGGTTCACCCTGAAGACGAGCGTTTCAAGGATTTGATCGGCAAGTTTGTTAAACTGCCGCTTGTTGGCCGCCTTATCCGTATTGTAGGCGATGAGCACGCAGACCCGGAGCAGGGCACAGGCGCTCTTAAGGTTACACCGGCGCATGATTTCAATGACTTTGAAATCGGCAAACGCCACGATCTTGAGATGATCAACATCTTTGATGAAAACGCATACATCAATGAAAATGCGCCAGAGAAATACCGCGGTATGGAACGCTTTGAAGCGCGTAAAGCCATTGTTGCTGATATGGAAGCTGCTGGTTTCCTTGTGAAAATCATCCCGCACAAGCATATGGTGCCGTATGGGGACCGTGGCGGTGTGGTGATTGAGCCTTGGCTTACTGACCAGTGGTATGTAGATGCGGAAACGCTCGCGAAGCCTGCGATTGAAGCCGTTGAAACAGGTAAAACAAACTTCATCCCGAAAAACTGGGAAAAGACATACTATGAATGGATGCGCAACATTCAGCCTTGGTGTGTATCTCGTCAGCTATGGTGGGGCCACCAAATCCCTGCTTGGTATGCGCCAGACGGCACGATTTTTGTTGAAGAAACAGAAGAAGATGCATACCGGGAAGCGCGCGCCAAGTTTGGTGATGATGTAAGCCTGCGCCGTGAAGAAGATGTGCTTGATACATGGTTCTCTTCTGCGATGTGGCCATACAGCACAATGGGCTGGAAAGGCCCGGGCGAAGAGAAAACGCCTGAGCTTGCGAAATATTACCCGAATGCCACGCTTATCACTGGTTTCGATATTATCTTCTTCTGGGTTGCCCGCATGATGATGTCTGGTATCCACTTTATGGAAGAGGTGCCGTTTAAAAACGTTTATATCCACGCGCTGGTTCGTGATGAAAAAGGCGCGAAGATGTCGAAATCCAAGGGTAATGTGATTGACCCATTGGAATTTATGGACAAATACGGTGCTGATGCACTGCGCTTTACGCTAATTGCAATGGAAGCTCAGGGCCGGGATATCAAGCTTTCGGAAAAACGTGTTGAAGGCTACCGTAACTTTGGTACCAAGCTTTGGAATGCCTCTCGTTTCTGCGAAATGAACGGTATTGCGGGTTCTGATAGTGTTGAAGCGCCAGCTGCAACACACGCGGTGAACAAATGGATTATCTCTGAAGTTGCTAAAACAACGGCAGCGATTACAGGTGCTTTTGATGCTTTCCGTTTCAATGATGCAGCTGATGTGATTTACCACTTCGCATGGGGTACCTTCTGTGATTGGTATGTAGAACTTATCAAACCTGTATTCTGGGGCGATGATGAGGCAGCCAAAGAAGAAACCCGCAAGGTTGCAGGCTGGGCGCTCGACCAAATCCTCGTGCTTCTGCACCCTTTCATGCCGTTCATTACAGAAGAGCTATGGCACGCTACGAAAGAAGATCGTGCTTACGATCTTATCCAAGCTGAGTGGCCAACAGTAACAGATGTTGATGCAGCAGCAGCTGATGAGGTGAACTGGGCGATTAAGTTCATTCAGGAAGTGCGTTCAACACGTGCGGAAATGAATGTGCCAGCAGGCGCGAAGGCGACAGCACTTGTTGTTGGTGCATCTGATACCACTGCGACACGCCTTGGCGATTGGCAGGATATGATCTGCCGTCTTGCGCGCCTTGAGAAAACAGAAGTTGTTGCAGAAGCAGAAAGTAAGGGCGCAGCCCAGCTTGTTGTGGATGAAGCTACGGTTTATCTGCCGCTTGCTGATTTGATGGACCTGGACGCAGAGAAAGCGCGCCTCGGCAAGAACCTTGAGAAGCTGAACAAGGAAGCAGGAGGGCTTAAAGGCCGCCTCGGTAATGAGAAGTTCATCGCCAAGGCACCTGAGCATGTGGTGGCGGAAGCCAAAGAACAGCTCGCTGACCTTGAAGCACAGATTGAAAAGGTAAGCGCTGCTCTCACACGCCTAGGGTAAACCTGAATAACTATAGATGTTTTCAAAGGCGCCTGAACTTACTCAGGCGCCTTTTTGCTATATTGTGGCATTGTGTTATAGTGGCGATGCCGTGGGGGCCGAGAAGCAACTGTTTTGTTGGGTTCTGTATGAAGTTTGGCCTCATTATTCTTGTTTTTATTTTGTCTTTTCATGCCAAGGCAAGCGATGACACGAAGGTCAACGTTGCAATTACCAATATTGAAGGTTTGCTCGATGAGCAGAGTTCCGGTGCTTATGATGTTGTGCTGGAGCGTATTCTTGAAGGCCAGAATAATGTTTCGGTAATGCGTGGCCCCATTCTACGGATCAGGCGGTTGTTTTACGGCAGGAAGGCGGACTGCTTATTCGTTGGTATTAATCATCCGGAATATTATCATTACCGCAACCTGCCTTTTGATGAGGTTTTGATTTCTGCATCGTTGAAAACCATAAAGCTGCGGCTTTATACACTGCCCGGGGCGGAAACTATCAGTGATATTGAAGATCTGCGCGGGAAAGCTGTTGCCTATGCGTCTGGTGTCAGTTCGCTGGAGGAATTCAGCCGAGTTTTTGCATCAAGGGATATCGAAACACTGAGGGTAGAGAAGAACCTGCAGGCATTCCAGATGCTTGAGTTTGGTCGCGTCGCGGCGGTGGCTGCTTACGGGCTTGATATTAAAGAACTGAGCCGCCATTTGCCAGATGTTGCTAAATACCAGCATGACCCGGATTTCTTCGCTTCAGAAAGCGAGGATGTGATGGCGTGTTGGCGTCGCCCAAAAACAGAAGTTTTCGTAAAACATTTTAACCAGAAAGTAGCTCTTTTAAAGGAAACTGGAGAACTACACGAAATCTTGAACAGATGAGTGAGGATTATGTTGAACTCAACTACCCTTGTTGATAGTGATGCTCTTCATTGGGATGTCGAAATACTGTAGTATTGGCCAATGTATATGAAGTTTATAATTGCTATATCTTTGATTATGACTTCGTCATCTGTCAGCGCTGTCCGCGTAGATGATGACCTTACGGTCTTTGGCACCGAAATTCCGCGCCTGTTCCATTCGCAGCAACCTGGCCCTTATGATCAACTTTTCGATACGCTGGTTGGGGAATACCCCTCTTATTCGCTTATGCGTATGCCAATGCGCCGCGCGCAAAGAAGGTTTTTAGCGGGAGAGGCAGATTGCCTTTTTGTTGGTTCAAAAGATCCTGAAACTTATGAACAACTAGGCATGCCTGCAGATGAAATCCTTCTTTCAGATGCAGTAAACCGTGTGGCTATCCGTGTTTATACTCGTTCAGGTGAAATGATTGTACGTGATCTGGAGCAGCTGCGCGGCAAAACGGTTGCTATTGATTTTGGTGCCGGTACATCGGAGTTATTTTACAAACGCTTCCGTGAGAAAGACATTACTATCTTGCCTGTCGCGAAGCTGGAGCAGGCGTTCTCTCTCCTAAAGCAAAACAGAGTTTCTGCTATCGTAGCTTTTGATTTCGATGTGGAACTGTATGTAAACAGGCACCCGGGTGATGCTGAAATTTTCAGCTATGATCCCACCTATCTTCTGGAAGAAAACAGCGATGCTATTGTTTGCTGGCGTTCTGAGGGCAGTGAGGCGTTTATCAAGCACGTAAATAAACGCCTGGAAGAATTGAAGGCAGAGGACCCTGAACGTTCTGCCCTTCGCGAGTAAGCTTAGAAGCTTTTACACTGCATTTCCTCATCAATAAGCACGCTTTTCTCAGGGAAAGCGTTTTGCGCTAGTTTTTTTACGCCTTCCATGCCGCCATATTGTGCCATCCATTCCTGTTCTTTGGCCATGAAATGTGTTGGTACAATAGTGCTAGCATTCCATGCTTCTGGCACATTAGCGCTGTTCTGCAGCAGATACCAAAACGGGATGAGGAGCACATCTACTTGGGTTTTATTAAGTCCGTGTTTTTTCAGGCTTTCAAGGCTGGCAGTGATATCGCCTGTGTGAAATACGCTTTTGCCGGATGGGAAAGTGATTTTATAGCCAAAATTTGTTGGTGCTTTCTCGCCGTGGTCAACCTGATATACGTCAACGGTAAAGCCATCCTGCTTAATGGTTACTGGCGTATCGGTTGTGTGACGTACTGCTGCTGCGTGAGATATTTCCTCACCAGCGCCTGCGGGCGAAAGTGCATCAAAAGACTTTGGTGTTAGCAGATAGCGAACCATAGGGTTCTGTTTCATGTGTTGAACGCTGGCTGCCGCATCGAAGTGATCCGCATGAATATGGGTGGCGACGGCTAGTTTCACATTTGAAAAACGATTGTTACCCTCATTGATATCTTTAAGCGTGCCTGCGCTTGGCAGTGCAAATTGGCCGTTATAGGCATCTCGCTGCATGACGGCATCGATAAGTACACCTGCGCCGCCGGATTCCACATAAAAGCCAGCATTGGCGATATGGCACACTGTTATGTCTTCTGCTTGCACAGTATGCGTTATGCCAAGTGCGGCTAATAACAGTCCCAATTTCTTCATGGATCATTCCCCCTAACTGAGTTTCAGGGAAGACTATCAGAAGGCTTTACAGAGAGGGGGTCACAATCTGGTTATTCTTGAAATATTATTTCAAAAAATAATGTATTTTCTTCATTAAAATTATCGACAATAAGTGTTGCTGACGCTAATCTCGGCGCAAATCTGTCAGAGTTTTGTGTTATCTGGAGCTAATCATGGCGAAATATCGTTCCCGAACATCTACCCACGGTCGGAATATGGCTGGTGCCCGTGCTTTGTGGCGCGCTACAGGCATGAAAGATGGGGATTTTAAAAAGCCTATCATCGCTGTCGCCAACAGTTTTACTCAGTTTGTGCCCGGACACGTACATCTGAAAGATATGGGGCAACTAGTTGCCAGAGAAATTGAAGCTGCTGGTGGTGTAGCAAAAGAGTTTAATACTATTGCAGTAGATGACGGCATCGCCATGGGCCATGATGGTATGCTCTATAGCTTGCCAAGCCGCGAGATTATCGCGGATAGCGTGGAATATATGGCGAATGCTCACTGTGCTGATGCGCTCGTATGTATTTCCAACTGCGATAAAATTACGCCGGGTATGTTGATGGCAGCACTTAGGCTGAATATCCCTGCAGTTTTTGTATCGGGTGGACCGATGGAAGCTGGCGAAGCGGATTATGACGGCGAAACTCACAAGCTTGATCTAGTAGACGCCATGGTACAAGCGGCACAGCCTGATGTGTCTGACGAGCAAGTTGATCTTGTTGAACGTTCTGCATGCCCGACATGTGGTTCCTGCAGCGGTATGTTTACTGCAAACAGCATGAACTGTCTTACAGAAGCTCTTGGGCTTTCCCTCCCTGGTAATGGAACAACGCTTGCCACACATGCGGACAGGAAAGAGCTTTTCCTCACCGCAGGTAGATTGATCGTTGATCTCTGCCGTAAGCGTTATGAAGAAGGTGATGAAAGCGTATTACCGCGCTCTATTGCTAATTTTAGTGCATTTGAAAATGCTATTGCACTCGATATCGCTATGGGTGGTTCTACGAATACGGTACTTCATTTGTTGGCTGCAGCCCAAGAAGGTGAAGTTGATTTTACTGTAAGTGATATCGACCGAATGTCCCGCATCGTGCCGAACCTTTGTAAGGTCGCACCAGCAACCAGTAAATACCATATACAAGATGTGCACAGGGCAGGTGGTGTATTTGGTATTCTTGGTGAACTTGAGCGTGCTGGCTTGATCAACCGTGATTGCCCAACAGTTCACTCACCTTCGATTGGGGAGGCTATTGATCGCTGTGATGTTGTGCGCAGTGATGATGCGGATCTTCATCATTTCTTTAAAGCAGCGCCAGGCGGGGTGCCAACACAAATAGCCTTCAGTCAGAACAAAAGATATGAGGCACTAGATTTAGACCGTACGGATGGCTGTATCCGCGCTAAAGAGCATGCCTATACGCAGGATGGTGGCCTTGCAGTTCTGTTTGGTAATATCGCAGAAGATGGCTGCGTTGTGAAAACAGCAGGTGTGGATGAAAGTATTTTCAAATTTACTGGCCGTGCTAGGATTTTCGAAAGTCAGGATAGTGCTGTAGATGCTATTCTCGATAACCAGATTATTGCTGGTGATGTGGTTATTATTCGTTATGAAGGCCCGCGTGGTGGACCGGGCATGCAGGAAATGCTCTATCCAACCAGTTACCTAAAATCTATGGGGCTTGGAAAAGAATGTGCGCTGCTTACTGATGGCCGCTTTTCTGGTGGAACCAGTGGTCTTTCCATTGGGCATGTAAGCCCTGAAGCTGCGGAAGGTGGTGCCATTGGCTTGGTTGAAGAAGGTGATGTCATAGAAATTGATATCCCGAACCGAAGCATCAATATGCGTGTTTCTGACGAAGAGTTGAACAAACGCAGAGCTGAGATGGAAGCTAGAGGTAAGAATGCATGGCAACCTGCTGAAGTACGTACACGTAAGGTAACCACTGCGCTTAAGGCGTATGCAGCACTTACAACATCGGCTAGTATGGGGGCTGTAAGGAAGCTACCATAGATTGCTTCAATTAAAGCTTTAAACACGGACAATCCTCTTGTAGCGTTAGCCAACTATTAATTTGGCTGGGGAGCATGCCGTGGAAAATAATTTTCCAACAATTGATGTATTTAAGAAAGCTGTAGGATTGCCGCTGGCATATCCAATGGAAGTGTTGAAAAGTATTGGCTGGATGATCGCTGGCTTTATTGTTGCGGTAGCGGTTTTTGTTGTTCTGATGCTTGTTGGAGGTATTGATCAGGCTGGTCTGCAAGAACTTAACGAAAAGCTATTAGCTAGTGATATTGATGCCATAGGTGCAATTGCTTTCCCTCTTCTCATTGCTGTTCTGGCGATGACGATATTTTTTGCGCACGTGTTTAACCGCTGGGTGAGGCTCGCTGCTCTTGGTGTAGACCGCATTGCTTTTGAAAGTGTTGGGCAGGCGATTGTCGCTGCTGTTGTAAACATGATTAAATTTTTGCTTGTCGGTGTTATTATCGCGATTGCTTCTTTTGTGGCTATGTTTGTGTTCTCCACTGTTGGCTTGGTTGATATAAATGATCCCAATGCGGCGCAAGGCAGTGGTGTTTTCTCGATAGTACAAGTTATTATCAGCTGTGTGATTTATTCTCTGGTATCATCAAATCTGACGAATACTGCGCTAGGAGAAGATAAGGAAGCGCTTAATCATCCGCACACGATTGATTTTGCTATTGTACTTATCCTGATTTATTCCATCATTCTCGTTCCAACAATCTTGATGAGTTATGCAGGTCTTCTGTCTCTTGTTTGGATCGTGCAATTGGTGTTGGGTATCTTCGTGAGTTTTGCTGTTCCTGCTGCACATGGCATTCGTTTTAGCTATTGCCTTATGGAAAACGATCAAGCTGAAAGTGCTGCTCCTGCGATGGAAGCTGATGCCGAAGATGATCAATCTTAACTTTATTAGATAAACAACCTAAAAAGCCGGGGCTTTCCCGGCTTTTTTATTGCCTGCATTCTAAAGAGTGTGAATATTTTTCTCTTTTCCTTGACCTTCACCCTTAATCACGCCATATCGCGCCATGTGTGATGATGCATGTGTATTGGCAGAGGAACTCATAGAGTGAGTAATCTAGTTTTTGATGGTGCCCTTAGGCAGTTTATGTACGGCAAACTTCACCGTGTAACAATCACGGGTGCCGAGCTTGACTATATTGGTTCAATCACTGTTGATCCAATTTTACTGCGTGCGTCGGGGCTTTTGCCGAACACTGCAGTAGATGTAATGAATATCACTAACGGCGAGCGTATTACCACTTATGTGATCGAAGGTACTGAAGGTTCTGGTGTGATTTGTCTAAATGGGGCAGCTGCACACCAGTTTTCCAAGGGGGACCTGGCTATCATTATGGGATATGAGTTTGTTCCCGCCAAAGATCTTCCTGGCCGTGTATCCCGAGCAGTGCACGTAGATTCAGAGAACCAGATCGTAAACATCGATGAGTATGTGACCCCGAGCCATGCAGAGCTTGGTCAGCCGCAGAATAATCGTGAAGGTCAGAAATACGAAACTGTTGATGCCTAAGACTTAATGCTCAGGCATCATATTCTTTAAGCGATATCTAGTTCTACCCATACAGGCGTGTGGTCGCTTGGTTTTTCTTTACCACGTGGTATGCGGTCTACCTTGGCATCTTTAAGAATATCAGCGGCCTGTGGTGATAGAAGCAGGTGATCAATTCTGATGCCGTGGTCTTTCTGCCATGCACCGCGCTGGAAATCCCAATAGCTGTACATTGGTCCGCGAGGTGTGATCTGGCGGATAGAGTCTGTGTATCCCATATTCCACAGCGTACGCAGACGCGCCCGGCTTTCCGGTTGGGTTAGAGCATCTTCTGTCCATGCAGCTGGGTTGTGGCAGTCTTCATCAAATGGAATCACATTATAATCGCCAGCAAGCACAACGGGAATTTCAAGTGTTCTCAGGTATTCTGCACGTTTGATAAGACGGTCCATCCAGCTGAGCTTATAATCAAATTTCGGGCCGGGACGTGGATTACCGTTTGGAAGGTAAATAGAGGCTACACGCACGCCTTTAACCGTGGCTTCAATATAGCGTGCTTGCTCATCTTCTTCGCACTCACTGCTGTCAAGATCAGGCAGACGGCGCATGATATCTTCAATCGGGTGTTTTGAAAGGATTGCAACACCATTAAAGGACTTCTGGCCATGGGTTTCTACATTCCAGCCTTTTTCTTCAAATTCAAGACGCGGGAAGTTTTCATCTATGCTTTTGATTTCCTGTAGGCAGGCAACATCAGGATTAAATTCTTCAAGCCATTCAAGAACACGAGGAAGGCGTGCTTTAACGCCGTTGATGTTAAAGGTAGCAATTTTCACAGATGTGGTCCTTGGTTTAAATGGAGAAGGATGAGCCGCAGCCACAATTCGCTGTGGCATTAGGGTTCACCACTTGAAATGATGCGCCGACAAGGTCTTCAACAAAATCTACTTCTGAACCCATCAGATAGAGCAGGGACATACCATCAACAAGCATGGTTACACCATCACGCTCCACAACGATATCATCAGATTTCTGTTCTTCATCAAATTCAAAACCGTATTGGAAACCGCTACACCCTCCACCAGATACAGAAAGGCGTAATTTCAGGTTTGGATTTCCTTGTTGCTCAATAAGAGCGGCAACGCGTTTAGCCGCGTTCTCGCTAATTGAAACAGGAGTTGCTTGTTCGGTCATGGTACTCTGCCAACGTCAAATAATGAAGTATTCAAGCCATATGTAAGCATATGAAGCTTAATAATCAAATTACATGAAAAAAAAAGTATGATTAAGCTTGCTTAAGTGTGTGCAGGAGGGATTTCTTCTGGAATTCGAAAGCTAGAATGATTGTATCGAATTCATCTTTTTCACTTTTTAAGCTAAAAGGAAGTGCCAGTGCACAAAACTCAACAGGCGAAATGGAATTTTCTGAAAGTTCGCCAGTAAAATAAAGCGGCTGTGCCTCTTCTTTCGATGTCTCTAACACATGCCGCAAAGCTTGGCTGTTGTAGCCCAAGCGTGTGTCTTCCTGATACTGAGCACCCATAGCATATCCCAGCATTTCGATCACTGTTGATCCAATCAGGCGATCAGAAAAGTTGGTGTCATCGAAGGAAACAATGGCTAACTGTGGAAGATAACGTGAGAAATTCTGCGGTCGGAAATCCTGTTTTGAAGGGAACTTCCTGCTTTGTCGAATATCTTCCCAATGCGCTAAAATGCGTTTTTGAAATTCCACATTCATAGCCACAGAAAGGGCATCGTATTTATAACAGTTACTGATCATTTTTATAGTATAGTTAATAAAATATTAACGAGCAACGACATTGTTAACGAATTGTATACAATTTTCCTGTGGTGAGTTAGGCGTTAGCTATTGCTCATTTTTATGTGGGCGGATACTGTGCTGAAAAACTTATTGCAATAAGCAAAAATTTATAGATTCAGGGAGACACTAATGACCGATACCTTGGTTAATTATGAAGAAACGCTTGCACCATATGCATGTATACCTTCCCAAAGCCGAGGTCGCTTGTGTAAAGAACCTGAAGTGCCGTCCCGAAGCTGTTATCAACGCGATAGGGATAGAGTGATTCATTCTTCAAGTTTTCGGCGCTTGAAGCACAAAACACAGGTATTTGTTTACCATGAAGGTGACCATTTCCGTACGCGCCTTACGCATTCGCTTGAAGTAGCGCAGATTGCACGCTCTGTTTGTCGTTCCTTGCACTTGAATGAGGATCTAGGCGAGGCACTTGCGCTGGCGCATGATCTTGGTCATCCGCCTTTTGGGCATATTGGTGAACAGGTTCTCAATGAATGTATGAAAGATCATGACGGTTTTGATCATAATGCACAGTCTTTGCGTCAGCTTACAAAACTTGAGCATCGCTATGCTCAGTTTGATGGCCTGAACCTTACATGGGAAGCGCTAGAAGGTCTGGCTAAGCATAACGGCCCACTTGTAGATGGTCCAATTGATCATAAGAACCCACCAAAGGAACTACCTTTTGGTTTTAAGGAATTCTTGCCTGAGTTTGATCTGGAATTGCATACATATGCATCAGGTGAAGCACAGGTTGCTGCAATTGCTGATGATATCGCTTATTCAAGCCATGATTTGGATGATGGTTTGCGCGCAGGCCTTATCGAATTTGATGAGCTCAAGAATATTCCTATTGTAGCGCAAATCATTGATGAAGTGATGCTTACCTATCCAAACGCGCCGCGTGATATTCTGATCCACGAACTTGTGCGCCGTATGATTAGCCGCATGGTTGGCGATTTGATGGTTGAAAGTACACGTAGAATCAAGGCGTTGGACCCGCAAAACCCGGATGATATCAGGAATGCTGGTCAGCCAACTATTGCCTTTGGTAAAAATATGGGCATTGCTGTAAAAGAACTGAAAACCTTCCTGTTTGAAAAAATGTACCGCCACTATTTGGTAAATCGTATGGCAAGTAAGGCAAAAAGGGTGGTGAAAGATCTATTTGATCTGTATATCTCCGAGCCAGAATGTTTGCCAACCGAATGGAGCGAACGTGCCGGTGAGCCGATGTCTGCTGAAACTGCCCGAGTGGTAGCCGATTTTATCGGCGGTATGACAGACCGTTTTGCTTTCCGTGAGCACGCGAAACTATTCGATCTTTCAAGAGTAACGCTATGAATGTTTTTACCCACTTTCGGGGAATTATTGATACTGAGCTTGCAGCCCTTAGTGCAGCGGGTGATCTCCCTGAAACACTAGATACTAAAAATATTGCTGTAGAGCCGCCACGAGACGCTAGCCACGGTGATATTGCAACAAATGCAGCCCTCGTGCTTTCAAAGCAGGCAAAACGTAAGCCGCGCGATATTGCAGAGCTGCTGGCACCGAGGCTTGAAGGCCTGAGCGATGTTGATGCTGTTGAAATTGCGGGCCCAGGTTTTATCAACCTCCGCCTTGCGCCTTCATTCTGGCAAAATCAGGTTCTGATCATCCTTGAAGATGGTAAGGCGTTTGGTTCAAGCGAAATGGGTGCTGGTGAGCCAGTGAATGTGGAATATGTTTCTGCAAACCCAACTGGACCACTGCATGTGGGCCATACACGCGGTGCTGTGTTTGGTGATGCGCTTTCTAACCTTCTGTCAAAAGCAGGCTTTAAAGTTAGCAAAGAATATTTGATTAATGATGCAGGCGGGCAAATCGATGTGCTCGCTCGTTCATCTTACCTACGTTACTGCGAAGCTCATGGCCGAGATATCGGTGCTATTCCTGAAGGCCTTTACCCAGGTGAATATTTGATCCCTGTTGGTGAAATGCTTAAGGAAAAATACGGCGATAAATGGCTTGATGCTGATGAAAGCGAATGGATCGAAACCATCCGTGATGAAGCGACAGACGCAATGATGGACTTGATCCGGGAAGATCTCAAGGTTCTTGGTGTTGAACATGAGGTGTTTTTCTCAGAAAAGACCCTTCATAAATCAGGCCGTATTGATGAAGTGATCGCTGATTTGCGCGCACGTGGCCATATTTATGAAGGCGTTCTAGAGCCACCTAAAGGCAAAAAGCCGGATGATTGGGAAGCTCGTGAACAAACTTTGTTCCGAGCGACTGATTTTGGTGATGACGTTGATCGTGCACTTCAGAAATCAAACGGTGATTATACCTACTTTGGTGCGGACATCGCCTACCACTATGATAAATATCAGCGCGGCTTTAAAAACATGATTAATGTTTGGGGCGCTGACCATGGTGGTTACGTAAAGCGTATGCAGGCAGCGGTTAAGGGCCTTGCGGAAGATGGCGATCTTGATGTGAAGCTTTGTCAGCTTGTGCGCCTGTTCCGTGATGGTGAACCGTTCAAGATGTCAAAGCGGTCCGGTAACTTCATTACCATGCGTGATGTAGTTGATGAAGTAGGGCGTGATGTAACCCGTTTCATCATGCTTACACGTAAGAACGATGCACCGCTTGATTTTGACTTCGCTAAGGTGACAGAGCAATCAAAGGATAACCCGGTATTTTATGTGCAGTATGCGCATGCGCGTATCTGTTCAGTAATCGGTAAAGCACAGGCTGCTTTTGCTGATCTGGATGCATCTGATGAAGCACTGGCTGGCGCTGATGTGTCAAAACTATCTCATGAAAGTGAGATCGCAATGATTCAGCAGTGTGCTGCGTGGCCTCGTATGGTTGAAGCGGCAGCCGAGGCGCATGAGCCACACAGAATTGCCTTTTTCCTTTATGATCTTGCTTCTGAGTTCCATACTTTCTGGAATAAAGGTAATGATAATCCGTCCCTTCGTTTCATCATTGATGGTGATGAAGAAATGACAAAAGCACGCCTTGCGCTTATTCGCAGTGTAGCTCTTGTTATTGCAAGCGGTTTGGAAGTGCTGGGTGTAACGCCTGTAGAGGAAATGCGCTAAGATGAATGATGAAGAGCAAACAGGGTTAGGCGGGCAAAAAGATATTCCGCCGTGGTTGCAGCCGGTTCCTGAAGATGAAGAGGAACAGACGGCATCAGTGATGGGGTCCAAAAAACTTTGGATCGCAACAGGTGTTGGCGCGGTTGTCACAATTGCTCTGTTTGCTTCAGTTGTCTGGTATCTTTACGACAGTGCTTCTTCTGGGCCTGCTAAGCATGTTGCAGCACCTGAAACTGCTTTTAAGGAAAAGCCAGCAGATGTTGGTGGAATGCAGGTGGCACATCAAGACAAAGAGGTGTTCAATCAGGTTGACGGCACAAAGCCGCGACAAAGCGTGGAACTTGGCACACAACCTGAAAAACCTGTTGAGGAGTTACCAGAAGATCCTGTGGGCGATATCGCTGCTGCTGTAACAGGGGATAAAACACCTGCAGTTGTAGACCAGCCGAAGGTGGAAGATCCAACCTCGGCACCAGTGAAAGAAGAACCTAAGCCAGAAGTGGCGGCTAGCGAAACACCGGCTCAAGTTGAAGAGAAGCCAGTTGATATTATGGAAGGTAAGTTTCGTATCCAGCTTGGCGCCTATGGTTCAGAGCCTAGTGCGAAACGGGCATGGGTCGGCATCCGAGGTAAGTTTTACGAATATTTAAAAGAGAAATCTTCCATATACGAATCTGTGGATACCGGCGGCCGTACACTTTATCGTCTTCGTGTTGGTCCGTTTGATAATCGTGCTGAAGCGGATCAAACTTGTTTAGCATTGAGAGCAGGACAGCAAGCCTGTATCGTGGTTACTCCGTAGGCCTGAAGTATGAAGCCGATTATATTTGGGTGTTCTGGCCCTGAACTAACAGAAGCTGAATTTGCTTTTTTCCAAAAGAATAAACCTGCTGGGTTTATTCTTTTTGCACGTAATGTTGAGGACAAAGCTCAGCTTAGTAAGCTTACCTCTGATCTGAAACGTTCGGTGGGGCGTCATAAAGTACCTATCCTGATTGATCAGGAAGGTGGTCGTGTTCAGCGAATGGCAGAACCACACTGGCGTAAATATCCGCCGATGGGTGTTTTCGGTGAAATGGCGCTCAAGGACCCAACTTTAGCGGCGAGTGCACTACGCTTAAACTGTCGCCTTATGGCGGATGATCTCCGCAAGGTTGGAGTTAACGTAAATTGTTTGCCGCTTCTCGATGTTCGACAAAAGGAAGCAGATGCGATTATTGGTGATCGTGCTTTCTCCGGTGATCCAAGTCTCGTAGCTGCTCTTGGCAGAATTACAGTCGACGCTTTACAGGAAGGTGGTGTGCTGCCGGTTGTGAAGCATATTCCGGGGCATGGCCGGGCGATGGTTGATAGTCATTTGAAACTTCCTGTTGTTGATACGCCTGTTGCAGAGCTTGAAGAAATGGATTTTGCACCTTTCAAAGCGTTAAAGGATGCGCCATTTGCAATGACAGCTCATATTGTATACAGCGCCCTAGATAGCGAAAAGCCCGCTACGCTTTCAAGGCAGGTTATTGCGCGTACCATTCGTATGAAGATGGGTTTCTCTGGGCTGTTGATGACGGACGATCTTTCTATGAAAGCACTGTCAGGTAGCTTCGCAGAACGTTCAAAAGAGGCTTTGGAAGCTGGCTGTGATCTGCTTCTTCACTGCAATGGTGATATGGCTGAAATGGAAGAAGTCGTTTCTGCCTGTGATGAGGTTAATGCTGGATTTGAAAAGCGTATTGCTACCCTGGTACGTAATGTAGAACAGGCACCGATGATTGACCGGGCCGATGTGAAACGTCGTCTCGAAGAATTAATGTCAAAGTTTTAGAAAGTTGATTAAGTGTTTGATCTGAATCAAAAACTTTATGAAGTAAGTATTATGGCATTGCCGTTTTTACTTGCTGTTACATGGCGTGAAGCACTCAGAGGATATGTAGCGCATAAAATGGGTGATTGGAGTGTGGAGCAAAGTGGTAGGCTATCCGCTAATCCACTGGTTCACGCAGACCCCATCTGGACAGGTGTGGTGCCTGTTGTAGCTTTTGTTGTGCTGCAACTGCCAATTCTGTTTGGAATGGCGAAGCCAATTCAGATTAACCCAGGCAACTTTAAAGATATCAATAAGGGCCTTCTCTATGTTGCTATCTCTGGCCCGGCATCTTTGCTCGCGATGATTATTTTCTGGGCATATGTTTGGCGTTTCAGCGGCAGTTTTGGCTTTACGCCACAAGATTGGGTAACCCAAACTGCGCAAGCAGGTGTGATGCTTTCTTCCTTCTTCTTCATTATTGGGCTTATTCCATTGCCCGGGCTTGATGGTGGTAAAGTGCTTGAACATTACCTGCCGTATGAAGCTGCGCAGAAATTCAGAGCGCTTGAACCATATGGGTTTTTCATCCTGCTTGGGATATTCTTCCTATTACCAATGGTAATCGTGTATCCTGCTTTCTTTATGATGAATTTTGTTGCGTCACTCGTGGGTGTTTAATGGCAGAAGTGTTTGAAGAGGATAGCCCGGTACAGGAGCGGATTGATACCGCTGAGGGTGATCCAAACCAGCTTGTACTGCATATGGAGGGCTTTGAAGGCCCTCTAGATGTACTTCTTACACTTGCGCGCGCTCAAAAAGTGGATCTGGCTCAGATTTCAATTCTTGAGCTGGTGGAACAATTCCTGGAGTTTGTTTCTGCGGCAAGGCGATTGAAACTTGAGTTGGCTGCTGATTATCTGGTAATGGCCGCTTGGCTTGCTTACCTCAAATCCCGTCTGCTGCTTCCAAAAGAAGAGAATGATGAAGAACCAAGTGCGGAAGAGCTTGCTTTCCGCCTGCAACTTCGCCTGCAAAGGCTTGAGGCTATGCGTGAGGTGGGCGCCCAGATTATGGGGCGTGACCGTATGGGGAGAGATGTTTTTCGTCGCGGTGCACCTGAGGGGCTGAAGCTGATGAAGAACGGGGCTTATGATGTGACGCTCTATGAACTTCTTCGTGCATATGCTGATAATCGACAAAAACACACCGTTACCGAAATAAAAATTGAGCGCAGACCTGTTTTTGCGCTAGAAGACGCGATCGAACGCCTTTCAGACCTGATTGGCACTGCATTTACATGGTCAACGCTTTCAACCTTTCTGCCGGAAGAATTGAAAGATCAAAGACTGCGTAAGTCTGCACTTGCCAGTATGTTCGCTGCAAGCCTAGAGTTAGCGCGGCAAGGACAGGCTGATTTGCGCCAGATGGAAGCGTTTGGACCAATATATTTAAGACACCGGGATGAGGATGACCGGACCAAGGATACTGCAACGAATGACTGAGACGACAGATAGGCAAATGGAACATCGCAGAATGGTGGAAGCGATCCTGTTCGCAAGCGAACAGCCGTTGTCGCCCAGTGATATTGCGGAGCGTATGCCAGAAGGTGTTGAAGTAGAGGCCCATATTGAAGCCCTTATAGAAGAATACAGCACGCGCGGCGTAAACCTCGTGCTTGTCGCTGATAAATATATGTTCCGTACTGCGAGTGATCTTTCTTTCCTTTTGCGCAAGGAAGTGGACGAACCTCGCAAGCTTTCTCGAGCTGCAGTGGAAACGCTTTCAATCATTGCATATCACCAACCAGTGACCAGAGCAGAGATTGAAGATATCCGCGGTGTTACCATATCTAAAGGAACATTGGATGTTCTTATAGAAGCGGGTTGGGTGAAACTTATGGGACGCCGTAAAACGCCGGGTAGACCGGTCACATACGGCACTACAGATGAATTTCTTATTCACTTTGGTATTGAATCCATCAAGGACTTACCTGGCCTTAAAGAGCTTAAGGCTGCAGGTCTTCTCGATACAGTGGATGTTGCCCTTGATAAAATGGGCGGTATGCCTGAGCCAGGTAAGAGCACGGAAGATGAAGAAGATGACAACCAAATTGATCTAGAGGAAGCAATCGCAAAATCTGAACGCGAGGCCGCTGAAAAGATCAGACAGGAACGTGATCTTCAGGGTGAAGAAATAGTAGAAGAGGAGCTTCAGGCAGCACCTTCCGCGAGTGAAGAAAATGCGGCTGTTGAAGAACCAATAAATGAGACAACGCAACTGGGTTTGTTGCTTTAGTGATAAAATGACCGGAATTTCCGGCTTATGGAGAGTGAGACTATGCCTGGACCATGGCAAATTGCATTAGTAGTTCTATTGGCGCTTCTTCTTTTCGGGCGTGGTAAAATCTCAGGCCTGATGGGCGATGTCGCCAAAGGCATCACAAGCTTCCGTAAGGGGCTGAAAGAAGGCACTGAGGAAGAGACTGCTGAGCCAAAATCAGTTGAAGATAAAACAATTGAAGGTGAAGCAACGAAGGTTAATACAGACATTAAAGAAAAGTCTGAAAGCTAACCTTTTAAAGGTGGAACCATTCCATGATACCTGAAATTGGTGCAATGGAGATATTCATTGTTGGGGTACTGGCGCTTATTGTTGTCGGACCTAAAGAGTTGCCTAAACTTCTGAGAGCAGTTGGTGGTATCGTGCGTAAGGGGCGAGAGCTGACGGCAGAATTTCGTGATGGTATCGAAACTCTAGCTGCAGAAGCAGAGCGTGAAGCTGATCCGTTTAATGATCTACGCAAGGAAGAAGGCCTCCGCCCGGGTATGAGCCCAGAGGAAATCACTGAGCATATTATGGCTAACCGTGAGCATGAAGCCCAAGGTCTTGCAGATGCCACTGAAGAGGCAGACAAGAAGCCAGTTGATAAAGGGGACAAAGCGTGATGACCCCCGGTCAGTTCGATGGCGAAAATACCAAACCTGATATCATTGATGATGATAATGAGGTTGATGCGAGCCGTGCGCCGCTGCTGTCACACCTAACTGAGCTTCGTAGTCGTCTGATTAAGGTGCTCATCGGGATGATTATTACCTTTGGTATTGCACTTTTCTTTTCAGAAGAGATTTTTCAGATTTTAGCGCGTCCTTATGTTGTCGCGACTGAAGGTAAAGAAGGGGCGCGGATGATTTTTACAGGCCTTTTAGAGGGCTTTGTTGTGAATCTGAAGGTGGCTCTATATGCAGCCTTTATCGTTACTTTCCCACTACTTGCACTTCAGATATGGAAATTTGTGGCACCAGGCCTCTACAGTAACGAAAAACGTGCGTTTCTACCCTTTCTTGTGGCTACACCGGTTCTTTTCGCTATGGGCGGGTCGCTCGCTTATTTCGTTGTAATCCCGTTTGCCTGGGAATTTCTGTTAAGTTTCGAACAAACAGCAACAAATGGCGGTATTGCGATTGCTGCGGAAGCGAAGGTAGATGAATATCTCGCGCTTATCATGAAAATGATATTCGGCTTTGGCGTTGCGTTCCTATTGCCAGTTGCGCTTACCTTAATGGGAAGGGCAGGTATTGTTACAGCTCAAGGGCTGAGGGAAAAACGTGCATATACAGTTGTTGGAACCTTTCTTGTTGCTGCTTTTTTAACGCCGCCGGACCCAATTAGCCAAATCGCGCTTGGCATTCCTATCCTGCTATTATATGAGCTTTCTATTATTCTTATCGCGATGACTGAAAAGAAACGCGAAGAGGAAGAAGCTGAAAATACCTAATATCACGGCATTCTTGCCATAAATTAACTACGGGATATCCCAAAATGTTTGATCTGAAGTTCATTCGTGAAAATCCAGAAGCCTTTGATGCTGCTCTTGCACGCCGTGGTGAGGAAGCGCGCTCCGCTGAAATTCTGAAGCTGGACTCGGATCACCGTTCGCTGGCGACAGAAGCGCAAACTGCACAGGCCCGCCGCAATGAAGCATCAAAACTTATTGGTAAAGCCAAAGGGCAGGGTAATGAGGAAGAAGCTCAAGCGCTGATGGCGGAAGTTGCAGAACTTAAAACCAAACTCGCTGATCTTGAAGAAAAAGAGCGCACGCTTGGTGCTGAACTTAATAACCTTCTGATGAGCTTGCCGAATATGGTTTATGACGATGTTCCAGATGGCGATGATGAAGAAGATAATGAAGAAGTTCGCGCTTGGGGTAAGCCTGCTGCATTCGATTTTGATGCGAAAGAGCATTTCGATATTGGCGAAGCACTGGGCATGATGGACTTTGAACGTGCGGCTAAGCTTTCTGGCTCTCGCTTTGTAGTGCTGAAAGGTGGCCTTGCCCGCCTTGAACGTGCCATTGGCCAATTTATGATTGATCTGCACGTGAATGAGCACGGCTATGAAGAAATGGTAACGCCTGTAATGGTGCGCGATAGTGCGTTGTACGGTACGGGCCAACTTCCAAAATTTGGTGAGGATGCCTTTAAAACAACTACAGATCACTGGTTAATCCCAACATCTGAGGTAACGCTAACGAACCTTCATTCTGGTGAAATTCTCGATGAAGCAACATTGCCGCTTCGCTTTACAGCACTTAGCCAGTGTTTCCGAGCTGAAGCTGGTTCTGCGGGCCGTGATACACGTGGCATGATCCGTCAACACCAGTTCGCAAAAGTGGAAATGGTTTCTGTGACAACGCCTGAGCAAAGCGATGAAGAGCTTGAACGTATGACAGGCTGTGCAGAAGAAGTGTTGAAGCGTCTTCACCTGCCATACCGTGTTGTTAAACTTTGCACAGGCGATATTGGCTTTGGTGCGCGCCGTACATATGATCTGGAAGTATATCTTCCGGGACAGGGCCGTTACCGAGAGATTTCAAGCTGTAGTGTTATGGGTGATTTCCAGGCACGCCGCATGAAAATGCGTTGTCGTCCGAAAGGTGAAAAGAAAACCACTTTTGTTCATACATTGAATGGTTCAGGACTTGCGGTTGGACGTACGCTGATTGCAGTTATTGAAAACTATCAACAGGCGGACGGTACAATCCGTGTTCCGGAAGCACTTCGCTCATACATGGGCGGCGTTGATGTGATCGGAGCATAAAACCATGGCCATTTCCACGCAGCGTATCCTGATTTCAAATGACGACGGCATTAACGCGCCGGGTATTGCAATTCTTGAGAAGATTGCGCGCCAACTGAGCGACGATGTATGGATTGTAGCGCCTGAGAGCGAACAATCAGGCGCAGGGCATTCACTTACCCTTACAAAGCCAATCCGTGTGCGTCAGGCAGGTGAAAAGCGCTTTGCCGTAAGCGGCACACCGACGGACTGTGTGATGATGGCCGTAAACCATATTATGGCAGACAATCTGCCAACACTTATCCTCTCCGGTATTAACCGGGGAGGAAATCTTGCCGAAGATGTGACTTATTCAGGGACTGTATCTGTAGCAATGGAAGGTACGCTTGCCGCTATCCCTTCAATTGCACTGAGTTTATGTATTCGTCCGAACCAAACGACCAAATGGGAAACTGCTGAGAAGTTTGCACCGGATGTTATCCGTGACCTGATAAGCGTTGATTGGCCTGAAGATGTGCTGATGAACGTGAATTTCCCAGCGTTCCCACCAGAGGAAATCGAAGGTGTTCGAGTTACGGAGCAGGGCCGACGTGAGATGATTGGGAATAACATCGAAGAGCGTGTTGATCCGCGTGGCTTTAAATATTTCTGGTTTGGCCTTGGCCGTGAAGTTGGTCTTCCAGGGCATGAAACTGATATCAAGAGTGTGCGCGAGAAATGGATTTCTGTTACACCGCTTCATCTTGATCTTACTCATCACAAGGCACGTAAGGCAATCGCGCCAGCGCTTGAAAAAAGCTTCACATAACAGGGGCTTCTCCCTGTTGCCCTTATGAGCAGATGTGGTTATTCTGCTTATGACAAGGGTGGAGGATTTGTGAAAAAGTTCCAAACAGGCACAGTATTGGCGGTTATCTCCGCTTTGGCGGTTTCAGCGTGTTCTTCTGGGAATACATTTGATCCCGCTGCAGTTAAACCTGTTTATAATATCCGTCACGCACCGCTTCCTCTCCCGGATCCTAAATGGAACCCGCGTAGAGCGCATAGCGGTAAGAAAACTGTTCAAACTGCACCACGTAGGCAGACAGCTAGTTCATCTCGGCCAAGATCAACCCCCGCGCCTGTTGTACAGGCTTCTGCTGGTACTATTACCGTGCGTAAAGGCGATACGCTTTATGCTATTTCTCGCCGTACAGGGGTGCCCGTACGTTCATTGATTACCGCAAACCGTTTGCGTGCGCCTTATGCGCTCGCAGTTGGACAGCGCTTGCAAGTGCCAAGTGCCCGCGTGCATGTGGTGAAAAGGGGGGAAACGGGCTACAGTATTTCGCGGCGGTATGGGGTGACAGTGTCTTCCTTGATGCGGGTGAACAGTATTCGTAAACCATACACATTGAGTGTAGGGCAAAAGCTGAAGCTTCCAGGCGGGGCAACCGCTGGTTCAACACAGGTAGCTTCCAGTACTCCTGTGACAACAACAAAACCCAAACCGCGCCCGAGAGGTCGTTCGGTTGCGATACCAACACCGCCGCCAAGAACAAGTTCTGGCTTCGTTTGGCCCGTGACTGGCAAAATAGCCTCTCGCTTTGGTCCTCGTGAAGGAGGGCTTCATAATGATGGTATCAATATTCTTGCAAAGGCAGGTACACCAGTGAAGGCAGCTGAGGCTGGTGTAGTTGTGTATGCATCTAATGCACTTGAAGGCTACGGTAATCTGCTTTTGGTGAAGCACGCTGAAGGCTGGGTTACTGCATATGCGCATACTGAACGTATTCTTGTTCGGCAAGGCCAGCGCGTTAAAAAAGGGCAGGTTGTAGCCCGTGTTGGCTCAACAGGTGGTGTTGCAAGCCCTCAGCTTCACTTTGAAATCAGAAAAGGTCGCAGGGCACTTGATCCACTTCGGCATCTTTCCAGCTAAATCAGAATTTGATTTTCTGCTCTAATTCACCCGCCAGGTTATTTACATATTGCCATGCCGTTCGGCCTGATCTGTTTCCTCGGGTTTTTGCCCACTCGAGCGCGTCGTGTTTCCAGTTATGCTCGGGTTTGAGGTTGAATTCGGTAATATACCCTTCGATCATGGCCAGATAATCGGCCTGATCTGCCGCGTGAAAACCTAGCCACAGGCCAAATCGGTCTGAAAGAGCGATGGTTTCATCCATAGATTCATTAGGATGAATACCAATTGCACTTTCCTGATCAGCCATTTGACGGGGCAAGAGGTGTCTGCGGTTAGAAGAGGCATAGAAAATCACATTATCTGGCCTACCTTCCAAACCACCTTCAAGTACAGATTTTAAAGCTTTGAAATCCCGGTCAGGCCGGTTGAAGGACAAGTCATCACAAAATAGGATAAAGCTTCTGTTTGAGGTGCGTAGTGCGTTCATTAGCTTTGGTAGATCAGAAATGTCTTCTCTGTGAATTTCAACGAGTGAAGGTGCTTTTAGCCCGAATTCCTGAATCAGGTGACTATGGATAGCTTTAACAAGTGTACTTTTCCCCATACCGCGCGCACCCCACAATAGTGCGTTATTGGCGCTAAAACCTTTTGCAAATCTTAGTGAGTTTGTAAGGAGAGTGTCTTTTGTGCGTTTAATGCCATGTAGTAATTCAAGCCGAGGAGCTGCAATGGTATCGACCGCTCTCAAACTGTTGGTTTCCGGAGAAAACACAAAGGCTTGGGCTTTAGCGTTTTCCGGAAATACGACGGGTTTCAGTCTTTGCTTTGCAAGTGTTTCGGTAAGTGATTGTATCGCACACACGAGCGCTTCATTTGAATCTTTCGACAATGTCGCCACTTGTATCACCTTTTCGCGTTTACCATTTAGGGTTCAGGACATACCACGGGAAGTGCTTTTAGGCGAGGCTGCTGTTGCATTTAAGCCTGAGAAAGCTATAGTCCCGCCATGAGATTTATATCGGGGCACTAGTTTCCCTTTAGAAGAGGTTTAACCATATGTTTTCTTTGCCGGTTATTGCACAGGCTGCACCGCAACCAAGCTTGTTTGATACAATGCTTCCACTTGTTCTGATCGTAGTTGTGTTCTGGTTCCTTATTCTGCGCCCGCAGAACAAGAAAATGAAAGATCATCGCGAGATGGTGAACAATGTTTCTCGTGGTGATACCGTGGTAACTGCTGGTGGCCTTATTGGTAAGGTTACAAAAGTAAAAGATGATAATGAAATTGAAGTTGAATTGGCTAATGACGTGCGTGTTCGCGTTGTTAAAAGCACGCTTACAGAAGTGCGCAGCAAAAATGAGCCAGTGAAAACTGATAGCAAATAAGTAAAGTGATCAAGCCCGGTCTAGTGCCGGGCTTGAAGTATTTAGGGGACACGTCATGCTAAACTTTCCAAAATGGAAAGTGCTGATGATTTTGGCTGTAGTATTCCTGGGCATTCTTACCTCTGTTCCGAACTTTCTTTCGGAAGAGCAGCGAGCAAGCTTGCCAGACTATATGCCCTCGAAAGCACTAAGCCTTGGCCTTGATCTAAGAGGCGGGGTTTATATTCTTTTTGAAGCGAAGACCGAAGATGTTGTGAAAGCAAGGCTTACAAAGCTTGCTGATGAAGTGCGTGCGGTTCGTTCTGCCGAGCGAGGACTTTCCTTCCGTCGGATTAAAACCAACAATAACTCAGTGGTTTTTGATGTTGCTAACGATGATATGATCGAATTGGCAAAACAGAAACTACGCCCACTTACGCAAGCGCAAATTGGTACCAGCCCTCTTGGTGGTGGCGTTCAAGAAGTAACCATGGAAAATGATGGCGCTTCTTTCCGTCTTACACTTACCGAGCAAGGTGTTATTGCACAGCAGCGTGACGCAATCGCACGCTCTATAGAGGTAATTCGCAAGCGTGTTGACCCGGAAGGCGTAAAGGAGATCACCCTGAAGCCACAAGGTAATAACCGTATTATTCTTGAAGTGCCAGGGGCTGATGATCCTAAGGCGATCATTGATCTGGTTGGTAAAACAGCCAAACTGTCCTTCCATGATGTGGCGACAAATATTTCCGCTACAGATATTGAAGCTGGACGTATTCGATCAAATCAGAAGATTTTGCCGATGAAAGATGGCGGTTCTATCGTAGTGTTTGAGCGCGAAATTGTTGCTGGTGATGATCTTACCAATGCAGCTCCAGCGTTTGATGATCGTGGGCAGCCGGCAGTTTCATTTGCTTTTAATACATCCGGTTCAAAACGTTTCGCCAAGCACACGCAGGATAACATTGGTCGTCCTTTTGCAATTGTGCTTGATGACTTGGTAATTAGTGCTCCACGTATTGTAAGCCCAATTCTGGGTGGTTCTGGCCAAATTACCAATATGGGTGATATTACTGCTGCTCAGGAATTAGCGACGCTTCTGAAATCCGGTGCACTGCCTGTGAAATTGCAGGTGGAGCGGCAGAAGACTGTCGGTGCTGATATTGGTGCTGATGGTGTTGCTGCCGGTAAGCTTGCTTCTATGATTGGTTTCATTGCAGTTATCGTTTACATGGTAGTGAGCTATGGTCGTTTTGGTCTTGCAGCTAATGTGGCGCTGATCACTAACCTTATCCTTATTATGGGTGCACTTAGTCTGTTTCAGGCAACACTTACATTGCCTGGTATTGCAGGTATTGTACTGACAATTGGTATGGCGGTGGATGCGAACGTGCTTGTGTTCGAGCGTATCCGGGAAGAGCAAACTATGGGCAAGAACCCTTTCCAATCCATGGAGCAGGGGTATGGCCAGGCGTTCTCTACTATTATTGATGCAAACATCACCACGTTTATTGCAGCTGCGGTTCTTTACCTTCTCGGTTCAGGGCCTGTGCAAGGCTTCGCGGTAACACTGGCTGTAGGTATTCTTACATCCATGTTTACGGCGATTGTTCTTACTCGCTTTATTCTATCGCTCTGGCTTAAGCGCACGCGCCCAGCCAGATTGCCAATATAAGGAGGGGACTGATGAATTTACGTCTCGTTCCAGATAACACGAACATTAAATTTCTGGGAATGCGTAAGGTTGCACTCGCCTTCTCAATGGTAATGATCCTTGCTTCTGCATTACTATTTTTCACACGTGGCCTGAACTACGGAATTGATTTCCAGGGTGGTGTTGACCTGCTGGTTCAATCCCAAGAAGGTAATGCGGATATTCCAAAGATTCGTTCAACACTTTCTAGCCTTGGCCTTGGTGATATCAAGGTAAAGGAATTTGGTGATCCAACAGATGCAATGATCAGTATTGTTCGCCAGCCAGGCGGTTCTGAAGCGCAAAATAATGCGTTGAACCTTGTACGTGATACACTTTCAAAAGAGATCCCAACGCTTAAGATGGGTGAAGCTGATGTTATTGGCCCAAGTGTTTCCGGTGAATTGAAACAAAAAGGCACGATCGCGGTAACGATCGCTGTTCTTATGGTTCTGATTTACATCTGGTTCCGTTTTGAATGGCAATTTGGCCTTGGTGCTGTAATTGCGCTTGTTCACGACGTACTGCTGACAATTGGTTTCTTCTCTATCACACAGCTTGAATTTAACCTTTCTATTATCGCGGCGCTTCTAACTATTGTTGGTTACAGCTTGAACGATACAGTTGTAGTTTATGACCGCGTGCGTGAGAACATTCGTAAGTTCCGCAAGAGAGAACTTGAAGATGTTATTGATATGTCGCTCAACCAAACACTGGCTCGTACGATCATGACAAGTGTGACAACGCTTCTTGCATTGTTTGCTCTGTTCTTCTTCGGTGGGCCATCTATTAGCGGTTTCACTGCAGCGATGATCTGGGGCGTGTTTGTAGGTACATACAGCTCTGTATTCGTAGCTTCACCAATGCTGGTATTCCTTAAAGTGCGTAGTGAAACGTTGATCCATGACGATGATGATAATGACCCAACGGTTGATAAGTCTCGTCCAAGCCCATTTGAACAATTCTAGTTAAAGGAAAAGGCGTGGTTGATAAGTTTCAATCCGGTGGTGTTCATATGGAACTACAAGGAGAGGAAGACCTTCTCCTTGTAGATGGTTATGGAGATGGCGGCTTTCGCTTACAAGGCGTTAAGGTGGCCGGCAGTGTTGTTGTGCTCGAGGACGGTTTTCATCCTGTAAAGGCAACATCTTTGCTTGATCTGGCGGAAGATGATTTTGTTTCAGTTCTTGCCGCACCGAATAAACCAGAATTTATTCTTATTGGTACAGGGGAGCGAATGAATTTGCTTCCCGCTACTCTGCGGAAATATCTTGAGGAAAAAGGGTATCCATACGAACTGATGGATACTGGCGCTGCTGCTCGTACATTCAATGTTCTACGGATGGAAGATAGGCGTGTAGCTGCGCTTTTATTGGCTGTTAGCTGATAAAAGCCTGTTAAATGGCTATTTACCGCAAGTATCACACTGTTTATCGCTATTCAGTGTGATATTTTTTTGCGTGGGTGCAAGGTAAATTCACAAAGCCGTGATGCTGAATAACGAAATAAGCGAGGCAGCGGTTTGACAGCATATGGAGGTTTGAAGTGGTTAAGAATTTTACACGAAAAGCTGGTTTGATCGCAGGCTTGACAGTGTCTGCCCTTGCTCTTGCATCAACAGCAGGTGCAGCTGGTATCTATTACGGTGATGATGACAATAAAAAGGTCAAAGAAGAAAAGGCTGAAAAAAAAGCTAAGCATAAAAAGACCATTAAAATCATCCAGACTGGGCGTCCGGTTGTCGTAGATACGGACAGTGATATTCATGTGGTGGTTGAACGGAAATCGCCAAACATTCAAGTGCGCCGCTGGGTAAGTAACCCACAGGAAAAGAAAGAAGCACTTGAAAAGCTTGAAAAGTCTATTGCCAAGGTTGAGAAACGCCTTGAGAAAACTAAAAGCAAAGCTGAACGCGAAGCACTTGAGCAGGCCCTTGAGGGATTGATGACTGCAAAAGAAGCGATGGTTGAAGAGCATGTGCAGAATGTTTTCACAAGCCGTCACCGCATTGAAATTGAACGTGCACATACAGAAGCTCTCCATGAGGCTTTGAGCGATTTGCATGAGCAGGAAGGTGATCTTTCTGAAATGCGTATTGAGGTGATTGAAGATATCAATGAAGCGCGTGAAGAATTGGCAGAAGCACTTGAAGAGCTTGATATTGAACTTGATATTCAAACTGACGGAGAGATTAGGGCAATTCGCCTTCGTGCTCTGAAGGATGCTGAGCGTGAGCTTGAGGATATTGAAAAGCACCAATTGAAAGCTATCAAGCAGGCGGAAAAAGAATTAGCAAAGACCCGAGCACGACTAGAGAAAGAACTCGCTGAAAAAGAAAAGCGGAAACAGAAGCAAAAGAACAAAGATAAATAAGTTCTTGGCATCAAATTTTAAAAAGCGCTCTATTGGAGCGCTTTTCATTTTCTAAGTAATTAGTTTAGTGTGTAATTGTCTCTTGTAATTTATGTAATTGTGTAGCATTATCGGCTTGTAAACGCACTCACATGGGGAAATACCGTGCGCACGATTGGTAAAATTGCTATCGCGTCCAGCCTGCTGTTCACAGCGGGAACTTCCCTTACTGCGTCTCAAGATCAAGATGTTTTGTTTGATACAACAAGCTTTGTTCTTTCCGAATCAAACCGTTTAGCGGCGGAGCGTAAAGCGGCTAAATCTGAATGCTCTGCATCTGAAGAACATCTTCAGGAACGTCTTGTTGAGCTTACTGAGCAATATACCTTTAACATGCAGCGTATTGATGCGATTACCAGCAAGATTGGTGATGTTCAGGCTGTTGAAAGTGTTCGTAATGAACTTGTTAAAGCTGAAATGCAGTTAGCAAACATTCAAAAAGCTCGTATGGACACTGCCTATAAACTTGCAGCGCTGCGCCAACAGTCAAAGAGTGCGGTTCAGGAAGTACGGTCTGATTTCGATATGGCAATTATGCAGCAGGTTGAAGCCGCGCTTGCAATCGCCGATGCCGCCTTGCGCGCGGCTAAGTAATTTCACAAAAACTAGTATTACTGCCTGCTTAACAGGTGCAGTGTATCTGTATCTTTGGATCAGATAAGGTAATATAATTTCAAAAAATAAATAAAATCATTCCTATCGTTGCTCTTTGGGTTTGCATAGCTTAGAGAGAACACGTAGGAAGTAATCCTGAATTTGCCTTAGGGCTACAATGTTAATTGAGTGCACCATGACTAAAGAAGAGTTTTATCGTACCCGCCGCTTGCCGCCTTATTTGTTTGCAGAAATTAATGCAATGAAAGCAGAGGCTCGAGCCCGTGGTGAGGATATTATTGATCTTGGGATGGGAAATCCCGATTTGCCAACCCCTCAACATATCGTGGAAAAGCTTAAGGAGACAGTGGATGATAAATCTACACACCGTTATTCAATGTCCAAAGGTATCCCCGGCTTAAGAAAAGCTCACGCGGCATATTATAAACGCCGATTTGGTGTTGATATCGATCCTGATAGCGAAAATATTGTAACACTAGGCTCGAAAGAGGGGCTTGCGAACCTTGCTCAGGCAATTACTGCGCCGGGAGATGTGATTCTTTCGCCAAATCCAAGTTATCCAATCCACCCATATGGTTTTATGATTGCTGGTGCTTCTATCCGCCATATGCCGCTTGGGCCAGATCTGGATTTTATGACAGAACTCAAACATGCAGTTCAGCACAGTGTGCCTACACCAAGTGCTGTTATTCTCTGCTATCCTTCAAACCCGACGGCAGAAGTTGTTGATTTAGATTTCTACAAGGAAGTAGTTGATTTCTGTAAAGAAAAAGGAATCTGGATACTTTCCGATTTAGCCTATTCAGAAATCTACTTTGATGATGATAATCCTCCGCCGTCCATTCTGCAGGTGGAAGGCGCTAAGGATATTGCAGTTGAATTTACAAGCTTGTCGAAAACATATTCGATGGCCGGTTGGCGCGTAGGTTTTGCGGCAGGTAATAAGAAGCTGATTGAGGCGCTTACTCGTGTGAAAAGCTATCTGGATTATGGTGCTTTCACACCTATTCAGGTGGCAGCCGTTGCCGCACTGAATGGCCCGCAGGATTGTGTTGAAGAATATCGTCAAATCTATAAAGCCCGCCGAGATACATTGATTTCAGGTTTAGCAGCAGCAGGTTGGGACGTGCCAAGCCCAAAGGCGACAATGTTTGCATGGGCACCGCTTCCTGAGGACTTTAGAGAGATGGGTTCAATGGAATTTGCCAAGTTATTGATGCAACATGCAAAAGTGGCCGTATCACCAGGCGTTGGTTTTGGTGAATATGGTGAAGGTTATGTACGTATTGGTCTTGTTGAAAACGAGCAACGCATTCGGCAGGCTATCCGAAATATCAAGAAATTTATGACAGATAAAGACATGCACCTTGAGGCATGGCGAAAACGTAACAACAGTAAATCAAAGTAAAATTGGAAAGTTCAATGAGTTCATCATCTAAGGAGCCTCTTAAGGTAGGCATAGCTGGTCTGGGTACAGTTGGTGTTGGGGTTATCAAAATTATGGAAACCCATAATGCCATGTTAACCGCACGGGGTGGACGAACGATTGAAATTTCTGCTGTTTCTGCAAGAGACAGAGGTCGCGAACGTGGCGTTGATTTAGCTCCTTATGCTTGGTGCGATAATCCAGTTGAGCTGGCAAGCCGAGATGATGTTGATCTTATTATCGAACTTATCGGCGGTAGCGATGGCCCGGCCTACGCCCTTGCAAAGGAAACACTTTCTCGCGGTAAAAGCTTTGTAACAGCTAATAAAGCGCTGATTGCATGTCACGGGAAAGAACTGGCCGGCCTTGCTGAAGCAAGTGGTGCTTCGCTTCGTTATGAAGCTGCTGTTGCTGGTGGCATTCCTGTTATCAAAGCTCTCGCTGAAGGCTTAGTGGGGAATGATGTGTCGGGCCTTTATGGTATTTTAAACGGTACATGTAACTATATTCTCACTCGCATGGAACGTGAGGGGCTTGATTTCGCTGAAGTGCTTGAAGATGCGCAGCGTCTTGGTTACGCAGAAGCTGATCCTACCTTTGATATTGACGGTATTGATACAGCTCATAAAACAGCAATTCTTGCAGCGCTCGCGTTTGGTACTGCGCCTGATATGGATAACTTACCAACTGAAGGCATCCGTAATATCGCTCCTGTTGATATTGATTATGCCAAGGAGCTTGGTTACCGAATCAAATTGCTTGGCGTTGCCCGCCGCACCGATGATGGTATTGAAACGCGAGTTCATCCAGCTATGGTTTCTCTTTCGGCTCCTCTTGCGAAAGTGATGGATGCAATCAATGCTGTGGTTATCAACGGCGATTTCGTGGGACAGACCGTTTATGAAGGCGCCGGAGCCGGCGAGGGGCCTACGGCGTCATCTGTTGTAGCAGACATAATTGATATTGCTCGCGGGAATACATACGCACCGCTCGGCATACCAGTTTCCGACCTGCAGGAACTACCTGCGATTCCTGCGGAAAAACACTTAGGTACATATTATATCCGGCTCCGTGTGGAAGATCGTCCTGGTGTGATGGCTGATATCACTTCTGTACTTGCTGAAAAGAATGTTTCTATTAAGAGCATGCTACAACGCGGAAAATGTGATGATGGCGGTGTTTATATCGTTCTTACTACGCATGAGACCGTTGAAGCCTGTATTGCAAAAACACTCAACCATTTCACAAATCTTGAATGTGTGCTAGAGACCCCCACAATGCTACGAATTGAAGCCTGATGTGGGAGCTTGATACATGTCATCAGAAGAGAACCTAAGCCGCCTGTTTGTACTGGAAATGGTACGTGTGACGGAAGCAGCTGCAATTGCTGCAAGCCGTCTTACCGGCCACGGTGATGAAAAAGCCGCTGACGCAGCTGCGGTTGAGGCGATGCGCCTTGCGTTCAATGAACTACCGATCGACGGAACGGTTGTAATTGGTGAAGGTGAACGCGACGAAGCACCAATGCTGTATATTGGTGAAAAAGTGGGTTCTGGTGGCCCGAAAGTGGATATCGCGCTTGACCCGCTTGAAGGTACAACAATCTGTGCAAAGGCTGGCCCAAACTCTCTTGCGGTTCTTGCTGTATCCGTTGATGGTGGCCTTCTAAACGCTCCTGATGTGTATATGGATAAAATTGCCGTTGGTGGCGGTCTTCCTGAAGGCGTGATCGATCTTGATAAATCACCAACAGAGAATGTGAAGGCTGTTGCTGAAGCTAAAGGCAAGCCCATACACCATGTAACTGTGTGTGTGCTGGATCGCCCACGCCATGCTGAACTTATTGCTGAGCTGCGTGAGCTGGGTTGCCCAGTTATCCTTATTGGTGATGGTGATGTTGCTGGTGTTATCGCTACAACTGATCCGAAAACTGGTATTGATATGTATATGGGTTCCGGTGGTGCTCCAGAAGGCGTTCTGGCATCTGCAGCGCTTCGCTGTACAGGTGGTCAGATGCAGGGTCGTTTGTTGTTCCGCAATGATGATGAACGCGCTCGTGCGAAAAAATGGGGTATCGAAGACCTTGACCGTAAATACAGCATGATGGAAATGGCACCGGGCGATGTTATCTTTGCCGCAACCGGTGTTACAGATGGTTCCATGCTTGAAGGTGTTCATTATACACCAGAAGGTATCACAACTGAAACCATCACAATGCGTTCTAAAACAAAAACCATCCGCCGTGTGCACACGCTTCACGGCAAGAAATAAGGATCGGCGCTTTGGCGTCTACAGTTGAACAAGATATGACGGCGGACCCTCTTTTGGGGGTGCGCCGTTCTGCTTTGGGGCAAATGTGGGAACAGCGCTCCTTTGTAAACCGGGAAGCAGAAGCAATTGCTGACAGGCTTGGTGTGCCGCCCATTGTGGGCCAGCTTATTTCAGCACGTGGTATTTCTATTGAAGATGCTTCTACCTTTTATAATCCCTCCCTTAAGGAATGTATGCCTGATCCATCGAGCTTGCTGGATATGGAAAAAGGTGCACGTCGTATTGTGCGAGCGCTGGAGCAAGGCGAGGAAATTGCCATCTTTGGCGATTATGATGTGGACGGGGCCACTTCAAGCGCGGTTTTGTACCGTTTTCTAACCACAATTGGTGCCAGGGTACGCATTTATATCCCTGACCGTATGACAGAGGGGTATGGCCCTAACACCGACGCGCTTTTAGGCCTCAGAAAGGCCGGAGTAGATGTTGTCATTACCGTCGACTGCGGAATTCTTTCTTATGACCCTCTGAGAGCCGCAAAGGACGCTGGGCTTGATGTTATCATAGTAGATCACCATAAAGCGGAACCTGAGCTTCCTGAGGCAGTAGCAGCTATCAATCCTAACAGGCTTGATGATGAAAGTGGGCAGGGGCAGCTCGCTGCTGTTGGAGTAGCATTTTTACTTGTTGTTGAGATTAACAGGCTACTTCGGGATGCGGGCTATTATACGAGTGATCGCAGAGCGCCTGATTTGCGCCTTTTGCTTGATCTGGTGGCTCTGGGTACGGTGGCAGATGTGGTGCCCCTCACAGGCGCTAACAGGGCCTTTGTGAAGCAAGGCCTGAAGATTATGGCCCAGCGACGCAATGCGGGTATTACAGCGCTATCGGACGTTGGTCGGGTGAGCGAAGCTCCAAATGCTTATCACGCAGGCTTTATATTGGGGCCAAGGGTGAATGCAGGTGGTCGAGTAGGGGAATCTCACCTAGGCGCCAAGCTGTTGACCTCCGACAGTTCGACTGAGGCGATACAAATCGCTGAAAGACTGGACAAATATAACGAGGAACGTCGCCACATCGAAGCCGAGGTGCTGGAAGCTGCACTTACCCAAGTAGAAGAAAGTATAGGCATCGGGGGCAGCCCTGATACGGTTGTTATTGCAGCTGGTGATGGCTGGCATGCGGGCGTGATTGGCATTGTGGCCAGCCGATTGAAGGATAAGTACGGCTTGCCAACATTGGTGATTGGATTTGAAGGTGATGAAGGTAAGGGTTCAGCCCGTTCAATCTCTGGTGTTGATCTGGGTGCAGCTGTTATAGAAGCTGTACAGCAGGGCTTGCTGATAAAAGGTGGCGGTCATGCTATGGCTGCTGGGCTTAGTATTGCTAAAGGGCAGCTTGAGGAATTTTCCGAATTTCTCCGAGACCACTTGCGCAAACAGGTGAAGTTGGCGAAGCAGAATCGTTCTTTAAAGGTTGATGGTGTTATCGCACTAAGTGGTGCGACCCCGGATTTGATTGATCAAATCGAGCAGGTAGGGCCGTTCGGGGCAGGCAACCCAGGTCCGCGTTTTGTGATTCCCGAGGTTGATCTGATAAAAGCAGACAGAGTTGGGCAAAATCATCTGCGCTGTATCTTTAAATCCCGTGATGGTAAATCTATTAAAGCTATGGCCTTTAGAATGGCGGATGAACCCATGGGAGAAATGCTGCAAACAGGCACTGGCAGGCGCTTTCACATTGCAGGCAAACTCAAGAAAGATACATGGGGAGGAACACCCAAAGCTGAAATCATGCTTGATGACGTTGCAATAATTGGCCCTGTTTAAGAAATATGTAAAAAAGTGGTTGACCGCGACGGGCTGGGTGAGTATCTAACCCCCCGTCAGACAGACTTTTGGTCCCTTCGTCTAGTGGCCTAGGACGCTGCCCTTTCACGGCGGAAACACGGGTTCGAGTCCCGTAGGGATCACCAAAGTCTTTGACCTGATTGCTTGAATGGTCCCTTCGTCTAGTGGCCTAGGACGCTGCCCTTTCACGGCGGAAACACGGGTTCGAGTCCCGTAGGGATCACCAAGCAATGGTCTTAAGTTTGAATATACTGGCATGGTCCCTTCGTCTAGTGGCCTAGGACGCTGCCCTTTCACGGCGGAAACACGGGTTCGAGTCCCGTAGGGATCACCAGCCAAACTGAAAAGCACCGCAGCCTTATGGCGCGGTGCTTTTTTGTTGTTTACGCTACGTATGAGCGTGTTACGCTTATAATGTGGCCCTCGGACTAGGTCGCAAATTTTTCGTGGCGGAAACACGGTCTCGATTCTCTTAGGATCATCAAGTCAAAGCTAAGTAGCTAATATTTTCAAGAGAGTTAGAAGATTTCTAGTAGTTTCATAGTACCTCTCTAAACTACCTTGGAAAAAGTCATTGTTGTATGGAAATCTGCGTTGTTGGCTGTTTTTCTTTTGTAAGACAGCCTTTCTCAGTGAAGCTAAAAGAAGGTTGTCTGGCTCGAACAAAACCTCCAAAATGTACGTTCTAAATTGAAAGATGGTGCTGGCGCTAAAAGTTCAGGTGTGTACTTTTTTGAAAGATCGTGGGAATCTCAACTATACAGTTATTTGGGCGCTAAAGACGGCAGATTACAGTTAGTCATCTTAGAGCAAGAAGTTATAGATGTAGATACACTTAGAATCGAGCTTTGTTAGGAGCAATTTTGATTTTGGTGTTTTTAGTTTCTGATATGATTATAAAGGTTTTATAGTTGAAGCTAGAGTATATGGGTGGCTAAAAAAGAAGGCAGCTCTTAAATCATTTCTGCCAACCACAATAAACCACTGGCAATTGTAAATAGGATACCATTGTATAGAGCATGAAGTAATGCAGTGCTTACAAAGCCGCCTCTGATTCCTGCGCGTTGCTTATTAATTAAATACACCCAGCCCAATACATAACCAAACCCCGCAAAGGGAAGCATTTCAATAAACATATAAATTGATATTTTTGTGTTGATGAAATGAACATAGCTAAATACTAGAGCAGAAATTGATACCGATATCTTGTCAGATAATTTCCAGCTTTTAGCAATCGTTATCACCAGCAATTGATATATAAATGTTTCAATAATAGGTGCTATAATAACCGCTAGTATTAAAACACTCCAACCAACTGATAAATCAACTTCCCGACCAGAAGATTGTAAACCAAGTACATCTAGTGTGGTATTGAATACTACCATCACTACAGCTAAAATTGTCGCTAATTTAATCGTATTTTTGTATGGTGGTGCGATTAACAGTTTAGAAATATTTTTGATTTGCATAATCCCTCTCTGAGTATTGTGGGGTACAAGGTGCACCCCACTTGGGTTCTAACCTCTTACTTTGGCATCAAATTCATGCCATGGTCTGTGTGGCTCTAGCCTACCCAAAGCTTCAATAAAGTCTGCACCTCTTGATATAACTTGTTCTACAAGAAAGCCCTCAAGCGCACTATATGCTACACTACATAATTTACCCCTAGCACCAGTTACTGAGTCAATTTCATCAAATGTTAATTCTTGAATTTGGCCAGACATAAAATCTCCTATGTAATTTAAGGTATAATTTAGCAATTATTGCGATAGAAAGTTGAGGTCGGTAATTAATGGAGTCAATGATTTTTGTTCATCATTGTATAGTAATTATAAAATTCGAAGGGGCGGTAAATTGTGTGCATTGAGCATAAAAAAGTCCATTGGGCACCTTTCAAATTGATCAATGGTTTACAGTTGCGGGAGTGTCGTATTCGTAGTTTGTGGGGATGACACTAGATTGATCTTGTAATCATCTGGCGCGGTGATTTTTTGTTGTTTACGCTACGTATGAGCGCGTTACGCTTATAATAATGACTGTCTTATTTCTGCCATGTAACTGTCACCTAGGTTCCAAATTTCCTGTTTATTAAGATAAGCAGTTTAAATAGGTAGAGTGATGAAACCAGTTATTCTTGCAGGCCTTTTGGCATTGATTTCTTGTGAGGCAGCAGCGAACAGCGTTGCTGATGTTGCGGCTCCGCATCCTGTTGCGGAGAACACCAGCATCGATTCACTTCGTGTTCTTTCCTATAATGTTCAAGGCTTACCTAATATGCTTAGAGGCGGCAAAGAGCCGTATTTTGAGCGTATTGCAGAAATTCTTCGTGAGCGTCGGGCGGAAGGTACGCAGCCGCATATTGTGTTGCTGCAAGAAGCATTTGTGAATGATGTATCAATCATTGCAGAAAATACTGGCTATAAATATGTGCTTAAAGGACCGGGGCGGAAGGATACTTCAAAGCGCGGTAAAAGCCATTGGTCAACGAACACACGAAAAACCTATACAAGCTTTTCTGATCCTCAGAAGTTGTTGGGCAGTGGCCTTTATATTCTCTCAGATTTCCCGATTATAGAAGCAACACACAAAGCCTTTGATTCAGATATGTGCGCGGGTTTTGATTGCCTTTCGAACAAATCAATCCTGTTGGCTAGGGTTAAAGTACCCGGTGTTGATAGCCCTGTGGATGTTATTAATTCCCACTTCAATTCTCACCGTGCAGCGGTGGCGCCAACAAAAACAAAGACAAAAGCCCATAAGGCGCAAGTGGAAACTTTGCAGTGGTTCCTTGAAAAGACCGATCAGGGAAACTCCCAGATTATTGCAGGCGATTTTAATACGAAATATACACCACGTTACGAATATTTCCGAAATGCGATTAAGGCAGAAGACTCTGCTGAGATCTGTGTACGTGGCACTATGGACTGTGCGCTGAGCGCAGAAACGCGAGTTGAAGAAATTCTCTATAAAACCAATGATAAGCAGTTCTATTATGATGGGGCAGGGATTGGCATGAAGCCAATTTATATTACCCGGAATTTTACCGAACTTCTTGATGGAAAACCACTTTCCGATCACTTAGGATATGAAGTGCACTATAAATTGGGTGCATCAGTTCAAGGTGAGAGGGAAGCTGTATGGAGCCGGTAAGATCAACCCTGTGGCACGTTTGTGTGCTGGTGGTTTTGGTTTTCATAAGTACATCTGCTTATGGGCAGACAGCATCTACCACTATTGGTAAACCTAATTACATAGAATCTGTTGAGCTGGAAACGGAACGAAAAAAAGATCGTTGGGGTGGGCAAATCGGTTTCGGTCTTGGTCTGGCTCCGCAGTTTATTGGCTCAAGCAGATATGATGTTCAAGCAACATTAGATATTAATGTAACCTGGAATGATACGGTTTTTATCGAAGGTGACAGGGCAGGTGTTGCGCTCTATAAAAGCCGCTTTCTAAGGGCTGGGCCTATTGCTCGTTGGAATTTGGGGCGCGCTAATGATCTGGTTGCTGATATTAATTCTGGCGAAACACTGGATACATTTGAATTAGGTGCTTTCGCAGGGACCTCATTTTATAAATTGTTCCTAAGTGCAGAAGCCTATTGGGGAGTAAGCGGTGCACACCGTGGTTCCAATATCGAAGCCGAAATGGGATATACATTCGAGCTGAATTCAGGTTTGAGGGTTACTCCTATTGTGGGTGCGAACTGGGGTTCCCAGAAATTTAATCAGGTGTTTTTTGGTGTTGAGGAAGATAGTGTTCTTTTCGAACCGTTCCGAGCGAAAGCCGGTATATACGAACTGTATGCTGAAGCCGCCGTTGAACAACGACTAGGGAAAAACTGGCTTATTAAAGGTACCGTGCGCCTGTCTGATCTTAAAAACAGTGCAGCGGACAGCACAATCACCCGCAGTGAAGTTGGTGAACGTGTACAATTTTCCTCCTTCTTTGGTGTTGTTTGGCTCTTTTAACACTTCTCCATTGTCTGACTTCTTAAAATCTGGCACCAATTACAATAAGTTAATTGTGCCAGCTACTCGGGGGAGCCAGAAATGGAACTGCGCAACACGAACCTTCTGAAAAATGAAGCTTATATTGGCGGTGAGTGGGTTTCTTCACCGGATACCTTTGATGTATTCAATCCTGCCACGGGGGAAAAGCTTGCTACTCTTCCTAGCCTTGGCAGAGAAGAAACAAAATCTGCAATTGATGCCGCTGAAGAAGCAATGAAGGGCTGGGCCGCACGAACAGCAAAAGAACGCGCAGCTATTCTGCGTCGTTGGTATGAGCTCATCATGGCAAATCAAGCTGACCTGGCGCAAATACTGACAGCAGAGATGGGCAAACCCCTTGCTGAAGCGACAGGCGAAATTGCTTACGGTGCCAGTTTTATTGAATGGTTCGCCGAAGAAGGTAAGCGAGTGTATGGGGATGTTATCCCTCAGCATAATTCAAGCAGTCGTATTGTGGTGCTGAAGCAGCCAATCGGCGTTGTGGGTGCCATCACCCCTTGGAATTTCCCGAACGCTATGATTACCCGTAAAGTAGGCCCAGCGCTTGCCGTTGGATGCGGCGTTGTTGTGAAACCTGCTTCAGAAACACCGCTTTCAGCACTTGCTCTAGCGGTGCTCGGTGAAGAGGCTGGATTGCCGAAAGGTATCATGAGTGTGGTAACAGGTACGGACGCACGAGCGATTGGTGCCGAGCTCTGTGAAAATCAAACAGTGCGTAAAATTACCTTTACGGGCTCAACTGGTGTTGGCCGTATTCTGATGCGCCAATGTGCAGATGATATTAAGAAGATATCGCTGGAACTTGGTGGGAATGCACCATTCATTGTGTTTGATGACGCAGATATAGATGCAGCGATTGACGGTGCAATTGCTTCTAAATACCGAAATAGCGGCCAAACCTGTGTGTGTGCAAACCGCATTTATGTACAATCTGGCGTATATGAGGAGTTCCTTGAAAAATACACTAAAGCTGTTGCTGAAATGAAAGTAGGTAACGGTATGGAAGCTGGTGTCGTACAAGGACCACTCATCAGTGAAAGCGCCGTTGAAAAGGTTGAAGAGCATATTGAAGATGCTGTCTCCAAGGGCGCTGAAGTTGTATTAGGCGGCAGACGGCATGCTTCAGGCCGAACTTTTTTTGAACCAACAATTCTTCGTGGTGTAACCAGAGAAATGAAGGTGGCCAGAGAAGAAACCTTTGGCCCACTGGCGCCAATATTTAAATTTGATGATGAAACAGATGTTATTGCTCAAGCCAATGATACGGAGTTTGGTCTAGCCTCATACTTTTATGCCAATAATCTCTCTCGTGTTTGGAGAGTGGCGGAAGCGCTTGAATATGGTATGGTAGGTATCAACACGGGCATTCTTTCAACAGAGGTTGCGCCGTTTGGTGGGGTTAAACAGTCCGGCCTTGGTCGTGAAGGCTCAAAGTACGGTATCGAAGATTATATTGAAATGAAGTATCTCTGCATGTCAGGGATTTAATTCAGGTAGGTTTATGCGCGTTCGCGACAGCATTCATGAAGATCAGCTGCCACATAGCTATTTCACTGCGACATGTAATGATCTTGATGTCTTTAGAAGGCTAGAAGGCAATGTTCGCGCTGAAGTGTGTGTTATTGGTGGTGGTTTCACCGGTGTTGCAACTGCGCTAGCGTTAGCGGAACGGGGTAAGAATGTTGTCCTTGTAGAGCAAAACTATATTGGCTGGGGGGCAAGTGGACGTAGTGTTGGCATAATACAGGGTACATATGGCCCAGCCGCACTTGATTACCCTAAATATAGTGAATTTTGGGAAGATGTTGCTCCAGCCGTATGGGCGCTTGGTCGTGAAGGTTTGAATTATGTCAAAGATACTATCCGCAAGTACGGCATAGAATGTGCGCCGCAAGGCGGAGTTGTTGAACTGTATCAGTCAGACAAACACGTTGAGCAATTACAGCAATCTATTGAGGTGATGGCAAAGCATGGTCTTCATAACCATGCGGAATTGTTAGGTGAGGATATGATTGCCCAGGCAGGCGGTATTCAAACCGCTGTTGCCGGGTATGCTCATAAAAACTGGTTTAGCTGTCATCCTATGAACTTGATCAGGGGAGAAGCCCGAGCTGCCGAAAACCAGGGTGTAAAAATATTCGAAGATGCACGGGTACAGCACATCGACCGCGGTGAAAAACTTGTAGTTGATACCGGTTATGGCCGTGTAACCGCTGACAAAGTTATTCTTGCTGGAAACGCTTACCTTGGGGATCTGGTACCAGAGCTTGTAAAATCCGTTAAGCCTGTAGGCCGATATGTAATAGCAACTGAACAGCTCGGTGAAGGCCGACTGCCTGATATTTTTAAATATGCTTCTTCACTTTCTTTCTGCGGCGATAATACGGAAATCATATCAAAGAGTGCCGATAATCGCCTTCTTTTTGCAGGAGGAGATATGGTGGTAGGTTCTCATCCATCCAGTATTAGAGAGCATCTTCAACCAAAACTTACTCATTATTTTCCTGATCTGTCAGGCGTGAAGGTCGAGTTTGAATGGGGTGGGTATTATGGAGCTGGAACACAGCCTTTCCCACAGTTAGGGAAGGTAAGTGACAATATTCTTTTTGCCCATGCATATGAAGGGCAAGGCATTGCATCAGCCCACGTAATTGCTGAATTGATCGCTGAGGCGGTAACGGGAGAAAGTGATCGATTTGAAACATTGTCAAATTCTGTGAATGGTAAAAATTCTGGTTGGCAATCGGTGCGAGAGACCTTATCTGCCATAGGGACAGCAGTGAATATATTTAAACGATAAGAAAAGTTCACACCTTATGGTTAAAGACGCAGTTAATAAGATTATGCCAGCTTCCCGCATTGGCAGGATAATAGTTGGGGTATTATGTATCCTCGGCGGGTTTCTAGGGTTTTTACCTGTACTTGGCTTCTGGATGATCCCTGTGGGGCTGATTATCCTCTCCGTTGATTTCCCTTTTGTTCGCCGTTTCCGCCGCAAGCAGGAAGTTAAGCTTGGTCGCTGGTGGCAGGAACGTAAAAAGAAAAAAGAAAGATAAACCGGTATGTTTTCTTACGATATGGTTCAGAGTGCTGCGGAGCAACTTAAAGGTGTTGCTGTCAGGACACCTCTTATTGAAAGTCCGCTACTGAATGAACGCGTTGGTGGGCGTGTATTCCTGAAGTGTGAAAACCTGCAACATACGGGTTCTTTTAAGTTTCGCGGGGCCTATAATCGTCTCTCAAGGTTATCTGATGATGAAAAAGCGGCAGGTGTGCTTGCATTCTCCAGCGGTAACCACGCTCAAGGTATTGCTCGTGCAGCACAAATGCTGGGTATCAAGGCAACGATCATTATGCCTGCAGATGCTCCGCAGTTGAAGGTAGACGGCACGCGAGGATATGGTGCTGAAGTGGTATTCTATGATCGGTATAATGAGGACCGTGAGGAAGTTGCTAAACGCGCGGCAGGGGATAGTGGTGCAGTTATCGTACCTCCGTACAATAATGAATATATTATGGCCGGGCAGGGGACTGTAGGGCTTGAAATTGCTGAAGACCTGAAAGCACTAGGGGCTACACCGGATCAAGTGCTGGTGAATTGTGGTGGAGGCGGTTTATGCTCGGGTACATTCACATCTCTTTATAAGGCTTTCCCAAAGCTTGATGGATATGCTGTTGAGCCAAATGAATTTGATGATGTTATGCGATCCCTTGAATGTGGCGAGATTCAAACGGTTGATTTTGGTGCACGTTCTATATGTGATGCGCTCCTCACGCCAAGTGCAGGAAGCCTGACTTTCCCTGTTTTGAAAGGCCTTGGGATTAAAGGACTAACGGTTACTGATGATGAGGCTAAGGCTGCTGTTGGTTATGCAGCTCGAACACTTAAAATCGTGGGGGAACCGGGTGGTGTGGTTTCTCTCGCTGCGGTGCTGGCAGGTAAGCTTGATGCGAAGGATAAAACCACCGTTTGTGTGATCAGTGGAGGGAATATTGACCCTGCAATGTTAATCGAATGCTTGGCGCATTAACACTTGGCGGCGAAACTTTGTTTCGCTATATATTAGTTAGAAAAAAATAATTCTAACTCCTGGAGTGGGAAAAATGGAAATCAAAGATCAGGAAGATACATATACGGGTTTTTTGAAAATCGGTGTCCGTGCGACCGTAGCTATCTTGGCTGTTGTAGCTTTTCTGGCAATGTTTGTTGCATAAGCACAAAACAGTATTTGCCAAAACAAAAAGCGGCGTGTGAGGCGCCGCTTTTTTTGTATCTAAATCACTGCAGAGATTTAGTGGTGTGGGAATGATCCCAGTTCGTATTTACCTTCAACAAGGTTACCAAACAACTCACTTACATCCGGGTGGTTAACCGGTTCATCTGAATCGTCCGCAAGCAAATTTTGTTGAGAAACATAAGCCTCATAGCTTGTTTCCTCGTTTTCAGCGAAAATATGGTAGAAAGGTTGATCTTTCGCCGGGCGAATTTCCGCAGGGATAGATTCCCACCATTCCTCAGAATTAGAAAACTCTGGATCCACATCAAATATTACACCACGAAACGAGAACACCCGATGTTTCACCACCTGGCCAATCGTGAATATAGGATCTTTTGTAATATTTAACGGTTCTTGCATGGAAAACTCCTTTACTCACGCGTCAAATAATCACCACTGACAGTTTTGTCAAGATAACCACTGAGCGCTCTAGTGCATCACAATAGCGCTAAAGGGGTTGGCAAACTCTTAAGGAAGGCAGATAAATATTTGATAGGGGCTGAACTTTTGAAAGTTCGCTAGAGGTCAGGGGATTACAAATGATACAAAAATCTATCTCAACTATTGCACTTGTGCTTGCTCTTGCAGCCTGTGATGCAGGTAACCAAACCAACAAAAATGAAACGACTCAAGCCGCGCCGGAGATGTCTGAAGTAAATCAGAATGCCGCGATTATGGAGTTTTTCGATGAAGTTATGGCAGAGCGCCTTGCTCTAAACCCGCTTCAGGCAGAACGTTTAGGTGATAAATCAAACAATGATAAGTGGCCGGAAGTCACAGATGCTGCCGCTGAAAAGATGCTGGCTCTTTATAAGGAGCAGTTAGCTGCTCTTAGAACGTTTGACTTTAATGCGCTGGATGCAAAGACACAGCTATCTTACCGTATTTTTGAAATTACTGCAGAACGTTTCCTTGCGAACCATCAGTGGCGTCATCACGGATATCCGGTAAACCAGATGTTCGGGTGGCAAACTACAGTACCATCACATTTGATGACTGTTCACAGCGTTTCCAATAAAGCTGATGCTGAAGCTTATGTTAAGCGTCTTGAGCGGGTTGAAACATTCCTTGGGCAAGTAGCTGCAGATATGAAAGTGCGAGCTAATATGGGAGTGATGGCACCCCAGTTCGTTTACCCGTACGTTATTACAGCTTCCGAAAATCTCTTTAAGGGCGCACCATTTGAGGAAGGTGAGGATGGTATTATCCTCGCGAACTTTAAGCGCAAAGTTGGAACTTTGAACTTGCCTGATGGTGAAGAGGCGGAGCTTGTTGAAGCTGCGACCGCTGCCCTACTGGGTGGTTTTAAAAGTGGCTATGATATGTTGATTGCTGAATTAAAGCGTGAACAAGGGATAGCGACTACTGACGATGGTGCCTGGAAGTTCCCGGACGGTGAAGCCTTCTATGCGCAAGCGCTGAAGAATAACACTACGACTGATATGTCTGCGGATGAAATTCATCAACTAGGTCTCGATAATGTTGAACGTATCCACGGTGCTATGAAAGAGATCATGAAGCAGGTGGAGTTTGAAGGCAGCTTGCAGGACTTCTTTGCCTTTACGCGTGATGACCCTCGTTTTTATTATGAAAATACAGACGCAGGCAAAGAAGAATATATCGCAAAAGCCAACGAATATGTTGATGCAATGCGCACTAAGGTGCCTGAGTATTTTGATCTAATGCCTAAAGCACCAATGGAAGTACGTGCGGTAGAAAAATTCCGTGAAAATTCCGCTGGTAAGGCTTTTTATCAACGCTCAGCACCTGATGGTTCACGCCCTGGTATTTTCTATGCGAACCTCCGTGATACGCGCCTGATGCCAACATATCAGCTTGAAGCACTTGCCTATCATGAAGGTATTCCTGGGCACCACTTCCAGATTGCAATTTCGCAGGAGCTTGATGGTGTACCGCTCTTCCAGCGTACAGCACGTTTCACTGCTTTCTCTGAAGGATGGGGGTTATATACCGAAGAACTGGGTAAGGATATGGGGTTCTATTCAGACCCATACTCTGATTTTGGTCGTCTGGCGATGGAACTGTGGCGCGCGTGTCGTTTGGTGGTAGATACAGGCCTTCACCATAAGAAATGGACACGTGAGCAGGCAATTCAGTATCTGAGTGATAATACACCAAATCCTCTTGGTGATAACATTGCAGCAATTGAGCGTTACATAGTTATGCCAGGGCAGGCGACTGCCTATATGGTTGGCAAGCTTAAAATCATGGAACTGCGTGAGAAAGCCAGAGCAGAGCTTGGCGATAAATTTGATTGGCGTGGTTTCCATTCGGTTGTGCTTGCAAATGGTGCCGTACCGCTCTCGATACTTGAAGAAAATGTGAATGCCTGGGTTGCTAAGTTGAAGGGCTAAAGGCCGAAAGAATTGATACAGTAGCGAAGTAAAGCCTTTGCTACTGTATTTTTTTTGTCATGAAACCTACATGGCACTGCAGCAACCAGCTGTTAAAAATTCAGTATGACAAATGTGAATTTAGAAAATGTAGGTGGTTATATGAACCAGTTAGTAAATCATGATGGTCTGACAAGACTTGTAAAACTAGAGCTGAACAGGCTCGTTCCTTCCTCTCGTGAAGAAGCATCACGGGCAATGTATGGACGTGTTGGCGCTTATGATAAAAGCGGTGCAGCCATTGAAGCAGGTATCAATAGTTATTTTTCAGGGCGCAAGATTGCTAACTAACTTTGCGTATCCTTAAATAAAAAGCCCCAAGCATATGATGCTTGAGGCTTTTTTTGTATCTTATTCGCTTGGCTGTAGAAGCTTGTGCAAGTGTACAATAACGTATTTGGTCATTGCGTCGTCCACATTTGCCTGGCTGACACTGCGCCAAGCTGCTTCTGCTTCCTGATACGAAGGATAGATGCCTACGATATCAAGCTTTTGGATATCTGCGAAAGTAAGCTCTTGTGGGTTTTTTACCTGACCGCCAAAAACAAGGTGAAGAAGCTGTTCGTCCGCCATAGTCTCTTTCCATATTAAAATGTGATTGTGTGCGCGGCGATTATTTATCAAACTTATTTGAAAACACCACCTTTTTCTCAGGAGACTTGTATGACTGGCTCGCAATCTAATGCCGTATTGCTAACAATCATGGGTAAAGACAGGGTTGGAATCGTTTCCGCTGTTACCAGTTATCTATTTGATACTGGGGCAAATTTGGCAGATTCTGCCTTTGCTGTGCTGGGCGAAGGGTTTGAATTTTCATGTGTGGCAGAACTTGAAGGCGCTACAGAGGCTAGGGAACTTGAAGAAGGTCTTGCTGCCCTAGATTTACTTAAGGGTGCGAGAATCACTGCTTGTGCATTCCCATTTGAATTAATGAGAGATGATAGAGGGACAGTTAGCCATACGGTGGAAATCACTGGAGGTGATAGGCCGGGCCTTGTTGCGCGGATCAGTGAAGTGCTCGTCAATCATGGAGCCAATATTGTTCGGATGAACAGTCGCCGTATTTCAACAAATCATGGCGCTGACTATAGAACCCGTTTTGCAGTTAATATTGCTGATGAAGATTTAAAGCTTTTGGAAGCGGCTTTGTTTAACACCGCAGGGAGCATGCGCCTCGACCTTACAGTCGAGGCTGTGTGATTTAAGAAGTTGAAGCTGCCTCGGCTTCAGCTGCTGCTTCAGCCGCGCGTCTGTACAGCCATGCAATCAAGCCGTCAATACCGTCGCGTTTAATCTTTGATGAAAACACGTCGCGGTTTGTGATCATCAGATTGATACCTTCAAATTCCAAATTCACAATATGGAACTGACCGTTTTTCTTGCGCACACGCCAGTTAGCAAGAATAGCAGCGCCTTCATCACGCAGAATTTCTGTGCGTACGTAGAGGTGGCCACGCTTACCGGATGCTGGCTTGGTACCTACTACATCGAGGTTTTTGAAGCCGATTTCAGACATGTTGCTGTCAAATTCAGCCAGAATATAATCCCGCATTGCTGCCATATATTGTGTACGCTGATCCGAGGTTAGGGAGCGGTAATGACGACCAAGCATGCCGCGGGCAAGAAGGTTGATATCTGTTGCTTCCGCAAAGATAGCTTTGAACGCTGTATCACGTTCCATTTCGTTCATCTTCGCGTCACTCCAAACAGCAACTGTTTCAGAAGATAGTCTTTCGATGAATTCAATAGCACCTTTTGGATCATCTACTGCCTTGTCTTGGGCAGCAACAATATTTAGAGGTGCAAACAGGAAAAGCACACATGCGGCAATCAATTTCTTCATCATAGTATCCTCACTCTTTCCCGAGTATTATTCTGTTTTTGCTGTGGACTGTCGTAAAAAGGCTATCAAATCTTTGCGATCTTGCTCTTTACGAATGCCTGCGAAGGCCATTTTATTACCCGGCAGGAAAGCATTTGGTTTAGTTAGCCATTCATTGATTGTGCTTTCTGTCCACACAATATCTGTATCCACCATGGCTTTTGAATATTTATAATTTTCAGCCGAACCTGCTTTACGGCCAAATAGTTCGTCTAGGTTAGGACCAAGTCGCGTACGCTTAGCTGGTGTAAGGTTATGACAAGCTTTGCAACGATTAAAGACACGCTTGCCTTTTGCTGCATCACCAAGGCTTGAAAGGCTAGTATCTGTTGCATCAACCGCGTTTACGACTGTTCCTGAAAATGTCGTCATCAGCGCAAGCGTACAAACTTTCAACAGCATCGGCATAAAACTTATAGTCCTTCTAAACAAATTGGCGGGCCTGAGCCCGCCATATCATGGTTTTCTATACTTAATGTAGCATGAACAATTTGCAATCAACTTTTATAGTTAACGGCAGGTTCCTGCGGTATTAGCCTTCGTATGGTCTGATTTCGCCTGATTTAATACGAGCGAAATAATCAGTCAGCATACCTTTAACTTCCTTGCGTAGAAGGAATAGGCCAAGGATGTTCGGAACACCCATTGCAAGAAGAAGGGCATCTGCAATATCCATAACTGCACCGAGAGACATAGCAGAGCCAACGATTAGCGAGCTCAAGTACGCAAGCTTAAACAACAGGTCAGCCATTGGTTTATCACCTACGAGCCATAGGAATGAACGCTGGCCATAGTAGAACCAAGTGATTGATGTTGAGAATGCAAACATAATCACGGCAATGGTTAGAACGTATGGGAACCAATCAATCACAGAAGCAAATGCTTTTGAGGTCAGGGCGATACCAGCAGCTGTACCTGAAGCTGACGAATCTACAGAACCTGTGATGATGATAACAAGCGCTGTAATGGTGCAGATCACCACTGTATCAATAAACGGCTCAAGAAGGGCAACAAGACCTTCCGCCACTGGTTCTTTTGTTTTCGCAGCAGCGTGTGCGATGGATGCTGAACCAAGACCAGCTTCGTTAGAGAATGATGCACGGCGTAAACCTTGAATAAGCACGCCTAGGATACCACCTTGAATACCATCTGCTGTAAATGCGCCGGCAAATATCTGGCCGAATGCATCTGGAAGAGCTGAGATGTTACCGAAGATAATGATAAGGGAAGCACTTACGTAAATGATCGCCATAACAGGTACCAGGAACTCAGTTACGTGAGTAATTTTCTTAATGCCGCCGATAATCACCAGACCTACAACAGAAGCGAATACGATACCGAAGATCCAGCCTTTACCGTAGAAGAAGCTTTCCGTACCGCCTGTAAGCGCTGATACTTCATTGGTGAACTGCATAGCAGACTGGTTTACCTGGAACATAGCGCCAGCACCGAAAGCACCGCCGATACAAATCATCGCAGCAGCTACAGCAAGTACTTTACCAAGGCCAGCCATGCCCATGTTTGCAAGACCTTTGCTCAGGTAGTGCATAGGACCGCCAGAAACTACACCGTTTTCATCAATTTCACGGTATTTCACGCCAAGTGTACATTCCACGAATTTGGATGTCATACCGAAGAGGCCTGCAAGGATCATCCAGAAGGTAGCACCAGCACCACCAACAGAAACCGCAATCGCAACACCAGCGATATTACCCAAGCCTACCGTACCGGAAACCGCAGCGGAAAGAGCTTGGAAGTGTGTTACTTCACCCGGGTCTTCAGGGTCATCATATGTACCTTTTACTATCCGCATTGATTGCTTGAAGCCGCGAATGTTTGGGAAACCCATGTAAAATGTGAAGAAAATACCACCACCAAGAAGCCAAACCACGATTAGTGGCAGACCAGGTGCACCATCATAGAGCCAGTCCATTGGCACAGCATAAAATACAATACCGGAGATAAATTCGCTGACAGGTGTCATGAAATCATTAATCACTTCTGAGAAAGTTTTCTCAGAATCTTGTGCAAGAGCAGCTTGCGTGGCGAAGCACACAGAGGCCAATACAGCCAGAAGGCGTTTCATGGAGACTCCCCAAGTTCTTGTTTTATCAGCAAAACTAGCTGAATGATTATCGTTTTCTTTAGCCAGAGCTTGCCCCCACTCTGGTCAAAATTCCACGCATGCTAGCCATAAAAAGTGAAATCCTCAATGGAAACATGTGGTATGCTCCAGAAAACTTGATCGAACAGCTAAAATGCTGGAAGATTTTTAACGACCGATTAACCAGTTTCTCCTAGCGTAGGAAGGTGAGACTAATTGTGAGATTTTACCTTGGCTGAGAAAACAACCCTATCTAGTGCTGATGTTGCAAAACTTCTGCAGGATCCAAGTGGCGAAAACAGAGCTGTCGCAGCTTCCAAAGTTGCCTCCACTTTTAGTGCCGATTCCTTATCCGATAAAGAACGTGAAATTGCCGAAAGTATTTTCCGTCATATGCTTAAGGATGCGGAAGTAAGGGTAAGACAGGCTTTATCTGAAAGCCTGAAAGAAAACCCTGAAGTTCCCCATGATGTTGCGAGTGCACTTGCCAAAGATGTTGATGAAGTGGCGATGCCGCTGATTGAAAGCTCGGTGGTTCTTACAGATGCCGATTTAATAGAGCTTGTTAAAACACGTGGCTCTGATGTTCAGAAGGCAGTTGCTGGCCGAGATGATGTTTCAGAGAATTTATCTGATGTTATTGCAGAAGAGGGTAGCGAAGAAGCAGTTGCGGCACTTGTGGGCAATGATAGTGCAGCTATCAGTGATGCTACCTTTGGCAAAGTCTTGGATAAACACGGGGATAGCGAACTGGTGCAGGGGCCAATGGCTAACCGTCAGGAACTACCAGTTGCTGTAGCTGAACGTTTGGTTACGCTCGTATCAGAGCAACTTAAAGACCATATTCTTACGCACCATGAAGTATCGCCCGGCATGGCAAGTGATCTGCTTCTTGAAAGCCGAGAGAAAGCAACAGTTTCACTACTAGACGGTGACGAAAACACCGTACAGGCTTTGGTGGACCAGCTTCATGCGAATGGTCGCCTTACGCCAACACTTATGCTGCGAGCGCTTGTCATGGGGGATGTCACCTTCTTCGAAGTTGCACTTGCTAAGCGCGTGAATATCCCAGTGGTGAATGCATATAAGCTTGTACACGATAAGGGAGGTATGGGGCTTCAACGTTTGTTCGAGGCTGCAAAGATGCCGCCTCAGTTATTGTTGGTAGCTCGTTCAGCGCTTGATTTGTTTGATGAGATGCTGGAAACAGCTGGTGATGATCAGGATATGTTCAAACAGTTGATGATTGAACGGGTTCTAACCGCGGTGGAAGATGAAATTGACACAGATAACCTTGATTATCTGATTGGTAAGCTTCACGGCGTGCAAGCTGATAATCACGTTGGTTAAGCTGCTTAGCAGAGATAGATTGTAAAGAGCGCTTTTAGCGCTCTTTTTTATTTGCTGGCAGATGGCAGCCACAAAGCAATTTCCGGCCAGATGAGTAAGAGTACAAGCCCAAGAAGCTGTAGTAGCACGAACGGCACAATGCCTTTGTATATATGTGCCAGTTTCACGCTTTTTGGTGCTGCACCTTTCATATAGAACAGAGCAAACCCAAATGGGGGCGTAAGGAAGCTTGTTTGCAGGTTCACTGCCATCAGGATTGCGAACCAGTGTACGGTTAGGCTTGGATCAAAGAGATGCGCGCCAAAGTCCAGCTTGGCAATTACCGGGGCAAATACCGGCAAAATGATAAGCGTGATCTCGATCCAGTCAAAGAAGAAGCCCAAGATAAATACAACAATCATCAAGAGAGTGAGGATTGCCCATGGTCCTGTACCAGTGCTTTCCATTAAATGAATAATAGCTTCATGACCGCCAAGGAGCGCAAATACGTATGAAAAGGCGGTGGCCCCTACAAACAGCCCAAACAGCATAGCAGTTGTGAGTGCTGAACGTTCCAGAACATCCTGTAGCATGCTGATATTGAGTTTGCCTTTGAAGGCAGCAAGTAAAAGCGCACCTAAGGCGCCCACACCGCTCGCTTCTGTTGGGGTCGCGAAACCGCCGAAGATAGAACCAAGCACAGCAACAATAAGCAGCACGGGGGGAGCAAAGCTGCGGATCACCATCATGATAGATAGTTGTTCTGTATTTTCAGTTATCTCAAGAGGCGGCGCCAGTGACGGATTACGCCATGTGGTAATGAAAATATAGAGCAGATATAGCAGAGCGAGTAGAAGGCTTGGGCCAATTGCCGCCATAAAGAGGCTACCAGCTGACGTAGACAAAAGGTCTGCCATTACCACAAGCATAATAGATGGTGGCAGAAGGATACCAAGCGTACCTGATGCAGCAATAGTACCTGTAGCCAGTGGTGAATGATAGCCGCGCTCCAGCATCACTGGCAGCGCGAGTAGGGTCATCATCACGACGCTTGCACCGATAATGCCTGTTGTTGCCGCGAGAATAACGCCAAGGATAGTTACTGAAAGCGCAAGCCCGCCAGGCACACGTCTTGTCATCAATTGGAGCGTATGGAGCAGGTCTTTGGCAACACCACTGCGCTCCAGCATGGTTCCCATAAAGATGAACATGGGGATGGCTACGAGCACCAATTTGCTGACAACACCCCCAAAGATACGGCTAACCACAAGGAAGAAGCTGTTTGAATTTTCAATGCCGAGCGCCACGGCCAGCAACCAGAAACCAAGTCCAACACCACCAAGTACAAAGGCTACAGGAAAGCCTGAAAACAGAAGCGGCATTAATACCAGGAACATCAAGAAGGGTAAGAATTCGATGAAGGCTTCCATCAGCTTTCTCCCTTCTGTACATGATCGGTTGCGAAGAATGTTTGGTCCGCGAGCGTTTTATCCCCGAATAGGAAAACAATACTTTCCAGCAAACGTGCAAGAGCAGCAATTACAAGAAAACCAAAGCCAACAATGATCACGGATTTAATAATCCAGCGGTTGGGCAGGCCGGTGGCTGAGGCGGAAGCTTCACTATATTCAATACTGTAGCTCACATAATCGATACCAAAACTGATTACGGCAAAAGTATACGGCAATAGGAACAGGAGACAGCCCAAAGCTTCTATTGCAGCGCCAGCTTTAGGGCTGAGTTTTTCAGAAAGAAGCTCAATACGCACATGGGCGTTTTTGGTATAGGCCCAGCCTAGGCATAGAAGAAACAAAGCACCGTGCAGATGCCATTCAAGCTCCTGCAATTTAGTGGAGCCAATTACAAACCAGTGGCGGAGAGTTACGTCTGTAACGATAACAAGCATCAAAACAAGGATCAGCCAAACGGATAGGCGTCCCACAGCTGTGCTGATGCTTTCCAGCTTTTTTGAAAGCGAAAACAGAAACTGCACAGACTTAATCCTTCAAATAGCCACGATCAGCCCAGCCTTTATATTTGGCTCGGAAGGTTTGCAGGCTTTCCCAAGCTCGGGCAAAGTTTTCATCGTCTTCTGCAAGCTCAGTGGAGACCTTGTCCCAGGCTGCTTTTAGCTCAGCTAGAATTTCTGGTGGCCATGTGTGGATTTGCACACCTTCGGCTTCAAGTTTGGCGATGGCGTCAGGCTGCAAGGCTTCACCTTCAGAAACACCGTACCGTACGTTGGCGGCGCATGCTGTGGTAATCTGATACTGCTGTGTTTCAGATAGGCTGTTCCATTTGTCCAGATTGATCATCAGTTCGAAGAAGGTGGACTGCTGATGCCAGCCTGGGAAGTAATAATGTTTTGCTACCTCATAGAAGCCCATCTTCAGATCAACTGCAGGCATGGCATATTCAGTAGCATCAATGGTGCCTAACTCGAGCGCTTGATAGATCTCTCCACCTGCGATGAGTTGTGGTGCAGCACCTACCTCCTGAAGGACTTTACCGCCCAAGCCAAAGAAACGAATTTTCAGACCTTTGAAGTCTTCAATGGTTTTCATTTCTTTTTTAAACCAGCCTGAAGCTTCTGGCGGGGTCATGCCGCAGATAATGCTGTGGATGTTGTGCTTGTGGTAGATTTCTTCAAACAGTTCACGACCGCCACCATAATCGAACCATGCGAGATATTCTGGGGCAGAAGGGCCAAAGGGCACAGAAGCAAAAAGTTGAAGTGCAGGTTCTTTGCCTGCCCAGTAGCCGGGGGTAGACCAACCTGCTTCCACAGCGCCGTAACTTACAGCATCAAACGTTTCAAAGGGCGGGGCAAGAACACCGGGTTCAAAAAATTCAAATTTCATGGTCCCACCAGAGATTTTATCTACTTCTTCGGTGATTTTTTTACCCATGGTGCCAATTTGCAGGAGTGTAGAAGGATAGGTGCTGGTCATGCGCCAGCTCACAGGTTTATTTTCCTGTGTTTCCTTTTCAGCCGCTTGTTCGCTGCTACCACATGCTGCAACCAACATAACGGCAGAAATGGCCAAACCAGTGGCCAGTGAACGTTTGATACCCATGTTCCTCCCCTTGCGGCCCCCGCCGCGTAATCTTAACTAAATTTCTTCAGTGCTTGCCCAAGAAGCACATAGAGCTTGCCCATGTCACTTGAAATCAAAGTGACAGACATGGCGCTGCCTTTGTCGCCCATCATTGCTCGTTCCATCATGCCTTCGAAATCCCGACAGTAGCGGCTGACTGCTTCACGGAACTCTGGATCTGATGCAAATTTTTCACCGATAATTTTGCGGCTCTTTCGACTGCCAACCTTAAGCGTCCGGCGGATAAATACAGATTTATCGCCGGCAAGATAATCCTCCCAAACAGTATCTGGGAGGTCGTCAGACAGAGCTTTATTAATTTCGATTGAATTAGATTGAAGGCTTTCCATCAAGAGAGCAGAGGTACGCGCAAAGTCATTCTTCGTGGCCGAAGCGATACGTTTTTCAATCTCTTCAGTTTTAGAGATAAACTGCTCAGTCGTTTGGTTGATTTTCTCTGCTTCATTGCCAAGACGCATAGCCAGTAGAGCACTTTCTTTTTCTGCTTGATCAGCAGTTTCCTGATACTCAGAAAGAACACGGGCAAGGGTGGCTTGCATCTCTTCCTGCAAGTATGTGATACGCTCAGTCGCTTTATTGCCTATCTCATCCATGGTTTGTGAGAGTTCAGATCTAGTTTCATCAACAGATTTATGCATCTGATCTTGTGCACGTTGTGTTTGGTCCATCAATACTTGGCTGGCAGCATCAAGGCGATTTGCGGCTTCCATAGAACTGTCAGTAAAACGCGTTACTTCCGTGCCCATATTATCGGAAGCCCGGTTCAGTTCACTGATAACGCTCTCGGTTTCTTCCTTGATGCGGTGGCGTTCACCGGCAAAAGCTTCTGCGGCTTGTCCAAGTGCACCACCTGAATCAGTTAATTCTTCACGAAGACCCGTGGTTTGTTCATTTAGTTCACCAACAGCTTTTTCTAACCGTTCAGAGGTTTGCGCAGATGTATCACCCACTCGGTCAATCATCGAAACAAGTTCGCCCGATTTACTGCTGAGTTGTTCTTCAACAACAGAAGCAGTGTTCTGAAGATTGAGGCTGTTAGTTGCAAATCTTTCTGCGGCTTCGATTACCTTTTCAGCCGCTTCATTTGATGCGCTGCTTAAGGCGTCACGCTGACTTGAAAGATCATCTTCAAGACGGGCAAGTTCCATGCGGGTTTCATTGAGAACTTCACCGATAAGATCGCTTTGAACATCCATTTGCGCACGTACGGATGTAAGCTCCTGAACTGTGTCTTCAGATTCCTGTCTTAGTTCTGCAGTTTTTTCAGAAATTTTGCCCGCGGCATCATTTGAAAGTTCATATGCATTTCGGCTTGCCTGTGCGAGTTCGGCTATTTGTTCTTCAACACCTGCGCGAAGCTGTCTGATATGTTGAAGTGTGCGTGTGGCGGTATCTTCTGCTTCCTGTACTGCTGAACTGGAGTGTTCGGAAATAGCGGATATTGTATTTTCGAGAGCGGCTTTAGCACGCTCCAGGCCGTTCATCAGCATATCATCTGCTTTAGCGGCATGTTCGAGCACTGCTTCGCCCGTCGCTTTTGTAGTCTCGAGTGTTTGTTCGTTTACACGTTCGCTTGTTGAAAGAGCAGATTGGCAGTGCGCTTCAAGGGATTGACCAGCTTCTTCAAGCAGCTGTTTGGCATTCTCAACCGTTTCAATAACTTGTTCTGACATTGCTTTGGCTTTGTCAGAGAACATATCGCTTACGTCGCTTGTACGTTCCAGAGCTTCGGTAGCAGCGAGGCGGACTTCGCCCACGTGTGTGCGGAGGCTTTCTTCAATCTTTGCAGATTCTGTTGCGGCCAGTTCTGCAAGATCATGAAGAACAGAGCCTTGAGTTTTCATGTGTTCTGAAAGTTCAGCTGAGCGTCCTTCAAGGCCTTCTACGTCATGACGGAAACGTTCCATACCTGCGAGCGCGCTTTCCGTCGCTGTATGAAGCCTGAGTTCAACATTTTCTGCTATATCGCGAACCAGACCAGCCGTTTCAGAAACCGTATTGCTTGCCTTTTCAAGACGGTTTTCGAAGTTCTCCGTCATGGCGCTAATGTTTTCAAGGCTCTCGTCCATACGGTCTTTTGCACCGTCCGCGGTGGAGGCAAAAGTATGACCAGCATTATCAAGGCTTGCAGCTATGGTTGTGACAAGTTCTTCCAATTTGTTGAAGCGCTCCTCAACATTCTGGGTAGTGCTGTCAATTGCATCCCGTTCTCTGGCAAGGGTATCCCGGATGCTGGTTGTTCGGGCTTCTGTATCTGCTGTAGCGGTAAAGAGATTACTGATTTGTTCTTGAAAGCGGTTTTCGAGATTTTGAATACGATCTGCAGCTAAATCAGCAACCGCATCTATGCTCTCAAGTTCCTTTTTGAGGTTTTTATTAAGTGCCTTGATACGCTGCTCTGCCATCTCAACAGGGGATAGAGCTTTATCCAGGTTTTGAGCCATGGCCAAACGGCGTTCAAGAAGTGGGTCTGTACGCTGGAAAGCTAAGGCAACAAGCCAGAAGATTGCAATTGGTGTTGCGTATCCTGCAATGAGGACTGCTAGAGCGGTGATCGACGTATCTTCAAAGGCATTTGTTGATGTGGAAAGGAAATAAACAGCCAGTGCAGTCCAAAGAACACTAAGTGAGGTGGCAATTATTACCGGAGCAAGTCGGCGGATATTCTGTGATTTCCCGCTTTTGTGTTTCGAAGGTAGCTGAGTATCGCCTTCAGATTCAGTAACTTCTGGAAAATCAAGTTCAGCTTTAGACATGTCGCCCCCTTGGCCACCTTATTCATATGCTTGTCATAATTGTTACGACATTTTCAGAGAAATGCACCACAAGTTTATGATGACAGGAAGGATAATAGCTATTCCTGTGGCAAAAATATGGGGTTTTGCTATATTTACGGGAAAGAAAGGCGAGAGATGACGTCTGTTTCTGGGAAAAAGCCAAGTGCAACGCAATTGCAATATTTACTGCGGGGTATAAATGAACCCGGAGGGAAACTCCCTTTGTTTGATAGAGACGGACAACGAATCAATAAACAAACGATTCGATCTTGCCTTAAAAATGGTTGGTGTAAAGAATGGCGTAGAAACCCTGTTAAAACGAATTGGCTTGTTTGTAAGCTCACGAAAACAGGACGGGAAGCGGTAAAACGAGGTGTGCAGAGTGCAGGAATCTAACTGGGATGAAGATGTTGTTTTCGACCGTGACCACCTGAAAGCCTTTACCAGCGGTGACCCATTTTTTGAAAAACAGGTTTTGGATATTTTTGTTCAGAATGCTCCAGGATATCTGGTGGAATTGTCACAAGCTTCTGTTGATGACTGGTCAGCGCTTGCTCATAAACTTAAAGGAGCCGCAAGAGGTATTGGGGCATGGCGCCTCGCAAGAGCATCAGAACGTGCGGAACTTATGGAAAACAGTATGCTAACAGAAGAAATCTCTAGCGGCGTATGTGCTAGTTTGAATGTACGGATGGAAGAATTGCTCGCCTATATCGCGGAACTTCCCAAAGATGAAGACGGATTACTTATATAAAATCAACCGTAATGTTTGACGCTATAGCCTGCTTTAAGGTAGTAGTTTCAATAATCTAATAGAATTAGCCTATTATAGCAGGGCGATGGGTATATGAGCGACTATGATTTTGACCGAGTGAATGTTCTTCTTGCAGAAGACAGTCCTTTTATTCGGTCTTTGTTGGTGAATTCACTGAAAGTACTTGGTGTTGGTAATGTATTCGCCGTTGAACATGGTGGCGATGCTATTCATTTCCTCCAGCGCGTGAAAAATGAACCAATGAAAATTGGTGTTCAGCAGATTGATTTGATCATCTCTAATTGGGATATGCACCCGATTGACGGCATGATGTTTCTTCGCTGGGTGCGCCGTCACAAAGATAGCCCTGATAGGTTTACTCCATTTGTAATGATTACCAGTTATACTGAGCCTGAACGTGTACTTCAGGCGCGGGAAATGGGCGTTACTGAAATGCTCGCAAAGCCTTTCACAATTAACGGTATTGGTGAAAAGCTTATATCGATTATTGAGCGGCCAAGGCAGTTTGTTCATACAAAGGATTATTTCGGGCCCGATCGTCGGCGAATGAAGGGCGATGTTCCTGGTGGGGTTGAACGGCGTGTGTTGAAAGATAAGAGCGAAGGCGTGGAGATTATCCGTGGCTAGTAATAAACCAGTTATTGTACGTTTTTATCGTTTTCAAAACCGCTTGAAGGAAAAAACTGCGGGTTTGGCTCCTGGTAACACAGGCATATCGAGAGAAGCATTGGAAGCGGCCGAGCAGGCGCTTACCAAGATGTCTGAAGATTACCCTGATTGGGTGTCTGGTCTTGTTGTTAAATTGCAGGAACAGCATGGCCGGTGCGTAGATAGCCCGGAAATGCGCCATGACTGTTTTGAAGAAATCAATCATATCGCACATGATATGAAGGGGCAGGGCGGTACGTTTGGATACCCCCTTATTACTTCTTTTGCTGATAGTCTTTATGGTTTTACTGTGAAGCGCTCAGGAGAGATTACCGATAACCAGATTGAATTGGTGAAAAGTCATCTAGATGCCATGCGAGCTGTTATTAAAGGTCGCGTAAGTGGTGATGGTGGTGAAATTGGTAAGAAGTTAACCGACAGCCTTAATGAAGCTATTGAGCAGTATCAGCAGACTGCATAGAGCTCCGCAGCAAAAACAAGCCTCAATTGATGAGGATTGACTTGTTTTTCCAAACTAAAGTTTGGAAGTTTATCTTTTGGTCGCAAAATTTCTACGGCTGACCGTTTTAATTCATAAAATCCTTCTTATATCTACATTCTAAAGATAGCCGTGACATAAAAAATAATAGTCACATAAGGCAGCGACAATGAGGATGAAAAATGAAGAAGAATTGGAAGGCTATTCCGGTAGTAGCCGCTGTGATGACGGCTTCTGTGCTGTCTCAAACTGCATCAGCAGACACACCTGATACAATGGAAGAATGGACACGAGAAGCTAACGTGATTGTCCAATCTGCGCTTTTGCCATCAAGATTGGATAGTGATGTAGATAAAAGCAGCGTTGTTCAGTTTAACGTCACTGTGGACCGTTCTGGTGATCTGGTTTCATATGTGCAAAAAGGGAAATCTGAAGAGCAGGAGCTAAATGCCGTTGCAACTAATTTGGTAGCTTCTACAGATTATCCTGCTTTACCGGAGAGCTATAAAGCTGATCAAATGACTTTCTCTCTAGCGTTGATTTATTCCGCAGATAGAGAAGGGGCTGTTGGTGCTGGTGCAGTTCTGACAACACTTAAGAGCCAGCTTGGATCAGTAAACTAAGATTTTCGTTTTGAGTTAATGGTTGCAATGGAAAGCCCCGCTAAAAGCAGGGCTTTTTCGTTTCTAATTTTGAGTACGATCTTTCAGACCTAGTGCATGGTTCATAATATGGAATACTACGTTCTGCTCCATTGTACCTTTTACCAGATGGGACCAAGGGCCTATTCCAAAAAGAGCGACATCTTCCCCACCATGGGTCTCTGACCAAAGAGGAATTGCGGCTTGCTGCTGAAACTCAGGGTGATGCGTATCTTCATTTGTAAGATGCGCACGTTCGCCCTCAATAGCTCCGGGGCCATTTTGGTATCCAACTGTTGTGTATGGCTTACCATCCTTAGCCATCGTATATTCACCGTCCTCCTGACCAGGGCCAGACACCAGTCCGAGTATAGGATTACCCCGCTTTGGGTAACCCGCCATGGTAAATGTGTGGCTGTGATCAGCAGTTACCAGAATGAGCGTTTCTTCTGTATCTACAAGTTCCAACGCTTTTTTTACAGCTGATGAAAGAGCAACAGTGTCATTCAGCGCTGCGTTGGCATTACCGCCATGATGACCGTGGTCAATGCGACCTGCTTCAATCATGAGATAATAACCATTGTCATTCTTGGATAGCATTTTAATGGCTGTTTCTGTCATTTCTGCCAAAGTTGGCTCATCCTGAGCTTCTTCAAGAGTGAAAGACATGTGTGAGCTGCTGAACAAACCGAAAAGATGGTCGGTGCCAGAAATATCTGTTGCCTGAAGTTCCGCTCGGTTTGTTACATACGCTGATTTTTCGAATTTATTTTGCCATTCTGTAACTATATTGCGGCCATCTTCACGTTTACCTCCTTCTGAAGAAGGAAGGAAATTCCGGGCGCCTCCACCAAGGGCTACTTCAAGGCCGTTACCGTCTAGGTCTGTCGTAATCTGGCTCGCGATGTCTGTGCATTTGTTCTGAATGGCTTCTTCGGTAAGTTCAGTATCATTTTCCCAGCCCCGGCTTGGGCTAATAGCGAAAACGGCAGCCGGTGTTGCGTGTGTGAGGCGTGCTGTGCTGACAATCCCTGTACTCATACCAGCTTGTTCGGCGAGGTAAGCCAGCGTTTTAGGGGCATCTTTTTCCATGCCTTTGCAGATACCATTTGGGTGATTGGGAGCGGTGTTAATGACACCAATTTCGGTTTTGGTGCCGGTATTCAGTGCGGAGGCTGTCCCAGCTGAATCTGCTACCTGAGCATTTACATTATATGTTTTTACGAGGGCGGTGTTCGGGAAGCGTTCAAAGCTTAGATAGTTTTCCTCGCCTGGTTGTCCGTTCAATTGACCTTCCAGAATACGACCGGCAGTGAGTGTGGAAATACCCATGCCATCACCTACAAACAGAATAACATTTTTAGCACGGTTTGTGTTTGGTTTTTGGGCGAGACGGTCAGCGATTGCTTTTTCCCCTTGCTCAAGCCAGGATTGAGTAGTCCCAATATGATCTTTAGTTACTTCCTGTGCTATTGATGCAGGCGTGATTAGCAGGCTGCTTGATAAAGCTGATGCTATAAGAAGCGATTTAACGCGCATGATTGCTCCCCTCTATACTCTTTATTGTTTAATTTAGACCTATGGCACAGCTTGAGAGTGCCTGCAATAAGCTTGTTCACGCTTCTTCTAAGGGGCTTTTGTGAAGGTCTTGTTTCGTTTTTGACCATATCGTTATAAACGCACGTTTAGGGTTTATCTATACAGCCTGAATTTCCACCCATTCGTCGCATTGGCCCTTAAAATCCTTATCTGAGTGATTATGTTCAATACAGCAGAAAACTGCACTTAAAATAAATTACGACAGATACAAGTGGCTATGATAGCGAGGAGAAACACTATGAAATCGAATAAGACATTTTTGAAATTGGCACTGGCTTGTTCACTACCTTTTGCTGCAGTGGCAGCGCAGGCAGGTGATAGCGGTTCGAACGGGCTTAAAGATTGGGCGCAAGAAGCTGGTGAAGCTGTGAATACAGTAATGAATGCGCCGACTCTTTATTCGGCTACAGGCTCAGGCGCTGGCCTTGCTCTCTATCAGGTAACAATCGACCGCGACGGCGATGTTGTTGATGCAATCAGAGTAAGAAAGCCAAGTGACATGGGAATTCGTGCTGCGGCCAGAAAAGTCTTGAGAAAAGTAGATTTCCCGGATCTTCCTGCATCATATAATCAGGATAAGCTGACGTTTGTTCTACAGTTAAGCTATGCAACATCTGATGAACAGGCTGAAAAATTCCTTCGCCAGGGCTACGTAACTAGCCAACAAATTGCACAGAATTCAGATACAGTTCGCGTGGTTGCGCAAAATATCAACTAATACCTCAGATAGATTAGTTTCAAAGAAAAGAGAGGCTAAATGCCTCTCTTTTTTTATCTGAGAGCTTTCACTGCCTGGTCAATGCCGCCTAAGTTCAGTGGGTACATACGGTTATCCATCAATTCTTTAAGTAGTTGAATGGATTGGCTGTATTGCCAGTGTTCTTCAGGTACTGGGTTTAACCACACAGCTTTTTGATAAATATTGGTAACCCGTTTCATCCAGACATCGCCCGCTTCTTCATTCCAATGCTCAACGGAACCGCCAGGGTAGGTGATCTCGTAAGGGCTCATAGATGCATCACCCACGAATATGATCTTATAGTCATGTGGGTATTTATGTAGAACATCCATGGTTGGAGTGGTTTCATTGTGCCTGCGAACATTATCTTTCCATACCCGCTCATATAGGCAGTTATGGAAATAAAAGAACTCAAGATGCTTAAACTCTGTACGAGCAGCTGAAAATAATTCTTCACATAGTTTGATGTATGGGTCCATTGAGCCACCAACATCAAAAAAGATAAGAACCTTAACGGCGTTATGGCGTTCTGGAACCATTTTGATATCCAGAAAACCATTATGAGCTGTGGATCTGATAGTCCCGTCTAGATCAAGCTCGCTGGCTTCGCCCTGTCTTGCAAACTGCCGTAGTTTTTTGAGAGCTACCTTGATATTTCTTGTACCTAGTTCAACGCTGTCATCGAGGTTCTTGTATTCTCGTTTATCCCAAACCTTGAACGCTCTACCGTGCCGACCTTCTTTTTGGCCAATACGAACGCCTTCAGGGTTATAGCCGTAAGCACCAAAGGGACTTTTGCCCGCAGTACCAATCCACTTGTTACCGCCTTGATGGCGTTTTTCCTGCTCCTCAAGTCGTTTCTTGAGGGTTTCCATAATTTCATCCCAATCACCAAGAGATTGAATTTCTTCCATCTCTTCCGGTGTCAGGTATAGCTCAGCCATCTTTTTGAGCCATTCTTCTGGGATTTCAGCAGTTTCATCATCGGCAATAAATTCAATACCTTCGAAGGTTTTACCAAAGACACGATCAAATTTATCCAGCTTGGTTTCGTCTTTTACAAAAACCGATCGGGAAAGATAATAGAAGTCATCCACACTGTAGTTTGAGCAGCCTGCCTTTAAGGCTTCCATCAAGGTAAGATATTCCTTGATACTGACAGGCAGCCCGCTTTCTTTGAGTGCATAGAAGAACTTAACAAACATGCTTTATCCGTTTTGACGGCGGTTCATGAACGCTAGACGCTCAAACAGGTGAACATCCTGCTCGTTTTTCAGCAGTGCACCGTGAAGTGGTGGGATTAATTTATTCGGATCTTTAGATTTAAGGACTTCAAGCGGGAGCTCTTCTGCCATTAGCAGTTTTAGCCAATCAAGGAGTTCACTTGTTGAAGGCTTTTTCTTGAGGCCAGGAACTTCTCTAAGGTCAAAGAAAACACCGAGCGCTTCTTTAACAAGAGCCTGTTGGATATCAGGATAGTGCACCTGAATGATATCTTTCATGGTCTCAGGCTCGGGGAATTTGATGAAGTGGAAGAAACAGCGGCGCAGAAAAGCGTCAGGCAGCTCTTTTTCATTGTTTGACGTGATGATCACAATAGGGCGGTTTTTCGCCTTGATGGTTTCACCAGTTTCATAAACGTGGAATTCCATGCGATCTAGCTCAAGAAGAAGATCATTCGGGAATTCAATATCTGCTTTATCAATTTCATCAATTAGCAGTACAGGCGTTTTGTCACGCTCAAATGCTTCCCAGAGTTTGCCTTTTTTAATGTAATTTTTGATATCTTTTACTTTTTCATCACCAAGTTGGCTATCTCGTAGTCGAGAAACTGCGTCATATTCATAAAGGCCTTGCTGGGCTTTGGTAGTGGATTTGATATGCCATTCAATCAGTTCCATACCAAAAGCTTCTGCAACTTCATTTGCAAGCACTGTTTTACCTGTTCCTGGTTCACCTTTGATAAGCAGCGGACGGCGCAGTGTAGCAGCAGCATTCACAGCTACTTTCAGGTCTTCGGTAGCGACATACTGATCAGTGCCCGTAAATTTCATCGGACGTATCTCCTGTTAAACAAACTTTAATTAGAAAGATGAGATAGTGCAGAGGGGCATAAAGTCCAACCTATAAAATCGCTTGTGATATATTATACAAACACAAAAAGACCGTATAACCAAAGCAGATGCTTAGGTCATAACCGGTCACGGCAATTTCATATAAGCTTAGCACTAGTTCTGTGCGGTGCTAAGCTTCGTCGTCTAAGATCAATCCCTCAGGCTCTCTAAATTGAGAAACAATTTCCAGGATAGATTCTAACGGAAACTGGCTAACAACTTCACCTGTGTCGGTGTCGATGTTTTTATAGATAAAACGGCCAGTCTCTTCGTCTCTGTCAATGCGTAGACGAGTGTTAGTGGTCTGTTCCTCTGGAATAATTTCTTCAATCGCTCGAGCCGCTTGTTCGAGAGGGCTTCCTTGTTCACCAGTGAAGTCAACACTCACAATAGTGTTTGCTGTTACTTCGTTGGTCGAAGGTGCCTGATCTGCTGCAAGTACAGAGCTATTGCCCTCCGGAGGGGTAACCCTGGGAGTGTTTGTCTGTCTAGGTTCAGGAACCTGAACTCTTGCATTTATGTTGCTAATCTCTGCCATTGTTCTTACTCCGTGCGAAATTCCCTTTCGCTTCAATCTCCATCGTTTATTTAACTGATAACTCCTTGAGCGGCGAACCGGCGAACCGGTTCAACCATAATCTCAATAGTTCTATCGGAATAGACCGAGAACCGTTGAAGGCGCCTGATTGGCGATCGACAGAGCCTGGAGGCCAAGCTGTTGACGTACCTGTAAAGCCTGGAGGTTTGCAGACTCGCTGGCGAGGTCAGCATCCACCAGATTACCGATACCAACTTCAATGGTGTCCGATAGTTGATTCACAAACTCTTTTTGGAGTTCGATACGAGCCGCACCGGAACCAAGCGAAGAAAGTGAAGTGTTAACGTTTGCGATTGAGTTTTCAATGTCAGTTACAGCAGCAGATGCAAGCGCTTGTGTAGAAATATCTTGCGATGCTGACAGTGCAACATTGGAACCTGATAGTGACAAGTTTTGAGCAGCAACCGTAATCGTATTACTGCCATCGTCGCTTGTAATTGCAACAATCGCGTCGCCATTGTTTTCTACAGCGTTTGTACCGTTAAACTCGGCATTTTGTACGATGGATGTAATTTGGTCACGGAGTTGCTCGAAATCATCATTCAAAGAACTACGGCTCGCTGTATCAAGACCAGAGTCTTTCGCAGCAACCGCTTTTTCTTTGAGTTCGATTAGGAGGTCAGATACTGCTTCACCAGCCGCGATTGCTACATCCAAGGTAGATTGAGCACGATCGAGCGAGGCAGATACCGCAGAAAGTCCAGCTACTTCACCACGCAGTGTTTGCGCGATAGCAAAGGTCGCTGCATCATCCTTTGAAGAGCTGACCCGTAAGCCGGTGTTAATCCGGTTTTGGGTTGTTGTCAGCTCAGACGAAGTCTGATTCAAGTTTTGCAGGGCAGCAAAGGCACCTGCATTGGTATTTACCGAAAAAGCCATTTTGCTTCTCCTTTTTGGAGTATTATGTCAGGCATTTTGCCTGCAGGACTTTTTGTCCATCTAATACTATGCAAAAGATGAGCCAGAATGCTTATTAAAATGTCGGGAAATAAGGCGTTGAATCTTATAGTTTAATTGATGTTTTCCAATTTTTTCGTCTGAAACAAAACTAGGCAATAGTTGCCGTATGCGCACATAGTTGCCTACTAAGTGCGATAGGTAGGAAAAAGATTCCTAAAAAGAGAGCCTCGAAAGGCTCTCGAATATTTTGGTTAATTGCTTTCTATCGGAAGAGTGATAGCACCGACTGTGGAGCCTGGTTGGCAATTGAAAGCGCCTGTAGACCAAGCTGCTGACGTACCTGAAGTGACTGCAGGTTCGCACTTGTTTCAGCTAGGTCTGCATCAACGAGGTTACCAATGCCAACTTCAATTGAATCAGAAAGTGAGTTCACAAAATTCTGCTGAAGTTCAACGCGGTTTGCACCAGAACCAAGAGCAGAAAGAGCTGTGTTTACATTTTCAATAGAAGTTTCAATATCAGCAACTGCTGCAGAAGCTAGATCTTGAGTAGAAATGTCCTGTGTTGCAGAAATTGCTACGTTTGTACCTGTTAGGGACAGGTCCTGCGCAGCAATTGTAATTGTATTACTGCCTGTATCGTTTGTAATGGCAATAATTGCATCACCGCCGTTTTGAACGGCATTTGTGCCGTTAAATTCAGCGTTCTGAACGATAGATGTAATCTGATCACGAAGCTGCTCAAAATCGTCGTTCAAAGATGTACGGCTTGCGTCGTCAAGGCCGTTATCTTTAGCCGCAACGGCTTTCTCTTTAAGTTCGATAAGAAGATCAGATACGGCTTCACCAGCAGCAATCGCAACATCAAGAGACGATTGAGCACGATCTAGAGAGGAGGAAACAGCTTGAAGGCCAGAAACTTCACCCCGTAGTGTTTGTGCAATAGCGAATGTTGCAGCATCATCTTTTGCAGAACTTACGCGCAGACCAGTGTTAATTTGAGTTTGAGTAGTTGTCAGCTCTGATTGAGTCTGATTAAGGTTTTGCAGGGCGGCAAATGCACCTGCATTGGTGTTTACTGAAAACGCCATTTTGTATCTCCATTCTGAGAATATGTTGCCCTAGCTTTTTGCCGGGGGAAGCCTTTTGCTTCATCTTTGACTATACAGATAATCTACTGATGTGTACATAAAAACATCTAAAAAACTTCAGCTTTTCTGCGATTTTTCTTTTCTTCAACCTATTCTTAGGTGTGAGAAAAGAAGCTATGGCGAAAGGCGGCTTAGCTGGCTCATGCAAGTAGATTGTTTCTGTAATTAAAAGGCCCCGAAGGGCCTTTGGCTAAATTAGATTCTGGCGACTATCGGAAGAGCGATAGTACTGACTGAGGGGCCTGGTTGGCAATCGAAAGTGCCTGAAGACCAAGCTGCTGCCGTACCTGAAGCGACTGCAGGTTCGCACTTGTTTCAGCAAGATCGGCATCAACTAGGTTACCAATACCAACTTCAATGGAGTCAGAAAGCTGATTCACAAAGTTCTGCTGAAGTTCAACGCGGTTTGCACCGGAACCAAGAGCAGAAAGTGCAGTGTTTACATTCTGAATAGAGCTTTCGATGTTGGCAACCGCCACGGAAGCAGCGTCCTGAGTACCAATTGTTTGTGCTGTACCAATTGTTACGTTTGCACCGCCGAGTGAAAGATCCTGGGCTGCAATAGTAATTGTGTTACTGCCTGTATCGTTGGTAATCGCAACAATTGCATCGCCGCTGCTTTCTACGGCATTCGTACCGTTAAATTCAGCGTTCTGTACAATTGATGTAATTTGGTCACGAAGCTGTTGGAAGTCATCGTTCAGTGACGTACGGCTTGCTGTATCAAGGCCATTATCTTTAGCTGCAACCGCTTTCTCTTTAAGTTCAATAAGAAGATCAGACACGGCTTCACCAGCTGCAATTGCAACATCAAGAGATGATTGAGCACGATCTAGAGAGGAGGAAACAGCTTGAAGGCCAGAAACTTCGCCACGCAGAGTTTGTGCAATAGCGAATGTTGCAGCATCATCTTTTGCAGAACTTACGCGAAGACCAGTATTAATTTGAGTTTGAGTAGTTGTCAGCTCTGATTGAGTCTGATTAAGGTTTTGCAGGGCAGCAAACGCACCTGCATTGGTGTTTACGGAAAACGCCATTTTGTATCTCCATTCTGAGAATATGTTGCCCTAGCTTTTTGCCGGGGGAAGCCTTTTGCTTCGAAAACAATACAGCATTTGTTGTGCCAACTTTAAATTATGGTATGAAATCGTTTAATTTCAATTATTTATGTATATTTTTGTTAAAACTTTAGGTAAAAACCATGTAGGAAAAAAATACCTATTCGTGCAATAATTGCCTAGGCGAGGGGAAATTTTTTCCATAGAAAAAGGCCCCGTGGGGCCTTTACTAATGTTGCTTAATTTAAATTGGATTACCTGAATAGACCAAGTACTGTCGATGGGGCCTGATTGGCGATCGAAAGCGCCTGAAGACCCAGCTGCTGTCGTACCTGAAGTGATTGCAGGTTAGCACTTGTTTCAGCAAGGTCTGCATCAACAAGGTTACCAATACCAACTTCAATCGCATCTGAAAGCTGATTTACAAATGTTTGCTGCAGTTCAATCCGGCTTGAGCCTGAACCCAGTGCGGATAGAGCAGTGTTTACATTTTGAATTGAGCTTTCGATGTTAGCAACTGCTACAGAGGCTGCATCTTGAGTTCCGATGGACTGAGCAGCACCAATTGTTACGTTTGCACCACCCAGGGAAAGATCCTGCGCTGCAATCGTAATAGTGTTACTGCCTGTGTCGTTTGTAATTGCAACAACTGCGTCACCACTGCTTTCAACAACATTTGTGCCGTTGAATTCAGCGTTTTGTACAATTGATGTAATTTGGTCACGAAGCTGTTGGAAGTCATCGTTCAAAGAGTTACGGCTTGCAGTGTCTAGGCCACTGTCTTTTGCTGCAACTGCTTTTTCTTTCAGTTCAATCAACAGATCAGATACTGCTTCGCCAGCCGCAATCGCAACGTCCAGAGTGGACTGAGCACGGTCAAGGGAAGAAGATACCGCCTGAAGACCAGAAACTTCACCGCGCAGTGTTTGCGCAATAGCGAAAGTCGCCGCATCATCTTTTGCAGAACTTACCCGAAGGCCGGTATTAATCTGTGTTTGAGTTGTTCTCAGCTCTGATTGAGTCTGATTCAAATTTTGCAGGGCGGCAAATGCACCTGCATTGGTGTTTACAGAAAACGCCATTTTTTATCTCCATTCTGAGATTATGAATTTCCAGCATTTTGCTGGTGAGGTTTCACCTCAGGAAGATGACATGCAATTATCAGGCCGTTTATGAAGGCGAGTGATTGTTATTTATCTAGTTGATTTTAAATGAAAAAATTAAAAATTAACTTTTTAGTAACAACTTTAGGAATAGGCAATTTTTGCTGAATAAGGAAAAAAGTGCCGCCAAGGTGGGCAGCTTTTGCGCAGGTGTACCGAGCGGGCGAACCCGCTCGGTGGGCCAGTATTTTACTGGAATAGGCTTAATACAGACTGCGGTGCCTGGTTGGCAATTGAAAGCGCCTGCAGACCTAGCTGCTGCTGAACCTGCAGTGATTGCAGTTCAGCGGAAGATTCCGCTAGATCGGCATCAACTAGGTTACCGATACCAATTTCAATGGTATCTGATAGTTGTGAAACAAAGTTTTTCTGTAGCTCTAGGCGATTTGCGTTAGAGCCAAGATTAGAAAGAACTGAGTTTACATTCTGAATTGAGCTTTCAATGTTATCAACAGCAACGGACGCAAGTGCTGCAGTATTGATCTGTTGAGCAACTGTAAGAGAAACGTTGGAGCCGGATAGCGATAGGTTTTGAGGCGCTACGCTAATTTGGCTGGAGCCATCGTCATTTGTGATCGCGATGATCGGGTCACCATTGTTTTCAACAGCGTTAGTACCGTTGAATTCAGCGTTGTTTACGATCGAAGAAATTTGATCACGTAACTGAATGAAGTCGTTGTTTAGAGATGAACGACTAGCAGTGTCGAGGCCAGCGTCTTTGGCTGCAACGGCTTTTTCTTTCAGTTCGATCAAGAGATCAGAAACGGCTTCACCTGCAGCAATCGCGACATCGATGGTTGATAGTGCGCGATCAATGGAGGCGCTAGCTGCAGACAGACCAGCATTCTCAGCGCGCAATGATTGCGCGATGGCGTATACTGCTGAATTGTCTTTTGCGCTAGACACATTAAGTCCTGTGTTAATTTGAGTCTGAATAGTACTCAACCTCGCATTAGTGCCGTTCAAGTTTTGAAGTGCAGATAATGCAGAGGCGTTTGTGTTAACTGAAAAAGCCATTGGGTGTCTCCTTTTGAGAATTTCGTGAGCCTTTTGCTCTGCATCAGCTAATGGCAATAGATGTGCCAATCGTAATGCATTGAAATATAATGCTTATTTCAAAAGGGTGCAGTTTCTTAATACTAGAGGGGTAAAAACTGCCGGAAATAGTTGCCGAAGCGGAAGGAAGTACCCAAAAAAAGAGCCCCGGAGGGCTCTTCGTTTGTTTACGTGAAAATGAGCTTATCTAAATAGGCCCAAGACTGTAGACGGTGCCTGATTGGCAATCGAAAGTGCCTGAAGGCCAAGCTGCTGTCTTACTTGAAGTGACTGAAGGTTCGCACTTGTTTCAGCGAGGTCAGCGTCAACAAGGTTACCGATACCGACTTCAATGGAGTCAGAAAGAGAGTTCACAAAGTTCTGTTGAAGTTCAATTCGGCTAGAACCTGAACCTAAAGCGGAAAGTGAAGTGTTCACATTCGCAATAGAAGCTTCGATTTTTGTAACCGCATCAGCTGCAAGCGTTGCCGTACTAATTTCCTGAGAAGAGGTAATTGTGACATTAGCGCTTGAAAGAGAGAGGTCTTGTGCAGCAATGGTAATGGTGTTGCTGCCAGTGTCGTTGGTAATTGCAACAACGGCATCCCCGCCAGAATTTACTACATTGGTACCGTTGAATTCAGCATTCTGTACGATAGATGTAATCTGATCGCGAAGCTGCTCGAAGTCATCGTTCAAAGAATTACGGCTTGATGCATCTAGACCGGAGTCTTTCGCTGCAACAGCTTTTTCTTTGAGTTCAATTAATAGGTCAGACACAGCTTCGCCTGCCGCGATTGCCACGTCTAGTGTGGACTGTGCGCGATCAAGAGAAGAAGACACTGCCTGAAGGCCAGAAACTTCGCCGCGCAGAGTTTGCGCGATTGCGAAGGTCGCAGCATCATCTTTAGCAGAGGCGACCCTTAGGCCGGTATTAATTTGTGTTTGAGTTGTCCTCAGCTCTGATTGAGTCTGATTCAAATTTTGCAGGGCGGCAAACGCACCTGCGTTGGTGTTTACAGAAAACGCCATTTTTCATCTCCATTCTGAGAGTTTTGGCGGACTTTTTGTCCTTGGCCGCATTTTGCAACCAAACCCATAGATGCATATTTTATGCCATACGGTTGTTTTTTTGGGGAGATGGATAAGTGGCTGATATCTTTAAACTTTTTATTTAACGAAACATGTCGGTAGGCAGAATTTTCCTACATTCACGCAATCGGTTTGGTTTGCTATAGGTATTTATTTCCTGAAAGGTGGAAAAAAATACCTACTTAATGGCTATAGTGTAGAATTTACGGTGGTGGGTGCTGAGCTTTCAGCTTGCGCTTGTGCTTGAAGTTTAGCTTGGTCAGCTAACCCTTCCATGATGGTGCGATTGATGTTGATGAGATCATCGATTTTCGCTTGTTTGCGCATTACTTTTGAGGAGTGCTTCGAGACCCAAATGGAAAGAGATATAATATTCGCACGTAGTTGAGGGGGGAGTTGATTGCCCTTTGCTCCGCAATCTGAAGCAAAAACTGACCAAACTCTTCTATTCCAGTCCAGAGCCTCCACAAGCTGAACGCCGCTGTATTCGTTGTCTTTAGCTGTCATAAGGGCATTGGTAACCTGCGCAAGAAGTCTGTACTCAGTTTGACTTGCTGACTCAGTCTTGGTTTGCGCTGTTTTATAAGCTTGGTATGACATACTACACCGGAACTCGTTTGCTAATGCAGGCTCTTATTCCTGCACATTCAACCTACTTGTTTCAAAAGCTAACAGCTTTTTACAGTTCATTAAAGCGCGATAGAAGTTCTTTTCCATCACATCTTTGCTAATCTTAACGCAGAGATCGATAGCTTCAGGAGTTGTAATAACTGCCATGAATTCTGTCATTCTCTTCATAAACTCTTCATAGTACGTATCAGTCTTTTGCTGATCCATATACATTAGCATGATTGGGAAATAGATGCGGCGCGCCGGCGTGTCTACTTCATCTTCCTGCATAATATCTTTTTCGCGTAAAATTGATGCCTTGTTATGAACGATCAATGTTGTACGTCTGTCTGCATTAGCAATAACTGCGCCATTTATGACGAGTTTTTCGTCTGGTTTTAACGACAGCTTCAGTGCCATACATGCCTCCCCGGAGCTATTTCTGCCCGTTAGAAATCCAATAAATCAGAATAAAGTAAACTAAGTCTTTATATCATAAGGAATTATGATTTGAAAAGGCTAGTGTTTTCTTGGCATTTGCCTTGCAGTAAAGGTAAGTTAAAGCAAATATGGTGACTAAATCGTTAGGATTTGGGAGAAAATATCCGGTTGGTTGGTAGTTTGTGCCGGGTAGGGAGATAGAATATGCAGCCTGCAAACATGACGGATCTTGAGAAAGCTAACGAGCAGAGCGAAAGTCCTATTGGGCTAAAGCCAGACCCGCTGGCTGCCGCAGGTTTGCAAGTGCCAGATTTATTGGGGGGAAGAGATTTTTCCTCAGTTATTGGTGGAATTTCAAGAGAAATCGTTGCTGATGATACTGCTTCAAAGCCTCTAACTCCCAAACAGGCTAATGCTCTACAGAAAACCCTTAATAATGGCCGAAAGCTGGTTGAAAAAAATCGTTTTGACCAAGCTCTGGTCCATTTCCTGGAAGCCTGGGATTATCTGCCCAATGATCTAGATTTGCTTACCGTGATTGCCCATTGCCTCAATCACCTTGGAGTGCGAGATAAAGCGATACTAGTTATTGAGAGAGCACTTAAACATCATACGCCCACGCCTGATATTGTGTCTGTTATTATGAACTTGGCATTGAATATGCGAATTTATGATGTGGCGGTGAAAATTGGTAATATTCTTGTTAGTATGGAGCCACGAGAATCGCGTCATTATGTGAACTTGGCCACTGCATACTCTGCTGAAGAACGTTATGATGAAAGCATCGAGATGTTGCAGCAGGTTATACCTGTTTTTCCAGAGAGCTCTGATTTATGGAATGTACTCGCAACGCAGGTGAGGGCAAGAGATGGTGCGGAAGAAAGCGTTGTTTTCTTTCAGGAGGCTATACGTCTTAACCCTGGGGACTTTAAAATATATAGCAACCTTGCAATGAGCTATACCCAGATGGGGAAATTTCCAAAGGCGATTGAGGCGGACAGGAAATCAATTGAGCTTAATCCGCATTCACCTGAGCCACAATTGGGGCTGGCCGTTCTTTTGTTCATGATCGGAGATTTGCAGGAAGCCTGGAAATATTATGAGGCAAGATACTCTCCGATGAGAGATAGCAATCAGACGCAGATTTATACCCATAACATTCCTGAATGGCAAGGTGAGAGCCTTAAAGGCAAAAAGCTGTTTCTAGCCGCAGAGCAAGGAATTGGTGATGAAGTGATGTGGGGTAACCATTTTCGGGAATTAGAGAAACAAGCAGACCAGATTATAATTGGTTGTGAACCTCGTTTGGCGAGTATCTATGAAAGATCATATCCTAATGCCATTGTTTCTCCTTTGGCAGATGTGGTTACGCAAGGGTACCGCTATCGTAGTTTTCCTAAAATGCAGAAGATGATGAAAGACGGAGAGTTAGAGATTGATTACTCTGTCCCGTTAGCTAGTGCTCCTAGGTACAACTGGAAGACTTCTGAAGATGTTAAGTATGCTGGCCAACCAAGCCTGATACCTGATCCGGAACTTGTTGAGAAATTTGCTAAGCGTTTTAAAAAATTGGGCAATAAACCTAAGGTGGGTCTTGCCTGGAGAAGTGGTATTCTTAACAAGAAACGGAGTTATTTATATTGCTCAGCTAAGCATTTGGGGCCGGTCATGGCGCTTAAAGATCATGTTGAGTTTGTGAATTTACAATATGGTGATTGTGAAGAAGAGCTCAAGCAAATGAAAGAGCTATATGGTGTTGATGTCCATCAGTTTGAAGACGTTAACCTTAAGCAGGATATTGAAGCCAACTTAGCGATTATGACGAACTGTGATTTGGTGCTTTCAAGTACTTCAGCGCCGGGTATTTTTGCCATGTCGTGTGGGTGTCCAACAATATTGATGTCGCTTTATGAAATTTGGTGGAGCTTCGGGGTTGGTGATGGCAGTGATGCAGTATTCGTGAAAGATGCTAAAGTTGTTCATGGCGATACGTGGCCTGAGATTTTGGAGAAAACAGGAAAAGCTGTGCGCGAAAAGTTGAATTTATAGAGATATTTATGTCATTTTTTATATCAGAGGTTTCCAGCAATCATGCTCAAAATATCGAGCGCGCCAAAGAGTTTATTCGGCGTTCTGCTGAAATTGGCTGTGATGCTGTTAAGTTTCAGCTTTTTAAAATTGATGAATTATTCGCTCCAGAAATTCTCTCTCGTAGCAAAGAGCACCAGAGACGGAGAAACTGGGAGCTTCCACTGGAATTTCTTCCTGAATTGAAGGCTGAGTGTGACCGGCATGATATACAGTTTTCCTGTACGCCTTTCTATCTCAAGGCTGTGGAAGAGTTGAAGCCCTATGTAGACTTTTATAAAATCGCATCTTATGAGCTTCCTTGGGATGATCTGATCATTGCTTGTGCGTGCACGGGGAAGCCCCTAATTCTTTCAACTGGGATGGCCACGTTGGAAGAGGTGCTGCATGCGGTAAATGTTTTTAATACTGCAGGTGGGGCGGAATTGACTTTATTGCACTGTGTCTCCGGGTATCCAGCACCTCCAGAAAGCTGTAATTTATCGGCCATTAAGACCATACGTGAAGCCGCAGGGGCGCGTGTGGGTTGGTCTGATCATAGCCGGGACCCAGGTATTATAAGCCGAGCAATTGATCGCTACGATGCATCTGTAATTGAGTTTCATATTGATCTTGATGAAAACGGTGCGGAATACCAAGCGGGGCATTGTTGGTTGCCAGATGAAATTGCACCGCTCATATCTGCGCAAAAACGTTTAGCACTTGCTGACGGAGATGGTGTGAAAACTCCAACGGCAGCAGAAATAGCGGATAGGCCTTGGCGAGCTGATCCTTCTGATGGTCTTCGTCCAACAAAAGCCGTGAGGTTGGAATGGCAGAAAAAGTAGTTGCCATTGTAGGGGCGAGATTGAATTCTTCGCGGTTACCGAAAAAGCATCTTTTACCGCTAGCCGGAAGGCCTCTTATCTCTCATATCTTTGAACGTTTGGATAATGTGAAAGGGATTTCTCAGTCAGTTCTGGCTACCACATCTGATGGCTACAACCTGCCGATTAGAGATTGGGCGAAAGAAGAGGGTAGAGATTGTTTTGCGTTTTCAGGCGATGTGAATGATTTGGTCGGGCGAGTTGATGCGGTCACTCAAGCGTATAAGGCAGATATCATTTTATATGTATGCGGAGATTGCCCTCTTATAGAACCTGAAACAATCTCTCGCATGCTTGAGGCCGTAATAACAGATGATGAAGTTGATATAGTCCAATTATTGTCGGGGGATAGTGGTTTCAAGAATATCCATGAAGGCTTCGATATTTACCGAAAACGTTTTTGGGACGAGATGGTTGCTGTTGCGCACGAACCGTTCGAGCGAGAGCATATTGGAGCTGTATATCATCACTTAAAAAAGGTTGAGCCGAGGAAAATCGCTAAACTTAAAGAGCCAGAAGTATTCAGTAGCCTAGAGCATAGGGTTTCCGTAGATACACCTTCAGATTACAGATTTATGAGGGAGGTATATGAACGGTGGTCAAGAAATAGCGACGGGCATAAGATTGTTGATCTGACTTGGGTAATTGAGGAGTTGGGAAGAGATAAGGAGCTTGCGTCTATTAATGTTGATGTAAGGCAAAAGAAGATTAGGGATACCTCTGTCGCAATTACGATCCTAACAGAAGTTGGCCAAGAGGTTGGCCTCGGGCATTTAATGCGTTCGCTGGCTGCTGCCGGCGCACTACAGGATTACTTGAGTGCAAAGGTGGAGATAATAATCCGCGGGGAACCTCTGGATTTGGATGAACTCGCATTGGTTCCTCATGTGTGGGTGGATGATTTCACCGGCGAGTTTTTGGAACAGAAGATCAAGGAAACAGAAGTTTTCATTTTTGATTTAAAGAAAATGCCCGATGACGTGGTGGAGCATTTTAAACAGAGTGAGAGTTCTTGCAAAACAATAGGTATAGATTTTGATGCGCAGTTTGACGACTTTTTTGATTTAGTTTGGATCCCGTCGTTTTATGTCGATCCAGCACGGATATCTCGGTATGCAGCCAAAATCTGTTATGGTTGGGATAGTTATTTATTGAGACGTGTAGGCGCCTCCCAAAGTATAGTTGCAGATGTTCAATCTCTGTTGGTTCTTACTGGGGGAAGTGATACTGCAGAATTAGGTAGTTATTTGCCTGAAAGATTGTTGTCGCAACTTGGCTCAGATATACAGCATACTTGGCTGAAAGGGGCTTATGCTTCCGCACCGGAAGTTCCGGAGAAAGAAAAGAGAATAGACGTCGTTGAGGCACCTGCAGATGTGCTGAAACTTATTACGGAACATGATGCTATTTTCTCTGTATACGGTGTTAGTTTCTTTGAGGCTATTTATGCAGGTAAGCCTGCCTACACGTTTGATGCCGTTGGTGCTGCGTTACCCGAGGAATGGGAAGCTTTAAAAGAACACCTCCCTGATTTTGTGTTTGATAGTGCTGAAGAGGCTCTGGCGGCTATTGCGACTAAAAAATCAAATTCTATAGAGGCCTTAAAGTCCGTGACAAATGAGATACGTAAAGGAGCACAGAGGTTTGCATCTGAAATTCAGAACAGATTTCTTAGCTGACAGGACAGTTTTATGAGCAATTGTAATGCAAAGAACAGTTTAAACTGCTGGGGAGAAAAACTTGATGATGTCGTTATGGATTGTCAGGTTTGCGGCTATAAGCATGTTATTGAGCTGCCTTCATCAGAAGCATTAAGAAAGCTTTATGAAGAAGAATTTTATCAGAGTGATAAAAAAGAATACATAGCAGCAAGTTCCGCCGATGATAGTTGGCGTGATATTGAATTTGGTAGGCGTTACGATATTGTAGAAAAGAAGCTGTCCAATAGATCTGGTGAGCGACTAACAGCATTTGATATCGGTTGTGGTCCTGGTGATTTCCTTGCTCATGGCAAAGACCGAGGATGGGATGTGCGGGGTATTGAACCTTCCTCTGTGGCATCAAAGTATGCTCGAAGCCGGGGGCTTGATGTTCAAACTGGTTTCTTCGATGCAAATGCTGCAAATAACCTCCCGAAGTTTGATTTTGTTCATATGAGCGAGGTGTTGGAACATGTCCCTAATCCTCTTGAAGTTATTCAATTAGCCAAAGGGTTATTGAAAGAAAATGGAATTTTAACAATTTCCGTACCTAACGATTTTAGTCCTATGCAACGGGCATTGGTTGATGCTTGCGACTATAGCCCCTGGTGGGTAGTGCCGAACCATCATTTGAATTATTTTGATTTTGATAGCCTTGCTAATCTTATCGCAAAGGCTGGGTTAGATGTATTTGATAAAACTACTAACTTCCCTATGGAAATGTTTTTGCTAATGGGGCAAGCCTACACGCAGAAGCCTGATTTGGGGAGAAAACTGCATGGTTGGCGTAAGAATTTTGATCTAAATATGGCTGTAAATAAAAATGGTTTTCATGAAGATTTTTACCGTGCACTAGCGGATGTTGGTATGGGGCGGTTGGTAGTGTTGTTTGCACAGTTCCCAAATGACTAAGTTTGACGTCTTGGCCGTACTTAGTTTGGCTTAATATTTGCTTGATTAAATAGCTATTTTGCTGTGAGGGTGTTTGATATGAAAGCTTTAAGCGACTTTATGGATGCAGATGAAATTAGAGGGTTATCCTCTTTTGTTCCTAACACGCGTGAGGAATATATAAAGTTTTCTCAGCTTTCATATAATTTGAAGTTAAATACTGAAGTACCTATGACGGTTCATATTGAACCTACCAACAAATGTAATCAGACGTGTGTAATGTGTGTACACCCAGATATGCAGCGCACAGTTGGATTTGTAGAAGATGATATTGCTTATAAGGCTATTGATGAGTGTGCTGAATTTGGTGTGTACGCTGTTCATTTCTTCTTCTTTGGTGAGCCGTTTATGAACCGAAAAACTATCGACTATATCGCCTACGCTAAGCGTAAGAATATACCGGTGGTTTCTGTTACGACAAATTTAACGACTATCAAGCGTTCAGAAATAGAGCGTATGGTTACTGATGGGCTTAATTCTGTACATATCTCATTTGAAGGTTTGAACAGAGAAAAATATGCCGCTATTCGAGGTACAGACAGTTTCGATAAAGTGATTAGAAACCTTGATTACCTTAGAGAGTGTAAAGCCAAGCACGGTAGGGATAATCCTTGGATTTCAATGACATATGTCCGTACTAGTGAAACGGATGAAGAGATTGAAACTTTCAAAAATCTCTGGAAAGATAGAGTAAATAACTTCCATATTAGCCCGCAATTCGACTATATAGGCCGGGCAAAAATTCGGGAAACTCAAGGGGATGTTAATTCGGAAGGCATTATGAAGCGTTCTGATGCTGACAGATTGCCTTGCAGGCAGCTCTGGCAACGGCTTGTGGTTTTATCGAATGGCGAACTGGTTCCTTGTAGCCAGAATATTGACGGGGAATTATCAGTCGGAAATATCAGGGACATGACCATTGCTGAAGCTTGGCAGGGTGACAAGATGGCCCAATTGAGAGGGGAGCACCTAACCAATCGAATTCCGAAAGATTGTGTGTGTAGTGATTGCATAGACTGGGATTGGAGTGGGAAGGTTGATAGTCGTAAAAAACTAGGGCGTTCCAGTATAGAAAATATCCTCAAAGATGCTGATGATTGATACCTCTACGATAGAGAATGAAAATGAATATGATGAATTACCCTCTTAAAGATTTAGCTCACCAGATCCGTGTTGGTGCGGTTAAAGCCATTCATGCTGGTCGTTCGGGGCATCCGGGAGGAGCCCTCTCAATCGCAGATATGCTTGCGGTACTCTATTTTGATGTGATGAATGTTGAACCGGGTAACCCCAATTGGGCTGACCGGGACCGATTTATTCTCTCTAAAGGGCATGCATGCCCGGCGCTTTATGTGGTGTTGGCAATGCGCGGTTATTTCCCTATGGAAGAAGCATTGAAACTTCGCAAGATTGATGGTTTTGCTGAGGGGCACCCTGATGTTCGTATACCGGGAATTGATGCGCCATCAGGTTCACTTGGCATGGGGTTGAGCCAAGGACTGGGTATGGCGATGGGTGCTAAACACCTAAAGAAAGATTTTCGTACCCATGTAATCCTTGGTGATGGCGACATGCAGGAAGGCAATACGTGGGAAGCAATCATGTGTGCAGGCCATAAGGGCATGGATAATCTTGTTGCAATTTATGATGCCAATAAACTCCAAGGAGACGCTTCTGTTAAAGAGCAACTGGATATGGGAGATGTTGGTAAAAAGGTAGCGGAATTTGGTTGGCACGTAATTAATGTGGATGGGCATGATATTGATGCGCTGAAAACCGCTTTTGAAGAAGCTAAAACTACCAAAGGTAAACCGACATTTATTTATGCTGATACGGTTAAAGGGAAAGGTATTTCCTTTATGGAAAACGTTCTTATGTGGCATGGCAGTGTAACAATGACAGATGAACAGTTGGCTGACTCGCTTGCAGCTCTTGGGGAAGTGTAAGATGGCGCTCGAATATTGGAATGTTGGTGAAGAAGTTTCTGTACGCGATGCCTTCGGGCGCGTACTTGTCGATCAAGCTTCAGAGCGTGAAGACTGGGTTCTTCTGGATGCTGATGTGGCAGGAGGAACTGGTGCAAAACCGCTTGTTGGCAGTAATCCTGACCGTGTAATGCAATTTGGTATTGCAGAACAGAATATGATGGCTGCTTCCGCGGGGGTTGCAGATACAGGGTTAATTCCTGTTGTTTCCACGTTTGCGGCGTTCGGCTGTATGCGAGCGCATGAACAGTTCCGTACGGCGGTGGCTTATGCAGAACGCAATGTGAAGCTTTGTTGTTCTCATATTGGTGTAGATGTAGGACCGGACGGTGCAACAGCACAGATGTTTGAAGATATCGCTACTATGCGCGCTATTCCGAACGTAACGGTGGTTGTTCCTGCAGACGCAAATGAATTTATGCAGGCTTTCAAGGCGGTTCTTGATCATGATGGCCCAGTTTATATGCGTATTGGCCGAAGTCCTACGCCTGTGGTGTATGAAGCAAATGCTGAATTTAAAATTGGTAAAGCTAATCGTGTTCGTGAAGGATCAGATGTTACCGTGATCGCCTGCGGTGTTATGGTAGCGCGCGCTTTGAAAGCTGCTGAAATGCTGGAGGCAGAGGGTATTAGTGTGCGTGTGGTAAACCTCTCTACCATTAAGCCGATTGATGTGGATGAAGTGGTTGCTGCAGCCCGGGAAACCAGCGGTATCGTAACTGCGGAAGATCATAACATTATGGGCGGTATGGGAAGTGCGGTGGCAGAATGCCTCGCGGAACATCATCCGGCACGCGTCAAATTTATCGGGATCAAAGATGTATTTGGTAAATCTGGTGAACATGATGAACTTCCAACAATGTTTGGCATTGATGCAGATAGTGTTGCAGCAGCATGCCGCGAATTAGCAGGTAAATAAAATGGACCTCAAAGGTAAAATTGCCCTGATAACTGGTGGTAGTCGTGGTATCGGGAAAGCAATCGTTACTGAGTATGTTAAAGAAGGCGCTGAGGTATATTTTACCTATTCATCGAATGATGCAGCCGCCAAAGAAACATGTTCAGAAATTGGCCTTGGTGAAGGGCGAGCGTTTAAAGCAGATGTACGTGACCGTGAGGCGCTTAAAAATGTGTTCAACACGATTGAAGCTGCACATGGGCAACTTGATGTTTTGGTAAATAATGCTGGGATTAATAACCCAACAGATTTTGACCAGATCACTGATGAAGATTGGGATGAAATTCTTGGCGTTAATCTGAAGGGCCCATTTGTTGTAACGCAAGAAGCGCTTGGCCTGCTTCGTAAATCCGGTAACGCAAGTGTTGTGCATATTGGTTCTGTTTCTGGCCAGTATGGTGGGCCACGCACCGCACATTATGCTGCAAGTAAAGCGGGTTTGATTTCGCTCGGGCAGGTGATTGCAAGATTCCTTGCTGACGATGGCATTCGTAGCAATACATTGGCTGCCGGACTTGTGGCATCGGAAATGGCTGAGAATGCTATGAATAGCCCGGCTGTTAAAGCAGCTGCGGAGCAGGTGGTTATGAAGCGTTTTGCAACTACGGAAGAAGTGGCCAAAACCGCCGTTTTTCTTGGAAGTGACAAATCAAGTTATATAACAGCTCAGACAATTAACGTTAACGGTGGTCTGTATTTTTAGATGACGAATGACGTGAAACGTTTACTGGTTTTAGGCGGTGGTCGTCAGGCTGCGGAAGGATTGAAAGACTTACAGCAAAAGGGCTTTCATCTTGTTGTTTGTGATATGGATGAAAATGCTCCCGGGTTTGCTTTTGCGGAAGATAAAATTATCGCAAGTGTTTACCACTTGGAAGTATGTTTACCGGCGGTGTTAGCTTATCACGCTGAAAAACCGATAAGTGGTGTTATGTGCCTGGCATGTGATGTGCCGCATATTGTTGCTGCAATCGCTGAAAAACTTGATTTACCCGGTAACTCTCTGGAAACAGCTCACCGCGCTGTGGATAAACTTGCGATGAAGGACAAATTTGTTGCAGACGGTGTGCCTGTGCCTGAGTACAGGCAGGTTGAAAGCACAAGCGAACTTCGAAGTTTACGTTCTGAATGGCAGGGGCTTGTTGTCAAGCCGGTGGATAGCCGAGGGTCAAAAGGGGTTTCTGTTTTAGACCAAAATGGTGATGCTGATTGGGCATTTGAGAACGCGAGACAAAACTCTCCATCTGGCCGAGTAATGGCTGAGCGTTACTTGGAAGGGCCACAGGTTAGTACGGAATCTGTTGTTATTAAAGGCAAGGCTATTACGCCTGCGCTATCCGACAGAAGTTATGAGTTTCTCGATAAATATCATCCGTTTATTGTGGAAAACGGCGGCACGATGCCTTCAGCTTTGCCTGAAGCTATAACTGAAAAAATAGAAACCTTGGTTTCGCATGCTGCAATAAGTTTGGGTGTGGAAAACGGTATTGTGAAAGGTGATATCGTTGTTCATGAAAATGAGCCTTACGTTATTGAATTGGCTGCCAGGTTATCGGGTGGGTACTTCTGTACTCATCAAATTCCGTTTTCTACGGGAATTCATTTGGTTGAAGCAGCTGCAAGAACGGCTCTTGGCGAAGATTTAGATCCTTCTGAGTGGAATAATGAACCAAAGTGTCCGGTTAGTACGCGGTGGTGTATGGTTGATGAGGGAACTCTTCTGAGTTTCGAAGAACCAGAAAAAATTCGAGCAATGAAAAATGTGTTAGCTTTTGAAACTTGGGTAAGCCCTGGTTCTTATATTGATAGGCCTCAAAACGCAGCGGCTTCTATTGCTATGGTACAAGCAACAGGTGCTTCATATTCTGAAGCTGTTAAAAATGCAGAAAACGCGTTATTAGAGTTTAATCCGATTATTCAGAAACAATAACGGCTTATCCAGCTATATGAGCAGCCCATATTTTTATACAGCATTTCATCTGAACTTGGCTTTCTCTTCTATTGAGGAAAAAGATCACTATACGGTTATTCAGAAATGCTATTGGCCTTTACTCAAGCTCGCTGAAAATGGAATACCAATTGGTATTGAGGCAACAAGTTATACACTACAAGCTATTTTGAGTGTTGACCCGAAGTGGATCGCTACCTTTAAGCAATTGCTGAACGAAGGTAAGGCGGAACTCATTGGTAGTGGTTTCACCCAAATGATTGCTCCGCTTGTGCCTGCGGAAGTGACAAGGTGGAACTTGAAACTGGGCCTTGAAGATTATCAAGAAATATTAGGTGTTACGCCTGAAATCGCCTTGGTGAATGAACAGGCATATTCATCTGGGGTATTACCTCTTTATGAAGAAGCCGGCTTTAAGGCCGTGATGATGGATTGGGCAGAACCCGCAAGCCATCATCCGGAATGGCCAGCCTCTATTATGCACCGTCCGGCCATACTTGAAGGTCAGGATAATGTTCTGCTGCCTGTTTTATGGTCTGATGCTATTTCTTTTCAGAAGTTTCAACGCTATGCCCATGGTGAGATAGAAGCTGATGAATATTTGGAATTTATCAATCTTCAACTGGCAAAAGGTGTGCAGGCATTTCCTCTGTATACCAGTGACGGTGAAGTGTTTGATTACCGGCCAGGTAGGTTTGAAGCTGAAAGTAAGCTTTCGGGTGCAGTTGAGCATGCTCGTATAGAAATGCTTTTCAAAACCTTAGAGGCACAAAATGAAATGGAAATTGTTTTACCTTCGAAAGCTCTCTCTCTGCTGGATAATGCTGAAACCAGTATTAGACTTGAAACATCTGCAGTTCCAGTTCCCGTAAAGAAGCAACGTAAATATAATATCACCCGTTGGGGGGTGACCGGGCGCGCAGATTTGCAATTGAATACGCATTGTTGGCGACAGTTTGAAAAGCTTAAAAACAGTGAAGACAGTACAGCCATGGGTTGGCGTGAATTATGCGGTATTTGGGCCAGCGACTTTCGTACTCATATCACTGAAAAACGTTGGGATAACCTCCTTAAGAAACTACCGGAAATCAAAGCTAATAGGGCTGTTTTAAAACAGGGGCATATTCAGGATATTTATAAGGTTTCTCGCGATCGCAGGTTTTTAACGGTAGAATGCGGAGACCTACATCTGGTTCTGAACCTATATCGTGGTATGGCAATTCAGGCGTTTGGGTTTGGTGATTATGCAGGTTCTGAAGGCGGAGCACCTGCCGCCAACTCGCTTATCGGGACTTTAGCGCACGGTTATTACGATGATATCTCTTTTGGAGCCGATTTTTATAGCGGTCATATGGTGTGTGAACCCGGAAATAGTCATAAGGTGACTGATCTAAGCAATCTAGAACCAGAAATATATGGTTCGGACGGTTTTTTGGTGATCGAAGGCACGATACAGACCAGGTGGGGGCCGTTATTCAAACGCCTCGTTCTTGATTCAAATAACTCTAGGTTGGAAGTGTTTTATGACGCTGAATGGTTTGACCGGATTGAAGGGAGCTTTCGGTTTGGAAACCTCACCCTCATACCTCAGGCCTTTGATAAAGACACATTATATTATGAAGTGAATAACGGTGGCGAACAACGAGAGAGATTCCCGATGGATTTTCCTGTAGATCAGGGGAAGTCGGTCTCTAGATTAGTTTCTTCTTCTACAGCACTTGGTTTAACTGATGGTGTTCTGGAACTGGGGGACGCATCCCATGCTGTGAAACTGGAATGCCGTAGGACTGATATTGCAGCTCTTGCTATGATGCATACCCAAGAGGTAGCTACAAACTATTTTGCACGGGTTATGTTGAGTGCTCAGGAAAATGATGAGACCTCTGGTAGAAGTGCAGGGGATATCGTTTCATATGTTTCACCTTTAAATTACACCTATTCCATATCACTTATAAAACACAGTAAGCCTCTATAAAAAGAAGGCTTTTAAGCTTCTCTTACAAATGCTAGGCTGGCGCCAAGAAAAGTGATTTTGGGGAGAGGCGATTGTGGCGCTGACCGATTTTGATTGCTCCGAGTTGGATTTAAACAATAAATCTATTCTTATAACCGGCGGTACTGGTTCATTTGGTACAATGTTACTGAACAGGCTACTTGCTGATTATAAACCAAGACGAGTGATCATTTTTGCTCGAGGTGAATATAATCACTTTGTGACGCAAAACAGCCTCCCTGAAGAACACAGAAAGCGTGTTCGTTTCTTTATTGGTGATGTGCGTGACCGCGACCGTTTGAAAATGGCACTGCGGGGCGTGAATTTAGTTATTCATGCTGCCGCCCAAAAGCAGGTGCCATTGGCAGAATATAATCCATTCGAGTGTATTCGTACGAATGTTATTGGTGCAGAAAATATCGTACAAGCCTCCATTGAAGCTGGTGTTGAAAAAGTTGTTGCTCTGTCTACAGATAAAGCGGTGAACCCGATCAATCTTTATGGTGCAAGCAAGTTAGCTTCAGATAAGATATTTGTTGCAGCCAACGCCCTGGCTTCTGGAACTGGTACTCGTTTTTCAGTGGTGCGGTACGGGAATGTACTAGGGTCTCGAGGTAGCGTGATACCGTTTTTTAAGGACTTGATTAAAAACGGCGCGACAGAGCTTCCTGTAACTGATGAGCGGATGACACGTTTTTGGGTAACACTCGAACAGGCTGTTTCTTTCACGTTATCCTGCGCCAATGTGATGCGGGGTGGTGAAATTTTTGTCCCTAAAATCCCGTCTATGCGTTTACCGGATCTCATAGAAGCAATGGCTCCTGGTATGCCAACTAAACATGTTGGCATTCGGCCTGGAGAGAAGCTTCATGAAATCATGATTACAGAGCATAATGCGCCAAATACCGTCGATTATGGTGACCGCTATATTATTGAGCCGGAATGGAATTTTTGGGATCGCGATAGTTTTGCAGATGAGGGGCACCCTGCAATGCCTGAAGGTTTTGAATATTCCAGTGATAAAAATGATACGTGGCTAAGTGTCGAAGAATTAAGGGATATCCTTAAAACTCTCTCGTCTGACGGATAGTAATAATGACCAGAGATTTTCTTCCTTATGGACGGCACACCATCGAAGAAGATGATATCGAGGCCGTTGTGGATGTGATGCGGAACGGCTTGTTAACGGCAGGTCCGAAAGCAGCGGAATTTGAAAAAGCGTTTGCTTCACAAGTTGGAGCAAAGGAGGCGGTGGTTGTATCAAACGGTACAACGGCTCTGCATTTAGCGGTTATTGTAGCTGGTATAGAGAGGGATGACATAGTTGTTGTGCCTGCTGTCACGTTTCTTTCAACGGCGAATGTTGTGGAAATGGTTGGGGGTAAAGTCGTTTTCGCCGATGTTAATCCGGAGACGGGGTTGATGACCTTGGATAACCTCAAAGATGCTATCGCACGCGTCGACGGATCGGTGAAAGCTGTGATGCCTGTACATCTTACGGGGCACTCTGAAGGGATGGCTGAAATTTATGCTTATGCGAAAGAGCAGGGCATAAAAATTATCACTGATTGTTGTCATGCGTTAGGGGCTGAATATTCAGATCGGGGAAAACCCGGAGACGGCAAGTATGAAGACTTTGCCTGCTATTCCTTGCATCCAGTAAAATCAATTGCCATGGGTGAAGGCGGTGTCGTTACAACTAATGACCTAAAGGCTGCTCAGATGATGCGGTTGATCCGTAGCCATGACATGCACAGAGATGAAGAAAGCTTCCAGCATAGCGATATGGCATTGGATGTTTCAGGGCAAGCTAACCCCTGGTACTATGAAATGCATAAGCTTGGTTATAATTACCGAGCGACTGATATGCAGTGTGCCTTAGGGATTTCTCAATTAAAGAAGCTTGAGTCTTTTGTGGAAAAGCGCCGGAAACTTGCTGATTTTTACGATGATGCGCTTAGTTCTATTGGGAATTTTGTAAAGCCAAATGACCGGTCAAAAGATTGTTTATCTGCTTGGCATTTATATGCTGTGCAGATTGATTTTGAGGTGGTTGGTAAGTCGCGTGCAACTGTGATGAGAAAGTTATCTGAACAGAGTATTGGTACGCAGGTGCATTATATCCCTGTTTCCAGTCAGCCATATTACAGAGAAAGATATGGTATGCAGAATTTGCCGGGGGCAGAAGAGTATTATTCTAAGACTTTAAGTTTGCCATTGTTCCCGCAAATGGAAGAAGCAGATGTAAAAAGAGTTGTTGATACGTTGCATAAAGTGTTGACAGTTTAACGGTATCAACGGGCGACAATTTCCTCGAAACACGTTTGTAACAAAAACACCTCAGCCAATTTTTGGCTGAGGTGCTTAAGGAAAACGTCATGAAATAGTTGCCTATTATCCCTGGAAGAGAGATAGGATCTGCTGAGGAGACTGGTTGGCGATAGATAGCGCCTGAATACCAAGCTGCTGGCGTACCTGTAGGGCCTGCAAGTTAGCACTTTCAGTCGCAAGATCGGCATCAACCAAGTTACCAATACCGACTTCAATCACATCAGAAAGACGTGCGTTAAAGTCGCGGCTTTGCTCGAGAGCGGTTGCGCCAGAGCCAAGACGAGTAAGAACAGCATTCAGGTTATCAATAGCCTGATTGATGTCTGTCACGGCATTTGCAGCTGTTGTTTGTGTAGAAATGCCCTGCGTTGCAGTGATAACGATATTAGATGAACCTAGTGTCAGGTTTTCATGTAATACAGAAAGCGTTTGTGTAGCATCAGAGTTGGTAATAGCGACAATGGCATCAGTACCACTATCAATAAGGTTTGTACCGTTGAACTCTGCATTCGCTGTAATAGAGGTAATTTGATCCCTGAGAGCCTGAAAGTCCTCAGCGAGAGCATTACGGCTTGATGTATCAAGACCTTGGTCAGAAGCAGCTACAGCTTTTTCTTTAAGTTCAAGAAGCAGGTCAGAAATTGCTGTCGCAGCGGCAAGCGCTACGTCAGTTGCTGAAATACCACGGTCTAGAGATTGATCTACGGCGCTTAAGCCACGAAGATCTCCACGCAACTTTTGCGCGATAGAAAAGACAGCAGCATTATCTCTGGCGGAAGAAACTTCCAAGCCGGTGTTAATGCGTGTCTGTGTGGTATTCAGCTCAGTGTTAGTGTCTGAAAGATTACGAAGGGCGCTTAGTGCACCGGCGTTTACATTAATTGAAAAGGCCATTTAACCTCTCCTTATTCATGACGTTTCTACATGCCGTTCTCGGCTTTCGATCATTAATAAGCAAAGGGTGTGCCAACTTTTTATTTTATGTAAGTAATTGAAAATAATAGATATTTTGTAAAGTTTGAAAAATGTACCTATTAAATCAGGAAAAAGATTCATTCCGCTTTAATATTGCTTCTTGGAAAAAAATGCACTTTATGCCGAGCAGAGGTGTCTGTGAGGCGGCAATAAAAGCCAGTTGCATGATTATTTTTTACTTGAAAGGCCTTGCGGTGCGGAAGAATAGGCAGTGGCTGCCTTCCTGTGTTTACTAGGCTTGCGTGCAGGGGTTGAATTGGTGGAACCACCCATTGCTGAGCTATCACCTGTGAAGGGTATAAAAGTCTGTGGCCTGCTAGCTTGCGATAAAATAAGAGTCTGCTGTGCAGTTACAGTGCCGCCACTGCTTCCGCCCATATGGCGCATAACTTCTTCCCCAAAGGTACGTGCTGGTTGTGGTTGTTGAGGGATGTTGGGGGAAGGCTTGGTGGAGTTGTCCAAAAACTGCTGAACGGCTTGTTCAACAGTTATGGGTGGGACAACCATTAAATTACCTGGTTAAGCTGCAAGGAGGTGGGCTGCATTTGTGCAGGCGTTTTAAATGCGGCATTTTTGCCGTATCCGACAACAGGTCTGTTTTTCTTAACAACTTCCTCGCCAACACTTTTGATAATGCCTTCAGCAACGGATTTCAGCCTTAGGACGATTCGTGCATGATCTCGGAGAACTTCCCTGAATTTATCAGTGATTTTCCGGATATACTGGCGTGCTGGCGAATTTTTAGGGCCAAGTAATTTTTCATTCACCTGAAGATGATTGAGAGTTTCTCGGTACTCAGCCATTAATCGGTTTTTTTGACCGTGAAGTTTTTGAGCTTCGCGTGCGAACCGTTGCTTAAGCAATTCGGTTTCCTGCCTAATCAAATCTGTTAGGGCGATAGTTATTTTTACTAGCTTGGCCCCATGCCCTGTTAGCATTGGTGTATTTGCTTCAGAATTAGTTTCCATTGGCAACGTATCAAGAGGCATACTTACACCTGTTGTAGTTTTAAGAGTTCTTGATAAACAGATTCAGCAATACCGACACCGCCAGCTTTTGAAATAGATTTACCTACTTCTTCAACCATCATACCGCGGTAAACTTCTTCTGCATGGCCTCCGCTAAAGAAGCCATCTGACTCAATGGTCTCAAACATCGGCTTTAGCATTTGCCCAAGAAAGACGGCTTCAAAATCTTCTGCTGTTTTACGTAGCTGCTTTTCGTTTGCAGGAACGTTGTTCGCCAGCGCGTTTAGCTTATCTGTCGCTGCTTTAGATTGAGCGCCAAATATCTGAGCTTGGGTCTGACCAATATCAAAAGCTTGAACTTGCATTACATCACCTCGATATCAGCTTGCATCGCACCAGCGGCTTTAATCGCCTGCAGGATTGAAATCATATCGCGAGGACCAACACCAAGGGCATTCAGGCCATCCACTAATTCTTTGAGAGTTACTGTAGGTGGAAGCAGAGTTAACTTTTCAGTCCCAGATTCAGTTACCTCAATACCAGTACGCGGAACAGTTTCTGTTGTACCGCCTTCTGCAAATGCGCCAGGCTGTGATACCTGAGGTTCTTCCGTGATGCTGATAGTCAGGTTACCTTGAGCAATCGCTAATGGATTAATGCGAACCTCAGAACCGATTACGATAATACCAGTACGTTCATCAATAAGAACACGAGCGCGTTGTTCAGGCTCAACTGTAAGGTTTTCAATATTTGTAAGAAGATCAACGGTCGTAAGACGGAAGCCGATCGGACGGTCCAAAAGAACAGTTGATGGATCCAGTGGGCGTGCGATACCAACTTGAAGATGGTTGTTGATAGCTGCAGCAATACGGCGCGCAGTTGTAAGATCAGGATTGTGCAGTGAGAGTTTCACTGATTTCAGATCAGACATTTCAAAATCAATTTCGCGCTCAACGATAGCACCGTTAGCGATGCGGCCATTTGTTGGAACGCCTTGCACAACAGATGCTGCTTCACCTTGAACGTTAAAACCGGCCACAGCTACTGCGCCTTGTGCCATAGCATAAACATTACCATCAGCAGCGAGTAGGGCGGTTGCGACTAGCGTTCCACCTTTAAGATCAGATGCATCACCTAGTGAACTTACATTTACATCAATGCGAGTACCGTTACGAGCGAAGGCAGGTAGCTCTGCGGTAATCATGACTGCGGCAACATTTTCCGCTCGCATGTTTGTGCCTTTAGCGTTAACCCCAAGGCGTTCAAGCATTGCGGTTAAACTCTGTTCGGTAAAAGGTGAGTTACGAAGTGTATCACCTGTGCCGTTAAGGCCGACAACCAAGCCATATCCAACCAATTGGTTTTCCCGGATACCTTCAATGGAAACAATATCCTTGATGCGGGAAGGCGCTGCAGTTGCTGGGATCGCCAGAACTGTAAGAAGAATAGCGCTTGCTGCTGCTTTCAAGAATCGCATTGTCTTTTTCATTGCATTTCATCCGCATTTGGTCGGCATTTTTGCCTGTTTCCATGTTTGCAGTGATTAATGCTATATTTGTGCCAGTTTTTATTCGTCTTTAACTAATTGAAAAATATGGGCTTTTATGCGAAACTGAGGAAGAAAGTGGAATTTGTTGCCGAGCCGTTGTAGCAATAGTTGCCTCTATAGCTTCTAGGGATTAAATTTAGAGTATGAAAATTTCAGGTCCAGGACAGATTCAATCCAGCGGCATTAAGAAGACTGCTTCAAAAGGCAGATCATCTGGCGCAAGCTTTAGTGCGGAAATTTCAGATACTGAAACATCTTCACAAACGGCGTCGGTTAGTGGCTCTGGTCCCATTGCGTCTTTAGATTCCCTTCTGGCATTGCAAGGGGTGCCCGATAGTACGAATGGTCGTTCTAAAGGTCTAGCTCGCGCGGAAGAGATGCTCGATCTTCTGGATGAGGTTAGAAAAGGGATATTGTTAGGTGCGATTTCAATGCCCAATCTTAGAAGCCTTGCTGACATGGCAAGGAATCACAAAAACAGCACTGATGACAGCCGCCTCAATGAAATTCTTGCTGAGATTGAATTGCGTGCTGAAGTGGAACTTGCTAAATTTGGTGTGTAAATACAACTATTTGCACCTTAAATTTTCTTTAAAAACTTCTCTTTAAAATTGACAATTTTATTACGTCTTGTGCCGAGGCGTTGAAATCATTATATAGACGTCGAAGCCTTTGGGGGAATTAACGGCAAGGGCTTTGTTTGAGTGTTTGTTGGGGAGTGACAATGTCCGAAACAATGACAATGATAGAATTGCCAGAAGATTATATTCCATCTCAAGAAGAAGAATTCATGAATGAGCGTCAGCTCGCTTACTTCCATCGTAAACTAAATGATTGGAAGGACGATCTACTTCGTGATTCTGCGGAAACTTTGCAAAATTTGCAGCAAGATAATTTACGTGAACCAGATATTGCTGATCGTGCTTCGTCAGAAACAGATTGGTCAGTTGAGTTGCGGACGAGAGATCGTCAGCGGAAACTGGTATCAAAAATTGATTCTGCGCTCCGCCGGATAGAAGAGGGCGAATATGGTTATTGTGAAGTAACTGGTGACCCAATCAGTCTTCGTCGTCTGGATGCTCGTCCGATTGCGACTATGACCCTTGAAGCGCAAGAAGCGCATGAACGGGCAGAAAAAGTTCATCGCGACGATTAAGCGATCTTTTTTGAGTATGAAAATGGGAGCTTTGGCTCCCTTTTTTTATGCCTGCAATATGCAGATAGAAAAAAGCCGATCCATAGGACCGGCTATAAAGTTGGCTTTTATTCGATAAATGTAACTGTTCGGTTCAAACCTCCTTGTTTGATTAGAATGGGAAAACTATGTCGTACAGCTGTTGGCCATAGCGCGGTTGCTGCACATCGGTAATTTGGCCTTTACCTCCGTAAGAGATACGGGCTTCAGCAATTTGAGTGTGCGAAATCTGGTTGCTGGACGAAATGTCTTCCGGCCGGATGATGCCAGCTAGCAGCATTTCACGTTTCTCAAAGTTTACGCGTACTTCCTGACGTGCCTGAATTACCAAATTACCGTTTGGAAGAACGTCAGTTACGATAGCGGCAAGGGTTAAGTTAATCGCTTCACTGCGGTTTACTGAACCTGTGCCGTTATAGGATGAAGATGAATTTGCACTTACGATGCTATCAGCATCAAATGCGTTCGCAGCTGCATTACTGGAAGTGTTGTTATTGCCAGCTGTGCGGCTGTTGTTACCGTAAAGCACATTTGGGATAGCCTGTTCTAACCCCAAGAAATTAGGCAGGCCTGCACCCTCTGTTGTGGTTCGGCCTCTGGTAGAGGTGTTACCAATTTGTGCATTATCTTGAATGGCGATATTTACTGTAAGGATATCGCCTATCTTTGATGCGCGTTGATCTTTAAAAAATGCCTTAGCTCCGGTGCGCCAGAGGGAGTTTGCATTCGGGCGCGTTGCTCTTGTATCAGGCATTGGAAGACTGATAGATCGCTGTGCCGGTGGGGCTTTTACATCTTTAATTGGTGTTAAATCTGGTGCTTTACCAATGTTGGCTATTCTATCACCAGCGCCGCATGCCGCCAGAGAAGTAACCGCAATAAGCAACCCTGTTTTCTTTAAGGTATTCTTTAGCATTTTCATTCTCCTAGCGAGATGCAACAAGCTTTGTGCTGTTTGATTGAACTTCTACTAATCCGGCATGGATGATTTTTGCGTTTACACTGGTATGAGATTTCTCATTCATGACGCGAATTACATCGCCTTTGCCGCCTTCTTCCAGTGCACGGCCTTCGGCAGTAAGGAGCATCTTTCCAGCTCTGATCTGCATGGTAACCGTTGAGCCTCGTGTCACTGTTACTGGTACTCGAATGTCATTTTTAATCAGGGCTTTGCCAGATTGCTGTGCTCGACGAACAGTATGACCAATAAGTTCTTTACTGGATTGGATTGTATTTCTGTTAATCCGTTTAACAGGATACCGAACCCAGCTGATGTGATCTGCGGTTATGATTTCACCTGGGCCAACAACACTGTTCAACATTGGGATAAGGCGTACTTCTTCAATCGCACCAGAAATCCTGAGTTCAGAACGTTCTTTTGTACCAGTTGGCAAAATCATGTTTGCTGTAAAACGGGTACGTTGATCATTGATCTCGAACTCCTCGAAATACACGTCATCAAATGTGGCATCCGTTGGCAGATACATACCTCTTACGCGACCATGAATTCTTACATTAAGTTCACTTTCAACCCCTTGGTTTCGAATTGCGTTCATTACCAGTTGTTGTAAGTCTTTACCTTTAAAAGGGATGCCTCCTCGCTCAATGTAGATGCGTTTCAGATAAGCTGGCCGGTTCCAGTCAAGTTCATACTTTTCTGCAAGCTGGGTGAGCTGGTAATTGCTTAGCTGTGTGCGTTTGCCCGGAGCAGGGGCCTCCATAATAATTTCATCACCGTGAATACCAGTATCTGTGAAGATGTCAGAAAGGCGAATAACTCCTTCGTCTACAACTAGTCGCTCCTGAAGGTCGGCTGCCCATGTTGTTGTTGTGGCTGCCGCGATAAGCGCTGAACTAAGTAGGAAGTTACTTATAGTCTTATGGAACCGCATCAGTGCCTCCTAATTAACGAAGGTTGTTGGCAGCAGAAAGCATCTCATCAGCTGTCTGGATCACCTTGGAGTTTAGCTCGTATGCACGCTGCGCGGAGATCATCGCTGTAATCTCGTTCACGGCGTTCACGTTTGCATTTTCAAGGAAACCCTGAACAACACTTCCGTATCCGATCTCTCCCGGATTGGAGATGATTGGTGCACCTGACGCCTGAGATTCGAGGAACATGTTGTTACCGATCGCTTCAAGGCCAACTTCGTTCGGGAAGATCGCAAGGTCAAGCTGTCCAATCTGTGTTGGTGCAACCTGACCATCCTGAATAGCAAACACTTCGCCTTGCTCGTTGATAGTTACGTCAACAGCACCTTGAGGAATGTTAATGCCTGGCTGAACAGGGTAACCTTGAGGTGTTACCAAACGGCCTTGGTTGTCGATCTGGAATGACCCTGCACGTGTATAAGATTCAGTGTTGTCAGGAAGCTGGATCTGGAAAAAGCCTTTGCCGTTAATGGCTATATCATAGATGTTGCCAGTGTTTTGGAGAGCACCTTGATCTGTAATTCTGTAGACACCTGCTGTGCGAACACCTACGCCCACTTGAATACCGCTTGGAACAACTGTGCCTGCGTTAGAGGAGTTGGCACCAACACGTTCAATATTCTGGTAGAGTAGATCCTGAAACTCCGCGCGCTGGCGCTTGAAGCCGGTGGTGTTCAGGTTGGCGATATTGTTTGAAACAACATCAATATTCAGTTGCTGCGCTAACATGCCTGTTGCTGCTGTACTAAGTGCTTTCATTGGTCTTTCCTTTCCTCAATTATGATTGGCGTTATTGAACGCGTGCCAATCTTCTGAGGGCGTCTTCACGCATCTCTTGATAATCGTTGCTGGTTTTATCGGCTTTTTGATAAGCGCGAAGGACGTCAATCATCTCAACCATAGATTCAACGGCGTTCACGTTGGAGCTTTCATAAGCTTTGCTTTTGATCATAACATCCGTAACATTTTCAGGTTCGATAGGAGTTTGATCAGTTTCGTATAATGATGCGCCGCGGCGTTTCATGGCCTGTTCGTTTTGGAATTGAACAATGGTAATTTTACCTTTTTCGCCATTATTTGTGGAAATGGTGCCATCATCGGCAATGGTAATATTCACATCATCATCATCAAAATCGATTGTTTGGCCATTTTCATCGAGCACTTTTTCTCCAGAAAGAAGCGCTAAGTTGCGGTCAATATCAATGGTCATCCGGCCATTACGTGTATAGACGGTCTCTCCGTCACTACCCTGAACGGATAGATACCCGCGGCCATTAATAAATACATCAAGAGGATTATTTGAAGGAATAGGTGTGCCAATATCCAGGTTACGGACAATGCCGTGATCCTGCACATAGGAAATCTTGCCGCCTTTTGTTGCATCAGCACCGGGTGCGTCAATCAACAACTGACGAAATACCACGCGTTCCTTGTTAAAGGCGGTGGTAGACATGTTAGCGATGTTGTGTGCCACAACATCCATTCTTCTTTTGAGGGCCTCTCTATGGGCCATGCCTACGAATAAAGCCGTATCCATTTTTCTCTCCTGTAGTCACAGTTTTTACTGTTTGTCACAGAATTTATTGTTTGGACCATTAACTAGCAGGAAGCGTGCCAGTTTATAAAATCTATATATATCAAGTGTTTAATTATAATTCAGGGAGCGAGTTTGAGCGTGAGGAGCAAAAAATACCCACAAAAATTGCCTGTTAGCGGGCAAAAAATGTGTGAGGAGTTTCACGAATAAGTTTTTTTCCCTTCACGGGTTGTTAACCATGTGTAATTCAAGATAAAGTTGGGAGAATACGGTAAAAGTATTTTGCTTTTGTATGAGAGGCTCAAATGGCAGACGACAATCAGGCAGAAGAAACCTTAGGTGAAGCAGAGCTAGTCGAAGGTTTGGAAAAGAAGAAGTTTAGCGGCAAGAAAATCATCATGCTTGGTGGTGGGGCTGTAGTGTTGCTTGCTGTCGGATTTATTGTGATGTCCCTTTTGGGCGGTGATGATGTCGCGGATGAACCTTCTGATGATGCTGAACTGGAACAGTTGGCACAAGAAGCCGCTGATAAGCGAGATGCAGAAAAGCTTGAGCAGGATAAACCACAAGAAGAACTCGCCTTGTTGTTTTATGAATTGCCGCCGCAATTATATAACCTGAATACCGGTGGTGATGGTACAAGCTTTCTTAAGACACAAATTTCTCTCGAGATTGATCGAGAAAGCTACAGAGCTGATCTTGAAGTGAAGCTTCCACGCATTTTAGATGAGTTTAATACTTATATGAGAGAGTTGCGTCCGAGTGACCTTGAAGGCGCTGCTGGTGTATTCAGGCTCAAAGAAGAATTATTGATGAGAATTAATCAGGCGGTTGCTCCTACGCGTGTTAAAGATGTGCTCTTTCAAGAGTTTCTGATTCAGGGGTAATAAGTTGGCGTGTTGGCGCTGCTTGAGGGTTATGTATGGCTGAAGATGACGAACCAATTGATGATGAAGCGGTAGCAGCCGAGTGGGCAGCTATGGCTGGCGGCGATGATGAAGATGAAGTCGATCAGGATGAAATGGCTGCGGAATGGGAAGCCATGGCCGGTGGTGACGGCGACGGGGATGCTGCTGAAGATGATGATGGTAGTGGTCCTTCACCGGGCCGGGTGCTTGATCAGGATGAAATCGATAGCCTTCTAGGGTTTGACGGCGATGGCGCCGATGGTGAGATGACTGGTATCCATGCGCTAATTAATAGCGCGCTGGTTTCCTACGAACGCTTGCCGATGCTTGATATCATCTTTGACCGTATGGTCCGTATGATGTCTACCTCTCTTCGGAATTTCACTTCGGACAATATTGAAGTTTCTCTTGATAACATTACATCGGTTCGTTTTGGTGATTATCTGAACTCTATTCCCTTACCAGCTATGTTGGCGGTATTTCGAGCGGAAGAGTGGGATAACTATGGTCTGATGACTATTGATTCCAGTTTGATCTATTCCATTGTGGACGTGCTTCTTGGTGGGCGTCGTGGTACGGCTGCAATGCGGATTGAAGGACGTCCTTATACAACGATCGAGCAAACACTTGTTGAGCGGATGATTTCTGTAATCCTCAGGGATATGTGTGGTGCGTTTGAACCGCTTAGCCCGGTTAACTTCACGTTTGATAGACTGGAGACAAACCCGAGGTTTGCAACTATTGCACGGCCACCTAACGCTGCGGTTCTGATCAAGCTGCGTGTTGATATGGAAGATCGTGGTGGCCGCTGCGAAATTCTATTCCCATACGCTACGCTTGAACCAGTTCGTGAGCTTCTTCTACAGCGCTTTATGGGGGAGAAGTTTGGACGAGATACCATCTGGGAAACACACTTGGCGACAGAGTTATGGCGCGCAAATGTGGAACTTCGTGCGATTATGGATGAAACCAGTATGTCGCTTCGTGAAGTGATGAATATGGAAGTCGGCCAAACCATCGTATTTAATAAGACACCTAAAGATGATGTTGTGCTAAAATGTGGTGAAGTTGCCATGTTGAGCGGTGCCATTGGCCGTTCAGGGCAGCATGTTGCGGTACAGGTTCGTCAACAGGCTGAACGTTTGCAGAATCTGGAAATAGAATAGAGGGCTTTGGTGTGACAGAGATATCAACACTGATTGTTGATGGCATTTTAGCCGTTCTTCTAGTTTCGGTGATCGTTGTATGCACAATTGTTTACCGACGTTTAGGAACTATTAAATCTGGTCAGGCAGAATTACGTGCACTGGTAGATCAACTGAATACTGCAGTGGTGGATGCGCAGAGGAGTGTAGCTAATTTGAAGACATCTGCGACTGAAATAGAAGGCAGGCTTCAAATCGAGGGTAAGAAAGCTTCTGCTATTGCGGATGAGCTTGGATTGATAACTGAGGCCGGTAACAATTTAGCAGATCGGATTGAGCGCGGCCTTTCTGGCGCTACCGCTGCAAAAAAACAGCAAGCTCCTGCTGAAACAAGCGCGAGTAAAAAGCAGCAGGAAGAAATTTTAGCAGCGCTTCGCGAGGCGCGCTAAGGGATAGATGAGGATAAGGCAATGAGTGGTGTTTCATTAAGCCGAGTTAGATTATTTCCAATGCTGATCGGTTGTGCAGCTGTGGCGCTAACCATGCGGGCAGTGGATATATACACGGGCGTAGAATTGTTAGGTGCACCAGTTCAGGCTGCTCAGGAAACTGAACAGAATGATAACCAACCTCAGGAAGACCAAAAACCAGCTGCTGAACAGGCTGAGCCCGCGCCACAAATGCCTAAGATTGTTGGGTTAAGAGCTAATGAAGAAGAAAAGCTTTTAACACAGCTCAGACAACGCCGCCTTGAGCTGGAACAGCGTGAAAAACAACTTGAGTTGCAAGAGCAACTGTTGTCTTCCACCGAACAGCGCATAGAAAAGAAAATTACGCAGCTTGAGCTTCTTGAAAAAAGCATCAAAGAACAGCTTCGCATTTACGATGAACGTGAAAATGAAAAATTAAAAGCCATCGTTGATGTGTATGAAAAGATGAAGCCGAAAGATGCCGCTCCTCGCTTCGAACAACTTAGCCTTCAAACTCAGGTCGATCTGGTTACACGAATGAAGGCGCCTAAGGTTGCTGCGCTTATGGGGAAAATGACCGCAGCAAAGGCTTCGAGGTTAACGACAGAATTGGCGACACGTGCTGCCCCGCCAGATATCTCTGATTTGCAGCCGCTAAATCAATAACAATAACCTGCATCTAGCAGGCACGGAGTAAGAAATGTTAAATCAGGCAAATACAATCAGTTTAGAAGAGCGAACGGCGGCACTTAAACAGGATTTAGGCGATAATGTACCTGTTTCTGATATTGCCAGTGTTGTGGAATCTCTTGTCAAAGGTAGCCATCACGACAATGAGTTGGGGCAAGTAGCGGAGGAACTTCGAGAGTTACTCTCGTTTATTGGCGCAGCGAAAGATGAACTCTTTGGTGTTCAAGCTAAGTCTTTATCTAATCGCGATATTCCTGATGCTAATGTTCAATTGGATGCTGTAGTGACAGCAACTGATGAGGCTGCAAATACTATTATGGATGCGGCTGAACAGCTTGAAAAAATGTCTGAAGATACTGAAGGAGAACAATCGGACAAGCTCTCTGAACTGTCCCTAAACCTATTTCAGGCTTCTAGCTTCCAAGATATCACCGGACAACGAATTACTAAAGTAAACCGCACGTTGGTAGAATTGGAAACACGTCTCAATTCGCTCGCAGACGCAATTGGCGATGATTTTATTGCGGAATCAGAAGATGAAATTGAAACCGATGCTGAAGGGGTTGCTGTGAATGACACAGATCTTCTTCACGGTCCTCAACTGGAAGGTGAAGGGAATACTCAAGATGAAATTGACGCCCTTCTTGCTAGTTTTGATTAAGGTGCACGGCGCTCCCTAGATGTTTAACGAAGATCAGCATACGAAAAGGCTCTTTGGTACGGATACTACCATGGGGCTTTTTGTTGCCTTGTATATGATTTTGCTGGCTTTTTTCATAATGCTTAATGCTGTTTCTGAACAAAAAACATCAAAAGCACAAGAAGTCATGAAGGGAGTGAATGCTGCGTTTTCTAAGGAAAGTGATGATCAAAGCCGTCAACCTGGCGAGCAAACAACACTCCCTAACGATGAAGTAAAACCTGAAAACGACCCACTTCTAATCGAATTAAGTCGTTCTTTTGGAGGTGAATTTGATGTTAATGGCAAGTTTTCCATCAATAAAGGTTTGGTATATGAGGTGGAATTGCCAGCTGATAGCTTCTTCGAAAAAGGTTCTTTTAGAATTCGTCCTGATATGGAGCCATTTCTTGACCGCATAGCGAAACTTGTCTTGGACCGTGAAAACAATGAAACACGGAATGTTGCTTTTATGTTTGGTTCTGGTGAAGGATTAGTGTCTCGCGATTTAACCCGTAGTCAGGAATTCGCAGTTAGAAGAGCAGGGGCCATTGCTCGCTTTATGAAACTTCAGGGGGTACCTGACGGTATGTTTCATACTGGCTTTATACAGATACCTGAAGGTAAGATATTGGCAGCATTCAGGAATGTTCCGCCGGTACGTTTTGAAAATGGGGGCGAAATCCCATGAAAAAGAATGTACAAGATGAAGTTTCAAGCGCTTCATGGATGGTAACATTTGCTGACCTTTTATCTCTGCTACTTACTTTTTTTGTTTTAATGTTTTCAGTGAGCAGTGTTCGGCAGGAAACTTGGCAAAACGTAATTGATTCTATGGCAAGGCAGTTTAATCCCGAGCGTAATGTAAGCCGGGTGACACCGAATGAGGCTGCTAAAGAATTACAGAGAAATCCAACAGCAGGATTGAATTTAACCTATTTAAGGGAATCAATGGAGCAAATGCTTGAGAACTTCCCAGGGTTTGAAGGCACCGAAGTTATTCGCCACGGAGATGAAGTGTTGGTTTCATTTCCAGCCGAAATGTTCTTTCAGCGTAAAGATATAGAACTAGTGCCTGATGCAGAAAGAAGTTTAAGAGCATTAGCGGGCACATTGGTTCAAATTCGCAATAGCATTCGCGTGGCAGGGCATACCGATGCCGTTCCTGTTAGTTCAGGTAAATTTCGATCAAATTGGGAACTGTCAATGGCGCGTGCTCGTATCGTCGCAGGGGCCTTGACTGAGTATGGATATAGTAAGCCTATAACGGTATTGGGATATGCTGATACGCAGGAAAACCTGAGTTATCGCAAAGATTTGGCAAACTCTGAGCGAGTTGATATTGTCATTAGAGCTGAAGAATCAAGTAAGGGACCATATGACCTCTTCTAAGTGGGTGAAAAAGCTGTGTATGACAACAGCGCTTACCGCCACATTTCTTGTGGCGCCCACTTTATTTGCGCCAGAATCTCTGGCTCAGGTTAGTGGGCCTGCTATCACCTTCCAGAGTGGACAGTTAGCAAATCATGCCCGGATTGCTGTAGATATCCCTGGTGATGCGACATACTCAATTACAGTGAATGATCGGGTTTTGCGAATTACACTTGATAGTGTTTTTTCTCCGGACTTTAGTGCCTTTGGAGCTGCAAACTTAAGGCAAATTGGCAATCCCCGAGTGAGCTATATTGGCGGTAGAACACTCATTGATTTTGATGTGTTGCCGGGGGTGTCGCCACGTGACTTCCGCTCTGGCAACTTTTTGATTGTTGATGTTTATGGCGGAGACCAGACAGCTTCTTTGCCTGCATTTGTTGATTCAGGAGCCTTTACGCCACCTCCTGCAACAGGAGATGAACCTGAAACAGGTGAACCGATTGAAGAAAATACTGATACAAGTGGCGGAGAGGGTGTACCAGCGGAAAATAATCTTCAAAACGATGATGAACTTGGAAGCACGACCGATATCAGTACTGTTAGCAGGCAGGAACAAAGTGGACCTATAAGGCTCTTAGGGTTGCCGGAGGTTACTAATCCTGATCAGGAGGCTGTCGATGTTGCTGTTACCGAGGTTGAGAATGGTATTTCACTTTCCTTCAATTGGCCGATAGACGCAGCAGCAGCCGTATTTGAACGTGGTGAATACCTTTGGGTCGTATTTGACCAAACATATGCTTTCGACCCAAAAGGTATGATTGATGCCGGATCATTGGTTTCCGACCGTATTCATACCGTTGAACAATTAGAACACCTTGATGCCTTGGTTCTTAGAATGTCTGTGAGAACTAATCAAAATTACGTGGTTGAAAAGGATGCTCGGCGCTGGATTGTTTATCTAAAAGATACACCTGCAAAACCTCGTTTTCCTATCATACCAGAACGCCGTAACGAAGGTGCAAATGGGCAGCAGATATTTGTGGCGGCATCTGACGTTGGGCGTAAAATTGAGGTGGAAGACCCGGACATTGGCGATTATTTTGTTGTTATGCCGCTTGCTCGACAGGGAAGTGGTTTAGCACAGGACTTTAGTTATGCGTCCGCGGAACTTGCTGAAACTGCGCAGGGTATAGTGATCACGCCATTGACAGATTTTGTAAATGTTGAGCGTTACACTGATGGTGTGGCCATCAGCTCCTCAGGAAATGATTTTCTATCTTCTTCAAGGCTTTCTCGTGCTACGGGGATCGGTAGTGATTTACAAACGGGCTTCGCGCGATTGATTGATTTCGCCAATTGGCGCATTGGTCCTTCTTGGGAATACCGGAAAAATAAAACCCGTTTATTGTATGAGCTTTCGCTGCGTCAGTTAGATGATCGCAACGAAGTGCGCTGGAAGCTAGCTCGTTATTACCTGGCTCATGGTAGGGCTGCTGAAGCACTCGGTATTCTTGAAAGGATGCTAGAAGAAGATCCGTTATTGTCGCAGAATACGGAATTTCTTGCTGTTCGAGGTGTAGCAAACTTCAAGCAAGGCAGATTGGATGCTGCTCTCGCTGATCTTTCAGCAAGAGAACTGGAAGCTGAACAGGATGCAGAGCTTTGGCTGTTACTCGTTGAGGAAAAGAAAGGCCATTACGAAAAGGCATTGGAACATTACCGCCGTGGTAAAGATGTTATGGGGACTTATGACACGAATGATCGTGCTGAAATCTCTCTGGCGGCGGTCCGTTCTGCAATTGAAACTGGCGACATCGAACTAGCTCAACAAGAATTGGCTCTTTTAAATGGCGTTGACCTTAATGAAGACCAATTGTTGGAAACGCTTTTCCAAGCTGCTCGTATTTCAGAGATGCAAGGTGATTTTGATACGGCATTTGCCCAATATGACGAATTAACGGGTGCATCAAATCGTTGGATTTCGGCACGTGCGAGATATGCCCGTATTCGTTATGGGCTTAGGAATGGTGACCTTAATTACACTGATGCGATCGATCAGTTGGAACGGCTCCGGTACGCATGGCGAGGCGATAAGTTTGAAATTACGCTTTTGAACGATCTTGCTGAGTATTATTTTGCAACAAAACAGTATACCGCAGGACTTTCGGCGCTTCGTGCTGGTGTTTCTTACTATCCTGAGGAAGCAAGTGAACTGAAAATGCTTCTTCGTATGGGGCAGGTCTTTAAGGATCTATTTGTTAATAACGGCGCAGATGAAATGACACCTGTGGCAGCTATCAGCCTGTTTTACCAGTTCCAGGATCTTACACCGCTGGGACCTGAAGGTGATTTTATGGTGCGCCGACTAGCTGCACGAATGGTTTCTGTTGATCTATTAGATAATGCTGCAAGTCTTCTTGAGTATCAGGTGTCTCAGCGTACAGAAGGTGCTGCAAGAGCACAGATTGCTGCGCAACTTGCTAAAATCTATATTATGGATTCGAGGCCTGAGCAGGCGATTGAGATACTACGTGCCACCCGTGAACCTCGCCTGCCCAATGATATTGTTTCCAATCGCCGACATGTTGAAGCGCGCGCTCTTGTGGAGCAGGGGCGTTATGAAGAAGCGGAGGTGATGCTGGAAGATGACAGTAGTGCTGACGCGGAAGTTCTGCGCACTGATATCTTCTGGGGTAGTAAAGAATGGCCGAAATTGATTAACACGGTGCAACGTATCCTTGGTGATGGCTGGCGCAGAAATCAGGCGCTTAATAGCCTTCAGCGTTTGAATTTGATCAGACTTACTATTGGTATGACTTTCATGGATGACCGGGCAGGGCTTATTGAAATGCGTCGCCGATATGGCAATCAGATGCGTAGTGGTGATTTTGCCAATGCCTTTGAGCTGTTGACTAATGATCAAGAACTTAGTGGTAGAGAGCTTGGCGCTATCGCCAGTCAAATCGCGAGTGTAGAGAAACTTCAGACATTTATGCGTGAATATCGCAGTGATTTTTCTGGCAGGTAAATTTTTTATATCGGTACAAGCCCCGGAAATGCTTGTGTTTTCTGTTTTTCTTATGGTTAACATTAGCCTCACTAACTCGTGAAAGTTATATTATTTTTATTTTCATGAAAAAGAGGCAATATATTGGACGTAAGCGACGCAGGATATCGCTTAGGTTTACGCAACTTATTGAAGGAAATGAACGATGAAAATCAATCGTATTGCTAAAACGGCTGTTGCTACTACTGGTGTTGTAGCTTTCGCAATGGCGGCTGCTTCTACTTCTGCTGTTGCTGCAGATAAGAAAGCTAAAAAAGAGAAGTGCTACGGTATCGTTGCTAAAGGCATGAACGATTGCGGTACTTCTACACACAGCTGTGCAGGTCAGGCAAAAGTTGATAACCACCCAGAAGAGTGGATTTATGTAACAAAAGGCCTATGTAAGCGTATCGCAGGCAGCACTAAAAAGCCTAAAAAAGCCTAAGCTGAATTAGTTGCTGGGTAGTGGTTATTTATTATGGTTAAACAGCCCATTCACTTACTATCCAGCAGCAATTTGCCTGTTGGCGTGAGCTTGAAAAGCCAACATTTCGAGGATGTTTTACATTCTCAACCAGATTTGGCTTTCTTTGAAGTGCATGCTGAAAACTATATGTCTGATGGTGGTGCTCACCATCGGTACCTTGAGGCTGTTCTGGAAAATTATGCCCTCTCTATTCATGGCGTGGGCATGTCTCTTGGCTCAGCTCAAGGTTTGGATGCTGATCATTTAAAGCGATTTAGTGCTCTTGTTGAGCGCTATAATCCGGCTTTAGTGTCTGAACATCTGGCTTGGTCTGTTCATGATGGGTATTATCTTAGCGATCTGTTACCACTTCCTTTGAATAAAGAAAGTTTGCAGATTGTTATAAACAATGTCGATACTATGCAGCAGACTTTAGGCCGGCAGATTTTGGTAGAAAACCCTTCCGCTTATTTGGCATTTGAACAAAGCGAGATACCAGAGCCTGAATTCTTGGCGACTATTGCTGAGAAAACAGACTGCGGTTTGTTGCTTGATGTAAATAATGTTTATGTTTCAGGCACTAACATGCACTGGAACACGGATAGCTATTTAGATGATTTCCCTCTTGATAGAGTAAAGGAAATTCATTTAGCAGGTCATGCAATCCGAGATGTGGAAGGAACACCTCTGCTTATTGATGATCACGGCAGTATTGTGTGTGATGATGTTTGGGATATTTATCGCCGCGTCATCGCAGAAGCGGGCGCTGTGCCGACACTTGTTGAATGGGATAGCAATATCCCTAGCTTTCAGGTGTTGATGACAGAGGCAGAAAAAGCAAAATCTATTTTGGAACGTCAAGCTGGAGAGCAGGAGCTTGCTCGCTATGCTTGAGGAACTACAGAAAAATTTCAGATTGGCTATTCAGCAGGGTGATGCCTCAACCGGCATTCTTCCTGCGGTTGTTAATGACGGGGCAATTGCTCCAGAGCAACGTCTTCAGGTGTATCAGAATAACTTTCTGCTAACGCTTGCTGATAACCTTCAGGCTGTTTTCCCTCTCGCAGAAAATTTTGTGGGGGAGGCTTTCCTGAGGGAAGCTATTAAGCAATTTATTCGTGCACATCCGCCCAGAGAAGCTGCTTTGGATGAATATGGCGCTGAATTTGCTGGTTTTTTTGAAAACTATGAGCATGCGGAAGATGTTGTCTATATAGCAGATATCATCCGTATCGAATGGGCTATACATCGGTTACAGTATGTAAGTCCTATTTCTGCTATTGCAGATAAATTAATGCTTAACCCTCATGTCAGGATTATTGAAAGTGATTATCCGCTTTTAAACCTGTGGATGGTTGGGCAGGGGCAGTTAATGCCGGAGGCTGTTCATTTAGAACAAGGTGGACAGACTGTATGTGTTGTTCTTGATGGTGGTGAAATAAAGCTATATCCGCTGACTACGGAAGAGAAGGCTTTACTTCAAACTCTTGAGGATGATCTCGAAGATGTGACTGTTAATGCTTCTATGGTAGGGTTAGATGCTTTGACACTTAAAGGAGTTGTGCTCGCTAGCGAGCCATGAAAGGTCAAAGAAAGTGGAACAAATTAGATCTTTGTTTGCCAAGTTAACTGAATTTGGTAATCGTTTTTCTACACAAGATTATTTCCTGTTATTTTTGCGGGCATGGGCTGCAAAGATTTTTTATCAATCTGGTCGGACAAAAGCGGCCGCAATTGATACTGATCCGGAACTTGAGGTCGATCAGGTAATCGAGGCGCTAAAAGGTGCTTCACTGGATGACAGCGTTGTAGCGACTATTCAGGAAAACTTGGATGAAGAAGAAACATACTATGTTTCTGATATCGTAGATACAGCTTCTGAACTGTTTCCTGATGCTGGTGTTGCTGAAAAATTCCAGCAGCAGTTCGAACCATCTTTCGGTGACCATGTAAGTGCATTTTTCTCTATCAATGATAGCACAACATCATTGTTTGAAGATGAGTATGGTATTGATTATATCGACCCAGAATTTATGGGGCAGCTTGCACTTTATGCAGAGACATTTTTACCGCTAATGATTTTGTTTGGCATTGGTGCTCGTTTGGGTGCTTTTGGTCTTTTAGGAATGACGCTCTTTATCCAAATACTGGTATATCCAGGTATGTTTGCTGATCACGCAACATGGTTTGCAGCTCTTCTTCCAATTGCATTACTTGGTGCAGGAAAACTATCTTTCGATAACCTTTTGATCAAAGGCGAAAAATAGCTTAAATGAAGTTCCTTCATGGCTTCTTGCGAAGCTGTGAAGGATTATTATATTAAAAAGCAGCTATCTGTTTCCAGTACCGGCTGACAAGCCGAAGTTGAGGTGTTTTATGGATGAAATTGATCGCAAGATATTAAATTTGTTGCAAAAAGATGCAACTATGAGCACAGCAGAGATTGCTGAAGCTGTAGGTCTTTCTACAACACCTTGTTGGCGTCGTATTCAGATACTTGAGCAAGAAGGCTATATCACTCGCCGTGTCGCTCTTGTTGACCGTAACAAAGTTAATGTTCCTCTTGATGTTTTTGTCGCTATTCGAACAAATGAGCATAATTTTGAGTGGCTAGATGAATTCGCGGAAATGGTTTGTGATTTCCCTGAGGTCGTTGAACTATACCGCATGAGCGGCGAAATTGATTATTTGATGCGTGTAGTTGTGCCAGATATGGCAGCTTATGACGTATTTTATAAAAGTCTGATCAAGAAAGTTCAGCTTACTGACGTGAGTTCTTCCTTCGCGATGGAACGTATTAAATATACAACAGCGCTTCCTTTGGACTATGCTGTTGAAAATACGAAAAATCGCCGCAAGAGAGGGTAACTTGGACGCAAGCTTGGTATCACCTGCTTCAAAAAAAGAGATTTTTTTGAAGGATTATTCTACACCAACTTTTTCAATTGAAAAAATTTCGCTGTTATTTGAGCTGTTTGATGAAAGCGCAATAGTGACAGCGAAATCGGTGTTTCGAAGAACAATACCAAGCGAAACTACACTAACGCTTGATGGCGGCCAATATATGGAGCTCCTAGCAATAGAGCTTGATGGGCGCCAACTTTCTCCAAATGATTATTCTCTTACAGATACTGCTCTCGTTATCCATAGTGTACCTGAAGTATTCGAACTCACCGTAAAAACAAAGCTAAAGCCGAAAGAAAACACACGTCTTGAGGGCCTTTATTATTCCGGGGGTAATTTTTGTACCCAGTGTGAGGCCGAAGGCTTTAGACATATTACCTATTTTCTCGACAGGCCAGATGTGCTTGCGAGCTATGATGTGCGAATAGAGGCAGATAAAGCCCGGTATCCAGTTCTACTGGCAAACGGTAATAGGGGCGAAAATGGCGACCTTGAGAGTGGGCGCCATTTTGCTGAATGGCATGATCCTCATCCAAAACCGAGTTATCTATTTGCTTTAGTCGCTGGCGATTTGGCAGAACGCAAAAGCTCTTTTGTTACCATGAGCGGTAAAACTGTTGAGCTGAACATATATGTACGCCCCGAAGATATGGAACGTAGCGAATATGCTATGGGGGCGCTTCAGCGCTCGATGAAGTGGGATGAAGATGTTTATGGTCTGGAGTATGATCTAGATATCTATAACATCGTTGCAGTATCAGATTTCAATATGGGAGCGATGGAAAATAAAGGGCTAAATATCTTCAATACTAAATATGTGCTTGCTGATCAGTATACAGCTACAGACGCTGATTTTGGACATGTTGAAGGTGTTATCGGTCATGAGTATTTTCATAATTGGACTGGGAACAGGGTTACGTGCCGGGACTGGTTCCAGTTAAGCCTTAAAGAAGGACTTACAGTATTTCGGGATCAGGAGTTTTCTGCTGATCTAGGATCTCGTTCTTTAAAACGGATCGAAGATGTTAAGGCTCTTAGGTTTTCTCAATTTCCGGAAGATGGAAGCCCGCTCGCGCATCCAGTACGTCCCGAGAAATATGTAGAGATCAATAATTTCTACACGGCAACCGTCTATAATAAAGGTGCTGAAGTTATTCGAATGATGCATACCCTTATTGGTGCATCAGCCTTCCGTGATGGTATGGATCTTTATTTTGAACGTCATGATGGACAAGCTGTGACATGTGAGGATTTTGTCAAAGCTATGGAAAGTGCTAGCGGGATGGATCTCAGACAATTCCGTCTTTGGTACTCTCAAGCAGGCACACCGACAGTTTCATTTGAGCGCCGTAGAAAAGGTAATGATGTTTCTCTTAGGCTAGAACAAGCCTGTCCCGCAACACCTGGCCAAGCCACTAAAAAAGCTAATCATATGCCGATTGTTATTGGATGGTTGGATGCCAGTGGTAAAGAAATTACCCCTGCTGTTGAAGGCCCGGGGAACTGGAACGGTACCAGCTGTTTATTGCAGTTAACGGAAACCATGCAAGAATTTGTATTTAGAGACGTACCCGAAGGTGCTGTTCTAAGTTTTCTTCGAGGCTTTTCGGCTCCCGTGTTGGTGAAATCAGATTATAACGAAAGAGAATTGGCGCATTTGATTAAATGCGACACAGATGCTTTTGCTCGCTATGAAGCAGCGCAGACTTTAGCGGCTGATGTTTTAATCGCGGCATATGAAGGCGTGGATAGTACAAGTAGACCGGTTTACTTAGAGGCTATTTCTGGCTGTTTGTCTCAGGATTTACAGGATGTTGCGCTGCTCGCTGAGTTGATCTCCGTTCCAAGTGAGTTGGAAGTGGGGCAAAAAATTTCAGAGCTTGATGTGGAGCGTTTGCATATAGCGCGAGAGGCTTTGCTTGTTGAAATTGCTGAAGGAAATAAACACCGCTTTATTGATATTTATAGCGAGTTGAAGCAATCAGATTATGAATTATCTGAGCAAGCCAAAGGTAAGCGCAGATTAAGAAATCGCGTGCTTTCCTACCTGTCATTGGTAGATGGTGGTGATCAGATTGTAAAAACGCATTATCATGATGCTGATAACATGACAGATCAAATAGCAGCGCTGATTGAGGTATCGCACAGCAATTTTGATTATCGTCAGGAAATATTTGATGATTTCTATAAGCAGTGGTGTGAAAATGAGTTGGTTATAGATAAATGGTTCGCTGTTCAGGCACAAAGTAAACGTATTGATACATTGTCCTTAGTAAAAGAATTGTCGAATCATAGTGATTTTTCATATACAAACCCTAACCGGTTGCGTTCGCTTGTGATGAGCTTTTCCCTTTTAAACCAGAGAGGGTTTCATGCAGCAGATGGGGCAGGGTACAAGTTTTTGGCTAATGTTATTGCCGAAGTGGACAAAAAGAATCCGCAAACAGCTGCTAAGCTAGTTGCTCCGCTTGGACGGTGGCAAAAACAACCAAAAAACAATGCTGATTTAATGAAAAAGTGTTTGAGCTCTTTGTTGAATACATCTTCATTGAGTGATGACGTTCGGGAACTTTGTGAAAAATCAGTAGCTTAAAGGGCAAACTCTGAGAGATAACAGTATAGTTATTGCTTAGATGAAAGGAGTAATAGAAAATATTGCTTCTTATTACAAAAAGATGTAATTTGCGCCTCGGCGTGGGGGCAATGAACAATCTTGTTTAATAACAAAATGGCATGTTTGTAAGTGTTGTATCGTAGCCTGTAATCAAACGACTGGTTGTAATAAAACTAGCATTAATACAGGTTGACGCTTATAATTAAATTGCCAATCACCGGAGAGAGAGTGGAATGATTAAAAACCCTGATCCAATCGATGTGCATGTTGGTCAAAGGGTTCGCGCCCGCCGTAAGATGCTTGGCTTGTCGCAAACTCAACTTGGTAAAGAATTGGGTGTGACTTTCCAACAAGTTCAAAAATATGAACGTGGTACAAACCGTATCGGGTCTAGCAGACTATTTAGAATGTCTACTACCCTTGATGTACCTGTGGCATATTTCTTTGAAGGCGCTGAAACAAAACTTCCTGGTTATAGTGAATCTGTAGAGGCACTAACCGAGGAAACTTTTGAAAAGCAGGAAACACAAGAGCTTGTAGAAGCTTATTACCGTATTGCAGACCCACGCATCCGCAAGAAGGTACTTGGCTTGGCTCGTTTGCTTTCTAGCGGCGTTGATGAATACGGCATGTAAAATATACCAATAAAGAATAAGAAAAGGCGCGAATATTATTCGCGCCTTTTTTTTAAGTAAAACTCTATTGCCAGGTTTAGGCTGGTGTTTTCTTTTTCTTACGTTGACGACGAACACCATAAGCGAGCGCAGGGGCCAACAGGAAGAGGGCACCCGGCTCAGGTACGGCTGCCACAATGCTAATAATAGCAGTATCCAGGCTCGTGAAGATAATATCACCCGGAAGGAATACTGAGCCCCCTGTGATAATATTTAGAACTTCACCATCATCTAGTAGACGGCCATCATAACGTACTTGGATGGTAATATTCACATTACCAGTTTCATCAAAGAGCGTTCCTTCGCCGGTTTGTACAGTTAATTGGCTACCTGTGCCAATCTCCTGACCATCAAGAATCCATACCATTTCGAAGTCAGAACTGTCGGTTAGGCTACAAACCAATTCACTCTCAAATGTAGATCCACAACCATCAAGTAAAAAGTCTTCACCTAGTGTAACCGGGTCGTAAACCTCATCGTCACCACCACCAGCATCTAAAACAAGTCTCAGTGGTTCTGGGTCTGGTTCTGGGGCTGGCTCAGGGTCCGGCGTAGTTGGCGGCTCTGGCTCAGGATCCGGCGTAGTTGGTGGCTCTGGCTCAGGGTCCGGCGTAGTTGGCGGCTCTGGCTCAGGGTCCGGTGTAGTTGGTGGCTCTGGTTCAGGGTCCGGCGTAGTTGGCGGCTCAGGGTCTGGTTCAGGGTCCGGTGTTGGCTCAGGCTCAGGCTCGTTTGGTGCACCGATGTCTGGTGTTCCATCTGGTTCTGGTTCCGGGGTATCATCCTCTTCCGTCGGCGGTGTTCCTCCACCACCTGTTACCGGAGCTTCAGGAGTGGCAGCGTCTGCTTCTGGCGTTGGTAGACCGCCAGACGCATCAGAGAAAACGACACGCGCATCAACGATAGGCAAATCAGTTTTGAGAATATTCTCAGCCGTTAAGTTTTCACCCGCCGCAGGAGCGATGCGCTGAATAAACTCAACAACCTGTTCTGCCAATTCTTCATCAATATTGGTGTCTGCTTCAGGATAGATAATTACAGCAGTTACATATGTGTCTTGCCCACCTAATTGACGAAAACTTATTCGAAGTGTGCCATCAACTACTTCTGCACGTGTAACAAGCATATGACCTGTAGATGGTCTATAATTATCACCACCAGACTGAAGTAGGTTAGGGCCTGCTTGTGCCATAGGCTCAAGAAGTCTTAAAGATGCGCTGCCGTATGTATTGCTTAAGCGTCCTTGGGTAATGTAAGGGTCCGCTGAAGCAATTAATGGAGCTGAACTTGAGCCCGAAAGGCTAAATTTCACTTCACCATTCTGATATGAGGCTGCTTCACCACCAGCGTCTGTCAGTCGACCGGGGCCTTCTGTGGAAAGCTTCATCAATGGTACGATATCGTCGGTGGCGCGCGTATCAACCATATTGATCTTACCGTCGTTCCTTTTCACATCTACCCCGAATGGATACAGTGGTGCTGAACCATTTTGACGAGGTGCTGTTAGGATAACAACGCGGTACCTGCCATTTTTCAGGCCAGAGGCTACAAATTGCTCCACATTACGCACACCATTACGCAAGATAGAAGGGCCCGCGGTATCACCTTCATCATTAATGTTATCACCAATGAGCATCTTACTTTCAGAGCCCACCCTGATAAACTTGTCATAAGGTTCGTAATTTGACGGGCCTAAATCCCATCCGATAGCATCGTCTTGTAGTTTGAAGGAACGATCCAGAACAAATGGAGACATAAAGGCAGTCCAGTGTGTTCTGCCACCTGCTTCAATAATTAGGTTTGCAGCATCAGAAATTGTGGTCAGGTCATAATCGCCAGCTACTTCTTCGATCTTCGCAAGTAGAGCATCCATTCGCCGCTTGAGCTCGTCCGCATCGCCCATAGCTTGGTTTAGATATGATTGAACAACCTGAAAACCCCATTCATCAACAGCGAGAGCACCTTCCACAGCCTCTTCAAGCGTTACGGATGGGAATGTTTCAATACGGGCTTCCACTGGTTTCCGGATTAGGTCCGCGCTGCGTGTTCCAGTCAGGTAAAAATCAGCTTCATTAGTGCTTTCTCCCCCCTGCAAGGTTGGTCGGGAGATTTTAAGACGTCGAATGCCCGGAATTTCTTTTGGTGGTGGCGTGGTCATAGCATATGTTGCCGGTGGCGGCAGCAAGCCATTTCCAATCACCGGGGGGAGCGTATCATCCAGAATAACAAGTTCCGGTGTTTCACTGCTATGAATGCCGTATAGGATAGTGCCCGTTGCTACGGCTGTGCCAGTAAGCAACGTCGCGATCACTAGAGATTTATTACTTGCGAACATTAGTAAACATACTCCATGCCACCTAAATGAGAAATCATTCTAATTTACATTGGTATTTAAAATAATTCTAGCTATTTATTCATTGAACTAAACAGTTTAGGCGGGTTACAAGCCCATTTGACCCTGAATATTTGTCGTGAATTAAAGAAAAGATCTTCCTCATGAAAACAAAAACACCTTTTGAAGATTTGAAAAGCCTGCTTGAGCAATTACCAGCTGTTGATGCTTGTGGTGAGAGGAAAGTTAAAGAACTTCAAAATGTGAAAGGTTCTCAACTATCTGAACTTGAAGAACTTTCTTCTTGGTTGGCCGGGTGGCAAGGGACAAAAAAGCCTTCAGTAAACGAAACGCATATTTGCGTTCTGGCGTCTTCATATTCCGGGTATGATGCAGAAGCTGCAACTACGTTTATTGCAGCCGCCTCAAAAGGGCAGGCTCCGGTGAATAAATTGTGTGTGGGTAACGGAATAGGTCTTCGAGTTCTCGAAATGGCGCCTGAAATTCCACATGAAGTTAACTCAGACTGGACAGAATCGGAATGTATGGCCGCGATAGCGTTTGGCATGGAAGCAACTGCCGCGGGGGGCCATTTATTGGGGTTGGGGAGCCTCGCTCCTGGTGTTGAAGCAAGCTCATATACACTTATTGCGTCATGTTTAGGCCAAACATTGCAGGAAGCACGGTTGTGGCAAAATGAGGAGTGGATTGGAAAATCGCAAACCTACCTTGCTGGCATAGAGAGTGATGAAGGCCCTCTTGATGTATTACGTAAGTACGGCGGACGTGAAATTGCTGCGTCTGTAGGTGCGATTATCGCGGCCAGAAGTCGCCGCTTGCCTGTAATTGCCGAAGGCTGGGCCGCTCTGGCTGCTATTGTTTTATTGGAAACGCTTAAAGTTGGGGCTTGTGATCATGTGAAAATAGCAGCAGCACAAGATCACTTACAAGAAGCAATTATGGAGCAAATTCATAAACAACCACTGCTGAATCTTACTACACCCGTTGATGCAGGTTGTTCTGTTGCGATAGCGCAGGGGGTTATGAAGGCCAGTCTTGATCTATTGGATTAATTCTTTGTTGCTAAAAAAGTAATTCTGAACAAATACTTGCCCTAACGTTTTATTAACCCTAACTTGGTTGTGGGGCGTGAGAGTAGATCTATTAGGACATAGAGGTTCATGGTTCGAATATTTCGCCATTATGTTTCACCCATTAAATTGGCTTTGGCTATCACCGACTTTGTTGTGATAACAGCATGTGTGTTCTTTGCTGAATGGCTTAGGTTTTACGTAATTGATTTTCCTTTTGAATTAGGTCTGCAAGCTGTTGTAGCTAAGGTGTTGGTGCCAGTATTTATGGTACCCGTATTGTTGGGAGTTGGTGGTTATCAATCCGATGCCGTAAGGGATTTAAGAGTTTTCATTATACGGTTGGTTGTTTCTGTTGTTGCTGTAAGTGTAGCGGTATCAGCATTATTATACTTCCTTCCTATGCTACCGCTTTGGCGTTCTATTTTGGTGTTAGCTCTCTCGCTTTCGTTTGCTTTGGTTATGTTGGTTCATGCGCTGTTTTTAAAGTTTTCGAATACCAACTTTTTAAACCGCCAAGTGATCGTTCTTGGGGCTGGTAAGGCCGGCGTAGAACTTAAGGAGTATGCTTCTAAAGCAAAAGAAGCTGGCCTTAATATTATTGATACGATTGCATTACCTGGGCAAGAGGTAGAAGTTCCAGGTGCTAAAAGCATTGAAGATATAGGTGCGTTTGATGAATTCGCGCGAAATTCCGATGCAGAATTAATTCTGATTGCCAGTTCTGGTAAACAGGAGTTGCCAGTGGATGCTTTAATTTCCTGCAAGTTATCAGGAATTGAGGTGAAAGACCGTTTAAGCTTCTTCGAGCAGGTTCGGGGCTATGTGGATTTGGAATCCGTTAAAGCAGAGTGGATCATCTTTTCTGATGGCTTTAAAGGTGGAAACTATTTTGAGAGGGCGTTGAAACGTGTCCTTGATATTGCTGTGAGTTCGCTTGTTCTTTTCTTGACTATCCCATTGATGATTTTTGCAGCAATCGGCGTTGCTCTCACCAGTAAAGGGCCAATTTTTTATCGGCAGGAACGAGTTGGTCTTAACGGCGAAACCTTCAATCTGCTTAAATTCAGAAGTATGACAGTGGACGCGGAAAAAGAAGGGCGGCCAGAATGGGCTAAGGAAGCTGACCCGCGTATTACGAAAATTGGTGGCTTTCTGCGCCGCACACGTATCGACGAATTACCTCAACTTATCAATGTGTTCCGAGGTGATATGAGCTTTGTTGGGCCTAGACCAGAGAGGCCTTTCTTCGTTGATCAGCTTGAGAAGGAAATCCCGTTCTATAAAGAGCGTCATTGCTTGAAACCAGGTATTACCGGTTGGGCTCAAATCCAGTATCCTTACGGTGCCTCAATTGAAGATAGCAAGCGTAAGCTAGAATACGATTTATACTATATTAAAAATTATTCTATTTTTCTTGATTTACTGATTATCCTGCAAACATTACGAGTGGTATTGTTTCCTGTCGGTGTTAGATAAGAATTTGATGGAGAGTATCTTGCCTGAGAGAAGAAAAAAGTTTTCTGTAACCAAGGGTTTGATGCTCGCCTTGTTGCTAAGTACTTCTTCCGTGGCATTTGCACAGGCGGATGGTTTTTCAGAAGTTAGGGATGCTGTTGCTGCTCGTGATTATGAACGAGCAATAACATTATTGAATGGTATCGATGCAGTCGGTGAAGTAGCAGTTCAAAAGTACTTACTATTGGCAGATACCTACCTGCGGTCAGGTGCTGGCATTCCTGCGGAAGCTGCTGTGGAGCGTGCTCGCAGGTTTGGAGCAGATTATGCAGCGACTTCGGTTCTTTACGCTAAATCCCTGCTTTTGCAATCCAAATACAATGCTGCCTTGGAGGCACTTAGAGGTGTAACAATCCCTCAGACATTTCTGGCAGATTCTTTTATTGTGTCTGGGGATGCTAGTTTTGCACTTCGGAGATATGAAAATGCTGAAGCGGATTATGAGCAAGCCAGAAAGCTGAATGACACTGCATTTGAACCATATCTTGGTTTATCTCGTCTTGAACTCAGAAAGGATAATTTAGCTGGCGCAGCCACGCTTGTAGAAGAGGCTTTTAAGCGAGCGCCGGAAAATACCATGGTGCAGTTTACGCGTGGGTTAATTGCTAAATATCAAGGCAATCTGGAGCTTGCAGAACAGCGATTTAGAGAATCCCTGAATCTGTTCTCTGGTAATTTGATGTCTAACCTTGAGTTGGCTTCGCTAATGATTGGTAAAGGAGATTTACCAGCAGCTGAAGAGTATTTGGATACAGTATATTCGGTGGCACCTCGACAGCCTATGGCTATATATCTGTCTGGGGTAATTTCCGCACAGAAAAAGCAGTATGAAGATGCAGATGCATATCTGAACCGTTCACGTCAGATTGTTGATAATTACTTGCCTGCTATGTACGTGCGTGGTCTTGTTTCCTATCAGTTGGAACGCTTTGAAGAAGCAGCAAGATATTTAAAACGCGTTTATGAAATACGCCCTGGGAATACCACCACTCGTGTAGCCCTTTCTGGTGCTTACATGAAGATAGGGCAGTCTCGAGCTGCACTTGATATTCTTGAGCCTATGTTGGCGACTGAAGGTGGAAAGGCAGATGTTTCGCTATGGTCTATGGCGGCCACAGCAGCAGCTTCTGCGGGTGATCTTGAGCTAAGTAAGCAATATCTCAACAAGATTGCGGAACTTGGAGGGGATGCTTCTGGGAATATAGTAAGTAATTTTGATGCCCGTATTGCGTTAGCTACATATATAGACGGTGCGCCAGAACAAGCATTAGCTTCTTTTTCTAATGTCGTTGCTGGCAGAGAAGCTGAGCTGAGAGAACTTGGTGTTTTGGGAAGCATGCAGCTTAAAAATAAGGATTATGAAGGTGCTAAAGCCACTGTCGAACGTATTCTTGATAATGCTCCAGATAGAGCTCTGGGATACAATATTCAGGGCACTTTGTTTTATAGATTAGGTAAGTTTTCTGACGCGGTGAAATCTTATACTGGCGCTATTGATCGAAATGGCGATTATTATGCTGCATATAGAAACAGAGCTCTTGCACACTACCGTTTGCAGCAATATGCGGAAGCTGAGCGAGATTTAAAAAGATTACTTGATTTCCAGCCTAATGATAGCCGTTCGAAGGCTGTTCTAGGGCGTACTTTGTTAGCTCTGGGTGAAGCAAGGGAAGCTGTAGATTACTTCCGGGAAGCAATCAGGGCATATCCTAGGTCTGCACAGTTGTCAGCTGATTATGCACAAGCACTGAGTGAAGCGGGGATAACGACCAAAGCTATAGAACAGGCTCGCTTTACAAGTATCTTGGCGGAAGAAAAACCTGAAATATTAAAGCGTATGGGAGAACTGCTGTTAGACCTTGGGCAACCTAAAGCAGCAGAAAGGCCTTTGTCGAGACATGCCGCCTTTAATTTTTCCTCAGGAGAAGCTCATATGCTGCATGGTAGGGCCATGCTACAAGTGGGGCTATATACTGGCGCTCGAATGTCTTTTGAACGAGCAGCAAAGGCTTCGGAAGATAAGCCCGATCAGGATGTTGTAAACTGGTATATTTTCGCAAGTCTTGCGGAAGGGCAGCAATTCTCTGTAGCAAAAAAAATGCTCTCCACGCTTGTAGATGAGAAAAGACCTGATGATGTCTTGGCTGGTATTGTCGGGAAACTATTATTTGCCTCAGGTGAGGTTGTTGCTGCAGAAAAGGCATATCGTGAAGTCCTTGGAAAATATCCAGCTGATGATGTGATTATTGGCTTAGCTAGTGCATTAAAGGAACAAGGTAAGCAAGAAGAAGCCGTTTCTGAATTGCGTACGTACGTCACGGCCTACCCAAATAGTAGGATAGTGCGCTCACTTCTTGGGCGATACTATGAAGAGATCGGTGATGATGAAAGCGCCGGGCACCAATATGAAATTATATTGAATACTGGCCTTGTGGATGCAGAAATAGCGGCTCGGTTAGCTATGGTATATCTGCGTAGAGGAAATAAACTAAGTTCGAGATTAGCCGAACGGGCTTATTTGGTGCTGCCGGATGATCCTTATATTTTGGATGTTTATGGTTGGGTACTTCTTCAAGCGGATAGGGATACAAAGAAGGCGATTGATGCGCTGAGTAAAGCTGTTCGTAAAGCGCCTTCTAATGCACTTTATAAATATCATTTAGGAATGGCCTATCTTGCACAAGGTAGTCGCTCTAATGCTCGTAGATATCTAACGCAGGCTATCAACCTAGATGATAGTTTTGTTGGCGTTGAAGAAGCTAAACGCCAAGTTCAACTCTTGGAATATTAGATTTACTTTGTCAGGCAAGCCATTGAATATTCTTCTTTTTTCAACACTTTTCCCTCATGGGGCGGAGCCGACACTAGGGATATTTGTTGAAAATCGAATGCAACATCTTCTAGCACATAAGGGTGTTCAGGTTACAGTGGTTGCGCCAGTTCCCTGGTTTCCTTTTAAAGGGAAAGTTTTTGGAAGCTATGGTCGTTCTGCTTCAGCGCCTAAGGTGGAGGTCAGAAAAGGCGTTACGGTTTATCACCCTCGATATCTTGTTATCCCTAAGGTCGGGATGCTTTTCACTCCATGGCTTCTATTTCGTTCCGCCAAGCGCTTGATATCCAAGCTGTTAAAGAAGGGGATGAAGTTTGATATTATTGATGCTCATTATTTGTATCCAGACGGAATTGCCGGATCAAATTTAGCCAGAGAGTTTAATCTACCATTTGTAATGACTGCGCGTGGTAGCGACGTAACTGAGATTGGATTGATGAATAAACCAGCAGCTATGATTTGTGAAGCCGCTGACAATGCACAACATGTTATCACAGTGAGTAACAATCTTAAGCGCGACCTCATGGAAATGGGTGTTGATGGCAATAAGATAACGACGTTGAGAAATGGAGTTGACTTAACGCGATTTCAGGAAAAGGGACGCTCTGAGGTACGTGCGCGCTACGGCAGTAAGCCTACAATGGTATTTGCCGGTTGGTTAATCCCTAGAAAGCGCATTGATTTGGTATTAGAAGTTACAAATCTGATACCTGATTTACAGACAATTATTGCTGGAGATGGACCACTAAGAGCTGAAATGGAAAGCAGGGCTGACAGCCTCGGTATTGCGGATCGGGTATTTTTTGTTGGACAACAAACGCCAGAGCAGATGCCGGAAGTATATAGTTCCGGCGATGTTTTGTTACTTCCATCTGATAGAGAAGGTTGGGCCAATGTATTGCTTGAGGCTATGGCATGTGGCACGCCCGTTGTTACTAGGGCCATTGGGGGAGCCCCTGATCTTGTAACAGATGATGTAGCGGGACGTGTTGTGGACAGTGAAACACCTTCAGACATCGCAGAAGCGGTGAAGGACTTGTTGAATAATTTACCTGAGCGTAAGGCCGTGAGAGACTTTGCGCAGAATTTTGATTGGCATGCTACATCTGATGGGCAGATGCAGATTTTCGAAAAAGCTATTCGGGACTATAATGGAACAGAAAAATAAAACTGCGGAAACAGTGTTGGTAACTGGCGGCGCTGGATATATTGGCGGACAGACTGTTTTATGTTTACTTGATGCTGGTTATAATGTTGTAGTTTTAGATGATTTATCTACCGGTCGTATCTGTCCTTTCCATGAACTAACCGTTTTTTATGAAGGTAAAGTTCACGACCAAGTGTTGGTGGAGCAGATTATCGAGCGCCACCATGTCCGTTCCATTATGCATTTTGCAGGTTCCATTAAGGTCGATGAATCTATCTCTAACCCCTTGAAGTATTACAATAATAATACAGAGGGTAGCAGACTCTTAATTGAAGCGGCTGTGAATAAAGGGGTGGAGCGTTTTATCTTCTCCTCTACTGCCGCGGTTTACGGTCAGGTTCCGCAGGGACAAAAGGTAACTGAAAAGGCTAATACTGAGCCTCTCAATCCTTATGGCTGGTCTAAATTATTTACCGAACGGCAACTGATAGACGTTAACAGAGCACATGGTCTGCAATATGGTATTTTGAGATACTTTAATGTAGCAGGCGCAGATATGTCAGGGCGACATGGGCAGTATCTGGAAAAGCCTGTGCATTTGATTGGTCGCGCTATTGATGCCATGCGTGGTGTGGTACCTCCATTAACTGTTTTCGGAAATAACTTACCAACCAGAGATGGCACCGGTGTGCGTGATTATATTCATGTACAAGACTTGGCCTCAGCGCATGTGGGTTTGCTTAGCTATTTGAGGGAAAAAACAAAAAGTGCGTTGTATAACCTTGGCTACGGAAGAGGGCTTAGTGTTCTTGAAGTGATTGATACTTTAGAACAAGTGTCTGGAGAAAAGGTGCCACACGTGTTTGGTGCTCCTCGTGAAGGGGAGGCGCCGGAGGTGGTAGCTGATAATACAAGCCTTGTAGACGAATTGGGTTGGGCACCTAAATATGATAGTATAGACAAAATAATCAGATCATCGCTTGATTGGCTCAGTAAGACAGAACAAAATTAGAAGGTAAGTTAATGTTAGCATTATATTTTATGTTCTTTTGCCTGGTGAATGCTTTCATTATTTTCTGGTGTTTTCGGTATGATGATAAAGACGAGTATGAAGGTCAGAAACGAGATAAACGCTTCACACCTGTAAAGAAAGAAAAGACTGAAATGGACAAGTCTTAACTGATTAATTCAGTTGCAAGTGTTGATAGTATTAAATTTATGTATTAGATAAGTCTAATTTTATAAAATTTACTTAGATGTAAATAGTTATGCAGCTTTGATGGGAAGGGCGTAGACGTGCGAACTACACTTTTTGGTTCAATTAAATTGGCAGTTTTGTCTCTTGGTGTTTTAATTGTATCTGCTTGCTCGGATCATCCGGAACTGCCACCAGCTCCTTTTGTACCGCCAAATGAAGGTCCTGGGCCAAATTACCTGATTGGCCCTTTAGATGGCTTGAATATCTTTGTTTGGCGTAATCCTGAGCTATCTACAACGGTTACAGTTCGTCCTGATGGCCGCTTATCTATGCCGCTTATTGATGACCTGCCTGCGACAGGCAAAACTCCGAGTGAGTTGGCCCGCACCATTGAAGAAGCTCTTGATGCTTTCATTCAACAGCCTATCGTAACAGTTGTCGTTCAGAACTTTGTTGGGCCTTTTTCGCAACAGGTACGTGTTGTTGGTGAGGCAGCAAGCCCACAATCTATTCCATACCGCGCAAATATGACACTTTTGGACGTTATGATACAAGTTGGTGGCCTGACAGAATTTGCTGCTGGTAATAGAGCTACACTCGTTAGATTTGAAGATGGCGTTCAAAAAGAATATAGTGTTCATATTGAAGATTTGATCAAAGACGGTGAAATTGACGCAAACGTAAAAATCCTGCCGGGTGATGTTTTGATCATCCCTGAGAGTATTTTGTAGTATGATGTTGGCGTAACGAAGCTTTTTGCTTCAGGAGAAACGAATATGGCTGCTCAAGGCCTTGGGTTACACGATGTTTATCAACAGATTAAAACCGTTGCTTACGGTGTTTGGCGTAAGCGATGGTATATGTTGGTTACTGCGTGGGTTATAAGCCTTTTAGGTTGGGGTGGTGTTTCTACGCTTCCATATAATTACGAAGCTAATGCACGTGTATTTGTGAATTCTGAAACGGTTCTTCCTGCCATTGCCGATCGTTTGGGTATTAAAATTGATGTGGCACGCCGTGTAGATATTATTCGGCGTACACTCGTAACACGCCCAAATCTTGAAGGTATCGTCAGAAGGTCAGATTATCTGGACCGTTTGGTAAATAATGATGCTGATCGGAATGCTCTTATTTCCGATATGATGCAGAGTATTCGTATCGTTTCTTTAGATGGCGGTATTTACCGAATTCAGTATGAAAATAGCGATAAACGCCTCAGCGACAGACAGCGCGCCGAAGTCGTACGTAATGTTGTAAATGAACTGTTAAACGCATTTATTCAAAGCAGAGATGAAACAAGCGTTGATAACATTGATTCAGCCCGTGATCTTTTACAGCAGAGCTTGAGGGATTATGAAGAACGCTTATCCGAAGCCGATAGAATTAGAGCGAAATTCAGGCAGGATAATCTCGAGTACCTTGGACAGGGTAACTTTGTAGAAAGACTTGAACAAGCTCAGCTTGGCCTTCGGGACACACGTCGTCAAATATCAGAACTAAGAGTTGCTCAACAAACAATTCTTGAGCAATTGAAAAACGTACCTCCCACTTTATCACAAGCAGCTTCTAGAGGGCTGAGGGGAGGCTCTGATAAAAGTGAGCATGAAGAGCGGCTTGCAGATCTTCGTAAGAAGCTTGACCAGTTAAAGAGCTTGGGCCTTAAGGATCGTCACCCTGATGTGGTGAACCTTACACGGCAGATTAATGCTGTTAAAGAAGAGGCTCGCAAAGAGCTAGAAGCCATTGAAAGTGAAATCAAAGCATCTGGTAAGGCCGGGAAAAAATCAACAAACCGTACTGAAGTACCTAACCGTTTGTATGAAGACTTAACTGTGCAAAACATTAATTACCTCACGCAGATCAGAAGCTTAGAGCAGCGTGAAGTTGATCAAACCTCGCTCGTTAAGGAGATGGAGGAAAAAGCGCTTCGAGTTCCGGAATTGGAAGCTGAACTTGCACAGTTAGAGCGTGATTATTCTACTATCAATCGTCAGTATGAAGAATTATTGAGCCAGAAACAGGATCTTGATTTACAGGTAGAAATCGAAGGGGCAGATGAAAGCCTCTCCTTTAATATCCTCGAGGAACCAGTTGTTCCTCAAAGCCCTGTCGGGCCTCCACGTCTGTTGTTCTTAAGTTTTATACTGGTAGGTGGTTTAGTTTCTGGCTTGGCTACAGCAATTATTTTGTCACAGCTTCGCCCTGTCATCGTTACAGTTGAGCAACTACGTAGCCATTTTGATCTACCAGTTCTAGGCAACGTATCAAAAACGATTTCAGAAGATGAAAGTAAGAAACGGAGTGTGGAGCTTCTGGGCTTTGCAGGGGCGTTCTTATTGTTATTCGTGGTATTTGCGGTGTTTGTCGCTTTCGATATCTTCGGTGCGCCATCGGTTGGCTAAGGTAAAGAGTAGTATTTATGGACTTGATTGAACGAGCCAATAAGAAAGAAGAAAAAAAGAAAAAAGGTGTTTCGCTTGTAGAGCGTGCAGCTGAATTATCAGGTGCGCCTGTAGCGCCTGGTTTGGGCGTACCAAAAAGTAAGCTGGAACCTTCCGATAAAAGAGATCCTTCTTCTTTAAATCCTGCTTTGGCCGGTGACGAAAACAACGCTGAACCTAAAGTGTTTAAGGGGATCGGGGCTTATGACCCTGATGCGGTAAAGCAACCCCGCATTGCCTCTAAAGAAGAGAGGGCTGACGAAACCTCTTTATCTGATGAGAAGCCTGCAGCAGGGAAAGAGGAACAGCCCCAGCAGTCGAATTTATCGGCACCTCGCAGACAAAAAAGGCGAGAGGAAGAAGTTGATTTGGTTGCTTTGCGTGAAGGTGGATACATTACTCCGGATATGCCGCCAAACTTAATGTCGGAAGAATTCAGGATTATCAAACGTTCCATTCTTCTAAACGCTTTTTCCAAAGGTGTTCAGAGAGATAAAAATAGTAACGTTATCTTGGTTACCAGCTCTAATCCAGGCGAAGGTAAGACATTTTGTACTATCAACCTGGCTCTATCAATTGCAACTGAGCAAGATACAACGGTTCTTCTTATCGACGCTGACTTCTCGAAGCCTGAAGTCCTAAACCGTCTGGGTGTTGCAGGCGGTAGAGGCTTGATGGATGTTGTGGCAGACGAAGACCTTGAATTGGGTGATTGTCTAATCAGAACAAATATACCCAATTTGGTTCTGCTGCCTGCTGGCCGGCAACACAACCTTACAACAGAGTTACTTGCGTCTGAACGTATGCAAACGATTGTTGAAGAGTTGGCAAATAGATACCCAGACCGCTTAATTATTTTTGATAGCCCACCAGTCCTTGCAAGTTCTGCGGCGTCAGTGCTTGCGCTTTATATGGGGCAGTGTGTCTTTGTTATCGAAGCTGAGCAAACAACAGAGCCACAAATTAAAGAAAGCCTGAATATGATCAGTGCTTGCGATAATATTAATTTGTTACTAAACCAAACCAGATATAGCGGTAGTAATAAGAAGTTTGCTTCTTATTATGGCTATGGGGGTCGTTAAAGGTATTTATTGTGGCGGTTTTAAAGCCAACATTTCCTTTATATCTGCTTATAGGGGGCGGACTGTTTCTGAGTATGAGCCAAGAAGCTCAGGCACAGCACAGATGGCTTGACCCTCGCGTTGAAGGCAGAATTACACTTACCGATAACGTAAACCTAACGGAATCTAATCGCACTGGTGATGTTGTGTTGAACCTTGGTGGGGGATTAAACTCTCGCTATGAAGGTAATAGAGTGCAGGCTGCTATCGATTATTCAATCGATTATCTTTATTTCCTATCTGATGGTGAAACAGATTTTAGGCAAGAATTATTTGGTTCCCTTGATGCTGAAGTAATTGAAGATCATCTGTTTATTGGCGCTAGAGGTAGCATCGAACAGCGTTTCCTCAATCAACGCGGAAGTTTATCTAGTAATTTTGCAAATAGAACAAATAACAGACGTGCACTGCAAACCTATACTACTTCAGCTCTGCTGCGAGGTGGTTTGGGCAACTTCGCTGATTGGCGCATCAATTACCGCTTTGGTTTGCAGTTCTCTCCAGCAGATAACCTCGAAGATGAAACACTGACGATTAACTTCTCAGATACCAAGTCCCACGAATTGAACGCAACTGTTGGGTCGGGTAACAGATTTAATAATTTTTCATGGCGTGTTGGTGTTTCTCACCGTCAGGTGCTTCGTAATCTTGAGCAGTCGAATGACTTTAAAGATCAGAACGCCTTCGCAGAGTTGATCTACAAGTTTAATCGTCATTTTCAGCTAATTGGTAATCTTAGCTACTCAAATAATGATTTCCAAAATGCAGTACTTAACCAGCAGGGTTTCGGTTGGGAAACAGGTTTCCGCTGGACACCTGGCCGTAAATTGGACCTTACATTAACGGGTGGTAAAACTGGAGACCGTACGACCTGGAGCGGAAATCTTCAGTATTTCTTCACCAAACGTTTGGATTTCTTGGGCACTTACTCTGATACCATCACTGCCAATACGCTTTTGACGAACAATGACTTACAGGGGTTTCGATTTGATCAAGAGCTTGGTTTGGTTGATCCGCAGGGAATTCCTGTTGATGAAACTGATCCTCGATTTTCATTCTCTGATATTGATTTCCGCCGCAGGAGCCTGAGAGGGACCTTAACATGGCGGCACAAGCGAGACAGGGCATTTATCTCTGCCGATGCTGAATGGCGAACATTTGACAATGATTCAGGTACAGCTAAATCATATGGTGTTTCAGGGCGATGGATACATGAAATTGATAGAAAAACTACACTCGAAACAGGATTAAGTTATCGTAGAAGTCGCTTTGAAGGTCAAACAAGGGTAGACGACTTCATAGTTGGTAGTCTAGATTGGTCGAAAACTATCTCGGAATATTTTCGGGCATCTATAAATTTCACTCATAGTGAAAGACAGTCGAGTGAACAAGGAGCAGATTTGGAAGAAAATGCTCTAACGTTGTATTTAAGAGGGACATTCTGATTAGTTATGTATGAAAGCTTTTATAATCTTCAGGGACGCCCTTTCCAGTTAACGCCGGACCCGCGATTTTATTTCAGTTCACGCACACATAAAAAAGCGATGGCGTATCTGAGCTATGGTTTGAATCAAGGGGAAGGATTCATCATTGTAACGGGTGATATTGGTACTGGTAAAACAACGCTAGTTCGCCACCTGTTTGACACCCTTGACCGTAATGAATTTATTGCCGCAATGATCGTGAGTACGCAGCTTAGCGCGGAAGATCTATTGCGTAGCGTTGTAGCGGCCTTTGGGCTTGATGCGCAGGCGGATGATAAAGGGCAGCTGCTGTCCCGCCTTGAACGTCATTTACGTGAACAATATGCCATGGGGCGCAGGGCACTTCTTGTAGTTGATGAAGCACAAAACCTATCGAACGCTGCGCTGGAAGAAATGCGTATGCTTTCTAATTTTCAGGAAGGTGATAAAGCGCTTATCCAAAGCTTCCTTGTTGGGCAGCCTGAGTTCCGTGAGCGTATTTTTGCGGCTCCTGAGCTTGAGCAGCTTCGCCAGCGAGTGATCGCGACACACCATCTTGAGCCAATGGAACAGGAAGAACTTGCTTATTATATTGAGCACCGCCTGCGCCTCGTTGGTTGGGATAATGATCCCTGCTTTACAGTAGATGCTGTAGAAGAAATTTATAATCAATGTCAGGGCGTACCGCGTCGTCTGAATACTTTGTGCTCTCGGGTTCTGCTTTATGGTGCCCTTGAGGAAATCCACGAGATTGATGCTGATGTTATCAGGGCAGTTGTGTCGGATATGGCGACTGATCAACGTCCGGTTCAAGCTGTTTCATCTGCTCGTCCTGTTCAGTCTCAAATGCCTCCACCAGTAAATCGTCAGAATGATGCAACCATTCCTCTTGAAGCGTCTGGCGGTAAAAGTGCTGAGGAAATGGAAAACCGCATGGATAAGCTTGAGAACATGATGAAATCGCAGGATGAAACCCTGCAAAAGCTTACCAGTATTATGGCTCAACTAGCGGCTGGCGGTAGTAAAGGCGATGACAGCTAACAAATTTTCCGAAGACAAGTTTATGAAAGCGGACTTGTCTTCTTTGGCACCTCTTCAGAGGCAGTCTTTTACTGTGGATGTCGAGGAGTGGTTTCAGGTCGGGGCTTTTGAAAATACCTTTTCCACTGAAAATTGGCCTGAACTTGAAAGTCGTGTTGAATTGCAAACACGTAATATTCTTAAGCTTCTGAAAAAGTATGAGATTACAGGTACTTTCTTTTGTTTAGGATGGGTAGCTGAGCGTGTTCCATCTTTAATTAAGGAAATTGCGGATGCAGGTCATGAAGTGGGGTGCCATGGAATGGCACATCAGCGTCTTTTTACTATGTCCCGTGAAGAGTTCAGAAGTGAAGTACGGGCTTCCAAAGAATTGCTTGAACGAGCAAGTGGACAACCTGTTTTAGGTTACCGAGCACCAAGTTTTTCTCTGACCCCAAATGTATGGTGGGCGTACGATGAACTAAAAGAAGCTGGTTTTAGATATTCTTCTAGTCTTTATCCTGTGAAAACTGACCATTACGGTTTAGCTACTGCGCCCCGGCAACCATTTTATCCCGCAGGCCGAGACGGAATACTGGAAATCCCTCTCACGGTATGTGATATGCCATTCAAGAGGCTGCCAGCCTCAGGCGGCGGTTATTTTCGGCTGCTTCCTTATTTTCTATCGAAGTATTTATTATCTAAGGGGGCTGAGCAGGCATCTTCGCCGGGTATTTTTTATATGCACCCCTGGGAAATGGATCTGGGCCAGCCTTATGTAGCTGAAGCTCCGTGGCTTTCGCGGTTCCGCCATTATCAGGGGCAAGCACAACTCCCTCTAAAATTAATAAAATTGTTTAATGCGTTTCAGTGGGATAGCATGGAAAACATATATGCTGATCTGCTTCAAGAGGACTAGGTATGGATATCATCATCAGAGAGGCTACCGATGAGGATAGTGCCTCGTGGGATGCCTTTGTTAGTGATCATCCAGATGGCACTTTTTGCCATCGTTATGGCTGGAAAGCAGTTCTAGAAGCGGGGACAGGGCAAAAATGCCCGTATTTGGTCGCGTTATCTGGTGGACAGGTAGTTGGTACTCTTCCTCTAAGTATTCGTGATAGTTTTCTTTTTGGTAAGGCCGCAATTTCAAGCATGTTTGCGGTTTATGGCGGGCCGTTGTCTGTAAGTGAAAAAGCGCTATCACTACTTAATGAAAAAGCATGGAAAATTACCCGCGAAAGCGGTGCAAATAGCCTCGAATATCGGACAATCCAGTCTTCATCTTTTGAAGGTTGGGTTACTGAAACAGGCGTTGCCGCCAGTTTTCAGAAGGAACTGAAAGAAACAGCTGAAGATATTCTGTTGGATATCCCAAGAAAACAGCGTGCAGTTGTTCGGAAGTCTTTGAAGCATGGTTTGCACTGCTCCTGGGAAAAAGATTTAGATACCTTTTATGCGCTATACGCAGAAAGTGTTCGTAATTTGGGGACGCCTGTTTTTCCGAAGAAGTTGTTTAGGGAATTTCTGGAAGTATTTGAAAAAGAAACAGATATTCAGATTGTCTACTCTCCTGAAGGTGAGGCAATTGCCAGCTTGATGACTTTTTATCATAACGACCATATTCTTCCTTATTATGCAGGTGGAAACGCAAAAGCACGTTTATACGGTGCCCATGATTTCATGTATTATGAGTTAATGGTGCGTTCTGCAAAGAATGGTTTTAAGGTCTACGATTTCGGGCGCAGTAAGGTAGGAACCGGGCCTTATAAGTTCAAAAAGAATTGGGGATTCGAGCCAATTCCACTGAATTATCAATTCCGCTTAAAAGAGGGGGAGGAACGGAAAGAAATCAGCCCTCAGAACAAAAAGTTTGAGCTGATGGTAAAGGTTTGGAAGAAGTTGCCTCTTCCTGTGGCAAATATTCTTGGGCCCCCAATTGCCAGGCATCTGGGGTAAGGTATGGCGAATATTCTATTTCTTGCTCACCGAATTCCTTATCCTCCAAACAAGGGGGATAAAATCCGTTCATGGAATTTCCTCAAAGAATTGGCCAAAGAGCATACTGTTCACTTAGGTTTTTTTATAGATAACCCAGATGATGAAGTTCATGTCTCTTTCCTTGAAAACCATACTGCATCGCTTTGTTTTGAAACTGTTACGCCCTTTAAACAGAAACTACTATGTTTGCGTTCATTCCTGACCAATGACGCCTTAACGGTCGGGGCTTACCCATACGGTAAGCTTCAAAAGTATGTTAGGTCGCTTATTGAAAAGAAAGAGATTGATCTCATTTTTCTGTTCTCAGCGGCAACAGGACCAATTGTCCCAAATGATATTGAGATCCCAGTAATCACAGATCTTGTAGATGTAGATTCAGCGAAGTGGGGTGCATACGCCGAAAATGCATCTTTTCCAATGTCTTGGGTATATGCACGGGAAGGAAAGTTATTAGCCCATTACGAACGCAATTTAGCGGATCGAAGTAAAGTGGCATATCTGGTAAGCGATCAGGAAGTTGCGGTTTTTAAGAAAGATTTCAAGCGTTCTATCACAGCTGTTCGTGGATTAAAGAATGGTGTTGATATTGAGTTATTTTCCCCAGCTCAAAACCGAGATGCTCAGAAAATTATCATTTTCACTGGAGCGATGGATTATAGACCAAATGTAGAGGCTGTGACCTGGTTCGTGGAGAAAGTTTGGGAAGGGGTAAGAATAGCTGAACCATCGGCGAAGTTTGTTGTTGCTGGGGGCCCAGAAAATCCTGTTGTGAGAAAACTTGAAGGCTATGAAGGGGTTGAGGTTACAGGATATGTGGACTCAATGCCCGAGATGCTTCAAAGCGCTGATATTGCCGTTGCTCCTCTTCTTACGGCCCGAGGTATTCAGAATAAAGTACTTGAGGCTATGGCGTGTGCATTACCTGTTGTGGCGTCAACCGCCGCGAATGAGGGGATTGAGGCTGAACACGGTAAAGCAATATATGTCGGCGATACAGCGGCAGACTTCAAAATGCATCTGTTGACCCTGCTTGAAAAGCCTGCACTGCGTGAACTTGTTGGTCAACAGGCACGTCAATTTGTTGAGACAGAATTTTCCTGGGATAGCGCATGCAAGCAGCTCAACCAAGATATTACCAAGGTATTAGCTGATGCTAGGTAATCAGTTTTATAAACATATAGCGGTATTTATCGGAGCCGTTTCAATCATGCTATTAGCATGGGGAGAGACAACCGCCCATTTCTTCAACCTGATCTGGAATGTAGACACGTTCTCTCACGGATTGATTATTCCATTCGTATCCGCTTGGCTGATTTGGATGAGGCGTGAGGCGCTCAGTACGCTTGAACCTGTTTTCTGGGTGCCGGGGATGTTGGTATTTGTGTTGGTATCGCTTGCCTGGCTTGGCTCTCAGGTCCTAGAGATATATGTTATTGGCCATATTTCCCTCATTGCTGGAATACAGGCACTGGCGCTTATGTGCTTCGGCCCTGTTGTATATAGAAATATCTTGTTTCCATCTTTGTTTTTATTCTTGATGGTACCGTTTGGTGAGCAACTGATCCCACCTCTCCAAAATATGACTGCACAGATGGCGATTTTCATGCTGGATGTATTAGGGGTGGAATATGAAGCAGATGGCGTGCTCATCACATTATCAAGCGGCATCTATGAGGTAGCTCGCGCGTGCGCTGGAATTAAGTTTTTGTTCACCTGCCTGGTAACGGGCGTATTGCTTGCTAACCTCTGCTATAAGAGCTGGAAGGGCAGGGTTATTATTGTCCTTGTATCAGCTATATTGCCCGTTTTTGCCAATGCCTTACGTGTTTTAGGAATTTTATTGATTTCAGAAGCCACCGATCAGAAATTCGCAAAAGGTGTGGACCATATCGTTTATGGCTGGGGCTTTCTGTCTTTCATTTTAATTATTCTAATTTCTTTAGCGTACAAATTTTCTGATGTTGAGCAGGTGGATTTCGCTGCCAACCCTTCGGTGCCTTTCACATATTCAGGTAGAGGTGACTGGGTGATTGCCGCTGGTATCTTGCCGATCATTTTATTTATGTTTGCTCCAAAGGAGGCGTTGAAATCAAATGATGTTTCATCATTTGATTTGCCGGATTGTATTTCGTGCAAGGCCCGTAAACTTCCTTCCCGGCCTAATAGCTATCAGCCAACATTTGTTGGTGTTGATTATGAAGCGTCAGCTTCTTACCGAATATTGGCCGATAATATTTATGCATACTCTGGTATGTATTGCGTGATGCGTAAGGGGCACCGTTTAAGGACTTATCAAGGATCGTCGGGTGGAAAAAATTGGAGTTTTGCCCCGGAGAGTATAAGGCAGTTCGATGTAGCTGGTGATAACTTTTTGGAGGAAGTGTATCGACTTGGCAACCGTAGGCGTTTGGTTTGGACCAGCTATTTCGTTGATAATAAGTTCCTATCTTCAAACGTAGATGTGAAATTAGCAACTGCAGAGGAACGATTGTTTTACGGAAAATCTGCTGTTGGCATTGTTGTGTTTTCTACCGAGATAGTAGATAGTTCAGATGATGCTAGAGAAATATTGAGTAAATTTTTATCTACTTTATCTCCAAGTGATTTTGTTTGGAGTGAATTAAAATATTCGGCGGAAGGCCCTAATAAATGTGTGGAATAACAGGCATTATGGCCCCTGAAATTGGAGGGGTGGATCAATCTACTCTTCGCAAGATGACGGCCACTATTGCACATAGAGGGCCTGACGGGGATGGGTTCTATTTCGGGCAGAAGGTAGGATTAGGCCATCGTCGCCTTAGTATTATCGATATTGAAGGTGGGCAGCAGCCTATGGCTTGTGAAAGCCGGCAAGTGATCCTTACCTATAACGGAGAGGTATATAACTTCCAGAGTCTTCGGAGAGAACTTGAGGCGGAGGGTTATCAGTTTTCCACGCATTCCGATACAGAGGTGCTCTTGAAGAGTTATCTTGCGTGGGGAAAAGACTGTGTGAACCGTTTACGCGGTATGTTTGCCTTTGCAATCTGGGATAATCGCAGCCAGGAATTATTCATGGCTCGGGACCGGTTGGGCATTAAACCCTTTTACTATACCGAACTAAGCGATGGCACTTTTTTGTTTGGGTCAGAACTTAAGGCGCTTCTTGCCCATGATGCGGTTCGCCGTAAATTACGAATTGATGCTCTCGAAGACTATTTAATGCTTGGGTATGTGCCTGATCCAAAATCTTTAGTGGAAGGTGTACATACATTACCGCCAGCATATACTTTGGTTAGAAATGCCAATACGGGTAATATGCAGTCGTCATGTTACTGGGCTCCCGATATTATTCCTTCCGCGAATTCAGTGGTCGACGAAGGTGAGCTCGTTGAACGGTTGGAAGAGGCTGTTAAGCTTAGAATGATTGCTGATGTTCCACTTGGTGCGTTTCTGTCAGGTGGCGTAGATAGTTCTGCCGTTGTTGGTTTGATGAGCCGTAATAACGATGATGCTGTTGAAACATGCGCTATTGGTTCTGATGACGATGATTTCGATGAAAGTGGATATGCTCAGTCGATTGCTGATCATTTTGGCACCCATCATAGGCTGCGGTTAGCCTCCGCTAATGATGGCTTTCTTCTTGACCGCATGGCACAGGTTTATGATGAACCTTTTGCGGATCTATCGGCGTTACCTACATACAGAGTGTGTGGTTTGGCGAGGGAAAAAGTGAAGGTTGCGTTATCTGGTGATGGTGGGGATGAATTGTTTGCCGGATATCGCCGTCACCGTTTTCATATGTTGGAAGAAAATCTTAGAGGCCATATACCACTTGGCCTTCGAAGGCTTATTTTTAAGCCTCTTGGTACTCTTTATCCAAAGATGGATAGAGCTCCGCAGTTTCTTCGCGCTAAATCTACATTCGAGGCATTAGCACGAACATCTGCTGAGGCCTATTGTCATAGTGTTAGTAAAACACCTGACCGCGACCGTTACCGTCTTCATACGGACAGAATGAAGAAGAAGCTTGCCGGGTACCATCCTCATGACCTGTTTACTAAGATTGCTGACGAGGTTAAGGGAGCTGATGAGCTTTCCACCATTCAATATATCGACCTGAAAACGTATTTGCCCGGTGATATCCTTACAAAAGTTGACCGAGCGAGTATGGCGCATTCTTTGGAAGTGCGGGTACCAATTCTGGATCATAAATTTGTCGAATATGCGATGCGTATTAACCCGGCTTCCAGAATTGTTGAAGGTGAGGGGAAGCACGTATTTAAGAAGGCACTAGAAGGTTTTGTGCCAAATGAAACACTTTACCGAAGCAAACAGGGTTTCATGGTACCCGCAGTAAACTGGCTCAGGGATGAATTATTGCCTGAATTGAGGGATTTGGAAAAAAGTGAGACTCTTGCCGATACCGGTCTTATCGATATGAACGGTGTCAAAGAAATGATTGAAGAACATGTCACAGAGGTGAGAGACCATCATACAACGCTCTGGTCTCTCTTAACTCTGGACCGATCATTAAGACATTTAGGGCTAAGTGTTTAGCCCTATTTTTTTGCGTCAAGCGCATAACCTGCTGAACGTACGGTGCGAATATAATCTTCACCACCACCTTCGTTTACCGCTTTTCTAAGTCGGCGAATATGTACGTCTACCGTTCTAGGCTCCACATACACATCGCGGCCCCAAACGCTATCAAGCAGCTGTTCACGCGAGAATACACGGCCTGGGTTTTCCATAAAATGGCGAAGTAGGCGGTACTCAGTGGGACCAAGGTGAATAACATTATCACCGCGCGTAACACGGTGTGACACATTATCAAGCGCAATATCTTCAAACCGTAATTCGTGACCAGCAAGGGCAGGGCGAACACGGCGCAGAACTGCCTGAATGCGTACGACCAGCTCTTTTGGCGAGAATGGTTTTACCATATAGTCATCGGCACCTGTTTCCAGACCGCGAATACGATCAGGTTCATCTGCTCTTGCCGTTAGCATGATGATAGGTACGTTTGCGGTTGTTGAATTACGGCGCAACTGGCGGCAAATCTCCAGACCTGAAAGGTTAGGCAGCATCCAATCCAGTAGAATTACATCTGGTGTTTCTTCAGTGGCTTTGTACAAGCCTTCTTCACCATCTGCTACGCAATCAACAATATAGCCAGCACGCTCTAGGTTATAGCGCACCAGTTCAGTGATGTTTTCGTCATCTTCAACTAATAAAATTCGTGTCTTCACAGCCAGTTCCTTTAGTAACCCTGTCGTAGATGTTAAAAGCCTGCTTCTGTGGCAGGTTGTTCTTCTTCCACTGGACGTATGTCCTCTAGAATTTCTCCAGTGATTGCGTAGTAAATCTGTTCAGCAATGCTTGTGGCTTGGTCGCCAATACGTTCCAGATTTTTTGCAATCATCAAATAATGTGTGTAGGCATTGATATGGTCTGGCACTTCCATCATGCGTGCCAAAATCTGCCTGTATGCAGCATTGTGCATATTATCGAGCGTTTCGCCGCGTTCCCATACATCCACGGCAACATCGGCATTACGATGCACGTATGCATCCATAATGTCTTCAATCATACGGTGTGCTACATCCGCCATGTTATCAAGCGTTTGTGGCATAACCACTGGTGAACATTCTGCTATATCAAGCGTTCTTCGAGAGATGTTTTTTGCATAATCCCCCATGCGCTCAATCATAGTTGTCATTTTGATCGAGGATACGACCTCACGAAGATCATCTGCAACGGGCGCACGTCGGGCAAAAACACCGATAGCTGTCTTTTCTGCATGAAGTTCCAGTTTATCTAGTAGCAGATCGTTTTTCAGAACTGTCTCTGCTTCGTCGGTATTCACTTCGCGGAGAGCCTGCATTGCCGCCAACAACTGATCAATTGCCATACCACCCATTCGGCTGACAACACTTCTTAATTCTTTTAGCTCTTCGTCATATGCGGAGAGAATGTGTGGGTCTGACATATGCAGTATCCTTTAACCGAAACGTCCCGTTATATAATCTCGGGTTTTTTCGTTTCGTGGGGCCGTAAATATTTGTGTGGTATCGCCTTGCTCTACCAGTTCACCTAAATGGAAGAATGCTGTTTTTTGTGAAATTCGAGCAGCTTGCTGCATGCTGTGAGTAACAATCACAATGGCATATTCGCTTTTTAGCTCATCCATCAGGGTTTCAACTTTAGCAGTTGCAATTGGATCAAGCGCTGAACATGGCTCATCCATCAAAATTACTTCTGGGTTCACTGCAATGGCTCTCGCAATACACAAGCGTTGTTGCTGACCACCTGATAGAGCAGTGCCTGGGCTATCCATGCGGTCTTTCACTTCTTGCCACAAGCCTGCACGTTCAAGCGATGTTTCTACGATTTCATCAAGATCGGTTCTGTTGTGGGCAAGTCCGTGAATACGTGGGCCATATGCTACGTTATCGTAAATAGATTTAGGGAACGGGTTAGGTTTTTGGAATACCATTCCCACTCTTGCGCGAAGTTGAACAACATCGATGTTTTGATCATAAATATTTTTATTATCGAGTAGAATCTGCCCTGTAACCTTACAGCCTGCGACAGAGTCATTCATCCGGTTTAAACAGCGTAGAAATGTTGATTTCCCGCATCCTGAAGGGCCGATCAGCGAAGTGATTTCATTAAGGTGCAAGTCTAGTGAAATACCTTTAACAGCATGGTTGTCACCGTAACGAACGTGAATATCACGGGCAGACATTTTAGGGACTGCTTGTTCTGTCATGTTTTTAAACTCTGTCATGCTTTGCTGCATCTTACCAGTCCTGCTCAAATTTCTGGCGTAACCAAATTGCTAACGCGTTCATAACAATCAGGAAAGTAAGTAATACTAATATGGCTGCTGACGTTTTTTCTACAAAAGCGCGCTCGGGGCTATCAGCCCAGAGGTAAATTTGTACAGGCAGGGCAGTTGCTGCATCAGTGAAACTTGCGGGAATATCAACAATAAAGGCTACCATACCAATCATCAAAAGCGGTGCGGTTTCCCCTAGGGCCTGTGCCATGCCAATAATTGTGCCAGTTAGAATGCCAGGAAAGGCAAGAGGTAGCACATGGTGGAAAACTACCTGCATAGGCGATGCACCTAACCCCATTGCAGCATCGCGAATAGAAGGTGGCACCGCTTTGATCGATGCACGTGATGCAATAATAATTGTTGGTAGTGTCATTAGCGCTAGTGTCATACCACCAACGAGTGGGGCTGAGCGTGGTAAACCCATCGTGCCGAGAAAAACAGCTAAACCCAGTAAGCCGAATACGATAGAAGGAACGGCCGCCAAGTTGTTGATGTTGATTTCAATGAAGTCGGTAAATCGATTTTTCGGCGCAAACTCTTCCAGATAAATGGCGGAAAGTACACCTACAGGGAACGCTATAATAAGCGTTATAAACAGAGTGAGAGCTGAGCCAACTGCGGCGCCCCAAATGCCTGAGAGCTCAGGGTCACGTGAATCTCCGCTTGTGAAAAACAGTGAATGAAAATGCAGTGAGACTCTGTCGTCGTCTTCAAATTTTTGAAGCCAGGAGAGCTCTTTGTTTTTCACCTTTCGCTGTAACTCAGGAAGGCTTATATCGGTATGCCCTTTGATAACCTGATCAATATCATCAGAGGCCAGCAGTGAAACTCGTTTTGATGTACCCGCAATCATTGGGTCTGCGAGTAGCATATTCCTCAACTGATCTCTTGCGCCAGCACTGAAGAGCCGGAGTAGCCTACGCCTATCGCGCCGGTCAGTTACTTCGGAGAAATAGATATCCATAGAAGCTTGCACCAGCCTCAGCATATTGGTGCGCCGTACATTTTCAATAAAGGCATCTCTGCCCATCTGCCTTGGATCACCAATGACCGCTTTATCAAAATTGATATCAACTTCAATGGAGGTTTGTAGGAAACCCGGTGCAGCGTCGAGTGTAATTTTGCCAAGGAGCAAAAACAGGAAAGAAGCTGCTAGAATAACAGCAGATAAACCAAAGAGTTTAAAACGTTTTTCCCGGCGGTTCCGCATTTGTGTGTGCCTTACCATCTCAGGAGATTGCCAATCTGTTGGCTTTATATTCAAATCATCTGACATGGTTATTCATATACCTCGCGGTATTTTCGTACAATTCTGAGAGCAACTACGTTTAAAAGCATTGTCATCACGAACAGTGTCAGGCCAAGCGCAAAAGCAGAAAGAGTTTTGGTGCTATCGAATTCCTGGTCGCCGGTGAGGGTAGCTACAATTTGCACTGTAACTGTCGTGACAGCTTCAAATGGGTTGGCTGTTAGATTAGGCTGCATACCAGCGGCCATAACTACAATCATGGTTTCACCGATAGCTCGACTAACCGCTAAAAGAAACGCACCAGCGATCCCTGGAAGGGCGGCAGGCAATATGACCTTTGTAATAGTTTCTGAAGGAGTTGCACCGAGTGCCATTGAACCTTCCTTGAGACTGATAGGGACCGCAGTGATAGCATCGTCAGAAAGTGATGATACGAATGGGATAATCATAATGCCCATAACAAAACCAGCTACAAGTGCACTTTCACTTGCTATGTCAAAACCGAAAACTTCTCCTATTTCCCGAAAGAGGGGAGAGATCGTGAGAGCGGCAAAAAAGCCGTACACTACGGTCGGAATGCCGGCCAATATCTCAAGCGTAGGCTTGGCTATTTTACGAGTGCGCACTGAAGCGTACTGCGTAAGGTATATAGCTGAAAATAGGCCAATTGGCCCAGCAACCAGCATTGCTAAAACCGTAATCAGGATGGTACCTGCAAAAAGAGGTAATGCGCCAAAGGCACCAGAGGATGCAACTTGATCTGCTCTAATGGCTGTTTGTGGACTCCATTTAGTACCCAAAAGAAAGTCTGTAATTGGCACTTCCTGGAAAAACCTTACGCTTTCGAAGAGTAGAGAGAGAACAATGCCCAGTGTTGCCATGATCGCGATAACTGAGCTGATAATCAGAGCAATACTAAGGTATTGCTCAAAAATATTTCGGGCGCGAAAAGATGGTTTTGTTCTTGTAAGTGCGTAATACCAGCCTGCGCAGCCTACCGCGACAGATAGTATAAATGTGGCCCAGATACCTTTAGTGTAAAGAGTATGAAACTGATTAGCGGCTTCAATAATTTCGCTACTGGTTTCTGTTGCCGACCCATTTTCTACTACTAAACGGATACGGTTCATTAAAAGCTGAGTTTGCTGTTGGTATTGATTGAAAAAATCTTCCGGAAGGCCAGAGATAATAAGGCCCTCTACAACATTTTTTCCGAAGATCAGCCAAGCTAGAAAAACAAAGAAGGCGGGCAGGAACACGCATGTCGCCGCATAATAACCATAGTGACGAGGTAATGAATGCAGATGTGATGGATCACCCTCTACAGAAACAAGAGCTCGTTGCCTTACGTTTGTGAATGCAATAAGTGCAATGATTACTGAAATAACGAACACTGCAGAAGTTGTCATTTAACAACTCCTTTGTGTGTTCCTGAGGTAGCTATGTGATTTTGGATCATGGCTGAAGCTCCAGCGAAACAAGGTTTTTCGCTTGGGCGCTGGCAGCGTCTCGTTCTTCGTCGAGCAGAGGTACTAATCCTCTTTCTGCTAAATACCCTAATTCGCCTGCCGCTCTGTCACTGGTGAATTCCTCAATAAAGTCTTTGATGCCGGGAATAATACCTATGTGAGCTTTTTTGATATATATATAAAGCGAACGAGAAATTGGATATTCGCCAGTAGAGATAGACTCAAAGGTGGGCTCCAGATACTGGCCATTATTGGTTGCTATAGAAACGGCATCAACCATATCGGCATTTTGGTCGAGAAAGCTGTATCCAAAAATACCGATTGTATCACTGTCAGTTAAAAGCTTTTGAACGATTAAATTATCGTTTTCGCCAGCTTCAATATACACACCGTCTTCCCGAATACTTTGACAATGGGCATGGAATAAGTGTGGGTTTGTAGTTTCCAGAGCTGCCATTTCCGGGAATGTTTTACAGCCTGATTGTATAGCAAGTTCATTAAAGGCGTCTCTTGTACCAGACGTCGGAGGAGGGCCCATAACAGAAATTTTACGTTTTGGTAGGGCGGGGTTTATATCGCTCCACAAAACATATGGGTTTTCTATAAGATCTTCTATTCTACCGTCAGAACCGGCAGCAGGAATGCGCGATGCAAGTGCTAGATAAAGTTCTCTTACAGTGATTGAAAGGGCTGGCGTTTGCTTTTTTTGAGCAAGTACGATGCCATCATATCCTATTTTTAGTTCCGCAACTTCTGTTACACCGCGTGCGGCGCATAGGGATCTCTCACTTGGTTTTATAGCCCGTGACGCATTTGTAATATCTGGGTATTTGGTACCAATGCCATTGCAAAAAAGTTTAAAACCGCCACCAGTACCTGTGGCTTCAACAATTGGTGTTTTATAAGAAGATGTACGACCAAATTCCTCTGCAACTGCTGTGGAAAAAGGAAAAACTGTACTGGAACCAACAACACGGATCTGATTGCGTGATTGGGCCAAGGCTTCTGATGACAATATTACAGTGCTTATTAAAGCAACTGCCATAAGTTTTAAATTCGTCATCATTATCCTAATTACCTTGGTTTTATTAGGGTTTTTAGTATTTCGATCTTGAATACTATTAAGTTTCAAAGACGGATACAGCGCCTCTGTTACATCTTAATGAACGGAATAAGACTGTAATTATTACAGATTTGTTTCAAATTTATAACAGTGTAAACTCTAAAGTATTACTTAGCGATGGGTAGTTTGAAACTAAAAGAGGTGCCTTCACCCATCTTGCTTTTAATATCCAGCTGAGATGAATGACGTAGAAGAATATGTTTTACAATTGCCAGCCCAAGGCCAGTACCACCCATTTTTCGAGAACGAGCTGTATCTACACGGTAAAAACGTTCAGTTAACCGGCCCAGGTGTTCTGGGGAAATGCCAGGGCCTTCGTCTCTTATAGTAACCTGCATGTGGCGGTTGTTTGGTGTTGGAAAAGCCGAGATATGAACTCGGGTGTCTTGATCGGCGTATTTAGCTGCATTGCCAACCAGATTCATCAATACTTGTGTTATTTGGTCAGCATCTGCTCTGACATTTTGTAAATTCTCTGAAATATCTAGATTAAACTCTATGTTTCGTTTCGCAGCCTTCCTTGAGAGTGTCGTGGCGGTTGTTTGCAGAATGTTGCTGAGATCAACATCGCTGTCTGGGCTTACATGCCGTGACATTTCAATTTTTGAAAGTGATAAAAGGTCATCAATAAGGCGGATCATCCTATCCGCTTCACGCTGCATGATACCAAGAAATCTATCTTGTGCGGTTTTATCTTCAGCTGCAGGCCCTAGCAGAGTTTCGATAAAGCCGGTAATGGATGTGAGCGGAGTACGTAGTTCATGGCTAGCATTTGCAACAAAATCGACACGCATTTGTTCAGTGCGTAACAAACTTGTAACTTCGTAGAAGAAAACCATTGCTTGCCGCTGCTTTTCTTTGCCTGGTTCGGTACTGGTAACAGCAGCGACAGTAACATCAAAACTACGGTCTTGGCTTGTCGTGTAGCGGATTAGATCGTTTGCTTTTTTTCCACCTGTTAACACCTTATCAAGCGCTGTTACAAAGTTGGATTGACGCAGGTAAAGGAATGCATCGTTATCAACGATGCCGTCGCCAAGAAGTTCCTTCGCCGTTTTGTTGGCAAAGATAATCTTGTGATTTGAATCAATGAGTAAAATAGCTGAAGGCACACCATTGAGCGCGTTTGCTCTTAGCGATTGTGCGCCTTGCTTTGCTTTCTTTCGTTTTTCAGTTTCGGCGACACGTTTACTTCGAAGGGTCTCCATACGGCGCTTTATTTCGAGCTGAACAAGAAGACCAGCAGCAATGCTTGTTGTTACAGCAACAGCAATAAAGCTGATTTGGTTCACAGACCAAAGAAATATCAAAGTAATAGCGATAACAATAATAATAGCGCGTTCGGTGAGTAAACTTTGATATTCTTTAAAGGACTCGGACATGATTAATGTTGCCTAAGTTTATACTGATTAGCGATAACGCCAAGATATGAAATTTGCGCGGATTTAAAAACAAATGTATTGCGTTTTTATGAAGCTTTCACCCTGAAAACTGAACTCTGATAAAAAAAATGTAGTAAAATTGCAATTTTTACATGCGTATATGCGTAAATAAACGTGAAATCACGCTTTACCTAAAGCATAAAACATTGTTTAATAAAATTGTTTGGGGTGAGTAATATTCAGTTCTGGAGATGTTGAGGTCTTATGAGTAGTACTGAAGATAGCAAAACTAAGTTCAGAGATCAGCGTCGGCAGCTTTTGCGATTGGGCGCTGCTGGTATGCCTATGGTTTTAACACTTGGAGCAGGCGCTTCAGGTGGTCCACTCATTTCCCAGCTTCAATGTGTCATTACATTGCCTGGAAGTATTCGTATTCTCGTTGATGATGACGGGGCTGCGTGGGTTGGTAATGGCAACCTTAAAAAGAAAAAAGGCAAGTATAAAAGTAAAGATATCAACAACTTTAAAGACAACGCCGACTTTTCCTTCCCTTCTAGCAGCGCGCCAAGTCAATTCAGACCAGGTAGCTGTTCAGGTGATGGTGATGGCGACGGTGATGGCGATTCTTCAAGTAGTTGTTATGAACTATACTCGCTTGACGCTTACCAATTGATTACACCCGGTGATTATGTAGACGTTAACGGTTCTTGGAACTTAGGGTCCGATGCAGCTAGTTTGTATGTCGCACTTTCGGCAAGACAGGCAGATCTTAGCCCGAATTCCAGCTGGCCGGGTATTTCTTGTATCGTGTCAATTTTGAATTACCTCGGTTAGGGGTAATTCAACCTATCTCCACAATTTGAGTTTTTATAATGGCAGTAGGCCCATATACTTCCCAGACAATTTGGATTGCGGAAGCTGATGATTTTGTTATCCGGCAGTTTGAGGATGTATATTTTGTTTTCTGTAAATCTGCGGGAACAACGCATCTCCTCAATTTCCTTACCGCGTCTATTGTCAAAAATGCAGTTGATAAGCCAGGGAATATGAAGGACTTATATGATCGAGTTCTTAATGATCTTGAGCTGGATGCAGAAGATTGCCCCTCTGAGTTATTTGAAAGCTCTGTTGTTCAATTAGATGAGGTTGGATTACTGAAGCCAAAAGAATATAGCAATGCCTGAAACGCTTATCTCCGACTTAAATAGAGCTGATGTGTTTTCTTCTCTGAAGGAAGGGCAGTTTGAACTAATTCTCGGCGCATTCTCCGCTAGGCTCGCCTCGCAATCACCTGAATTGGTCGATTTTCTTTTTGATGTGTACCGCGATGTACCTGCTAACCTCGAGTTGCAGGAAGTAACTGATATTGCTCTGAATGTCAGACCGCCGAATGTGTTCAGGAAGTATTTGCGCCCACAGGTTATTCCTGATCCGGGATTTAAAGTACCTGCTGTACCACTCCCCAAAAAAATGGCACCACTCAGTTTAGAAATGGGGATGAATCTTTCTGTTGCGCTGAAGTGTTGTAGGTTTTTAACATTTCATGCTGGTGCGGTTGCCAATGAAAATGGCGGTGTTTTGATTTCTGGTGCATCGGGCAGCGGAAAAAGCACACTTACAACAGCCTTGATGCAGGAAGGTTACCGCTTGTTTTCGGATGAGTTTGGTTTGCTTTCATTGGATAAAGCAGAAATTAATCCCTACCCAAGGCCTGTCTCACTTAAGGGGAATTCAATTTCTGTTGTCAGAGATATGGTTGGTGCCGAATGGGTTTCTAAATCTATTATGAATACCCCCAAAGGTGAAATTGCTTACAGACGAGCCCGACGTTCTGATATTGAACAAGCGAATGTTCCTGCGCCTGTTAAGTTAATTCTGTTTCCTAGCTTTGCAGAGAATATAAGTCCGCGTGCTAAAAAGCTTACTAAAGCTGAAACGATTATGCGGCTCATTGAATCCGCCACTAACTACAAGCTACTTGGTGAAGCAGCCTATAAAGCACTTACTGATATGGTTGTGGGCGCTGAAGCCTATGATATCACTTATGGTGATACGGAGGAATGTATGCAGATGGTGCGTGACTTTGCTGGGGAGGCAGGGTTATGAGCCGTTATTTTACACGTGTTATAGCAGGCCTTGAACCCATTCCTGAAAATGTAACTGAGCGCGCTCTGCTGCTTGAGTTTGCGGATGTTAATCATGTGTTTGGCCGCCTTGCTTTGGTTGCGGGCGATATGGTTAGCGAAAAAATGCAGTCGGTCCTTGAAAACGGCGTAACACGCGCCGCTTATGATCATCATATGCTTCATAATGAAAAGGAGCGTCTTGAGCGGGCTTTTGTTGGTTCGGGTATTCAGCCAATCCTTTTAAAAGGTGGGGCTTATGTCGCTTTGGGGCTGGAGGCTGCGAAAGGTCGGCGAGTAAGCGATCTTGATATTCTTGTACCGGAGCAGAATGTTAAAGAGGCTGAAGAAATTCTGCTTGCTGCCGGTTGGAATTTTGATGAAAGTGCGGCTGAAGAGTATGATCAGAATTATTACCGCAAGCATATGCATGAATTGCCGCCTTTCAGGCATTCAGCTCGGTTCACAATTTTGGATGTTCACCACCGCCTTCTTCCACCAACGTCCAGACTAAATATAAATAATAAGCCCTTTTTTGAGGCAGCTATGCCTCTGGTGGGTAGTTTTCTAAAAGTATTGTCGCCGCAGGACCTGATCATTCATTCAGCTATCCATGCTTTCGCTGATGGAACATTCGAAACGCCTGTCCGTAGTTTGATTGAACTTAATTTGTTATTGAACGATCTAAATCCTGATGAGGGTTTGGCGCTAGTAGAGCGCATAAAGATGATCGGTGCTGAAAAGCCGTGTGCTTACGCATTCGGGCTTCTTGCTAAGGTTCTGGATAGCGAGCGAGCAGATGTTCTTTTGAAAGAACTTGGTGGTGTACCGTCTCAAACTGTTCTTGATTGGTTTGTCGATAGGTTGAATGGCAACCAAACTCGTAAATCCACTAAAGCGATGCTTTACCTGCGTTCTCATCTGCTTCGGATGCCTCTATACAAGCTATTACCGCATCTAGTTGTGAAAGCCTTTAAACGGATTGGAGCGAAACCACATCCGGTAAGATTGCCAGAGATTCAATAATCATATCTGGCTCGAGCGCTTTGATATCTGTATCTGCAAAACCATAGCTTACTGCAACAACGGGCATATTTGCTGCTTTGGCACCTAATATATCAGGTGATGCATCTCCAACCATAAGAGTGGGGCCAGTGCCGGTTAGAAGGGTCGCTGTATCCTGCAAATGGCGTGCATCGGGCTTTTTGTATGGCAGACTGTCACCGCCCACAATAGCGCCAAAGTATTTTAATAAATCCAATTCCGATAGTAAGGATTTAGCCATTCGTTCTGGTTTGTTCGTACAGACAGCTAATTCAAAGCCCTTTCCCTTAAGGTCGGTGAGTGTTTGCACACAATAGGGGTAGGGGGCTGAATGTACGGCTATATTATCGGTATAGAAATCTAAAAACTCTTTTTGAAGATTCGTGCTGTCAATACCTTCCGAGCCACCAGTGAGCTTTAGCCCTTCTTTGATAAGCCGGAGTGAGCCAAAGCCAACTAAATGTCGAACGGAAGAAAGAGGCACATCTGGCCGGCTTGCTATCCTAAGCGCGTGGTTTGTTGCAGCGTGCAAATCAGCAGCCGTATCTACCAGTGTGCCATCAAGGTCAAAGAGGATTTTTTGAACGGAAAATACTTTCATATGTAAGTATCAAGCTCTTCTGAATACAAAGGTTAGAAATGTTATGACCACTTAATATAGACATTTGTTATAAAGGCCAAACATCGATTATAGTAATAGAGTTTTTGCGCTTGCTATTGTTAGAAATGCATGATTTAACATTGCAACTTAATTGCTAAAAATGATGCAATGTTGAAATAATAATACAAGCCCCTGAGAGTTTATAGAGGTCAAAGTGATGAGTGAGTGGAGCCCTGAAAGCTGGAAAACACGCCCGATTATACAGGTGCCAGATTATCCAGATAAAAAAGTATTGCAGGAAGTAGAAACAGAACTTGCAAGCTATCCACCGCTCGTATTTGCTGGTGAAGCACGTGATCTGAAAGCGTCTCTTGGTGAAGTTGCTGAAGGCCGCGCATTTTTGTTGCAAGGCGGCGATTGTGCAGAGAGTTTCCGCGAGTTTCATCCGAATAATATCCGCGACACATTCCGTGTGCTTTTGCAGATGGCTGTGGTGCTTACATATGCAGCAAGTAGCCCTGTTGTAAAAGTTGGCCGTCTTGCTGGTCAGTTTGCGAAACCACGCTCCGCTGATACTGAAACTGTCGATGGTGTAGAGCTACCAAGCTACCGTGGTGATATTATTAATGGTATTAATTTTGATGCAGAATCCCGTGTGCCAGACCCACGCCGTATGCTGCGCGCTTACAGTCAGTCTGCCGCGACGCTGAATCTTCTTAGAGCGTTTGCACAAGGCGGTTACGCTAACCTTATGGATGTACACCGCTGGAACCTCGATTTCGTATCGGAAAGTGGTGCTGGTGCTAAATATGCCGAGCTTGCTGACCGTATAGGCGAAGCACTTAACTTTATGGAAGCGTGTGGCGTGAACCCGAACGATGTTCGTCAGCTTCAGGGTACTAAATTCTACACATCTCATGAGGCATTACTTCTTGGATACGAACAGGCTCTAACGCGCGTCGATTCTACATCAGGCGAATGGTACGATACCTCCGCTCACATGCTTTGGGTTGGTGACCGCACACGCCAGACAGATGGCGCGCATCTTGAATTTTTGCGCGGTATTGGTAACCCGATTGCTTCAAAGGTGGGGCCAACGACGGATCCTGATGATCTTATTCGTTTGATTGATATCCTCAATCCGAATAATGAGGCTGGGCGCCTAACGCTTATCAGTCGTTTTGGTGCTGATAAAGTGGAAGAATACCTGCCGCGCCTACTACGCCGCGTGAAAGAAGAGGGCCGCAAGGTTGTTTGGTCGTGTGATCCGATGCACGGTAACACGGTGAAAGCGTCATCAGGCTACAAAACTCGTCCGTTCGAACGTGTGCTTAAAGAGGTAAAGCAGGTGTTTGCCTGCCATCGTGCCGAAGGCACATATGCTGGCGGTATCCACCTGGAGCTTACAGGCCGTGATGTAACAGAGTGTACCGGCGGCGCGATCGCTGTGACAGAGGATGGGCTTTCATCTCGCTACCACACTCACTGCGACCCGCGCCTGAATGCAAGTCAATCAATTGAACTTGCATTCCAGATTGCCGAAGCTCTTAAAGAGGAAAGAGAGGCGCTAGCAGCAGAAAACGCTGCTTAACTCTTAGCTAAATCTCTTTAAAGAGGGCGAGGCCAGATAGATTGGTTCTCGCCCTTTTTCTTTAACTTGTACACACGCGTGAAGCACGGTAAAAGGCAGGCATGACAGATACGCTTTCCATATATATTGCACAGCTTAACCAAACGGTTGGGGCTATTCAGGCAAATTGCGAAAAGATCGCTGAAGCTTATGCAAATGCAGTGGCTGATGGCGCTGACCTAGTGCTTACACCAGAGCTTTCAGTAACGGGATATCCGCTTGAAGATTTGGTGCTGAAGCCATTCTTTGCTCGCGCATCCAAGCATGCGATTGAAGGTCTTGCTGAAATTACAGCTGGTGATAATGCACCGGGCTTGATTGTTGGCGCGCCTTGGCATGATGGTGAAGCTCTTAGAAATGCATCTTTCTTACTTGAAAGTGGGGAGGTCAAAGAAATTCGTTTCAAGCATGAGCTACCAAACTACGGTGTGTTTGACGAAAAACGGGTTTTCGAAGAGGGGCCAATCCCTTCACCGATGGAATTCAGAGGCCATAAACTTGGTGTAATGATCTGCGAAGATATGTGGTTCACTGCGGTGGCTGAAGGGTTGAAAGCGCGAGGAGCAGAAATCCTTCTTGTGCCAACATGCAGCCCTTTTGAGCTGGATAAACATCCGGAACGTCAGGAGCATGCACTTGCTCGTGTTAAAGAAACAGGTTTGCCGCTAGTGTTCTGTAACCAGATTTGCGGACAGGATGAGCTTGTTTTTGACGGTGCAAGTTATGTGATCGCCGCAGATGGTAGTGTGCCTGTGCAGATGGTTTCATGGGCCGAAGGTGGGGTGAATACCGTTTGGCAGAAAGTAGATGGTAAGTTTACCTGTGAAACAGAATTTCAAGCTGAAATCCCAGACCGAATGGCTTCTATGTATCAGGCGATGATGTTGGGCCTGAGGGACTATGTTAACAAAAACCGCTTTCCTGGCGTTGTGCTTGGTATGTCTGGCGGCATTGATAGTGCACTTTCGGCTGCGGTTGCGGTTGATGCATTAGGCGCTGATAAAGTGCACTGTATTATGATGCCGTCTAAATACACAACCGGTGAAAGTGTTGGAGATGCTGAAAAATGCGCTCAGGCTCTAGGTGCGATCTACGATACTATCGCCATTAAAGAGGGCGTTGACGCCTTCGATAACATGCTAGGTGGTGTGTTTGCTGGTACTGAAGCGGATACAACAGAAGAGAATATTCAGTCACGCCTGCGTGGGCTTATTCTTATGTCTGTATCCAACAAGTTTGGTAAGATGGTACTGACAACAGGCAATAAATCCGAGTTGTCTGTTGGTTATGCCACGCTCTACGGTGATATGTGCGGTGGCTATAACGCCCTCAAGGATGTGTATAAACTGGATGTATTCGCGCTTTCGTGCTGGCGGAATGAAAATGTTCCTGTGGGAGCGTTTGGCCCGGGCGGGGAAGTTATTCCGGAAAACATCATCACTAAGCCACCTACAGCTGAACTAAGGGAAGACCAGAAGGATGAAGATAGCCTTCCTCCCTATGAAGAATTGGACGATATGCTCAGGTGTCTTGTCGATGAAGAAATGTCCGTTGCAGATGTTATTGCGCGTGGGCACGATGCATCAGAGGTTGCAAGGATCGAGCACCTGCTGTACATCGCCGAGTATAAAAGGCGTCAAGCACCTCCGGGTGTAAAAATTACGCGTAAGAATTATGGCCGAGATCGCCGTTACCCGATTACGAACGGGTTCCGCAGCGCTCGCTACAACAACTAATATATGTGTGCCGTTAGGCTAGGATAAAAGAATGACTGTTAAAGTACGTTTTGCACCATCTCCAACTGGTAAGCTCCATTTGGGTAATATTCGCGCTGCTCTTGTGAACTGGTTGTTCTCATGCCAGCAGGGTGGAACCTATGTGCTACGTATTGACGATACGGACACAGCGCGTTCTACCAAGGAAAACGAAGATGCTATTAAGGCTGACCTTCAGTGGCTTGGTATTAATTGGGATGAAACATTCCGTCAGAGCGAACGTTTTGACCGTTACAATGAAGTTGTTGAGAAGCTGAAGGCTGAAGGCCGCCTTTACCCATGTTATGAAACATCTGATGAGCTTGATATGAAGCGTAAAATTCAGATGGGTCGTGGTAAGCCGCCAGTATACGATCGTGCTGCACTTGATCTTACAGATGAACAGAAAGCTGCTTACGAAGCTGAAGGCCGCAGACCACACTGGCGCTTTAAACTTAATGTGCCGGGGCGTGCTGAATGGACAGACCTTATCCGTGGTGATGTATCAATTGACCTTGGTGCGGTTTCTGACCCGATCCTTATCCGTGAAGACGGTAGTTTCCTCTACACGCTTCCAAGTGTGATTGATGATGTGGATTACGGCATTACGCATATTGTGCGTGGTGAAGACCATGTGACAAACTCTGCAGTTCAAATACAGATTTTTGAAGCTGTTGGAGGTAAATCACCAGAAATGGCTCACTTCGCGCTTCTAACGGGCAAGGGCGGTGAAGGTCTTTCGAAGCGTCACGGCGCTATGTCTATTGAAGAGTACCGTGATGAAGCTGGCCTTGAGGCAATGTCTATTGTGTCACTGATTGGTCGCGTGGGTACAAGTGAGCCGATTGAAGCCTTCGCAGATATCAAGCCGCTTATAGATGGTTTTGATTTTGGGAAATTTGGTAAATCGACATCAAAGCTAGATAGCGATGAGCTTGAAATGCTGAACGCAAAAATCTTGCATGCAACACCTTTTGCTGATGTTGAAGGTCGCCTTGACGGTGTTGATGAAACCTTCTGGGAAACCGTAAAGCCAAATATCAACAAGCTATCTGATATCAAAGAATGGCAGGCCATTATTGCAGGCCCGGTAACGCCAGTTATTGAAGATGCTGATCACATTGCCAAAACTCGTGATCTGCTTCCTGAGGGCGAGCTTACAGCTGACACTTGGAAGGAATGGACAAACGCGATTAAGACGGAAACAGGTGTGAAAGGCAGAGGTCTCTTTATGCCGCTGCGTCAGGCACTTACAGGTCAGAACCATGGTCCTGATATGGGTATGCTTCTTCCGCTTATTGGCCGTGATAAAGTAATCGCACGTCTGGAAGGTAATGCGGCGTGACGGACATTTATGTTTATAATACTGCAGCGCGCGGTAAGGAAAAATTTGAGCCGATAGATCCTAAGAACGTACGTATGTATGTGTGTGGTCCTACGGTTTATGACCATGCCCATATTGGTAATGCGCGCCCTTATACTGTGTTTGATATTTTTTACCGGCTTCTGCGCCATGTGTACGGCACGGAGCACGTAACTTATGCGCGCAATATCACTGATATTGAAGATAAGATCATGGATCGTGCTGCGCAGGAAGGCGTGAGCATCAAAACCATTACGAACCGCTATACCAAGATTTATCAGGAAGATATGAGGTCTCTTGGTAATCTAGAGCCTGATATTCAGCCAAAAGCCACAGAACACCTGCCTCAGATGATTAAGATGATGCAGGATTTGATTGCTAAAGGGAATGCATATGTGGCTGAAGGCCATGTGATGTTTGATGTAACATCCATGGAAAACTACGGCCGCCTTTCAGGGCATTCTCGTGATGAACTTGTTGCTGGTGCTCGTGTTGAAGTAGCGCCGTATAAGAAAGACCCTGCAGACTTTGTTCTTTGGAAGCCGTCAACTGAAGAGCAAGTGGGATGGGGTAGCCCGTGGGGGAAAGGTCGTCCAGGCTGGCATCTCGAATGTTCATGCATGATTGAAAAGCATCTGGGCGAAACGATTGATCTTCATGCTGGTGGACAGGATCTTATTTTCCCACACCATGAGAATGAGATTGCTCAAAGTGAATGTACGCACGGCAAAGAGTTCGTCAAATACTGGATGCACAATGGTTACCTGACCGTGGATGGTGTGAAAATGTCTAAATCCTTAGGCAACTTCTATACAATCCGTGAGCTTCTTGAGGAGCATGGTGGTGAGCCAATGCGTTTGTCGCTTTTAACCGCGCACTATCGGCAACCAGTTGATTTCTCAAACAGTAATGCAAAAGAACAGAAGCGTAGGCTTGACCGCTGGTACCGCATAACTGCCGGTGCTGCTGCGGCTGAAACTGTTCCAGCGACGGTGATTGAAGCGCTTTCAGATGATCTAAATACACCAAAAGCTATTGCAGCTCTTGACGCACTGGCATCAGAAGAAACTGCTGATCAGCTTTTGGCGGGTGCGCAGTTTATCGGGCTTTTGATGCAATCAGCCGAAGATTGGTTCAAAACTGAACTTAGTGCAGAGCACGATGCTTGGATTGCTGAAAACTCAGTAAAATATGCTGAAGCACGGGCCGCAAAAGATTTCGCTGAGGCTGACCGTATTCGTGATGAAGCTGCTGGGCAGGGACTGGTTATTGAAATCGCTGCTGGCGGCGAAATTAAGTTTAAAGCGCAGTAAAGATGTCAAATAAAGCAATTAAGCCTGCAATTATTCTCGTGCGGCCACAACTTGGCGAAAATATCGGCAAGGCCGCGCGGGCTATGTATAATTTTGGCCTTACTGACCTGCGCCTTGTGGCTCCGCGTGATGGCTGGCCAAACCCGGATGCAGGCCCATCAGCTGCGGGCGCTGGTGTTGTCATAGACGAAGCAAAAGTTTTTGAAACTGTTGAAGAAGCGGTGGCTGACTGTACGCATGTGTATGCGACAACGGTGCGGGAACGTGGGATGCCCAAAGCGGTGGTAACACCTGCTGAAGCGGCCAAACAGATGCACGGCATGATCAGCGGTGGTGAACGGCCAGCTATTCTTTTCGGCCCGGAACGTTCGGGTATGACCAATGATGATATAGCACTTGCGGATACTATTCTTACAGCACCGGTAAACCCTGATTATGGCAGCCTTAATCTCGCGCAGGCGGTTATTCTAGTGTCATACGAGTTTTTCCAACGTGGCGATGCAACGCCAGAGCACCAGCCTTCACATCCAGAGGGGTTGGCTGATAAAGGTGAGATTGTTGGCCTGATGGAGCATATTGAAGGCGAGCTTGAGCAAAAGGGATATTTCCGAAGTGAAGGTCGCCGAGATAGCCAGCGCCGTACTATCCGAAACTTAATACAAAACGCAGGGTTCTCTTCACAAGAGGTTCAGACTATGCGTGGTATTGTGAAAGCCTTAGCAAAGGGGCAAAAACGGTAATTTATTGTAATTACAAACCTTTGCGCTAGAATTGCTGTGAGCTTTTCAAGGAGAATTTTATGTTGTTTGCCGGATTAATGCTTGCGTCCTCGTTTCTTATTCAAGATGCGACTGGTATTGCTGTAGCGCGGCCAACAGGTAAAGCGCACCTTGAACCAACAACTGGTAGCTATTTCCAGATTTTCGAGTTCCATGGTCGTCCTCCTCATACATGGGAGCATGCATCACGTATGGTACGTGGTTATTTGCATGATAATGAGCGAGAAGGGCGTCTAGCTACCATCAAATCAAACGCGGTTCATTATTTCTTGCTGCTGGAGTTTCCTGAGATGCGGGAAAAACCAATGTGGATTGGCCTTCGCGCACAGTGCAATGAATATACAGATTATATCTGGACTGATGAAACTACCTTGGAAGATCAAACTTTCCGCGCATGGAATGCCGGGACGCAGCAAAAAATAAGAGAGTTTTGCCGCAGCAATAAGGATACCGGACGCACACTACCTGTTTATTATGATCCTACAGAATTTGGTGTCCGCTGGGATGTTAGAGACCCGCGTATCAACATCAAATATATGATGGTGGAGTTCCCTGCACCTGAAGAAGCAGTTGAAGAAACAGAGCCAGCAACAGAAACTGCTACTGGCCAATAATTTTATTTCGCAAGTAGCTTTGCTACGTCTTTAGCAAAATAGGTTAAAATGCCGTCAGAATCGGCGCGCTTGAATGCCAGAAGTGCTTCAAGCATAGCGGGTTCCTTTTCCAACCAGCCGTTTTGACATGCAGCCATAATCATCGCGTATTCACCCGATACCTGATATGCGTAGGTTGGAACTCCGAAATTATCTTTTACTTCGCGAATAATATCTAGATACGGCATGCCAGGCTTAACCATCACGCTATCTGCACCTTCGGCAATATCTAGCTCCACTTCGCGTAGCGCCTCCAGCCTGTTTGCAGGATCCATCTGGTAGGTCTTTTTATCGCCCGCCAGCACGCCTGAGCTACCAACTGCATCCCGGAAGGGGCCATAGAAAGCTGATGCGTATTTAGCGCTGTATGCCATAATTTGCACATGCGCAAAGCCAGCTCGGTCAAGTTCCTGTCTGATGGCACCAATGCGGCCATCCATCATATCTGATGGCGCCACGATATCTGCACCAGCCTGAGCTTGCACAACGGCTTGCTGCACAAGAACGCCAATGGTTTCGTCGTTCAGAATAATGCCGTCTTGCAATATGCCGTCCTGTCCGTGGCTTGTGTAAGGATCAAGCGCAACGTCAGCAAGTAAGCCGATCTCTGGAACTTCAGTTTTGATGGCACGCATTGCTGTATTGATCAGGTTATCTGAGTTTAGTGCTTCATCACCGTATTCAGAACGGATACCTTTAGGAGTGCTGGGGAAGAGGGCAATGCACGGAATACCAAGATCTCTGGCTTCCTTTGCTTCTTTGACAGCCTGATCTACTGATAGGCGATCAACGCCAGGCATAGAGCTAACAGGCTCTCTTTGGTTTTCTCCCTCGCGGATAAACATTGGCCATATCAGGTCGTTCGCTGAAATTTCTGTTTCGCGCATCAGCCGACGTGACCAGTCTGTAGCACGTGGTCTGCGAAGGCGCGTATTTGGAAAACTAGCAGTCATTAAGGTATCCTGTTATTGTTTAGGGCACCTTATCGAAATGGTTTAGCGGTGTCACTCGCAATTATAGACCCAATTGTCGCATGTGTATTTGTGCACAAATTAAGTAGAATTTTATCATTAACAAAGCGTTAGGGACTTTTGGAAGAAAGTACTTCCGACAGATTCGATGAAAAATCGATTAATTATTGACTAAAGTAGCACCTAATATAGAAATCAGGCGAAGTAAGATGAGCGGTTACGACTTTAATGATCCCAGTTTTTTGTTCCTCGACATTCTTTCTCTTGTGGAGCGGCTTCACCGTCGCTTGCTCGATGTAATTAAGAACCATCTTGAAGCTATCGGCAAAAATGACCTGAACCCAGTGCAGGCACTGTTGATTTACAACATTGGCGAAAATGAAATGACGGCTGGTGAGCTTAAAACCAGAGGTTATTATCAGGGTTCAAATGTTTCCTATAACCTGAAGAAGTTAGTTGAAATGGGGTATTTACGCCATGAACGTTCTGATTATGACCGCAGAGCTGTTCGTATTTCATTAACTGATCAAGGGTATGATATCCGCAAAATGGTGGACGAACTTTATCAGAAACATCTTGAAGAACTTATGCATGATGATTTGATTAATCATGAAGAGCTGAAGAGCCTACGTAAGAATTTGCGTAACCTTGAGCGCTTCTGGTCTGATAAAATTCACTTTGGCCTTTAATAGTGCGAATTATTATCACTAAAAATCGACTAAATCGATGATTATGTGCGACATTTTCGTCTATAGACACCAAGCTAAACATTGCGTTATGAAGGCCACGCTTGTAAATTAGTGCAAGAAATTAGTGGACAGGTAACGTTATGGATTATGAAAAGATCTTTGCTGATGCGATTGATGCAATTCGCGATGAAGGCCGATATCGGGTCTTTGCGGATATCTCGCGTGAAAGAGGTCAATTCCCACGGGCTATTCGCCATGACGCTGGGGATAACGCTAAATCCATAACTGTCTGGTGTTCAAATGACTATCTTGGAATGGGCCAACACCCAAAAGTTCTTGAAGCGATGCATACTGCGCTGGATGAAACCGGTGCAGGAGCAGGTGGTACACGTAATATTTCAGGTACTAACCACTATCACGTTCTTCTTGAAGAAGAACTTGCTGATTTACACGGTAAAGAACAAGCTCTTCTATTTACTTCAGGTTATATTTCCAATGAAGCAACACTCTCAACAGTAGCGAAGTTACTTCCCGGCTGTATTGTGTTTTCAGATGAACTTAATCACGCCTCTATGATCCAGGGTATTCGCAATAGTGGTGCCAAGAAGCATATCTTCCGCCACAATGACCTTGAGCATCTTGAGGAACTGCTGAAAGCAGCTGATCCGAACGCACCAAAGCTTATTGCCTTTGAATCTGTTTATTCGATGGATGGAGATATTGCACCAATTGAAGCAATCTGTGATTTGGCTGATAAATACGGTGCCATGACATACCTAGATGAAGTACATGCGGTTGGCATGTATGGGACTCGTGGTGGTGGTGTTTCGGAGCGTGACAAAGTTGCTCACCGTTTGACTATTATTGAAGGTACGCTAGGTAAAGCTTTCGGTGTAATGGGCGGTTATATTGCTTCCTCCAAAGCTCTTGTTGATGTTGTGCGCAGCTATGCATCAGGCTTTATCTTTACAACTGCTCTTAGTCCAGTACTGGCTGCTGGTGCGTTAGCAAGTATTCGTCACCTTAAGGGAAGTAGTATAGAACGGGATGAACAAAAAGTTCGTGCAAATGAGCTTAAAAAGCGTATGGCTGATGCTAACCTTCCGGTTATGGACAGTGTGAGCCATATTGTGCCTTTGTTCATTGGTGATCCTGTTCTTTGTAAAGAGGCATCGGACTTACTGTTGAATGAATACGGTATTTACGTTCAGCCAATTAACTACCCAACCGTTCCTCGTGGTACAGAGCGCCTTCGCTTTACCCCGGGCCCGCTTCACGATGATTCTTCGATGGATGCTCTTGTGGAAGCATTGACGGAGGTGTGGGGGCGTTTGCATCTTACTCGTGCGATTGCGATTTAAAGAGACTTCTGATGGCAGGTGATATAATTGTTGAGTTTGTTAGAATAGGTAACATGCTTAAGGTGTCTGCTGTCTGTGCACGTACTGGTCGAGAAGTCAGTATTGCTGGGGATCCTAAAGCACCTCGAGCGCAACTTGAGAAGATAGCTATTGATAAGCTCAAGTATGTTATGAAAAAAGACGCTGCACAGGTGGGGCCTGCACAGCGGGGTATTGTGATTTAATTTTCTAAATCAACTTTAGCGTTTCTTGCCTAGACCAATTTTCTTCGCGAACTCTGATCTTTTTGCTGCATATGCAGGTGCTACCATTGGATAGTCTGCAGGTAAGCCCCATTTTGCACGATACTCTTCCGGTGACATATCATAATGGGAACGAAGATAGCGTTTGAGCATTTTAAGTTTCTTGCCGTCTTCTAGGCACACAATATATTCGTTGGTGAAAGATTTCTTGAGAGGCACAGCTGGTTTAGGACTGTGTATGTTGACTTGATCAGGTCCTAGAGTGCTGAGTGTGCTATAGACCGTTTTAATGACATCAGGAAGTTCAGACGAATTTACCGTGTTGTTACTTACATAGGCAGTTACTATCTCTGCGGCAAGTCCAAGCAGCTCGTTTGAAGAATTAATATTAACAGATTCAGTAGTCATTAAATTATGGCTCCGACTTATTCTTATGCCTAGCTATGCTTATTGCAGAAGAACATTACTAATTACAACACCTAATAGTTGATATGTGATCTTTTTATTCTTAACAAATGGTTAATTATCCCTGTAATTAAGAAGGAAAACTTAATAATTTAGTAATATTCAAATAAATACTAGATTTTGGAAGCTTTTCTTGGGTTGCGACTATATCTATGATATTCAGCGGCAAATGAATGGCTAGGCGCAGCTTTTTGTGCCTGAATTGGAGTAAGCTGATGGCAGACAAAACGATTGCCTTTGCATCTGATCACGCAGGTTTTGAGCTAAAAGAAGCGCTTAAAACATATCTTTCTGAACAAGGTTACGAAGTTTTGGATTTAGGGGCACATAGTCTCGAATCCGTTGATTATCCAGACTTTGGCAAAGCTATGGGGGATGCTATTGCTGAAGGTAAAGCAAATAAAGGGATACTTGTTTGCGGATCAGGTATCGGGATTTCCATTGCTGCAAACAGAAACCCCGCTGTGAGAGCAGCACTTGTACAGTCTGGTCTGGCAGCAAAGCTCGCGCGCCAACACAATGATGCGAATGTAATTTCTCTTGGCGCAAGGTTGATTGGTGTTGAAACAGCGTATGACTGTGTAGATGCGTTTTTAGCAACAGATTTTGAAGGTGGACGTCACCAAAGAAGAGTAGACAAACTTTCTTCTTAAAAAACTAATAATCACTTTTGGGACAACAAACTATCTAAAATAATGGGATAGGTTTTTAGATAGTTTTTATGTGAAGGTATTTGCCATGTCTAAATTTACTCAGGATGGTTTTTTCTCTGCAAGTCTAGCTGCGTCTGATCCAGAACTAATGGCTTCAGTAAGCGGTGAACTTGAGCGCCAGCAAAATCAGATCGAACTGATCGCATCTGAAAATATTGTCAGCCGAGCAGTAATTGAAGCTCAAGGCTCAGTACTCACAAATAAATACGCAGAAGGGTACCCAAATCGTCGTTATTATCAGGGCTGTCATTATGTCGATGTTGCTGAAAGTCTTGCTATTGAACGTGCGAAAGAGATCTTTGGTGCAGAATTTGTAAATGTGCAGCCTCATTCTGGCGCGCAGGCAAATGGAGCAGTGATGCTGGCGCTTACCAAGCCGGGTGATACCATTATGGGAATGTCTCTTGATGCCGGTGGCCACCTTACACACGGTGCTGCTCCTGCACTTTCTGGTAAATGGTATAACGCTGTCCAATATGGTGTACGCCGTGAAGATGCGTTGATCGACTATGATCAAGTTGAAGAAATGGCAAAAGAGCATAAACCAGTTATTATTATTGCTGGTGGTTCAGCATATCCACGTGAAATTGACTTTAAGCGTTTCCGCGAAATTGCTGATAGTGTTGGTGCTATTTTGATGGTGGATATGGCGCACTTTGCTGGCTTGGTTGCTGGTAAAGTACACGCAAACCCTCTTGAGCATGCACATATTGTTACAACAACAACACACAAAACACTTCGTGGCCCACGTGGTGGTATGATCCTTACCAACGATGAAGCGATTTCTAAGAAGATCAATTCAGCAGTATTCCCTGGCTTGCAAGGTGGTCCGCTTATGCATGTGATCGCTGCAAAGGCAGTTGCATTCGGTGAAGCGCTTCGCCCGGAATTTAAGGAATATGCTGCACAAGTTGTTGAAAATGCGCAAGCTCTGGCAGCACGCCTTAAGGAAAATGGTTTTGATATCGTGTCGGAAGGCACAGACACGCACGTTGTTCTCGTTGACTTGCGCCCGAAAGGTCTAACAGGTAAAGCCGCGGATGAAGCACTTGAACGCTCACTGATGACGTGTAACAAAAACGGTGTACCGTTTGATCCAGAAAAGCCGTTTGTAACATCTGGTATTCGCCTTGGTACACCAGCAGGCACAACACGTGGGTTCGGTGTGAAAGAGTTTGTTCAGATCGCTGACATGATCACTGAGGTACTAGATGGTCTTGCGGCTAACCCAGAGAATAATGAAGCTGCTGAAGCATCTGTGCGTGAAAAGGTAGCAGATCTTTGCAAGCAGTTCCCAATTTATGAAGAATTGGGCTAAGCTAGCTTCAAAAATAATAAAGTAGCGCGAGACACTCGCGCTGCTACCATCTTTACCAAGGGGGAATGTATGCGCTGTCCGTTTTGTCAACACGAAGATACGCAGGTAAAAGATAGTCGACCTACGGAAGATAAATCTTCTATTCGTCGTCGCCGTTTTTGCCCTGGTTGCGGTGCTCGTTTTACCACATTTGAACGTGTGCAATTACGTGAGCTAACGGTGCTTAAGAAAACTGGCCGCAAAGTTCCTTTTGAGCGTGATAAGCTAGAGCGCTCTCTCGATATTGCCCTCAGGAAACGACCAGTAGACCCAGATCAGGTAGACCGCATGATTAATGGTATTGTGCGCCGACTGGAATCAATGGGGGAAAGCGAAATTGAATCTGATCAGATCGGCACTCTTGTAATGGAGGGCCTGCAGAACCTAGATCAGGTTGCTTATGTGCGTTATGCGTCTGTGTACCGTAACTTCCGCGAAGCGAAGGATTTTGAGAAATTCCTTGGTGGTATGGAAGATCATGAAGAGGACGCAGTGAAGGGCGAATAGTGGCTTCTTTTTCTCCGGAAGATAAAAAATGGATGCGTGCCGCACTTGGGCTGGCACGCCGTGGCCTCGGACAGACTGCACCCAATCCTTCGGTTGGGTGCATTTTAGTAAGGGATGGAATTGTTGTAGGGCGTGGTAACACGCAGCTTGGAGGCCGCCCTCATGCTGAAGTAGTTGCTCTTCGGCAGGCAGGCACTAAGGCAAAAGGTTCCACTGCATACGTCACCTTGGAGCCTTGTTCTCATTACGGGAAAACACCACCATGTTCAGAAGCATTAATTAATGCGGGGGTGATGCGCGTTGTCGCTGCGGTTGACGATAATGATGCACGTGTTTCGGGCACAGGTCTGAAGATGCTTCATGAAGCGGGTGTTCAGGTAGATGTTGGGTTATTCTCTGAAAAGGCCTTCGAACTCAATAAGGGTTTTTTCCTTTCCAATACCGATGCCAGACCAGAGTTCTCAATAAAACTAGCTACAAGCCTAGACGGCAAGATCGCGTTGGCGAGCGGGGAAAGTAAATGGATTACTGGTTCCGAGGCCCGACGTTATGGTCACATGTTGCGAGCACAGCATGATGGTATCCTTGTTGGTGTGAATACAGTTCTTGCTGATGACCCAATGCTGGATTGCCGAATAGAGGGGCTGGAAGACAGGTCCCCAGCGCGTATTGTTCTGGATAGCAAATATCAAACGCCCGTTTCCTCCAAGCTAGTACAATCAGCTAATAAAATAGATCTCTATATTTTAGGTGGTAAGTCGAATAGAGACGCGATTGAATTAGAGAAGGCAGGAGCCAAGATAATAGAATTGCTGGTAAACCGTGATATGAAAACTCTATCAGATACACTTTCTGGTGCTGGTATGAGGCGGGTTTTGATTGAAGGTGGCGGCCAAGTATATGCTTCCTTTTTGAAGGCCAATATGTGCGATACTTTGTATCATTTTCAGGCTGGAAAATTACTTGGTGCAGAAAGTAAAAACGGAATTGGTGAATTAGGCCTTGCCCAATTGTCATCTTCACCCCATTTAAAGGCCCAGAAAGTATTATCCGTTGGTGATGATATGCTCACAATTTATAAAAAGCCGGAGTAACCCAGAGCTATGTTTACAGGAATTGTAACAGACGTTGGAACAGTACAGTCAGTTGAAGGAGAGGGTGATGTACGCCTTAAACTTTCAACATCTTACGACACCTCGGGTATTGATATTGGCGCATCTATAGCCTGCTCTGGCGTTTGTCTTACCGTTGTAACTAAAGGCGATAATTTCTTTTCTGCTGATGTATCACGAGAAACCATAAGCGTTACAAACCTTGGGGCTTGGGAAAAAGGTACTGAAGTGAACCTCGAACGTTCGCTTAAGGTCGGTGATGAACTGGGCGGTCATATAGTAACTGGTCATGTAGACTGTGTGGGTGAAATTGTAACCTTCGAATCAGTAGACGAATCGATTCTATTACAGATTCTTGTACCTGAAGCGTTTGGTCATAATGTTGCGAAGAAGGGTAGCATTACCATCAATGGTGTTTCTCTTACAGTGAATGAAGTTGAAGACCTTGAGGATAGTACAAAGGTGTCTATCAATGTTATTCCGCATACTCAGGAAGTGACAAATTTCCGCCAAGCGCAAGTTGGCGATAAAGTGAATGTAGAATTTGATATTTTGGCGCGCTATGTAGCTCGCCTGCAAGATAAAGGCTAAGAACGTGCCGCAAAGATTTCTATCCCCAATCGAAGATGTGATCGAAGATGCCAGAAATGGTAAAATGTATATCCTTGTTGATGATGAAGACAGGGAAAATGAAGGGGATTTGATTATCCCGGCACAGATGGCGACGGCTGATAAAATCAATTTCATGGCTAAATACGGCCGTGGCCTTATTTGTTTGCCTCTCACAAGAGCCCGCGTGGAAAAACTCGGCCTTAACTTGATGAGTACAAATAACCAGAGCCGTCATGAAACTGCTTTCACTACATCGATAGAAGCAAAAACTGGCGTAACGACTGGTATTTCCGCTGCTGACCGTGCGCGCACGATTGAGGTAGCGATTGATGCTGACGCTACAAAATATGATTTAGCAACACCGGGGCACGTATTCCCGCTTGTTGCGAAAGATGGTGGTGTATTGGTGCGCGCAGGTCATACAGAGGCATCTGTTGATATTTCTCGCCTTGCCGGCCTTGATCCATCTGCAGTGATTTGTGAGATCATGAATGAAGACGGTACCATGGCACGCTTGCCTGACCTTGTTGAGTTTGCGAAAAAACATGACCTGAAGGTAGCCACTATTCGTGATCTTATCGCCTACCGTCTCAAGAATGATGTTCTGGTAGAACGAGTGACTGATTCTGCTTTCCGTAGGCAATCCGGCAAAGACTGGCGTGTGTCTGTTTACACATCAACAGGTAATCACCGGGAAACTGTCGCACTTACGCTAGGAAATATCAACGAAGAGGAAACAATCCCTGTTCGTATGCATAGCCTTAACCCGTTTGAGGACCTTCTGGGTATGGATCATCCGCGTACAGGCCAGCTTGAGCGTGCGATGCAAGCTATTGAAAAAGAAGGTAAAGGTGTTGTTGTAGTATTCCCAGGGCTTACAGCAAAACGTCCGTCGCAAATTATAAGCGGCGAAGGCTCAAGCGATAAGGAAGAAGGTGCTTTAAAGGATTATGGTATTGGTGCACAAATTCTTAGGGATTTGGGTGTTAAACATATGGCGCTTTATTCAAATACACCAAGTAACATAGTAGGGCTTGAAGGATACGGTCTAGATATCGTAGAACAGCGCCAGATTCCTGAAGTAGAATAAGCTTCAGTAAAGTTTAAAGGATTTATTCAATGTCAAAAATGCACCTACTTATTGTTGAGGCGCGCTTCTATGAAGAACTTGCTGACGAATTAGCAGCAGGCGCTATCGAAGCAATTGAAGCAGTGGGCGGTACCTATGAGCGTATTGATGTACCGGGGGCGCTGGAAATCCCTGCGGCGATTAAATATGCGGCTGATGGTAGCGAAAAGCAGTTTGATGGTTATGTAGCATTGGGTGCTGTTATCCGCGGTGAGACGACCCACTATGATTATGTATGTGGTGAAAGTGCCCGCGGACTTATGGACCTTGGCCTTGATCATAATCTTGCAATTGGTAACGGTATTCTGACAATTGAAGATTGGGATCAGGCGAGAGCCCGTGCAAGACGTTCTGAAATGAACAAAGGCGGTGGTGCAGCTAATGCAGCTATTCGTATGATCGAACTTAAGAAAGAGTTTGGAGTTTAAGATGGCAGGTAAGCCAAAAATCGGCGGCCCTCGCAGTGCGGCAAGACTTGGTGCAGTTCAGGCGTTGTTCCAGTTGGAGCAGGGCGACGAGAAAAATGCACAAGTGATTTCAACAGAATATATTGAACACCGCCTTGGCCAAGAGATTGAGGGTGATCAGTATGTTGCTGCTGATGAAAAGCTGTTCGCTGATATCACTCGTGGTGCATGGATGCGGAAAGAAGAGTGGGATGAGGTGATTATTCCCTGTCTTACGGATGATTGGCCGCTTGAACGCCTTGAGCCGCTTATTCGTTCGATTTTCCGTGCGGGTGCTTATGAACTTACTGCGCGTCCTGACGTGCCAACAAAGGTAATCATCAATGAATATATTGATGTTGCCCACGCGTTTTATGAGAGAGCCGAGATTTCCTTTGTGAATGGCGTTCTTGATAAAATGGCGAAAAGTGCTCGTGCATAAGGTATAATCAGGCGGGAAATATAGATATGCCTGATGAATTTAACCTGATTGAGAAATATTTAGCTCCTTTGGCTGCGCCGGAGGGGCTTTCTCTTTTAGATGATGCTGCTTGCGTGCCTATGCGTTTAGGGCATGATCAAATTCTTACCAAAGATGTCTTGGTTGCCGGGACCCATTTCTTCAATGGTGATGATCCTATTTCTTTGGCTTTTAAAGCTGTTTCCGTAAATGTTTCTGACCTTGCAGCTAAAGGCGCAGAGCCAGCTTTCTATATGCTTGGTTTAAGTTTGCCTAAAACACTGGATGCAGAACCCTGGCTGGAGAAATTTGTTGCTGGTTTAAGTGAGGCACAACGTGTTTATGGCCTTCAGTTGTTGGGGGGCGATAGCACCAGCACCTCAGGACCACTTACCATCAGTATCACTGCAATTGGGTATGTTCCAAACGGTACAATGATCAGGAGGAACGGAGCGAAGGCAGGTGATAATGTTTATGTTACCGGTAATTTGGGAGAAGCCGCTTTTGCACTTCAGGCGATATTGGGGAATATTAAAGCTCCGGATATCTCTTTAGCATCTTATTATAAACCCAGGGCACAGCATCTAACGGGACAAGCGCTTCGTGGTATAGCTTCGGCTGCTGCAGATGTATCAGATGGTTTGTTAGCCGACGTTGGCCATATTGCAAAAGCATCTGGTGCCAAGGTGACATTACAGTTGGATTTGCTTCCATATTCTACAGCGGTGAATGAGTTAACTATTGAACAGGATGAACTTCTTCAGCTTGTCTATTCTGGTGGGGATGATTACCAAATTGTTTTTACAGCTTCTGAATGCGATGCGGATGAGCTCGCGCGGTTAACACAGGAAAATGGTGTAAAAATCACCCGAATTGGCAAAGTGGTAGAGGGTTCAGGTGTGGAAATCATTGATACTAATGGCAAAAAAGTGCAAGTTAGCCATCAAGGGTTTAATCATTTTAGTGGAAATTGAGGATTTTTCATGTCTGAAGATGCAGTTGATGATGAAGGTGGGGGCTCAGGCAAGATTCTTTTAATCTTGGGACTGGTGCTTGGGGTTGGTATTGGCGGCGGCGCTGGCTACTTTATGTCTGGTAGTGGTGGTGAAGATGCTTCCGCGGAATCGGAAGAAAAAGTAGAAGAAATGAAGCCTAAAGGTGACCTTCTGCCGATTGATATCGAAAAACTGACTGTGCCTATTTATTCGATGCGCAATAATTCCCGCCGGTTCATTGGCAATTTCTTTGTTGATGTACGCTTGCAAGTTTACGGACAGGAAAAACAGATTGCTGTTAAGCGGGCGGAAACGCAGCTTCAACATGCTTTTCTTTCTGCTATGAGCCGGGCGGATCTGATGGTTGAAGGATCTACTTCTGATATCGATTTTGATAAAGCAGCTATGATTTTGAAAAGCAGAGCTGATGAGATATTGGGAGCTGATATTGTAGAAAATGTATCCATTATCAAGAGTGTTCGAATGGGGCGTTAGTATACTTGAAATACAGGTTTTATGGGCGGTTCTTTTGAGCCGCCTTTTTTGTTTCTGAATTGATAAGCTTGTCAAAAAGCTTTTTCACACATAAGGTTACAAGACACATGCACCTTGCATGATGTGTTTTACACGGGCTCGGCGGATATTTTGAGTATCGCCGTCCGTGGGCGGACTGTTCACGAGTATCGCCGCCCCTGAGCTCCTTTGTTGGGTTTAATAGGGGGAGGATATCCTATGGAAGTTTTGTATGCTGCCATTCTGTGTGGTCTGGTGGCCGTGTTGTACGGCGTTGTAACCCGAAGCTCTATTCTTTCAGCTAGTGCGGGTAATGAAAAAATGCAAGAGATTGCGCAAGCTATCCAGGAAGGCGCGCAAGCTTATCTTAATAGACAATATCGAACTATTGCTGTTGTGGGTGTTATTGTAACGGCAGCTTTATTCTTAACTCTTGGTCAGCTTTCAGCACTTGGTTTTGTAATTGGCGCTGTGCTTTCGGGTGCTGCTGGTTACATAGGCATGATTATCTCTGTACGTGCCAATGTACGTACGACAGAAGCAAGCCGTACTGGATTGCAGGAAGGTTTGACTATTGCCTTTAAATCCGGTGCCGTTACCGGAATGTTAGTTGCGGGGCTAGCGCTTTTGGCCGTTGCAGGTTTTTACTATGTAATGGTCGGCCCAATGGGAATTAATCCCACCGATCGCCTGGTTATTGATAGCTTGGTATCGTTAGGCTTTGGGGCGTCTCTTATTTCAATTTTTGCGCGCCTTGGTGGAGGTATTTTCACGAAAGGTGCAGATGTTGGAGCAGACCTTGTAGGTAAGGTAGAGGCCGGTATTCCAGAGGATGATCCAAGAAACCCGGCAGTTATTGCGGATAACGTTGGTGATAACGTTGGTGATTGTGCTGGTATGGCAGCTGACTTGTTTGAGACCTATGTAGTAACGGTAGGGGCTACAATGGTTCTTGCCGCACTCTTTATGCAGACAGGTGCAGCGGAAATCATGCAACTTCCGTTAATTATTGGCGGCGGCTGTATTCTTACCTCTATCATTGGTACTTTCTTTGTTAAGCTTGGAAGTAACAACTCTATTATGGGGGCTTTGTATAAAGGTTTTATTGTAACGGCGCTTCTATCGGCTGTGGTGATGTGGTTTGCCATGCAATGGGCACTTGGAGATATGAACAGTGTGTTCACTGCAGGTGAAACCTCCTTTACGGGAAGAACGCTTTTCTATTGTGGCCTTGTCGGACTTGCGGTGACGGGAGTGATCATCTGGCTTACAGAATATTATACAAGCACAGAATTCAGGCCGGTAAGGTCTATCGCAAAATCTTCTGAAACTGGTCACGGTACAAATGTAATCCAGGGACTTGCAATTTCGCTTGAATCAACTGCGTTGCCTACACTGGTTATTTGTGCAGGTATTATTGTTGCTTATAATCTTGCTGGTGTTCTTGGGCTTGGTTTTGCTGCAACTGCGATGCTCGCTCTTGCAGGGATGGTGGTTGCTCTTGATGCATATGGTCCGGTTACAGATAATGCGGGTGGTATTGCAGAGATGGCTGGCCTTGATGACGAAGTGCGAGACCGTACCGATGCACTGGATGCCGTGGGTAACACGACAAAAGCGGTAACTAAAGGCTACGCTATTGGTTCTGCAGGTTTAGCAGCCCTTGTACTCTTTGGTGCCTATACAGCCGACTTGAAAGAGTATTTCGGTGACTTGTCCGTTGATTTCAGTCTAGCGAATCCATTTGTTATCGTCGGCCTATTTATTGGTGCCATGCTCCCATATCTCTTCGGTGCTATGGGTATGACAGCAGTTGGCCGCGCGGGCGGTGAAGTTGTGGAAGAGGTTAGGGCACAGTTTGCGGAAAATCCGGGTATTATGGAAGGTACCTCCAAACCCGATTATGCTAAATCTGTTGATCTACTAACAAAAACAGCGATTAAAGAAATGGTCGTGCCGAGCTTATTGCCGATTGTTGCACCTATCGCTACTTACTTTGTGATTAATGCTGTTGCCGGGCAAGCTGCTGCTTTTGCGGCTCTTGGCGCTTTGCTTGTTGGTGTGATCGTGGGTGGTTTATTTGTCGCTATTTCCATGACCGCAGGTGGCGGTGCATGGGATAATGCCAAGAAGTATATTGAAGATGGTAATCATGGCGGTAAAGGTTCAGAAGCTCATAAGGCTGCAGTAACTGGTGATACTGTTGGTGACCCTTATAAGGATACCGCGGGGCCAGCTGTAAATCCTATGATCAAGATTACCAATATTGTCGCGCTTTTATTACTGGCGATGTTAGCGCACTGATCAAATAGCCATAAAAGAAGAAAGCCCCGAAGTGTATGCTTCGGGGCTTTTAATTTCATATCTCTAATTTTAACCGTTAGGTCCGGTAGGGTTGCCGTTGTTACCGTTTGGACCTTGTTGCCCACTGAATGTGCCCACAGTTCCAAACAATTGTTGGAAGAAACTTAGGTGGCGGCCCTTAGTAGGTGTTTTACCTGGCGCAGGATTGATTGAGCGCGTGTCAGACATGTCGAAGTTGTTAACATTTTCTACGACGCCGCGGTCATTAAATGTAATTGCCAGCACTCGGTGATCTACTGTTTCTGGCCAAAAAATTGGCCGAACACGCATGCGGGATGAGACATAATACCAAGTTTTATCATCAAAAAGAGCTGGGATAGTTGGTGAGCCAAGGGTTGAATTCACAGATTGGCGGTTGTCAACGCCAGGTGCAATAGCATCAGCTAATTCATTATCGAAAAAATAACCACGATTTTCGCGAGCATTACCACACGCTGAAACAGCAATACTGGCCGCTACGCAGAAGCCTAGCGTAACATGCTTTTTAAACGAACTCGGTGCTGTTTTAGTCATTCAACAAAATCCCACACTTTTCCCATTAGGTATATTAGTGTTTTTACTAGCTGTTCCCATTGCGCTGCGCAAGGCTCCATGTTAGAGCGAGCACAATTAATTTCATTGTCGCCTGAAAATTGTAGATCAAATGCGGCAAGATAAAGGTAATTGCCATGTTTAAACGTCTTTTTGCTAAAAAAGCGATCAAAGTTGAAGCTTACCGAGTTTATAGTGAGCTTGTTGGCCAGGCGAGAAACGCTGTTTTCTATGAAAGATATGGCGTGGAAGATACGATTGATGGTCGTTTTGATATGATTCTATTACATCTTTTTTTAGTAGATCATAGGCTTGAGCAGGAAGGCGAGGGCTATATCGAGTTTCGCCGTTTTATTCAGGAGGCAATGGTAAGCGATCTGGATCGCTCCTTCCGTGAGCTTGGTGTGGGCGATATGAGCGTTGGCAAAGAGATGAAAAAGGTAGGTGCTGCTTGGCTTGGTCGTAGTGCTGCTTATAAGGCTGCTCTTGAAAATGAAGACGAAGAACGCCAACTAGATCAAGTGGTAATGGCAAACATATACCGAGATAATCAGGATAAAGATGTACGTTTGATGGTAAGTTATATCCAACGTTCTGTAGAAACGTTAAAGAATACAGTGGTTGAAAGCTTTGAAACTTGTAGCTTTAATTTCCCTGATCCGACTGTTTAAAGGCTCCCGATGACAAAAACAAATAACCTGACCCTTTCCCTTAAAGCTTCTGAAATTGATAGCAATGAGAAAAGCTATGCCATCGAAGCAACTGATGATGAAAAGAGTATTCTTGTTGAACGCTTTAATCTTGTGTCTTTGTCTGCTTTTAGTGCTGAAGTTACCGTTAAAAGCAAGGCTGATATGGATGCTGTTTTGCTGGAGGGGCATATCGATGCAGAACTGGAACAGGCATGTACCATCAGCTTAAAGCCAGTGGCTGAAACAGTATCTGAAAACTTCTCTCTCCTTCTGGTTAGTCCGGAAATGGCAAACAGTATGGACGAAGATGAAGCTTATCTGGATGTGGATGCCCCTGATTATGATGCACTCGAAGGTGATATTGTTGAAGTAGGTGAGCTTGTTGCGCAGACACTGGCAATTTCCATGAACCAATATCCACGTGCTGAAGGCGTAGAATTGAATGTATCTGCATCTGCGAACGTATCAGTGAATGAAGTTGAGCTGGAGAAGCCGAACCCTTTTGCTGCCCTTGGTAAGCTGAAGGACCAATCTTGAACAAAAAAATAAAAACGTTATTGTTCGTATAAATATAACGGTGTGAGCTGTAAGTTATTGGGGTGTAGCTCACCTCAAAAAGTGCATACTTTGCGCATAAGATAGGATTATTTGTGGCTAAGACTATTACCATCGCTGTTGATGCAATGGGCGGTGACCATGCCCCTGATATGGTGATTGAAGGTGCCGCGAAAGCGCGTACTTTATATCCGAATACCAAGTTTTTGATGTTTGGTGATGAAAAGGCGATTATGCCACACCTTTCAAAATACCCTGAGCTGAAAAAGGCCAGTGAAATTGTACATACCCATGAGATTGTTTCTTCAGATATGAAGCCTTCACAAGCGCTTCGAAAAGGGCGTAAATCTTCTATGGGGCTGGCTATTCAGGCTGTGAAAGATGAAAAGGCCGATGTTTGTATTTCTGCTGGTAACACTGGTGCGTTGATGGCATTAGCCAAGTTTATGCTACGTACAATGCCTGGTATTGATCGTCCTGCACTTATTTCTCCGCTTCCTACTTTACGTGGTGAAAGTGTAATGCTTGATTTGGGCGCGAACGTTGAGTGCGATTCAAATAACCTTGTGCAGTTTGCAATTATGGGGGCTGCTTATGTTCGTACCGTGCTTGGGCTTAGCAAACCATCGGTTGCTCTTCTCAATGTTGGTGTTGAAGATCTGAAAGGCAAAGATAGCATTAAAGCTGCAGCTGATGTTCTCAAGGAAAGTACACATCTACCGATGACTTTTACGGGTTTTGTTGAAGGTAATGATATTGCAAACGGTGAAGTTGACGTCGTTGTGACAGATGGTTTCACAGGTAACGTGGCGCTTAAAACCGCCGAAGGTACTGCTCGTTTGGTTACTGACCTTTTAGGTCGGGCGTTCCGGTCATCTTTCCTTACAAAGCTTGGTTATTTACTGTCAAAACATGGCTTACGTTCGCTTAAAGATCATTTAGACCCCAATAATCATAATGGTGGTGTGTTCCTTGGGTTGAATGGTCTTGTAATGAAAAGCCACGGTGGGGCGAATGCACAAGGTTTTGCATCAGCTTTAACGTCCGCGATTGATATGGCGCAAAATGATCTCACCCGCTTAATCAGTGAGGATTTACATGAGATTGGCGTAGAGGAAGAAACAAAGCCATAAAATCGGTTTTGTTAAATGTGTGTTTATAGTTGAGTTATATTATATGCAGTGAAAGGTCAGCATTCCTGTATAAGCCTTTAAAAAGCTTGCGCATTTACTAGTGTTAGATTGACAGAATGCAAACCTTTGGGTAGCATTTGTGTGGAGTTTTTTTAACTTTAATCATTGAATGGTGAGGGTGCCATGTCAAACCAGACACTAACTAGAGCTGATTTAGCTGAATCTGTATATGAAGAAGTGGGGCTTTCCCGCAATGAATCTGCAGACTTGGTAGAGAGCATTTTGGATGAAATTGCGGACTCTTTGGTTAAGGGCGATAATGTGAAGATTTCCTCCTTTGGAAGTTTTCTGGTTCGTTCTAAAAATGGCCGTGTAGGGCGTAACCCAAAAACTGGTGAAGAGGTTCCTATTGAACCACGCCGGGTATTGGTTTTCCGTCCAAGTCAGGTAATGAAAGACCAAATTAACTCAGATAACTCATAGAGTTTTGGAGTTTCTATAATGGCTGAAGATTCTGCCACGGGCCGTGATAAAAGCGGCAAGGGGCGTGAAGCCTTTCGTACAATTTCAGAAGTTGCAGAATATTTAGATCTGCCGCAGCATGTGTTGCGGTTTTGGGAAAGCAAGTTCGCTCAAATCAAACCTTTGAAAAGAGGTGGGAACCGACGTTATTATAGGCCGGAAGATGTTGAGCTGATTACTGCTATTAAGCAGCTGCTTCATGTCGACGGTTATACTATCCGCGGTGTTCAGAAATTATTTAAAAGTCAGGGTGTTAAGGCAACTATCGCCTTAGCTAAAGGCGAGAATGAGCCACTGACTGTAGATGCTATTCTTGAAAAGCAAGAACAAGTGTCATCCGCACCTATGAAACAACCCGTGCAACAACAAGCTAAACCAATAAGCTCGTCTGATGATAAGCGAATTTCTGCAGTGTTAAGTCAATTAAAGGCGTTAAGAGCAAAACTGGATTAGTTTTTCTTGGATACTTTGTAGGCGCAACGTCTTGCGCCTGCCACTATGTGTTCTGATCTTTCGACAAAAGCTTCATCTTCAAAAAGTTTTTGAAACAACTGAAGTTCCTGAGAACATATACCACTGCAGGCCTTGGCTGCTTCACAGATAGGGCAGTGATTTTCAATGAAGAGCAAATCACCGTCTTCCGTGGTTACATCAGCCATATATCCTTCACTTGATCGCGCTTTCGCGAGGGCAACTAATTTCTCCGATAGATCATCGGCTTCAGCCATTGCTTCCTTGTAAGTTTTTTCTTGTTTTGTTGATCGGTGATCTAACAATTGGAGCAGGGCGTCACCCCCAAGTACATCGCGAATACCAGAGATCAGATCAAGCGATAGATCCCTGTGTGCATCTTGGAAATAGACGTTTGATTTCTCTGTTAGGCGCCAATATTTCGCGGGCCTACCTCTGCCAGACGCAACAGAGATACACTCAACAGCGCCTTCTTCTTGCAGTCGGTAAAGGTGTTGGCGGACTGCCATCGCCGTCAAATTCAGCGGTTCTGATAGCTCGTCAGCGCGCGCTTTTCCCTTGATTTTCAACTCTTTCAAAATCGTTTCGCGTGTACTCATTTCCATCTCCTGAATTTTATTTAAAGTTTTTACTTGAAAAAATCAAGCCGAACCCACAGTTATTAATTAAAGTTTTTTGTTTAATTAATGGAGGCTGAAAATGGGGCAGGAAATACTCTTTATCGCACGGGCTAAACTTATCGCTGAAAGGCTTGATCGTGACCGCGCAGATATAGCCACGTCACAGGCTGAAGAGGAGGGAAATCGTGACAAATAACATTTGGGAAAATCTCGGCAGTCTTGAAGAATTGTTGGTTGAAGATCGAGTGGTCGTAAAATTAGGGGGTAAGCAGATTCTGATTATAGCTGCTGATGACGGGCTTTATGCCGTTGATAATCGGTGCCCACATGAGGGATACCCCCTTAAGGAAGGTTCGCTGAAAGAGGGATGTATTCTTTCCTGTAACTGGCATGGTTGGACTTTTAATCTGAAAGATGGTGTGCCTCTTATGGGGCGGGACCCTGTTCAGACATATCCGCTGGAAGTTCGTGATGGAGAACTTTGGCTTGATGTAACACCGCCTCCTAAAGAAGAAGTGATCAAGAAACTCGAGGCCGACTTTGAAGATGCTTTGAATGATCATGATTATAGCAGACTAGCCCGTACACTCGCTCGCGGTGCAAAAGCAGGGCAGCCATATGAAGCTTACGCTGTTTCAGCGCTCCGGTGGAGCGAAGATAAGATTGAGCGAGGGTTTGGCCATGCACACGCTGGACTTTCTGACTGGATTGATTTGGCAGGAAACGATGATGATCTTCGACTGGTAGCGTTTCTTGAAGCCACAGGGCATTTTTCTTGGGATGGTTTACAAAGCCGCCCTGCCAAAGCAGGCCTTGGAATTGAGTGGGACATAGAAACTTTTCGCAAAGCAATTGCGGATATGAATTTTGAAATGGCTGTGAGTTTATGTGAGGCTGCTTTTGATGAAGGGTTAAGATTTGCTGATCTAAAGTCGGTTTTCTTAGATCAGGTATTTAAGCATTACTCAGCATTCGGTCATTCAGCTATCTATGTTGTTCATGCTGAACGGTTAATTGAACAGCTTGGTGAAGATGTCGAGCGTGGTTTGGCTATTCAGTTTGTACGCCATCTATGTGGTGCCGCGCGAGAAGATTTATTACCAGAATTCAGACAATTCATTTCCTTCCTCAATGGCGATTGGCCTCAAGAAAATGAGCAGGCATTTTCATTTTCAGGGTTATCAGTTAATGCGGTTATGGGGGCTGTTGTTCAGTCTAATCAACCTAATGAAGTGCTTTGGGAGCAGCTTTTGCTGGCTGCCGCAGAAAACATGCTGCGTTTTGATGTAAATTTACAAAATGCTATTGAACAACCTATAGCCCGTAACATTGGTTGGCTTGATTTCACCCATGCAATTACCTTTGCTCGGGCAGTTTATGTTCATGCAACGGCTGAGAATAGATATTGGCGATCAGGGCTTTTGCAGATGGCTTGCTTTGTAGGTCGAAATAAACCTTTTCTTACTGAAACCACTTTTAAAAAATGGAAAGTGGATGATCAGAAGCTATTTATGGCTCAACAAAAAGCGGACCTTTTCAATATGGATTATGGTGAATACATTTATTCCGTTCATCGATTGAAGATGGTGTGTGCCGTTGAGTACTTGCTTGATCTTGTTTCGCAAGGCACAGCAAATAGATTATTGGCGGCACTTAATCGTTACCTACATTCTTATTTGAGGCAGAAAGTACCTGCCAGAGAAGCGTATCAAGCCAAATTTCATGTAGAACGAGAATAAGTTAAAAACTTTAATTTGCCATATTGCGTACTTCCATGTCGCTCGTTATATTCGCCGGCATCCAGAAGGTAACTCTGAAATCGGGGAGTAGCGCAGTCTGGTAGCGCACTACACTGGGGGTGTAGGGGCCGCAGGTTCAAATCCTGTCTCTCCGACCAATAAGAACCGCTATGGCTTGGCTATAGCGGTTTTTGTTTGACCAAATACTTCTTCAATTCTAAATATTTAGAGTGAAATTTTAAGAAGTGGTGTGCGCTGTGACCAAATCGTGCGGATCATGTTCTGAGTGCTGTATTATCCTTGCTGTAGAATTCCCTAATTATCTGAAACCACCGGCAACTAGGTGTAAGCATATACGCGCTTCTGGTGGGTGCGATAGTTACCATAAGCGGCCCGGTGGGTGCAGAAATTATGTATGTTCCTGGTTAGAGGTTGATGCAATGCCAGATGCATGCAGGCCAGATAAGCTGGGTGTGATGTTTCGGTTCGCGCAAGATGAGGAATCTTGGAATCCTTTTGAAAAAAGTTATGTGATTGCCAACACCAATAAAACTCCTGAGGCATTTTATAGCGATCTTGCGAAAGCCAGCTATCAGATGTTTTGGAATGGTGGTATCCCTGTTTGGCTTCAGTTGAAGGAAGATAAGGTTCTGGTTGATGAAGTGGGTAGGGAAATACCGCCATCAAAGTTGGCATATTTTGAAAAGAAGTTAGGCGTTCAAGGGTAGTTTCATGATGGAAATGATAGAACATTTGCTCCCACTTGTTGGGGCAGGGATGGTTGCTGGCTTTTTAGCAGGGTTGCTTGGGATTGGTGGTGGAATTGTCACCATTCCAGCTCTCTTTATCGTTTTCGATAGTATTGGTGTGCCTATTGAGTGGCGTATGCATGCGTCTATCGCAACATCGCTTGCTATTATTGTAGCAACTAACCTGTCCAGCGTGCGAGCACATCATAAAAAAGGTGGTGTGGAATGGCCCATCGTTAGAGATTGGTGGTGGGCAATTGCTGTTGGTGCAGTTGCAGGTGCTTTTTTTGCGAAAACACTAAAAACAGAAGAGCTTATTTATATTTTTGCAGGACTAGCCGCTTTGCTTGCTCTCAAAATGTTGTTACCACTGGATAAATACAAACTGGGTGAAGATTTACCTTCCGGTGCGTTTCGTTACGTGAATCCAGGGATCATTGGCTTCTTTTCGGCCGTTATGGGAATTGGTGGGGGCAGCTTCTCTGTACCATATCTTACACTCTATAATATTCCTATCCAGAAGGCTGTTGGAACGGCTTCGTTGATAGGGCTGGTTATTAGTGTTTCTGGTGGTCTGGGATATCTGTTTGGTGGACTGAATGTAGCAGGATTACCATCTGGAATGGTCGGTTTTATTCATGTTCCATCCCTTGTCATAGTAGCAATAGCTGCTGTCGTGTGTGCACCATTTGGGGCTAAAGTTGCTCATGCCATACCAAAAAGACTATTGAGTATAGCCTTTGGATTGTTTCTTGTGTTGGCCACTGTCAGATTGTTGATGTCCGTTTAACATTGCACCGCAGCAAATATTTGGCTAGGTTCCCGGCAAAACAATAAGGACAATAACCTGTCAGTTGCTAAAGGACTGGGCCCCATGACACAAGAAGGCTTAAAACTCGCTTCAGAGTTTGATCCAGCTTCAGATGAGGCATGGCGCGCGCTTGTTGAAAAGACCCTTAAGGGTAGAGATTTCGACCGCGCTATGATCTCTAAGTCGTATGACGATATTAATATCCATGCACTTTATACCAGAGACACGATGGTGCAGGGCTCGCGGCCTGAGAGCCGACGAGGTGATTGGCAGATATTAGCTGCGCATTCAAACCCAGATGCAGGAAAGACCAATCAGGCTATTCTTGATGATCTAGAGCGTGGTGCTAGTGCGCTTTCTCTTAAAATTGCTTCTGGCACGACACCGGGGATTGCACCAGCCGAATTAGGTAATGCTTTGGAAGGTGTTTATCTCAATATGGTTGGCTTCTCACTCGTGCCTGGTGAGGAATATTCTACTGTATCTAAGGCGTTCCTGGGAATTCTCAAAAAGCGAGCTTACAAAGCTGAGGAAGTAAAAGGCTGTTTAGGTATTGATCCGATTGGGACCCTCGCACAAACAGGGCGTTTGCTTCAGCCGATGGATGAAGCGTTAGCCACGGGCGTTGAAGTTGCTAAAGGGTATGCTGAATATCAGCATGTGGCGGCCTTTATGGCAGACGGCACTCCGTACCATATGGCTGGCGCTACTGAGGCGCAAGAAATTGGCTTGATGCTATCTACAGCGGTTTCATACTTGCGCTCCATGGAAACAGCAGGCCTTGAACTGTCTGATGCTGCGAAAAATATTCATTTCACTGTAGCTGCTGATGCAGATGTCTATATGACTGTGGCGAAGATCAGGGCAGCACGTCTTCTTTGGCAACAGGTTCTAGAAGCTTGCGGTGTTAAAGATACCAAGATGAGTATCACTGCGGCTGGTTCTGCCCGTATGATGACAGTTCGGGATCCGTGGGTGAATATGCTGCGCGGCACCACTGCTTGTTTTGCTGCTGCTGTTGGCGGTGCTGACACCATTTGTATTATGCCGCATGATGCGCTTATCGGTATGTCTAGCGGCTTCGCACGCAGAATTGCCCGCAATATTCAAATTGTTCTGCAGGAAGAAAGTAACCTTTCCAAAGTCGCTGATCCTGCTGCTGGCGCTTATGCTTTTGAAACTATTACATCTGACCTTTCCGCAAAGGCGTGGACGTATTTCCAAAGCCTTGAAGCAAATGGTGGTGTAACGCCACTGCTGGCCAGTGGTGATTTGAAAGAGGAACTGAATACTGCGTGGGAAAAGCGCCGTATAAACCTTTCGAAGCGTAAAGACGCTGTGACAGGTGTTTCTGAATTCCCGCACATTCATGAAGACGCTATAGAGGAAGTTGAAGCTTTCGCTGAAGTAATGGCTGATTTGAAACCAGCAAGATGTGAAGCTGATCCGTTACCAAATCACCGCCTTGCAGAGGATTTTGAAGCGCTACGTGATCGTAGTGATATGATGTTACAGGCCAATGGCAAACGTCCGCAGGTGTTTGTTGCAAATCTTGGCACACCGGCTGATTACACGGCACGTTCAACATTTGCGAAAAACTTCTTTGAAGCTGGCGGTATTGAAGCTGTTCAAAGTGAAAATATCGCGACAGCAGAAGCTGCTAAAACGGCATTTGAAAAATCAGGTGCTGAATTTGCTATTCTGTGTTCAAGCGATGGTCAGTATGAGGTAATGGGGGAGGCTGTTGCTGCGGCACTGAAGAACGCCAAACATGTTTATTTAGCTGGTAAGCCTGTAAACGGTGACGCGCTGAAAGCAGCGGGTGTTGAAAGCTTTATCTTTATGGGCTGTAATGTGCTCGAAACACTACAAAATGCCTATGATATGATGGGAGAAAATTCATGAGCCGTATTCCTGATTTCTCCAACGTTGGCTTTGCTCCAAAAGCTTCTGCATCAACAGTATCCGGTGAAGCTTGGGCGACACCAGAAGGTATCGCTGTAAAACAACAGTATGATGCAAACGATATTGCCGAGCTTGACTTTTTAGATACTCGTCCCGGTGTTGCCCCGTTCCTGCGCGGTCCATACCCAACGATGTATGTGACACGTCCTTGGACTATTCGACAGTACGCTGGCTTTTCCACCGCTGAAGATTCGAATGCGTTTTACCGCCGAAATCTGGCTGCCGGTCAGAAAGGCCTTTCTGTAGCATTCGATCTGGCGACACACCGCGGTTATGATAGTGATCATCCCCGTGTGGCTGGTGATGTTGGTATGGCTGGTGTTGCGATTGATAGCATTTATGATATGCGCACGCTTTTCAGTGGTATCCCGCTGGATCAGATGTCAGTATCCATGACAATGAACGGCGCTGTACTGCCGATCCTTGCGCTCTATGTAGTAGCGGCGGAAGAGCAGGGTGTAAGCCCAGAAAAGCTGAGCGGTACTATTCAGAATGATATTCTGAAAGAGTTTATGGTGCGGAACACCTATATTTACCCGCCATCACCTTCCATGCGCATTATCTCAGATATCTTTGCCTATACATCGGAGCATATGCCGAAGTTTAATAGTATCTCTATCTCCGGCTATCACATGCAGGAAGCAGGCGCGACAGCTGATCTTGAGCTTGCCTATACACTGGCGGACGGTGTGGAATATATCCGGGCTGGTGTGAATGCTGGCCTTGATGTTGATGCATTTGCTCCGCGGCTCAGTTTCTTCTGGGCGATTGGCATGAACTATTTCATGGAAGTTGCCAAGATGCGCGCTGCGCGCATGCTTTGGGCGAAGCTTGTGAAACAGTTTGATCCAAAGAATTCAAAGTCTCTATCCTTGCGTACACACTGCCAGACCTCAGGTTGGTCGCTAACCGCACAGGACGTGTTCAATAACGTGTCTCGTACATGTATTGAAGCTTTAGCAGCGTCTCAGGGGCATACGCAAAGCTTGCACACGAACGCTCTTGATGAAGCACTGGCGTTACCGACAGATTTCTCAGCGCGTATTGCTCGGAATACCCAGCTGTTTATTCAACAGGAAACTGGTACGAACCGTGTGATCGACCCATGGGCAGGTAGCTATTACGTCGAGAAACTCACGGCCGATCTGGCTGAAAAAGCGTGGGCACACATTCAGGAAGTTGAAGCTGAAGGTGGTATGGCGAAAGCTATTGAAGCTGGTATCCCGAAACTCCGTATTGAAGATGCAGCAGCCCGCACCCAAGCGCGTATTGATAGTGGCCGCCAGACAGTGGTTGGCGTAAATAAATACCAACTTGATGAAACCGAAGATATTGATGTTCTCAAAGTAGATAATAGTGCCGTACGTGCGGCACAGCTTGAAAAGCTTGCGAAACTTCGTGCTGAACGTGATCAGGCAGAAGTTGATGGCCATTTGAATGTGCTTTCCAATGCTGCTGAAAGCGGTGAAGGTAACCTGATGGCGCTGGCAATTAATGCTGCGCGCGCAAAAGCAACTGTTGGTGAGATTTCCGATGCGCTTGAAAAAGTGTATGGTCGTCATAAAGCGGAGATCAGAGCAGTGACAGGTGTATATAGAGCAGAAGTTGGAAAGAATAACCCAGCAGTTAAGCGGGTTCATGAGCTAGTTGATGCATTTGAAGAAAATGATGGTCGGCGTCCACGTATTCTAATCGCGAAAATGGGGCAAGATGGTCATGACCGTGGCCAGAAGGTAGTTGCTTCTGGCTATGCGGACCTCGGTTTTGATGTTGATATCGGACCACTGTTCCAGACACCAGCTGAAGTGGCACGTCAAGGCGTTGAAAATGATGTGCACGTGATTGGTGCTTCATCCCTTGCGGCTGGTCATCTAACACTTGTGCCTGAACTTAAAGCAGAGCTTGCAAAGCTTGGCCGTGAAGACATTATGGTAATTGCAGGCGGCGTTATCCCGCCGCAGGATTATGATGCGCTTTATGAAGCTGGCGCGGAAGCTATTTTCCCGCCAGGTACCGTTATTACGGCAGCTGCAGAAGAACTTCTTGGTAAGCTTAGTGATAAGCTTGGTTATAGCGAATAAAGCATAGGAAAATGCTACGTGGTTTCTATTAACCAGCTTTCAGTAGAGACGCTTTTTGAAGCGGTAAGAACAGGTGATCGCGCGATGATTGGTCGTGCGATTACACTTGTTGAAAGCCGCAACGCAAAGCATCAAGAAAAAGCACAAGAGCTTTTACACAAACTTCTTCCATTCGCGGGTAAAGCGCAGAGGGTTGGTATTTCTGGCGTGCCGGGGGTTGGAAAGTCTACTTTTATTGAAAACCTGGGCTGTTGGCTCACAGGTGAAGGCCATAAGGTAGCGGTGTTAGCGGTAGATCCGTCTAGCTCCCGAACCGGAGGTTCAATCCTTGGTGATAAAACTCGGATGGATCTTCTTTCTGCCGATGAAAATGCTTTTATCAGGCCAAGTCCAAGTGCTGGTGTGCTGGGTGGTGTCGCTCGAGCAACCCGCGAAACGATGGTGATCCTTGAGGCTGCTGGGTATGATACCGTGCTGGTGGAGACTGTTGGTACAGGTCAATCGGAAACCATGGTTGCCGATATGGTAGATTTCTTCCTTGTGCTTATGCTTCCGGGAGCAGGGGACGAGTTACAGGGGATTAAAAAAGGCATCCTTGAACTAGCGGATATGGTAGCTGTCAATAAAGCCGATATCTTTGAGCAGAAACTCAAGCAAGCGATGCGGGAATATAAATCCGCGCTCCATATCATGACAGACGCAAGTCCAACTTGGCACCCTCCTGTTGTTGCATGTGCTGGCCTTACTGGTACTGGTGTGCCGGAACTATGGGCCCGGGTCGAGAAGCACCGGAAGTTAATGGATGCATCTGGTGAAAGGCAGCAACGCCGTGAGCAACAGAGACTTTATTGGCTCAAAAGCCAAATCCAGGACAGGTTGTTGGATAGCTTTTATGCATCTGAAGATGTTGCAGGAAACTGGGAAAGTATCGAAGCGGCAGTGAAAGACGGAAAAACAACAGTGTCGACTGCTACTGAAAAATTACTAGCCCTATATAGTTCCAAATAAAAAGCCCGGCTAACTGGCCGGGCTTTTATACTCTATCTCATTCTTAATTAAGCGCGTTTGATACCCGCCCAATCATAGAATTTAACTACTTCGCCATTCTTATCGCATTCTGGTGATGCCAATTCAGCAAAGAGCGGCGCAATTTGATCTGGCGTTGGCAGAGTATTTGGATCTTCACCAGGAACGGCAAGTGCGCGCATGTGTGTACGGATTGGCCCCGGGTCAATAACATTCGTACGAATTGATGTAATTCCGCATTCTGCTGCGTATGTCAGCGCAAGCTCTTCAACAGCTGCTTTTGTTGCTGCATAACCACCCCAGTAAGCACGGTGTTTACCAGCTGCAGCGGATGTTACGAAGATTGCACGGCCTGCATCAGATTTCTTGAGGAGAAGATCCATCGAACGAATAAGGCGGAAATTACTTGTTATATTCACTTCAACAAGTTCAGCCCAGTCTTTTACCCCGATATGGCCAATTGGGGAAATAGGGCCAAGTACAGCAGCATTAGCCACCATAATATCCAATTTGCCCCAGCGCTCGTAGATAGCGGCACCTAAACGGTCAATCGCATCACCATCACGGATATCCATTGGTGCAATAGTACAATTGCTGCCTAATGCCTGTATTTCATCATCCAACTCTTCAAGGGCACCTTGAGAGCGGTTGCGAGCGATAGCGATGATATCAGCGCCTTGTCTTGCGAGTTCAAGAGCGACTTCACGACCAATACCGCGAGATGCGCCTGTCACAAGTGCCAAGCGGCCTTCTAGAGTTTTACTCATTCCTTACGATCCTGTAGAGGCAATCATATCCAATTGATCTTCACCCTGATCTTTTTGGTTTTGATCAGTAAGGAAAGTTGGATACTCACCTGTAAAACATGCATCACAATAAGCCGGGCATTTGCTATTCCGGCCTTCTTTGTGGTTCACTGCGCGATATAGCCCGTCAATGGACACAAATGCAAGGGAATCAGCTTTAATGTGCTCTTTCATCGCATCCACATCCATACGAGCGGCAAGTAGCTTTTTCCGTTCTGGTGTATCAACGCCGTAGAAGCAGCTATGTGCTGTTGGAGGAGAAGCAATACGCATGTGTACTTCAGCAGCGCCTGCTTCACGCATCATGGTTACGATTTTCATCGATGTTGTACCGCGCACGATAGAATCATCAATCAAGACAATTTTCTTGCCTTTGATCTGGTTACTATTGGCATTTAGCTTCAGTTTTACACCGAGGTGACGGATCTGGTCACTTGGTTCAATAAATGTCCGGCCAACATAATGGTTACGGATAATACCAAGTTCAAATGGGATAGAGCTTTCCTGCGCATATCCAATAGCAGCAGGTACACCAGAGTCCGGCACAGGTATAACCATATCCGCATCAACGGGGAATTCCCGTGCTAGTTCAGCACCGATGTTTTTACGAGCTTCATAAACGCTCATACCGTCAGTCAGGCTATCCGGGCGAGAGAAATAAACATGCTCAAAAATACAAGGGCGAGCATTCTCTTCAGGAAATGGTTTATGGCTTGATAGACCTTCATCTGTGATGATGATCAGCTCGCCTGGTTCAACATCGCGTACATATTCAGCACCAATAATATCCAGTGCGCAGGTTTCTGAGCACATGATGTATGAGTTATCGAGTTTACCAAGCACAAGAGGACGAACGCCAAGTGGATCACGGAAACCAATTAGACCTTCTTTTGTAAGACTGACAAGCGCGTAAGCACCCTCGATCTGGCCAATAGCATCCACGAAACGGTCAATCAGAGTTCTGAACTTGCTGGTCGCAATCAGGTGAATGATTGTTTCCGTATCAGATGTGCTCTGGAAAATGGAGCCGCGCTGCACCAGTGATTTACGGAGATGCGTCGCGTTTGTCAGGTTGCCATTGTGCGCAATAGCAAAACCGCCCGATGCAAATTCTGCAAAGAGCGGCTGACAGTTTCTTAAAATTGTATCACCAGTGGTGGAATAACGGACGTGACCAATGGCGGCATTGCCCGGTAAACTATCGATCACATCCTGACTGGTAAAATTATCAGCAACATGACCAAGAACGCGCTTGGTATGGAAAGTTTCTCCATCCAAAGCGGTAATGCCGGCAGCTTCCTGCCCTCGGTGTTGAAGTGCGTGTAACCCGAGAGTACAGTGCGCCGTAGCGTCTGGTGTACCGTAGATGCCGAAGACGCCGCATTCTTCCCGCAGCTTGTCATCATCAAACGGGTTGGTGGAAAGGGGGAGCTGATTCGCCATGAAATTAGTCCTGCAGTTACCTTCACCCGCGGCTCTTTGCCGCCCGCACCGTATATCCGCTGATGCTTGAAATGACTAGATGCAATTTTGCACTTTTGCAGAAATATTACGTTGAGCCGTCTTTTTTCTTCTTCTCTTCGACAACATCTTTGAGAAGCTCATCAAGCTTTTCCCGGTCTAAGTCTTTGTATTCTTTGGCAAGCCTTTCGCGAGCCTCTTCAATGAACTGGCTTTCCACCGCATCGCTTGCAGCTTCCAAATAATCTTCACCCACTTTTTTAGGGTCTTTTCCAAGCGCCTCGGCGGCATAACCTTCAAGCATTTCAGCGCCCCAGGCCACAAGAGGTTTAAGTCGAGCTTGTTCCATCCATTCTGGTTGCTCCTCATTTGGGAAGATTTTTATGAAACCTAGATAGAGAATGGAAACAATGACCATACCCCTAAGAAGCCCAAAAAGTGCACCAAGGGAACGGTCTAAGAAGCCAACAGGGCTGTCTTTGATCGCAGAACCAATACTGCTCCCTAAAAACTTAAGAACGAATAAGCTAACAAAGAAAACGCCAACATAGCTGATAATATCGGCTAGTTCCTTAGGTTGGATATATTCCGAAGCATAGGGAAGAATAAGTTGGGTACCAAAAATGGTAGCAAGTAGAGCTCCTGCCCATGCTGCAAAAGATAGTGCAACAGTGGCAAAGCCGCGCCCAAAGGCCATAATTGTAGAGAGGCCAACAATCGCGAGAACACCGACATCAAAAGCAGTTAAGCTTGAAACTTCCATAATATGCTCCTGTTCGTCTTATTCTATACCTTCAGGGAAGAAGTGTGCAACCAAGTCTCCCACACGGGCCATGCCTTGTTGTTGAATAGCGTTTACATCAGCTTTTTTGCTGGATGGCAACATTGCACGAGAAAAACCTAGTTTAGCTGATTCTTTGAGGCGCGCTTCTGTTTGTGAAACAGCGCGAATATCGCCTGATAGGGCGATTTCGCCAAACACTACCGTTTCTTCGGGAAGTGCGACTTGTGAGAGGCTGGAGATAAGTGCTGCAGCAACGGCGGCGTCTGCAGCAGGCTCTGTAACCTTTAGGCCTCCAGCTACGTTTAGATATACATCGCAGCCTGCAAGGCCTAAGCCCGCGCGGGCATCAAGAACAGCGAGAACCATGGCCAAACGACCACTGTCCCAACCGACGACCGCTCGGCGGGGATTGGCAGCGCTTGATCGAGCAACGAGCGCCTGAATTTCCACAAGAACTGGGCGTGAGCCCTCAATGCCTGCGAATACTGCAGAGCCGGGTTCACGGCTATTATGATCAGCAAGGAATAGGGCTGATGGGTTTGTCACCACATTCAGGCCGCCGCCTGTCATTTCAAAGACGCCGATTTCATCGGTGCCACCAAAACGGTTCTTTACTGCTCGAAGGATACGGAACTGGTGGCCACGATCACCTTCAAAATAGAGAACTGTATCCACCATATGTTCAAGTACGCGTGGCCCTGCAATCTGGCCGTCTTTTGTTACGTGACCTACGATTAAGACAACTGTACCACGGCGTTTTGCGAAACTAATGAGTTCGTGAGCACAAACGCGTACCTGACTTACGGTACCAGGGGCTGATTCTACATGGTCTGCGAAAAGGGTCTGGATAGAATCGATTACCACTACTTTGGGAGGCTTGCCTTCATCAAGTGTCGTAAGGATATCCCTAAGGCTGGTTTCACAGCCCAACTTGAGAGGCGCACCTTTAAGGCCAAGGCGGTTTGCGCGCATCTGTACTTGCGCAGTTGCTTCCTCACCAGAGATATAGATGCAGTCCTCACCTTTATTAGCTAGCTCTCCCATAGCCTGCAAAAGCAGGGTAGACTTACCAATGCCTGGGTCGCCACCAATAAGAATGGCGCTCCCGGGCACAAGGCCACCGCCGAGGGCCCGATCAAGCTCGCTAATTCCTGTAAGGAGGCGAGGGGCTTCTTCAATTGGTTCGTCAAGGGAAACCAGATTTACATGGCTGCCTTTTTTGCCGCTCAGGCCTTTAGGCGCGCCTGAAACCGCAGCTTTCTCTTCTTCAATGGTGTTCCATTCATTGCATTCATCGCACTTACCTTGCCATTTTCGGTAAGCTGCACCACAACTGCCACATACGTATGATTTAAGAACTTTAGCCATTATGGTTTCAAAAGCTCCATTTCAATAGGGCCATGGGCACTGCCTGTAATGAATTGTTGAACATATGCATTGCCGGAATTATCGATCTGGTCTTTATTGCCTTCCCAGATGATCTCGCCTTTATAAAGCATTGCAATGCGGTCTGCTATCTTGCGGGCACTGGCCATATCATGGGTAATAGTCATGGTGGTGGCACCAAGATCTTTCACGCATTCAACAATCAAATCATTGATAACATCGGCCATAATAGGATCTAGACCAGTCGTCGGTTCATCAAAAAAGATGATCTCTGGCTCGGTTGCAATAGCACGGGCAAGACCAACACGTTTTTGCATGCCTCCTGAGAGTTCTGCAGGCGATAGTTCGCCTACATCAGGGGAGAGGCCAACACGGCGTAGTTTCTCAATTGCGATTTCTTTAGCATCTTTTTTGTTGAGACCTTTGCCTTGGATAAGACCGAAAGCCACATTTTCCCAAACTTTGATACTATCAAAGAGCGCAGCACCCTGAAAAAGCATGCCAAATTTATGAAGTGCTTTTTTTCGCTCGCTATTACTGGCAGAGGTTACCTCTTTACCGTCTACATAAATGGCACCACTATCCGGCTGCAATAGGCCTAGCACACATTTAAGCGTTACTGACTTACCAGTGCCTGAACCACCAATGATAACAAGCGATTGACCTTTCTGAACCTCAAGGTTTACCCCTTGCAGGATGTGTTTGTTTCCAAATGACTTTTTCACATTTTCTAGTTTGATCATAGAAGACATTATGCAGCACCTCCGAACACAATTACTGTGATGATGAGGTTAGCTAGAAGGATAGCAATAAAGGCAGAGACTACAGCATTAGTGGTTGCTTTACCAACGCCTTGGGCGCCGCCTCTGCTGTTATAGCCGTGATAGCTGCCCATTAGTGCAATGAAGAATCCGAAAACTGCAGCCTTTACCAGTGAAGAAACGACATCTGCTTGCTCAAGGAAATCAACCGTTACTGTAATATAAGTTGCGGCGTTAAGATCTAAACGTTCTGTACCGATCAAGTAACCACCGAGAACACCGATGATATTCGCGATAAGAACAAGAATTGGCAGTGTAATAACTGCTGCCAGAAGACGCGGGGCAATTAGATATTTGAACGGGTCGGTTGATAAGGTGACAAGAGCGTCAATTTGCTCGGTTACACGCATAGTGCCGAGCTCAGCTGCCATTGCACTTGAAACTCGGCCAGCTACCATTAAGCCACCAAGTACAGGGCCAAGCTCTCGTACAATCGCGATCACTACAACGCCGGGTACCACAGATTCAGCATTAAATCTGCTACCGCCTACATAAATTTGCTGTGCGAGTGCAGCACCTGTGAAAAGGGCTGTCAGGCCCACAACAGGCAGGCTGTTATACCCAATTAGCCACATTTGCTGCGCAATAAGACGCCAATAAATTGGGGGGCGCACGATATGGCTGATGCTGTTGCCTGCAAATGAGGCTAGCCGACCAAGTTCAGCTAGCGCCCCTAAGATGATACTGCCTACTGTAGCGAGAGGATTATTCACTAAAATGCCCGTTTGTTTCCTATATGTTCTAAACGCTAGTCGCACCTAGCTGACCTTTAGTCAACAGGAAAAGTGGCAATTTAACGGCCAGTAAAGTTCGCTTCGCGTTTTTGAAGGAAGGCTGTTACACCTTCAACACAGTCTGTTGTTCTGCCAGCCCCGCGCTGTGTCATTGCTTCTGCTTGCAGTTGTTCTGCATAGCTATTGTTCATGCTGCCTTTGATTAATTGTTTAATCCCATTGAGAGCCTGTGTTGGGCCTGATGCCAGTTTCCTAGCGAGAGTGGAAGCTGTGTCAGTTAGTTTTTCATCTTCGACAACGTCATAAATCATACCCCATTCAAGTGCTGTTTCAGCAGGGACTTTCTCCCCAAGCATCATCATTGCTTTGGCTTTTGCGTTACCAATGAGACGAGGAAGAATGTATGTGCTGCCAGCATCTGGTATGAGGCCAATATTCACAAAGGCTTGAAGGAAGTATGCGGATGTTGAGGCCAGTACGATATCTGCGGAAATAGCAATACTCATACCTGCGCCAGCGGCTACACCGTTTACAGCTGAAACAACAGGTATATTAAGTTCTGAGAGCTCCAGAAGAAGAGGATGGTAGGTTTCCATCAAGTTGGCACCAGGGTCTGCTGTGCCTGCGCCGAGGCCTCCCTCTGCCAAATCTGCTCCTGCGCAGAAACCTCGACCATTCCCTGTGATCAGAAGGGCGCGTACGCCGCTATCAGGGAGAGCGATTTTACGGACGGCATCAAGCATATCTGCTTTCATACCGTTGCTTAATGCATTCAAACGGTCAGGGCGATTTAATGTGATAGTTGCTAGGCCATCACTGATATCAAACAGGATATTTTCATAATTTGACATTTGCTTGTTCCTCCCACCTGAGCATGTCGTTCTGAAAAGATGAACTAGAACAACATGCTTTGTGGGCAAGCTAAATGTTATTTAGATGCAGCTATTTCAGTATGGAAAAAGGCAGGAGTAGCTGGGCCAAAGCCAACAAATGGCTCTTTAGGCATATCATCTGAGGCAAGCTTTGGTTTTGGCGGTGTAAGATCAATCTTACCGCCATCAGGAATTTTCTTTCCTGTTAGGTCTTCGATCGCCTTAAGGTACCGAGTGTCGTCCTTGCCGCCTGTTGAGAAGGTGATGGCTTTACCTTTTTTACCTGCACGGCCCGTACGACCAATACGGTGTACATAATCTTCAGCATGGTTTGGCACATCAAAATTGAATACGTGGCTCAAATCGGCAACATCAAGACCGCGAGCCGCAACATCAGAAGCTACAAGTGTTTGAATTTTATTGTCTTTAAAGCCTTGAAGAACTTCCAGGCGCTCACTTTGTGCCATATCGCCATGTAATTGACCTACGCTGAAGCCGTGCCGGTGCAGTGAATCGTATACATCTTTCACATCACGCTTGCGGTTACAAAAGATAATACCGTTAGTGATATTCTCTTCCTTAAGCAGCTTGCGGAGTGCTTTACGTTTTTCGCGGTAATGTACTGTTACAACGGATTGCTCAATGGTTTGGGCAGTTGAAGATGCACGAGCGACTTCAATCTTTTTAGGATCATCAAGAAAACGGTCTGTAAGTTTCTGGATTGGCTTTGCCATTGTGGCCGAGAAAAACAGTGTTTGGTGCTTCTTCGTAATGCGTTCGCAGATTTTTTCCACGTCAGGGATGAAGCCCATATCAAGCATACGGTCTGCTTCATCAATTACGAGAATATCAATACCGTTAAGAAGCAGTTTACCGCGTTCAAAGTGATCAAGCAGACGCCCTGGTGTCGCGATAAGAACATCTACACCGCGGTCTAGTGCCTTTTCTTGATCAGCAAAGTTTACACCGCCAATCAGAAGCGCCATGGATAGTTTGTGGTTCTTACCGTATTTCTCAAAGCTCTCCGCTACCTGAGCAGCTAATTCCCGGGTAGGTTCAAGAATGAGAGAGCGCGGCATACGGGCGCGGGCGCGGCCTTCTGTAAGGATATCAATCATTGGAAGAGTGAAAGATGCAGTTTTACCTGTACCTGTTTGGGCGATCCCTAGAACATCACGGCCCATCAGGCATTGCGGAATAGCCTGCGCCTGAATAGGAGTAGGCTTATCATAGCCCGCTTCTGAAACCGCTGCTAAAGTTGGTTCACTTAATCCTAAGAGATCAAAACCCATGTAATCTACCATTTCTCAAAACCAGTTTGGCGGCAGAATAGGTTTCCGCATCCGAATGTCAATCAATGAAAGCAATTTCGTGCGAAATATGGGGTAAAAGTGAGGTTTTAGAAGGAAAGGGTGTGCGAATTACCACTCAGAGAGAGCGGTAATTCTTAATTAACGCTATTTAAGTTGATCTTCTACAAAATCCAGGCGGTCTTGTCCGAAGAACATTTCATCACCAATAAACATGGTTGGAGCACCAAACACTCCGCGTTCAACAGCTGCTTCTGTTGCTTTGATCAGGCCTGATTTAACATCAGGTGACTGTGATGCTTCAAAAATGGCCGCGGTATCAAGGCCAGCTTCTGAAAGGACGGAGCTGATTACCTCTAAATCTCCCATATTTTTTTCATCAATCCACATGGCATTGAACGTTGCTTCAATAAAGCTATCAAAGCAGCCAAGTTGTTCTGCTGCCAGAGCTGCACGCATCAAAGGTAGTGTATTGATTGGAAAATTGGGGTTGTGATTAAAGTTCACACCATAGCGTTTCTGAAAACGGGGTAGGTCATGCATCATCATATATTGACCTTTAGCGGGGATAAAGGCTGGAGAACTATTTCCTGTAGCTTTAAAGACGCCACCCAAAAGCATGGGCTTATATGTGATGTTCAGGTCGTACTGCTTTTTTAACTGCTGAAGGCGCTTGTATGCAAGAAAGGCTGTTGGGCTACCAAAATCAAAGTAAAAATCAAGTTCTGTCATGTTAAATTCCCTTACCATTTTTCCATATAGGGCCGAACATCCAGTTCAAACGTCCAGGCATTTTTCGGCTGTTCATATAGGTGGATATAATTCTTAGCTAAATCAGATGGTTCGACGATGCCTTCATTTGCTTTCTTATCGGCATAGTCCGGCAAGAAGCCTTGTATCCATTCTGTATCTACTGCGGCATCAATAACTACGTGCGCTACATGTATGTTCTGAGGGCCAAGTTCGCGTGCCATGCTTTGGGCAAGCGCTCTAAGTCCGTGCTTAGCGCTTGCGAATGCTGCAAAGCCCGCAGCACCACGCATGCTGGCGGTTGCACCAGTAAAGATGATTGTTCCTTGTTTGCGCTTGGTCATGTAGCGTGCGGCTTCTCTACCGCTCAGGAAACCAGCAAAACATGCCATTTCCCATATCTTAAAGAATTTCCGGCTATCGGTTGCAAGAATGCTCATCGGCACATTGGCACCTACATTGAAGATAACTGCGTCCAGTTCGCCAATGTTTTCTTCAATATGTTGGAAGAGGTTGGTAATTTCTTCTTCCTTGCGAGCATCGCAGCTGAAGGCATGAGCTTTCATGCCAGCTTCATTTAATTCTTGAATAAGTGGGGTGAGTTTGTCGCCGTTTCTACGGGCTGCGCATACGGTTAAGCCTTTAGCGGCAAACTTTCTCACTATTGCGCTACCGATTGCATCGCCGGCGCCTATAATTAAGGCAACTTTTTCTACCATTTTAATTCCCCAAGCGTAACGTAGCGTCATTTGAAGCTACACATTGATAAAACCAATGGATCAAAGTATGATCAGTGTGGTTTTATAATGAAACTAAATGGATCGTACTGATTCTTGTTTAATAATGCAACCAGTTATAGTGGAGCAATGTGTGAAACGCACGTCCTTTTCAGAAATGCCGTGTTCTGTAGCTAGAACGCTTGATCATGTGGGACACTGGTGGTCATTCATGATTGTACGTAATGCTTTTTACGGACAAACACGATTTCGCGAGTTTCAGGAAAGTTTGGGTATCGCTAAGAATATTTTATCTGCCCGTCTGAAGGACCTTACGGAAGCTGGAATCATGAAAAAAATCCCGGACAGGAATGGGTCGAAGTACAGTGAGTATATTCTTACAGAAAAGGGCTGGGACCTGCAGCCTGTGCTCGTTGCATTGATGCAGTGGGGTGACAAGTGGGAGCCACATGAAAGTGGACCGCCACTTGAACTGCTAGATAAAAGAAGTGGTATATCTATACCTTATCAAGGCATCAGAAATACTGAGGGTGACGTTATTCCAAGAGAGGAATTAACTTCGCGGTTTTCACCGGCTGCCAAAGAAATGCTAATGAAAAAGGCAGCTGAATAGCTGCCTTTGGTTTAGATATCTAGCTGATCAATGTCAGCCGCGTTGTCACGTATGAATTCAAAGCGTTTTTCCGGTTTCTTACCCATCAAATCATCAACGAGGCGGTTTACATCAGCACGTTCACCATATTCTGGAGGAAGTGTTACACGCAGCAGTGTACGGTTTTTTACTTCCATGGTGGTTTCTTTAAGTTGGGCAGGCGGCATTTCACCCAGACCTTTAAATCGGCTGATCTCAACCTTGCCTTTACCGCTGAATTCAGAAGCCATCAGTTCATCTTTATGTTCGTCATCACGAGCATAAAGGACTTTTCCGCCTTTAGCTAAGCGGTAAAGTGGTGGTTGGGCAAGGAATAGGCGACCTTCTTTCACCATGCCAGGCATTTCCTGGAAGAAGAAGGTCATCAAAAGTGTAGCAATATGGGCACCATCCACGTCCGCATCAGTCATGATGATGACTTTTTCGTAGCGAAGTGCATCACCATCATAATGTTCACGCGTACCGCAACCAAGAGCCTGGATAAGGTCTCTTACTTCCTGGTTGGCTGCAATCTTATCTCGCGTAGCGCTTGCAACATTGAGGATCTTACCACGGATGGGAAGAATGGCTTGGGTTTTACGGTTACGCGCCTGCTTGGCGGAACCGCCCGCAGAATCACCTTCCACGATGTAAATTTCAGTGCCTTCAGGATCTTCGCTTGAGCAATCAGTTAGTTTACCCGGTAGGCGAAGTTTACGCTTGCCAACAGCCGTCTTACGTTTGATCTCACGTTCCTGCTTGCGGCGGAGGCGTTCTTCAAGGCGTTCAAGCGCCCAAGTAAGCAAGCTGTTGGCTCTATCAGGGTTCTCTGCAAGCCAGTTATCGAACGCATCACGAATAGCGTTTTCTGTTAAACGCTGCGCATCAGGTGTTGAAAGCTTATCTTTTGTCTGGCCTTGGAATTGCGGATCGCGAATGAAAACAGAAAGCATACCACATGAAGAACCTGTTATATCTTCAGAGGTAAGCTGTGCAGCTTTTTTCTGACCTGCGATATCGGCGTAAGCTTTAAGGCCCTTAAGTAAAGCGCCGCGCATACCGTTTTCGTGGGTGCCGCCTTGAGGGGTAGGAATAGTATTACAGTAGCTGCTGGAGAAACCATCGCCAAACTCTGGCCACTGAACGGCCCATTCTACCTGCCCCGCTTCATCGGGGAATTTAACGAATCCCGCAAAAGGTTCTTCAGTCACACATGAACGCTTCTTCAGCGTTTCTGATAGGAAGTCAGATAAACCACCGGGGAAGTGCAGTGTTGCTTCCTGTGGTGTTTCATCGCCTTCTTGAAGCAGTGCAGCATCGCACTTGAATTTAATTTCAACGCCCCGGAAAAGATACGCCTTTGAGCGTGTCATCTTATAAATACGAGCAGGCTTAAGGGCGGCTTTTTCACCAAAAATCTCTGTATCCGGCAGGAAGTTAATTTTTGTGCCGCGGCGGTTACTCACGGAACCCATATCTTCTAGGCCAGAGGTTGTTTTACCGCGAGAGTATGTCTGCTTCCAAAGTTTCTTATCTCGCGCTACTTCAATGCTCATTTCAGAGGAAAGAGCGTTCACAACAGAAATACCTACGCCGTGAAGACCGCCTGATGTTGCATAAGCGTCGGAATTAAACTTACCGCCTGAGTGAAGGGTAGTTAGAATCACCTCTAGAGCAGATTTTCCTGGGTATTTGGGGTGCGGGTCTGTTGGGATACCGCGGCCATTATCAGCAATGGATACCGAACCGTTCTCGTGAAGCGTTACATTGATGCGGCTTGCATGGCCAGCAACTGCTTCATCCATTGAGTTATCAAGAATTTCTGCAAATAGGTGATGGAGTGCGCGTTCGTCTGTACCGCCAATATACATGCCCGGTCTTTGTCTTACCGGTTCTAGACCTTCAAGGACTTCAATGTCCTTAGCAGAATAGTCTGTTTTTGTTTGCTGTACTTCAAACAGATCGCTCATAAACCCACCCTAAAATTAATGCTTAAACTAGGAGGTAAACTAGCTAGGCAGTTACGTCAAGAAGGTCTATATATTGTGTTTTTAATATATAAATGTAATATATATGGTGTATGCTGCCTGTTAATTTGAAGTTTAGCAGCATTCTGTAAACCTTATTTAAACACTTTTCCTGCTAATGTGTTGGGCAGAAAACGAACGTGAAAGGCAATTCATGAATAGTTTCCATCCAGCTAGCTTAATACGCAGGGCTTTTGATACAGCTCTTCAGGAAAAGTCGGTGTTCGATATTGAGGTTGGTGACCGTTATCTTGAGACAGAAGGTGGTGTTTCTATATGGGTGGTGAAGCGGATCAGTGATGTTGACATGAGTGAGTTTCCGCTTATCAGTTTAGCGAGAGAGGATTACCCAGAGCTCACAAAAACTGTGTCTCTCTCCGTACTTCGAAAAAAAGAAGGTTTTGTAAAGGCTCTGCAATAGAGCCTTTAAGTGTTCTTGTCTGTTTGATTAATCGAACAGCTTATCAATATCAGCCTGTGACTGAACTTCTTCAGCATCATGCTCTTCAATTGGCATAGTATCGTCATACTCGATTTCTTCATCAAGTTTCCCGTGAATCACCTGATTAAGCTTCAATAGCAGGTCTTGGGCCTGTTGAATGCGAGTTCTGATAAGTTCGGCTGCCGCAGGCGCTAAGCCACGCTCTATTACGTTCAAAGACATAAGGCCCGCAATTGTAGAGCTGAGCAATTGATCCAGTTCAGTTTTGTTCCGGTCAAATGCTTTTCGAATTGGAGTAGGGGCGATCTCGAATGCTTTTATAGCAAGTTGTTTGGCCTGAAAACCGCTATCTTCAAAGTGCTGAGGGTAGCTTTTGGGTTCCCATTCAGCTGCTTCTTCTACAATATCTGGCATATCTGGAATCATCTCCAGAAGCATAACAATTTCATTGAAATGGTTCAGATAGTCTGTCGCCAGAAAGCTTTCTGGGTTGATATTGGCTGCGACCAATTCTGGCTGAAGCGCTTTTTGATCTGCGTTATACTCAAGTTGCATCAATTATATGCCTTAACAAGGAACAGCTCTTAACTACTCGTTCCCCCAAACAACGAGCTTATATTTTTCTGATAGCAATAAGTAAACACCAGAAATGGTTAGCGGAATGTAAAAAAATAAGGCCCTGATCGAAATCAGAGCCTTAATCGCGAAATTTTTATCGTTTATGCACTGTAGTACATATCAAACTCTACCGGATGTGGAGTGAGGTTCAAGCGATCAACTTCTTCACGCTTCAGATCAATGTAAGCGTCGATCTGATCATCTGTGAACACGTCACCTTTCTTAAGGAACTCACGGTCAGCGTCTAGTGCGTTTAACGCTTCATCAAGCGAGCTTGCAACTGTTGGAACGCCTTTAAGCTCTTCTGGTGGAAGGGCATACAGATCTTTGTCCATCGCTTCACCTGGGTGAATCTTGTTCTGGATACCGTCTAGGCCAGCCATCATCATCGCTGCAAATGCATAATATGGGTTCGCTGTTGCATCAGGGAAGCGAACTTCAACACGTTTTGCTTTCGGGCTGGAGCCGTAAGGAATACGGCAAGAAGCTGAACGGTTACGTGCAGAATAGGCTAGAAGCACTGGTGCTTCAAAGCCCGGCACCAAACGTTTGTAGCTGTTTGTGCTTGGATTAGTGAAAGCATTGATTGCTTTGGCGTGCTTAATGATACCGCCAATGTAATAAAGGGCTGTTTCGGAAAGATCAGCATAGCTACCCCCCGCAAATGTTGGATCACCATCTTTCCAGATTGATTGGTGAACGTGCATACCTGAACCATTATCTTCAGCTACAGGCTTAGGCATGAAAGTCGCTGTTTTACCGTATGTGTGAGCAACCTGGTGAACGCCGTACTTATAGATCTGAACGTTATCAGCAGTTTCTACGAGCGTAGAGAACATCATGCCAAGCTCGTGTTGAGAAGCGGCAACTTCATGGTGGTGCTTATCCATTTGAAGGCCCATTTCTTTGAGGACCTTCACCATTTCACCCCGGAGATCAACACAGCTATCAACTGGAGCTACAGGGAAATAACCACCTTTAGCGCGTGGACGGTGGCCATAGTTGCCTTCATCATATGAACGAGCGGAATTATATGGGCCTTCTACATCGTCAATTTCGTATGATGCACCATTATAGCCAACGCGGAATTTCACATCATCAAATACGAAGAACTCTGGCTCAGAACCAAAGTAAGCTGTGTCACCAACACCAGTGAACTTAAGGTATTCTTCAGCTCGCTTTGCTGTAGAGCGTGGATCACGACCATAGCCTTGACCCGTTGCTGGTTCTACGATGTCACAGAATACAACGATTGTTACGTCTGCTGTGAAGGGATCAAGTGTTACCGCTGAAAGATCTGGTTTCAGGATCATGTCGGATTCATTGATAGCTTTCCAGCCAGCGATTGATGAACCATCGAACATTACACCTTCTTCAAGCATGTCTTCGTCAACAACGTCAGCATCCATTGTAAGGTGCTGCCATTTGCCTTTTGGATCGGTAAAACGTAGATCAACCCATTCTGCATTTGTTTCTTTTACAAGAGCGAGAAACTCTTCGTTACTTAAATTACTATACTTAGACATGCTTTATTCCCTTACATTAATTATCATACAGCTTTGGGCTTGTTAATTATACTGCGTCATTGCCGGTTTCACCGGTACGAATGCGAATTGCTTCTTCGATATGGCTAACGAAGATTTTGCCATCGCCAATGCGGCCTGTGTGGGCGGCGTTTTTAATTGCTTCTACAGCGCGTTCAGCCTGATCATCTTCAATAACAACTTCGATTTTTACTTTCGGGACAAAATCAACAACATATTCAGCACCGCGGTATAACTCGGTATGGCCTTTTTGGCGTCCGAATCCCTTTGCTTCAATTACTGTGATGCCTGAAATGCCAATATCGTGGAGAGCTTCTTTGACTTCGTCCAATTTGAATGGCTTAATAATAGCTTCGATTTTTTTCATTTTACTTACCATTAACAGATTTAGTGAATGCTTTAGCAGGGAATGTGCCAACTATCATATGCATAAGATGTGGCTTGTTTCACTGATTTTTTAATAACGAATTATGAAAGTTTGTGCATTTAAGTGCCTAAAAAATGTGCATGTGATTACGGGGTGAGCAAAAAACTGTAATCTTTCACTCACGCAAGGTTTCTGCTAAAAATGAAAAAATATAAAAAAAGGTGTGATTTCTTGCTTGACGAATAAGAGAGTAGGGAATACATAAGCGCCCACTCTCAGAGACGTGGCGGGTATAGCTCAGTTGGTTAGAGCACCAGATTGTGATTCTGGGGGCCGCCGGTTCAAATCCGGTTACTCGCCCCACTCTGAAAGTTTTTTTTAAGAAGCCCCTTTCGGGGCTTTTTTCTTTTGGTACACTGCCCCCGATTCCAAGGGGGAACAAATACAGTGATACAGTCACCACACGATCATATTTTATTAACGCCAGCTGAAGCGCGAGAAGCTGATGAATGGGCTATCCAAAATGGTACCAGTGGTTGGTCCCTGATGGAGGCGGCGGGTAGAGCTGCCGCTGATATTCTAGTAGAATATATTGGCACCCCAATTGAGGCCGGTGGCGAGATACTCATTTTGTGTGGTCCAGGCAATAATGGTGGCGATGGTTTTGTTATTGCGCGGCATCTAGATGATTGGGGCTACCCGGTAAAAGTAGCTCTTTCGTGTGCTGAAACTAATCTTAAGGGAGATGCTGCGGTGGCCCTTAAGCGTTGGGAAGGCCCAACTATTTCAATGGCTTCCGTAGATTGCAGTAAAGCGTCTGTTATTGTGGATGCATTATTCGGAACAGGGCAAGATCGGCCACTTGAAGGTGCTGTCGTTGATGTTATCGAAACTGCAAATACAGTTGATGCATTTCGGTTTGCTATTGATGTGCCAAGCGGGTTGAATGCAGAAAATGGCATTCCGTTTGGGTTGTGCTTCTCGGCGGATGCTACTGTAACGTTTTCAAGTAAAAAACCTGGTCATATGATTGCACCGGGCCGTTTTTTATGCGGTGGTGTTGATAACGTCCATGTAGCTGATATCGGCATTGGAAAAGCTGTTTACGACTCAATCGATTCGAATCATTTTGCAAACGAACCGGGGCTTTGGAGCGCATGTTACCCGTGTATGGGGCCCGCAACGCATAAATATGACCGTGGTCATTTATTAGTACTTGGCGGTAGAGAGCCTACTTTGGGGGCTTCCCGGCTTGCCAGCATTAGTGCGTTGAGGGCTGGGGCAGGACTTGTTACTCTAGCTGCTCCATCTGAGACCTATTCAATTCAAGCAAGTGTGCTTACAGATGTAATGGTGCGTAGGTTTGATTCTGTTTTTGGTTTTGTTGGGGTTATGTCTGACGCAAGAATAACCACTGTTCTTTTAGGTCCCGGCGCAGGTGTGGGTGAGAAGACTATCGAGCTTATCCAACACGCGGGGGAAAAAGAACGCCATATGGTGTTGGATGCAGATGCGCTTACCAGCTTGCAGGGGCGAGCAGAAATATTGGCAGATTATGATTGTCAGAAGGTGTTGACCCCTCACGATGGTGAATTTGCACGGTTGTTCCCGGATCTGGATATTATGGTAGATAGAATAGCGGCGGTAAGGGCAGCATCTAAGCGAATTAACGCAGTTGTTGTTCTTAAAGGGGTTTCAACGCTTATTGCTGCGCCAGATGGGCGTGTGGCCATTACATCAAATGCGCCGGCTTATCTTTCTGTGGGGGGGACAGGAGATGTACTTTCGGGGATTATCGCCAGCCTTGTAGTTCAGGGCATGCCGGCTTTCGAAGCAGCTGCGGCGGGCGTATGGATTCACGGTGAGGCCGCTAACAAAGCGGGGCGCGGTATGATTGCTTCTGACCTCCTCAAATTTTTATCCGCTGCGCTACCTTAAAGGTTTTCCGCGGTTTCGAGAAAAGAGCTATGCTTTTTTACGAAATAATTAAAAAAAATACTTGTGCTCTTTTGAAGGGCTGCTTATAAGCCCCCTCACAGCCGCCGAGCGCGGCACGACAACGTTTGTTGTTACTTACATAGATGACCTGTTTATATGCATCCGAAGGCATTGGTCATTGTTTGGTTTGCGGGTGTGGCGAAATTGGTAGACGCGCCAGATTTAGGTTCTGGTGTCCTTCGGACGTGGGGGTTCAAGTCCCTCCACCCGCACCA
>NZ_JAKQZA010000005.1 GCF_023008165.1 Kordiimonas laminariae | reverse complement strand
CCGTCGCGGCGAACACTTGAGCGGTGCGCCCCGTCGGTGTGAGGCGGGTTATAGGCCTACCTAACCAACCTGTAAACAACTAATTTCATGTTTTTTGCATTTTCTTTACAAACCATTAAAAAACCGCAGAAATCTGCGGTTTAATGTAATCTCTTAAAAGAAGCGGATAAAGCCGGATAAGAGGTAAATTACACCCAAGCAGACCTTCCACTGAGATGGCTAGCAAAGACACTAACACCTGAACCCTAGAGATACCGCGGCTTACAGAATATCACCTGTAAAATGAATCACTTAAAACCATGAAAACCGACTTTGAAGAATCAAATACACCCAAAGTGAATCGCTATAATGAAAAAACGCCGAAACATATGTTCCGGCGCTGCTATTATCTTCGGTATGATTAAGATGGCTCCTTTACTGCCATGTGCTCACCATGCCCGATACAGGCCTCTGCATAAGAGAGTGCTTTTAAGATATCGGTACCTAATTCAGGTGATGCTTCCAAGGGAATATTGGTAACGCCGTCATGGCTATGCACATGCCAGCTTGCAGCTGTCTTATATATAAAGAGTGGATGGCCCATTGTTGTGACCCTTACATAAGGCATTGGCCCATCGATTTTCGCCGCTCGCGAATAACGCGGATGAATAAAGCTGCAACAATGGAAATCATCAGGCCCCATAAAGCCACCAATGATACAATCCGTAAAACTGGTATCAGATACGGCTGACGCTTTCATGTCTGTTCCTGCAAGCGTGCAGGATATGAATTCGCAGGCATCAAGATCACAGGCCCTAAAACTGGCCCCAGAGAAATCACAATTAAAGAAGATAGCACCAGACACCATCAGGAGATGGAACCGAGCTTCAGAAAAATCGCAGTTTACGAAAATAGTATCAGACCAATCCAGAATGGCCCGCACTTTAAGTGCGCTGATATTTTCCTGCGCGAACTGTTCCCCCATAACTAATTTATGCGAAGGAAACATATGTGTAAGTGTTTTTAAATCCATGACAGTGTCACCCAAATTAATGTCATGAACGTCCCCAACCGTCCGAAATGCCGGGATAATGCCGATGCTTGGATCACTCGTAAAGATTTAGATAAAACTTTAAGCAATTTCTGGGCATGAACACCTAATGGTTCCGAATAATAGAAAAGTTAAGAGCTAAAAGGGCGTTAAAAACAAAAAAGGCCACCTCTGATGAGGCGGCCTTTTTGAAAATCAGTAACCTATACCGATTAAACTTTGATTGGGTCTTCCACAAGGCCCATAAGCTGAGCAGGTGTTACACGCAGCGCATCAACAACGCTGTTGTAGAAAGCCACTTCAAACGGACTTACATTATCATCTGCTTTAATTAGTTTTGCGAGAGACTTAGCAATCTGTAGGCGCTGACCATCATTAATCTTACGGCTTACGTTCGAGAGATAACCTTCAAGGGTTGCTTCATCATAAAGGTCAGAGATAGCAGCAATGCGCACTTCACTTTCTTCCACATCCTTGCCAGCAAATTCAGCGAAAATCTTCTGCACTGTATCCACTTCAACAGGATTGATATTAGAATCAGCGCTTGTCGCGCGGGATAGAGTAAGAAGAAGTGCTTCTTCGAATAGCTTTTGGCTTTCTTCCGCAGACGGCATCTGATCACCAGTGAAAAATTTAACAATGTGGCTAAAGCTTACAATGCTCATTATGCCCCTCCTAAACGTTCAAACGTTACCCGTATCGATAGTTTGCAGGATTTCAACGTAAATTGCCAACCCGGAATAAGGATTAACGTAAAATTTCGAAATTACCCCACAAGAATATTCTTTAATTGCTGAACTACTTCAAGAAATGGTTTGTTGCAAGCATATGTTCGAGCTTTCATAAAAAGACAGAGTAAACAGCTTCAAGGGAAAGAAAAGAGATGCCTGCATTTTTCCATTACGCCTGCCATGTGAGATCCCTTGAAGATGCCGTTAAATTCTACTGTGATCTTCTTGGGTGCACAAAAGGCCGATCTACAGAAACATGGGTTGATATAGACTTCTTTGGCCACCAATTATCGCTGCACATAGGAGAACCCTTAGCTACACAGCCAACAGGTATCGTGGAAGGCATCAAAGTCCCTATGCCACATTTTGGCGCTATCCTCCCTTCTTCAGAGTGGCGTATACTAGCACACAAACTAGAAGGAGCAGGCATAGACTTCATCCTCAATCCAACAACCCGTTTCGAAGGAGAGGCAGGTGAACAAAACACCATGTTTTTCACTGACCCATCCGGAAACGCAATTGAGATAAAGGGCTTTACTGACATGAGCGGTATTTTTACTGCCTGATTCGCCCAGCTAAACCGAAAATGCTTCCGTTGCAGCCACCGCCTTGCGCCAGCGCATGCGCTTTTCCTGAACTGCATTTTCAGTTTCTTCAGGCACGAAACCACGCTCGCACTGCCAATTCGCGCTGATATCCTCAATCGAGTGGTAGAGCCCGGCCTGCAAGCCTGCAAGATAGGCAGCACCCAAAGCGGTTGTTTCCATCACAACAGGTCGATCCACAGAAACATTTAGAAGCGTAGACAAATTCTGCATCATCCAATCGTTGGCCACCATGCCGCCATCAACCTTAAGCACTTCTGGTTTCACACCATCCTCAGCCATCGCTTCCAATAGATCTGCTGTCTGGAAGCATACAGATTCAAGAGTAGCTTTAACGATTTCCGCTTTACCGCTTGCACGCGTAAGACCAAACATGGCGCCACGCGCTTCTGGATTCCAGTAAGGTGCACCCAACCCTGTAAAAGCAGGTACAAGCATTACACCACTATCAGGATCAGCTTCTTTCACAAGCACCTCAGTTTCTTTTGCGGAACTGATAAGCTTCACTTCATCCCTGAGCCACTGAACAGCAGCGCCTGCGATAAAGATGGAACCTTCAAGCGCATAAGTGGTTTCACCGTTCAACCGGTAGGCCACGGTGGACAGGAGTTTATTTTCTGAATGAATACGGGTCATGCCAGTATTGAGCATTACAAAACAGCCAGTGCCGTATGTACTTTTAATATCGCCAGCCTTGAAACAACACTGCCCGATTGTTGCTGCTTGCTGATCACCGGCCACACCCAATATTGGCACCGGGCGGCCGAAAATATTCGGGGCCGTTTCACCATAATTATCGGCAGAGTCTTTCACCATGGGTAGAACAGAAGCAGGCACACCGAAAAGCGAAAGCAATTCTTCATCCCAGGCTTGAGTTTCAATATTAAAGAGACTGGTACGACTGGCGTTTGTAGCATCTGTTGCGTGCACGCGACCATCCGTCAATCGTGAAATCAAGAAGCTATCAATAGTGCCAAATGCAAGGTCACCTTTTTCAGCTTGCGCTCGTGCGCCCTCCACATGATCCAATATCCAAGCAACTTTGGTGGCGGAGAAATAAGGATCAAGCAGCAGCCCAGTTTTCTGCTGAACCGTTTCACTATGGCCTGCTTCTATCAAAGACCTGCAGGTTTCGGAGGTTCTGCGGTCCTGCCAAACAATTGCGTTATAAAGTGCTTTGCCTGTATTCCTGTTCCATACGGTGGTGGTTTCCCGCTGGTTGGTGATACCAATAGCGATTATTTCATAGCCTTTGTTTTCTGCTTCGCGGAAAGCCGCTTGTGCAGTCTTGAGGCTTGTTTCCCAAATAGCTTCCGGATCATGTTCAACCCAACCATCTGCGGGATAAATCTGCGGGAACTCTTCCTGTGCAACAGCAATGATTTCTGCTTCTTTAGTAAAGACAATGGCTCGGCTGCTTGTAGTGCCTTGGTCCATCGCTAAAATACACTGCTGTTTCATAAAATCTCCTCCCACCATTCGGTGGTAAGCATAGCCAGAACAAATAGCATTGGAAAAGAAAAAACAGCGCCACAATGGACGCTGTCTTCAACTCAGAACTTTACTCAAAACAAGAATTTAAAACATTAATGCCGCAAGCTTTTCACGGTGGTAGGCGCCATCCCCTGCCATATGCTCACACCAGAGCGAACGACGACGGTAAAGCTGAGCATCACATTCATACGTGAAACCAAAACCACCATGGAATTGAATGGACCGATCAGCCGCATAAGAGAAAGCTTCCCCCGCTTTTGATTTGGCCATACGCACTGCGACTTCCTGCTCGCCCTGCTTATCAAAATTATGTGCTGCACTATAGAGATGAGACCGTGCATGTTCATAAGAAATATGCGCATCTACAATCGGATGCTTAAGCGCCTGATAAGACCCGACGATTTTATCAAACTGCTTACGGGTGCGGAGATAATCAAGCGTATATTCGATGGTACTGAAGGCACCACCGCACATTTCCGCAGAAAGAAGTAGAGCCTGCACCATATGAATATGAGCAAGAGCTGCATCAGCTTGATTCACATCCATCATCTGAATTTCATGCACACCAACACCGTCCAAACATAGTTTGAATGAGCGTCGGGTTTCATCAATCACAGTCTCTCGGCGAATAGAACCTTCTGGCAGCATATCTTTTTCAACAATAAACAGTTTTGCTGAGCCGCCATCTAAAGCAGCTGAGACAATGAAAATTTCAGCAGAATGAGCATCACACACAAATGTCTTTGTGCCTGATAGCATATAGCCATTCCCTTCCAGATTAGCCGATGCTTCAATATTTAAGAGGTCCCAATCGCCATTATCTTCTGAAAGTGCGACAGTCGCCGCCATGCCTTCAGCAATTTTTGGCAGATAGGTTTTTTTCTGAGCCTCAGTACCGCCCGCGATGATCGCCTGCGCGGCAATACTGGTGGAAACAAACGGCGTTGCCATCAAATTACGGCCCATCTGCTCAACAACAGGTACCACTTCAGCAAGACTAAGGCCCACACCGCCATATTCTTCCGGCAGAGCGATGGCAAGCCAGCCAAGTTCAGCTACTTCTTTCCACACATCCGGGTCATAGCCCAGATCGTCTTCAAGCAGTTCACGCACTTTCTCGATAGGGGATTTATCCCGGCAAAAGTTTGTGGCTACTTCCAACAGGTCTGCTTGTTCCTCTGTAAGGCCAATGGTTCCAACCATATCCATAATACTGTCCCCTCGCCTTAACTTTTTGGAAGGCCGAGCACATGCTCGCCAATAATGTTGCGCTGAATTTGGCTTGTGCCACCGCCAATAGTTGCCGAGAAAGCATTCAGGTAGCCACGCTGCCAGATACCACCTTCAACAGCGTCTTCTTCACCCACATAATAAGCAGCCTTTGTGCCCTGAAGCGAGATAGCAAATTCATTCAAACGCCTGATAAATTCTGTCCAGGCTACTTTGGAAGAAAGCGGCAAACTATGCGGCTTTTCCTGAATAAGCGGCGTGAGGCTCTGGCGTTTGGCAGATAATGCAATACTCCGCGCTTCAATCATAAACTGGGTAAGCTGATCACGAATAACCGGGTCTTCAATAGCAGGCTTGCCGTTACGCATCGCTGTTTTCGCGAGATCAAAAATCTTGGATACATCCGGCATACTGATCGTATACCCGCCTCCCTGTCCGCCACGAGCGCCACGTTCATATTCTAGCGTGCGCATAGCCACAGCCCAGCCCTGACCTTCTTCACCCATCATGCAGTCTGCTGGAATACGAGCATCGGTGAAGAATGTTTGGGTAAAACCGTATTCACCCGTAAGCTTACGGATAGGGGTCGTTTCAATACCGTCTACATGCATCGGGGCAAGGAAGAAACTCAGCCCTTTATATTTACTTGGCGCATCCGGATTGGTACGGGCAAGCAGGATCATATATTTGGCAAAGTTGCCTTGCGTGGTCCAAATCTTCGAACCATTGATGATATAATCATCTCCGTCACGCACCGCTTTGGTTTGCGCATTTCCAAGATCAGAACCATGATCTGGTTCAGAGAAACCCTGACACCAGATATCTTCTGCTGTTAAAATGCCTTTTAGGTATATAGCACGATCTTCATGGGTTCCCATATCAAGGAGTAGGGGGCCAGTCCAATTGAGGCCAATAGCGTTGAGCATAATCGGCACCCGCTGGCGCTCCATTTCCTTGGTCGCAACTTCCTGGAATTTCTGGTGCATGCCGCCACCGCCATATTCCTTTGGCCAGCCTGCACCAATGAAGCCTGCTTCATAGCATTTTCGCTGCCAGTCCCGTAGGAAATCAAACTGCTCTTCAGTACCCACTTCCATAAAGGTAAGCGGCAACATGAAATCAGGCTCGGCAGGGCGGTTTTCCTTTAGCCATGCAGAAGCTTCTTTTCTAAACTCTTCCAATTCCTGTGTTGTCGGACTGCTCATCATATCCCCCTTATAGGCCCATCTGGCGTACAGCCAGATCACGCATAATTTCTTCCGAGCCACCACCAATGGCCATTACCTTCACATCACGGTAAATGCGTTCAACCGGATTACCGCGCAGATACCCGGCACCGCCGAAAATCTGCATGGCTTCGCTTGCGCAATATTCCAGCATTTTTGAAGCCGAGAATTTAGCTTTGGTAATCTGTTCAACGGGCATATCGCCTTCGTTAATCATCCAGCAAATCTGGTTGAGCCATGCGGCCATGCTATCAATCTTCGCAGACATATCCGCGATCTTGTGGCGGATAACCTGATGTTTGATCATTGGCTTACCGAATGTCTCACGGTCCTGCGCATATTTGATACTTTCATCAAGACAGCGTTCAGCCATACCAATCATCTGACCTACCATCATCAGACGCTCATAATTGAAGTTATTCATGATAGAGAGGAAACCCATGTTTTCCTGACCCAGCATATTCTCCGCGGGTACACGAACATTATCTAAGAATAGAGTGGCAGTATCTGATGCCCACCATCCCATCTTACCGCCAACTGACTGGCGAGAGAAACCTTCTGCATCCGCTTCCACAAAGAAAAGCGAGATACCAGCAAGTCCTGCATCACCTGTGCGTGCACCAATCACAAAATAATCAGCTTTCATGCCGCCTGTGATAAAGGTCTTTGAACCATTGATCACATAGTGATTGCCGTCTTTAACAGCTTTGGTTTGAAGGTTAGCTACATCAGAGCCGCCGCCAGGTTCCGTAATTCCAAGCGCTCCGCCCTTGCGGCCAGAGACAATATCCGCCAAGCATTTATCTTTGATATCATCTGACGCTAACTTCTGTATTGGGCCTGTCATAATATTGCGGGAACCAAGGCTAGCCATCACACCGCCCGCTGAAGATTTCCCCATTTCAATCGCAGACCAAGCGCGCATAAATGCATCGTCATGATCAAGGCCAAGCCCACCGTATTTCTCATCAATGCCAGCCGCGAACATTCCAAGTTCACCAGCTTTCTGGTGCAGTTCCCATGGGAAGTCACCATCTTCATCCCATTGATCAACGAAAGGCTCAATTTCCTTCTGCACAAACTTAGCCATGCTGTCGCGGTAGGCGCAGCGCTCTTCTGTATCAAATGGTGTTTTCTTCATGGTTGCCCCCCTTACACAACTGGTGTGGCATGCTTGAAGCGCGTGCCCGGTTTTGGTGGTTGTTCAGCACCCCCCGCGAAGCACTGGGCAATCGCCATCCAAGCGTTTGCTACATCGCCTTCTACTTTCAAGCCTGTATCTGCAATATTTCGGGTTTGGGTAACCACCTGCGCAAATTCAGCAGCGCTCCCCATTATAGAGCCCGCGCTATTTGGTTCACCAAAAGCCCATTCCGCGCCAGACGGCGCAGTAAGACTCACAAACGGAGCTTCTTCAGGCACGGGTTTGCCGTGGGTTTTGAAACAGAACCCAAAGGTTTTCACGCCAATCACAACGATATTTTTGATGCGGTCCGTATCGGTGCGGTCAAGCGCCAGCATATCGTATATTTCCTGACCGTGGGCCCAGGTTTCCATCTGCCTCGCTGTAGCAAACATGCGTACACCCATATCTGGGCCAAACCACTTAAGACGTGCGTCAGGTTCTGTGCCGTCAAACAAATCGCACATCTCAAGAAAGTCGGCGTGCCATTTCTCCAGAAGGTCAGGGCCAGAGATGTCCCCCAGCCAATCGCGGGCATATCCCTGCAAGCCTTTACCATTTTGGAAATAGACCATCACTTTACCTGCAAGCTCGGCGAATGCCGCTTCGCCTTTTGCAGTTGTCATCGCCATATAGTCAGAAAAATGCAGGTGAGCGATCACATCCCAAACGGTCCAGTCCTTAAACTGGGTTTTCACCTGCCAGAAGCTTTCCGGCTGCTTTTTCATCAGGTTATAAAGTTCTTCACCTTCAGTGCGAAGATCTGCGGTAAGTGATGTCATTGGCCCTATTCCCCCTCTGCTTCAATTTCTACAAGCAGGTCACCCGTCGCCACTTGCGCACCAGCTTCTGCTGCTACTTCTTTCACGGTACCGTCCACTTCTGCGAGGATTTGATGCTGCATTTTCATAGCTTCAAGAACCGCGAGTGTATCGCCCGTTTTCACAGGGTCTCCAGCCATCACAAGCACTTCAAGAAGTGCACCATGCATTGGCGCGGTGATGGTGCCACTACCACTCGCTTCATCATCACTTGCAGAAATACGGATGCGGTCTTTGAAGATGGCAGACATTGCCCCACAAGAAGCATGGAGCACACCCTCCCGCTCTTCATGGAATCGAATAGTTCGCGTGCTACCATCAACAACGAGAATAGCTTCATTTTCTTCTAGCGATCCAAGCGTAACTTCACAGCTCTCTTCGCCTGCGGTCACTACATAGCTATCATCCGAAACAGGTTTTACGGAAAGCGCGTACGCAGTTTCGCCAAATTCATAGGTAACAGGAACAGGCAGTATTGAAGCACTGAACCAATTCCGCAGGTGTGACGATACTCCCGTAGAAGCATTCAAAGATTTTTCAGTCGCCAGCTCAAAACTGATAACCGCAACACTTGCCGCATCCACAAAACTTGGCGTGGTTTCTTCCACACCCGCATTACCATATTCTTCAGCAATGAAAGCTGTGGTGGCTTTACCAGAAGCAAAGCTTTCACGCTCAAGGCAATCAATCAGGAAGGCTTTATTGGTTTTACTGCCAAAGAGAGCCGTATCCCCAAGTGCTTTTACAAGCCGTTTGCGTGCAATATCCCGGGTTTCACCGTAAGCTATAACCTTCGCAACCATCGGATCATAATGTGGGGAAATTGCCTGACCAGAAAGGATACCGCTATCAATCCTTATGCCTTCACCTTCTGCTTCATACCAGTGATGTACTGGCCCGCAGGCGGGCAAAAAATCATTCGCCGGATCTTCAGCATAAAGCCGCGCTTCAATCGCGTGCCCTTCAAGAATAACATCTTCCTGAGAAAGCTGAAGGTCTTCACCTTGCGCAACAGCGATCTGCATAGCCACAAGGTCAAGCCCTGTGACCAGTTCTGTTACCGGGTGTTCTACTTGCAGCCTCGTGTTCATTTCCAGAAAGTAAAACTCGCCGGAGGCATCCAGAAGGAATTCAACGGTACCCGCACCTTCATAGCCAATTGATTTTGCAGCAGCCACAGCGGCGGCCCCCATACGTTCACACAGTTCCGGTGTCATCACCGGGCAAGGTGCTTCTTCAAGCACTTTCTGGTGGCGACGCTGAACAGAACAGTCTCGTTCTCCGAGATGAATGGTATTCCCAGCTTTATCGGCAAACACCTGAATTTCTACGTGACGTGGCTCTATGATCGCTTTCTCTAGGATCAGCTCACCTGAACCAAAAGCATTCTCTGCTTCTGAGCGTGCAAGCTTGATTGCGTCAGCAAGGCCAGCTTCCTCAGTTACCAGACGCATACCACGACCGCCACCACCCGCGGCAGCTTTCACCATTAGCGGATAGCCGATTTCTTTCGCTGCGCTAACCAGCGCATCATCGCTTTGGTCTGCATCCTGATAGCCGGGTATGCAAGGTACATCTGCTTCAAGCATCAAGCGTTTGGCGGCAGCCTTGTTGCCCATCACATCAATAGCTTCAGCAGAAGGGCCTATAAAGATAATGCCATTTTCCGCGCAAGCTTTAGCAAAAGCTGCGTTCTCACTAAGGAACCCATACCCGGGGTGGATAGCATCGGCACTTGTCTTTTTCGCCGCATCAATAATCTTATCAGCACAAAGATAGCTTTCACCAACGGGGGCTGACCCAATATACACTTTATGGTCAGCCATCAGTGTATGTTTCGCGCCAGCATCGGCATCTGAATAAACAGCTACTGTTTCAATGCCCTGCGCATAAGCAGTTTCCATAACGCGGCAGGCGATTTCACCCCGGTTTGCAATAAGGATGCGTGTAATGTTTTTCGCGCTCATTATTTTCTATCCAAATCTACGAACCACTCAGGCTTACGTTTTTCAATGAAAGAACTGATGCCCTCGCGGCCTTCATCACCAAGAAGACAATCGGCAAAATCACTTGCTGCAAATTCCACCATCTCTTCCCGAGGGAGCTTATGCGCTGAAAGAGTAAGATGCTTTGTAGCCGCCACGGCACCCGGCGCACATTTCAGCACTTGCCGCTTGATCTGCCATTCAGTACGGCTAAGATTTTCCTCACCGCTTGCAAGGAAATCCACAAGGCCAAGCTTTTCACCTTCAGCGCCATCAAACTGCGCTGCTGTCAGCATGAGGCGGCGAGCCACCGCATATCCAAATTTCTGCATCACATACGGTGAGATTTGCGCTGGCGTTATGCCGAGCATCGCTTCGGTAAGCGAAAAACGTACATCTGGTGCAGCAATCACAACATCAGCTGTACAAGCCATACCGAGACCACCCGCCATTGCAGCTCCCTCGATCACCATGATCACCACTTGCGGCATGGTGTTTATAAGATGGAAGAAATCAGCAGCGGTACGGCTTGTTGCCATAATATCTTCTTTTGAAGCGCCGCCTGTCATACTGGCTTTGAAAGATTTCAAATCCCCGCCAGCACAGAAAATACCGCCTTTGCCGCGCATGGTAATGCCCCTCACATCGCGGTCTTCTTTAACGGTATTTAATACATCCGAGATATCTTTGATCATCTCAGTTGAAAGCGCGTTTCTGTTATCAGGCCTATTGAACCAGATGGTTAACCAGCCGTCTGCTTGCTCACAAAGAATGTTTTTATATTCACCAAGATCAGCCATGATTTCCCTCTACATTCTCGCAATACCGAAGTTATTGGTACGTACCTCACGGCGACGAGCTTCCATTACTGTTTCCAGAAGGAACCCAAGTACTTTGCGGGTATCACGTGGGTCGATCATACCGTCATCAAGCATGCGGCCAGATGTGTAGAATGCCCCTGACTGACCATCGAACATCTGGGTGAGATGTGCTTCCTGCGCGGCTACAACAGCTTCATCAACTTCCTGTCCCATGGCTTTGGCTTTTCCGCGCATCACCATGGACATAGTTTTCGCGGCTTGCTCACCACCCATCACGCCAGTTGCGGCATTTGGCCAGCTATAGATGAAATCAGGATGATAGCCCTGTCCGCACATGCCGTAGTTACCAGCTCCAAAACTCGCACCCACCATCATGGTGATACGGGGCACTTCGATGTTTCGTACGGCTTGAATCATCTTGGAGCCGTGCTTGATCATACCTGCCTGCTCGGACTGAGTACCAACGATATAACCTGTGATATTTTGAAGGAAAATTACCGGGGTATCTGACTGGTCGCAAAGCTGAAGGAACTGAGCGCATTTCACTGCGCCTTCAGGGTCAATCGGACCGTTATTCCCTACAATCCCGCATTTCTGACCAAAAATGTTTGCATGCACACAAACCATAGACGCACCGTATCTTGGTTTGAAATCAAGGAAATCAGAGCCATCTACCACACGCGCTAAAAGCTCCCGCACATCATAGGGCTGGCGGTAATCAACCGGCACAAGGCCTGCGATTTCATTCGGATCATAAATCGGCTCTTCATAATTACGTTCAGGCGTAACGGAGCAAGCATCATTCCAACCAAGACGATCTGTAATTTCTCGGGCAATCTGCACGCAGTGGTTATCGTCATCTGCCAGATATTCTGCGAGGCCCGAAACAGATGCATGCATTTCAGCGCCGCCCAGTTCTTCTTCAGTTGCGATCTCACCTGTTGCGGCCCTCAAAAGTGGTGGCCCAGCCAAAAACGCACGTCCACGGCCTTTTACTGCAATCACATAATCGCTGAGGCCAGGCATATAAGCGCCACCCGCTGTGGACGAACCGTGTAAAAGAGCGATCGAAGGAATACCTGCAGCACTAAGTACAGCCAAATTACCAAACAGTTCACCACCGGATACGAAGCCTTCAACAGTATAATTAAGAAGGTCACCACCCGCGCTTTCCACGAGATGAATAAACGGCAGTTTCTGTTCTAGCGATACTTTCTGCGCACGCTTGATACGGCCACCGCCAGCTGTTGTTAAGGCGCCTGCCTGAATGCCGCTGTCATCCACCACAATCACACAGCGCACACCAGAGACAAACCCAACACCTGTAATCACTGTTGAGCCCGGGATAGATTTTTCTTCTTTCTTGGTATCAAGCAAATATCCAGCAAGGTTACCAATTTCCAGAAATGGCATCCCCGGATCGAGCAAACGGGAAAGACGCTCACGTGGGGTTAACTGCCCCCGTTTTTCAAAACGCGGTTTGCGTTTCTCCGAAATAAGAGCACCACGGCTGTTCAGTTCAGAAAGCTTTCCAATGAGACCAAGCATATCTTCCCGGTTCTTTTTATAGCTTTCAGAGGCTGTATTCAGTTTCGAGGCGAAGACAGGCATTAAAGAGACTCCGCTAGAGTTTTTGGAATTGTTACGTTTGCAGAAAGCAGAAGCTGTGCATAGCCTTTACCCTGCGGATCATTTCTGAGGCTTGCGACACCACCACCGCCAAGCACATCATGAAGCAAGAAATTAATTGAATGACTGCCGGGCAGATGAAAGCGCTCAACATCGCCTTCAAGGAAATGACAGAACCGACTTTTCACCTCTGCTTCTGTGAGTACAGCCCAGATATACGGCATATATTCAGCGCGGCGGGCAATGATACCAATATTGGCTTTATTACCTTTATCACCGCTTCGGCCCCATGCGAGTTTGATAAGCGGAACATCCACAGTTTCGCCACTAAGATCAGGCGCTTCTGGTACTTCAACAATGGGTACATCTGTTTGTTCAAGCGCTAATGCTGGAACATAAGGAATTTTCTCCCCTTCCAGATCAATCTCAATAGCTATTTTATTTTTAGGCAACAAGAAGGAGAACAAGCGCACTACAGGCGATGGTTTAGGCCGTCCTGAGCTGAAGATTGATAGGCCAGGCGGCGTAGCAAGGCCAAGACCTGTTGCTTCTTTAAGGAGTAATCCAACCGCTCTCATATCAGGGTGTTTCACCCCGATTTTCAGCACGACCTCACGGGCATCCTGACCGGAACCAAAATCACCATACTGGCTTTCACTTCCAAGAATTTCGACACTCTTCTCTGTATAGTCACCAGCATTGGAAAGCCGAAGAAACTTATCAGCCCGCGCAAAAGCAGCGTCCGCAAACGATCGGGCTTTTCTAGCAGCGTCAATACCGTAAAAACTCATGAGAAGCCCTCCCCGGAAACCATCCGCATAAGTGGCACACACTTTATATGTATCCGTTGCCGCACGGCCTTTCGCACCAGAAACCGCAACCCGATCCACACCAATTTCTTCAAGCTCTACGCCAGAAAAGTCACACACTACATCTGGTAAAACATAAGCCTGTGGGTCACCAATTTCATAAAGCATCTGTTCAGCAACAGTACCAATACTTACCTTGCCACCCGTATCTTCAGGTTTCGTAATCACCATAGAGCCGTCACTGGATACTTCTGCAACAGGATACCCAATATTAACTAGGTCATTTGCTACATCTTCCCAATCAGTGAAGTTTCCGCCCGTTGCCTGAGGTCCACATTCAATGATGTGACCAGCAAGGCTTCCTGCCGCCAACAGATCAACATCTCTTTCATCCCATCCAAATTCATGGATGCATGCACCAAGAGTTACAGCGCTATCCACACAGCGCCCAGTAATAACAATATCCGCGCCTTCGCTTAGCGCTTTTGCGATAGGGAACGCACCAATATACGCATTAATACTGGCGATTTTTTCAGGATCTGGGAATGGATCATCAGAAAACATTTCACCATAACCATCTTCAAATAATTCATGAGCACTCGCCAGCAAATCGTCACCGGTTATGACGGCAACTTTGAGCGAGAGCCCCATCTCGGCAACCAGCGCCCTGATTGCTTTACCACATGCTTCGGGATTTACGCCGCCAGCGTTTGAAAGAACCTTCACGCCTTTATCGGCAATAGTTTTCAAGTTTTGCTTCATCACCACGGAAACAAAATCAACCGCATAGCCAAGTGAAGCATCTTTGGCCCGCGCCCGAGCCATAATCGACATAGTGATTTCAGCCAGATAATCATAAACAATATAATCCAGCTTTTCCGAACCGAGTAACTGCGGTGTGGACATTGCGGTATCTCCCCAGAACCCGCTAGCCCCGCCAATATAAATAGGTCTGGTCACTATTTAATCCTCCATCAGGCTTACACCGCAGCTTGCCACTTACTCGTGACAATCTCAGTTCGGGAGTGAGTATGGCGCAAAAATTTAAAAAAACAAGCCGTCTGTACTGCTTTTTTTATTCGCTTTTTCCATGGCTGCTAGATTAAGATGAAAAAACACCAAGATCAGGGAATAAAAACAATGGCGGAAACCGCAGAAAAACCAATGGGAAAACAGGAAGCAAAGCGCGCATTGGCACATGAGAAAATTTGCCAGGCCACAATCCTTTGCCTTGCTGAAATTGGGTATGCGGAAACTTCAATCCATAAAGTGATAGAGCGCGCTGGTGTTTCAAAAGGGGCGCTTCAGCATCACTTCCCTACAAAAGAAGACCTGATGGCCGCTACCGCAGAACGTATTCTACAAAACGCGCAATTTGCTCCTGTTTTCGAAACATCAAAGCCCGCTGCAAAACGGGATGTAGCTAAAGAACTGAAACAAATCTGGCTCCGCTATGTGAACACAGATGAATACCGCGCCCTTTTAGAGGTTTTGATCGCTATCAGAACAGATACTGAACTGCAGAAACGCCTGTCCCCTAACCTGAAGGCATGGGAAGAAAATCGTCTTGCTGGTGCGGTGAAACAATATGAAGCCAAATCAGGTGATGATAGCGACGTTGAGCTCATCATGACCATGACAACAAGCATGATGCGCGGGCTTATTATTCAAGCTCAATATAACAACGACCCGAATTTTCACCTGCGCATCATTGATGCCTGGACAGAAATGGCGGCAAACCTTCTTACCCCAAGGGATTAATCCTCAGGGAAGGGGTCGCTGAACTTCTCATCCGTGAGAAACACATTATCCGTTAGCGTGTTCATAAAGGCCACAAGTGCTGCTTTTTCAGCATCTGTCATATTAAATCTGCGAGGTTGCCCATTATTCTCCAAACGCCCGCTCAAGTTTGGATGTGCCTGGATACCGCTATTATAAAACTCAACCACTTCTTCTAGTGTACCGAAACGCCCATCGTGCATATAAGGTGCCCGTATCGCTATATTCCGAAGCGAGGGAACTTTAAAACGGCCAGCTCCTGCTCCTTGATCCGCTGATGTATCTGCATCAAGGCCGTTATTTTCAGGTCGCTCAGCAGTTTGCACCGCAGTAGTATGGCACCCATTACAGCGCAGCGTACGGCCTGGAAGGTTCGCTTCATCTGTAAAAAGCCTTAACCCTTGAAGTTCTTGTGCGGTGAAAACGCTCTGGAAATCAGGGTTTTCAGCATCACCGCCGGCAAAGGCTATATCGAATTTTGACTGATAGGAAACCATGCTGCGAATAAACTGAGCAAGTGCATCCGCAATACGGCCACTGGTAATCGCGCTAGAGCCAAACGCATCTTCAAAAAGATCTGGGTAGTAACTGGTTGCGGCGAGCTTGGTCTCAAGCGCACTTAGCGTCATCCCCATTTCCACTGCATCCTGAATGGGCTGTAGTACTTGATCTTCAAGGGTATTCGCACGCTCATCCCAGAAGAAACGACCACGTTCGTAATAACGTGCGTTCGCAAGCCCCATAGAGTGACGACCCGTTTCACCCCCTTCAAAGCCAATACTCAACACATTCGGATCACTAAATCCAAATTCTTGCTGGTGGCATGATGCACAGCTTACCGTGTCATTCGCTGAAAGTTTTTTATCATAAAACAATACTCGCCCCAACGTGGCCCCTGCATTGGTAATGTTATTATTTACAGGCTGATTATCCTGCGCAGCAACATCCCCAAAATCAGAGTTCGGGTTAGTAAAGTGATCTGGGAGATCAATATTCACATATTCAAAACTCACCGCTGGCAGGGAGGGTGCATCTTCATCAACAGCTAAGGTAACTGAAATTTCAAATTCGTCTGAAGCTGAACCACCATTACCGTCATTCACCGTAACGGTTACAAAAACAGTACCTACGGTAGCCGGTGTTCCAGAAACTATAGTACCTGTAGAAGACAGTTCATTTTCGATGGCGATACTATCACTGTTAAAAGTTTGAATAGAAATCGTGTAACTGAGGCTATCACCATCTGCATCTGTAAAAGTGGTTTCATTCTGGCTAACGTCATAATCAACCACCTCACCTGCACTCACACTAAAATCTTGATTAGGGGCCGCGAGCACAGGAACTGAATTGGTCGGTGTAGTAGTGGTACCTGTTGATGGCGAAGTGGTGGATGTACTGTTATCTTCTCCGCCGCAGCCCATAAGGCAAAAAACTGAAAACAGAACAAATATATTGGGGAGCTTCATTGCCTGCATGTTGTTTCCTTTCTTCCCGACCTCAACAAGTTGGTACGAAACAAACACTGCAAACCCTTCGGCTTACCCTGTAGCTTAGTAAAAGTTGATCTGCTTTGCTGGATTTTACAGAAGAAAAGAATAAAGTAGCGCAAGGGAGGGACACCATAATGAAAAAGAAACTGCCTGAAGTTGTTGAAGATATTCGCCAAAAAATAATGGGGAATAACCCCGAGCAAAGCTGGGGACAAAGCGCTAGCGAAGCATACAGTGCAACGGTTGAAGGGTTGAAGGGCTTTGGTGGCGATACACTCGGTAAAACAGCCCAAACCTTCAATGAAGCCCTGCCTTATATAGAACGCGCGGGTTATATTGTGACAGAGATTGAAGTCGGCCTTGGGCTATCGCCTAAAATTGTACCTCACCTCAAAATGCAAGACATGATTTCAGAAGAAGAGCAGGCAGCCCTTCTTATGGAAACGCAAGATAAAAAGCTGGTTAACACCATCCTTGGCTCTCTCTTCAAAGCAACTGCTGCCCGCAAAAAACTGAAATTCAAGAAATTTCATTTCAATGAGCTAGAGCTGGAGTTGAGCATTTTACCCACTATAACGTTGAAGTTTAAACCCAACGACAGCACAGGTGAAACACTGCCCGATATCGTGCAAGCTGACCCGGCACCTGACCAACCAGAATAAAAAACACCAAGGGTATGGGGGATACCATGAAACAAATATTTGCTGCTCTAATATTGGGCTGTTTATCAACAGCGGCACTCGCTGCCAACAATCCTGCTGACTATAAAAACACGATCAACCGTAAAGGTAATGTCAGCGCTGTCCGTCATTTTGATGAGTATGGTAACCAGCGTTTTAATCCGCTTATGGATGCAGGTGCATGGCACGGATATCTTTTACCGGCTGATGGGAATTTTGGTTATTTTTCAGGCCCAATGGTCATCGCAGAGGAACTACCAGTTTTCTTGGGTGCTAAATCTGATCATCTTGAGATATTTCTGAGCGACCAAACTACAGCTGCTTCTGAGGAAAACGGCGAAGCTTATTCTATTCCCGGTGCACTTATTCAAACCTATAAAACTGGTGCTTTAAACATTAAGCGTGAGCTGCGCATGGCAGGTCCACGGTCAGCTATCATTAAAACCACTATCAGCAACACATCCACTATCCCCATAGAGGCAGGGCTTAAATGGTCTGAAACTATGGTAAAAACTTGGGCTGAAGGCTCAAAAGAAACCATTAAGGACACACTACCAGAATGGCTTGTTGAAAAATCCACTGTCGGGAACTCTGTAAAATACAGTTATTCTGCTGTACGTGCTTCAGGCCAAATGCTGTTGAGTGGTACATCAAGCCTAATCACCTTGCGCAGCACACCAACTGAAATATCAGCGACCTTCGCCCCAAAGAGTGAGCAAACTTTCTATACTGTTCAAAGTTATGCGCTGAATGAAACAGAAGCTACCCAGATAACAACACATCAAAAAGCCCTTCTCACTAATGCCGAAAAGGCGATCGCAACCACCAAAGCTCGCTGGAAAGATTATCTGGAAAAAGGGCTTCAAGGGACCGACCAAGAACTGAACCATGTCGCGGTGAAAGCCATTGAAACCCTGATCGGGAACTGGCGGTCGCCAGCGGGGGCTATCAAAACTGCAGGTGTTGTTCCTTCAAGTACAGCGCGCTGGTTCAGCGGCCTTTGGCCTTGGGACAGCTGGAAACACGCTGCTGCAATGGCGCATTTTGCCCCAGATGTTGCTAAAGATAACATACGCGCACTGTTTGATTATCAAATTCAGCCGGACGATGCCCTACGCCCGCAGGATGCCGGCATGATCATTGACACAGTTTTTTATAACCAAAGCCCAGCACGAGGTGGTGATGGTGATAACTGGAACGAACGCAACAGTAAACCATCCCTTGCCAGCTGGGCCGTTTGGGAAATCTATCAAGCAACAGGTGACATAGCTTTCCTTATGGAAATGTATCCTAAACTGAAAGCCTATAATGACTGGTGGTACAGGAACCGAGACCATAACCGGAACGGTTTGGTGGAATATGGTGCAACGGTTCATCCACGCCATAACAATGACGATGGCAAACTACTGTTCAGCGCCAAACCGCAAGATGAAACAGCCAAACATTCAGACCTTCTTAAAAACTGCAAAAAAGGTAACCGTGGTTGGTACAGCTGTGCCGGGAAACCTCTTTATGATTCTATGAAAGAAAGTGGTCTCACCTTAGAACTCTACAGCGGCGCACAAGTTGCTGCGGGTTGGGAATCTGGAATGGATAATGCTGCTCGCTTTGGTTTCATTTCGGAATCGCAGCTAAATAAATATGCTCAGGAAAACTATGTAGGCGACACTGCAAAAGCTTTGCAGGATTGGCAGGTATCTTTCCTTGAAAACCATGATGCCACAGGCGCGCTCACCGGTTATTCTATTGCCCAAGAAAGCGTAGATCAGAATAGCTATCTTTTTCTTGAAGCAAGCCTGCTTTCTCGAATGGCAAAGCTACTGGGAATACCTCACGATATAAGCTTATACCGAGACAAAGCCGCCCACATTCAAACGCTGGTGAACAACTGCATGTTCGATAACGGCTCAGGCTTTTTCTATGATACCGCCACCAGTGAAACAGGATGTAGCAAACAGCCCTTGAAAAAACGCGGTAGAGGACCAGAGGGCTGGACACCACTTTTTACACAACTGGCGACAGCAGATAAAGCGAAACAAGTTGCTTCAGTGATGCTTGACCCAAATGAATTCAACACATTTGTGCCTTTTGCAACAGCTAGTCAAAGCAACCCGGCTTATGATCCAACTATCTACTGGCGTGGCCGCGTGTGGCTGGATCAGGTTTACTTTGCGATCAAGGGCCTGGAAAACTACGGTTACCATGAAGAAGCTCAAAAACTACGCACACGGGTTTTCGAAAACCTGCAAGGCCTGAAAGGTGATGGTCCAATCAGGGAGAATTATCACCCCCTCACTGGCGAGATGCAGGGGGCCACAAACTTCAGTTGGTCTGCAGCTCACCTTTATCTGCACTACAGAGATGCCGTGAGCGTTAATCCTTAAGGATTTCGTGAGCTGCATTATGCCCAGGCGCCCCCGTTACACCGCCACCTGGGTGAGTGCCGGAGCCGCACATATAGAGACCTTCAATGGGTGTACGGTAATTACCGTGCCCCAACATGGGCCGAGCGCTGAACATTTGATCAAGGCTTAGGTGCCCATGCATAATATCACCGCCCACTAATCCGAACTTTTCTTCAAGATCAAGCGGGCTGAGAATTTGCATACCGACGATACTTTTCCTGAAACCGGGAGCATATTTCTCAACCGTATCAATGATAGTGGCAGCCGCATTCATACGGTCCCTCACCCAATCATGATCGGGTTTAAACTGCTGGCAAAACAAGCTTGCCACATGCTTGCCTTCAGGGGCTAAACTATCATCAAGCGTGCTGGGGATCAGCATTTCAACAATGGGTTCACGAGACCAACCATAATCTTTGGCACCCCTTAAAGCTCGGTCCATATAATCCATTGTAGGCGCAATGATAATACCGCCAGTGAGGTGGTCATCAGTCGCTCTTTCCTGTGATAGACATTTAAATTCAGGCAATTTATCAAGCGCTACATTCATCCGGAATGTGCCAGACCCATTTTTATAACGCTTAATACGGCGGCTAAAATCTTCAGGCATGTCTTCTTCAGGCACCATTCGGTCGAATAGTAAACTTGGGTTAAGGTTAGAGATTATTTTCTTCGCAAATATCTTCTCACCGTCCTCCAGTTCAACACCGACAGCCCTGCCATTTTCTGTTAAAACGCGAGCCACTGCAGCATCAGTAGAGATTTCAGCACCTTTGGCTTTCGCGCTTTTTGCCATCGCCTGCGTGATAGCCCCCATACCTCCGACAGCATGACCCCACACACCTTCTTTGCCGTTCACTTCACCAAAAGCGTGATGCATAAGAACATAAGCCGTGCCCGGGGTTTCACTATCGGCGTAATTTCCCACCACTCCATCAAAGGCAAACGCTCCTTTCACAAATTCATTTTCAAAATAAAGATCAAGGAATTCACGGACACTTTTGGTGAAAATATCCATCACCGTACGCTCGTCTTCTAGGGATAATTTTCTAAAACGATTCCCAAGTTTGATCGCTTGCCACAAATCTCGCAAACCGCCGCCCGCATTCGGTGGGGTTTCCAAAAGCTGACTGCGCACCAGATCAGCAACCATTTCAATATCACGGAAATAACGATCAAGTGCCCTAGCATCGTGCTCAGAAAAACGAGCAATTTCTGTTTCCAGCGCCTCATTTCCAACGGGAAAAGCCAAGAAATCATCACTCGGATGAGGCCAAAAGTTATTCACCCGGCGCTCTCTGATCTCCAGTCCGAAATCATGGAGCTGCATATCTTTGATAATTTTCGGGTTAAGAAGGCTTACAGTGTAGGAGGCGACAGAATTTCTAAATCCGGGATGAAACTCTTCGGTAACGGCTGCGCCACCAACAACAGACCTGCGTTCAAGTACACGCACCTTCCTGCCAGCCGCAGCAAGATAATAGGCACATACAAGCCCATTATGCCCACCGCCAATAATAACTGCATCCAAACTCATACTGTCCTCCCAAATACCTGCTTATATTTGGTCGCTCTAGATTTAAAGATGCAAGATATAATTACCCAGCCAGTTTTCGCATCAGCATTTCAATAGGGCCGCGCTTAAAAAAGCGTGACCAGAAATAGGCGAACACCAGCGCATCAAAAGAAAAAAGCCCAGCCGCTATAACTGAATGTGTTGCGGTAAGATCAGAGCGCTCCAAAAGGCCAAGCCCTTCAAGGGCTCCCATACCAACAAGAATATGGGCTATATAAAGCGTGAGTGTCATACGGCCAGCGGGTGTAAACAGCCCCAAAAACTTCATTCTCTCAAGAAAAGGTGCAACCAGCAAACAAGCCCCTATCGCAAAAGATGCTGCAGCCATTCCCGCAAAACTATATAGCGGCACAGGTGGAATTGGGCTGGTAGAAAAGAGGATAGCAATCTCTTTTGTATCAGGCCCCTCAACCATCCCCATCAAAATGGCCGAGAACGTTTCAATCCCCAACAAGCCAACCAAACCACCAAAAACCAGAGCTATCTGCACTTTCACCTCGCCAAGCTTCGCTTTGCTTAAAAGCAAGCCAAACAGGAAAAACACGAGCCACGGAAATACAGGATGCCAGCCATTAAAAAACAGGTTCCTGACAAACCCATCCAAAGTCCAGAAACCTGAATATTCATAAATTTCCCAATTCCAGCCAGCTTCATAATCAAAGGTAAAAAGCATGATCATGAAAAGAGCCATCACCGAGCCGATAGCCAAAAACAGTGTGGGTGTTTTTGCTTTTACAAACAACATTCCAAACAGGAAATAAAAGGCATAATAATGAAGAATATCTGCTTCAAAAATCAGCATATTGGCAAGACCAATTACAAGCAGAAATAAAGCACGTTTCACTGTAACGGAAAAAATCGGCGCTGTTTCTGAACGGTTTGCTGCCAAACCTAATCCAAGGCCTGCAAGAACAACAAAGGTAGCAGCAGCTCGCCCCTGCATTCCTTCGGAAAGAGACGTGGACCAACTATCAGGTTCAAAGGTAACGCCCATAGCGATAGAAAAATTCACAATCACCATGCCAAAAAAAGCAAGAAAACGAGCTAAATCAAGCCCTACAAGCCGTGAAGAATCCATCGCCACATTATCCCCCTACAGAATAAAGCCAGTCACTGAGTATCTAACCTTTAGGTTGGTATCAGTCTTTCGGTTTCAAGACCATAGATAGCACCGGGTTTCATAGCCAAAAATATCGAATGGCATTATTTCGCTAACAGGCTGCTGAGCAGCACCGTAACAAACATGCACAGGCAGAAGATGTTCTTCTCTGGGGTGACAATATCTGGCGTGAGGTGCTTCAGCCCACCCTGAAAGGGCGCTAGCTCTTTCCTCTTCGGAAATATTTGGCGCGTTCAATGTTTGATCCAGCCACCTGTGAAAAGCTCTGTTTTTATTTATGTTTTCTGTACGCCCACTTTGACGTAAGGCACGCATATTATGAAATGTCATACCAGAGCCAACAATCATTACCCCTTTGCGCCTCAATTCAGCCATACATTTCCCAAGATTAATATGGAACTCAGGGTCCAAGTTCCTATGCATGGAAATTTGAACAACAGGGATGCTCGCTTCAGGAAACAATAACTTAAGGGGTACAAACATGCCGTGGTCGAACCCTCTTTCAGAATTAACTATTGTATCAATCTCAGCATCACGCAGTATTTGATGGGTACTTGCAGCTAAAAAGGGCGCTCCCGTTGCAGGATACAGGATTTCGTACGCCTTTTTTGGAAACCCGTAGTAATCATAGATTAATTCAGGCTTTTCAGCGCCAGTAACCTGCACTTGTTCTTCCTCCCAGTGCGCACTGAACGTCAAAATAGCCTTGGGTTTAGGTAGCTTTTTCTTCAAAGCCTGCATGGTTTCAACCATATCGGCGTGACGTATATCGCCCATCAATGGCAACGGTCCACCGCCATGGGAAACAAATAAGATTGGCATTTTTTCCAGTTCGGCCATTTCCAAGCACCACCATTTTCTATTCATCTGGTTTGCTGAATATAGATATGGCTTAAGACCCTCGGTAGAGAGCGATATCGGGAAGCATTGTTCCAAATTTTGAAACGCTTGATTGGCTCAATAAAAAAAGCACCGGACATGCCAGTGCTTTTCAAACATTCACAATCTTGCCAATAGCCTTAGCTAGCGCGTGTTTCCTCGGGCAAGAAATAATATGTGGTGTTGCAGAACTGACAATTTACATCAATCTTGCCGTTCTCTTTGGTCATATCTGCGATATCTTCATCCGAGAAACCTTGAAGAACAGTCTGCAGGCGTTCGCGGGAACAACGGCATTTATGCACCATGGTAGACGATTCAAACACACGCACACCGTCTTCATTATAAAGACGGTATAGGAGCTGATCGAGATCAAGTTGCGGATCAAGAAGTTCTTCTGCTTTCACACTGGACATCAGGATGGACGCCCGGTCCCAATGCTCTTGGGTTTCACGGTTCAGGATACGTTCCTGCCCCACTTCACCGCGTGCCAAATGCTGCACCATAAGGCCGCCCGCTCGCCAGTTACCGGAAACAGGGTCTTTATCACAGTTCAAACGAATTTCGGTAGGTGTCTGTTCGCTATTCTGGAAATAGTTGCGCGCTACTTCAGCGAGTGTTTCGCCTTTCAGCTCAACAATGCCTTGATAACGATCCATCTTGTCGCCTTGATCGATAGTCAGCGCCAGATAGCCGCCTTTACTCCCAATCATACCTTGGAAGCTAGGGTTTTTACCGAATGTAGAAAGCTTCTGCTGATCAATATCTGCATAGCCACGCACCCGGCCAATACCATCTTCACGGCGTTCATAATCCGCCACCATCATGGGGATAGGGCCCGCTGATTTGGTTTGCAAGGTTACAATACCATCAAATTTCATGATGGAACCCAGCATACCAGTAAGCACCAGCATTTCGCCAAGAATACGAGCGACAGGCTCAGGGTAGTCATGAGCTTTCAAAATCTGATCCACTACAGTACCAAAGCGCACTGCACGGCCACGCACATCCATTCCTTCAATCTGGAACGGGCGAACTTCATTATCCCGGCTACCTTCCGGGTCTTTCACAACAATCGGTGTTTCAGTCATCAAACTTACTACGTTTACTAATTCAAATTGGTGCCGGTTTATATTTTACCAAGACACCATGCAAGAACTGCTTTCTGTGCATGGAGACGGTTTTCCGCTTCATCCCATACAACTGATTGCGGACCATCAATTACGCGGTTGGTTACTTCCTCACCGCGGTGTGCTGGCAAACAGTGCAAGAACAAAACATCCGGCAAAGCTTGCGCCATAAGGTGGCTATTCACCTGGAAAGGTTCAAGGGCTCGCATACGGGAACCTGTTTTGTCATCCCCCATGGAAACCCAAGTATCGGTAAACACTGCTTCAGCGCCTTTTACAGCAAGCATCGGATCATCGGTGATTTTAATATCGCCACCCATTTCCTCAGCCCAATCAAGAACCTCATCAAAAGGGCCATATTCAAGTGGACAGCCGATAGTAAGAGAGAAATTGAACTTCACAGCCGCTTCGATAAGGGATGCCGCAACATTATTGCCGTCGCCCACCCATGCGATCTTGCGGCCAGCGATCGGTCCAAGATGTTCTTCAATCGTCATCACATCCGCCATAAGCTGGCAGGGGTGCGAGAGATCAGTAAGCGCATTAATTACTGGCACATCACCTTCATCAGCCAGCTCAAGCACGGCTTCATGCGTGTTAGCGCGGATCATAATCGCATCAACATAGCGGCTCATAACCTTGGCAGTATCGCCAATAGTTTCACCGCGGCCCAGCTGCATATTATTGCCTTGCAGTACAACGGTTTTACCACCCAGCTGCTGCATCGCCATCTCAAAGCTTACACGGGTACGCGTAGATGATTTTTCAAAAATCATCGCCAACGTATGACCATCAAGCGGTGCACCTTGGTCCACCGCTCCTTTAGGCATGCCTCGTCGCGCCTCTTTCCATTTCATGGCCGTATCAAGGATATGGCGCAGGGTTTCTGCAGGAATATCCCGAAGGTCAATAAAATGGTTAAAAGACGCGTTACTCATGGCATTTACTTTCTTTAGTTAGGTTTATTCAGCCTTAGATGCGAAATCTGTGAGACATGCATCAAGGATTTCAATTGCTTCATCAAGGTGGCTGTCATCAATAATCAGCGGTGGCAGCATGCGGACAACCATATCACCAGCAACAGCAGGCAATAGACCACGACCAATCAAATCAGTTACGATATCGCGTGTTGGGATAGATGGCACTCGAATACCAGCCATTAGGCCAGAACCACGTACTTCCTCAATCAGTGTTGGGTGCTTCTGTTGAAGCGCAGCTAGACGGCCCTGAAGTTTGTCACCCATTTCTTTTGAGTGCTCAAGGAAACCAGGCTTCAGCATTTCATCAAGAACAGCATTACCAACAGCCATTGCAAGCGGGTTACCGCCGTATGTTGTACCGTGGGAACCAACAACCATGCCGGATGCAGCATCTTCAGTTGCAAGCACGGCACCAAGCGGGAAGCCGCCGCCAATACCCTTCGCACATGCAATGATATCCGCTTTCACGCCTGACCATTCGTGCGCAAACAGCTTACCCGTACGGCCCATGCCACACTGGATTTCATCGCATACAAATAGAAGACCATTGTCGTCACAGATTTTGCGAAGTTCTTGCATTACTTCAGCTGGGATTGGGCGGATACCGCCTTCACCTTGTACTGGCTCAATCATAATACCACCAGTGTTCGGACCAATTGCCGCTTTCACAGCATCCAGATCACAGAATGGTACAACATCAAAACCGTCTGGCAGTGGCTCAAAACCTTTTGTCAGTTTTTCCTGACCAGCCGCCGCAATACCCGCAAGAGTACGACCGTGGAAAGCAGATGCGAATGTGATCAAACGGTATTTACCAGCATTGCCTTTATCGTGGTGGTATTTACGCACCATCTTGATACAGAGCTCTGTTGATTCAGCGCCTGAGTTTGTGAAGAAAACAGTATCTGCGCAGCTTGCATCCACCAGACGCTGTGCAAGACGTTCACCACCAGGGATCTGGTAAGTATTGGCTGTATGCCATAGTTTCTTACCTTGTTCAGCAAGCGCATTCACAAGTGTTGGATGTGAATGGCCAAGACACATAACGCCAATACCAGAATAGAAATCCAAGTATTTTTTGCCATCAGTGTCATACAGATACATGCCTTCGCCACGCTCAAAAGCGACAGGTTGGCGAGCGTAGGTTGGCATTACTGGTGTAATCACGATTTGTCTCCTCAGGCGGCCTCATTCGGCGGGCCAAATGCTCTTAGAAAATAGTGAACCGGCACGCTACTGCGAACCGGTTAATTTGGGCGGGCTCAGAATGCCTCTAGGAATTTGTGAAGTCAATCCACCGTAGGCGAAATTCCTAGGTTTTCGTTACGTTTTTACGCTTTTAGGCGGTATCCCTTTTTAAACACTCGGTATACGGCGATTGTAAGAACAATATTAATGACGAGTGTGTAAAGAATACCTGTTGTGAGATCGCTGTCCGCACGGTCAATGAAACCGTACCGGAAACCATCAATCATATAGAAGAACGGGTTAATACTGGAAAACACCTGCCAGCCATCACTCAAACGTTCAACAGAATAGAAAGTACCAGACAGAAGGCTGAGCGGCGCGATAACAAAATTGGTAATCGCTGCAGAATGATCAAACTTCTCTGCCCAAACACCTGTCAGCACACCGATAAGCGCCAGCATCGCACTTGCTGATACAGCGAAATAGATCACTGCCCAAAAGTGCTGCACTTCCATAGTGATGCCCGGCATAAGAACAAACGCAACACCTACAAACGCTCCAACAAGAAGGCCGCGTGTCACGCCGCCAGCCAGATACCCAACCGTAAGTTCAATGGAAGAAAGCGGCGGCATAAGCGTATCAACAATATTGCCTTGAACTTTCGCAATCAAAATTGAAGAGGAGGTATTAGCAAAAGCATTTTGAAGCATCGCCATAACCATAAGCCCCGGCGCAAGGAACTGGTTATAAGGCATACCAGCAATCATGCGGCCATCACCACCAAGTGCGAGCGAGAAGATCACCATAAAGAGAATAGTGGTTACCGCAGGAGCTGCCAGCGTCTGTGACCACACCTTCATGAATCGGCGCGACTCGCGAACGTATAGAGTCCATAAACCAAGCCAATTTACGGTTCCAATCGACCTAGCGCCCAGTTCGCTATAGTTTTTTTGCACGTCTGACTGCACAAACAGCTCCTTTTTTCACCTCAAAACCCCATTTTCTGGAGCGCCGTAAGCATATGGGGTCAAAACCCCCCTTGGCAAGAGGGGGGTGAGGGCGATATAAGCAACATTAATTGGCGTCATGCGCAAAAATTATTAGCCATATGTATAAAAGGAATAAAAATGGCCTGGACGGAAGACCGTATCGAAAAACTGAGACAGCTTTGGGATGAAGGCTTAAGCGCAAGCCAAATTGCAGCCAAGCTGGGTGAAGGCGTAACAAGAAACGCTGTTATCGGTAAGGCTCACAGGCTTGGTCTGAAATCCCGCCCGTCTCCTGTGAAAAAAGACACAGACAAGAAGAAGGCGGCGCCGAAGCGTGTGGCAAAGAAGGTTGATAAAAAGCTTGTCTCCCTTCTCGACCTCACCGACCGCATGTGTAAATGGCCGATCGGGCACCCGGGTGATGATGATTTCCACTTCTGCGGCAAACCATCAGAGCCAGGCATGCCGTATTGTGCTGGCCACTGTGCCGAAGCATATCAGGCACAGCCTCCACGCCGTGACCGCGCAAAACCACCGCGCCCGCCAATTATGTAATTGGTTTAACCAGTTCACATTTTGCCAGATTTTCTCTTAACGCTTGCCCCGAAAGGTGCAGGCGTTAAACTTATCAAGTCAGGAACAAGTGATACACTTCTTAGGAAGCATAGGGGAAGCAAGTGAAATCAGTAGTAATTAAGGCCATGATCGCCGCGTCATGTATATCCGCAGCGTCTTTCGCATCCAGTTTTGAACAGGAAGAAAAGAGATTCCCAGAATCTCAGTACCGTCATGATGTGATGGAGATGTCCAAACTTTCGCTTTCCGGTATCCTCCAGCATTTCCGCGGTCAAGCAAACCATGAAGGCCATATTGCTGAACTCGCTGATATGATGGCTAAATCAGCAGCACTTTCAAAAGCTACTTTTGCAAAAGACACGCGCGGTACGGAAGGCCATACCGAAGCAAAAGATAAAATTTGGGATAACTGGGAAGATTTCGCATCACGTATGGATGCTTATGCGGCAGACACAAAAGCCTTTGCAGAAGCTGCAAAAACTGGTGATCCCGCTGTAATGCGTCCAGCTTTTGGTAAAGCCGTGAAAAACTGCAAAAGCTGCCACGACGAATACCGCAAGTAGAAAAATACTTATTTTATAGGGACTTGTTTCACGTGGAACGATCGGCCAGCTTCATCAAGGAGCTGGCATTTTTTTATTGATAAGCAGGGATATACCAATAGAGCAGCAAAGCAACGGCCACAGCCATTGTTATTGCAAGCATTATAGACCCACCTTTCAGACTAAGGTCGCGATTAACTACCTTCGCCCAGCCAGTAAGCATTGGCATGATCAGTCTCTGTTTCTTTATTAATTCATAAAAAAGTACAGCCAAGATATGCAGGCCAATAAGCCCCATGAGACCATATCCCAGATATTCATGGATATTTGTAATGGCATTACTGTCGTTCGCATAAACACTAAACGGCCCGCCGAACAACATGCCATCTGATGAAAACAAGCCAAGAACCGCTTGAACGAATAGTGCAAGCAACATCAGAATAACTGACCACGCTCCAAGAGGGTTATGCCCAACATGGCTGTTATCACCCTTGAGATATGACCTAATGCCTGATGGTCCTTTTAAGAAGAACGCAAAACGCGCTGTATCACTTCCAACAAAGCCCCAAAGAATACGCCACAACACAAGACCAATGATCGCAACACCGGAGTAATAATGCATATCGGCATAGATGCCGAACTTGTCCTGAAACGCAGAATAAAGTGACAGACCAAACAACAGCGCAAGGGACCAGTGAAAAACCCTAACCGCACCGTCCCATAGTTTGATCTTATTCATATTATTCTCCCACAAGCTCCTTAACAGCCGTAACAATTTGCGCCTCTGACGGCAACCATTCTTGTTCCAGACCAGGCGCATAAGGAATTGGAGTGTGAAGAGGGATTACTTTTTTCGGCGCGGCTTTCAAATACCCAAAACCTTCTTCACTTACTCTAGAGATAACCATTTCGGCAAAACCAAAACTTTCATCAACAACCACAAGCTTTCCGGTTTTCTGAACACTTTTAAGAATTAAATTCATATCAAGTGGCATAATAGTGCGCGGATCAATGATCTCTACTTCACCCCCACCTTGGGCCAAAACGTCAGCTACCTGATTAGCGACATGAACCATACGAGAAACTGCAACAATGGTTATATCGCAACCTTCTCTGATCACTTGTCCTTCGCCAAATGGAACAGGCGGTAAATCATCTGCCACTTCACCTTCAAGGCTGTATAACCCTTTATGTTCCATAAGAATAACAGGATCATCGTCCTCAAGTGCCGTTTTCAACAATCCAGCAGCGTCAGCCGGGTTGCTTGGACAAGCCACCTTTAATCCCGGCGCAGTCGCCAATAAACCATGTAAAGCTTGGCTGTGCATCGCACCTGAACTGTCACCAGCCCCCAGCGTGGTTCTGATCACCATTGGTACAGATATACGCCCCCCAGACAGAAGCCTCACTTTGGCGGCCTGATTAAATATCTGATCAAAGCAAACCCCCATGAAATCACAGAACATCACCTCTACAATCGGCTTCAGGCCTGTCATGGCGCTACCGATTCCCATACCCACAAAAGCAGTTTCCGAGATAGGGGTATCAATCACGCGGTTTGCACCAAATTTATCTACAAGGCCGGAAGTTACACCGAACACTCCACCAAGACCTTCGCCTTTACCGAGGCCAGCGCCACCTACGATATCTTCCCCCATCACTATCACACGCTCATCAGCTTCCATAAGCTGGTGATGCGCCTTATTCAGAGCTTCAGAGATTGAAAGCATCATTACGCTTGCCCTCCCATCTCAGTATGGAACTTGCGAAGTAAATCCTGAGACGGTACTGGCGCTGCAGAAGCACGCTTCATCACATCTACCATAAGGGCTTCTGTTTCTCTCCAAATACCCTCTGATATATCGCCGATATGATCATTCAAAATTTTAAGCGGGTCCGTTTGTCCTCCGCAATCAGAGAGATAAGCAGCCGTTTCACCATGGTAATGCCCTGCCAGCCTTGGTACTGAGGCCTCAATAAAGACTGGGCCTTCACCAGCTTTTATAGATGTCACTACAGTTTCAACCTTCTCTATGCAGTCTTTCGCATCAGCACCATCCAATGCATAAGTTTGAAGACCAAACCCTTCAGCACGCTTAAGAAGTGAAACACCGCCAGAGGCAAACTCAGCAGATGTGCTTTGCCCAAAACCATTATTTTCAAGCACGAAAAGCATCGGCAATTGAAGTGCTACAGCCAAATTCATAGTTTCAAGAACTGCGCCTTGGTTCGCAGCTCCATCCCCGAAGAAAGTAACGCCAATACCGCCTGTCTTAAGCACTTTTGCCGAAAGAGCAGCTCCAGACGCCATTGGCACCTGGCCCCCGACAATACCATTACTGGAAAGAAACCCTACTTCCGGGGCCAACAGGTGCTGCGTACCGCCCATACCGGCAGACAAGCCATCTGCTTTGCCGAGGATTTCGGATGCTACTTTGTAAGGATCAGCTCCCATCGCAAGTGCAAGACCATGACTACGGTGAGAACCCGTTACAGAATCAGTTGTACTGTTAAGTGCCAAACATACAGCACTTTGCAGGGTTTCCGCCCCATTACAAAGATGTACAAGCCCAGGTACCTTCCCTTCATCTGCAAGGGAAGCAATCATGGTTTCAAAAACCCTTATTTCCACTGACTTTTTAAAGACTTGTGCCAGCTTATTCTGCATAAATAGGTGCGCCTTTTTCATCACATATTGAAAATTCACCCCTATTTTTCGCATTAATCAATAAAAAATGCTATATTTCCTTACCTAAATGCGCCATAAGGCCGCAAATAAGTTGACTCCTCCCCCACAGTTCCCATATGTAAACCTGACTAAATTGGTAAGATTTTAGTTTTGGTACAATTACGCTTAGGTTCAGCACATGATCAGGCTCACAAAACTGGCAGACTATGCCGTTATATTAATGTGTGAAATGTCACATTCTGATGCTCGGCTCAGCGCGCAGGATTTATCTGCGAGCACAGGCATCCCTGTACCAACTGTTTCTAAAATCCTGAATCTTTTGGGACGAGCTGACCTGCTTGTCTCTCATCGCGGTTTAAAGGGTGGCTTTGCGTTATCACGTTCCGCAGATGAAATTACGGTTGGCGGCATTATCGAAGCCATAGATGGCCCGATTGCCCTGACTATGTGCAGCGAAAGCAAAGAAGGCGGCTGCGAATGCAGTTTTGATGACGTTTGTTCTTTGCGCCCTCGCTGGCAGCTTATCAATAGCGCCGTAAAAGGGGCACTTGACGGTGTATCACTTTCCTCAATCGCAGAACCTGCGTTTGGCGGTGTGATGCAACCTGGGCCTCCAGCCTCTCTTAAGCTGGCAAAATAACCCCTTCACGCGTTTTTAGTTTTAGGTAAGGAACCACACAAGTGGCTGCAACAGTAGAAACCAAACAACAAGTCGAGGAAATGGCCGAACAATATAAGTACGGCTTTGTTACTGACGTTGAAATGGACATGGCACCAAAAGGGCTTTCTGAAGAGGTAGTAAGATTTATCTCTGCGAAGAAAAACGAGCCTGAATGGATGCTGGAATGGCGCCTGAAGGCTTACCGTGCATGGCTTAAGATGGAAGAACCTGATTGGGCGCGCGTTGATTACCCGAAGATCGACTATAACGATATTTATTATTATGCGGCTCCAAAAAGCCAGGATAAACCAAAAAGCCTTGATGAGGTTGATCCTGAACTGCTGCGTACATATGAGAAACTTGGTATTCCACTTCGTGAACAGGAAGTGCTTGCTGGCGTTGAAGGCGCAGCCAAGGTAGCCGTCGATGCTGTGTTTGATAGCGTGTCTGTAGCGACCACATTCCGTGAAGAACTGAAGAAAGCTGGCGTGATTTTCATGTCTATTTCCGAGGCTGTTCACGAATATCCTGAACTTGTGAAGAAATATCTGGGCACTGTGGTACCGCAGCGAGATAACTATTTCGCGGCTCTCAACTGCGCTGTATTTTCAGACGGTACGTTTGTTTATATTCCAAAAGGCGTTCGCTGCCCGATGGAACTCAGCACATATTTCCGTATCAACGCAGAAAACACAGGCCAGTTCGAACGTACGCTGATTGTTGCAGATGACGATTCTTACGTTTCATACCTTGAAGGCTGTACTGCCCCGATGCGCGACGAGAACCAACTGCATGCGGCAGTTGTTGAGCTTATCGCTCATGATAACGCGGAAATTAAATACTCAACCGTTCAGAACTGGTACCCGGGAGACAAGGACGGTAAAGGCGGTATTTATAACTTCGTGACCAAGCGGGCGCTTTGTAAAGGTAAGAATTCAAAGGTTAGCTGGACACAGGTTGAAACAGGTTCTGCTGTAACCTGGAAATACCCAAGCTGTGTACTTGCAGGCGATGGTTCTGTAGGTGAATTCTACTCAGTTGCGGTAACAAACAATTACCAGCAGGCTGATACAGGCACCAAGATGATCCACCAGGGCAAAAACACCAGCTCAACGATCATCTCCAAAGGTATCTCTGCGGGTAAATCCCACAACACATACCGCGGTTTGGTGAAAGTAATGTCTGGCGCTGATAATGTGCGCAATTACACACAATGTGATTCGCTCTTGGTTTCTTCTGAATGTGGTGCCCACACTGTACCTTACATTGAAGTTAAAAACCCAACAGCGCAAATTGAACACGAAGCAACCACTTCAAAGATCTCTGACGACCAGCTTTTCTACTGTCGAGCCCGTGGTTTTGACGAAGAAGAGGCTGTTGCAATGATCGTTAACGGTTTCTGTAAAGAAGTTATGCAACACTTGCCTATGGAATTTGCTGTAGAGGCACAAAAGCTTCTCGGTATTTCTCTGGAAGGCAGCGTGGGCTAATTGGATAAAGTAATATGCTTAAAATTAATGATCTCCATGTCCATGTGGACGGTACTGAAATCCTAAAAGGTCTGGACCTTGAAGTGAAAGCTGGCGAAGTTCATGCGATTATGGGCCTGAACGGTGCTGGTAAATCAACGCTGGCGAATACAATTGCTGGCCGCGATGATTATGAAGTATCTGCCGGTAGCATTGAATTTGAAGGCCAGGACCTTCTTGAGCTTGAACCACACGAACGTGTAGGTGAAGGCATTTTCCTTGGCTTCCAGTATCCAGTAGAAATCCCGGGTGTTTCCAACCTGAATTTTATGCGCACTGCCCTGAACAGCGTGCGTAAATATAACGGCGAAGACGATATGTCTGCTGCTGAATTCATGAAGCTTATTCGCGCGAAAGCCAGCGAACTTGGTATGGATGCAGAGATGCTGAAACGCTTTGTAAATGTTGGTTTCTCAGGCGGTGAAAAGAAACGCAACGAAATGGTTCAGATGGCTGTTCTGAACCCGAAACTTGCTGTTCTTGATGAAACCGATTCTGGCCTTGATATCGATGCTCTCCGTATTGTTTCCGAAGGTATCAATGCACAGCGCCGTGACGATACAGCAATTCTCTTGATCACTCACTATCAACGCCTTCTCAACTATGTGCAGCCGGATGTGGTGCACGTGATGATTGACGGCAAAATTGTGAAATCTGGTGGTAAAGAGCTTGCAGCCGAGCTTGAAGAAAAAGGCTACGCAGACGTAGCCTAATCCCCGGGTTTGAAGGAGAAGCAAGTGCAAGAGCAACTTACTGAAGGATATAAAGCCCAGGCGGAGACCTTGATGGGAACAGTACCCGGTGCAGATTCACTGCGCCAAAGTGCCCTGAAGGAATTCGAAGGTATTGGTTTTCCAACCAACCGTACCGAAGAATGGCGTTATAGCGATACCAAAGCACTGCGGGCCGAAGAGTTTGCACTCGCAGGTACATCAACCTCAGCGGAAATTGCAGCACCTCTTGGTGAAACTGCTGCCCGTTTTGTGTTTGTAAACGGCCGTTACGCTGAAGAACTGAGCGATCTTGGTGACCTATGGCAGGCAATGCCTATTCGCCCGCTCGCTAATCATTTTATGGCGAACCCCGACCGCGCAACAGAGCTTATCCGCGGTAATGACGGTGTAAGCCTGCTGAATACGGCCCTTATGCGTGATGGCCTTGTCCTTTCTGTACCTGCAGGTATTGAAATTGATGAGCCGATCGAAATTGTACATGTGATGGATGGTGCCGATCAGGCCGCCGCACACACCCGCCATGTTATAGAACTTGGCGAAGGTGCAGAAATCACTGTGATCGAACATTTTGTTGGCGATGCATCTGCATACTGGACCAACAGTGTGCTTCAGGCCCGTATCGCTGAAGGCGCTAAACTGCGCCATGTTCGTTTACAGGAAGAAGGCGAGGCAGCAACACATACAGCAAAAGCTTATGTGAACCTTGATGCCGAAAGCGAGTATTACTGTGTGAATATGTCTGTGGGCGGAAAAGCTGCACGCTTTGAAGCGCATGTTCGTGTACTGGGCGAAGAAGCCGATGCGCATGTTGATGGTGTATCGCTCGCTGGTACGGGACAAAACCACGATACGCTTACACACGTAAGCCATATGGTACCAAACGCAACAAGTGATCAGATTTTCCGCACTGTGGCTGACACACGCGGGAAAACAGCTTTCCAAGGCAAGGTTACTGTTGTGAAAGATGCCCAGCTCACTGAAGCAGACCAGTCTTTCAAGGCCCTTGTGTTTGATAAAACGGCAGAAGCCAATTCAAAGCCTGAGCTTGAAATTTTAGCTGATGATGTAAAATGTAGCCACGGCGCTACCATTGGCCAGTTAGACGATAAAGCGATCTTTTATCTGACATCCCGCGGGATTGATCCGGTAACAGCGCGTAAAATCCTTGTGGAAGCCTTCACCGCAGATGCATTGGTAAACATAGAAAATGAGGCCCTGCGAGAAACACTGGTTGAGCGTATCCGTGTTTGGATGGCAAGCCGCGCTGAAAATGTAGGCGCTGGAGAGTAGAGTATGAATGAGTTCGCCCCAATTGGTGGATTAGATGTAGCAAGCATCCGCGCACAGTTCCCTATTCTGAAGGAAACAGTACACGGCAAGCCGCTGGTATTTCTTGATACAGCCGCGAGCGCACAGCGCCCGTCTTCAGTGATTAATGCTGAAGTTGAACTGTATGAGAAATACTATGCCAACATCCACCGGGGCGTTTACAAGTTCAGCCAGGATGCCACCACTGCCTATGAGAAAACCCGTGAAAGCGTGCGTGCTTTCATCGGCGCAAAACATAAGCGTGAGTGTATTTTCGTACGCGGTGCCACTGAAGGTATCAACTTAGTTGCCCAAACATGGGGGCGTGCAAACCTGAAGGAAGGGGATGAAATCCTCCTTACCTACCTTGAGCACCATTCAAACATCGTGCCTTGGCAGTTGGTTGCGGAAGAAAAAGGCGCAACGGTAAAAGCTGTGCCTGTACTTGAAGATGGCAGCCTTGATATGGATGCCTACCGGAACATGCTGAACGAGCGCACCAAAATGGTAGCTTTCACACATGTATCCAACTCAATAGGCACCCAGACAGACGCCAAAGAAATTATCCGTCACGCGCATGATGCAGGCGCCCTTACGCTCATTGATGGGTGTCAGGCTGCGCCGCACCTCAAGATTGATGTGCAGGATCTGGATGCTGATTTTTATGCCTTCTCGGCTCATAAAATGTATGGCCCGACAGGCATTGGTGTGATTTACGGTAAAGAAGCACTTCTTGATGCAATGCCGCCGTGGCAAGGTGGCGGGGATATGATCTCTACCGTTACATTCGAGAAGACTACCTTCAATGATCTGCCGCATAAGTTCGAAGCAGGTACACCGAATATTGCAGGCGGCATTGGCTTCGACCATGCGATTGCATTTATGAATGAGATCGGCATTGAGCGCATAGCAGCTCACGAGGCTGATCTCTTGAAGTATGCCACAGAACAACTATCTGCCATGAATAGCGTACGTTTGATTGGTACAGCACCGAAGAAAGGTGCACTGATTAGTTTTGTGATGGAACATGCGCACCCGCACGATATAGGTACTATCCTTGACCAACAAGGTATCGCCGTTCGTGCCGGTCACCACTGTGCTCAGCCGATTATGGATAATTTTTCCATCCCCGGCACAGTAAGGGCAAGTTTTGGTGTTTATAATGACAGGAGCGATGTAGATGCTCTTGTGGTTGGCTTAAAGAAAGTAATGGATATTTTTGGATGACCGAGAACCGAGCAACCCGCGATATTTTGGACCTGAGCGTACCAAGTGGTGACGCTGATTATCCTGCGGATAATATGCCGAAAAAATCTGTTGAACGCCCGCGTGTTGATATGGCTGGCGTCGAAGCTGCAACACAGCCAGAGGTAAGCCCACAGGAAGGTGGCTATTTCCTCAACAAGTTTCTTGAGCAAACCGAGAAAAATGAAGCTGAAGCAGCAGCAAAAGAAGAGGCAGCCAACACTCCCGTTGAAGCACCAGCAGATGCTGAAACACTGCAGGCAAACATTATTGAAGCGCTCCGCGAAATTTATGACCCGGAAATTCCAGTAAACATCTATGAAATGGGCCTTATCTATAGCGTTGATGTGGCATCTGATTTCTCGGTATCCGTTACTATGACTCTTACAACACCTCATTGCCCAGTAGCTGAAACCATGCCTGGTGAAGTAGAACTGAAAGTAAGTGGTGTGGCTGGCGTGAACGGTGTAACTGTGAACCTTGTTTGGGAACCAGCATGGGATATGAGCCGTATGTCTGATGAAGCACGCCTTGAACTGGGTCTACTCTAGGAGATATGAGCATGAAATCAGCAGTATCCATAACAGATAAAGCCGCAGAGCATATCAAAGCGCTTCTTGCCAAAAAACCGGAAGCTAGAGGTTTACTTCTCGGCACGGAAACACACGGCTGTTCTGGTCTTGGTTATACCGTTGATTATGTGCTGGATGATGCTGGTGACTATGAAGTGGTGGAAGACAAAGGCGTGAAAGTGTTTGTAGACCGTAAAGCACTACTTTTCATTCTCGGCACGGAAATGGATTGGGAAGACAGTATGTTTTCAACTGGCTTTAAGTTTTCCAATCCCAATGAAAAAGGCCGATGTGGTTGCGGAGAAAGCTTCCACGTTTAGAAATTTAAAAGGCTCCTAACAGTGGGCCTTTTTCTTTACCTTCATGACGATGTCCAATGAGAAACATCAAGCCCCGTAAGCTCAGCAGTTTTTGCCGTATCTTCACGATATAGATCTACAAGATACTGTTTATCCTCATCTGCGATTTTACCTAAGCCAGTCTGCTTTCTGGTTGGTAAGATATTTTCATTTTCGGGATACTTGGAGAAGGGTAATACCCCCAAAAACTCACAAATTCTATCAAGTACACCTCGCTGCTCATTACGAAGCTGATCATTATCTAGAAAAAGTACTTGTTCACGAGGGAAATACTCAAACAACCTCTCTACTTGAGGCGCATAAAAGCCTCGTTCCACATAACTGAAAATACGGTGGCATCCATACATAGAACCCTTGTTATTCGTTACTCGTACTCGGCCATCCCGAATAACAACAGGAAACTTGTAGCGATCATACTGCCGTGAAACTTCCATTTCCCAATGTGAAAAAGCTCGCTTAACCGGATCCCGTAAAATAACTATAAGTTTGGTACTTGGGTTATATTTGTAAATTCTTTCTATTGAAGGTTGCCAATACGTATAAATTGGCGTCGCCTCACCCAGAATTTGCCCTTCTGAAGGAGCGAAGAAAGCAAGATACCTGCTATAATCTGGACTATTCCAGTCTATCGTTTCATCGTCAAAGAAATGTACTTCTTTACGTTTAGGCATAGCCAACTGGGGATGAGATCGCAAAAACTTATCAAGCGCAGTAGTACCCCCTTTTTGCACACCTGCAATAATAAACGATACTTTCACCGACTGCTCCCCAATTTGATCAAAATGCACTATACCTTATCCAATAGCTTCATCCAGTTCTTCTTCTGTCATTTTCTTCTCAAGCAGTTGTCCTTGCTTTTTCTTTGCAAGCAGTGTTCGCGCTTTCTTATACAACGGATCGTGCCAGAACATCAGACAACCATTACACCCCTTCCCACAGCACCCTTCAGTACCCCTGCGTGGTGTTTTAAAAGTGCGGTCACTGTCTCGCTCATCAAGAGACTGCTGCAGCTTCTCCCGCTTTTCCTCATAACCTTGCTGGGTGCCTCGCCCAAGCTCCAGTTTCTGGCTTTCTGTATCCAGCTTAATCCGGTCCCACTGTTCTTGTGTGAGTGCTTTTTCCTTACGGATAATGGTCATCGCTGGGAAATCATTCTTGAGCGAAGAAACCTTCTCTTGATCGAACAGACTGAACGGTACCCTGATAAGCGGTGTCGTGCTGGCATTCACTTCTTCTGTCACACGGCCATTTTCCGCATTTTCATATTCATATAGGCGGATAAGCATAATATCCCGGCGTTTCGGTGAAACAAACTCAAGCACATCACCTGCGATCAGTTTGTTTTTCACCTTAAGGATATAGGCATCTTCCCGCATTTCATGAATTACAGCCGCATATTCATAATCTGCAAGTGTATATGTTTCTTCAAACCCGTGCGCATAGTTGGTAAGGCGCCCATCATGGAACGCAAGCGTGTAACCACGGTTTGGAACCGTCGACAGCTCCTTCATATAATCATCGGCACGCCAATTTGTGGGGTCATTATACCAATCATCAATCGCCATACGGTATGCGCGTGCCACAAGGCCAACATAGTATGGGCTTTTGCCTCTTCCTTCCACCTTCAGGCTATCAACTCCAATGGATAGGAGATCATTGAGCTTCGGCATAATACAGAGATCTTTGGAATTGAGGATATAGGTACCACGTTGGTCTTCCTCAATCGGCAGCAGTTCACCCGGGCGGTAATCTTCCTCAAGGAAAAACTCGAATAGTTCAAGGTTTTCTTCCGTGAGATTCAGCTCCTTAACCGTACCGTCTTTAAGGCCCATATGCACTTTATACTTCCAGCGGCAACTGTTTGCGCATGCGCCTTGGTTCGCTCCGCGTTCCGCCATAAAGTTAGAAAGCATACAGCGGCCAGAATAGGTCATGCACATAGAGCCGTGGACAAAAGCCTCTAGCTTGATATCCGGGCATTTTTCGCGGATTTCTTTCAGCTCTTCGTAGGAAACCTCACGGCCAAGTACTACAAGCTTTGCACCCAGATCCTGCCAGAACTTTACTGAATGCCACGAACATACATTAGCCTGCGTTGAGATATGGAGTTCAAGCTCAGGCGCATGTTCTTTCACATACATAAATACACCTGGATCAGCCACGATAAGCCCATCAGGTTTTACTTTACGTACGGTTTCCACAAACTGCGGCAGTTTGGTAATGTCTTTATTATGGGAGAATAGATTGAGCGTGAGATACACGCGTTTGCCGAAGCTATGAGCAAACTCCACGCCTTCAACCACTTCCTCAAGCGAGAAAGCAGATTTGGTGCGGAGCGACATATCAGGGGTACCAAGGTAGACAGCATCAGCACCATACAGCACCGCTGCCTTTAGCTTTTCCAGATTGCCTGCCGGCATTAAAAGCTCTGAGCGGTGCGTACGTTCTGTCATCTTGTCCTCTATATATTAGCCCTCGCCAGCCTCCGCCCTCTCGCGGTCAGCTTCCTTTTGGGCAGCCTTTTTCGCCTGCGCTTCTGTGCGCACATGTTCCATATCAACGGCCAAATGCTCTTCATTGCGCTTCTTTGCAAGCTCAATCTGCTTTTGGCGCTCTTTTGACGCAGCCTTCTTTTCATCAGACAAGCTATCGAAACAGCGTGGGCAGCTTACGCCCTTCTCATATTTCGGAGATTTTTTCTCTTCTTCCGTGATAGGCCAGCGGCAACCATAACACTGGTCATACTCGCCTTCTTCAAGACCATGACCAACAGAAATACGGCTATCAAAAACAAAGCACTGGCCTTCCCACATGCTTTCTTCCGCTGGCACTTCTTCAAGATACTTCAGGATACCACCTTCAAGGTGATACACATCCTCATATCCTTGTGCTTTCATATAGGCTGTGGATTTTTCGCAGCGAATACCACCCGTACAGAACATGGCCACTTTCTTCTTTGAACGCAGCATTTCTTCATTGTCTTTTTCCCACTGCGGGAATTCGCGGAAGGTCTCTGTCTCCGGATCAACTGCACCTTTGAAAGTACCAATTTCATATTCATAATCGTTGCGGGTATCAACGAGCACCACATCAGGATCACTGATAAGCGCGTTCCAGTCTTTCGGTTTAACGTAAGTACCAACGATATCATTCGGGTCAGTACCCGGCACACCCATGGTTACGATTTCTTTCTTGAGCCGAACCTTCATACGGAGGAACGGTGCATCCTCTGCCCAGCTTTCTTTGTGCACAAGATCTGTGAACTCTGGGATACTGTGAAGGTAAGCGAGAAGCGCGCGAACGCCAGCTTCAGGGCCAGCTACTGTACCGTTAATACCTTCTTCCGCAAGGAGGAGTGTACCCTTCACATCGTTATCGTCACAAACCTGCTTTAAAGGTTCCTGAATGTCTTTATAGTGTGGGAGACGCACAAATTTATAGAGCGCTGCAACCAAATAGTTAGACATGGTCTTTTCCTAATCCATACAATAATTGGCGGCTCTCATACGCTGTTTTCCCGAAAAGTTCAAGAAAACTGCGATATACGGCAAAGCTATGCTTAAAGTACAATCCCAATTGCCAGCCCCATACCAAAAGCAAAGGCGACAACTACGAGCAACAACGGATCAATATTTAAGCCTGCCTTTGACGCTGTATCTTCCACAATGATTTGTTTTTGCGGGATTTCCAGTACAGCACAGAGACTGAGGACAGTCTCTGGTGACGCAACTCCCAAACGCTCAACCCGCTGAACAGTACGCAAACTTAAATCACATGCTTCCGCCAAATGCTGCTGGGTCCAGCTCTTGGCGTTACGATTCTCTTTTATTAAAGCAGCATTAATTTGCACCTTGCCACCCCTCTAAAATGTCTTCGCAAGATATTCGCCAAGTGCGGCACCCAGAACTCCTGCAACCACACCTGCGACGAAGCACTGGAAAATGGTCTTCTTGAAATTCCTGCTTTTCATCGGCTTGCGGATATCATGACCAATTTGCTTGTCATTTTTATACAGAGTACATTCAAGTTCCGCTTTCATTAAGCTCTTCATATAGAACGTAAGCCTGTAGCGGTCCTTACCAATGGTGAATTCGTGTTCAGTTGTACGGGAAGTAGCATTGCGCTTTTCAGATACAAGCTGATCGTTGAAATACACCCACTCCTTACCGTTCCAAACGGAACCGTTAGCGGCAATTTCTTCTTCACCATCCTCAAAAACAAACCAGTAACCATCACGTAAGGTTACTTCTTCAATGTTCATGTTTCTGTCTCGCTTCACCGAATTTGTCATTGCAGTCATGATTAGTCCTATCAGTAATATGTATTTAATCGCCATAAGTTTTTCCATTCGGCGTTATTGCCGTTTGTCCTTTGCGGTGATTTGCATATTGGTGAAAACACGAAAAAATACGCCGACAGCAGTGCGCCAGTACCCCTTATTGGCGTATGACACAAGGTGTGTCGCATAAAAAAAGTCGCAGAAAGCTGCGACTTTAAGGGTATCATTCTTGAAAGACTAAAATGAATGCGCCACGACGACAGGCGCATTAAACAAGTTTACACAGCTTTATCATCAGCTAGCAGTGCAATGGTTGCTTCGCTTTGTTGGTGCTTTTTGTGACCAGAGACAATATCAGCTTTCTTTTGCCAAAGGGTCGTATCAAACCCATCACAGCTTTCACAAAGCGGTGCCCACATACGCGGCTGATGCCCGCAATCTGTACACTGCCAAATGGCACCTTCAAGGGCATGCTCAAGAGCCGTTTCTACTGGATCAGGGTCTTCGCCAAGCGCATGAACAAGCGCGAGTTTATATTGCCATGCCGTACGTGTAGGGTGTTCTGCAAGCAAACGGTCAAGTACCGGTTTTGCGCCGGAATATTCCTGTGCATCCATCAAGGCATCAGTGAGAAGTAATAAGGATTCTGGATGATCCGGATTCTTTGCCACAAGTGCTCGCACACGCGAGAGCCACCCTGCCGGAGCTTCAGCGGCATCCAGTTCCTTGTAAAGCTTCGCATAAGACGGATGTGGTTCCTGCCCCCAAGCATCCATAATGATTTTTTCAGCTTTCTTACCGTTACCACCTGAAAGCTCAAGTCTCGCCAGCGCTGAAACCGCAGCATAAAAAGCTGGCTGTAACGACATAGCTTTCTTAAAGCCTTTACGTGCTAAATCGCGATCACCTTTCAGGTTATGTTCCGCAGCCTCCGCGTATGCAAGGGTTGCTTGATGGCGCTTGCCAATATCATCAGCAACCAAGCCTTCTTTCATCACCTTGGAAAGGGCCGCTGAAGCCTGCTCCCAATTCCCTGCTGCAACCTCAAGGGCAAAGAGCGTTTTCAAAACCCACGGGCTTTTTCTGTTTTCTTCAAAAGCAACCCGAGCAAGGCGCAAAGCTTCACTTTCCCGGCCGGTACGGCGTGCCTCTGAAAGCAGTCCACGCAGCCCAAGGAAGCGCCCTTCATCGGTTTCTTCAAGCGCTGCAAACCTTTTCGCGGCTTCTTTATGATTACCTCCACGTTGGGCTGCTTCTGCAGCGATCAAATGCACCATCGGCTGCGGCGGTAATAATACCTCGGCCTGTCCAGCCAATCGCCCGGCTAATTTATGATCACCCGCTGACAGTGCCACAAGAGATTGGTTTAGAAGCTTGAGACCACGCTGTTGGCGCTTTACCACCTGATTACTACCGAAAAGTGGCATATCACGCTTTATCCAGCCCACAAGCCACACCATACCACCAGTAAGCGCAGCCAAACCAACGGCAACAAATGCAAGAGAAGCGAAACTTGCGTAAATTCGGCGGCCTTGAAAATCAATTGCCACTTCACCAGGGTTATCAGCGAGCCAAACCGCCGCTACTGACACAATCAAAATTGCCAGAAACCAGAATATGATCCGTACCATATCTTATTCTCCGGCTCTAACTGGTGAACCGGCGTTGGTCGCAGCCTTGATCATACGGCTTACAGCAGCATCTGCTTCAACATAGGCCTTGGCTTTTGCTGTCCAAGGAGCCATAGCTTCTTTGACAGGAACAGAGAGAGCTTCTAATGCTTTCAAAGCACCTGCCGTATCTCGAGCAGCCAGCCTTCTTTCCGCCTGCAAAAACACTGCGTCATCACCCGATGCACCAGCATCTGTTCTTCGGCTGGTAAAAAGACTGCTGAGGAAACCACCATCAGCTTTTTCTCCGGCCGTTAATGCGCCTGATACAGCGGCATCAAAATCACGTACCAGCGAAATATAAGGGCTGATCCCTGCCGAATGAGTTTCCAAACGCGCGAATTCAGCTCCCATCAGCTGCTGATCAATCGCTGGCAAATCTGCAATATCTGTGCGTAAGGCATCCAGTTCAGAAGAGAAATCAAGACCAGCAAGTACCCGATCTTTTAAACGAACAAGTGCCAGCACCAAACGACCACGCGGACTTGCTTCAAGAGCACCAGCCTGTACAGCCGTTACACTGTTTTCAATAGCATCAAGGCGTGCTTTGAATTGAGCATTCTCTGCTTTTGCAAGCGTCAAAGCGCCACGAAGCTGAGAAACTTCAGGGTCAGCTTCGCTATTCAGCGCGCTTAGGCGTGCGATATCGCCTGTTAAGCGTTCTACATCTGCCTTAAGCGTCACAAGCTGAGCAGAATCATCAATATTGCCGACAGCAGGGTTACTAGCAGCGGCAAGCTCTAACTGACGCTGCAAATCCGCACGTGCTGTATTGGCTGCTGTAATATCAGCAGATTGCTGAGCAAGAATTTCTTTGTAAGTAGCAAGGCTAGCTTTCAAAGCATCAATTTCTGCCTCTAATGCGCTGCTATCAAAAGGAACCGAAGCCGGAACAGTTCCCACGCTTACACCCTCATTTAAAAGGCCAAGCGCAATTAACTGTTTTTCCGCATAAGGCGCTGCAAACAAACCACCAACAAAGGCTGCTAAAACACCTGCCGTGATCCAGCCCGCTTTTCCTGATGAGGTTTTAACCACCGCAGACTTCTTATCCTCGAACTTTGGAGTTTCAGAAGACACAGTTTCTTCAATGATTTCGGCTTCTATGAACTCAGTAGCTTCTGATGCAGAAGCTGACTGACTATTCTGATCTTGCGGAAGCTCGGTTTCATCCGTATTTGATGCTTCTGCCATTTTATTCCCCGCCAATTTATCTACTTAGTAGGCTTAAGAGTGCTTTTTCCTCAGGCATGATAGACCGCTTGATCTCTCTCCATGGCCCTAACAAACTATCCGCTACCCGCTCAGAAAGGCAGTAAGCATCCAGTTTGGGGAGCCAGTCATGGAAACCGCATTCAGATATCGCTTCTTCAAAGATGGTGGCTGTACGCGGAGAATAAAAGAGGACTGCATCAATTCCGCCATTTTCCATCATTTCCTGTACCGCAGGCGGGAAAGCCCGATTAGGGAGAGATTGATAGGTGACAGTATTTTCTGCATCCAACCCAGCATCACGCAGGACCGAAGCAATATTATAGGCGATTTCACTGCCACATAGGTGGCTATAGTCCCGTTTTTGTTTATCGCCGCACTCTAGAAGAAGCGGCACAAGCTGGCGAGCAGTTCCCGGGCCAACCGTTATATTGGTAAAACCTTGCGAACGGGCAACTTCTGCTGTTTGTTCGCCCACAGCAAAGATAGGACGATCTTTTTTTCCTATATTTGCAAGACCATACCGTGCACCATTTTTACTGGTTACCACGAGCGTACGAGATTCATCTGGAATCTCAAAAGAGACCGGTGCAATCTTGATCATGGGCGCATAAAGAACATGATATCCAAGCGCTTCCAGTTTCTGCCCTGTTTCCCCGGCTTCTGTCTCCGGGCGCGTTACAAGAATAGTTTTCATGCGATCGCTTCTTGTACTTCCTTGTTAAGTTTTTCGAAGAAAGCTTGGCCTGCTTCTGCTTTTATGTCCAGCCCAACTTTATTTCCGAGAGCATTTGCAGCCTCTAAAGTCGCATCCGTTTCCGCGTTTCGCTCAAAAATCTTCGAACCATCAAGCGATAACAACTGCGCTTTCATAAGGATATGATCACCATCAACAGTAGCATGCGCAGCAATTGGTGTGCGGCATGAACCGTCAAGCGCCGCCAAATACGCGCGCTCGGCTATCACTTCAAGTTCTGTCTTTGAACAATGAAGTGGGGCAAGCATATCTCGCATACGGTCATCATTTTCCCGGATTTCTACAGTGACAGCCCCTTGTGCCGGCGCCGGCAGAAATTCCTCCAGTGAGAGTTTTTCTGTAGCAGCACTTTGCATATCCATACGGTTCAATCCGGCAAGCGCGAGGAAGGTTGCATCTGCTTCCCCTTCACCCAACTTTCTTAACCGCGTTTGAACATTACCGCGGAAAGTAACCACCTTAAGATCGGGACGAAGATGAAGAGCCTGAGCGCGACGGCGCAGAGAAGCTGTACCCAGAATCGCACCCTTAGGAAGATCGAGGAAATGAGAAAATTTCTCGCTGATAAACACATCACGTGGATCTTCTCTAGGTAGGAATACGGTCAAACATAAACCTTCTGGCAACTCTGTAGGCATATCCTTGCTTGAATGTACGGCGCAATCGATACTTCCATCAAGGAGCGCTTCTTCGATCTCCTTGGTGAACAGACCTTTGCCACCAGCGGTCATTAAATGCTTATCAAGAATACGATCACCTGAAGTTTTTATAACAACAATCTCGATCTGCTCTTCACTCAGGCCGTCATGTGCCTTAAGAAGGCGTGCCTTTACATCATTTGCTTGTGCGAGTGCCAGAGGGCTGCCTCGTGTGCCGATTTTGATCGATTGTTGCAAGATACTTGCTCCCGGTGCTATGGGCTTACAAAACGCTAGTGTGCTAGCATATATAAGCGGCATCCACAGTTTTTGAAACTCTATTTGCTTAGGGTTATAGAAGTATTACGGTTCGGCCCCAAGCCCAAAGATGGATTTATTATCATGACACAAGCCACTGAGACGCCTGACAAAAAGCCGCAGCGCCCCTTTGTGCTTGGAATTGAAACCAGCTGCGACGAAACCGCTGCCGCTATTGTTAGTGCTGACAAACAAATTCTGGCTCACCAGGTACTTTCACAAATTGATGACCACAGCGAATATGGTGGTGTGGTGCCCGAAATTGCAGCGCGTCAACATATCTCTAATCTGGACCATCTGGTGGCTGGCGTCTTGAAAGACGCTAACATCTCAATGGCAGATTTAGATGCCGTGGCTGCGACAACAGGCCCCGGGCTTGTAGGTGGTCTGATGGTTGGCGTTATGACGGCAAAAGCAGTCGCAAGAGCCGCTGGCAAGCCCTATGTGGCTGTAAATCACCTTGAAGGCCATGCCCTTACAGCACGGCTTGTTGAGGATATTAAATTTCCTTATCTACTTCTTCTAGTATCCGGCGGACACTGCCAACTCCTAAGTGTAAGCGGTGTTGGAAAATACAAACGCCTAGGCACGACAATTGATGATGCCGTTGGAGAAGCTTTTGATAAAACTGCCAAACTACTGGGGCTCGGGTACCCCGGAGGCCCAGCGGTAGAAAAAGAAGCAGTAAAAGGGAACCCAACCCGCTTCAAACTACCGCGCCCGCTTATCGGCAAACCCGGATGTGACTTTTCCTTCTCAGGCTTAAAGACGGCAGTACGACGAACAGCTGAGGCATGCGTGAAAGAACGAGGCGCTTTATATGCAGATGACCGTGCAGATATCTGCGCGGCTTTCCAAACCACGATTGCCGCATGCCTTACCAACAGGCTAAAGAATGCTATCAAACTGTTCCGCGAGGAAGCAGGCACTGATACACTGCCGCTTGTTGTAGCAGGAGGTGTAGCAGCTAATAAGTATCTACGCGCGGAGCTGCAAAAAACTGCTTTAGATAACAATATGACATTCCATGCTCCACCACTGGCTTTGTGTACAGACAATGGCGCCATGATAGCCTGGGCAGGAATGGAACGCTTTCTTGATGATCCATCCATTGATGATTTTGAAATGGCGCCAAGAGCGCGCTGGCCGCTGGATAGCACAGCCATACCGCTGGTCGGAAAAGGCAAAAAAGGCGCGAAGGCATAAGCACTTGCCAGTGTCTACGAGAGCAGGCAAACTATAGAAAATTTCAGGAGACTTTGAGTGCATAAGATTGGTGTTTTAGGGGCAGGAGCATGGGGAACCGCGCTAGCGGCCGCTGCAGTTGCAGCAGGTCGGGAAACCACTATATGGGCAAGAGAGCCTGAAGTTGTTTCTGCAATCAATAATACCCATGAAAACACCGTATTCCTGAAAGGCGTGGCATTAAGCGAAAAGCTCATCGCAACCGGTGATATGGCTGACCTTTCCGATAGCGACGCAATCCTTATTGTTAGCCCGGCCCAACATCTTCGCACTATGTCTGCCGAACTTGTCACGCACCTAAAGCCAGGTGTACCTCTGGTTATTTGCTCCAAGGGTATTGAGGTTTCAAGCGGCAAGCTGCTGAGTGAGGTACTTGAAGAAACAGCGCCAAACAACCCAGCTTGTATCCTGTCTGGCCCTACGTTTGCTGCGGAGGTGGCCAATGGTTTGCCTTGTGCACTTACACTGGCTGCAAAAGATAAAGCTTTAGGCGAAGCCCTGATTGACGCATTAGGCCAACCAACTTTCCGTCCGTATTATAATGATGATGTGGTTGGAGCCCAAATTGGCGGCGCAATTAAGAATGTACTGGCGATTGCCACGGGCATTGTTTCCGGTCTGAGTATTGGTGAAAATGCCCGTGCTGCTGTTATCACCCGTGGTTTGGCAGAAATTGTTCGTTTCGGTGAACTATATGGCGCTAATCCCGAGACCTTAATGGGCTTATCTGGTCTTGGCGACTTAATTCTCACATGTTCCAGTACACAGTCCCGGAATATGTCGCTAGGCAAAGCTATTGGTGAAGGCAGAACCTTTGCTGAAATTATGGCTGAACGAAACTCAGTGGCAGAGGGCGCACATACAGTAGAAATTGTTCATAAACTCGCAGTGGAAAAAGGGATTGATATGCCTATTACTGCAGCGGTTTATCATATTTTAAAAGAAGGTCAGAATGTAAATAAGGTTATGGAAAAGCTTATGACCAGACCATTTACAGAAGAAGGCGTATAGGAGGAATAGATGCTCTATGTAATTACCTGCACGGATAAAGCAAACAGCGTTGATCTGCGCATGTCTGTTCGTCCCGATCACTTGGCTTACTTGGAAACTGCCGGCGATCGCCTGAAAGTTGCTGGACCACTTTTATCTGTTGGGGAAGATCCGAAGCCAATTGGCAGCGTGATTATCATTGATGCAGCAAGTGATGCAGCGGTGCAGCTTTTTGCAGATAATGACCCCTATGCCACCGCAGGGCTTTTTGAGAAAGTAGAGATAAAGCCCTGGAAGGCAGCAGTCGGCGTTTGGGCACAATCTGAATAAAGGAACACCTTATGGCATATTGGTTGGTAAAATCTGAACCGGGTGACTGGTCATGGGAAGATCAACTCTCTGTGCCGCAAGAACCCTGGGATGGTGTTCGTAACTTCCAGGCCCAGAAAAACATGAAAGCTATGGAAGAAGGGGATCTGGTCTTCTTCTACCATTCGGGCAAATCCCGTGAAATTGTTGGCCTATGTTCCGTTGCCCGAGGGCCATACCCTGACCCAGATGATGAAAAAGGCCGTTTTTGCCTTGTTGACCTGAAGGCAGAAAAAAGCGCAAAAACCCCGCTGAATCTTACCGAAATTAAATCACGGGAAAGTCTTGCACACATCGCACTGGTTCGCCAATCCCGTCTATCAGTCATGGCCATTGATGATAAAGCATGGGCTGAAATGTATAGCGATTGTTCTTTTGACTAATGAAAAAGCCATCCCCCCTTCATCTGGAAGATCTACCAGCAGGACCTCCTGCAGGTACTAAGTTATGTAATCTGGCAGATTTACCTGAACACGGCGGGAAAGAAATAATCTTTCGGGAAGATCGGTTTCGGGTAAGTGTTTTAGTTCAGAAAAAAGATGGTATCATCAAGGTCTATGACAATCGCTGCCCTCATGCAGGCACCCCTCTAAATATGTTCGATGAAAACTTTCTGAATATTGAAGGTAGTCACCTTATTTGCCGCACACACGGTGCGCTGTTTAACCATGAAAGCGGTAAATGCATCCTAGGCCCATGTAAGGGGGAATATCTTCGAGAAGTTGCTGTTGATATGACTGACACAGCAATTTTTACACGTTGACTAAATCAATACCGTGCCGGAACGGCGCCTTTGTGGTGCAATCTGATCGGCATCGCCGGGTAGAATAATTGAAATAGCGCGCCAATGGCTTTGGCGGTATTTTTGATAAAAGTTCTTTTTGAGAATCATATTGTATTCGGGATCATAATACAGCTTCTCTCTTTGGCGCTGTTTTTTCCCCTCAATATCAAATTCGGTTGTTACATGAATTACAAATACTTTACGATCACCTGACGGTAGGGAAATTTCTTTTTCGCCTTCAACACTCATATGCACCCAAAATTGATACGTTGAGTTTTCTTCAAAGTGGGTAAAAGTGCCTTCAAAACTAGCCTCATTCCCTTTTTCCAGTGGGAATAACCCTTCCAGTTTTGATTCATTGAAATCATATTCATACTGACCATTATGACGTACGCCACCCACTGGATATAGGCCACGGTACATCTTAACAGTACGCAAATGATTACCATTCCAGTCAGACCAATCAACGGACACATATTTACCGTCAACATCAGTGATTTCTGATGTAACCTCACGGCCTTCAGCCTTGATAATAGCCTTCATGCCAATCATTGCTGTGGAGCTGGATGTTTTGCGTGCAATAGGGTCACATGCCGCAAGCAGCAACATGAGCAACAAACCCAAAATCAGCTTCATACTAGATTGCACTCGCATCAACTCCCGAGAAAAACATATATGGTAATAACACTTAGATGCGTTTTAGGGAAGTCTGTCGAGCAGAAATGCAAGGTAACTTTGGTTCAGTTGCACAACACTTAGATTAGGTTACGCGTTTAATTCCTATATTTTCAAATCCTGATTAAGCGAATTCTATCTTTGGACGCATAAAGTCAATCAGCTTACCACTGCGGGCAGAAACATCTGAAAAACACGGTACATCAAACTCTATAGAAATGAAGCTCCCGGTAGGTACTTTGTGGTAAAGGCGATCAAACAATGACTTTTTGCCTTTGGTAGAAAGTGCCATCGCGGCATCCTCAAGGCCTGGATTATGACCAATGATCATTAGGTTATTTACAGCAGGGCCATATTCTTTGATAATCGCAAGAATAGTGTTAGCACTGGCCCCATATAATCTTGGTTCAGGCTTCATATTCCATTCAAATCCACCCGCCTCAACAATACCAGAGAAGGTTTCTTGTGCACGAGTGGCCGTGGAACAAAGAACTAAATCAGGCTGTATTTGCATCTCGGCAAACCTTTTCCCAATCTTTGCAGCTGCCCTATACCCACGCTTATTTAAATGACGATTGTGATCACAGCTGAAATCACTTTTCCAGCAGGATTTAGCGTGCCTGAGCAAATATAACTGTTTCATATCTTTGCACCCCCTATAAGCGCTTATCAAACACATTGCTCTTTGCTTTTTTCTGTTTTACCCAAATCAGAATATACAGAACCCCTCCAGCAAGAGCGGGTATTTAACATCTAATCAAAGTCTTACAGATATGACGTTACAGTTTAAATCATTTGGCACAAAAAATAACACGGCACTTATTCTAGCCCACGGTGCAGGCGCTGGCATGGATCATCCATTCATGGAATATTTTGCCACTGAATTAGCCAAGACAGGATTGGAAGTTATTCTCTTTAACTTCCCTTACATGACAAAACGCATGGAAGACGGAAAGAAACGACCACCCGACAGAGCACCTGTGCTTCTCGAACATTATCGAGAGCTTATCAACCATATAGGCCCCAGAGAAAAAGTATTTATAGGCGGCAAATCTATGGGGGGCCGAATGGCGAGTATGTTGCTTGCTGAAGATGCCTCTATTGCTGACGGCCTTGTACTGCTTGGATATCCGTTTCACCCGCCAGGAAAACCTGAAAAGCTCCGTACTGAGCATTTTAGTGAAATCAAAAAGCCTGTATTTATCGCTCAAGGCGAAAGAGATACATTTGGCGGCAAAGAATTTGCTGAAAGTTTATCTCTGCCCCAAAACTTTGAAATGCATTGGCTGCCTGATGGTGACCATGGTTTTAAACCACGTAAAGCTTCTGGCCATACAGAGCAGGAAAATTGGGATAACGCCGTAAACGCTACCTCAAACTTCTGCATACGGGGCTAAGATTTAATCATAGTTTGCCCGGTGTTTTTCTTATCTTCCGGATCTACCTTTGGCGGAACAAGCAACCCACGCTGAACAGCTTCTCTTTCATTGATACTGTTCAGCCACCGTTCCAGGTGATCAAGTCCATCAATACTTACACCCGCCCATTCATAAGATCTCACCCAGCAAAAATTGGCGATATCAGCAATCGAATAATTCTTGCCCGCAAGATATTCGCTTCTGCCAAGCTGCGTATTCAACACCTCGTAAAGGCGGCGAGTTTCTGTTTGGTACCTATCAATAACTGCTGGAATTTTCTCTGGGAAATACCGGTGGAACACATGTGCCTGCCCTTGCATGGGGCCTACACCGCCCATCTGAAACATCAACCACTGGATTGCACGCGAACGGGCTTGAGTTTCAGTAGGTAAGAGCCCCCCGAACTTTTCCGCCAGATACATCATCACCGCGCCAGATTCGAATACAATAAAATCATCATTGTCATGATCAATAATAGCCGGAATACGGCCATTTGGATTAATGGCTAAATACCAATCCTCTTTTTGCTCTTTCTTATCAAAGCTCAAAGGTTTGGCTTCATATTCAGCACTCAGTTCCTCAAGGGTAATTGCCGCTTTGTAACCATTCGGCGTGGAGGCCGTATATAGCGTGATCATAACATTCACCACCCATTATCTTCAAAGTTAACTAAATAGTCAGAAAAATACTCTTTCCTATAAAGGCTACTTCTGCAACCCTTGATAAAGAATAAGAATGGTTTCTGATCGGACAGAAAATGGATAATGGTGAGAAGCATATCCTCTATGTGGAAGACATTGAGGTAAATCAGCTTATTATAAAAAGCATGATCAGTCGTATGTCGGGATACCAAATTGAGTGTGCTGAAACAGGGGTGGAAGCACTCAAGATGCTGGCAGACAAAGATTATGATCTCGTACTGACCGATCTTTTTTTACCAGATATGAATGGCTTTGACCTGTATGAAAAATTCCTGAATAAGGAACCAGAAAGCACTATACCCTTCATTGCGCTCACTTCAGATATAAGTGACGAATCTAGAGAAAGAGCCAATAACCTGTCTTTTAAAGGGTACCTGGAAAAGCCCGTTCGGCCTGATGATCTGGAAAATATGCTAAAAGCAGCTTTTGCTGAAGACTTACCAGTCTGACATCATACTAGGGCCAGTGGATTTCTTATTTGCCACAATACGCCATAGTTTCAAATCACCTGATTCCAGCATCTTCTTACGGCGTGTCCAAAACTCTGCTTCACGCATAAGAGTTTGAATCATTGTCGCGCCGTCTTCCTGCTTGGCCAGTTTAGCTGCAACTGCATCAGCACCCGCCCAGGCCTGATTGATCATATCAATATACTGCATGGAAATATCTTCAGACACACGCACCTGCAAACGGTTATCCTTAAGGATACCTACCATATCATCAGCAGTAATTGGGCAAGGATGATTACGTTCACCAACAGCCCATTCTTTATAGCGGTCTTTACCTGGTACAGAATCGTTATCGATCATATATTCTGTCATCAGGAACAAACCACCAGGCTTTAGCTTGTCCTCAATTTTTTCGATAACACCGCGTTTATCGTTAATTGTAAAAAGAGCTTCCTTTGACAGCGCCCGATCAAATTTCCGATCAAAACCTTCAATATCATCCGGGTTATACTGCGCAAGTACGGCTTTTTTCTCTAACCCTGCCATTTTTGAAAGCTGACGACCTTTTTCAACAAGGTTTTCGCTTTCTTCGTAGCCTGTCATCCAAACGCCGAAACGGTCCACCAACACGCGTGCAGGACCACCAAGGCCAGCACCAATTTGCATCATGGACATTTCAGGGCTAAGCGCTAAAAGTTTGGAAAGGGAGATAATATACTCGGGGCCACCCGGACCACAAAAACCTTTACCCCAAATATACTGGGCAATATCAACAACCTCATCGCTCCAAGGGTCAATATCTTCGCTACTTTTGGTTTCTTCCGCAGTTTCTTTCTTGGGTTTTTCTTCAACAGGTTCATCAGGCAGCCGTGCATCAATCCGTTTCTGGATTTCATCCGCATCATAGCCTTCCCACCATGCTTTCAGGCGAAGGCCTAAGCCCATTTTACCTTTCGCGCTTTTATTCTTTTTTTCCGCCACAATTAAAACCCGTGCACATACCCTGCTGCTTCGCAGCAATCACTACCCAAGCCGTATATGAAAACCGAACGGAGCTATTTTGCAAGCCCCGATCGGGATTTTTTATTATATCAGGTGTTTTTTAGCCCCGCAAAGTTGCGCTCACAGCTTTTTCCGCCGCAGCTACCACTTTCGCAGAGATCGCCTCGATATCTTTATCAGAGAAAGTCTCATTCTTCGGCTCTAGCAGTGTAGAGATCGCGATAGACTTCTGCCCCTCTGGCACACCTTTGCCTTCATATACATCAAAGACATTCACTTTCTTGATGAACGCTTTATCTGCACCTTGGATAGCACGCACCAAGTTCGCCACCTGAACGTCCGCATCCACAAGAAAGGCGAAATCACGCTCTACAGACTGAAGATTTGAAACCTCTAGCGCACCTTTAGCCACAGATTTACCGCGTTTCGCTGGAATCTTATCAAGGAACACCTCAAAACCAACAACCGGGCCATCCACATCCAGTGCCTTAAGCACTTTCGGGTGCAATTCACCAAAGCTTGCCAGAATATTCTTCGGGCCAAGGCGAAGAGTACCTGAGCGACCAGGGTGATAATAACTTGGTGCTTCAGTAAATACCTGAAGGTTGGCAGTTGGTGCACCCGCCGCATCAAGAGCTGCAATCGCATCACGCTTGGCATCAAACACAGAAACCGCTTCTGAAGCCTGAGCCCAGTGGCGTTCAGTTGAAACGCCAGTGCGAATACCTGTTACAACAAACAACTGGCCTTTCTCGGTATCATCAGCGAATACCTGACCAACTTCAAAGAGAGCAACGCTTGATGCACCGCGTGCCTTGTTGCGCTGTGCTGCCTGCATCAGGTTAGCCAGCATGCTTGGACGCATGCAGTTCAGCTCTGATGAAATTGGATTATCCACCATCAGACAGTCCTGCCCGCCACCAAACAGTTCAGCATGATCACGGTACATGAAAGACCATGTTACCGCTTCGTGCATACCAGCAGACGCAAGCTTGCGCTTCACGGCACGTGCACGTTTCTGACGCGGGCTTAGCGTTGAACCAGCTTTATGGTCTATTGCTGGCAGTTGAACACTCGGAATAAAATCATATCCGTGGATACGGAGTACTTCCTCAACGATATCAGGCTCGCCCACCACGTCACAGCGCCAGCTTGGTACTGTGATTGTGTATGGATCATTGCCCTCAATGCCGAAACCAAGTGTTTCCAGAATCTTGACACTGTCTTCTTTCGGAAGATCAAGACCACCCAAGGTTTTCACACGCTCTGAACGGAACGGTACCTTGCGGTCCCATGCTGGTGTGTCGCCAGCTGAGAACACATGGCTTGGTTCGCCGCCACAAAGATCCATGATCATCTTGGACGCAATCTCAACCGCATCTGCCACAAACAGTGGGTCTACACCACGTTCAAAACGGTAACGGGCATCTGTATTAATACCGTGGTCACGGCCCGTGAAAGCAGTACGCACTGTATCAAACAGCGCTACTTCAAGAACAACATCTGTCGTCTCTTCTGTACAGCCACTTTCTTCGCCACCAATAATACCACCAAAACCAAGAACAGCCGCATCATCTGCAATCACTGTTTCTGAACCGTTTGCTGTATAATCTTTATCATCAAGCGCGAGGAAGCTTTCGCCTTCATTTGCTAGACGTGCTTTCAGATTACCCTGAAGTTTCACGGCATCATAAACATGAAGTGGGCGACCAAACTCGTATGAGATATAGTTAGTGATATCCACAAGCGCGGAGATTGGACGCAAACCAATTGCCTTAAGGCGGTCCTGCATCCACTGTGGGCTTGGGCCATTTTTCACGCCAGTGAATTTACGGCCAGCAAAATAAGTACATGCATCTTTTGCTTCTTCTGGCAGATCAATAGAGACAGTTACGTCACTATCGTATGCACCAGCAATTTTCTCAACAGCCAGTGGCTTCAGTGTACCCAGGCCAGCGGCTGCGAGATCACGGGCAATACCGTAAACACCCAAACAGTCCTGACGGTTAGGAGTGATTTCGATATCAATCACCGGATCATCAAGACCAGCCCATTCAACATAGCTTGTACCGACAGGTGCATCAGCTGGTAAATCAAGGATACCATCATGATCTTCACCAAGCTCAAGCTCAGCGGCAGAACACATCATACCGTTTGATTCAACGCCGCGTACCTTACGGAGTGCCAGTGTTACATCAAGGCCCGGCACATAATCACCTGGGCGGCCAAGAACCACCTTCATATCTTTGCGGGCGTTGGGTGCACCACAAACAACAGTGATGGTTTCAGAACCCGTATTTACAGTACACACTTTCAGTTTGTCTGCATCAGGGTGTTTAACGGCATCCACAACTTCAGCAACGGTGAAGCTGCCAAGTTTTTCAGCAGGGTTTGTTACCGTATCAACCTCAAGGCCGATCGCGTTTAGTTTTGCAAGAATTTCATCAAGGCTCGCATCCGTATCTAGATGGTCTTTGAGCCAGTTCAGTGTAAATTTCATCGGCTCATTCCTCCGGCTATAGTAGGCAGATCAAGCGCCTGGAAGCCGTAATGCTTCAACCAGCGCAGGTCAGCATCAAAGAAGGCACGTAGATCGTTCATGCCGTATTTGAGCATTGCAAGGCGGTCAATACCGCAGCCGAAAGCGAAACCTTGGTAGACATTCGGATCAAGACCACATGCCTCAAGAACCTTCGTGTTCACCATGCCTGAACCCAGAATTTCAAGCCAGTCGTTACCGTCACCAATTTTCACTGTGCCGCCATCAAAGCTGCACTGTACATCCACTTCCATTGAAGGCTCGGTGAACGGGAAATAACTTGGGCGCAAACGCAGTGTTACAGCATCTACTTCAAAGAAGGCTTTAAGGAAGGCTTCTAGTGTGCCTTTTAAGTGCCCAAGATGCGTATCTTTATCAATCACAAGACCTTCCACCTGGTGGAACATCGGTGTGTGCGTTGCGTCAGAATCGCTGCGATATGTACGGCCCGGCGCGATAATACGGATCGGAGGCTCTTTTGACATCATCGTACGAACCTGCACAGGGCTTGTATGCGTACGTAGTACTTTACGGTTACCTTCAGCATCCGGCTTTAGGTAAAATGTATCGTGGTCCTGGCGTGCAGGATGCTCTTCAGGAATATTCAGTGCCGTAAAGTTATTGAAATCAGTTTCAATATCTGGGCCTTCAGCCACATCGAAACCAAGGCCTGCAAAAATCTCTGCAATCTCATCCATAACCTGGCTGATTGGGTGAACGGAACCAGCTGCATGTTCCTGCACCGGCAGCGTTACATCAACGCGCTCGGATGCGAGGCGGGCTTCAAGTTCAACTTCCTCAAGCACTTCCTTGCGCGCTGCCAGAATATCAGCAACTTCTGTCTTCAGGCCGTTTAACGCAGGGCCCATCACCTTGCGTTCATCAGGAGACATGCCACCAAGGCCTTTCATCAAGCCTGATACACTGCCTTTTTTACCAAGTGTCGCAACACGGATTTCCTCAAGGGCTGCCATGTTTTCAGCGCCCGAAACCTGTGCTGTAATTTCTTCCCTAAGGGATGAGATCTGTTCCTGCATTTTTCTTCCAGTTACAAAACCACAAGTGTTTCAAATGAATAATACGAAGTTTCTATGAAACAAAAAATAAGGGGATCCGGCCACAGGCCAGACCCCCTTTTCATAAATTTGGTCGCGATAAATCTACGAGCCAGCTTTATTTCGCAAGGGCGGCCTTAGCCTGTTCCACAAGCGCTTCAAAAGCAGCAGCTTCGTTGATTGCAATGTCGCTCAGTACTTTACGGTCAAGCTCGATACCAGCGAGCTTAAGGCCGTGCATGAACTGGCCATATGGCAGACCAAACTGACGCGAACCAGCGTTGATACGCTGAATCCAAAGAGCGCGGAAATTGCGCTTCTTAGCTCTGCGGTCGCGGTATGCGTACTGACCGGCTTTTTCAACAGCTTGACGAGCAACTTTGATAGTATTCTTGCGACGGCCCCGGTAGCCTTTAGCTTCCTCAAGAACCTTCTTGTGACGAGCGTGCGATGTTACACCGCGTTTAACACGTGCCATGGTATTTCTCCTTAACCTTCAGATTCGTGAGTGGCTTAGCCGTAAGGCATGAACTTCTTAACGATTTGCGCATCGCAATCTTTAAGAATAGTTGTGCCACGTTGGTTACGGATTTGCTTATTGGTGCGCTTGATCATACCGTGCTGTTTGCCGGCCTGAGCAGAGCGTACTTTACCAGAAGCAGTGAGCTTGAAGCGCTTTTTAACGCTCGCTTTTGTCTTCATCTTGGGCATTTTCTGTCCTCACATACGTAAAGATAGTAAACAAGAACCCCCGCGGCAGCCCATTAAACAGCCGGACGGTTCGGTGAAGTGGGCTTCATACAGCAAGTAATTACGCATTGCAAGATGATTCAGACACCGCAGTTTTCAGCGGTTTTGAAGCCTTGAAATACACCAGAAAACTGCCAACATAAACAACAAGTGAGGGGAGAATATTATGGCGGGTTATTCAAGTACACCACTTATAAAAAAGCTGGGAATCAAAGAAGGTTTTCGCCTCAGGTTCGTGGGCGCCCCAGAAAACTATTCGGAACTTCTGGGGCCACTTCCCCTAAGAATAGAGGAAAACACTCAGGAAAACTGCCACTTTATCCACGGTTTCTATAAAGAACGAACTAATCTTGAGACCGACCTTCCCTATCTGATGAATCAGATAAACCGCGATGGTATGATCTGGGTTTCCTGGCCAAAGAAGGCTTCCAAAGTACCAACAACTATCACCGAAGATACAATTCGTGAAATTGCACTGCCACTTGGCCTTGTTGATGTAAAAGTATGCGCGGTCGATGAAATATGGTCAGGCCTCAAGCTGATGATTCGTAAGGAACTAAGATAATGAGCATGACACTTAGACCTGCTATCGGTAGTGAGCTTGATGCACTTCATGATCTCTGCATGCGCTCAAAAGCTTATTGGGGATATGATGAAGCCTTTATGAAGGCCTGCACCGAAGAACTTCGCATCACCAAAAGCGACCTGGAAAACCATCATGTGGTAGTAGCTGAAGAAGGCTCGCAAATCCTTGGTGTTACCCAACTGGAAATCACTGATAAAAATGCAGAGCTGGATAAGCTGTTCATTTGTCCAGATGCAATTGGCAGAGGGGTTGGCAAACAGCTATTCAACTGGGTGAAAGAAACATCACGAGCTGCAGGCGCCACGAAAATCACTATCCATGCAGACCCATATGCTGAAGATTTCTATAGTTATATGGGAGCAAAAACCACCCGAACGGTGCCATCAGGCAGCATTGAAGGGCGGGTTTTGCCCTTCATGGAATATGTGATTAAGAGCTAAGGACGCGCTACATAGTTAAGGTGGCCAGTTTTCATCCAAATCTTCGCACCACCTTCGCCTGCTCTTAGTTTGGCAACATATCCAACAGGCACCCGGAGCCAGCTGCGTTCTGTGAAAGTTTCACCTTCTTCTTCAAAACTGCCAGCAAGTACAAGCAATTCAGCCCCGCCTTCTGCCACGATTTCAGTTTCCACGCCCGGAGAAAGTGTTTCAAGGCGGACGAACTCACGCTCATCTTCAAAGAGCGGCGTTACTTTCACGCCTGGGCGATTTACTTCTGAAACAGCGCCCATTTTATGCATATCCGTGCGTACAAAAGTACGGTCATCCATATCATACTGCCATAGCTTCACGAAGATGGTGCAACCTTCATCAGAGCGGGGAGTATGGCTTGAGGTTGGCGGGTTACGCACATATGAGCCAGCGGGATAATCACCATGCTCATCCTGAAATACTCCATCAAGCACAATGAATTCTTCACCGCCCGTATGTGTATGAGCGGAAAAATGGCTTTCCGGCGCATACCGAACAATCGTTGTAGCTCGCGCCACTTCATCACCTAGACGGTCAAGGAGTTTCCGTTCAACTCCTGCCATCGGAGATGCTTGCCACTCATTCTCTACATCATGCACGGAAACACGCTTTGAGAAATCTGTATGTTTATCCATCACTCTTCTCCTGTAGCGGCGCCCGCATGCCAGCAGGCGCCAGAAATTTTTAAACTGCATGCGCCATAGATGGACGCGCGGAAACGCGTTCACGCCAAGCCTTTACATTCGCACAATCTTCTGGAATTTCAATTTTCGCAAAATCGGCAAACGCAAAGCCAGCTACCGCAGTGATATCCGCCACAGTGAAATGATCAGCCGCCAAATAATCACGCTCTTCAAGGATTTCATTCATCCAGCGCATAGTCTTCAGCGCTACACCGTGGCGGAAATTACCCCAATCCGCATTCTGATATGTTTCTATATCCGGGCCAAGACCGTCAGTCGCATGGTGGAAATACGCACCAACTGCCTCAAGAAGGCCATCTTCGACCTTACGCTGGATCATATGGATTTTGCCACGTTCAGTGGCCGTTTTCCCTGTAAGATCCTGATCTCCAGTTACGTGATCAACATAATCTGTAATCGCTGCCGATTCAGAAAGAATAGTACCATCGTCAAGTTCCAGTACTGGCACCACACCTGATGGGTTTTTTGCCAGAAATTCAGGTGTACGGTGTTCACCCGCCATCACATCTACATGGATAAATTCCACATCATCAATCAAACCTTTTTCCGCGAGAGCCAAACGGACACGAGCTGGGTTTGGGAAACCCTTATATTCATAAACCTTCATTGAAATCTCCTCTTTTTTACTTACTTACCTATCAGTAGATAGATAATGAAAATAACATGGGTATGTTGTTGGCACTTGTCAACAGCCTATCTTCTGATAGATAGTAGAAAGATGACAAAAACATATTCGCCAAAAGCACAAGAAATATTGGATGCCGCAGAAAGACACATGCGTTCCGGCGGTTTTGACGCCGTCAGTTTCCGGGATTTAGCCACTGAAGTTGGTGTGAAAAGCGCCAGCGTGCATTATCATTTTCCGCAAAAAGCAGACTTAGGAGAGGCTGTTGTCAGCCGGTATACCGAGAAAATTCTCGAATCGCTCGGCGAGCCTGAAGCAACATCCATTTATGAAGTAAGACAGCGCCTCGACTGCCTTATTGGTACATACAGAACCGCCCTATACGGCGACGATAAGGTATGCCTTTGTTGCATGCTGGGTTCAGAAGCAAGTTACCTGCCCGAATCTGTTGCTGCTAAAGTTCTTTCATTCTTCATGCAGGTGAAAGGCTGGACAGAAACAGCCATTTCCTCCGGCGCACCATCAGTGGATGCAAGTGCTATTGCTTCTTTTATGATCAGCAGCCTTCAAGGCGCTATGACCCAAGCTGTTGCCACATCAGATAAAAGTCATTTTGAAATAGCTGAACAAACCCTGAAGTTATGGGTTTCAAATACCCTGAAATAGGATCGCCCCGTGGGGCGATCAGCACCTATAAAGCTTTAAGTTTCTCCAACACCTCTGAATTTTCAGGGTAAAAATGCAGAGCAATCCTGTAGAAATCTTTCGCTATAGTCTGTTGATTATTCTCAGCCGCATACGCCGCTTCCTGTAAAAGATTACGCACAGTTAGAAGGCTACTTTCAGGCGCTTCCTGTTTCCAGGCTTTATAAGCCGCCAGAGCGGCATCAAATTGCCCTTCATAAATAAGGTCATATGGCAACTTATAACCGGGTGTTAATTTTCTTAGAGCATAGGCCTTCGAATTCATGCCTTTACGGCCCATAGTTAAGTACCATGATTGATCGGAAGGATTCTTTTCAATGGTAATTTCACTTCCATTGAATTCATCCATCTTGAACCTGCCTTCTCCGATATGAATAAGCTTTCGAGGGGCTCTGCGCTTGATTGAATTATCAAGCCACAAAGCACCATCCCTCTCTTCAATTGTCACTACTTCATGAAACGGAGACCAATACCCCGTGTTCAAATTCCGGTAATGCCCAACAATACGAGACCGAATTTCATCAGGTATATCCGTCTCACTTACCTGTATCTCTCGCTTCCACCCCAGTGTTTTAATAGTTGTTGCGATCACCTCATTAATGGCAGGCACCCGCACTCGGTGGACCCCATTTCCAAAAGCGATAATGGCTTTCCCGCCTTCCATACTGCCCATTACAGCGCCGCCAATGCCGGTGTTATAGCCGAGGTGCGAAAACCAATCGAGATTACCTTGCGCTTCATACCTTGCCCAACCAAGGCCCCAACCACCTGCTTTTTTAAATGTTTGAATCGAGGTAACAGTCTTCGCCACCCAAGGAGAAATCACCTTTGAGGGCTTTTTGGCGAGTGCTTTCTGCATATCCAAAACCAGCTTCGCCATATCTGCAGCGCTACTCCAAACACCACCTGCTGCCTGTTGTGGGTTAATAAGAACACCACCGTCACCAAAATGGCTTCTGTCAAACGCATGAGCTTTAGCAACATTTTTTGGGAAATCCTGATGCCCAACCTGATGCATGGTCGTATTTTGCATACCAAGTGGATCAAACAACATTTCTCTCGCTAATTCTGGGAGCGTTTTTCCTGTCACATCCTCTATTGCTACCTGTGCTACAACAAACCCGCCGCCACTATATTTAAACCTCTGCCTGGGCTCCCACATAATAGTAATAGGCTCCTTATAGCGAGCCAGCTTCTCACCATTCAGGCTTTCAATCAGAGTGGGAATATCGTCACCCGGATAATAATCAGCAAACCCGCTTTGAGATGTTCCTGCCGTGTGCGTTAGTAAATGGCGTAGTGTGATAGGCTGGTATTTATTGAAGTCGCTTTCAGGCAAAGACCAACGCTTCAGATATACTGAAACTGGCTTATCCAAATCCAGCACACCTTGTTCCACCAGCATCACTGCAATAAGACCTGTAATAGCCTTGGAAACGGAGGCCGTTGAAAAAGCGGTATCAGGATCAACCAACTGGCCTGTTCCGTAGTCTTTTTCTCCAGCACCGATTAGATGAACAAGTTCATAGTTATCAATGACGGCAACTGACAGACCAGTGAGTTGGTGCTTTTCAAGGAGCTGGTCGTATTGGATTGCCTTCTTCAGACGAATATCGACCATATCTTCAGCGCATGCGATAGCACTCGCCACAAAAATAGTAGCTGCACCAATAAAACTGTTTTTGATAATTGTTGGTATTTCCATAGTTATTTACTCGCTGCATAGTCAAAACTATAAACAGGTTAATAACTTTTCGGCAGGTTTCTGCCTGAGTTCGGTAAACGGTATAGTCTTTCCCATAAGCGGTACATGGATGTCATACACAAAAACATCTCTGATAAGATTCTTTGGTCAGGTAATTCTTTGCTGGATTATTGCAACGCAAGCTTCACTGGCCGAAGATAAATTCACCCATATTAAAGATGTAATCATCTGTTACAGTGACGCTGCTTCAATGCCAGATTTCGAGGATGCACGTTGCACTAAAACCAGTTTCTATGACATCAAACCACATAAGAAGTCAGCTTGGGTTAAAGCAACTGTCACGGTTGCGGACGAGGTATTAAAGCAACCAGAACCACTGGGGCTTTTCATCTCAGGCACCATTTCAAGCAGTTTATATTGGAATGGATCTCTACTAGGGCACAATGGGAAGCCAGCCTCTAATGCAATGAATGAAATCCCTGGAAAAATGGATGCTGTCTTCTCCTTACCGCGCCAGCAAATCAGAGCAGGGAAAAACAGCCTCGTTATCCACCTATCGAACCATCATAGCTATATCGCTCTGAAATCGCCGATTCATTATCTTGCGATTGGCCCTTATAACCATCCGCCAAATGTTGCGTTAAAGAACTATCTATCCTCAGCTATACCCTTGGGCATTTTGCTAGTGGGTATGTTTTATTTTGGTTTTCAGGGAATTCGGCAGGAGAATATTTTAGAGGGGCTAGCTTTGCCGCTTGGTGCGCTTTTCACTGTGTTACAGCTTTTTGCCGAAATCACCCGCGGACTCTTTCAGTATGAATACCCCTTTCAGGAAATAAGGCTTATTCTCGTAGCCCTTTTCTCAGGGCTGACGGGTAGTTTCCTGTTTTATTATATATTCCAAAAGTTCTGTCCCAACATCCGATCCGCCTATTTTTTTGCTGGCCTTCTCATGCTGCAGTTGCCTGCATTTATAGAACCATCCTTTAATGATAAAGCGGCCTTTGCCATGCTTGGGCCAACGATAGGAGCTTTTCTATTAACGAGCCACGGTATTTACAAACAGAAGCCCCACGCAAAAATCTACACAGTGGTGCTTTTCCTGTTCGCGGTCATTATTATCGCCGCACCTAATGCATTTTTAGATACCTATTATTATTATTCCGTAGCCTTGCTCTTTATCTTTTTATTCTGGGATCACGCCACTTTACTGGAAGAAAAACGGGCACTTTTGCTCTCGGAACAAAAACGCGCCGACAAGCTACAACTGGTCTTGGAAAGCAAGCAGGAAAATGACAACCCAAGCATAATCCAGATTTCGGAAGCCGGGAAAATCAAACGTATCAACACAAAGCAAATCATCTACTGTCAGGCAGCTGGAGATTATGTAGAGATACACCTTAAAGGCGGCATGACCCTGCTGCATACCGCCAGGCTTTCAAGGTTTGAACAAACTTTACCCAGCAGTTTTATGCGCGTTCACCGATCTTACCTTGTGAACACACATCATATTCTTGAACTTGTAAGAGAAACTTCCGGCCAGGGGACTTTAAAACTCACAGAGGCGCAAACCATTCCTGTGAGCCGCAGAATCATGCCACAGGTCAGAAAAGCTTTGTCCTAAACGCCGAAATTAACCATTAATGCTGTTTGCAATAGCTTCTGCGGCAGCTCGCGGATCATCTGCCTGAGTAATTGGGCGACCAATCACCAAAACATCAGCTCCGGCTTCTACGGCATCAAAGGGGGTCATCACCCTTTTCTGATCTCCAGCCGCACTGCCTGCTGGGCGAATACCAGGCACAACAAGCTTGAAATCAGGGTTTGTTGCAGCACGTGCCAATGTTATTTCGCGAGGGCTACATACCATCCCGTCAAGACCATTTGCTGCACCAAGAGCTGCTAAGCGGGCAACCTGATCAGCAACCACATCCTCAACACCAATCGCCTTCATATCCGAATCATCCAAACTGGTAAGGATAGTAACACCTGTTACCCACGGCTTCGCATGACCATGCTTTGCAGCCTCTTCCGCAGCAGTTTCCGCCGCACGGCGCATCATCTCAGGTCCACCTTGAGTGTGAATGGTCAGGATTTTCGGGCCAAGTGGTGCGACCGCTCTTATAGCTCCCGCAACAGTATTTGGAATGTCATGGAATTTCAGATCGAGGAAAATCGGCATACCCGTTTCAGCAACCGCTTTAAAACCATCCGCACCGTTCGCGCAGTAAAACTCAAGACCAAGCTTAATACCGCCAACAACACCATTCAGTGTTTTGGCTAAATCCACAGCTTTTTGAGTTTCAACAGTATCAAGAGCACAGTAAATGCGGTCGCTAGGTTTCATGGTTCAGTCGCCTTATAATAAGAGATACGATTGAAGCCAGCATGTAGCCTGTTTTACTCTGTTTTGGCAAGCGCGCTACCGCCAGTTTGAGCTGTTTCTCTCGCTCGTGCAGCCTGCGTTACATAAGCATCCTCTGCCATGGCAGACATTTGATCTTCAAGATAACCAGCTCTGCGTTCAGCTTTGCGGCGCTTTGTGAAGCCCTCAAGGCGCAGCCACCCGGTTACAAAAGCGGAAACCAAAAGCCCAATAAAAATACCAATGAACAAGAGAAGGTAAAGCGGCATAGAAAAGCCGCTCCAGAATGGTTCAAAGGAAATTTGAACCATCGTACGATTGTTAACCGCAAAAAACACCAGAGCAAGCCCCATAAGCAGCCAGAAAAGGCGGCGAATCAAGAGTAACAAGGACTTGCCCATAATGTAGTTCCAAGTGTGGTTAAAGCGCGTGCCTATTTATTTAGGCGCTCGCGTAGATGTTTACCAGTTTTAAAGTATGGAACTCTTTTAGCGGAAACATCCACCTTCTCGCCCGTACGTGGGTTACGCCCAACACGAGCTGGTCTTTCTTTTACCGAGAAAGCCCCGAAACCGCGCAGTTCAACACGGTCACCGCGAGAAAGTGCACCTGTAATTTCATCAAAAATCTTCGAAACAATTCGTTCCACATCCCGATGAAAAAGATGAGGGTTCTCTTCTGCAATTTTGTTAATCAATTCGGACTTGATCATATGCATCCTCCCGTGGGGGCTGTCTTACTTCACTCGGTACTATCACCCGTGGTCCGTTGGAAGTAGCGTGCCACTTGATCGCGCATCCGTCAAGATAAGTCGTTCAAAGAAAAGGCTTTTATGGGCATATTCTTACATTTTTTTTGAATTTATTCGTTTTTCACACAAAATCAGGCCTATTTCACTCATCAGAGTAAGAGATTTTTCTAACTACCCTTGTTCAAATACAAAAAAGCCGCCACCAAAAATGGCAGCGGCTTTCCCGTAAGAATAATAAGCGTATGGCTTAGTTATCTTTTGCTTTCTCAAGCGCAGCACCAAGGATATCACCAAGGCTTGCACCAGAGTCTGATGAACCAAACTGTTCAACAGCAGCTTTTTCTTCAGAGATCTCAAGAGCTTTGATTGAAAGGTTAACTTTACGGCTGCTCTTATCAACGCCAGTTACCATTGCATCAAGCTTGTCACCTTCTGAGAAGCGCTCTGGGCGCTGGTCATCACGGTCACGTGCAAGATCAGAGCGGCGGATGAACGCAGAAACGCCAGTGTCGCCAAGCTCAACTTCAAGACCGTTCTCAGTTACCTTAGTAACAACTACAGAAACCTGCTCACCGCGCTTCTTAGAAGAAACGTCCGCGAATGGGTCGCCAGAAAGCTGTTTGATACCAAGAGAGATACGCTCTTTCTTCATGTCTACATCAAGAACAACGGCTTTAACTGTGTCGCCTTTCTTGAAGTCTTGGATAGCTTCTTCACCAGAACGATCCCAATCAAGATCAGATAGGTGAACCATGCCGTCCACATCGCCTTCAAGACCGATGAACAGACCGAACTCAGTGATGTTCTTAACTTCGCCTTCGATTTCTGTACCTGCAGGGTACTTATCAGCGAATGCTTCCCATGGGTTGTCGCCACACTGCTTAAGACCAAGAGAAATACGGCGCTTAGAAGCATCAACTTCAAGAACCATAACTTCAACTTCTTGGCTTGTAGAAACGATCTTACCTGGGTGGATGTTCTTCTTAACCCAGCTCATTTCAGAAACGTGTACCAGGCCTTCAACGCCAGACTCTAGCTCAACGAATGCACCGTAGTCAGTGATGTTTGTAACAACACCGTTGAACTTAGCGCCAACAACGTATTTCGCTTCGATGCCTTCCCAAGGATCTTCAGCAAGCTGCTTCATGCCAAGGCTGATGCGCTGTGTCTCAGGGTTAATGCGAACCACTTGAACCTTGATAGTCTCACCAATTGTAAGAACTTCAGATGGGTGGTTAACACGGCGCCATGACATGTCAGTAACGTGGAGAAGACCATCGATACCGCCAAGATCAACGAACGCACCGTAATCAGTGATGTTCTTAACAACACCGTCGATTGCATCACCTTCTTTAAGCTTACCAAGAAGCTCTGCACGCTGGCCTTGACGATCTTCTTCAAGGATAGCACGGCGAGATACAACGATGTTACCACGACGACGATCCATTTTCAGGATCTGGAACGGCTGCTCAATGTTCATAAGCGGTGTTACGTCGCGGATTGGGCGAATGTCCACTTGTGAACCAGGAAGGAACGCAACAGCGCCGTTCAGGTCTACAGTGAAACCGCCTTTAACGCGGCCGAAGATAACACCGTTAACACGAGCGTCGCCTTCAAATGCTTTTTCAAGCTCAGTCCAAGCTTCTTCACGGCGCGCTTTATCGCGAGACAGGATAGCTTCGCCAAGTGCGTTCTCAACGCGATCAACGAATACTTCAACATTGTCTCCAACAGCGATTTCAGCTTGCTGGCCTGGCATTGCGAATTCTTTAAGAGGAACGCGACCTTCGGCTTTAAGTCCGATATCAACGATCGCGAAGTCGTTTTCAACAGAAACAACTGTACCAGTTACAACCTGGCCTTCAAAGCCAGTTTCAGCTGGCATAGATTCATTCAGTAGGGCCTCAAAATCAGAGAGGCTAGGCATTGTTGCCACGTCAGACATTTAAGTCTTCCTTTCAGTATAGTTTTGTTTTCGTGCCAGCCGGTTGGTTCCGGCGGTCTTCTCCCGGGATATATAACGAAAGGACAACCCTTTCATTTTCTCCTGCCCGGAAGCCTCTAACAGCAACACAAAATATCCCTCACGCGTAAAGCATGGGGACCGCATGTAATGCGTCTTCGGTTATTGGAACTATTGTCGTTCGCGTACGACCGCAACAGCTCTTTGAAACACGGCGTCTATATCTAATAATGTTGTATCTAGCAAGAGGGCATCTTCAGCGGGCTTCAAAGGCGCTTCCGCACGGTTCATATCGCGCTCGTCTCTGGCTTTAACATCAGCAAGAATAGCTTCAAAATCAGCCATCTCGCCGCGACTTTCCTGCTCTGCAGTTCTGCGGCGTGCTCGTTCTTCTGCACTGGCTGTAACAAACAGTTTCAAGTCCGCATCAGGGCACACCACAGTACCGATATCTCTGCCGTCTAGTACAGCACCTTCAACACCACCTGGAGGATTAGATGCATAATTACGCTGAAAATTCAGAAGGTTAGACCTAACTACTGGCATAGCAGCAACATGAGACGCCGCAGTGCCCGTTGCTTCATGGCGTAGTTCTGGTGCTTCAAGGAGGGATAGATCCAGATCTGCTGAAGCAGCCTCCGCGAAGGCATTATCCTTCGGGTCCACGCCCGCCTTCAAGACAGCAAGCCCCACCGCACGGTACAGTGCGCCAGTATCCAGATATGCATAACCCAACTCTTTTGCCAGACGCTTGGCAAGCGTTCCCTTTCCAGCTGCCGCTGGGCCATCAATTGCAATAATCAACGCGAATCACCTTTTATCGATATCTGCGGCGCTTATAGAAAATACAGCCTACTGGCGCCAGAGAAGAATATATTTTTACAAATAACACATCTCGTGATAAGGAACAAATCAAGAACATACTTAAAGAGAGATGTTATGTTAAAAGCACTTATTTTGGGGGCACAGATCATGATCCAACAACTCACACCTAATTTGCCTGTTGATAGCATAGAACCATCTGCAGAATTTTTTGCAAAGATTGGTTTCGAAGTAACAGTACGCGTACCAGAGGGAGGTGCGATGGGCTTTGCCATTCTTGTGAACGGCAACCAGCAGGTGATGTACCAAACCTATGACAGCCTGAAAGAAGATGATGCCTCCCTAGCCACCGCAGGTAGCCCGGTTCTTCTCTATGTAACGGTAAATGATTTAGATGCTGTCGCCGAAAAACTGAAGGGATATGACAAAGTGATGGCAGAACGCACCACCTTTTATGGTGCCCGCGAAATTACATACCGAGAGCCAGGTGGCCATCTGGTAACTTTCGCCCAGTTCCCTGAACAATGAAGAATACTTAATAACAAGGGCGTACCGAATACGCCCTTGTTATTAATTCAATATCTCAAGCACCGTATCCAACTGATTATCTTGCCCCGCAAGCAGCTTCTCAAGATTAAGGGCAACAGCGATATCGGGCTTAAGGCCTGTCATGTCAAAGCTCTTGCCGCTTCCATCAACATAGCGTTCATTTGGAAGCCCAAGCAAAAATCCGTTCGGCAAAATCCGCGGCAGGATATCTGAGAAAGCTCCAACCGTTGCTTCCCCAACCTGTGTGACTTTAGGTGTTCGCCCTTTAAGGCCCATCAGGAACGTTTCTGCGGCACTCATAGTGCCCGCATCTGTTAGCACAACAATATCACCGTCATAGGAATTCTCGCCAAACGCTTTCACCACGATAGATTCGGGTGCAGTCCACTCTCCAGTTGCTGCAAAATCTACCGCCGCCTGCTTCAAGTATGCGACATAATCGTCTTTTGTCAGGCGCGATAACAGCTGCAGCGCCACTTGGTCACTTCCCCCAACATTTGAGCGCAAATCAATAATCAACTTATCGCTTGCTTGAAGCTTCTTAAAAAGTTCATCCAGAGCCGCTTCGTATTCTTCACACGGTGTAAAAGAAGCTAATCGGAGATATAAAATACCGCTTTTGATATCTGCGAACTGAAACTGGTTATTACAGTATGAGCTTACACCGCCCGTAAGATAGTGATCTTCAATAACGCTACTAACCTGCTCGAAACCATTATAGGCTGGTACACGTTCAACATGCTCGGCCCCGAAGAAATAGCGCTCCACATCAGGGGCTACGAGTACTGTATGTGGGTCCCGAAATTTTAGAAGTTCGTTTACAAAGAGATCATGCAATTCAGCGGAGGATTGAACAGCAGACGCGCCCTTGAGTATGGCTTCTTTATCCCAACTGATCTTTTTCTCTTCGAAGAATGGGTAGTTTTGTTCGAAAATACTAAGAAAGGCTATCGTTGTAGCCTCAACTGAACGATCGACGGGTTGAACACATAACGTTGGTAATTCACTTAAGCATTCCGCCTTCATTTTTGACCCTGTATCCGAACGGCTGAAATAGCGAATACCATTATCTGGTGCAGTTACGCGCATATCTGCTTCAATGAAACCAGACACAGCTACAGGGAAACTAGCGACATATTCATCACCAGATTGGTAGGTCACAGAACCGGGAGAAAGCACACTCGGTAAACAGCTCACACCGCTTGTTCCGAAAATGGAAACTTGGCTCCCTTCAATATGAAACAGAAAACCGTACCCTTCGGTTTTCCATACACCATCCAGATTACCAGTCGCCTTGGCCTGCATATACACCAGCAAGCCTAAAGCCAGAAAAACCAGATATTTCATACCTCAAATTGCCCCCACCGGTGATTACAAGCTACACCGTCATACCCGCACCAAGGCCCGTCAACAACTCAACAAAAGTTGGAAAACTGGTTTGGATCGGAGCAGCATCATCAACAGTAATTGGCGCTTCTGCCATCTGCCCAAGAATGGCAAAACTCATGGCAATGCGGTGATCAAGGAAGGTTTTCACCTGCGCACCGCCCGGCACTTTGCCTGCATTACCAATGATTTCGATACCATCATCAAACTCTTTCAGCTCAACACCATTGGCTTTAAGACCTTCCGCCATCGCTGAGAGACGGTCACTCTCTTTAACGCGCAACTCTTCAAGCCCCATAAAACGACTGGTACCCTCTGCCACCGCTGCGGCACAGAAGACCACTGGGAATTCATCAATCATTGTACTTGGATCAACAGGTAATTCAGTAACCGCTTTAAGCTGAGCATAGCGCACACGTAGATCACCCACAGGCTCACCACCAAGTTCACGCGGGTTTTCCACGGTAATATCCGCACCCATCGCTTTCAGCGCATCCACCACACCTGTACGGAGCGGATTAAGACCAACATTTTCGATCAGAATATCTGACCCCGGAATAATACTTGCGGCCACCAGAAGAAACGCACTTGAAGAAATATCGCCCGGCACTTCAAGGCTAATAGGCGTCAATTCAGGCTGACCTTCAAGGCGGATAACATAATAGCCATTCTCCTCAGTTGTCGTCACCTTAGCGCCCATTGCTGTTAGCATGCGTTCAGTGTGATCTCGGGTAGAGATTTTTTCGCGAACCGTCGTAATACCTGGGGTATTCAACCCTGCCAGCATCACTGCTGATTTCACCTGCGCGCTGGCCATTGGCGTTGTGTAATCAATAGGTATCGGCGTATCCGTGCCTTTGATTGTAATCGGCAGATAAATTTCATCTCGTGCTGTGAATTCCGCACCAACTTTACTAAGCGGCGTGATGACCCGCTTCATCGGCCTGCCACGCAGAGAAGCATCCCCTGTAACCGTTACAGTAATATCATGGCTCGCCATCAAACCCATCAACAGGCGGCAACTCGTACCGCTATTTCCCATGTCAATGATATCATCCGGCTGCAGAAGGCCACCAACACCAACGCCGTTTACTACCCAATCACCACATTCGACCTTTTCAATTTTTGCACCCATGGCCCGCATAGCATCAGCGGTTGCCAGCACATCTTCTCCTTCAAGGAGACCGCTGATTCGGCTTTCCCCAACGGCAAGAGCTGAAAGCATAAGTGAGCGGTGAGACACCGATTTATCACCTGGAACCTTTATTTGGCCCTTAAGTGCTGATTTAGACTGAGAAACAAGGCTTGGCACAGTGAAATTTCCGTATTAATAAAACAAGTGAACGACTATTGCTTTGACAGTCGCTGCCGATCATGGCAAGGGATGCGCCAAATTCATAGCTCTAAAGCGCGTCAAATTTCAAGGAGAAGCACGTGGCAAAACCAGAATGGGGTACAAAACGCACATGCCCAAAGTGTGGCGAGCGCTTTTATGACCTACAAAAAGACGACCCAGTTGTATGTATTGAATGTGGTACAGATTTCAAACCTGAGCCAATTCTGAAGACTAAACAGCCGATCATTGTTGAAGAAAAAGCTGAGAAAGAAAGCTCCGAAAACGAAGATCTGGATCTAGAAGATGATGATCTAGAAGTTAGCGGTGACGACGATATTGATGCTGTAAGCCTTGATGATGACGATGATGCTGAAGTTTCAAGCATGGTTGATACATCTCTCACTGAGGATGACCAGTAAGAGTTTAGCTTCGAGCAAATTCTACGAAATGAAAAAGCGGGCCAATTAGCCCGCTTTTTTCTTGCCTAGCTTCAAGCAGTTACCTATATATTTCGCACCAGACGATCAGATGGGGCCGTAGCTCAGCTGGGAGAGCGCTACACTGGCAGTGTAGAGGTCAGGGGTTCGAGCCCCCTCGGCTCCACCAATACTTTAGCTTCATCCGACATAGCCTAGCCTTAGCTGAAAGCCCATTTCAATTAGCTTACATAAAGCTTAAGTCGCAGATGACAGATAAACATACCAAGCCATCAACATAATCAACCGACCTGCCACAGCGCTACGGGTTAAGGCCCCAAGGGCAACTAAAACCAAGGGCACAGATACAGCAATCAGCCCTGCATCAATTAAGCTGTTTGAATTACCGCTGAAAACGGCAACAATCATTGCAGGCGTAAGCGTCACGATTGCCACAAACATTGAACTCAAAAACAAAATAACCGCTCGCTCAAAACGCCCTGGCCCAAATGTATTAAGCAAAGTGCTTACAGTGTTGTTTTGCCACCGAGCGCTTGCCTGCGAGATTGGAAATATAAGCACCAAGAAAATTGCAGGGCCCGCAACCGTTCTAAAAGGTAAAAATGCTCCGGCAATTGCAACCGCCAACAAAATTAGTAGAGATAAACGGCTTCTAAACAGCAATTTAACTTCACTAATAACACCGGCGACATAATGAGACACTCGGGCGGAAACGACTTTAGGTGCCTTAAACGGCACATCTTTTATGGACGTTTTATATGTTGATAGTGGTGCGGCTGGATTGCCCTTTACCTGAATCGAACGAGCCTTCATCGGCGCCCAAATCAGTCCTGCAACAACAACAACCAGTGCTGAAATACCAAGCCAAGACAAACGCGCCATCATATAACCCGCGTCAGTAACACCGCGATAAGCATCCACCATAACTGTTTCACCGCTATTAGGTGCACCACCAATGGTTACGCCATCTACCGGATAATCTACCGCACCAATGATAGGTGAAGTAAAACCAAAGGCGTCTGTCATTGGATTATTGGTCATGTAATTGGTCTCAGGATCAACAGTTCCAATGATACTCACGATCAACAAAGCTATCCAAAGGATGAAAAAGACCACATCACCAAACCACCGACGGGTAAGGTTGCGTGCATCTAAAAACAGTCGAATTGCAGCAATCAAAGCAAGTGCGGGCGCAGCCGGCAACCAGAGAGCAATTGTTGTTTCAACAATATTCATCTGGCCTTCTAATCTAAAGATACCAAGGATCAAGCCAGCAATAGTAAGCCCGACCAGTAACATCCATAATGCGCATGTATCAGCAGCCCAGCGGCCAAAAGCCCAAGCAACACGTGAATGCGCTGCTGTATCTGTTATCTGCCATGGCCGGTGCCGCGTAGGCCCAGCCCTCAAAAAGATATAAGCAAGCGGTGTCAACAAGGTTGCTGCGATTACACCGAGATCAAGCCCTAAAATTGCTGCTGTTAAAACGGGCACTTGCTGATTAATTGTTAAAACCGCGTAGGATGCCTCTTTGTCTGGCACCATATAATGCGCTGCTATGGGTGTCGCGAGTGCCGCCAACAATAAAGCGGAACTGCGTATATAGCGTTTCAGTTCCAACTGGGTGCTAGATTGAAGGACGCTTAAAGCACTCATGCTGCATGCACCCCGCCATCTGTAACTCGTACAATATTGGCGCCTATAGAATCAAAATGATCTACTAAATGGGTAGTCAGCAATATCGTAGCTGATTGGGCGGCGTGGGCTATCAATTCCGCAACTCTTGTTGCTGTATCAGTATCCAATTCCGCAGTTGGTTCGTCCAGCGCCAATAATTTCGGCTCCCCTAAAAATGCCTGAGCCAATATTAACCGTCTGCGCATACCACCAGACCAGCCAATGATGCGCTGGTCAGCATCATGGCTCAGACCCAACTGTTCCAAAAGTTCAGTTATTTGAGCGTTCGCATCTTTACCTACTGATTTTAATGCAGCGATGTGCTCTAAAAACTCTCGCCCGGTCACATCAGTGGGAAGGTCAACAATCTGAGGCGCATAGCCTAATTCAGATCTCAGTTTTCGTTTAACCTTGGCGTAAGGTTTATCATGCCACCACAACTGACCCGAGGTTGGTTTTTCCACAGTCGCACACATACGAAGAAGTGTAGATTTTCCTGCGCCGCTAGGGCCAACCAATAGGTTTAAACCAGAATTAAACTCACAACTGACATCATTGAGAATTAAGCGTTTTTTATAACGCTTTGAAACATTATCAAGTTTTAGCATAAGCCCCCTAATTGAGATTTAATGATCTCATTACTTACTGCTGGTAATCTTTAGTTTGAGGCTATCGCCTTTTCTCTCGTTAAGGCAACTTTTTTCATTCTTTTCAAATTATTAGATGGCAAGATTGCTATACATAACCTTAGGGGAACTATTATTCACTTTGTTTTATGAAAGATATGCTGGCGAAATTGATACAAGAAGATACAGGCCATTATTGCTACTACACTTCAGAATATGCAGCAATAAAACCAACCGTGTTCACACCAGCATGCGCAATAATACCAGGGACAAGACTACGCCCTACCAGATAGTAGGCAGTTCCATAAACAAGCCCACCAACGCCAGCACCAATCACCCCTCTTATACCTTGAGGGAAATGCCCAATACCAAATATGATTGCAGAGCCAATAATCGCATAAATCCAGCCTTTTCTGGTATCACCAAACACACGAGCAAGTGTATTCATCAGGAAACCCCGGATTAGCAGTTCTTCACTAACCACAGCCATCCACATCACTGGTAGTATCATCAACAATAGCGGTAAGTTACCTGACAGCTGGCCTGTTTGCCCTAGCCTCGACGCTGGAATATCCATATGATTCATTAATAAAGATACGGGAATAGCAGTAACAAAACGCGCTATTAAAATTAGCAGTGCCGCCCCGATGATCAACATAACCATTTTACTTTTTGAAACATTCCAATCAGGCAGACGCAAGCCGATATTGCGCACATGATGGCCGTTCATCTTAAAAGCAATTACCAGCAAAGAAGTTAGCACAATATATGGAAGGGTACGCCCCATAACAGGTAACACATCATAAATATGCGAATAACTGGTATTTTCTCGTAGCGCCAACAATATGGCAAATATCCCTAACGCTATACCGTAGAGTAAAATGTTTTCCTTGGGTTGAGTGTTAATACTGTGTTCGGGCATACCACTTCTCTTGTACTTGCTTTTTCAAACCAAATAAAAACCACCCAATATCCGTGAAACGATCTCGGCTTAATCGTGACAATCAGCCGAACGCTTCATCCGTAAAAGGTAGCTTTAGCATCTTATAATTTGAAAAAACGCCCCTATATCATAATCTTGCGGTTTATAACCGAACCCTTTTCATCAGGGTATTTCCTTGGAGATGAAGACGTGGCAGACCTGCATGCATTTAACGCCTCACTATTAACTCAATCGGAGTTTCTGCCTGGGGTTGAGATCAAGCGCTGGAAAATCTCTCAGGCCCAAGTGAACTACCATAGCCCCGACAAACATACCCTAAGCATGTATATTAAAGGCGGCGAGACCAGCTACAGGTCTGATCAGGTGGGTAGAAAAGGCGGCCCGAACTCCCTTTGTCAAATGCCACAAGGACAAGCATCTGACTGGCATATTAATGGCCTCATTGAATTTGCCCATTTGTATTTTACTGACAAAGCACTGAAGCAGTATGCTGCCTTAAATTTTGATGATGATGTTCGCTTTATTGATTTACGCGATTTAACCTATAAGCAAGATCCAAAACTCAGCGGTTTATTTACCGAGTATCTAAACATCTGCGAACACAAGGAACAGGCATTCTCCCTTGCTACAGAACAATTATTATACGCGATCCTTCATCATATTCTGACCCACTACAATGGTTTCCACATAAAAGACCAAACGATTAGCGGCGGGCTTTCTCCATTCAATATGAGACGGATAAAAACCGCTATATATGACTGCCTGCACGAAAAGCTAACCCTCGCTGATATGGCTGAGATTGTTAACCTAAGTCCTTTTCATTTTGCACGAATGTTTAAAGTAAGTTTCGGCGTGTCGCCTGCTGAATTCGTGATGCTTGCTCGCCTAGAGAAAGTAAAAGAACATCTAGCCGGACCGCTATCGCTTTCTGAGATTAGCGCTGCAACAGGATTTAGCCATCAAAGCCATATGGCGTACGCTTTTAAAAAGGCCACAGGCATTACCCCAAGCCAATACCAATAAGAGTGCCAGGTTCAATATATGAAGAAGATCAAGCTTTTGATCATGGTTGTGACTTTAGTCTAACCTTCTCTAGAAGGTTAGACCGTACGCTATATAACTATCTTAGCGCTATACTAGAGCTGTTTCAAAAAGCGCCAGCAATCTGGACCATGCTTTTTCAGCTTGCTCTTTATTGTAAACAGGGCTGTCAGGCGGGCACCAGCCGTGCAATGTGCCTTTGTAAACCTCTATCTCAGCCGGAATACCTGCTTTTTCATAAGCAGCCCGCAGAACATTTTTTGCATCCGGGAAGCGCTCATCATCATTCTCAGCAATAGCATGAAGAACATGGGCTGGTGAGTTTGGAATAAGAAGATGAGGGCTGTCTTCACTATCACGCACTAAGCCGCCCCCATGGAATGAGGCTGCAGCTCCTACACGTGACGGCACTGCACCAGCCGTTCGCATAATAAGCGGGCCACCCATACAGTATCCCATCGTACCAATCTTTTTAGAGGTATCGACACTCTCTTGCGCATCAATGAATTTAATGTAATCCCTAGCGTCCGACATGCTGGCATCTTGGGTTAGCTTGCGTGCCATACCGATAAGGAATTTACGTGTATCAGGATCACGGAAACTAGCATCCGGGCCAACAACAGGTGCTTTTGCATCACGGTAAAACGGGTTTACAACAAGAACAGAATACCCTTGTTTTGCAAGGCGCCGTCCCATTGCCTTAAATGCCGGGCGCAGGCCTTTAATATCTGGCCATAATAGAATACCAGGATGTTTGCCAGTAGATGGTCGCACGAAATAACAATCAGATTGGCCTGAAGCCATATCTACAGTGACATCACTTTCCAGAATAGTATCATCAGCAAACACACCTGCAGAAGGTGCCATCATAGCTGTGATTGCAGCGATACTTAGTTTGCTAAAGTCGCGGCGGTTAACAGCACCACCTTTTTTTTCAAAGGCAATATTGTCTTCTTCCGTTAGATCGTCACACATTTCCACCTCCCAAGTTTAGATTATTGACGAGAAACCCTGCATGCTGATTAGCACAAAGCTGGTTTCAGAACTACGGCAGGGAGCCGTATTGCACGGCATCGTGATGGGAGCAGGCGAGGTAGATAGAATAGGAACGGCACCTTATTTTCAGGTACCGTTCCAATGTTTAAGGGTTTATTCTGGCTGCCATTCAGGTAGACGGCCTGGAGTGGCAGGAGCCCCTGCAGCACTCATATCTTTCTCGATTGCAGTCAAATCAGCGGACAAAGCTTTTAGCTCAGCCAGCGCGATTTTGAATTCCTCTGACGCAATATCATACGCCTTTTGGTGCAAACCAGTTGCAGGAGCTTGACTTCTCCATGAACCAAAGACAATTGAGTTAACCCGTTCATTGATTGACATCGGCACCGATTCATTCCGGCTGGAAATAGTACGATCACCGAGCAGCGCATAGTTCAGCTTTGTCAGCCTATCTTTCAGTGACGCGAGACGCTGCTTGTACGCATCAGGCGCATTTGGTGTTCTTAGGAAAGCGGCATCCAAAAACTTAATACGGTTAGCCATTTCCCGGCTTGTCATATTCGCCGCGATAACAGCACTACGCAGTTTTGCTGTTTTCTGCTGGAAGGCAAGTAGCGCCGGACGATCCGTTGTTGCTTCATCGCTTAAGCCCAGTGGTTTCACGTTAAAGGAACGCGTTTCTCCAATCTTGGAGAGCTGGCCTTTAACGCGAGTATGCATTTCCACGCTATAAGTGCCCGGCAACACCATTGGCCCGCTAAGTTCACGAGATGAATTAAGTGCGACCGCATCCGGTGCGTCATAGCGTAAATTCCAGGCAACCTGCTGCAGGCCTTTTCCTGTTTTACCAGCAAGTCGGCGCACAACATTACCCGCATCATCTTTAATGGTAAGAATAACCGCTGGCTTTTCTTCGTTATCTTCCGCACGAAGGGTTTCAAAATCAGGATACGGTGTATCTTTACCTTCTTTCAAAAGCTTCGCTTCTGCGGCTTTACGGCGGGCTTTATCAGTTTTAAGGCTATCCTTCAGGTGATATCTGATAACAGCACCATATGGTGGGTTTTCTGCACGCCAGAACTGATCACCCAAGAAACCTGTTGTTGATGTCCCCCACTTATCCCCTTCAACATATTGCCATGCATCCTTAACCGGGAATAATGTAGCGTCTGCACTTTCAACATCTGCGATTTTGTTGCGAAGCGGTGAATAATCATCAAGCACATAAATACCACGACCAAATGTTGCGATTACCAGATCATTTTCTCTACGCTGGATTTCAAGATCTCTAACCGCAATGGTTGGGAAACCCGCTTTCACCTGATGCCAGTTATCTCCGCCATCTTGTGTAAAGAACAAACCATATTCAGTACCAGCGAATAGAAGGTCTGGGTTTTCATGATCTTCCGCGATCGTGTGAACAGTACCGCGTTCTGGAAGGTTCCCGCTGATTAGCTTCCATTTCTTACCCTTATCCGTTGTCTTCAGGATATAAGGTTTAAAGTCACCGCGCTTATGGTTATCAACCACCGCATACGCCGTATTTTCACTGTGAACAGAGGCGATGATATCTTCAACAAGCGACATATCAGGCACGCCCTTGAAGCTTTCAACCTTGCGCCAGTTTTGGCCGCCGTCTTCTGTAACCTGAATCAAGCCATCGTCAGTACCTACATAAATAAGGCCTTCCTTCAGCGAGCTTTCACTTAAGCCGATGATACTGCCGTATTTCGATGTGGAATCGTTTTTGGCAACAGAATCCACACTCCATACTCTGCCCATAACCTCAAGGCTATTTCTGTCTAACTGTCTGGTTAAATCGGGGCTGATAACACGCCAATTGTCACCACGGTCTTCAGATACAAAAACCTTTTCAGCTGCATAATAAAGCCGCGTTGATTTATGCGGGCTCAGAACGATTGGTGTATTCCAGTTCCACTTGAATTTATTCTCGCCACTTTCCGGTTGTGGCGCGATATACACACGCTCGGCTGTGCGTTTGTCATAGCGTGCAAGACCGCCATACTGGTACTGAGTATAAACGATGTCTGGATTGGTTGGATCAGAGACCGCTTTATAGCCATCGCCTCCCAGAATGATGTTCCAATCGCTATTTACAATACCGTGCACCACATTGGTTCTGGATGGCCCACAGAGCGAGTTATTATCTTGTGTGCCACCGCATACATTGTAGAAAGGCACATCATTGTCTGGCGTTATGCGGTAAAACTGCACGATCGGCAGGTTTTGAATATGCCGCCATTTACTGCCAGCATCAAAGCTTTCGTAAATACCGCCATCACCACCAATATACACATGATCGCTATTGTTTGGATCAATCCAAACTGCGTGATCATCTACGTGGCGCGCTTTTGCACTCAGGCGTTTCCATGTACGGCCACCATCCTTTGATACACTTGTAAAAGTATCCACAGAATAAACGGTATCCGCATCAGACGGATCAACAAAAAGCTCGTTATAATATTGAGGGCTGCTGGTTTGGCGTGATGACCGCTTCTTCCATGTTACACCGAAATCGGTTGAAGCATAAACGCCCTTGCCCTTATCTTCTGCTTCAATGATTGCGTAAATAAGGTTTGGTTCGCTTTTGGAGCCTGCAATACCGATACGGCCCAGCTCTCCACCGGGTAAACCGCTCGAAACCTTTTTCCAGGTTTTACCGCCATCTGTGGTGCGGTGGATACCACTACCAGGCCCCCCATTGATAAGTGTCCACACATGCCGGCGGCGCTGATAACTACTGGCAACAATAATATCTGGGTTGTTCGGATCGACTACAAATTCGTTGACGCCGGTGTTTTCATCAATATCCAGAATTCTGGTCCACGTAGCACCGCCATCCATGGTTTGGTACAAACCACGATCACCACCAGAAGACCAAAGCGGTCCTTGTGAAGAAACAAGCACATGATCGCTATTTTCAGAATTAATCCAGATACGGCCAATATGACCGCTATCCTTCAGGCCAACATTTTTCCAGCTTTTACCACCATCTACTGATTTATAAACGCCATCACCGTTTGCTACAGAACGCTGAGCGTTGTTTTCACCAGTGCCCAGCCACAAAACACTCGGGTTGTTCGGATCTATTTCGATATCGCTTGTAGCGTATGACGCATATTTATCAAAAATTGGTTTCCAGGAAATACCATTATCTGCGGTTTCCCAAACACCGCCAGAAGAGGTAGCAACATAGAAATGATTGCTTCTTTTTGGATCAAAAGCGAAATCAGAAATACGGCCAGACGGATAGGCAGGGCCAATCAATCGTGGTGACAAATTTTTAAATGGATTATTTTCGGCTGCCGCTGGTGCAGATACCAATCCAGACACTGTGAGCGACAGTGCGCCCGCAACAAGCGCAGCATATGAAGTTTTAAGCATGTGAGCCCCCTAGTTTATCAACTATGGAAGTTACGCTATGCCAGAACCCTATGCGAGTAAAGCGAACTACGAGATTGTTACTTTCAGAGATATGGAACCTACGACTTTAGGGAACGCAAAGCACACCAAGACCCGGATATGCATTAACTTAAAAGCACTTAATTGGCCGACTGAGAGAATGAACTATAAAGCAAACTTACCTTTAGCTGCATAAATGGGAAAACGAATATTACTTCTATGACTTTCTCAATCGCGAATGTTGTAATAGAAAGCCAATTATAGTCCTATATCGAAATTATAGATAGCAACGAAAAATTCGGCTCAAGGAACGTAAAGGTGCAAAAACTAATTATCTTTCTACTTTTAATGTCACCTGCACTCTTCGCTAGCGCAAGGCCTGTATGGCAATGGATGTGGATTATTTACGTTTTTGTCGGCGTTATACTGACCGTAGGTCAACTTTCGTATAAAAAGGTATCTCATAAGCAATATAACATCCTGCCCGTGCCAACCCAGATTAGCCTCACACTATTTCTATGTATTTGCTTCTATCAGATAATCACTTTTGGACCAGGTCTTGACGGAGAACGTGCAATCTTTTTCGCTCTCCAAGTTCTTAGCATTCTGGGTTTTCATTTTATAATAGCGGGCATTATATCCAACAGGCTGAAAGCCGAAAAACTATTATTCTATATAGTAAATATAATATCACTCTATGCCCTGTGGGGCTTCATTGCTTATATCACCGGAAACGATCATGTTCTTTGGTATGAAAAAACAACTTCTTATGGGTCTCTAACATCCACCTTTATAAATCGAAATAGCTTTGCAGCGTATCTAGGTATGGGGCTTATTCTCGCTGCCCTGGAAATCAGCGTGAAATTCCCGAACCTAAAAAAAGAAAACAGGCTATACAGGCATATTATCTTGGACGGCCTCCAGTTCTTCTTTAGCAAAGGATGGCTCTTAGGGTTGAAATTAGTGATTTTGTTAACAGCTCTATTGCTTACCACTTCTAGAGCTGGTGTCTTTTCTTCTTTGCTGATGCTTGCCGTATTTTTCCTGTTAAATACACGGCTTACTTTCCGGGAGCACAAGTTATTATATGCACTCGGTGCTTTCCTTGCCTTTGCCGCTTTTTCAATTATCGGATCTATAAGCGGCGAAAAACTGGAACAACGCCTTTATAATTATTCAACTCTGGATACCCGGTTTGTTGCCTATGAAATGATCATAGACGGGATCAAAGAAAAACCAATTTTAGGGCATGGCGCGGGTTCTTTCGAACACAAATTCCAACCGTTGCGGGATCACAATTTACCCGCATACTTTGATAGGGCCCATAATGACTATCTGGAACTTGCTTTTACGATAGGTATTCCCGGTACACTCATTTTCTTAACTGGCATGCTGGCGCTTATTCTACAGTTTACCAACACCCTGAAACACACAAAGAAATACCGGAAACACCTATTGGCCATCTTGTGTGTTATTGGCCAGATAGGCGTGCATTCTTTGATAGATTTCCCGCTACAAATGCCTGCCACCGCCTATACATTTACGGCAATCCTAACAATTGGGCTTATTATTGTTAATAGAACACTTAAAAGAGACACTTTAATACATTCTGTACCTTTAGATTAAAAAATACGACAAATTCAGTATATTAATCTAGGGATATTTACTATACTTAGTCCGAATAAAAGATAATCGATAGAAATATTAAATGAATTTACTTTTTGCATATCTTGGCATTGTAACTGTTTTAATCATCGCTCTTAATGCTCGTTATTTCGGTGAGCTTATGGGCATTATGGATGATCCAAAACGGGAAGCCCACAAAAGTCATCTAGTTTCTACACCTCTGGTTGGTGCTTTAATGGTAGGGGCTTTATGCATTTGTATGATTTTAAATCATTTCTTTTTCGAAGCCAGCACACGAATGATTGGTATAGGTACTTGTACCATTATGATAGCTGTTCTCGGCCTTATTGATGATCGTTTACAACTGGGATGGAAACTGCGGTTAGGGACGATCTTCGTAATTTGCTTAACCTTAACTTACTGGGTTCCTGAATTACGATTAGATAAATTAGAGTGGTCTTTCGGTATAGTTACAAATCTAGGACCGATTTGGGGATCAGCTTTTACTATTTTATGTCTTATGACACTCGTTATTTCGTTCAATATGATGGATGGTTTTAACGGAGGTGTTATCACCATAAGCTTAGTATTATTTATACTAATGGCACTGGTAGCAACCAACCCTCACCGCCAAGCCATATGTCTATTTCTCGCATCCGCGCTCGGCATTATGCTTATTTACAATTTGAAAGGTGAGTTTTTCCTGGGCGATGGTGGCGCTTATGCCTTAGGCCTACTGATAGGCAGCGTTGCCCTGTTGACATATAATATTGACGCCAACGTTAAAATCTATGCGGACACCATATTTTTGTGGTTAACTATCCCTACCGTGGATTGCTTACGTGTCGTTTTAAAGCGCATGTATAAAGGCGAAAGTCCATTCCAATCTAATAGAGACCATTTACATCACATACTGATGCAACACATTCCTAAGCAGTACCTGTTTCTTTTCTACGGGTTAAATATCGCATTATTGGGATGGGTATCGATCCATATAGGCAGTAAAGTATATTTACTAGCATCAGCACAACTAATCATATTGATATCGGTGCTTCATTTTCATAACAGACGCATTCTACAAAAACATCATAAAAGATAGTCAATTTTAAATTATCGGCTATTAATGACTGATCAGAACATCATAATTTTATGCTATTTTTCTACCCTCTTCCAAGATACTGGAGAAATCAATTTATAAAGTATCTAATTTCAAACACTTACTGGTTATGATAGAGTGTTACTGTCATTTCTCAGTCACTTACATAAATTGTAAGTTTATCTTTTATTGTAATTAAATTATCAAACGACCATGGAAACAATAATACTCCAAATAGCTATATTGGTAGCTTACAGCGGATTAGCCCTTACAATTTTAGGAGATCAACTTCAAACAACTGTCAAATATAAGGCTGTTTTGAAAAACAAAATTGCGACTGGGTATAATACTGCGATGAAAGTGATGGTCTTAACTAGAGTCTGGACCGTTATATATGTGGTAATCATCTCCTATAGCATAGATAGTGGGACTTCATACAAATCCCTATCTCTACTGGCTGCCATAACTTTGAGCATAGTTACTTTCCCTTATCTGTATTTATTTAGGAACGTGTATAAAGAAATAAATACAAATAAGTATATTATTATGATAGGTGCACTATTTTTAAAAAAGAAGATACTTTTTTTCAGCTCATTTATGGCTACATTATGTAATTTATTGGGTCTAACAGTTCCATGGATTATTTGCGCGATATACCCCGAATACAGACTAACACTCGCTAATACTAGTACTATATTTAATGTGATTTTTACTATCATCAATGTATTTTATATTGAGCACCGATTTGCCAAGCTTGCTGATTTAGCTCAGGATGAAATACACGAGTTTATAATAGTTATTATTAGCGCAAGGCTGGCTGCAATTATAACCGTCGCTAGTGCATACTGGGTTGTCTATATATGAGATGGCTTTATACCATAAGCCCTAAAAGCTTATTGTTAATATTGGTAGCTTTTATTGGAAATGCTCAAATACTGGGAATAGACTTAGTTTCTTTTTTACTTGTCCCTCTATTCTTTATTAGCATCCCTAAAGATGGGACACTAAAAAGGCATACATTATTGCCTTTCTGTTTATTTACAATATTAATGATGCTTTTAATTACACAAACAATATTGTCAGATATTCCTATACAAAACTACTACTTATGGCCAATCAAAGCTTTTTTCATAGCAATGATAATCGCATTTAGTGATGAACTAAATTGGCCGATAGGTAATAGCATGATGTTGTTTGCTGGTTGTATAGCTCTTATTGCAATTGGGACCGTCATTGACGGTCGTTTATATTCAGTATTTGGGCCAAATATGTTGTATCGTTTTTTTGGCCTTCTATTATTTCTATCCGCAGGTTTACTAATAAATTCGAACCATACCAAAAAGATACTAGCTGTAACCTTCCTTGGTTTTGCGACTTTTGGTTCAATACTAACTGGTTCAGTAGGTGCCTTTGCAATCATACTGGCGGTATGTCTCTTTGTGGTTACTAAAATGCCCAAATCATTTTCCATTGCTTTGGGATGCCTCTCCATCATATGCGTATTAACTGTTAGTTTTTACGCAGACCGACTAGCTATAATGACTAGCTCGCTAACAGTATATAATAGGATTTTGTATAAAATACTAAATATTGAGGCGAATACCCGCCTCAACGGATGGAACGAAATATTAAACAAAGAAATATCGTTTTTAGGCTTTGATTATTATGACTTCTCTGGGATATGGGAACTAGGGTATCAATACCCCCATAATATAGCTATTGAGCTTTATGCTTTCTATGGCATAACTGGTATATTAACGTTACTAATATTACTTTTAGGGACATTTAAAACTTTGAAACAATCTATTACAAACAATTTCATTGCAATAAGTTTTATAGTTATCTTAATAGGATCTCTTTTTTCTGGAGAGTTATCAGATAACTATGCGGTAGTTGGCATGTCCGCTGGAATACTATTGCGCAGTAAGTTTCCGATTCGCCCTCTATCAACGTGATTATCGAGTAGGGTTCTCTCATGAAGATTTTAATAATATCCCCTTTTGAAAATCACGCCACGGGGCGTGGTGACAGAAATACCCGCCTCGCCAAAGAACTTTCTCAGCGAGGTCATACAGTAGTTACATTTACATGCAACTTTGACCATTCTCGCAAGAAGCATATTCCAGTAGATAAACTATCATCTACATCTGATTTAAAAGTCATTAGAGTTCCAGGTTATTTACAAAATGTTAGCTTCGCCAGAATTTTATGTCATTTTACAGTTGCGATAAAATTATGGGCTTGGGCAATACGCTTCCGTTGGGATACTGTTGTTGTATCTTCAATACCACCAGAAGTGCTATTAGCAACAATATTTTTAAAAAAACAATCCCTTATAGTAGATATACGAGATATATGGCCTGACGCACTATCATCATACAAAAGTAAATCAATAATTTACAAAATTTTCAACCGTTATTGTGATTTGATTTATAAATTTTCGCTCCAATTTGCAGACCGTATACTAATAGTAGCTCCTGATTTTTCAAAATGGTTAAAAAGATACACCTCATATAAGTCAAGAAAAGTTAAATTAATACCTCTTGGATTTCAAAGAGAAGACTTTAAGTGTCTTTCAAAGGGTGGCGAAGATTATGATTTTTGTTATGCGGGCGGAGCAACTCCTCAATTTGACATCCAAGAATTTGCCAAAACTCTGAACAAAGAAAAAGGGATTATACTTGGCGACGGCCCCTTATTAAATAAATGGAAAGAAAGCTTCCCTAAGTCAAAGTTTTTAGGGAGTATTCCCAGAAAACAAGCAATATCAATAATGTCTTCTTCACAAAAACTTATTTTTCCATCAAACAAATATGCACAGTTACCGAATAAGGCATTCGACTACTTTGCCATGGGATACCCCGTTATTTTAGGAAAGAATTGCAGTAAAGCGACAGCTTACCTTTTATCACTACGCAATAAACGCGCTAGTCGAGGCATAGATAACTGGCAGGACTATAAAACCATAGAGAAAGAGTACTTAACAACCAAAACAGCCAATATAATAGAAGAATCTAAATCAAAATGATAAATCATTATATTAATTTAGTATGCTGGCATAGTATATGGAATAACTACGATCCAACTAGAGATCATTTCTGGATTGATAGTATTTCACTAAAAGCCCTATCAATGATGTATAATAGATCAACTATTTACCTACCGGGCACACATGTTGTCAGCCACATAAATGATCTCGTAATTTCAAAGAAAGAATGGTTTTTTTTCACAGCCGTACAAATTGAAAATATCCCGGATGATTCACAATATGAATTACCTCTAGCTTTAACCATGGAAGTTTCTGAAGATATTAAGTCTACTTTACTTAACATTCCCCCAAAAACTAAAGTAGCAATTGGTATTAGTGCTCCTAAACAAAATTTTTTTGCAACAGAATTGTATAAAATTCGTCCAGACTTAGAGTATCACTGCTTGGGAGCAGCAATATCTAAACTAGCAAGCAAACCTAGTCAAAAATTGAAACTATCCAAAAGTGGATTTGAATGGCTATATTTCTTAGTAACTTCTCCTAAAAGAACCTTTCAGAAACTCCAATATACTTTTCAGGCATTATTAAAAATATTATTCAATAAGGATTACCGTATAAAATTTAAGCATTTCATAGTTATATGTAAATCTACTGAAAAAAGATCATCAAATTGATCACCTTTAATTCTATTGATATTCAGCGGCTTTAGCCCCTACAGGTAAAAAGGGTAACGAATTAATGCCTGTGTTAAAGCACAGCCAAAACCCATTATTGTAATTTATATATGTCATCCCACACACCAATCCTAGCAACGAATAGATAGCCTTTACCTTTCATATACTCTTCCATTTTACTCCTTGGGTAAAAATCTCCATTATTTTCAACAACAACAACACTAGGCTTTACCTTACTCCACTCCAGCGAATCTAAGACATTAAACTCATACCCCTCCACATCTATAAGAAGTACGTCAATATGCTTACGATCACCTATTAAATCTTTCAACGGAACTGCATCTATCTCTATTTTTTTTGCCTTAAAACCTTTACCCCTAAACAGGGTATCTTGATAGACTGAGCTAACTTGATTTTCCCAACCTTCTTCATCAATCACTTGATAGAAATCACGTTTTCCAGGTATTATATCTATCAAGATACGGTGAAATTTCGTCCTTGGTCTTAGCTGTTCATATTCGGTTGAATAATCTATGGCATCTATTGATATGCCGCTGAAACCATATTGATGTTCCAAAAAATATGAATTGGAGTTCTGTTGCGGGTGATTACATCCTACTTCGACAAAAAAGCCTCCCCTAGATATCAGCTGCAGTTTCTCTAGATAGAAATCCTGACCATACTGCGATTTGTAATGCCCAACTGGCTTCATAGGCTTCAAATACAGAGTTTCTGAATTTATCAATGAAAGCCGCATCATTACCTGTTTAAGATAGTGATATAATCGAGCTCCTGTAGAGTAAAGTTTTGTATTGTTAAGTATTTTTTTAGTAATATTTAAAACGCTCATATTTTTAACTTCTTCATGGATGTGAGTATACTAAAATACCTCTATTGAGGACTAACTATGTTCACAACTTACTCAATACACGGCTATCAGAATATCTGTCATCAGAGTTAAGGATTCCAACTGCATCACCAGTAAACAGCTTCAACCCTTTATTCAAAGCGTCATACATACCTTCGTCAGGCTCAGAAATAACACGTACATTATCAGCTTCATAACGACGAGCAATCGAAACAGTTTCATCCTGAGAATCACCATCAATGATGAGGAGCTCCTTATCAGGATAATCTTGTTCCATAAATGAAGACAATGCGTAATCTATCGTCTCCGCCGAATTAAAACACACTGTCAGAACGGAAATTTTCAAAGAAAAGCATCCTCGTATCTTATTTTCATCATCAAACAATGATCACTATCGAATAATTATACTTCAGCTTTCTGGAACGCGGCATAGGTTTTTACCAACCCATCCCGTAAACTAGTTTTAGCTTGCCAACCCAGCTTTGTCATACGGCTAACATCCAGTACTTTACGAGGCGTCCCGTCAGGCTTTCCTGTATCCCAACGAAGCTCACCTTTGAAGCCCACAACATCGACAATAGTTTCTACAAGATCCCTAATTGTAAGGTCTTTACCAGTCCCCACATTAATGGTGCCATCTTCTTCATAATGCATCATGGCATGGATAGTTGCATCTGCCATATCATCAACATACAGAAACTCACGCATAGCTTTCCCTGTCCCCCAAACAACCATTTCCGAGGCACCTGACACTTTAGCTTCATGAGCCTTTCTTATAAGGGCTGGGATCACATGACTATTTTCCAAATCATAGTTATCTCCCGGGCCATATAAATTTGTTGGCATCACAGATACAGCATTAAAACCATATTGACGACGATACGCCTCACACATCTTTAATCCGGAAATCTTGGCCAGAGCATAGGCTTCATTTGTTGGCTCCAGCGCACCAGTAAGAAGGTATTCTTCCTTAATAGGCTGGGATGCCATTTTAGGGTATATACAGCTTGATCCTAAAAACACTAACTTCTTGGTACCATTTTGATAAGCCGAATTGATAACGTTGGTTTGTATCGACAGGTTAGCATATAAAAAGTCAGCTGGGTAAGCACTGTTAGCATATATGCCCCCCACCTTCGCAGCGGCAAGGAAAACATACTCAGGCTGCTCAATTTCAAAAAAAGCTTCAACTGCCTGCTGGTTTGTTAAATCTAGTTCAGGTCGCGTCTTAAGAAGCAGGTTGTTAAAACCCTTTTCCTTTAAACGCCGTACCAGAGCTGACCCCACCAACCCCCTATGGCCGGCGACGAAAACTTTTGCATTTCGGTCCATCATGACCATGCCTCAATTTTAATAGATCAATCATTCATGCTTGGCGGAATATCATGCCCAGCATCTACCAAAGTCTTCTCTTTTTGAGCTAGCTCCAGATCATGCTCAACCATCATTGTGACGAGCTGTTTAAAACTTGTTTTAGGCTTCCAATTCAGCATTTTTTCAGCCTTCGCAGGATCGCCTAAAAGAAAGTCAACTTCCGTTGGACGTAAATACCGCGGGTCAAATTCTACATATTTTTCCCAGTCCAGGCCAACTATCGAGAATGCTTCTTCCAGAAATTCACGCACACTGTATGCTTCACCTGTGGCAACAACATAATCATCGGGCTTATCTTGCTGTAACATAAGCCACATTGCTTCTACATAGTCACCAGCAAAACCCCAATCGCGTTTTGCGTCCAAATTCCCAAGGAACAGCTTATCTTGCAACCCCAACTTAATACGGCCTAAAGCACGTGTAATTTTTCGTGTTACAAATGTTTCACCACGGCGTGGGCTTTCGTGGTTAAACAAAATACCATTTGCGACGAACATATCATAAGCTTCACGGTAATTAACGCAGTACCAATATCCCGCCACTTTACCTACAGCGTATGGGCTACGAGGGTAAAATTCTGTTGCCTCAGACTGTGGAGGGTTAGCAGCCCCAAACATTTCGGAACTACCAGCTTGATAAACACGCACTTCCTTGCCGGATTCGTCTATATAATCTCGCACAGCATCCAAAAGTCTAAGTGTACCCGTACCAACGACATCACCTGTATATTCTGGCTGATCAAAACTAACGCGAACGTGGGATTGAGCTCCCAGGTTATATACTTCATCGGGTTTTGCTTTGCCTAGAATGCGCCTTAAACCACTGCTATCGGCAAGGTCTCCATAGTGAAGAAATAAACGCGCATCTTTTTCATGTGGATCTGTATACAGATGATCAATACGGCTGGTGTTAAAACTAGAAGCACGGCGAATAATACCGTGAACTTCATAACCTTTTTCAAGAAGAAACTCAGCAAGATACGATCCGTCCTGCCCAGTAATTCCTGTAATCAAAGCACGCTTCAAACTAAATCCCTAAAATAAATATCAATCTTAAAATAATACTATACTTATAATCACAAAAACAAGATACGCAATGCGTTTAATACTATAGGTTCAATATCCGCCATTTCACTTCTTTGGGTTGTATTATATATCAATCAACTCTCTCCCTAAGTGCGGATAAATAGCTTCTCCCTACAGGTACATGTTCACCACTAAGGCATTGCAGTTCATACTTACTGCCAGGGAAGCTCTTAAGGGCTTGCGTCTCCAGTAAATTCACACCGTGTGATTTGTGAATCCGTTGGAAATTATCTGGGAGCAGCAACATCAGTTGTCCCAAACTTTTCTCATGGAAAAAGTTACTGCCATTTTTCAATATAATCTCACAGTATTTGTCATCTGCTTTAAGGCGCACGATATCTGCCACCTGAATGAGCTGAGTTTTTCCGGCATGTCTTACACCTAGGAATTGGGCTTTCCCTGCACCTGTATGCTTATTCCCCTGACCAGCACCACCCAGTTTTCCTAAAGCCTGTTTCAAACGCTCTTCGGTAAAAGGTTTTGCAACAAAATCCACCACACCATACTCAAACGCTGTTAACGCCTGATCTGTGTTAGCAGAAACAATAATTGTTTGAAAATTACGCGCGACCATACCAGCGAGCAAATCAAACCCGCTCTCCCCACCCAAGTTTAAGTCCAACATCAAAACATCTACTTCATGGTCTGTGAGAAATTCATCCGCATCTGAAACACATTCTACCGTCTCTAGAAGGCGAAGGTCTGGCCCAATGATTTCACGTGTCATTCTGGAAAGCGCCTTGGCCACCATATGTTCATCTTCCACAATCAATATGCGCATCTATTGTCTCTTGGTTTCTAATTTAATCGTGGTTGTCCAATTGCCTGTGTGGCTCATACCATCATCAAAAAGATAGCTCTCACCCCAAACATCTTTCATACGTGCTCGCACATAACTAAGCCCTATCCCACCTGTCGTGACCTTCCTTTTCAACGGCTCACCAGAGGGTGCAATCAGCTCATATTGAAGCCCGCCTTCTGCAAACTGATGCTGTTCTAATCTGAAAGGTCCCACATCCTTCTTAAAACGCGTATGGGTCATGGCATTTTCAATAAGTGTATGAAAAATCGCAGGTGGGACTAGAGCTTCACCATCCTGTACACTGGTCTCAAGCCTGAATTTCACATCTTTTCGGTAACTCATCAGCTCAAGATGAACATTACAAAGCTCTATCTCCCTGAACAAAGGAATAGATTGCTCTCCCGCTATTTCCCGGAGAATTCTAAATTCACTCGCAAGAGCATGGATCATTTTCACCCCAACATCGGGATTTTCACGTATCCATTCAGCAAGTGCTGATAGCGTATTCATTATAAAATGTGGCTGCAGGTGGCTCTTTAAAAGCTCAAGCTCCAATCTTTCAGATAGCAGAGAAATTTCAAAAGCTTCACGACGTTTATGTTCAAAGGCAATGGCCTGCAAAACAAACAACACCACCGAAAGCGCAGACATATAGTAATAATAATAATTGCTCAGATAGATATCTTGCTCGAAGAAAAAGCCTGTGGAAAACAGAAGTAAAACGAGCAACACCAATTTCCCGTACGGATGCTTTTTTCGTGCAGCATACAGAGCGGCTATAATAGCCAGTAAAGTATATAACACCGTACTTAGAAACAGCCCAAACTCTATGGAAAAATCATTAAAAACAACGGGTGTTATTAATAGTAGGGCAGGAAGAATCCATGTATATGCCCAAGGCCTTACAACCGTAATATCTAGGCGGTTTGCTACAAACCGAAACAGAAAAACCCCAGCATAAATACGGCAAACGTACCATAGATAGAGCCATAATATATGATAGGAATACGGGTATGAATATAGGGTAGCAAGAATACCAAGCAGTAACTCCACCCATGCCAATGCAAACATAGGTGCAAGCCATATTTCAGCATCAACCTTTCGCCGGATAAATGCTCCCATAAGGAAAAATACTGCCGCGGTAAAAATACTACCTGTCATCATTAAGAACGGTAGATAGTCCTCGAAGGCAACATGCCCCTTTTCTTCAAGCGGCATTATAATCGCAACAACTTCCAATTCTGGCTTCAGAAAACTCCATTTCTCACCAAAACCATGTGCAGAAAAGCGAACAGAGATTATATTTTTGCCTTCGTGAAGGGCATCAACACGAAGCGGGAAAATACGGTGCACTCTGCCCGGCTGTTCACCTGCACTGGTTTGCGATGGAACACCGTTTGAACCAACCTGCTTACCATTGATATAAATCACTGAGGCAACAGTACTATAAATTGTTATCGCCAGCGGGCGCGGCTGTTCAAGCATCCCTACCGGCACATCTATTTCTGCTCTCAGCCAATTAACCGGTTGGTCAGTATCATAGTCAAAATCGCTAAGGGTAACCCAGTTCCCACTTTGAAAAGGAGCCGCTGAAAACACCCTTTTATCCTCTCGGGAAACCTCAAAATCTCCAAGGACAATTGAAGGGAATTCTTCCTCGCCAGGCATTGAAACACTGCCGTAAGATATCAACATCGCACCAAAGAAAAGCGCAATGAATACAAACTGAAATATAATATGCTTTATTTTCATGAACCGCAAAATATCACGAAACCAGCCTTTGTCGTCGGCTATTTTGAGCAGTTAGCCTATAGGTTTGAGCAGTTGACGTGCTTCTGCTCAAAATAACAATACTCACGCCCTACATGCACCTCGAAACCAATAACAGGCAATAACATGCCGTAACTAAAGCGAGGTATATTATGAAATACGCAACTTTACTAAACAGTCTATCAACTGCCACCCTGATCTTTGGGGCATTATCCTTAATGCCTACCGCACATGCCGATGATGCGCCCAAGCTTTCCTATACTTTCATCGAAGGTGGCTATCTAACCACCAGAAATGGCTTAAGTGGTTCGGTGCAAGATGGTGATACAGCAATTAATTTTATATCTGCAGACACTGATGGTTTTTTCGGTCGCCTCTCTTACCAATTTGGTGACAACATGTATGTTTGGGGTGATTTCTCTCAAAACAAATATGAACTGGCAGCATCTACCCAAACAGGTGATGTATTTACAAATGCCTTCTACAGCCTAAAACCCCGTCAGTACATGGGTGGCTTGGGTATCTTCCACGAGCTTGATGATAACTTCCACCTGTTTGCAGAGGGAGGTATTGCCGTTACCGATTTCAGTCTCAAGCTAGCAGGGGTCAACACTGGCCCTACTGGTGATTTACTGAATGTTGTTAATTTAGCATCATCCAATACAGAAATTCATGGCACCGCAAAAGCTGGTTTGCGTTATATGTCGGAATTTGGTCTGGAACTTAATCTTGCAGGTTCGTGGACTGGAAATAGTCGCATCAAAGCCAATGATGCAGGAAATGATTTCCGTATAGCAGATGAATATGCGGGTGAAGCAGGGCTTAGATATCATTTCAATGATAAAATATCGCTTGGCGCTTCGTATCGCAGAACATCGGAAAATACATTTCTAGGTTCTGTTCGGTTCAGCTTTTAATCTCGCTTAACTGAGCCGACATGGCCTCATTCTTTATTGAGTGAGGCCTTTTATTCCTGGAATTCACCAAGTAGGAACAGTTTTGATTTCAATTCTGAAAGGTTGATTTCAAGTTGTGCCTCAAGCTGCTTATCCACGTCACCCATCAATGCATAGGCCTCTTCTACAAGTTCTAGCCCTTCAGGTGTTGCAAAAATCCAGATCTGCTTCTTATTCGACTTATCCGGCACACGGTTAACTAGCTTGTCGCGTTCCATCCTGTTCAGCAAATTAGAAACCGAAGGACGACTAATACCAAGCACATTGGCTATTTCACTAGGCGTGCATAATTTACGGTCTTTTAAAATACCAAGGGCATAGGCCTGTACCGGCCGCAAACCAAGTGGTTTCAAGCATTTTGTGTATAGCTCGCTAACCAATCGGTGGCTTTCCGCTAAGCGAAACGCCAATTGGTTCGAAAATGTTTCAACATAATCCACGGTAAAAAACCTGTCCCCATCAGTACGCAAAAACAAGATGCATACTTTTGAAAATTTTACAAAATACTTTCGTAAATTTTCCCGAAGTTTTTACTGATTTTTACATTAATTAATCACTATTTACGAGAAATTTGCTCGCATAAATTAATCTATCTTTGAAGGTTTTCCGGGATGCTTGATTCTATATTTCAGGCACCGGAGAGCATCATGAGAACGATTGCTATTACCTCCCAGAAAGGTGGATCAGGCAAAACCACCTTAACGGGACATCTGGCGGTAGCGGCTGAACAGGAAGGTTTCGGCCCTGTCGCTTTAATTGACACAGACCCCCAAGGAAGCTTGAGCGACTGGTGGAACGCGAGAGAGGCAGAGACACCACTCTTTGCTAAAGCAAGCCTCTCTTCGCTGGCAGATGATCTGCAGGCTCTAAAGGAAGCAGGTGTTAAACTTGTTTTCATTGATACACCACCAGCTATCACTCGCGCCAATCAGACTGTGATTGCAAAAGCTGATCTGGTCGTCATCCCAACGCGCCCCAGTCCGCATGATTTGCGAGCGGTTGGTGCAACGATTGACCTCGTCGAAGAAGCGCAGAAGCCCATGCTGTTTGCCATCAACGGTGCAACGATGCGCGCCAAGCTAACCGGCGAAGCGGCAATTGCACTATCACAACACGGAACAGTGGCTCCCGATATCCTTCACAATCGGCAAGAATTTGCAGCCAGCATGATTGATGGCAGAACAGTTATAGAAACCAATGCGAACGGGAAATCTGCCAAGGAAGTTTTAGGGCTTTGGCAATATATTGAAGCGCGCCTCAAAAAGCTGCCCGTAAAAGCCAGTTTTAAAACCACCAATCATCACCGTATGAATGGATTTGGTAAGAAACCCGCCAGCTATGGTGAACAACCTGCTGCGCTCTAAAGGAGAATAGTTATGACAACCGCCTCCCTGAGCGCAAACCTATTAGTTCGAAAAGGAAGAGCTGTTCCATCTGGACAAAATGTCGAACCGCTTTTTCAAAATATTGACCTGAAGGTACAGCAAACCGAGCCCGTAAAAAGGCCTATCCGCAAATCACTGCGCGTAACAGAACGAGATAATAAACGCTTACGAATTTTGGCGGCGCGCCTCGGCGTTTCACAGCAAAAAATTATGGAAACAGCACTACTAAAAATGCTGAATGAAGCGTCAGATCCGAATGGATGTATCTGCGGTACCCCTTAAGGGATACCAGGCAGATCATCATCATCTTTTTGTGGGGCTTTGGCAAAACAGTCATGCCCCGCACGTTTCATAGCCACGCACTTTGTAACCGCGCTTTGAAGTGATGTTACAGGACCAAAAACCAACCTATACAGCCCAGGCCGATTTGGGGATTCAACAATATCGGAATGCAAATTGCCTACTTCCTGCTGCAAAGTGGAACTGACAATAGACCTTAAGCGTTTTACCTCAAGCTCCGACATGGCAAAACCCACTTCCAGATGCCAGACCTCATCCCAATCTTCTGGTTTGGGAGCCGCTTTACCTTCTTGATTTGCAGTAACATCTGTTTCTTTTTCCTGCACAGCTTCCTCAGCAGGTGCCGGTTCAGCCGCAACCGTTTCCTTGGCTGTCGCTTCCCGGTCTAATATTTCTGCGGCCGTTAACGCATTATCAGCGCGTTTCTTTCTCGTATCAGCGCTATCCACAACAGGTAGCAGGTGAGGCGCAAGTGCTTCTTCATCAAACCCTAATTCTTCAAGACGCTCCGCATAACGCTGCCCCACATCTTTCGCTTTACGCTCTAGAAGCACGGACATAGTGCCAAGGCTATCACCTGCTTCTAAATAGCCATCACGGCTGGCACGCCAGACAAGGCCATATCCTCTAATGGGGTCCTGCTCAAAGCCAGCCTCTCCATTCCAATATATCATCCCCATCATATAGAGAGCTTCAGGCACCCCCTTCATAGCCTCGCTTTGCCAGAGAGAAACAGCTTCAGCGACTTCGGAATCTGTACCGCCACCTTCAAAAAACAGGATATTTGCAAGCTTCAGTGCTGCCTCTTCATGACCGAGCTGAGAAGAAAGTCGATAAAACATTGTTGCCACAGGGATGTTTTTTTCTGTTCCCACCCCGATACGGCGTACTTCAGCCAGATGATAATAAGCAAGCGCATTACCTGTCATGGCGAGGCTTTCAAGCATGGCCACACCGCCTTTGATATCGCCACCACGCATCATCTCAAGTGCATCTTCCACACTTTGCATATCAACAGATGTTTGGAGCATATCATCTTCTGATATCGCACCGAATAAAATTGCAGCAGCTAGGAGTGTGGATTTTATCATTTCAGCCTCTGTTTTTGCGCTATCTCAAATTTTAGCAAAATGCCTGTAAAAATCAAAAAACTACTTAAAGCTTCTTTCACACCCTGTGATTAGAGTGAGAAACTGACAAAACAGGCAACTACCCTTGGAAAGAGGGCAATGAAAATTATCAGGCGTACATTCCCAATTATAGCTGGGCCAGCTATTCTTTTACTCGCAGCATGCAGTACCCCGCAAGCAACGACAACGCAAGGCTCATCCCAGCCCATTCCTGCGAACACTTCTCAGCAACCGTTAGGGCATCTTTTTACAATGGCCCAAAACATGGCCACAAACGGAGACCATAGCGCTGCAATTCCATTATACAGGCAGCTTATCAACATGCCAAATGGAAGGATGGCTGAACAAGCTCTTGCTAAAAGCTTAATAGCGACAGGCGCCTATTCTGAAGCAGAGAAAATTCTTTTAGCAAGAGAACAACAAGGTTTAGCTGATTGGGAAACACATCATCTATTAGGGAAATTATATCTTTCTAACGGGCAATTTGAAAAAGCACTTTCGAACTTTGAAACAGCTTTCAGATTAAACCCTACAAACGCGCAGATTCGCTCCGGGCAAGCTATAACATTTGCGGCTCTTGGCAATATCCCAACAGCGCTTGCAACATTCGGCACAGAGGCTGACCCGTTACTTCTCTCCAACAAGGCATTGGTTCTTGCAGCTTCAGATAACCCAGATGCAGCCATTACAATCCTTGAAGCCTTGGTTCGTGCGGATCAGGCAAACCCCAGGGTGCGTCAAAACCTTGCCCTTAGTTACTTGCTTAAAGGTGAAGAAGCTAAAGCATACCAAATGGCACGTTTGGATCTTGATCCGGTTACTCTGGACGATACGTTCGCTTTCTACCGGTCACTAAAATCTCTTACGCCCATGAGGCGTATGCAAGCACTGGTAACAGGCATTGTTCATCAGGAAACCGATACCGATGAACAAGCGAATTTAATACTAACTGATTCTGAATCACACCAAACTGCCAGCAAACGCATCGTGGAGGAACCAGAACCTGAGCCAGTTCCTGAACCAGTATCCGAACCCGCTAAAGATTATGAGCTCACGGAGGTACCACCACTTGTAGAACCTGAGGGCTGGGCACTTCAAATTGGCGCTTACCGCAACATCGAACGCCTTATGCGGGGCTGGACCATCCTTTACCGCAAAAACAGTGATATTCTGGAAGGTATTCCGCCACGTCGTTCTGAAATAGACTTCGGTGAAAATGTGAAAGACGGCACACCAAAAGGTTTTTACTTCCGCTTAAATGCTGGTCCACTGAAATCCCTCAGGCACGCGAGAGAAATCTGTAAAGAACTGATGGAACGCGGCACCGAATGCTGGATCAGGCCACCAGAGGAAACAGAAGGAAAGCTGCCTTCCCAGAATTCAGAAGAATAACTCTCACCCAAAACAGCATAAAACAGGTAAAATTTAATGTTTTGCCTGTTCTCCCCTTGAACAGATTGATATAATTCCAACCTATGGAAAGGTGCCCATAAGGGGCCTTTAAGATTGGTTTTGCGGCGTTGTCAGATTTGAAGCACCGCACTATTCGCTCGCCAGGGGAATGATATGTCTCGTATGTCCGTATTTAACAGCCCGTTTCTTGTGGGCTTTGATCAGCTTGAGCAGGTATTTGATAAAGTGTCCAAAAACGCTGGCGAAGGCTACCCTCCTTATAATATTGAACAGCTCAATGACTGCACTATGCGGATTTCACTCGCGGTCGCAGGCTTTTCAAGAAGTGATCTCAATATCGCGGTTGAAGGCAACCAATTGATTATCCACGGCAAACAGCAAGATGATAGTGATACCAAAACCTACCTCCACAGAGGTATTGCAGCACGCCAGTTTGTACGTAAATTTGTGCTGGCAGACGGCATGGAAGTGGAAGATGCACACATGGAAAATGGGCTTCTTCACATTGATCTAGTAAAACCAGAACCTCAGGAAATTAGCCGCGAGATTAAAATCCGCTAATGCTGGATCAGGCACAAACCGAACTTAGCTTCCATACGAATGGGTGTGGACTCTATGAGATTTCCAGAAGTGTAAATGATTGGCTGCGTACCACAGGTTTAAAGAACGGCCTGCTTACAGTTTTTATCAAACACACTAGTGCATCACTTACGATTCAAGAAAATGCTGACCCTGATGTTTGCCTGGATTTAACTGACGCTTTAGAACGCCTCGCTCCAAGCGATCCCCGCTTATACAGGCATATCGCAGAAGGACCAGATGATATGCCAGCACATATCAAAGCGGCACTTACTGATGTTTCACTTTCCATTCCCGTAAACAATGGCCGAATGACACTCGGTACATGGCAGGGCCTTTATATTGCTGAGCATAGACGCGCCCCACACACACGCTATGTAACTTTACATCTAATAGGCAGTTAAAAACCGTACACCAGAGTTGCTCGGGTGGTCGTATCCCATGCAGAGGTAGTATCAGGCGCATTTGAATCGTATTTCACTTCCACTGAAAGCCGGGCTGCTAAGTGTGAATTCAACTTTGCATTAAACTGTGCCAGGTTTTCAAAGGTGGTGGATTCTGAGGCAAAAATAACCGAGCTTTTATCCTTCAAAGTTAAATCACCACTCAGCTTCACATCATAAGTGGTTGAAAGACGCCCCAGATATTCAGATTCTGTCACACCAGTTTCTTTCAATTTGCTGAAACGCACCCCCGGCCCACCTTCAAAACGCAACTTCTGCTTGCCCGTATCAAACACATCAACACCGGCACCGATATTCTCCACAACTCGGTAATCAAAGCCTGAAAAACGATCTAGTTCCAATTCTGTATAATTAAGAAGAAAACCCTTTTTCCATGCTCGCCACAGCGTTTCATATTTGGCTACAAATCGCTGCCTAGTGGTTGTGCCTGCATTTCTGGCATAATCGAACCCTAAATCAAGAGCGTGTTCCCAAGCCTCACCAAACTTGCGCTTGAACGTTAGCCCGGTGGTAACCGATTTCTCGTTGGTATCACCTGTACTGCTGCCAGCACCCAATTGAATTTTGGCATTCCAAAGCTCCGGATCAACATAATAGACAAAACCTCGCGCCTTTGAAGCTGCTTCAGCAGCTGCCTCTGCCTGTTCAGCTTTATCTATTTCTTCCAGAAAATCCTCGTGAAGCCAATAAGGCTTAACTCCCTCTGCTGCCTCAAGGATATCCATGCGTTTATCTGGCCATGTTTCCAGTGCCATGCCCAGAATAGCATCGAAACTTACGCGATTATTAGTATCTGCAGCCTTCTGGAGCATTTCGGTTACACCTTTTGGTGTTTCCGCCCAAAGTGGAGTTGACAAAAATATCATAGCTGAGAAGATCACTGCATATGCACAGCTTGTATGGCCAAATAGTCTCATAGGCATCAAATCCTGCTAAACGGATTATATAGGGATTATTAATTCCTCTACCCTCAGACAATTGGAAATACAAGTTCTGAACTTGGGGAATGGGGAATTTTTATGCCAACAGCATTTGTTACAGGTGCAACTGGTTTTCTGGGGCGTCATCTCATCAATGTATTACGCGAGCAAGGTTGGGAAATTACCGCAATGGTAAGGAACCCGGCAATTGCTAAAGACATGATTGGCGAGGGTGTGACCTTTGTGGAAGGAGATCTGACACGTCCCGAGCAGGTGCACAAAGTCATGCCCCAACAACTGGACTGTGTGTTCCATACTGCCGCTAATACAAGTACATGGTGCGCGGAAGAAGACCTTCAGTATGAAGTGAATGTGGAAGGTACACGAACAATCCTTCAAGCGATTCTGGACCGTGAAGTAAAACGCATGGTGCATGTCTCTTCAATTTCCACGTTCGGGCATCATGATGTGACTATCACAGAAGAGACCCCTCGCCTTGGTGCTGAAAGCTGGATCAGTTATGTACGGACCAAATCCTATGCTGAACGAAAGGTGAAAGAAGCCTGTGACCGTGGTTTAGATGCAGTAATCGTGAATCCCACCCACATTATTGGGGAATATGACAGCCACAACTGGGCACGGCTTATTCTTAAGATGGCAAATGGTGAACTGCCAGGTACACCGCCGGGAGCTGGTAATTTTGCAAATGGTCGTGCTGTTGCGGAAGCTACGGTTACCGCCTTTCACAAGGGGAAAACAGCAGAGAATTATATCCTTGGCGGTCCTCAAGCCAGCTATTATGAATTCCTGTCTGTCGCAGCTGATATACTTGGTATCAAAGGTCCCAGAAAACCAATGCCAGCCTTTATTTTAAAAACTCTGGCTTTCCTTCTAAGCTTTTCAAAAAGCCGCCCTATGGTTACCCTTGAAGAGGCAAGTTTCTCCTGCGATGTCGCTAACGCTTCAAGTGCAAAAGCTACAGCAGAGTTAGGGTTTCAGGAAATTGAGCTTAAGCAATCTATTCAAGAATCCATCGCTTTTCTGAGAGCCGAAAAACTATTATGATAATTTTCTAAAATTTTTACCAAATACTTAGATTGTGCACTTATAGTTTAGCTTTCAAACATTGGAATTATAGCTTTTTTATTAATACTACTTCCGCAGGAGATTAAACTGTGAGCGGAGACATGCTCGTCCATTATGAAATTCAGGGCCGCCAAGGCGCCAGTTGGACAATTCTTCAAATATGCGATGACAGAGAAACCGCCACTCAGCTTGGTGAAAAACTATGGGGTGCGGGAAAACGCTTCACAGGCCTCAGAGTTCTTAAAGAAAGCTATAATAAATCCACACAGGAATTTAAATCTGTAGAGATATTTGCTCGAGGTAGAGCTGGCAAAAAATCCAAATATGATCAGACAGGGCAAATCACCCCCTGTCTATCGCCTGATGATCTCTATAGTGCAGATGGCAGGCGCTCCATCTGGCTATTGATGAGCACCACTCTTAGCGATTGGCGCATAACACCATCAGAGTTACTCCATAGTCTGGAACACTATAATAAGCTCTATAATACAGGCACTTTACTTCAAGATGCTGTACAGCGAACCGCCGTTTCATTTGATGTGGAGAATGAAAGCATCCAAGAACGCATGCGCAAACTCTATAAGGTTATAGATGCTTGCGTTGATATCATGAAGTCCACTCAGGCAAATGTTCCTACGCTAGAACTAGGAAGACTGAAACCCATAATCTCAACGCTTGAAGATGCCTCAAATAAAAACTTCCTTCTAACCTGTTCCCTTGTTGAGTATTTAAGGCCTGCCGTTACACCAAGTGATAAATTTGGCCGCGTCTCGGTATTCCTATCCAACACACGCCCCAAATGGGTAACCGAAATACTAGATCAATTACTTGCAGAACTGTTGCTTCATAATTCGGTTATTGATGAAATCCTTGGCAGTTATGAAGACCGGGCTGATATGTTATTAGATATAACGCATCTGGCATCCGGTAACCTTGATATCGCTAACACAGAAAATAGAAGCCGGAAATTTTCAAACGAAGCCAAACGTTTAAGCGGCTTTATCAAAGAAGGTATGTTGCCTCTCACATCTCATGCTCTTATTGATCGCCTCAAAAAAGAGATTTCTTCTTCTCAAGCTCTATCCAGCCAAGGCTTAGTACATCAGGTAGGGTGCCTTAGAGAACTGAAACGCACAGTTTATACTTTACTGGACAACCCCCACACTCTTGACACGCTGAGAGAAGAACTCAACTCAAGAGCTTCACGGCTCATCAATAGTCATTCCATTGCTGAATTAATCGCCAGCACAGATAACCCTATCAAACAGATTGAATCCTTGCTGGACCTGGAAACGGCAGCCATCGGTCAATCAAACAAATTAACAATAGCCAATTGCATTATGCCTATTCTTTCCAGGCCAGATTATGAAACGATCTTTATGGGATTAGACGGTTCTGGCATCAGCAGAATGGGCGACCTAGTAAACTTGCAAAAAAAGGTACTTGTGGCCGAGCTCACAGAAATGCATCGTCGACAGATATCAGAAAAGCTGGATAGTTTCTGTAAAATTATTCTGGATAACACCCAGCTTCTTCAGAAACTTCATCGATTAAATATCAGCCTGCAAGACAAAAGCATTAAAATTCTTCAACTTATGGGGGATGGCTACTTCACTGACGGGGACTGTTTAATGCGTGCTGAACAGCAAGTACGCACCTATATGCGCCAAGCAGGGTTCACAGAAGGGTTGATAAGTGGCCTTGGTAGAGAAGAAGCTGAAAACAGGCTGATACTGTTTAAATCTCTCCTCGCAAAAGCAGGTATAAAACGGCTAGATCCCGAAGATCAGGTTAACCTTGATTCTGATAGTGGTTAAATACCTTAGAAATCAGAAATAATACCACCGTGTTCCCAATCACCATAACGTGTCGGTTCTAATCCCTCACGGCCACCGATTTCCTTAGGTGCCTCACCTTCTTTTTTTTCCACCTGTTCTGAGGTTTTTTCAACTGGCTTTTTATTCTCTTTTTCGGTCATGCCCTAATACTCACATAAGGAGTTATTGCGCTTCTTTCCGCGCACGATACCAAAAGCCAAGACCAAAGGCGAGTACCACATATGGCAGGATGAAGCCAAACTCACCTGTATAGCGCCAACTCTCTTCATACTTAAGTGTCATTGGGTCAAGAACTGAAAGAATAAAGGCATTGTGCGCTGCGTGTAAAAGGCTTGCCGCCCAGATACTACGAGACCGCAGGTAAACGTATGTAAGAATGAAGGATACACCAATCGTCATCACGGTATAATTAAGAACCTGCAGCTCAATATCCTGAGGGCCAGCATTATATTTAGTGTAAAGAAGGATTGGCAGATGCCATAAAGCCCATACCAAACCAACGATTAATGAAGTTATTGGGAAAGAAAACTTCTGTAACAAAAGCGGTGTTAAAAACCCGCGCCAGCCAATTTCTTCGCCAATAACAGCGCCTAACCGCCATACGAGACCAACAACGGCAAACATTAAAAATGCAATGATAATCACCGCTGTATCAGACCAGCCGGACAGCCCTAAAAAAGCTCCAACTTCATTGATAAATTGGGGGTCAACAACCGCACCAAAACCACCAAGCCAGATAATGCCGTAGGCGACCAGCCCATATACAATTGGAATTAAGTAAGCCGTCCATGCCCAACGAGTAGGTCCTAGCCCCCACCCAAGGGAGCGAATGTTAATGTCTCGAATTTTACATGTAGCAAAAGCAGCAAGCGCAGGAGACCACATAAAAGTAGCCATGAAGTGCCGCTTAATACCAAGTTCAATCAGCATGTAATAACCGACTGAAGCAAACAATCCAGTTAACACAACAAACGTAAGCGCGGTTGAAACTACTTTATCATTAGATACTAATTCTTCATGCCTGATCAAAGACATACCAAATCCTTATCCCCCACAAAACCCAGCCCTGATTTTGCAAACATTTTGCGGCAAATCAATACAAACTAAAGATCGCCTTGAACCTTGTGGCCAAAATGCCCAAATATTTTATAAGACACCATAAAAATGCGACAACCCGCAGGACATTTGAGATGAGTACCGCCAGAACTGGCTTATTAATGGCCGTCATGACCGGCCTTTTTGTTACAATCGGCACTTTGCTTGGAGGCCAAACCGGTATGGTTATAGCCTTCATGATAGCCGTTGCCATGAATCTGTTCGCTTACTGGAATAGTGACAAGATGGTACTCAGAATGCACGGCGCACAACAGGTTGACCGCAATAGTGCACCTGAACTTGTTAGTATGGTGGAAGAATTATCTATACGTGCAAACCTACCAATGCCCGCTGTTTATATCATTGACAGCGCGCAGCCGAATGCCTTTGCGACAGGACGAAATCCTGAAAATGCTGCTGTGGCTGCCACTACTGGCCTGCTTCGCATGCTTAACCGTCAGGAAATTGAAGGGGTAATGGCGCATGAACTGGCACATGTAAAAAACCGGGATACGCTTACAATGACCATTACGGCAACACTCGCTGGTGCCATTTCTATGTTGGCTCAATTCTCTATGTTCTTTGGAGATAACCGTAATAACCCACTTGGGGTCCTTGGTACCATTCTTATCATGCTTCTTACACCACTGGCAGCCGGAATGGTCCAAATGGCAATTTCCCGCACCCGTGAATATGAAGCAGACAGAATAGGCGGCGAAATCAGCGGCAATCCGATAGCGCTTGCCAATGCCTTAAGAAAACTCCACCGCGGTGCACGAACAACAGCAAATCAACGGGCTGAAGAAAATCCAGCAACAGCTCATATGTTCATTGTAAACCCACTGAAAGGGTCTTCAATCGATAGCCTGTTTTCCACCCATCCAAATATGGAAAACCGGATCACAAAACTTGAAGCGCAAGCAAGGAACATGGGACATCGGCCAGCCACTCAAGCTCGTTCTATGTCAGAGCCAAAACCTCAAAACACTTGGGCAGACACCATCAAAAAGAATACCCCTCGCTCTAAAGCAAGAGGCAGCGTTCCTAATTCAGGAAACAGTTCTAGTCGCCCCAAAAACCCTTGGGGCTAAAGACCCAGTTTTTCTTGTGCAAGTTTCTTAAGTTCCACTTCAGGGCGTGCTCCCAAGTGAGAAATCACTTCCGCGGCTGCTAGACCTCCAAGGCGTGCACTTTCGGTTAGCGTTTTGCCACTTGTGTAACCATGAAGGAAGCCTGACGCATACAAATCGCCTGCACCTGTTGTATCTTCAACGGTTGTTGGCTCGGCAGGCACTTCAATAATTTCATCAGGGGTCACAACAACCGATCCCAAAGCACCGCGCGTAAGAGCGGCGACTTTCACATGGGGACGAACTTTGGCTACAGCTTCATCAAAATTATCAACTTCATAAAGCGACATAATCTCTGCTTCATTGGCAAACAGGATATCCACTTTATTTTCTACAAGCTCAACAAACTCTGAGCGGAAACGGTCTACACAAAAGCTATCTGAAAGAGAGAGTGAAATCTCAGTACCGTGCTTAGAGGCATATTCATAGCCCTTTAGTACAGATGCTTTCATAGAAGGTGTGTCCCAAAGATACCCTTCAACATAAATAACATCAGAGGATGCAACATCTTCTTCTACCACATCTTCAGGGGTAAGCTGGGTACATGCTCCAAGATATGTGCTCATAGTACGCTGCGCATCAGGCGAAACAAGGATCATACTGGTAGCGGTTGGCGCACCTTCTGTTGCAGGCTTTGTGGCAAAGTCTACCCCAATTGCTTTAATATCATGAGCAAATACTGTTCCTAATTGGTCATCATGCACTTTGCCAACATAAGCCGCACTGGCACCAAAAGACGCAATCCCCGCAGCTGTATTACCTGCTGATCCACCAGAACGTTCCACCGCAGGCGGCATATCATCATAAATGCGTGCAGATGTTTCTGCATCAACAAGCATCATCGATCCTTTGATACGCTCATGCTTTTCCAGAAAAGTGTCTTCAACGCGCGCGATGATATCTACAATCGCATTACCCATGCAGATAACCTGATATTTAGAAGCCACAACATTCCCTTTCAGCTTTAATCACTATTTCCTGCACCATAGAAAACACAAGCGGGATTGCAAGAACTCTCTGTTCTTCCTATGTATAGGAAAACCGCGTCATAAGCGGACAAAAACCATATGCGAGGATACCAACCATGATCGGCACAGCGATAAACAGAACATGGCAACAGTTGCTGCACCCCAAATTCAGGAGTGTATTTTTAACCTCCGTAGCAGCTGCCCTAATCACCCTTATTGGCCTAACCTTTGTACTTTCATACTATTGGCCTGAAACCTTTGTTTTTGGCTGGGACTGGATCGATGAACTGGGCGAATCTATTGCTGCGGCAGGCTTTTGGGCTGTTGTATCAGTAGGATCATATCTCCTGTTCCCGGGGATTGTAACAATGGTGATGGGTGTATTGATTGATAAAATCGCCACTGCCGTCGAGGAAGAATACTACCCCAACCGAATAGGCACCCGAGAGGTACCAATAACAGATGTAGTGATCAGCGCAGGCAAGCTGACCCTGATTATGCTTGTGGTGAACTTACTAGCACTTGTGCCTTATATTATCCTCTTTTTCATGACAGCTAGTGCTGGGGCCTTCGCGCTCTTCATTGCCATCAACGGCTTCCTTCTTGGCAGGGAATATTATGAAATGGTTGCTATGCGTCATATGGACAGAAAAATGATGAACCGTTTCCGTATGGAATACGGCAGCAAAATCTTTATGGTTGGTGCGATGATGGCTGCTATGTTCGCGGTACCATTTTTGAATATTCTGGCACCTATCATTGGCGCTGCTGTGATGACCCACGTTTTCCATCATCTTATTGCACAGCGTCGTGCTGCATAAGGAATTAAATATGCGTTCAGTTCTTTCTCTGTCTCTCCTTATACTGCTGTCAGCGTGTATGGGCGGCACCGAAGAACCACCACAGGTACAAACACCTGTAGTGGCAGAACCTGAACCAACACCCGTAGAAAACATCGAAGTTGTTCTGCCCGATGCACAGCTAATTCAAGGACACACTCCAAGAGATGTTCAAGCAGCTCTTGGAGAACCAAGCCTCGTGCGCCGCGACGGCAATGTGCAAGTTATGCTGTTTGAACAACCTTCCTGCGTTCTTGAAGTTATCTTCTTTGAAAAAAACGCTGATGATCATTTCAGGGCAACAGACATTAATGCCCGTTCCCTACGTGGGGAAACACTGGAAGCAGACGCATGCCTTGCTAGTCTGCTCGGAGATGGTGTTTCACTTGATCTGCCTAGCCCATAAGGGTACATCTTCTGAAGTAAGGAGAGCATGATGGCCAATTTAAAACTGGATCTACCTACCATTATCAAACTAGCGGTATGGAGCCTTATTGTTGGTGGTATCCTCTATTGGCTTGAATGGAGCCCCGGCCAGATTTACGGCTTTATCATTGATAAGTTTGCAGGCATCTGGGACTGGATGGTTGGTTCAGGCCTTCAGTATATGCTCTTAGGCGCCACAATTGTTGTTCCTGTTTTTATCATCAGTCGCCTTCGTGCAGGCAGAAAGAATTAGAAAGTGGCATCGCTTTTTAATCCTGCAGAAGAAAACGATGCTCGGCTGCATGCACCTGCAACTGCGCGCAACCGAGATGTTATTTTAGATGTTCTTAAAGAACACCTTCCACTAGCAGGTACCTTTTATGAAATCGCCGCAGGTTCAGGCGAACATGCCCTCTATTTCTCAACAGCTTTTCCTGATGTGATCTGGCATCCAACAGATATTGATGAAAGCCACCTTAACAGCATCAACGCATGGCGGGCTCATTCAGGAACCCAGAACCTTCAAGAGGCCCTATATTTTAATGTGCTGGAAAACCAATTCCCTGACAAAACAGATGCTATTTTAGCCATCAATCTAATCCACATTGCACCGTGGCGCGTGGCTGAGATACTCATTGAAAAAGCCGGCAATGCTCTAAAGACTGGCGGTACATTATTTCTCTATGGCCCTTACCAACAAAATGGTGCCCATACTTCCGACAGTAACGCAGATTTTGATATCTCGCTTAAAAGCCGTAACCCTGAGTGGGGTATCAGGCACATGGAAGAGGTCACATCACTTGCTATAAAGAATGGCTTTGATGCTCCAGCCGTTATTCCAATGCCTGCCAATAATTTCTCACTGGTTTTCAAGCGCAAATAAAAAGCGCCACCAAAGGCAGCGCCTAAACTTAGATGAATGTATAAAGCTTACTCTTACTGAACGACTGCTGTTGCTTTATCCGTATCGTTCGCTTCTTCCTTAAGGTCATAGTGCTTAGAGTAACGCTTGGCGATTTTTTCAACTGGTAACAGGATGAAAACATCTGTTGTACCAAACTGCTCATCTACCACTGCACCATCACCAATAAAGCAACCAATACGTAGGTAACCTTTCACAAGCGGCGGCAATGCACGGCGCGCACGGCGAACATCAAGTTCATCAGCTGAAATGTTGTTCATTTCAACATGCATGCTATCAAGCGCCTTCACCTTGAAATCTTCCGGCACAACATGGTTGTGGTAAAGATAAGAGAAAGCCTCTTTAAACTCAGCCGGGTCAATGCCTTCAAAGCTTGCACAGCCAAACATATATGCAATGTTATGGTCTTTAAGGTATTCGGCAATACCTTTCCAAAGCATGTTGATAGTGCTTGTGGCACGGTAATCTTTGTGAACACAGCTACGACCAAGCTCAAGAAGCTGGCGGCCTGCACCCATCTGCTCTTTGAAACTGTCAGTCATCAGTGGTGACAGATCAAATTCACCAGCAGAATAAAAACCACGGTGTGCTTCAGCTACTTCCTGACGCAGAAGACGATATGTACCCACGATCTGTTTCGATTTTGGTTTGTCATGGTCAATCACCAGAAGGTGGTCACACACAACATCATAATCATCAATATCACGCTTGGTTACCCGCATCTTCCAATCAGGCTTGGCATGCATTTCTTCATAGAAGATTTTGTAACGCAGCTTCTGCGCAGCTTTAATTTCCTTGAAAGAACGAGCAAGGCGCACTTCAAGGCTCCCCTGACGAACATAAGAGGGAGCACCTGCCATAGCCTGGGCAGCAGCAACACTTGGGCGTATACGAGCGTATTTCTTCATAAGGCAATCCTATTAGCCGCGCTTCAAGTCAAACCTATTACATAGATTTGACCGGAATATTACATCACATGTCTTACTAAATGTTCACTTTTTCAAGATCATGTGTGTTTTTAAGCCCCGCGATATCCTTTTTCATCAGGATATACAAGAGAATTAATCCCGGGATAGCAAGTAGCGTTGCATAAACAAAAAACTCAACCCATCCTACAGATTCAGCCACAAAACCGCTAGGAGCCCCAAGAACTGTACGAGCTTGATTCGCAAGTGAAGACAAGAGCGCATATTGGGTTGCAGTGAAATTGGCATTACAGAGGCTTGCCATATAAGCAATGATTACAGTGGTACCGAGGCCTGTTGCAAAATTCTCCATCCCAATCACCACGGCCAAACGCCACTGCTCTGTTTCGCCAACAGAAAGCCACGCAAAACCCAGGTTCGTAAGCATCATTAAAATACCTGATAGGAATAGCGCTTTATACATACCAATCTGTTTGTAAAGCGCAGCTCCCAGACCAACACCTACCATCAACGTGATAAAGCCTACTGTTTTGTTGGCATATGCAACAGCAGTAAGCGAAAACTCCATATCCCTGATCAGTGGCGCTGTCATAATACTCGCCACCGCATCACCCGCTTTAAAGAACAGAATAAACAACAGAACTAAAAGCCAGTTGTCTCGCTTTGAGAATTCCTTGAACGGAAGAATAACCGCTTCTCGGAAACGTGCTGCAAACAGAGACTTTGGAGCGCGCTGAGCTTCTGCTTCCATAAACTCATCATCCGCGCGACTATGAGTTGGTTCACCAAGCCACAGTACCGCGAGCGTACCCGGCAGTAATAAGAGCGGCAGCAAGCTAATCGCCAGCCCCCAACCAATTTGATCTGCAATCAGCAGCACACCAACACCAGCTATGAAGTTGGCTGTACGGTACCCAAAAACATAAGAAGCTGCGCTATGCCCTTGGTCTTCATCACCAAGAATTTCAATCCGGTAAGCATCAATCACGATATCCTGGCTGGCGGAAAGAAACGCAATTGCGCAGGTAAATACCGCCACTTCAAAAAGCTGATCGGCTGGATTTAAAACTGAAATCGCAAGCAAACAGGCCGCCATAAGCCCTTGGATAAACAGCAGCCACCCCCGGCGCTGGCCGAATATCTTGGTAATTGGCCCCAGAGGCAACCGATCAATAGCTGGAGACCACAAGAATTTCCATGTGTAAAAACTGGTCGCAAGCGCGAACAAACCCACGTCTGCTTTGCTGACATCATTATAAGAAAGCCAGAAGCCCATAAGGGAAATTACAAATGTGAGCGGAAAACCACTGGCCATACCAAGCCCGAACGTACCAACAACCCGTTTGTCACCGTAAGGCTTAAGGCCTCTTAAAATACCGCCCACTTTTCCCATTAAACGCTCGCTTCCACTGCCTGAATATATTCCGCTGTTACTGTAATCCAAAGCCCTGCAGCTTTGGCAACAAGAGTTCCATCGGCACTATAAACCACTGTACCGCACATACGCTTCCTGCCTTTTGGTTTAGTTGGATCACCCATATCCCAACCAATGATCTTGGCCTGGCCTTCAGCTTTAAGCGGCGCAAGGATTTCAGCATGCAAGCGCCCTAGAAGCGCGGGTTCACCTGGCGCACAGCTATAGTATCCCGGGCAATCAAGCGCTGACCACAGGTATTCTGGCTTTATAAAGCCGCTTTCGTCTGCAAGTTCATCACCCAAATCCCAATAAGCCCCAACCAGACCTGGTGTTTCATTAAGACGTTTGCTGTGAATACACATACCATCACCCTTGGTGCGGTCTTCGCCACACACAAAACACCGCCCAAATGGTTTGAATTCGCCCGGTGCGTCAGGTGCTTCATAAGGGTTGATACCCAATTCAAATTGAGGTGGAAGCGCAGGCACATCAAGTTCAAGTGGTTTTTCTATCGCCGTGCCCAAAAGCTTGTCACCAAGTTTAAGCTCAGCTTTGCCTTCCACAGCGATCAGCTCAAGTTCTTTATCGAGAGGCGGCGGCGCATGGAGAGATGCTTCCACAGCACCCGTAAGCGCATTTGCCAGCATGCCACTTGCGTATCCGCCATTGGCGGATGATGGAGGGCCATTGAATCGAGACTTAATATAAATTGACTGCTGCACGTTATATTCTCCCCCGCGCATAATATTTCCCTTGTTTAAAGGGGATTTAGGCTATGATGCAAGTAACTGCTTTCAATCCACATCAGTTTATGGTCAAAGACCCGCATGACAAGCTCTGAGAATAAAAAACACAATAGAACCTTAAGCGCACGGGAAACTGCTGTGCGCACCTTTATGGCAGTTACGCTGAAAAAGCGGCCATTTGATGTTGCCCTTGATGATATGGCATCGAAGGCAAACCTTGATGCACGTGACCGAGCTTTTGTGCTGAACCTATTGATGTTGAGCTTAAGGCGGTACGGCAGCCTGAGAGCGCTTCTTGGTTCACTCCTTTCGAGCAGTCTTCCAAAAAACGCCACATGGACAGAAGCCGCACTTATAACCGGCCTTACGCAAATCCTTCTGATGCGCACTGCAGATCATGCGGCAGTGAATGAAACAGTTACACTGATCAAAAATCTGCCCGGTAAGGAAAGAGGCTTTTCAGGTCTTGTGAACGCAATCCTTAGGCGCGCCGTGCGAGAACAGGAAAAGCTTCTAACAAAGCTGAACAGCACGCCGGAAAAAGACCTGCCCAAATGGCTTTTTGATAGCTGGAGCAAAGCTTACGGTAAAAAAACTGCTGTAGGTATCGCCGAAGCATTACGGAATACACCGCCGCTGGATATTTCCCTAAAACCTGGGGAAGACAAACAGGCCTGGGCTGAAAAGCTTGAGGCAGAAATTCTACCAACTGGCAGCTTACGGCGCACCATCAGCGACGTAACAGCCCTAGAGGGTTACGGTGCAGGCACTTGGTGGGTGCAGGATATGGCAGCAGCTATCCCGGTAAAACTACTTGGTGATATCAGCGGCAAACACGTCCTTGACCTCTGTGCTGCACCGGGCGGTAAAACCATGCAGGTAGCGGCAGCTGGCGCACGAGTAACCAGTGTGGACCGTTCAAAGAATCGCCTTAAAAGACTCGATGCTAATTTGAGTCGTACCGGCCTTAAAGCTGAAGTACATGCCGCAGATGCTTCCACTTTCACGCCGGACACACCTGTAGATCATATCCTTCTTGATGCGCCGTGCAGCGCCACTGGCACCCTGCGCCGTAATCCAGATGTGATCTGGACCAAGGCCCCCGAGGATGTTGCCAAGCTGGCAGCACTCCAGAGCCGTATCCTTGATCATGCCTTCGAGATGCTACCTGTCGGCGGCACTATGGTTTACTGCGTATGTTCTATTGAAGAAAGTGAAGGCAAAGGGCAGATTGCTCAATTCCTTGAACGAACCAAACAAGCTGAGCGTACGGCAATTACAAAAGATGAGCTTGGCGGTTTGAACGAGTTAATTACCCCTGATGGCGACCTTTTATGCTTGCCCTCAATTATGGCAGATAAAGGCGGTATGGATGGTTTTTATGCAGCACGTATAAGAAAGCTGAAATAACCGCTAAAATATTGATCTCTTGGCCGCTCAATCCCTTGCGGGATGCGGCATGAACTGATATGGAAGCCCCATGCAGAAACCAATCAGAATCGCACCATCCATCCTGTCCGCTGATTTTGCGAAACTGGGTGAAGAAGTTAGAGCAATCGATGCCGCTGGCGCCGATTACATCCATATTGATGTTATGGATGGCCACTTTGTGCCGAACATTACTATCGGACCCGATGTTGTAAAAGCACTTCGCCCACATAGCGACAAAGTGTTTGATGTGCATCTGATGATCGAACCTGTTGACCCATATATTGAAGCTTTTGCAAAAGCTGGTGCTGATATTATCACCGCTCATGTAGAAGCAGGGGCCCATACCCACAGAACACTTCAAGCGATCAAAGCACAGGGGGTGAAAGCCGGTATTTCACTAAACCCTTCTACCCCAGAGACCACTATTGATTATCTCTATGAAGAGCTTGATCTGATCCTGGTTATGTCTGTGAACCCGGGCTTCGGCGGTCAGTCTTTCATTACAAGCCAACTACGTAAGCTCGAAGCTATCCGCAAACGTATTGATCAGCTTGGGCTGGATATTGACCTACAGGTTGATGGCGGCGTAAACCGAGAAACAGCTCGTCAGGTTATAAGCGCTGGGGCCGATGTACTAGTTGCAGGGAGCGCTACCTTTAAAGGCGGGCCTGATATGTATGCAGAAAACATTCGCACTATCCGAGGCGAATAAGAATTAGGGGGAAGAGGTACGAATGAACGCGGCCGACAAAATCGCTGGTTTTGCCGCAAGCGCACCTCTTTCGCGCAGCACTTTAAGACGCGCGCCCTCTCAGGGTTTTCTCTCAAAACTCTTCAAGAAAATGGGTCGTTCTATTCGTGAATGGGGTTACGGCAACAGCCTGTACGAACAGCGCCTTAAAGGTCGCCATCCCGTTCAACTCCTTGGTAGTCCTGATGACCCAGCACCGGGCAACGCTATGCTCGCATCCGCTATTTATGGCGGCGATCTTCTGCATGACGGTGAAAAGCACAAACTGCATGAAGCTTTCTGGCTACAGATTGATGATACAGCCAGTAAAGCCTACCGGGACTACGCACATAGCTTCCACTGGTTGCAGGATCTTGCTCAGTCTGGCGACCAGACGAAAGCCCGCGATGCTGCAGAAACTATCCTCAGCTGGTGGGTCCCAGTAGGCGAACAGTGGGACAAAGACATCTGGTCCGCTGAAATTCTAGCCCGCCGATTGATTAACTGGCTCGCCCACGCTCCTCTTATTATGTCATCTCTTGATCTGGTGTACCGCTCAAAAGTACTCCATTCGATGGCTCGTCAGACCCGCCACTTGATGCGTACATGCGGAGATGTAGAACCGGGCCTTCCAGAGATTTATACGGCAACCGCCTTAACACTTGCGGGGCTTCTCCTTCCGGGTGGCGAGGGTTGGCGTGCAAAAGGTGTTCGTACCCTTGAAGCCAAAATCAAAGCATTCATTTTACCAGATGGTGGAACGATAAGCCATAATCCGGCTGACGCTATCCGCTGTATGCAACTGCTAATTCTTGTTCGTGGCGCTTATATTGATACCGATAATGATCTGCCATCATGGGTTCAGATCACGCTCGACAGGCTAGCGCCTTATGTACGTGCCATGCGCCATGCGGATGGTAGTTTCGCTCAGATCGGTGGTGTTTCTGCCGAAGGTAGTTTTGGGGTAGATTCAATCCTCCTCGCCAGTGAGGCTAAAGGCAAAGCTATTGAAAATGCCACTCATTCTGGCATTCAGCGCATCGGTATGAACGGTAGTATGCTGATTATGGATTGTAGCCCGCCGCCTTCGCAACAACTATCCTCAAAAGCACACGCAAGTACTGGCTCTTTTGAATTTTCTGTCGGGCAAGACCGTTTGATCGTAAACATGGGGCCCGCAAAACTCGATGGCCCACTCGCAGAACTCGGTGCAATGGCACGCTCAACAGCGGCTCATTCCTCGCTTATTATTTCAGATACCAATAACAGCCGCATTATGGATGACGGCACCATCGGCAAAGGTGTAAGTGAAACTCTTACAATAAGAGAAAGCACAGAAGACAGCACCACGGCTAAACTAACCCATGATGGGTATGTAAAACGGTTTGGCGTAAAACATGAGCGGTCTGTAACACTCACAAAAAACGGCAAACAGCTAAATGGTGTAGACAGACTTTTTGGTCCAAAGTTAAAAAAAATACGTGGCGCCTCAATCGCTATCAGGTTCCATCTGCACCCATCCGTTGAAGCACTTAAAGCGCCAGATGGCCGCATCACGCTTGAAAGCAAAAATGGCCGGGTGTGGATTTTTGATGTGGATGAAGGCACAGCCGAGATTGAGGAAAGCCTCTATCTCAAAAAGCCGGACAGCCCAGCAAATTCCCGGCAAATCGTTGTACGGGTTCCTGTTAAGGAAAAAACAACGCCCATCTGTAGATGGGTATTTAGTGAAATGGATACATAGCTCGCAGCTTGGGAGCGGGTTCAGTGTCCAAACAATGTGAAGTAAGGCACAGTAAAAATGACTAAAGTCACTATCAAACGCGCTCTCCTCTCTGTTTCAGATAAAACGGGGCTTCTGGAACTTGGGCAGGCGCTAGCTGATATCGGCGCAGAAATCCTCTCCACCGGCGGCTCTGCCAAAGTTCTGCGTGATGCTGGTATTCCAGTTAAAGAAGTTGCAGACCATACGGGCTTTCCTGAAATGATGGATGGTCGTGTGAAAACACTACATCCTAAAATTCATGGTGGCCTTTTGGCGCTTAGAGATAATGATGATCATGTAGCCGCTATGGATACGCACGAAATTGGTGCGATTGATCTGGTTGCCATCAACCTTTATCCGTTTGAAGCCACAGTAGCTTCGGGCGCTGATTTCGCCACCTGCATTGAAAATATCGATATCGGTGGGCCTGCGATGGTACGTTCCGCGGCTAAGAACCACGGCTTTGTAACCATCATTACAGACCCAGCTGATTACACAGCGGTTATTGATGAAATCAAAGCTGAAGGCGGCACCAAACTAGACACCCGCCGTAAATTGGCTGCTAAAGCCTACAGCCGTACAGGTTCTTATGACGCTGCGATTGCACAGTGGTTTGCTGAGCAGAACGGTGAAACATTCCCAGACCGTATGCCGTTTGCAGGCAGCAAGGTTCAGGAATGCCGCTACGGCGAAAACCCACACCAATCAGCGGCTTTCTATAAAAACGCTGAAGACCGGCCTGGCATTGCAACAGCAACCCAGCATCAAGGGAAAGAACTTTCCTATAATAACCTCAATGATACAGATGCGGCCTTTGAGCTGGTAAGCGAGTTTGATCCATCTGTTCCAACGGTTGCTATTATCAAACATGCGAACCCGTGCGGTGTTGCGATGGGTGATACGCTTAAGAGCGCCTACGAGAAAGCACTGAAGTGTGATCCGGTTTCTGCCTTTGGCGGTATTGTGGCCCTGAACGGCACGCTAGACGCTGAAACCGCAACAGAGATTGTGAAGGTATTTACTGAAGTGATTATCGCGCCTGACGTAACAGACGATGCCAAAGCAATCGTTGCAGCGAAAAAGAACCTGCGCCTCCTTACAACGGGCGGTCTTGCAGACCCTGAGCAATCAGCAAAGATGGTTAAATCTGTCTCCGGTGGGTATCTGGTTCAGAACCGCGACACTGGCCGCATCTCTAAAGATGATCTGAAAGTGGTAACAAAACGCCAACCAACAGATACTGAGCTAACGGATATGCTGTTTGCTTTCCAGGTTGGCAAACACGTGAAATCAAATGCTATCGTTTATGTACGTGACGGCATGACAGTAGGCATCGGTGCAGGGCAAATGAACCGCCGTGACAGTAGCCGTATTGCCGCGATCCGTGCGGGTGAAGCTGCTGAAATGGCCGGGGATGCTGAAAGCCTCGCTAAAGGTTCAGTGGTAGCATCAGATGCATTCTTCCCATTCGCTGACGGCCTTCTAGCTGCAGCTGAGGCTGGTGCAACAGCTGTAATCCAGCCGGGCGGTAGTATGCGCGACCAGGAAGTTATTGGTGCAGCTGATGAAGCAGGCCTTGCTATGGTCTTCACCAGTATGCGCCACTTCCGCCACTAGTATGACCGAGCTTAACATAAGAAATGCGGATGAAGGCGACCTCGCCTTCATCCTGAAACTTGAAGCTTCGCCAAATGGTAACTTTGTACATGGCGATAACCTTGAAACACACCAACGGCAAATAGTTGATAAGGATTTCATCTATCTGATTGGTGAAGTTGGCGGCGATCGTGCCGGCTATGCCATTCTGGTAAAACACGCCGATAATATAGTTGAATGGCGCCGTATTATGGTTGCTAAAACCGGAGGCGGTATTGGCTCCCGCTTTATGCAGGAAACAATCACACATATATTCAGCACAGATACCAAAACCATCAAACTTGATGTTTATTCAGACAACGAGCGCGCACGTCATCTATATAGCAGACTTGGTTTTCAAGAAACCCATACATCACCCTGCCACCGGGATAAAAACCGAACACTGGTATTTATGGAATTATCTGCTTAAAGTGCCTTTAAAACAGGGCTATAAAAACGCTTTCGGAGTTACCTGCCAACATGAAACAATCGCTGATCATAATTGATGATTTTTTGCCAGATCCCTTCGTTCTGAGAAACGCAGCGCTACAGCAAGAATACCCAACATATGATACTCCGACCATGTTTGCGGGGAGAAACTCTCAGTACCGCCAGAAGATTAATGGTTTTGACGAAAAAATAGCAGAAATTGTGGGTGAGCCTCTCGCCCTTGTCCCCGGCAGCTCCTATCATAAATTCAGAATTGCCCTAGATGGGGAAAATGGTACCCACAGTGTACATATTGATCCCGCCCACTGGACCGTTATTCTATATCTTACTCTACCCGAACACTGTGAAGACGGCACACACCTTTACCAACATAGACCTACAGGACTAGACCATACACCTTGGTCTAAAAAAGAGTGGCAAGAAAGCAAATGGGATACACAGGATCAGGTTTGGTCAGATATTATTGAGCCTGATACCAATGATATGGATAAATGGGAAAAAACCATGACGGTCCCCATGCGCTTTAACCGCTTGATGATTTTCCGTCCTCAGCAATTTCATGATGCCGGTCGTAGCTTCGGAACATCACTGGAAAATGGTCGCTTAATCTATCTTAGCAGCTATACCAGCGTAAACGGCTTTCCCGACAAGTAAGGGCCTCTAGACTGCAGCTTTACTTGAAATTTTCCTAATAAATCCCCACTTGTTATCCTTGCAGCATCATGCGGGAAGGGGAAATATAATGGAAAGAAAAAGTCTGCCGTTTAAAATAACCGGCGCTTATGAAGGCTTCGCAGAAACCGAAGGTTTGCTACGGTTAGATAACACAAACATTACACTCCAATTTCAAACAGTAGACGCTGTTTTTGGGATGATGAAATCAGCCATCAAGAATATCTCGATCTCTATTGATGAATTAGAAACAATTGAATTTCGCAAACGTTTCTGGGGTAATCACATCTTCATGCATATCAGCAGGCTTGATTTGGCGCAGGCGCTACCCAGCCAATCCTCAAATCAGATTAAGCTGAAAATCGCACGAGGTGACAGAACATTAGCTGAGGATATGGTTCGCGCTATCAGGCTTCAACAATCAGAATATGAATATGATCAGGCTTTGAAAGCTTCCTGAAGCTCTTCAACTAGCGTTTTCAACGTGTCTTCTTCATAAGGTTTTCTAGGGTTAGCACCCCATATCGGCGCGGGCCATGCGGCATCTCCTTCAAACCTCGCAACGATATGGATATGCATCTGCGGCACCATATTGCCAATATTGGCAATATTCAGCTTATGGGCGTTCGTCAGATTTTCAAATCGCTCGGAAACAAAGGATATTTCCTTCAACAACTGCTGCTGTTGCTCTGCCGAAAGAGTATGTATTTCCCGAGCATTCTCCACCCGAGGCACAAGGTTAAGCCACGGATAATTAGCATCCTTCTGCAAGAGCAGATCACAAAGCTCAAGCTTCACAATAAAAACGGTATCTGCCGCAAGCTGCGGATGAAGCTCAAAATCTGTCATCTATATTCCTTCTGCAATATGGTGAGGGTTATGCCTCGCCATATTATCGCTTTCAAGAATTTACTGGGCCGACCTACGGATCAGATCTTCAAAATACACAACCTGTGAAACCATAGCTTCCGTGCTGATTGCTTCGTTGGTACCGTGAATTTGCTTTAAGCCGTCCGGCTCAAACACAAAAGGCATAAAACGGTACACATTATCAGCCACACTATAGTAATGCCGCGCATCTGTACCTTGCACGGTTAAGGTAGGTGCAACCGGGATAGGACCAAACACTTCCCGAATAGAAGCAGAAAGATCGGCATACCCTTCGGATGATACAGATGACATGCTCGTGGCTTCACGCCCACCAAGCTTAGTGATTTCAACACGGTCATCATTGATGATACCGCGCGCACGGTCTACCACACCATCAACGGTATCTCGCGGATGGATACGGTAATTCACATGCGCTTCACCATACTGAGGTAGTATATTGGTTTTGGTACCCGCCTGCATCATGGTAAAAGCCGTTGTTGTATGCATGAAGGCCGCAATTGTAGGGTTTTTCGAAAGCTCATTTTTCATAAGCGGCTTGGTGAGCCACATGTTTCCAATCACCAACCTATTCTGGAAGTTCATCTGGGGCGCCATAGCTGTAAACATACGCTCGAGCGTATCATCAAGCACCAACGGATATTGGTTTTCAGTAACCGCAACACCCGCAGCAGCAGCAATACTGGCAGCGGTATAATCCTTAGGTGCGCTTGAATGCCCGCCTTCTTCGGTGGCAGAGAACTTAAGAGTGACAGAACCTTTTTCACCAAGTGAGATAAGAGCAATTGGAGAGTTCACGCCAGGAATAACGCCGTCCACCATCGCAGAGCCTTCATCCACCGCCCAATCAAGCTGAACACCACGTTCCTTGAGGAGCCCTGCCATCACAGCTGCACCCTTATCACCACCTAACTCTTCATCATGGCCAAACATGAAATAGATATCTCGGTCTGGCTCAAACCCCGCCTTCACAAGCCGCTCTGCCGCCTCAAGAAGCGCCATCAACATGCCTTTATCATCCACAGCACCGCGGCCCCAGATGACGCCATTTTCATCAATTGTGCCAGCATATGGCGGGTGCACCCAATCCTTCAGCCCGAATTCTGGCACTGGCACAACATCCATATGACCAAGAAAGGCAATTGGTTTTTTTGAGCCACCTGCTTTGCCAGGCCAACGGTACATAAGCGAATAATCGCTCACCAACTCCCGTTCCATCACCCAGTGCGCCGCAGGGAAAGTTTCTGCAAGGAAAGCATGAAAGCCAGTGAAGGCTTCATGATCAGGTGCAACACTGAGACTTTGGCTAATGGTCTTAAACGTAATTGCTTTGGACAGATTTTCCGCAATCTGTGCGGTCTCCGCCTCACTTAGGGTCGGCAGAGTAATTTTCACAGGCGCTGCAGCTGGAAAAAACAGAAAGGTCCGGGAAACGGTAAAAATCACCAACCCAAGAATAATATAGAGCAGGTATCTAAGCGCTTTCATGAAATTCCCCTTCCTATGCCTTATAAAACATGTAGACCAAACCAGCCTGATTGAAAGCAGAAAAAAGGCTCTGATCTGACCAGAGCCTTACACGCAGTAGCAATGATTATTAACTAAACATCGGGTTTATCATCGTCGTCATCATCTTTCTCACGACGTTTTTCTTCTGCTTCACGGCGCTTTGCTTCTGCCTTTTCCTTTGCTTCACGCTTTTTTTCTTCAGCTTTTGCCATGGCTTCTTCGCATTTAGCTTTAGCTTCAGCATCAGCTTCTTCACCTTTGCCTTTAGCCTTTTTCTTGGTAGCCTTGCGCTTTGCTTTCATGCATTTTTCTTCGGCCTTGCGCATGGCCTTTTCCATTTTCTTACCTTTTTTACCCTTTTTGGCTTTCTTTTCATCATCAATGGAAACAAAGGTACTTTCAAAGGAAACAGCTTCTAACGGAGTACTCGCAACTAACATTCCCGCAGCAATAATACTTGTATAAATGGCAAAATTCATAGTGCACTCCTTCATCAATTGGAAAAGAACACTACCATGAAAACCAAACAATTCTAAGCTGAAGATTGAGCTTATTCTTTAAATGCCGCAATGCACTCAACTTCAACTCTCGCACCCGCTGGCACACCGCCAATACCAACCGCACTACGCGCTGGCCGGAAACCTGGTTCAAAATACTGAGTATAAACCTTATTAAAATCACCCCACTCGGCGACATCCTTTAGAAAAGCGGTGCATTTCACCACATGTTTCATTGAAGAACCATGTGTATCCACCAGCATTTTTATACGCTTCATAATATTGTGGGTTTGGGCAGTAATGCCTTCCGGCAACTTGCGGTTTTCATCATACCCAAGCTGGCCCGATAGATAGAGCGTATTACCGTGCTGCACTACTGGTGTGTAGGGCGCATTGGGATTCGCAGAAGAATGATGAACGACTTTATCGCCCGCATAAGCAGTAGTCGCGACGCCCAAACTAAGCGCTAGAATAAGTGTCTTATACATAATATTTGCCCCTCGATATCTATTATTGAGGAGACAATATCACACTCACTTCCGCATGCCTTTCACATTTAAGAGAATTAGATCGTTTTCTCTTTAAAGAGGCAGATATCTGTGAGCTTGCATTTTGCGCAGTCTGGTTTGCGGGCTTTACAAATATAACGGCCCTGAAGGATCAGCCAGTGGTGCGCGTGCAGCTTAAATGGCTCAGGAATTACCTTCATCAAGGCATCTTCAACCCGGTCTACATTCTTGCCCGGCGCGAGGCCTGTGCGGTTTGAAACCCGGAAAATATGTGTATCCACCGCGCACGTCGGCTGCCCAAACGCGATATTCAGCACCACATTGGCTGTTTTCCGGCCCACACCTGCAAGCGCCTGCAGTTCCTCAAGTGTTTCAGGAACCTGACTACCGTGCTTATCAATCAAATCCCGGCAGAGCTTAATCACATTCTCCGCTTTCGAGTTATAAAGCCCAATGGTTTTGATATATTTCTTCAGGCCATCCACCCCGAGCGCATACATTTTCTCTGGCGTGTCCGCCACGGGCCACAGGTCTTTCGTGGCTTTGTTCACACCTACATCTGTTGCTTGCGCAGAAAGCACCACAGCAACAAGAAGCGTGAATTCATTCACATAATCCAGTTCACCTTCAGGATTAGGATTATCTTCAGCGAGACGATCGAAAAACTCAAAAATCTGCTTACGGTTCAGCTTTGAATATTTACCAGCCATCAGATTTCTGCCGCCAAACCATCGACAATACGGATAAGGCGCTTCAGATCCTGATCAGAAGAAAGCCTGTGGTCACCACCCGGCACCAAGATAATCTCCACATCATCTGATGTAAGTTTATCGGCAATCACCTGCGCTGTTTGCCACGGTACGTCAGCGTCCTCTGTCCCTTGGATAAGCCGTACTGGCATATCCATTTTCAAGGGTCCGGCGATAACACGGTTATTCCAGCCATCTTCAATCAATGCTTTAGTAATGGTGTAGGGTTCATCCCCGTAATCGCACGGCCGCATAAATGCGCCTTTCGCTAGGATTTCCTCACGCTCCGCATCGCCAAAATCTTCATTCCACATACGCACAGTGAAATCAGGCGCTGCAGCGATACCTACGAACCCTTTAACACGGCCCGGGCGCGCCTTGGAAACCAGCATGGAAATCCAGCCACCCATTGAGGAACCCACAAGAATTTGCGGCCCTGCGGTGAGTGTATCCAGCACTGTCATCGCATCACGCGCCCAGATACCAATAGTACCTTCCGCAAATGTGCCAGAGGATTGGCCGTGGCCCTGATAATCGAACCTGACGAACGCGCGCCCAACACGTTTACAGTATGCTTCCAGTGCCAAAGCTTTCGAGCCTTCCATATCGCTCATAAAACCACCAAGAAACACAACACCCGGCCCTTTACCTTCATGCTTGTGATAAGCGATTTTAGCACCGTAAGCGGTTTCCAGATACTGCCGCGAATTCATAAAGTTGCTCCCGTTGGCCCTAGGAATAATTGATGCGCAAACCTATCAGGGGAAAAGGCCCACTACAACCTGCCATAACAAGATTTTGTGGGCTCGTATTTACCCTGAACGACCATCCCAGATGCAGAGTTGCTGCACCTGCCTGTAAATTTTGATGTTTTTTCAGAAAAAGCCGCATGAAAGCTATGCTGTAGCTTGACTCAGGGCCTTACGAAGGCTACCTGCAAAGCTCCCTTGTATTTTAAATAATTAGGACCTTAAAAATGAGCGATCAAGTGAGTAGCAATAATCCGGTCAACCTGCGCCTGCCAGATGGCAGCGTGCGCACGTTTGATAAGCCGGTGACGGGCACGACCTTGGCCGCTGATATTGGCCCTGGTCTTCTTAAAGCTGCGCTTGCAATTAAAGTAAACGGCGACATTTGGGATCTGTCCCGCGAGATTGAAGAGGACAGCGATGTAGCCATCGTTACCAAAAAGGATGAAGACGGCCTTGAACTGCTGCGCCACGATGCAGCCCACATCATGGCTGAAGCAGTACAGGAACTGTTTCCTGGTACACAGGTTACAATTGGCCCCGTTATCGAAAACGGTTTCTTCTATGATTTCGCACGCGACAAGCCATTCTCTGATGATGACCTTGAAGTGATCGAAAAGCGCATGCACGAAATCGTAAAGCGCAATGAAGAAATTATCCGCGAAGTATGGGACCGCGATGAGGCTATCGCTTACTTCAAGAAAATTGGTGAGCACTATAAAGCTGAAATCATCACTGACCTGCCAGAAGGCGAAGTTGTAACGATTTACCGCCAAGGCGAATGGCTTGATCTCTGCCGCGGCCCTCACCTGCCATCAACAGGCAAGCTAGGCGACGCGTTCAAACTGATGAAAGTGGCTGGCGCTTACTGGCGCGGTGACAGCAAAAACGAAATGCTGACACGCATTTACGGCACATGCTGGACAGATAAAAAAGAACTGAAAGCATACCTGCACCGTCTTGAAGAAGCAGAAAAACGTGATCACCGTAAGCTTGGCCGTGAGATGGACCTGTTCCATCTTCAGGAAGAAGCGCAGGGCTCTGTTTTCTGGCACCCTAAAGGCTACACAATGTGGCTGCAGCTGGAAAAATACATCCGCTCACGCATTCAGGAATTCGACTATCAGGAAGTAAAAACACCTCAGGTGCTTGATAGTAAATTCTGGGAGCAGTCTGGTCACTGGGCAAAGTTCCGCGAAAATATGTTCGTGGTACCAGATGAAACTCCGTCGACTGAAGAAGGCGCGCCAATCATCTCGCCAGACGCGAAACTCATGGCACTAAAGCCGATGAACTGCCCAGCGCACGTTCAGGTGTTTAAGCAAGGTATCAAAAGCTACCGCGACCTGCCTATTCGCATGGCAGAGTTCGGCTGTTGCCACCGGAATGAGGCACACGGCGCCCTTCACGGTTTGATGCGTGTTCGCCAAATGACACAGGATGATGGTCATATCTTCTGCCGTGAAGACCAAATCACCGAAGAAACTATCAAGTTCTGTGAACTGCTTGCGAGCGTATACCGTGATCTTGGCTTCCCTGAGTTCCGGGTTCTGTTGGCGACACGCCCAGAGAAACGTTCTGGAACTGACGAATCCTGGGATCACGCAGAGAAAAGCCTTGAGGATGCTCTTAAGGCAACTGGACTTGATTATGGTTTCGCACCGGGCGAAGGCGCTTTCTATGGCCCTAAGCTTGAGTTTCACCTGAATGACGCCATCGGCCGTACATGGCAGTGTGGTACGCTGCAGCTAGACCCGAACATGGCGAAGAATCTTGGCGCAACTTATATTGGTGAAGACGGTAACAAACACACACCAATTATGCTGCACCGCGCGGTTCTTGGTACACTTGAACGCTTCCTCGGCATTATGATTGAGCACTATGCTGGTAAAGTTCCAATGTGGCTCGCGCCTGTGCAGGCAGTTGTTGCTCCAATTACTTCTGAAGCGGGTGAGTATGCACAAGAAGTGTTTGATAAGATGCAGGCCGCAGGTATGCGTGTTGAACTCGACCTTCGCAATGAGAAGATCAACTATAAAGTTCGCGAGCATAGCGTGAAGAAAGTACCAGCAATTATTGTAGTGGGTAAGCGGGAAGCAGAACAGGGTACTGTCAGCATTCGCCGTATTGGTTCCAAAGACCAAACAGTTATCCCGTTCACTGAAGCACTTGAAGCTTTCACGAAAGAAGCAACAATGCCAAACGGCACTGCATAAAGAGAATATCTCCGCTGTGTTTTCAGCATTTGCAACTGAAAATGCAGCGGTTATACTGGGCGTACGCGGATAGCGCCCGAACCCGGGGTTTCATCATCCGCATATAGATATTAACAGTCATAGGAGACTTGACATACGTAAGGGGAATTTTGCGGGACCACCTAAACAGAGCGGCCCGCGCGTTAACAGAGCGATCACTTCCAAAGAAGTTCGCTTGATTGGTGCTGAAGGCGAAAACCACGGCGTTGTAACGACAGCGAAGGCGATGGATATCGCGCGAGACAGCGGGCTAGATCTCGTTGAAATCTCGCCAAACGCAGAACCCCCTGTATGTAAGGTTCTCGATTTCGGTAAGTTCAAATACGAACAGCAGAAAAAAGCCAACCTTGCCCGTAAAAAGCAGAAAACGCAGGACGTTAAAGAAATTAAGATGCGTCCGGGCATTGATGTTCACGACTATAATGTGAAACTTAAGAAAGTTCACCAGTTCATCGAAAACGGTGACAAAGTGAAGCTTACTATCCGTTTCCGTGGCCGTGAGATGGCTCACCAGGACCTAGGTATGGATGTTCTTAGCCGCGTTGCAGACGAGATGGAAGAGCATGCAAAAATCGAAGCGCGTCCTAAACTTGAAGGCCGCCAGATGATTATGGTGATTGCACCGAAATAAAGACCCGTTCTTTATAAAAGATATGAAAAAAGCCGCCCACAACAGTGAGCGGCTTTTCCTTTAGGTGCCAGTTTATGTGAGGAAACTATCCACCCCAAAGTGTGTGGAACTCTTCATCAATTTTATTGAGCCACTTGGCTATATCTCGCCACTCTGCCTGAGTAAGTTCCTTTTCCTTGCCATTTGCCGTCATCTCAATCCCAACAAGAGCTTCTCTGCCGTCCAGAAGTTCCTGCTCTTCAAAAACAATCTGCGCTTCTCCGCCAAACGGATCATAAAAAGAAAAAGTATATTCAGACCCGAAGAAACCTGGTTCCTCCCATTTCATAACCTTGAAATGTTTTGGGTTAATGCGGCACATAAATTTATCCAGCGGGATGGGGCCTTTAGGGCCTAGCACAATCATCTCAGCTGCATCTTCATCCAGTCCAAGCGTTGCTTTGGTTTCTTCGCATTCTTTCTTCTTAATTCTGGCCTTCAATCGTTCTTTCTGGTCATTGGCCGCGGCGAAAAACATAATGTAATCTCGTGGCTTATCCCTGTCACGGCGCGGGAACATTTTACTCAGCTCATTGTCGATTGCACGCACGCTATCACGTTCTGTCGGCAGGCTTTTAATATGCTCCTGATAGCTGGGCAAGCTCGCGGTCACATGCGCATTATAGGCAAGCTTAAATCCATCATCAAAGGCGCGCCATTTGCTGCTTTTGCGGCGATAATTGGCACTTTTGAATTCATCATACGATTTCTTCATCACTGCGATGTTGGTATATGTCTTTTCCAGACTATTAAATTCCTCAAGCTTTTTATCCAGAAGCTTATCCATAAGAGACACTTTAATTTCCGGCAGCTGGGCTTTTACTTCGCTTAAAAGGTTTGGGTCCAGATATTCAAAGTTTTCATGTTCCAGAATATAATCAATGCGTTCAATATTCTGGATAGATGGCCCCATCTCACCAATTTCAGCATTAATTGTTTTGAAGCGCGCCAATGTTTCATAGTGCTTGGTATAAACATCCTGCTGGTGAGCCAATATACCTTCAAATGTATTACCGTATGAATCCCGGCGTGCAGCGCTTAGCTTTCGGTTAACATATTGGTCAAACACTCGGTGTTGATTACGCAATTCATTATGGCGGCTGCGATCCCCGGTTTCTCGAGATTCTTGGAAAGCCTCTTTTAAGTCAGCCCGGTTTGTATTTCTACATTCTTGAAACTTAGCTTTTAAGGCTGTGAAATCTTCAGCCTTCCACTGATCCAGCGTTTCTCCAAAATAAGGCTTTAGCTGCTCATCACGCAAACCCCAGAGCAGGAACTTGCCACTAAAGGGCTTAGGCTGAAAACTTCTTCCGCTAAAGTTCTTATCAACCTCCATAGAGATATTCGCCCATTCCACTAAGGAGGAGCACTCAGGAATAGCAACTTCAGCCTTAGCTGCTTGCCCAACCATAATTGAAGTGCCTACAGCCACCACCATCAAACGTATTACATAATTTCTCATGAATGCTCCTCACATAGCTTCATCAATTGACGGCTGCATATTGACGAGCACTGGATTTTAAGTCTTCACGAAACTCTAACGATATTCTAACGTATTAAAAAATGATGGGGGTTACACAGGCTTACCAATAGTTTGTGTAGATAATGAGTTACCAATTTATGGCTGATGTTGAGTATCTTTACCGCTTTGGTTCTGCTGAATTTGATGAAACTTCCTTCACCTTAAAAGTCGGTGGCGAAACAAAACGCGTTGAAAGAAAACCGTTAGAACTGCTGGCACTTCTTCTTCGACACACTGATGAAGTGATGACCAAAGAAGAACTCCTCAGCACCATATGGGCTGATCAAATCACTGTCGAGAATGTGCTCGCAAACGCTATCGCAAAACTCAGGAAGGCCTTGGGTAAAGAAAATGCTGCACAGCTCAAAACCCAGGCTCGAATTGGATACCGTTTTACTGGTTCTGTTGAACGTATTGCAGCTGGCAGGAAGAAAGCCAGTGCTCTGAAACTTAAAGTCGGCGAGGCCTTATCCGGTCGCCCCCACTATATTCTCACGGAACAACTCTCTACCACACCGGGAAGAGAAGTATGGCTCGCGAGGCACCAGAAAACGGGTGAGAAAAGGGTTTTCAAATTTAGCTCTGATGGTCTTGGCCTCGCTTCTCTCAAAAGGGAAGTAACGTTATTTCGCATGCTCCAGAAAGAACTGGGAGACAACGGCAATTATGTAAAGCTTTATGATTGGAACTTTGAAACCACTCCTTTCTTTATTGAAAGCGAATATGCCGGTGTAAGTTTAAAAGACTGGGCAATCAGAACTGATCAACTGAAAGCTTTATCTGAAGATGAAAAGGTTTCACTCGTTGCAAAGATTGCACAAACCGTGGCAGACGCGCATGCCATTGGTATTCTCCACAAAGACCTGAAACCAGCCAATATCCTGATTGATGAAAAAGACGGAAAACCTTCTCCCAAATTAGTAGATTTTGGGAGTGGCGGATTAACAGACCGGGATAAAATATCAAACATTGATATTACGATGCTTGGGCTTACCATTGATGAAGCAACATCAAGTGATACAACATCTGGAACGCCGCTATATATCGCACCGGAAGTGCTCTCTGGTCAGTCACCTACCACGAAAAGTGATGTATATGCTCTCGGTGTACTTCTTTATCAGGTCTGGATTGGAAATCTTCGCAAACCTCTTGTCCCCGGCTGGGAAAATGATATCTCTGACGAGCAGATAAAAGCCGATATCAGTACAGCAGCAAACGGTAACCCTACCGAACGACTTTCATCAGCAGCTACATTGGCAGAACGATTGCGCACCCTGCAAGATCGGCGGGAGCAAGCCATTGTTAACGCGGAAAAACTGAAAGAAGTTGAAACCGCGGAGCGTATCACCCGAAGAGCAAAAGCCCGGAGGCCGTGGCTTATTACCACGGCGGCAGCAATGCTCTTTGGCATTGCAGCCAGTATGATATTTGGTTTATCAGAGCAAAAAGCGCAGGAAAGCGAAAAACAGCAACGGTTGCAAGCTCTCAAAACATACTTTATAGACCTAGCGAGGACATTGGCCTCTTAGGCTTCCCACCCAACACTGTGGGGTAATATTGTCGATCATCTCAACATCAGCTATGCGCGATGCATGCGAGTGATAATGATGAACCTAAAGGCAGATAATATATTCAAAACTCATTGATTTTCAAAGAGTCTACCAAAGGTGTTGCGTGCTTATGCAACCAACATTGTATACTGGGTATGGCACTTTCGCCAATAGCTCGCTATCAATTCCTTACCGATAGGGAAGCAAAAAATGCACTTCTGATTGCTACTCAGTCAACATATGCCTCGATGAGATTTCTTACTTTATTGTTTTTTGCACGGTCTACAGCGGTCATACCTCGATTGTTTTGTAAATTCGGATTAGCGCCATTCTCCAAGAGATATTGAAGGAAGCTCAGCTTTCCGAGATAAGCGGCGTCCATCAGAGGACTGTCACCATTGTTATTTTGAACATTTACATCGGCGCCATTTATTACCAGTTGAGTTATGAGAGCCAAATCACTGGTATCCCAACCTGCAATAGTTAAAGCCGTATCGCCTGAGTTAGTCTTCGCATTGATGTTGGCTCCTTGATCAACAAGGGTCTTTATCATTACCTTCAAATTGCGATCATTTGCATAGTTCAATATAGCTAATGCTAAAATCGGGCTTTCTGGAGAATGTAGGATTTTCTTATTTGCGACTTCATCCAGCAGCATCTGAAAATACTTTTTTCGATTTTCAAGTAGGGAAAACTCGAAAAGTGACACATCTTTTACATTTGCTTCCTCTGGTGCAACCCCTCTGGATATGAGCAACTTTGCATGCCTCACCCTGTTTAGAGCAATTGTTTGGTAGAAGGCTTCATTGATTATGGATTGATTGTTGACCACGCCATCATCAATCGCTTTTTCGAGTGCTGATATATTATTGCTTTTGATGGCATCAATGACAGCATGTTCCGGTACACTGGCGACCTCGGTGCTTTCAATCACAGACATGAGCCACGGGTACACTGATGAAACACGAGTATAATATTCCCATACCCCGTAGTGGCCTTCTGCAATTCCTTTCCCGTCTTGGTATGAACTTATACCGATTACATAGAGTTCAGACCCTGAAGCCAGGAATGCTGGGCCACCGCTGTCGCCACGTGAGCTGATCCCCTCTAAATTAGTAGCAGTTTCCGGGCTATCAAATCTAAAGCCAATAACGTGCTTTGATGTTTCAGCTACGGTGTTTGTTGCCCCGCGCTCTTTGAAGTCATCCCTGATTAGACCATCTTTGCCGTTGCCGAATGTACCTTTGCCCACAAAAACAACAGGTTTACCATTCTCTTCAGTATCTTGATAAAGTTTTGCGGGCTTGCCGTTGACTATTGGTTCTTTTAATTGAATAAGTGCGACATCATATATTTCATCATATTGTTTATCGAAATCTGGATGCACAAAAATAGACGCTATTCGGTAACTCTTGTTCAAGTGCTGAACTCTAAACAGAAATCTCTCTCGACCCGTGACACAGTGAGCCGCTGTCAATAACCAGTCCGGAGCAATTACAGTACTAGCGCATCCATTTATGTAAGCAACAGATGAAGAATATTCGGCTCCGAGTTTCAGATAGAGTTGGTCCCTTACATCATGACGTATAACGATAGCTTCAACATTAAACGTAAAGACCAGCACACCAAGAACTAGGGACAAAAAGCGTTTCATTTTAAAACCTCGTAATTTAAAAACTCTAGTTAAGCTGTATTTTGGTGGAAATTGCCGGGCAGATAATGGATGAACGATAACCAACTCAAAATACAGCTTGGGTATATGATTGACCTGATTATCTAATCTACTATGTTATTGATCGCATTATTCGGTTAGCGGTATTGATCTATCGGTGAATGGTCTAACACTATGGCAATCAATAAATTGCAGCGAACTATCGTGTTTGTTTTTATGCTGAGTATTGGCGTTGAACTACAGGCTGAAAGCACGAGCTCTGATCAAACAATAGAAATTAAGCAGGTAAGTATTTGTTCGAGTAGTCTTAATTCCAACCAAGTTTATGGCCACGATCTATTCGACTGTGAACCAACGGATGTTCGCAATATAAAACTGTTTAACAGATCAGTTTGGATAAAAGCTAATTTTACTATTCCCGAGCAGTTTCTATCAGATCGCTCCGCACTAGGCATATTTATCTCTGGCAGTGCGTCTAGTGCCTTTTATGTTAACGGCCACTTTATAGGTAGTAACGGTACGCCAGGAATTGACACAGCAACAGAAATTCCAGGTAAGATGGACGGCGTTGTCTATTTACCTAGATCGGTTTTGATAGAAGGCCAGCAAGAGTTAAAGGTGTACCTTTCAAATCATCATGATTATTTGAACCATAGAATAGTCATTCATCATATCAAGGTTGGGCAATATTCAGATCCAACAGACGCTTTGCTCAAACGGTATTGGCCAGCAATTTCAACCCTTGGGGTGTTTTTGGTTGGTATATTGTATTTTGGGATCATGTACTATCGGTCTAAAAAGCAATTGAATGCACTCATGTTGTGCCTAATCTCTTTCTTCGCATCGTTATTGCTGGTTACCAAAGTTACGCGCGGGATAATTGACTATAGTTATCCAATCCATGATATCCGTTTGATATCCATCGGTGTATCGTCGATAGCGCTGAGTATAGTGTTAAATATCTACATTCTAGTGAGATTTTACCGAAATGACTGGAAGTTACTTTCTACTATCACTGGTGTGCTCATAATTGCTGTAGCCTCATATCTACCCAGTTACGATTTAAAGTCTTACGTTTCCCTATTAATCAGCGCATTGGCGAGTATTGGCTCGCTAATATATCTCGCTACAAAGACAAACACCCAAGCCAAGACACGTAGAGCTGCATGGCCAACAATAGGTGCTTTATGCATTTTCATTGTTCTTATTGGTGTCTCTACGGAGCATTTTATAGATTTTTCACTTTTCTTCGCATTAGCGAGTTTACTCTCATTTCTATTTATTCAGCAGGCTAAGGATTTCCTGCGAGAACAGAAACAACATGAAAGTGAAAAAGCGCGGGCGAACCAGCTAGCCTATACACTCTCAAAACTTCAAAAAGCCGATAAGTTTGATAAGTTAGCCATCAAAAAGAACGGTAAAACTGAATGGATTCCGTTGGAAACGCTTCAATACTGTAGAGGTGCTGACGATTACGTCGAGCTTCACTTTGAAGATGGAAGAATGATACTTTACAAGGGAACTCTCAATCATCTTTCGAGTACTTTGCCACCGAGATACCTAAAGGTTCATCGATCATTTATAGTCAATACTGATGCTGTGGTCTCAATGACAAGAGAGCCATCAGGCAATGGTCATCTCGAACTCAAAAATGGTGTTAGTGTTCCGGTTAGCCGGCGCATAATGCCGAAAGTTCGAGAAAACTTGAGCGCTGCTAACAGCACTGAAACGAAAGCGCATTAGATCGTTGATATCAATCTTAGTACTTACGAGTTCAGTAAACGGATAGGCTATTGATTGGATATAGGCATTCATCTAGCGAGGAACTTTAGGACTGTTTTGGATATTATAAGTAAACGATAGAATGTAGGCATTTTAAAAAAGTCTACAAAGCACAAACCCTGCTCAGGCAACCAACGAATTTCTGGAAAACATACTGCTTACCGCAGATCCTCGTACACCAGGAGTAGGACCAGACGCCAGTATCCGCACTGCGCTTAATAAAGCAGCAGAAAACATCGATATCACATTCTCTGAACCTCCAGAAGTACGCGCCGGCATTCATAAAACAATGGCCCGCATTTTTGATGGGCTCTCCTCACCAGAAAAAGCCATTGCAGAATGGACAAAAACTATTGAGCTACTACCAGAGGGAAGTGAAGAAAGGCTGGATGTACGCTTTATGCGCGTCAACTCCCTGATTGAAGCCAGCAAACTCTCTGAAGCGGAGGAAGAATTACTTGAGGTGGAAGCAGCGCTACTATCTTTCAAACAACCTTCCGCCGATATAAAGCTACAAGCCAACTTCACACGTGCTCGGCTACACCTTATCAAAAATGAATTTGAAGCCGCAATCACAGCGTTTGAAGTAGCATGGGATTTACACTCCGACACTGCTCATAAAGATCCAGGGTTGTTACACACCATCAAAACAGATTTATCTCAGTGCTATACACGCCTTGGTCGCCATAAAGATGCAGTGGCACTCATGCGGAGCCTGATGACACCGCAGTATGTTTCATCCGGCCTTGTACCTGATTGGCGTATTGCCGAAGCCCAACATATTTTAGGATCTGCTATTCTATATCAAGGAGATCATGAGGTTGCTGAAGGTGAACTTCAAAAAGCCATTGATATGCTAGCGACGGTATATGGCGATAACTCCATGGAGAAATCACAAGCGGAAGGAACACTTGCGAACCTTTACGGCTCTTCAAATCGCTGGGAGGAGGCTTTACCGCTTTTGACCAATGTCCGGAAAGCTATTTGCACTAAAAGCGGCGAAGAAAACATTGCATGCCTGATGAACCTTGCGAATGAAGCGCTTGCCATGTGGAACCTTGGGGATGCGGAAGGCGCCCTACCGGGTATTCAAAGGTCCCGTACAGCCTTCGCAAACCTGATGGGGAACACTTCACCTGCCGCTCAGGTTCTCGGCTATCATCAGGTAATGGCGGAGCTAGACCTTGGAGCTTCATCATCTGCCGATGATATCGTTCCAAACTTAGATGCAGCAGCTTTAAGTGCAGCTTCCCCCGGAACAGCTTGGGAACCATTACTACAAGGGCTTGAAGCAAGGTTACTACTTCGTAATGGCGATAAAACAAGAGCAAAAGCAATGCTCAAAAGCGCCATTGAAGAACTAAAAAAACGACAATCACCAGCCACAAGTTATCGGTCATTTGAAAATGATTTAAAGGCAGATTAAAGTGCCACCTAACGGCAGTGGGAATAACAGCTAAACGAGACCTGCAGCGTGCAGATTGATACACAATATCTATTCTTTTTCTCAATGGTGGGGGCTTTCAACGGTTTCCTGCTTGCTGCCTATTTTTGGTTTACCGAACCAAAAGAAACTTCCAACAAGTTTCTCTCTTTGATGCTGTTGGCACTAAGCCTGAGGATTTTTAAATCTGTTATTCTCTATTTTAATCCTGACGTTGCACGAGACTTCCTGCAGCTGGGATTAATGGCCTGTTTCAGCATCGGGCCATTTCTATATTTCCATGTACTCAGCAAGGTAGGAAAATACCGAGCTGATAACTGGTTTTATAGAGGCCAGCTTATAGTTCTCGGAACACTTCTAATTGGTGTTGGGCTATTTCTACCCTACGACACATACCCAGAACTGTGGCGCGGCCCGATTTACCGTATTATTAACTGGGTATGGTTCGCCTATATCACCGCAAGTGCATTTGAACTAAGGCCTATTTGGAAACAAATGGTGGATAAAGAGCGACAACTTGCCTTCAGCGAAACCATTACGCTGAGTGTTTTTGCAGGGAATCTTCTTATATGGGCAGCATTTTTCACTGCAAGCTACCTATCCTATATCCTTGGGGCCATTATCTTTAGCTTCATACTTTATCTCACTGTAATGCTGGTAATTTTCCGGAAAAAAGAGGTTCCCGTTAAATACGCCGATAAAAGTATCGCCCGTGATGAGGCTTCCACCCTTAAGGATAGGCTGGATACACTTATTGCCGAAGAGCAGCTACACCTGTCATCTACCATCACGCTCCCCAAGCTTGCTGGTAGACTGAATACATCAGTTCCAAAACTCTCCCAGTTCTTGAACGATAACCTGCAAAAATCCTTCGCTGATTTCATAAACGAACACCGCATCAATAGTGCAAAACAACGCCTGACTATTGAAGGTAAATCCATCAAGATGGAACAATTGGCTGAAGAATGCGGCTATAATTCCATGTCCACCTTTTATAGTGCCTTCAAAAAAATAGCCGGTGAAACCCCGGCCAAATTCCGTGATCGCATTTCTACAGATTTATAATTTCGGACTACCAAATTATATCGCCAAATTGTGAATCATAGCACTTTTCCATACTGCTTCTGCCGTTAACCTGAACACGACAGAAGGAACACCACATGACCATCCTTTCATCAATAAAGGGAGCCTGTATCTTGCTGGCTGCCACCACAATTTCGTTCCCGGGCATAGCTACAGATGAAGAAGACATTCGAAAAACACTGAACCACTACATTGATGGCACATCTTTCAGCCGTCCGGCAGAAATAAATCAAGCTTTCCATGAAACCGCCAATCTTTACCTTACCAAGAAAGATGAACCTCACTGGATTGTACCATCCAACGAATACGCAGGTTGGTTTGGTCGCCGTACACCGGGTACAGATACGGGCCGTATTGGTGAAATCATCAGCATGGACATCGCCGGAGATACCGCAACAGCAAAAGTGGAAATCTTGGTTCCTGGTCGCAAGATGCGGTACGTAGACCAGTTTCTTGTGAAGAAACTTGATGGTGAATGGAAGATCATTGCCAAAACCGCTTCAAGCGCCCCAGCAAACAACCACGGCGGCCGTGTACTTTTTATCTTATCAAGCCAAGCCTTTCATGGCTCATCTGACCTGCCAGCAGGGGCTAGTTTCTCAGAAATTGTCAACGCCTATGACGAATTTAAAAAGCATGGTTATACGGTAGATTTCGTAACTCCTGAAGGCGGCAGCCTCCCACTTTCCTATATTAATACGTCCATCGATATGCACAGAAAATATATCTACGATTCAGATCTGATGTATGCCCTTGCTCACACTAAAAAACCTGAAGATATTAAGCCTGCCCGCTATAAGGCTGTACATTATGTGGGTGGTTCAAACGCTATGTACGGGGTTGCTGATAACAAGGCGCTACAGGACATCTCTATGGAGATATATGAGAAGCATGGCGGCATCATCTCTTCTGTTTGTCACGGTACCGCCGGTATCGTAAACCTGAAAACATCAAGCGGCACTTATCTCGTAGCTGGCAAAAAAGTTGTCGGATACCCAGAAGATTATGAACGCCAGACAGCTGAGTATTTCAAACAATTCCCACTTTTGATCGGACAATCCGTACAAAATCATGATGGTGATTTCCGTTTCGGGCCCAGAAATCAAGCCTTCGTTGAAGTGGATGGCCGCCTGATCACAGGACAGAATCACCTTTCTTCGCGGCTAGTGGTTCAGAAAATAGTTGAAGCACTCGATAAATAATCACGACAAACTAACCCACCTTAGAGGCAGAAAACCCCCTTCTGCCTCCTTTTTTCATCTATAGCTCCAATATTCACCTAATATTCCAGCATATTCATCTGGCATTCTGAGCATGAATTCCAAAGACTTGTTTCTGCTTTCAGGTGTTTAGCCCTGTTTGCACATACAAAATACAACGATAATATAATTCTGCAAAAACTGGAGGCAGACATGCGATTTGGTGAATATATAAGAATAAAACGTGAGGAAAACAGCTGGACCCAGCCCGAGGCGGCAGCGAAAATTTCAGTAGAACAATCTTATCTTTCTAAACTGGAAACAGGGAAAAGCTATCCTTCGGAAGAAGTTTTCGCCAAAATCATGTCTGCCTATTCTATTGATGTCTCACAAATGAATCGAGACCTGTTTTCAGCAGAAATCGATAAACTCCGCGAAATTGGCGAAGTGCGTACAGCTCTTCTAACCAAGCAGAAAAACGAACGTCGCTTTATGCAAGGCTGGCTTATCGCAGGCCTTGTCATGCTAATGATTAGTGGTGCATCCTTTGGGCTGACTTTTGCCTTAAATGGCCCACCACACCTACTACATCTTTATAAATCAGAAGGTGTAATCAAAGCTGGTGAAAGCCCCATGATCTTTAATTTCTTAAGCGTTGGGCAGCAAGACGAAAATGGCCAAGGCCTCATGGACCGCGTTGACTATAAGTTTAAGGAGTTAAACACCTATCGAGGTAACAGCTTCATAGATAAATTAGAGAGCGGCTATCGTATATATAGCCACTATGAGACCAAAGAAATTCAAGGAGATGCTGCGCGACTCTGGCTTTTCCCACCAGCGCTCATGTTCCTTTTTGGTGCTATTGCTTGCTTTTACATAAGCCGCCGCTGGCAATAAAACTGTTGCGTAATTTAGAACAAAACCATAGCTTTTCTCTAAACTCGTTTCAAAATTGGAAAAGCTATGGATTTCGTTTCCCTTCGCACCTTCTGCCGCGCTGTAGAAGAAGGCAACCTTTCAGCTGCCGCCAAAGCCGTTCACGTAACTAAATCTGTAGCCAGCCGCCGTATTCATATGTTGGAAGATGATCTGGGTACCAAGCTTCTTGTACGTACCACCAAAGGCGTATCAGCAACCGATGCAGGTGCCCTATTTTATGAACGAGCAATCAATATTCTTGCTGATATTGAGGACGCCAAGCAAACTGTTACATGCGCAAGCAAAAGACTGGTTGGAAACCTGAGAATTACCGCACCTCGAAGTTTCACTGACCTCTATCTTTCTAAGGCCATGGCAGCTTTCATGATAGAATATCCAGACCTGACCCTTGAATTAAATCTCACGGACGAACGTGTTGATATCGTGGGCGGAGGCTATGATGTAGGCCTCAGGATCTCTACAAATCTGGAAGACACCAGCTTAATTGCTAAGAAACTTACCCATCTTAACAGTATGATCGCTGCGAACCCGGAGTATTTAGAAAAATACGGTACACCTAAAACTATAGAAGATCTCAAGAATCATAACTTTGCGCTTTATTCCAATATCCCGGCTTCCCGGCTTTGGAAATTTATGTCTGGTGATCAATCAGCACAAACAAGGGTAAACGGTAACCTGACCTCAAACTCAGGCGTTATGCAACTTGAAGCAGCCAAAGCAGGGTTAGCTATCGTGAGTTTACCTTCTTTCTTTTATGGAGACTCCGTAAAAAATGGTGAACTAATACAAATATTGCCGGATTGGCAACTGCCAGAACTCACACTCTATGCTCTTTATCCAGATCGACGTTTACTTCCCATGAAGGTACGCGCCTTCATAGATTTCATGGCAGGCTGGTTTGCAGTTCCTGAAAATTCGGCACATTTATAACATGATCTTTATTTAGGCTCTAACGTGAAACAGGTTACCTGTTTACTGGTAAAGAGTTTTTGTTATTCTCATTTGTAAGGTTAAAAAGAGATACCATGGGGATTAAAATGAAGAAGCTTGCCTTAGTTGCCGCTATGTCTGGTTTGGTTACGATGGCATTTCAACATGCTTCTGCAGATGGTATTTTAATATCCAGCAGTGATTTCAATAGCTACCTCAAAGACGCTAAAGCCGGAGACGTATTCACCGTATTTCCTGGTAACTATTTTCTTACAAGCACAGTACAACTTAAAGGTAATGGCACCCTTCGAAAACCGATTACTTTGAAGCCTGTAAAACCGGGGACAGTTAAGATATTTGTTCCAAAAACCGTGGGTTTCAAAGTTACTGGTAAAAACTGGATTATTGAAGGGTTTGATATCAAAGGTTTTTGTAAAACCGATAGTGACTGTGAACATGCCTTCCATATCGTTGGCAATGCTGATGATATTATAATTCGTAACAATACGCTTACTGAGTTTAATGCAGCTATTAAAGCAAACGGCGACGGAAAGGGAGCATCCACACAATTTCCTGATCGTGTTCGTATTGAAAACAATACCATCTATAATTCCTCTCCCCGCAATACTAATAGATCAGTTACTCCTATTGATGTTGTTGGTGGTAAACACTGGCGTGTGAAAAATAACTTCATCGCAGACTTTGCCAAAACGGCGGGGAATAAAATTAGTTACGGAGCTTTCCTTAAAGGTAATTCTTCCTCAGGATTATTTGACCAGAATCTTATTATCTGCGAATGGCGCCATACTGGCGGTATTCGACTTGGTTTATCATTTGGAGGGGGCGGTACTGGACAGCAATATTGTGAAAGGCAAAATTGCGCTATGGAACATTCAAGAGGAGTGATCCGCTCAAACATCATATTAAACTGTCCAGCTGATGTAGGAGTTTATTTAAATAAGTCAGCCAATACCAAACTAATCAATAACACTATCTTAAATACGGCAGGCGTTGATGTTCGCTTTCCTACAAGTTCAGCCGGTTTTGCTGGAAACATCATCGAAGGCCGCATCAAGGATCGAGACAATGGTGTTCACCAGGATTTTGGGAACCTAGTTGCAAAGGATCTCAGTGATCTGTTCCCTGGCGCAGAGAATTTTGACCTAACTGCGAACAATATAGCTGCATTAAAATACCTACCAACAAAATACGTAGGCCTAGATTATTGTACTGGTAAAAAACAAACCCGCTGGCACGGTGCAATGCAACAACCAATAACCTGCGATATCCGACAGAGGCTTCAAACCATTATTGATAAAGAAAAACAAAGCCGATAAGCGGTTTAACTGCGGGCAAATTCCTGCTTCGGCGCAATCTTACATTTTTCCACGGGTGTAGGTTCTGTATCAAAATTTGTCTCATAGCATTCATCAAGAAGCGAGCAATAACACGCTTCCGGCTGAAGTCTCCAACGCACAGTATTCAAGGTGTACCAGAGCGGTAAATTCTGCTCATCAGGGAAAAGGCTGAACACTTTTAAAACATCACCTTGCGGCAGAATTTTTGGTGACACTGTATTGGTGAACAAACAGTTATTACTCTCACAGCTCAGGGTACCGCCTTCATCGAAAACCAGTTCCACCAGATGGTAGGCATCATTCAAATATCTGTCTTGCAATTTAATACGGAAGCTTTTCACCTTTGCTGGGCCCACACCCACATTTTCCAGATGAAAATAAATTTCCTGATTTAAATCATCATTCACATTGCCATGTTCTACCTGCAAATAGGGCCAAGTTTCAGCCTTTACCTGATTTAGAGAGGCTTCCGATTGAATATAGGTGGCAATAAAACTGGCTGCGGAAATAAGAACCGCACTCACCGCAATAACAAAATTGAGATGATCCTTTGAAGGTCGTTTCAAACGCTTCTTGGGTTTTGTTTCTTCTTCCGCAGCCATGTTTATAACTCTTTATCTGAGAATTGAACGAAGGTGTCTTGCCGCAAAGCTTAGCTTCGCAACGCTAAGCGTACCAGCCTGCGCTAGATCTTCAATCAAACGTTCTGCACGGATAATACGCGTTGCTTGCGCGGTAGCCCAGTCTGCCGTGGCTGCATCAGCTGATTTATCACCAGCTCGCTTACATACACGTTCCACATGATTACGCTGCTGATCCGCCAAATCCTCAAGGATTGAGCGAATAGCAAGTACTTCCCAGTGGTCATCCGGCGGAATACGGTCAGCACGCTGCTTGAGCCAATCAAAGCCCAACTTATCGCCAAGAGCAAAGTGAACAGATGCCACATAATCAACCGGCTTATCTGCTTGTTCAGCCACCGCGATGATATCAGGGCCACTACTGAACACCTCAAACGCACCAATGAAGGTTGCAAGTTCGTGCCCAACACCTGTAGCTTTTAAAACATCTCTACGGTTAAGGAAGGCTTCTTGAGCCGGTTCCGAAAGCGTTTCAAGCTTGATAGCAAACAAGCTCTTGAACGGCGCTTTAAAGCGTTCAATCAACTTGCTCACGTTAAACGGACGATCAATGTTCCGAAGCACCCACATAACCTGTGTTTTCAGGCTGTTAGATACGCTCTGGTGCATATCATACTGGGTAGATGCCGCCACTTGATAATCCAGATCATTAATATCGTTCCAGATTTTCTGTAGGCCGAACACTTCCCGAACAATCACGAATGCCGCCACAATATCTTCAACACCGAGACCAGTTTCTTCCTTCACTTCATACACAAAGGTAAGGCCTGCCCAGTTCACCACTTCGTTTGCAAGAACCGTTGCAATAATTTCACGGCGCAGCCTGTGATTTGCCAGCTCTTCCGCGTAAGTATCCCGAAGAACACTTGGGAAGCCCCATTCAAGCTCAGGCTGAAGAACAGGTTCATCAATCAAGTCTGAGTCCACGATGATATCGAAGAGTGACATCTTGGCATAAGCTAGAAGCGTAGAAATTTCCGGGCGTGATAGGCCACGCTCATTTGCTGCCAGCTCCGCAAAGCCTTCATCAGATGGAATATATTCGATCTCACGGTTCAAGCCACCATCACGTTCAAGCGCTCTCACGAGGCCAAGGTGATACTCACGGTCAGAAACCGCTTTAGCTTCTGCCAGAGAAATCGCCTGTGTCTGCAAATAGTTATCCGATAGAACGATATCAGAAACTTCGTCGGTCATGCTTTCAAGAAGCGTATTACGTGCTTCCATATCAAGCTTACCTTTGGCAATCGCATCCGCGAGAAGGATCTTGATATTCACTTCTTTATCAGAACAATCCACACCGGCAGAGTTATCGATAAAGTCTGTGTTCAGGCGGCCACCACGGCGAGCAAACTCAATTCGGCTCTTCTGGGTCATACCCAGGTTTCCGCCCTCACCAACAACCTTAAACTTCAGATCATCAGCGATAACACGCAGGCCATCGTTGGCGCGGTCACCCACCTCTTGGTTGGTTTCATCAGATGCACGAACATACGTACCGATACCACCAAACCAAAGAAGGTCAGCCTCAGCTTTCATGATCAGGTTGATCAGATCAGTTGGGGTAACTGCATCAGCATCCACACCCAGCCATTCTTTAATTTCATCAGTAAGCGAGATGGATTTCTCCGCACGAGAGAAGATACCACCGCCTTGTGAGATCAGCGATTTATCATAATCTTCCCAAGTAGAGCGGGGCAGATCAAACATGCGCTTACGCTCGTTCCACGCCGCTTCGGTATCACCTGGGTTCGGATCAATGAAAATATGCATATGGTTAAAGGCAGCTTTCAGGCGAATGGTTTTACTGAGAAGCATACCATTACCGAATACGTCGCCAGACATATCGCCTACGCCCACAACAGTGAATTCATCTTCCTGAGTATTCACGCCCATTTCACGGAAATGGCGCTGAACACCAACCCAAGCACCCTTGGCTGTGATACCCATTTTCTTATGGTCATAGCCCTGAGAGCCGCCAGATGCGAATGCATCACCGAGCCAGAAACCATTACCTTCCGAAATACTGTTAGAAATATCAGAGAAAGTCGCTGTGCCTTTATCGGCCGCTACTACAAGGTAAGGATCATCATCGTCATGGCGCACAGTATCTTTCGGCGCAACCACATCACCATCAACCAGATTATCTGTGACAGACAAAAGGCTTGAGATAAAGCTGCGATATGAAGCAACACCTTCAGCCATAAAGGCATCTCTGTCGCTCATAGGCGGCAACTGTTTCGGGAAGAAACCACCTTTCGAGCCTTGCGGCACGATTACGGCGTTTTTCACCTGCTGTGCTTTCACAAGGCCAAGAACTTCTGTACGGAAATCCTCACGGCGGTCAGACCAACGCAGGCCACCACGTGCCACAGGTCCACCACGAAGGTGAACACCTTCCACCTTCGGTGAGTAAACCCACATTTCGGCATGTGGGCGCGGTAGAGGCGCTTCCTCCACATCACGTGTACGGATTTTAAACGCGAGCGCCCGCTCATCAACACCTTCAACAACACCAGGCTGATAGAAGTTTGTTCTGAGCGTAGCTTTAAGAACACTTGCGTATGCTCTCAAGATACGGTCGTGATCAAGGCTTTTCACTTCCTCGAACAAGTTCCTCAGATCTGTAGTGATGTTCTTCGTAAGTTCTTCACGGTTTGCATTTGCATACACTGGATCAAAACGAACTTTGAAGAGCGCGACAAGCTGCGCGGAAATTTCATCATTTTCCACCATGCTGTCGGCAATATAATCCGGTGTATAGCCCATACCCAACTGACGCAGGTATTTGCCGTATGCCCTTAGGATCACAAGTTCCTGCCAGCTCATTGCTGATGTCAGAACAAGCTCATTGAAACCATCGTTTTCACATACGCCGTCCCATACCTTCTTGAAAAGTTCTTCAACAAGCGGCTTAAGGCGTTCAATAGCAAAGGCCGTACCTTCAAGGCGTTCAAGCGTGAAATCATGGATAAAGCTCGTTGATCCGCCACCCATTTCGTAAGAATGCTCAGAAAGAACGCGGAAGCCCATGTTTTCAAGGATAGGCATACAGCTCGAAAGCGCGATAAGCTTGCTACCGTGGTAAATTTTTAATCTGTAACGTTTTTCACCGTCACCAAGATGCTGGTAGAAATCTACCTGCAGATCATCACCGCCTTGAAGTGCTTCAAGTTTGCAAACATCATATGCTGCTTGCGGCGGTGTAAAGCTTTCACGGTAAGCTGCCGTAAAGCGGCCTTTGTAAGCGTGATTAAGACCTGTGCCTTCTTCCTCGCCAACACGTTCAACAAGCGCCGTATGCAGACGGTCTTCCCAGCCCTGAGTGGCTTCGGCAATTTTGCGGTTAATTTCGCGTACGTTCACTTCAGGTACATCACCCGGGCGTGTACGGATAATGAAGTGCCAGCGAGCCAGCGCTTCTTCACTAAGTTTCGCATAATAAACCGAAACTTCACCGTTATAAGCTGTACAGAGAATATCTGCGATCGCTTCACGAAGGCCTGAGTGATAGTTTTCACGCGGCACATAAACAAGAGCGGATACAAACCTTCCAAACTGGTCTGGACGAATGAAAGCTTTCGGGCGTGGACGTTCAGTAAGCTGCAAAACACCAAGTGCCGTATCATACATCCAGTCTTCACTTACCTGAAACAATTCATCCCGCGGGAAAGTTTCCAGAATGTGAGACAGTGCTTTGCCTGCGTAACTGCGACCACCAAAACCTGCACTCTCTTTAATGTTAGCAACCTTGTTGCGCATCATTGGAACATCATGGGCAAACTGGCTGTAAGAAAGCGATGTAAAGAGACCAACAAAACGGCGTTCGCCGATAGCGTTGCCTTCACTATCAAAGATTTTCACACCAATATAATCCATATGGGAATTACGGTGCACGGTAGACTTTACGTTTGCTTTTGTAACAATCAGAGGCTCAGGCTGTGTCAGGAAGTGCCTGATTTCAGCCGACATAGGTGTAAGGCCGTCTTTATCACGGAGAACATTCCGTTTTGCATCACGGAGAATACCAAGGCCTGAGCCCTCTACCTGCGTGAAATCAAACGTCTGTGGGTCACCTTCAAAACGGTATTCGCGGAAACCAAGGAACGTGAAGTGATCAGCACCCAACCAACGTAGCAGGCGGATCAATTCTTCAACTTCTTCATTATCAATCGGTGGCGGGTTAACAGTCAGGGACGCAACTGTCTCATCAATTTTCGCCAACATACCGCGCCAATCACCTACAGCGGCACGTACATCAGCCAGTGTGCTATATACCGTTTCTTCGATTTCCTTGAGCGCATCCTTATTTGTCTGCGTATCAATCTCGATGAACATATAGCTTTCGCGTTTGGCTTCAGCACCTTTCCCATCAGAGCGTACACCTTCGCCATCGCGAGAAACTTCGAAAATAGGGTGATGCATCATCTTAATGCGGTACTGCATCATCGTAGCAAGACAGCCTGTGATAGAATCCACAAGGAACGGCATATCATCATTGATGATCTGCACCACGGTATTCTTCGTTTTCCAACCGTTTTCCTGACCACGCGGGTTCAATATTTTCACGATCGGCTGGTTTGGCGCACGCGTTACCGCCGCCTGCCACATGCTAAATGCAATCGCATAAAGCTCGGCAGTGTCCCGTTCCAGAAGGTCATCAGGGGCTGCTGCACCATAAAAACCATTCAGGAAGCCTTCAAAGGAAACCAACTGTCCTTTTTCAAGTTTTTCGGCAGCTATTGCACCGATTGCAGAGAGAATTTTTTTAATTGTATTGTCCGTGGTCACTTTTAATGTCCCTTCGTAACCCGGCATGGAGCCTATTTTTTATCAGAGGATGCAAGCTGGCGGATCGCTGAATCAAGCGCCGCCTTTCCGGTGTTTGCGCATCCCAACGCTTCAACACCACCACCGCTTTTGCGGCGAGCCAAAACTAAGCAGAATTCATCATCGGGGTTTATATCCTTAAGTGGTTTCGCTTTTTTCTGCCTTAAAACTTCAATCGCTTCTTGTTGGCGATTATGTGCTGGTGTTCCAGATTTTTGGCGTTTGTACTCACGTTCTTCCTGAACGCAACCCTTAATGCCGCCTGGCACACCTAAAAGATACTCAACAAACCCAGTACTCGAAATTCCGCTACGGCTGGCACAGGATATTGCCGCTGCATATTCTGTTATACGGGTCTTATCATATCCTTTTCCAAACACAAGCTTCAGCGCTGGGGTGAAAGGAGCGCGCGCCTGCTGCTTAAGCCCTGCTTCAGCAAGAACTGCTGCAAATACATCAGAGTCAGCCACCGATTGTTCATAAAGCCGATAGGCCTGCGCCAACACTTCATAAAGCCCAATTCTATTTTGCTGATCTTTATGGGAGATGGCCCCAGCTTGCTCCGCATACTCTATAATCATCCCGTCAAAGGCGGATGTGTCCACAGCTTGCGGTATCTCTTCCGAGAGGACTTCCTCTGCTAAAAAAGCCGGGCTTTGGTCTATAACTTCTTCCGCTGCCTTTTTACGGAAACTAGCAGTTACCATAATAAAATTTGGTTGCAGCCCATCACTGGAGAAAGGCAACATCATGCCACGGCATTCGGTATCTTCTTCGAGAAATTCGAATTCGGCTGCTTTTCGCCGGCCTTCCTCTTCTGCAAACTGTTCAATCATTGCAACAGAGAAACCGCAATCAGGGAAATCCTCTAAATATGCCCCAACCTTGATAGGTGCTGCGATAAGGGATTGGATAACATCCCCGACAAAACGCACAACAACACCGCGACTGTTAAATTCAAGCAGCAAGCTGTTTGACTTAAAAGGTGCTAAATCTTCAGCGCGCAAATCAGAGAAAAGGGGATAAGTGCGTTCACCCTTAAGGGAAAGCCAATAATCAAAAGACCTAAGATGTAAGCGCCGCTCAATTGAGACTTCTGCACCTGCTTCAAAGTTGTCTTGCACACCGTCGATTGGCGTATCGGTAATATTATTATCAGCTTCTGAGGCTTCCATGGACCCAAACCATCTTGAACATGGACGTTTTAGTTTTTTTGTTTATCGCACCGTAACGTCATTGGAGCAAGCAAGATCGGTCAAATAAGACAACTTTTTTACTTTCAGCGGAAAAAAGCCTCTATAACGCAATGAAACTGTAAAAAACCTACTTGCTCCCCCACTTTTTTTGCGCAAAATGACAGAAAGCTCAGGAAGGGCTCGGGAGGAAATTGTATGTCTTTTATACCGTGGGACAGCCTAACGGCGATGTTCTATGAACAATCAGCCAAACTTGGTGACAAGCCGCTACTCTTCAACAAGAAAGATGGGGAATGGCAATCCCTCTCGTGGAAAGAGGTTACAGATAAGGTAACTCAACTCGCGGCCGCCCTTGAGAAAATGGGTGTGGAAGCAGGCGATAGAGTTGTTCTTGTTAGTGAAAACCGGCCAGAGTTTATGATTGCTGACTTTGCAATTATGTCAATCGGCGCGATCAGTGTTCCTACTTATACCACCAACACAGCCCGCGATCATTTACATATTCTTGAAAACAGCAAAGCCAAGGCATCTATTGTTTCAACAAAAGCACTTGCTCGCACTTTCCTGAAAGCTGCCCACCAGTCTGATGATATGCAGCACTGTATCCTGATGGAAGATTATCAGATTGAGCAGCGCCTGAATGTAAAGATTTATCATTGGGACACTGTTGTTGATGCAGAGGTACCCAATACAGCAAAATATGCGGAAAAAGCACGTAGTGTATCCCGAGATGATGTGGCTTGCTTAATTTATACAAGCGGGACAGGCGGCGCACCAAAAGGGGTAATGCTTCATCACGGTGCTATTCTCACCAATAGTGAGGGGGCATCCAATGTTATTCACGAGCTTGGCTTGGAAAATAATGCATTCCTTTCATTCCTACCACTGAGCCATGCTTATGAGCATACAGTGGGGCAGTGCTGGCCAATCGGCTTGGGCGCTGAAATCTGGTACGCTGAAAGCATTGAAAAGTTGGCAACTAATATGGCTGAGGCCAAACCTACAGTCATGGTGGTGGTACCGCGCCTCTTTGAAATGCTGCGCACACGCATTACCCGCACGATCCAGAAAGAAGGCGGCACCAAAGCAAAGCTGTTCGAACGCGCTCTAGAGCTGGGTATGAAAGTACAGCGCGACAAACAAAAGCTTTCATTCTTTGAAAAATTGGAAAACTGGTTCCTGACAAGAACAGTGCGCAAGAAAATCAATCAACAGTTTGGCGGGCGTTTGAAAGCACTTGTGGCAGGCGGCGCACCTCTTTCACCAGATGTCGGTTATTTCTTCTCAAGCCTTGGCTTGCCGCTTCTTCAGGGATACGGCCAAACAGAAGCAGGACCTGTTATTTCAGTGAATCCGCCAAGCGCACCGCGTATGCACACAGTGGGCAAAATCTTCAAAGATGTTGAGGTTAAAATCGCTTCTGACGGAGAGATTCTGGTGAAGGGTGACCTTGTCATGAAGGGATATTGGCGCGATGAAGACGCCACAGCTAAAACCATTGTTGATGGCTGGCTTCACACAGGCGATATCGGCCAACTGGATGATGAAGGTTACCTTGAAATTACTGACCGGAAGAAAGATCTGATCGTAAATGATAAGGGCGATAATGTTTCACCACAGCGGATTGAAGGCATGTTGGCGCTCGAAGACGAAATATCTCAAGCCATGGTTTATGGTGACCGCCGCCCTCACCTTATTGGCCTTATTATGCCAGATGTTGAATGGATGGCAGATTGGGCGAAAAAACACAATAAACCGCGCAAGTATGAAGAATTGCAAGAAGATGCAGATTTCAAGAAAGCAATTGGCGAAGCTATTAACCGTGTAAATGGCCGACTTTCCAACATTGAAAAAGTGCGGAAATTCAGCTTGGCAACAGAAGCCTTCTCAATTGAGAATGAACAAATGACCCCAACACTTAAACTGAGGCGTCATATTGTTTGTGAAATCTATAAAGACACTCTGGAAGGTATGTATTAAAATAAAAGGGCGCCTGATATAACGTTTAGGCGCCTTCTCTATATTTTGAGGAAACCCTCTGCGGCATAGTTTCTCCTGCACTCTCACGGTCCGGCACCCCAAACCCCAAATCATAATAGCCTACCATATTGATAGACCTATGGGTTACCTGCGCTCTGTCTTCCACAGGTTCCGCGCCCCATGAAGTGTTCGACAGGAACGTTGAAGAAATTCTAAATCTAGGCTTCCCTTCTTTACAAAGGAGAGGAAAACCAAGCGTAACAGCTTCAATTAAACGACCATTATCCAAAACCAGTTCTTCATCTTGCCAGGTGGCACACCGTTTTTCAGAAACTTCCATAAAAAACCATGAAACAAGTTTGCGCGACTCTTGAGGTAAAATTTCCAGAACATTTGTCCCCGTTGATCTCTCACCAAAAATCGCTTCTGCCGCGGTACCAACAAGCCGTAATTTCACATGATCTGCACTTAAGATTTCATAAAGCACAATAGAAGATAAAAACGGCTTCATATGATAGGGATGAATATCAGCCTTATAGGGTATACCTTGTGCAGAACCAGTGATTAGGCTTTCCATATAGTCGGCAAAGGCTTTCAGTGTAGGATATTGGGTATATCTGTCTCTCAGTTCATTTGGTAAAGACATAAACTATACTTCGCATTGCACTATCACTTATTTCTGCTTAACTGTTTTCAACTCTAGTATGCAAAACAACTAAACGCTAGTGAATTACACCAAATGATAACACCAAGGGGGACATCCATGCGGGGCAATAAAGTAAAAACTGCTTTAAGCGCGATCGCCATTCTGGCTTTAAGCGCCTGTGGTTCAGACGCCGCTGACACTACAGAAAACGGTGGCAAAAGCCAGATTTCAGAACGTTATGTGAAGGCTATACTGGGTATTGGCGAACATGAAGCGGGTTATATCGATGCATATTATGGCCCAGAAGCATGGGCAGATGATGTAAAAAACAACAAAAAAAGCCTCACCGAACTTAAAAAAGAAGTCGCCAGTCTTCAGAAACTTGTCGAGGAAACAGCACCAACAGCAAAATCTGAGATTGAGAAAAAGCGTTTCATCTTTTTAACGAAACAACTGATTGCCGCAGATGCTCGTATCCGTATGCTCGAAGGAGAGAAATTCTCGTTTGATGAAGAAACAAGCCTGCTCTTCGATGCTATCGCTCCAAAGGTTACCAAGGATGAACTTGAAGCGGCCCTAACAAAACTGGAAGATGTAGTTGAAGGTGATGGCCCCTTAAGAGAACGCTATCTGGCCTTTACTCAACAATATAATATCCCTGCGGATAAACTGGACGCTGTTTTTGATGCCGCCATTCAAGCCTGCAAAACTAAAACAGCTGAACATCTTGATCTGCCCCAGAACGAATCTTTCACAACCGAGTTTGTAACCGACAAACCATGGTCGGGTTATAACTGGTATCAGGGCGGCGCAAACAGCCTCATTCAGGTAAACACTGACCTGCCAAGCCCAATGAGTGCAGCGGTAAACCTGGGCTGCCATGAAGGCTATCCCGGACACCATGTTTATAACGCCATGCTGGAACAAAAGCTGGTAAACGAACGCGGTTGGACCGAATATTCCGTTTACCCTCTTTATAGCCCACAAAGCTTTATTGCTGAGGGCACCGCAAGTTATGGCCGCTTCATGGCCTTTCCCGGTAATGAACAAAATGAATTTGAAAAAGCGGTTCTCTATCCACTTGCAGGCCTTGACCCCGCAAAGGGAGACAAATACCGCGATACTCTAGCGGCCCTCAAAGGCTTAAGCTACGCCCGGATTGAAGGCGCTCGCCGTTATCTGGATGGTGAGTTAACCCGTGAAGAAACCATCGAATGGCTTGCGCGCTACAACCTTATCAGCCGTGAGCGCGCTGAACAAAGCCTTGATTTCATTGAAACATACCGTGGGTACGTAATTAACTATACCTTAGGTGCGGATCTTTCAAAAGCATACGTGGACAAGCATGGCGGCAATGATCATTCTGCCCGTTGGGACGCATATGAAAAACTGCTTTCAGAACCTTTCACGGCATCTATGATGAAAGACTAGAGAGACAAAAGAACACCGTGAGCAATAGTTTCAGAGAGGTACACTATTTGCTCACGGTGTTAGTTACTGCGAGGAACGCAGCAAATCTTAAAACCAGTAAGAGGGATAACGCCGCGCAGGCGAAATATTATTAAAAATCACAGCACATCCCACCAGAATGGCCGTTGAAATTAATACCGGCACCCACAAAAACTCCCAATCTGCAGCTGTAATAATAACAATAATTGGATTTGCACCCGCTGGCGGATGAACTGTTCTAGTTAGCTGCATCATGGCAATCGCAGTTGCCACCGCAAGCGCGATGGAAAGCCATCCGCCCCCCATAAAGTGAAGAAACAGTAACCCTACGAGCGATGTTAAAAGATGCCCGCCAATGATGTTACGCGGCTGTGCAAGAGGGCTATCGGGAACCCCAAACGCGAGAACCGCACTGGCACCAAGTGGTGCCATCAATAGCGGCTGATCACAAAGTTCTGTAATAAGCGCAACAATACCAATTGCAATAGAGCCACCCAGCCAAGAAAGAAGCACGTGTGTTTTCTTTGGCCGTGGTGGTAGTTCTCCCCCACCTTTCATTTTATGGAGATAACCAATCATTCCGTTAAACCTTATAAGTCAAGAAGTAAGCTTTCATCAGTCTCGTCTGAAACTGGCACTGCACAACAAAGCAGAATTTCGTCATTATCCACCGGATAAGCAGGCGGGGTCTCATATTGCACTCTCCCGTTCAAGCGGCGCACTGCGCAGCTCCCACACGACCCTGATCGGCAACTAAACGGCGCTTCTATTCCGTTATTTTCAGCTGCTTCAAGAAGGGTTTCCGTATTTGCATCCCAAACTATAGTTTTCTTGGAGGCAGAAAATTCCACTTTCTGCGCCCGGTAGTTTGCTGTTGGTTTTTGTTGTTGGCGCTTCAAGCTCGCGGGCCCAAACGCTTCGAAATGGATTTGCGCATCATCAATGCCTTCAGAAAGAAGAAAATCATATACCCCCTGCATAAAGCCCTGAGGGCCACACAGGTAATAATCTGCATTTTTTGGAAGGCGTTGTCGCTTCAACCAACGGCCATCCGCATATCCCGCTGATGCGCCTGGAATAGTTCTTAAATCTCTGTCCGCCGCCTCACTAAATCTTAGTGAGATTTCAGCACTTGGGTTTTCCTGTCTCCACCTGCGCATAAGCGGCAAAAATGGTGTAACAGAAGGGGTGCGAGATGCATGAATGAAGGCGATAGGAATGTCGGCGTTGGAGCCTTCAAACAGACTTTCTGCCATAGCCATCATAGGTGTGATGCCCACACCAGCTGAAAGCAATACTACAGGCGCATCTTCGCGAGCTAACGTGAAAGTCCCTGCAGGTTTGGCTGTTATAAGTGTGTCTCCGATACGGAGCTCATCATGGAGGAAACGCGAAACTGTTCCCTGTTTTTCCCGCTTAACAGTAATGCGGTATACATGTTCGTTTGGTGCGGCAGATAACGTATAAGTACGGCGCTCAAGCTTACCGTCTACCATCAATGAAACAGGCAAGTGCTGCCCTGGCGCATAAGGCCGAGCATTACCCGCTTCCGGCTTCAGGTAAAAGCTTTTAATGCCAGCCGCTTCTTCAACAATATCCATCACCTCGCTGTAGACCTGATCACCGCGGAGAGCAGGTAATGCGCCGGTTCGGCTCCACCGTGCCTGATACGGCACAAATGGAGACATCTGGGGGGTAGTGAATGTATAAGGCACAGCCTTTTTGTGTCTGATTACGCGGCGCGGGGTAATACGCACATATTTAAGCGCTTCATCATAATGATACGGGCTATCCTCAGGTAGTATCATCTCTGCATGCCCAGACAGCTGCAATATGTCTCTGCTCTCAAAATCAATGAACAACAGGCCAGCCTGCGGGTTTGCGTGGATGTTACCAAGTGTGTTGTAAATATTGTTACCGGAGAAATCAGGGAACAGGATCGAACCGTCTTTCAAAACCTTCACAAACCCGGCTTCACCACCACGGTGAGACATATCCACACCGTGCTTTTCATCCTGCCCTAAATCGCCCGAAGCTGACGCAATGAAGAAAGTATCAGCACGTTCAACCAGCGCTTTGTCACTCTCACTCAGTGCATCACCTAGCTGAGAGACAACCTTATCCTGCACATATCCTTCAACGGGCCGTACTTCGCGGCCCTGAATATACTGAGGGCAATTTCCGAAAGACTGTGTCACTTCAATAGAGAAATCACCGTCTCTCACAAGTGAAATTCGCCCGTTTACCCGGTTCCGACGACGGGTGTGAAACTGGATGCCAATCATGCCCACTTCAGCGCCTTCTGTGAGGGAGGAGAATAAGGGGTCTTTCTCCAAGGGACCAGCACTGATAGTGAGCATGGTTGGCGAGGGGGACTGGACAAATCCAATTTCGCCCCAGAGAACAGAAGCCCAAGGAGCTCCATCTTTATCCACTGAGGCCATAAAAAAGTAAGGAAGGGCCGTATAGAACTCACGGTGTTGATCGGGCATAAAACGCCTAATCATGCGAGGAGCATACGCCTGCACCGCTTCTCGAACGCCAAACTGGTCCTGAACTGCAAGTTCACCAGCGTGAAATGGTGTTGAAGAATTCTGCATGGTAAGGCCCTCCCTCAAATATAATTAAGCTGCGTTTGATACGTCTGTTTTCTGCATACCAACGAAGCCTTCCAGTGCTTCGATACGTGCAAGCCATGAGGTAACATTTGAATAATCGGTAAGTTCCACAAGACCTTCAGGAGCGTGAGCTACGTAGCTATAAATCGCTACATCTGCGAAGGTCGGGCGGCCTGCCACCAGAAATTCTTTGCCTTCGAGTTCTGCATTTAAATACGCAAGAAAAGCGTGAGCTTTTTCAATGGTTGCTGCTTGATCAAACTGAGCGCCAAAAAGGGTAATGAGGCGTGCAGAAGCCGGGCCATTTTGCAGTGGACCATTAGCCTTAGCGAACCATTTCTGAACTTCTGCCTGCCCGGCAGCATCCGCTGGCATGAAACTACCATCATCAAACTTCGCCGCTAGATAGGTTAAGATCGCTGTAGATTCTGTAACAACAGTCTCGCCGTCCACAAGAACAGGAACCTGGCTTGCTGGATTAAGCTTTTTAAACGCCTCACCACGGTGCTCACCTTCACCAAGCTTTACAGTGCGGTTTTCATATTCAACACCAAGAAGACCTAGGGCAAGCTCGGCACGGTGTGCATTACCCGAAAGCGGAAAGCTGTAAAGAACCAAAGATGTATCAGACATTTTTCTCTCCCAACAAAAGCTGATGAACATTTACTGATCGGTACACACAAGATATGTACTGATCGGTACACCTTGTCAAGCCAGCATTTAGATATTTTTTCTAAAAATGCTTCAAACATCTGTTTTTATTGGATTTATTAGTATAATTTTTTGTTACTTGTGCAGATATGTACAAACTGATACTGTACCGATCAGTAAATATTTTGAGTTAGGTTGAGTCGTATGAGCGCGTCGAAAAGAGATGAATTGGTCCAGAAAGCCCTGAAGGTTTTTTATCAGGAAGGCTTTCATGCAACTGGCATGGACAAACTGGTTGCCGAGACAAAAATCTCTAAAACTTCCATGTATAAACATTTCCGAACCAAAGAGGATTTGATTCTGGCGACCTTGCGCCTCAGGGATGAGCAGTTCCGAAATTTCATGATCCGCCGTGCCCAAGAACTATCTTCCACACCAGAGGAAGAAATACTGGCGGTGTTTGATGCCCTATCCGAATGGTTCAAAGAAGACAAATTCAAAAGCTGCATGTTTATTAAAGCATCATCTGAGTATCAAAACCCAGAACATCCCATTCATGCAGTTTCCGCAGAACATAAACGCCTGATTAAAGTATATTTCAAGGAACTAGCTGATAAGGCAGGCTTGAAAAACACAGAAGAACTATCACGAAAAATCCTGCTTCTTAAGGAAGGTGCGATCGTTATCGCCCACCTTCACAGAGATATAGACCCATCTATTGATGCTAAAGAAGCCGTAAAAGCACTGATTGATACACACCGAGCTTAGGGTACAGGCTTGATCAAAACACACACGTACCTCAATGAAAATATGAAAAACCCTCTATATCCTTTGCAAAAATAAAAGCCCTTTATTCTTATAGGTATTTCACTATTATAAGCTACTAACGGGAAACATTATCGTGCTTTTTTGCAAAATAATGCAACGAGGGAGAGGGCATGTCAGACAACGAAGAAGAAAGCCTGTATAGGCTGGAAGACTTGGCAGAACTTGCTGGTGTTTCCATCTCTACAGTATCGCGTGCACTGAATGATAGCTCTCTGGTATCTGAGCGCACCAAGAAGAAGATATTAGCCCTCGCACAAAGCAACAACTATTCCGGCAAACTGAAAGAAAAGGTCTATACAGAAGAGGCCGAGAAAACGATCTCCATTATCATCCCGCCACCACAAGGCAGGGATACACGACTTTCCGACCCGTTCATTCTGGATTTAATAGGCGGTATTGGTGATGCGCTTAAAGAGCGAAACTGTGATCTTCTGATATCACACCTGACACTGACAGATTATCATAGCGCGGCAAACCTTGTAGCGAGTGGCCGCTGTGATGGCCTGATTGTAATCGGCCAAAGTACACTTCATAAACAACTGAACCAGTTAGCCGATATTAAAGTGCCATTTGTAGCCTGGGGTGCGCAGCTCCCAGACCAAAGCTACTGTTCCGTAGGCAGTGATAACCAACAGGGTGGCAGACGCGCGACAAGACACCTTATTCGCATGGGCCGAAAACGCATTGCCTTTGTGGGGGAAACAGATGCGCCAGAAGTAGCTCTCCGCTTCAAAGGTTATCAGGAAGCCCTTGAAGAAGCAGGTATTGAACTGGATCAACGCCTAATCAGGCCCACCAATTTCTACCCGGAATCCGCCATGGAAGCGGTGGAAGAAATGCGAGAGCTGGATATCGAATTCGATGGTGTCGTTGCAGCAAGTGATATGATCGCTATCGGCGCTATGCGCGGCCTTATCCGTTCTGGTGTAAGAGTGCCTGAAGACGTTTCGGTAATTGGGTATGATGATATTCTCGCAGCAGGCTTTTCAAGCCCTGCTCTTAGTACAATCAAACAGGATGTGACCAAGGCAGGCAGGCTTATGGTAAGCAAGCTGCTTCGACTTCTTGAAGGTGAAACAGTGCAGCCGTCTATTCTTCCAACGGATTTAATTATCCGCGAATCCTGCGGCTCTTAAACCCGCAGGCAAAGAAAAAGGGCCCTTCCAGGCCCTTAAATTTCTATAGCTTCATGATGTAACCACCGCAGACTGGAAGAGGCTTATCTGGTCCAGCCCCCATCAATGGTAGAAGTATCTCACCCTCATAAGCCTCAGCGCACCAATCAGCCTCGGCTTCACCCAGATTAAATACACACAGTAGCTTTTCCTCCGCACCCTCGCGGATGAAAGCAAGGACAGGTTCATCGCTTTCAAGGAAAGTAATTGATCCCGCCTTAAGCGCTGAATGCTGTTTACGGAACGCAATCAAATCACGCGTGAATTTTAGGTTTGAAGCCTGTGTATTTTCCTGCTGGCAAACGGCCAAATCATAGTGCCGCTCATCAATAGGCAACCATGTATAGCTTGGCCAACCACCAGATTCCGCCGAATTATGCCACGGCATCGGCGTTCGGCACCCATCGCGCCCCAACGTATCAGGCCAGTTTTTAATGGCCTCTGGATCAACAAGACGTTCAAACGGAACATCTGCGTGCTGAAGGCCAAGTTCCTCACCCTGATACATGAAAATTGTTCCGCGCAGAGCAAGCAAAAGTGCGTTCATTGCATTCGCGAAATCCTGCCTGTTCTGGCCGCGCATCCAACGAGATACCACTCGCTTACGGTCATGGTTGGAGAAAGTCCATGAAGGCCAGCTATCTGTTTGGCTTTCCCAATCTGTCAGTGCTTTTCTGATCGCGTCCGCGCTTAGATTATCTTCTTCAAGGAAGATAAAGCTGTAAGCGGTATGAAGCAGATCATCTCCTTCCGTATATTCAGCCATTTCCTTCAAGGAGCGACGTCCGCCAACCTCCGCCACAGTGAATGCATCATATTCATCCATCAAGGCACGCAGGCGCTTTAGGAATTTGGTGATATCCGGGTGAGACTGGTTATAGATTTGGTCCTGCATATCAAAAGGCTTGTTACTTTCAGCCCCTTCATAAGCGGGATTATCTCTTAGCTCAGGATCGTGCATATAGTGGTTAGTGGCATCAAGACGGAAGCCATCCACCCCACGCTCAAGCCAGAAACGGGCAACAGCTAGCATTTCTTCCTGAACTTCTGGGTTATGAAGGTTCAGGTCAGGCTGCTCGGGCAAGAAGTTATGCATATAATATTGCTTACGGAGTGAACACCAGGTCCAGGCTGGACCAGCAAACACGGCCTGCCAATTATTTGGCGGACCACCATCTGCCTTAGCATCAGCCCAGATAAACCAATCAGATTTATCACCCTTTGGGCCCTTCCGGCTTTCTTTAAACCAATCGCATTCTATAGAAGCATGGGAATACACCTGATCGATAATTACCTTCAGACCAAGCGCATGCGCTCTTGTGAGCAATTCATCAAAGTCTTCAAGCGTTCCAAAGATAGAATCCACCTGCCTGAAATCAGAAACATCATAACCAAAATCATGCATGGGTGATTTGAAGAAAGGTGATATCCAGATACCGTCCACACCAAGGCTTGCAACATAATCAAGCTTGCTTGTAATACCCTTCAAATCGCCAATACCATCCCCATTGCTGTCGCAAAAACTACGTGGGTAGATTTGGTAAATTACTGCGCCTTGCCACCAGTTTAGCACTCTTAAATCCTTATTATTCTTATTATTTACAGTTTTTAGCATCAAAAACAGCCCAACTCAGCGGTGCTACTTCAAGTACACCACCTTTGCTCACAGGCTTACTACCGCTGATGAAACACATAGTGCCTGCAGATGCCTCAAAGGTGCGCCGTTCTTCAGCTGTATTCAAAACCACAATGAGCTTCTCACCAGATGTTTGATCTTCGCGGCTAAAGGCAAAAACACCCGCCTGATCTTCTGTTTTTAGAACAGTTTGCGCACCACTTCTAAGCGCAACATGCGCGCGCTTCAGAGCAGCGAGTTCCTGAATAGTTTTATAAAGTGGGTGGTCCTGATTAAAGTTATCGACCTCAGGGGAAACATCACTACCGATGTTGCGGTTGTCGTTATATGACGCCACCTGACTTTCAAACATATCTTCGCGGGCATCCTGATCATGCCCATCACCCGTAAAGCCCTGCTCGTCACCATAATAAACAACCGGCACACCGCGCGTGAAGAACATAAGAGCATGGGCGAGCTTAGACCGCTTCAGCGCTTCTTCATCACTGATGCCTTCATTCTTTTCCATGATGAAACGCCCGATACGGCCCATATCATGGTTACCGAGGAAGGTTGGCAAGATAGACGCATCATATTTCTCTGTTTTATAAAAACGGTCCTGCGCATAAAAATCTGCAAGCCTTGCTGTTGGCTGGCTTTCACTGATCACCGCATTCGCCGTACCCTGGAAACCAAAATCAAGAACCGCCGGAAGACCAGATACTGTTGTATAGTGGCTCAGCTTCTCTGGATTAAATTCATAAACCTCACCGAACATATAAAATTCCGGCACACCAACACCATCAGCGGCTTTTTTGATAGCAGGGGCAAATTCCTGCCAGAAACTATCATTTACATGCTTCACTGTATCTATACGGAAGCCATCGATTTTAAATTCTTCCACCCAGAATTTATAAATATCGATGAAACCTTTTTTCACATCCGGATGCTCGGTGAACACATCATCAAGGCCTGCAAAATCACCATAAAGAGAGCTTTCACCCTTCCATTCACTGTCACCGCGATTGTGATAATACTTGATATTATTAAGCCACGCGGGCACTTTCACATTCTTCTCTGTTTCTGGCACGTATGGTGTGTAGGCAAAATTATTATTGGTGAGTTTCGCGAAATTTTCAGCCGTTTGATGCTCTACATCATCCCCCAGAAAACCTTCATTGATAACGGTTCCATCTGCTTTACCAACTGTCCTATACGGGTAATCTGCTTTACTGCGATAATCGCAGAGCGGCACGTTCAGTGAGTTTTGTCCACTCGGGTAACACTCTTCATATTTAATAACGTCAGCAGTGTGATTGGTGATGATATCGAAGATCACCTTCATATTGCGCTTGTGCGCCTCTTTCACCAAATTCTTCAGGTCATCATTGGTACCGATATGCGGGTCAATCTGCGTAAAATCCGTTACCCAGTACCCATGATAACCAGCAGTTACATTCACCGTGTTACCCTGCGTTGGCTTGTTTTTGAAAATAGGCGTGAGCCAAACAGCACTAATCCCCATATCCGCCAGATAATCGAGCTTAGCAGTAAGGCCTTTCAGGTCACCGCCGTGGAACATACCTTTATGGGTTGGATCAAAACCGTGGTCGTTTACACCGCCTTCAATACCGCCGCGATCATTCGATGCATCACCATTATTGAAACGGTCAGGCATCACGAAATACATTACATCATCTGTAATAGGACGACTTTGATAAGGTGCCATATGCTCAGGGCGAATTGATGTACTAGCAACCGAAGGCTCAGTTTTAGTTTCAGAAGCCTGTTCCTGCCCACAAGCAGTTAAGGCTGTTGCTGCAAGGCAGAGAGCAAGTGTTTTTAACGCATATTTTTTCATGATCTAGGCCTTTGGCTTTTCAATAATTAAAGTAACAAGCGCTGCAATCACCATGGATGCGCCAGCAAAAATAAGCCCGTAGATAGCCTGCCCATCGAACAGCTCTGTAACGAGAAGACCAAGTGTGGTGGAAGCAACAATCTGCGGAATAACAATAAAGAAGTTAAACACCCCCATATAGATACCCATCTTTTGGTGAGCGACTGCACTTGAAAGAAGCGAATAGGGGATGGAAAGAATGGAAGCCCAGGCAAAACCAACAAGCCCCATGGAAACGAGAAGCCATACCGGGTCTGTCACCACATAAAAGGAAGCAAGGCCGACACCACCAAGAAACAGGTTCAACATGTGGATACGGCGACGGCCGATTTTATTAGACAGCCCTGCAATAAAGATAGCGGCCCCAATGGTTACCAGATTACGAACCATATTAAGGACACCCGCCCAGTCAGCGCCGTCATTATAAAGCGTAGTTGTTGGGTCGCTGGAACCAAAATGATACGCAGTGACCGCCGGAATAGTGAAAGACCACATAGCAAACATGGCAAACCATGAGAAAAACTGTACCACAGCCAGCTGTTTCATGATCTTCGGCATCAGCATCAAATCATCGGTGATTTCAACAAGCGCTCCTTCACTTTGACCTGCAGCCTTCTGTTTCGCCACCAAAAGGCGCAACAAACCAAAAACGGCCACGCCGCCCGAAAGAATATGCAAACGGTAAGACCACCCAAGAAAATAGATAGCTGCAGACGCTGCAAGACCAATAACAAGCCAAAGCATACCGCCTTTATTGTGCTGTGCAGGCGGTACAACACCCTCTTCACGCATGGCGGTTATATCCAAGCCATCATTCTGTTTTTCAGCTTCTTCGCTCGCCTTATTGAAAGCTTCCAGCTCTTCTGGGCTATATTCTTTTGTGGTGAAAACAGTCCAGAACACACAGACCAGAAGGATGATGCCACCCGTATAAAAGGCATAGGATACAGATTCAGGGATCACGCCAGCGGGTGCAGTGTTTGAAACATCAAATATATTCGTCATTACCCACGGCAACGCCGCCGCCACAGAAGCACCAATTCCAATAAAAAATGTCTGCATGGCGTATCCGAGCGAACGCTGACGCTCAGGCAACATATCACCAACAAAAGCCCTGAATGGCTCCATCGCCACATTGAAGGACGCATCCATCACCCAGAGCATACCAGCTGCAATCCATAATGTAGGAGAGCTAGGCATAATAAAGAGAGCGATCGTGGAAAGAATAGCCCCATAGAAAAAGTATGGCCGCCTGCGCCCCATTCGGTTCCAGGTTTTATCACTCATATAGCCAATGATTGGCTGCACAATCAGACCCGTAAGAGGTGCCGCAACCCAGAGAATGGCAATTTCATCGATATTGGCACCAAGCGTTTGGAAAATACGACTAACATTACCAACCTGCAGTTCAAAACCGAACTGAATACCCATAAATCCGAAACACATGTTCCAGATCTGCCAGAAACCTAGCTGTGGTTTTTGCTTCATACCTCAAGCTTTCTCGTGAATCAGACTGCCCTCCCCAGGCCAGCAACATATATATCCGGTCATATCAGTCTTTGCAAAAAATTGCAAAAAATATTTTCACATTACAAGTCGCCAACACATAGAATACATAACTTAAGGGATAAACTAATAAAAACGTTAGATAAATCGAGGATAAATCAGCACTTTTACTTTGTGATTTCTAAACCACAGTTTGCGAAGTTTATGCAATTTGACGCAAAAAAATGAAAATACTTCTTGAGTTTTGCAAAATATTCCGCAATTTTGCCAGTGATTAAAAAACTGTAACAAAAGACTTTGCTTTGGAAGGGCGCTATAAGTCATCGGTTACAGGGGGAATGCACATGAAGGGGAGGATGCATGAAAACCTCTAGTCTTAAAACGCAGCTGCTATCGTTTGCGTCTCTATCAGCACTTGCTTTTGCTGCAACGCCTGCACTAGCGCAGGAAACCGGCGAAGAGGAAGAGCTGGAAGAAATCGTTGTAACAGGTTTACGTGCGAGTATTTTGAACTCCATTGAAACTAAACGTAACAATTCATCCATTGTTGAAGCCATTTCTGCGGAAGACATTGGTAAACTTCCTGATGCTTCTATTGGAGAATCACTAGCACGCCTGCCCGGTCTCGCAGCTCAGCGTTTTGATGGCCGTGCCAACAAAATTTCTATTCGCGGTTTGGCGCCAGATTTTACAACAGCAACATTAAATGGTCGCGAGCTTGTTTCCTCTGATAACAACCGCGCTGTTGAATATGACCAGTTCCCTTCTGAACTGATCACAGGTGCGACTGTTTACAAAACACCAGATGCCTCCCTATTTGCTCAAGCTGTTGGCGGCACGGTTGACCTCCAGACAGCACGCCCGCTTGATTATGATGAGCCTGTATTTGCTGTTGGTTTCCGCGGTGAATATAGCGATCAAGGCGCTCTAAATGCTGGCACATCTGCATGGGGTTACCGCGGCAATATTGCCTATATCGGCCAGAATGAAGACGGTACAATAGGTTATGCCCTTGGGTACGCACGCCTTGTTCAGCCAATTCAGGAACAATACATCCAGACCTGGGGCTACACAGAGCAAAGTGATGAAGAAACTGGTCTTTCCGGCCTGTTCATTGATGGTGCTAAGCCATACGTAAAATCAAACGAACTTACACGTGATGGCCTTCTTGGTGTCCTACAGTTCCGCCCAAGCGAGAACTGGGAGTCTCGTCTGGATGTGATGTATTCCAAGTTTGAAGACGAACAAACACTGCGCGGCCAGGAAATTGCTGGTTACACAGCGCAAAGCCGCAGCATTTTCGAAGTGGAAAACGGTCTTGTAACCCGCGGTTCACTTAATGGCCTTCTTACTCAAGCGCGGAACGATTTTTCCGACCGTGATGTAGAAACATTCGCAGCTGGCTTCAACACACGTTACGACATTGATGAAAACTGGACTGTAGAAGCAGACTTAAGCTACTCGAAAGCAACACGCGAATATAGTGCATTTGAGGTTTATACAGCCCTTGACCGCGGCACATCAGATGTTGGTCGTGCGGACTATGGCTATATTATTGGCGGCGAAAACGGCCTTGTATTTGATACACCGCTTGATTTCTCTGATGGCAACGCTTGGCAGCTGGGTGATAACCTTGGCTGGGGCGGTCCGTTCTGTACTGAAGAACTTGGCTGGCAGTGTGCAAGCCAGGACGGTTTCGTAAACACAGAATCATCCAGTGATGAACTAAAAGCACTTAAGCTTGCAGTAGAACGTCAGGTAAACAATGGCTTTATTGAAAGCCTAGAATTTGGCGCACGCTACGCTAAACGTGAAAAAGATAACGCACGTCGCGGTGACTTCCTTTCACTCTTCACACTCGAAGATGCACAAAATGGTAACGCAGGCGGCCTCGTAGCCGTTCCTGACGAGTATGTCCTCGAACCAACATCCCTTGATTTTATCGGCCTTGGTGATCACTTCAGCATTGATTCCCGCAGGCTGGTTGCAGATGGCTTCTATAATTTCTTCCCAGAAAGCACACTAGCCGCAGCACGCAATAATTATGTTGTTGAAGAAGACGTACTAAACGCCTGGGTAATGGCAAACATTGATGCAACAGCAGGCGATGTTGGCATTACCGGTAACATTGGTGTTCAAGCAGTTTATACAGACCAATCCTCTACTGGCTTTATTGGCTCAAATATTCTCAGCAATGAAATTATCACACCATTTGAATCTGGCGATTCATACTGGGAATTCCTACCAAGCATGAACCTGAGCTTCCACGTTTCAGAAGACAGCGTAATCCGCGCTGGCGTTGCCCGCGTAATGGCTCGTCCACGCATGGACCAACTACGCGCTGGCCGCGAATACACATTATCTGACACTGGTGGCGGTACACTTGGCACCCCTTGGGGTGGCAGCGGCGGTAACCCAGAGCTTCGCCCATGGCTCGCTTGGCAGTTTGACCTTTCATACGATCTATACTTCGGTGAAGGCGGCTATGCATCCATCGCTGGCTTCTATAAGAAACTAGGTAACTATGTATTTGATAGTGCCATCGAATATGATGCTCGTCCGCTTCTTAGTCCTGAGCTCCAAGCAGCGATTGATGAGCTTGATGTACCGGTTGAGAACTTCACAGGCTTTGTAACCGTGCCAACAAATGGCCAAGGCGGTAAGATTTACGGTATTGAACTTTCTGCTTCCATTCCGTTTGCAATGCTCCATGAAAAACTGGACGGCTTCGGCTTCATCGGTAGTGCTTCCTTCACAGATTCAAGTGTAAGAGAAACGCCAGACGCTGAACCAACCGAGCTTCCTGGACTCTCTAAAACAGTGATCAACGGAACGCTTTACTATGAAAAAGGTGGCTTCCAGGCCCGGGTAAGTGCACGACACCGCTCTTCCTTCCTGGCTGAATCTTTTGCAATTGGCTTGAGCCGCGAAGAAACACGTGCTCGCGCTGAAACAGTGATTGATGCTCAGTTATCGTATGATCTTGATGGAATTGGCTACGAAGGCTTTACGGTTTATCTACAGGGCTCAAACCTAACAAACGAGCCATTCCGCCAGTTCCGTAATGATGATGTGAACCAATCACGGAACTTCCACACATATGGCCGTAACTTCCTGTTCGGCTTCTCTTACAAAATGTAAGATATATGATGCTGGTATAGCAGCTTGAAACAACCGCCCTTGCCAATATGATGTTGGCAGGGGCTTTTTAGTTTTTCAGAAGCAGGGCAAAAGAATGAATGAAAACCGGATCAAGGATGTTGTGATTGTGGGCGGCGGCACCGCAGGCTGGATGGCCGCAAGCCTTTTTGCCAACACGATGGGGAAATCTATCCGGATCAAACTGGTAGAATCTGAGGCTATCGGCACCATTGGAGTTGGCGAAGCTACCATCCCACCTATTCAGGTTTTCAACCGCATGCTCGGGATTGATGAAAACGAATTTATGCGTGCCACCAACGCTACCATTAAGCTGGGGATTGAGTTCCAGAACTGGGGTGATATTGGCGAAAGCTATATTCACGGCTTTGGCTACATTGGTAAGTCATTGGGAATATTGAGGTTCGACCAATATTGGCTCAAGAGTCTGAAAAATGGTACTGCGCTGGATATTGAAAATTATAGTTTTACAAACCTCGCAGCGCGCGCAGGGAAATTTGCCCGAATGGATAAAATTCCAGGAACACCCCTTGATGGGCTTGGCTATGCATTCCATTTTGATGCTTCTCTTTATGCAAAATTTTTGCGTTCTTACGCGGAAAAACGCGACGTGGAACGCATAGAAGGCAAAATTTGCAAAGTAAATACAGATGGTGAGAACGGTCACATCACCTCGGTTGAGCTTGAAAATGGCTCCCAGATAGCTGGCGATTTCTTTATAGACTGCTCTGGCTTCAGGGGCCTTCTGATTGATCAAGCTGTCGGCTCAGAATTTGAAGACTGGACCCACTGGCTGATGAGCGACCGAGCCATCGCGGTACCGTGTGAAAACGAAGAAGGGTTCGAACCACGACCCTATACCCAGAGTATTGCACACTCAGCCGGCTGGCAGTGGCGTATCCCGCTGCAGCACCGCACCGGGAACGGACATGTGTTTTCAAGCGCACATATGAGCGAGGATGAAGCCACCTCTATTCTCCTCGGTAACCTTGAAGGAAAACCACTCAAGGACCCAATGACAATCAAGTTCAAAACCGGATACCGCCCTGAGGGCTGGAAGAAAAACTGTGTGGCGATCGGGCTTTCAAGTGGGTTTATTGAACCACTTGAAAGTACCAGTATCCATTTGATTCAAATAGCGCTTTTCCACCTATTAAAGATGTTCCCAACCACAGCGATCGAGCCAAGTATGCGCGATGAATATAACCGCCGCATGCAGTTTGAATATAGCTCAATCCGGGATTTCATTATTTTGCATTATCATGTGAACCAGCGCACAGACAGCGAATATTGGAAGACATGCAGAGAGATGGAAATCCCTGAAACCCTGCAGCGGAAAATTGATGCATTCCGTACACGCGGGCATCTTTACCGCATCGACGGTGAACTGTTCACAGAAGAGGCTTGGACCCATGTTATGCTGGGCCAGAACCTGATTCCTGAAACCTATAATCCGCTTGCAGATAATTTCACGGATGCGGAGATCACAGAGTTTCTTTCAAACATCAACACGCTTCTGAAGAACACCGTAGCAAAACTGCCAACACATCAGCAATTTATAAACGCAAACTGCAAAGCTCCCGTTATGTAAATTGCGCAAAACTGCAATATTTTGCAAATAAATGAAAATATACATTGAATTTTGCAAAAAGATGGCAGACTATATTCATCAATAATCTATGGCATTGCCGCTGGGCTGCACCATACTACCGAAGGTGCGGCCTAGTGTTTCATTCGTGATTGGGAGGGAAACGAAATGAATAAATTTATGGGCACACTTTTGGGCACTACAGCCTTTTTTGCCCTTTCCGCATGCGCTGAAAGCGAAACCACTGCCCAAAATAGTGACCAAAACCATGCCTTCACGGAAGTAACATCCCCTGATGGCCGCACGGTGGTGAAACTGATGGCAGGCGAGGGCCAAACCACATACAGCGTAACCCGCGACGGTGAAGAAATTGTTGCCCCATCCCCACTTGGTTTTGCCTTCAAAAACATGGCACCACTAGGCGGCGATATGAAAGTAGTGGAAGCCAATATTGCAGCCAGCGATACCACATGGGAACAGCCTTGGGGTGAACGTCAGTTTGTACGTGATAACCACAAAGAACTGTTCGTGAAGCTTGCGGAAAAAGATGGCAAGCACCGCGAACTGAACATCCGTTTCCGCGTTTTTAATGATGGTGTTGGTTTCCGCTATGAATTCCCAAAACAGCAGGGAATTGACAGCGCTATCATCACAGATGAAATCACTGGTTTCCAGTTTGATGATGCTTCAACCGCATGGTGGATTCCGGGCCGGGAGTGGAACCGGTATGAATATCTCTATAACGAGAGCCCCCTTAAGGATGTGAAAGAGGCCCACACACCCATCACCCTCAAAACCACTGGCGGCAAATATGTAAGCCTTCATGAAGCAGCGCTTGTGAATTATTCCGGCATGACCATGCTGAAGAACCCGGACGGCAGCTTTGAAGCTAATCTGGCCCCTTGGCCGAACGGTGATAAAGTGCGCACAGAAGGCGAGTTCACCACTCCGTGGCGCACGATCCAAATTTCAGATACGGCATACGACCTGATGAAATCGGATATTATTCTGAACCTGAATGAACCAAATAAACTGGGCGATGTAAGCTGGGTTGAACCAAGCAAATATGTGGGCATCTGGTGGGAAATGCACCTGGCAGCCTCCACATGGGGATCAGACGGCAAGCACGGTGCCACCACAGAAAACACCAAACGCTATATCGATTTCGCAGCAGAAAACGGCTTCAAAGGCGTGCTTGTTGAAGGCTGGAACATCGGCTGGGATGGCAACTGGTATGAAAACGGAGATGTCTTCTCTTTCACCCAGCCCTACCCGGATTATAACCTGCCAGAACTGGCGGAATATGCAAAAGAGCGCGGTGTACAGATTGTGGGCCACCACGAAACATCAGGTGGCATTTCAAACTATGAAGCCCAGATGGATGATGGCTTTGACCTGTTTGAAAAAATGAATATTTCACAGGTAAAAACGGGCTACGTGGCTGATGCAGGGAAAACCCATCACACAGAGGCTGACGGCACCAAACACTATGAATATCATGATGGCCAATATGTGGTTGATCACCACGTACGTGTGCTGGAAAGTGCTGCGAAACGCAAAATTTCCATCAACAGCCACGAACCCGTGAAAGATACCGGCCTGCGCCGTACATATCCGAACTGGATTTCCCGCGAAGGCGCACGCGGCCAAGAATATAACGCCTGGGGTGATCCGGGCAACCCACCCTCCCACACGGCGATCCTTCCCTACACCCGAATGCTTTCAGGGCCGATGGATTTCACCCCGGGCATCTTCGATCTCCTGTTCGAGGAAGCCAAGCCGAACAACCGCGTAGAAACAACACTGGCGAAACAGCTTTCCCTGTATGTGGTGATCTACAGCCCTATTCAAATGGCAGCTGACCTGCCAGAGAATTACGGCAAACACGCAGATGCATTCCAGTTCATTAAAGATGTACCAACAGACTGGGCAGAGAGCATCCCGCTCGCTGGTGAGATCGGCGATTATGCTGTAATCGCACGTAAGGAGCGTGACGGCAAGGATTGGTATCTTGGCGGCCTTACAGGCGATAACGCCCGTGATTACGCGCAGGCGCTTTCCTTCCTTGAAGAGGGCGTATCCTATGAAGCGCAGGTTTACCGCGACGCTGATGATGCCGACTGGAAAAGCAACCCGTATGCAATGGCGATTTATAAAGAAACAGTGAAAAAAGGCGACACGCTCAAGCTGCCAATGGCAGCAGGCGGCGGTTTCGCTGTGCGCTTCAAGGCGCTCGACTAACCGAACATTTGGGGCCGGGAGAGCCTTGAGCCTCTCCCACCAACCTTACCGCACCTCTCTCCGGGGTGCGGTTTTTTTAGGTCGGAACCTCAATCTCTATTTATTTGCCTCCAGCTCCTTCAGAGCCGCTGTGGCAGATGGGCTTTCAGGGGCCAGGGCTAAGGCTTTTTGATAGCTTTCAATGGCTTTTTCTTGTTGCCCTGCAGTTCGGTATGCTTCACCAAGGCTATCGAAGGTATTAGCGGAATTTGGGTATAATTCAGTATTCCAGCGGAAAACGGCGATAGCGCTTTCAAGATGCTTTCCTCTAAGAAACCTGTACCCAAGCCTGTTCATCTGGCTTTCGCTTACATCATATCTGCTACGGTCATCACCCAGGTTTTCAAACGCTGCAACCATAGCAGCTGTACCCTGCGCTTCATTGATTGGCATAAGAAAGGCAGCAAGGCTGTGCTTACCATTTAAGACCCGCATCAAATCCTGCCCCATCTGAATAACCAAACCACCCTGATTTTTATTGTTCAGAACAATCACACAGTCTTGCGCTGCTTCTGAACGCAGATAATAGCTTTGATATCCCGGGATACTGCCCGTATGGCTAACAACATCCAGCGTTACACCACCACTTAAATCCCAATGCTCAACCCCCCAGCCAAAGCCGTACGGGAAGGCTGTTTTTGCCGTTAACATATTCGTACGGCTTTCTGCACTAAGGAGCGCATCGCCATAAAGGGCACGATCAAACCTGTAGATATCGCGGGCGGAGGAATAAACACCAGCCGCCGCATAAGAAACACTCGCATCAATATGAAGTGGCTTAATATAATCACCCTTTGCATCGCGGCTATAGCCCTGAGCAAGCCCCTTTAGTATTGCTTCGTTGGAGTAAACCCCGCTATTTTGCATCCCTGCCGGGCCAAAAATATGGGTTTGAAGGTTTTCCGCATATGATTTGCCCGTAACACGTTCAACAATCACTCCCAGCAGATAAAAACCTGAGTTATTATAACGCCATCTCTCGCCGGGCGTTCCGTTCAAGGTTGGTTTGATCCACTCACGAGCAAAGGTCTCTGGTGCAAAGCTTTGGCGAGCAACCGTTTGCCACCAGGGATCATTATAATTCCCTGGCACATCCTGAATGGCAGAGAGGTGGCTGAGGAGCTGTGCCACCGTTACACCGGCCACTGGCGTACCGCCATATATATCAGGTAGATAATCAGCCAGCGTGCCATCGAGAGATAATATCCCATCTTCTACCAGTGCCATAACAAGGGTTGCGGTAAGCGGCTTTGAAAGAGATCCTATTCTGTAGAGCGCAGAAGGTGTGTTAGGCACCCCCCATTCGATATCCGCTTCACCGTAAGAAGCCTCTACAAGTATTTCACCACCACGGGCAATAAGCACCGTACCACTGAAACCCTGTTTTGATGCATAGCCATCAACCAGTTCTTTCAGTTCAGCTTTATTAACATCACCATAAACGCTCAGCGGCGTAAAAAGCATTAGAACCAATGAATATATCAGCGCTAAACCCAATTTGGCTTTCATATTATCCCCCTCTATTTCTAACCTGCATAAACACAACCTACGGCAAATCGGAGTGGAATAAAGCTTTATTCTTCTCCCATCAGGAAACATCACCGCCACAGAAAAAAGCAGCGCCAGCGGGGCTGGAACTGCTTTGTTTGTCGTGATCTCGGTTTATAGGCCCGGTTTAAAGGCGGGCGACACACTGGGTTTTGCAGGCCGCCCGGTACCACTTGAGCAGGGTGGTTATCTAGATAAGGATGGTGAGGTTATCGAAATCATCCATATGCACGCCAGCGATACGAATTTCATTACCCGCGCCAAGATCAATCGTCAGGCCGAAAATACCGTCCGTTGTGGCAGCCTTCAAAGTTTCAATATCTGCAATGTTATAATCGGTGAGATCAAGGCTATCTTCCGCTAGGCTGTAGTTTGAGCCAATGGTATCAGCGCCTGACCCTTGCTCGAAAACAAACACATCCGCCCCTTCATCACCAAAGAGGCTATCATTGCCCGCGCCGCCATAAATGGTATCATCACCAGCGCCACCTTCAATACGGTCACCGCCTTCATCACCATAAATGATATCATTGCCGTCACCGGCCCGAATAATATCGACACCTTCGTTGCCGCCTATAGAATCGTTGCCTGCGCCGCCGTAAATGGTGTCATTATCAGCGCCTGCAAAGATGGTATCATTTCCGCTGCCACCATAGATAAGATCTTCACCTTCACTGCCACGAACGATATCATTTCCGATTGAAGCGTAGACTGTATCGTTCCCGGTGCCAGCTTGAATCCAATCATCGCCCACTACACCACGACCGCCAAAGATAACATCATCACCTGCACCAGCATCAATGCTATCGTGACCGTCTCCGCCGCCAAGCGAATCCGCACCATCTGCACCAACAAGTGTATCGCTCCCAGCACCCGCCCACATCGTGTCACCTTCAGTACCTGATGTATCATCCGTCAGGTGCGCGTATATTGCATCGTTGCCAGCGCCGCCAAACATCAGGTCAGTACCCGCACCACCAACAAGCGTGTCATTGCCAACACTGCCACCGAGCGTATCGTTGCCGTCTTCGCCTTCAAAAAGGTCATGGCCTTCATCGTCGGCACCAGCCCAGATTTCATCATCACCAGCGCCAGCTTTGATAGTGTCATTGCCTACTGAACCCCTGAGCACATCATCACCATCTGTGCCGGTTTGTTCAGCGGCCGCAAACTCCGAAGAAGCCGCTTTGGCAGATACCGCTGCGTGTACTGGCAACGTGAGATTTTTTAGTAAATTAACATTAGAAAAAGAAAGAAGAGTATCTTCCCAAATAGAACTCTTAACCACTTTAAATTCCCTTAAAAGTTTTATTATATCAACCTATAGAGAAGTTTATATAGTGATGAGAAATACCTAAGTCAAATCTATAGAAGGAATTTTCTTCACCTTTATGGGTATATTTTGAGTAAAATCACCTAAACTTTAGATCAAAATTAGCTGATTAATTTTATTCATATGTGAATAAGAGAAATAAAAAAGCAGGGCAAAAAACCCTACTTTATGCCGTGGTTATTCTCCAAGAAGGGCCCTAAGCCCATCAGGCAAGGTATGCCGCCAGCTAACATGGGAGTGGCCGGTTTTATATTCTCTGTAGGTGACGCTGTAGCCTTTGAGTTCAAGGATATCTCTAAGCTCTCGGTTCGTCCCCACCATACCCGCACCGAGCTCATAAAGCCCGACACCCAGATAGAAGTTGATCGGTACTTTATCAGAAGCTTTAAACGCCTTAATAAGCTTGCCATCATATGCGGGGTAAACGGGCCAGTTTTTATCTCCCTTCTCCGTAAGCCAATATGAGCCAGACTGTGACAGCACCCCGCCAATAACATCTGAATGCTTAAAGGCGATATTTGCAGCCGCAAATCCGCCTCGGCTGGGGCCTGAGACAATGACATCAGCCGTATCATCACTAATAGTATATTTGCTCTTCACCCAGGGCACGAGCTCCCTGGCCACAAAACCTGCAAACGCATCACTGATAAGATCACGGGAACGATTGCCCTGATTGGGAATTAAAACTGCAATGGTTGGTACGATCTCACCACCCGCAATCATATTATCCAGAATAGTGGTCATAGGGGTCCACCCACGATAAAGAGGGCCCGCATTCGCCTCCGCTGCATATTGCCTGCCATCAAACTGGATGATCAGATTATGCGGTTTGGCTTCATCATACCCTGCGGGCACATAAACATGAAGGCGCCGCTCTTCGTTCATGTAGGTGCTCTTAAATGTAATGGTTTCCAGCTGGCCTTTCGGCACACCTGCCTGTGCTTCAACATGCTGCGAGACAGGAGCATCAGGCGCATAAAGTGCTCCATCATGGATATGATCCATTTCCTCTGTCTGGATCACCCCTCCTTTACCGAAGGAGCGTTTTTTAAATTCATTATAGCCATAGATAAACATGGCATCTTTCGGCACACGCTGAGTGCAATAAAATAAGTCGGTATTACCAAGACGTTTGAAACGAAGGCCATAAAAATCTGGCCCGCCGGACTGAAGGATATAATCAGTGTCCTTACTACCCATAGCAAAGTAGGTAACGAGCATATTATCTTCATCACCCTTGATAGGCGTGAAGGTATGCTTGTCTTTCAGGCTATTATAAAATCGCCTCGCCACTTCCCTATCTGTAAGCGACTGAGCCCAAAGCTCATAAAGAGCTTCCGTAGGCAACACCTCCCTTGCGATTTTATGAATATCGTCCTCTACGGCACTAGCCTGATAGGAAGGTGTAAGCAGTAAAGCTGTCGCAAAGCAGACGGTAAGCCCCTGCTTCAAATATGTTTTTGCTGACATAGAGCCCCCTCTGTCATTCTTTATCTATTTTAGATAAGCACAAACTGGGAAATTATAAGATCAAGGAACTATATAGCCTTAAACGCAAAAAACCCTTCCAAAACTGGAAGGGTTTTTTAAGTGGAGCGGGCGATGAGATTCGAACTCACGACCCTAACCTTGGCAAGGTTATGCTCTACCCCTGAGCTACGCCCGCTCGGCTTAAATGGGGTACGCAAGTGACAGTGTCGCTTGCTGTGCGGCGGATAATAGGCATCCGCGTTTCCTTTGCAACACCTTTTTTCATTTTTTTATCATTTTTCTAATAAAGCATTGAAAAATAACATTTTTACGCCAATATAATTACAGAATTCAACCTATTTAAAGGCTAGATTATGGATGAATCAAGGGAATCCGAAACCAAGCTTTTTGACTTTTTGGACAGGTTTGAAATCTCCACAAAAACATACCGCCATAAGCCCGTATTCACTGTGGAAGAAGCGCAGTTAGCAAGAGATGATACAGGTGGTATGCCTGGCGGACACTGTAAGAGCCTTTTTGTACGAGATAAAAAGAAACGCCGCGCCCTTGTTATGGTGGATGAAAATCGCCGGGTTGACCTTAAATCCCTCTCCAGTTTTTTAGGCATGGGACGGCTTTCCTTTGGTAGCGCAAACAGCCTGAAGGAGATGCTGGATGTCATCCCCGGTTCTGTTACACCGTTTGCACTTGTTAATCTGCAAGTGCTTCAGGACGCGGAAGCCCCCCTTATTGTGGCGCTTGATAAAAGCATGATGGAAGAAGAACTTCTTAATTATCATCCGCTTCATAATGCAGCCACCACAGCCATCACCCCACAAGACCTTCTTGTGTTCATTCGTGCGTGCGGGTATGAACCCCTTATTGTAGATTTAGATAGCCCCGCCGAATAAACGGCCACAAAAGAGATATATGATGGACCAGATGACAGGTGGCCCAGCAGCCGCACAAGACACACTGATTAAAGATGGTGATATCCAGAGTTTTGCAGTTGATGTAATTGAAGCCTCTAAAACCCGGCCTGTTATCGTAGATTTCTGGGCTGATTGGTGCACACCGTGCAAGCAGCTTATGCCTGCACTAGAGCAAGCTGTAAATGCTGCAGGCGGAGCAGTTGCCCTTGTGAAGGTAAACGCAGACCAGAACCAAACACTGTGCGCACAATTGCAGGTTCAAAGCCTGCCCACAGTACTTGCTTTCTGGCAAGGGCAACCCGTTGATGGTTTCCAGGGCGCAGTGCCACCATCACAAATTACAGCTTTCATTGAACGGCTGACACAAATCTCTGGCGGAGCGGGTGCCGCAGGCAATCCACTTGATGAAGCGATGGATCAGGCGGAAGCAATGCTGGAAGCAGGGCAGGCAGAGCAAGCCACCGCTATATATCAGCAAGTGCTAAGCCACGATAACACCAACATTCGCGGGCTTGTTGGCTTTGCGGAAATAAGTTTCTCTATGGGTGAACTTGAACAAGCCAAACAAATTCTCGATGCGGTAGACAGTAAAGCCGCAGCCGAAGCCAAGCTTACAGAACGGGTTCAAAAGCTGGAAACATCTATTGAACTGGCTAGCCAGGCTGAGGACGCCGGAGATGCTGAAGCCCTCGAAAAACAGTTAGAAAGTGATCCAAGTAACCATTCTGTACGTTATGAGTTAGCACTGGCACGTCAGGCGGCAGGCGATATGGCGGCCGCTGCAGAAGCACTTCTCGGCATTATTATGCGCGACAGAGAGTGGGAAGACGGCAAAGCCCGCGAACAACTCTTGAAGTTATTCGAGGCAGCAGGGCCTACAGACCCTTTCACTCTGAAATACAGAAGAAGGCTTTCTTCAATCCTCTTCAGCTAACAGGAAAAAACATGACAGAAGATATTCCGAACATTTCAAGCTTGCCTTCTGTCATACCCGTATTTCCGCTGAGCGGGGTTATATTGCTGCCCGGCAGTGATTTGCCGCTACATATCTTTGAACCGAGATACCGACAAATGATTGAAGACGCTTATGACAGTGATCAAATCATCGGCATGACCCAACCTACGGAAAATGAAGCTGGGCCCGTCCCTGAATTATACAATATTGGCGGTGCAGGAAGCATCACTTCCCTGACACCACTTGAAGACGGACGCTATCTTATCAACCTCAAAGGTATCAGCCGATTTAATATTCTACAGGAATTGCCAGCAACAACACCATATCGACAAGTTGCTGCCGAATGGCTTGTTGATCAACATATCATGCCAGACAACTTTGATAGAGACGACTTGATAAAGCTGCTGCAAGGGTTCCTATCAGGGAAGGAGTTGGCCGCAGATTTCAGCCGGCTGGAGGATATGCCCAACAATGTTTTTATAGATACATTATCAATGGCCATTCCATTCCAGCCTGCAGAAAAACAAGCGTTGCTTGAAGCTGAAAGCCCTTGGGCAAGAACAGAAATATTTACAAGCTTGCTCCAAATGGCTGTTGGTGGCAATTTGACTGAAATACCCAACTAGCGAGATTGCTATGAACCATCAAACTAACCCTAAACTTCTTGAGCTATTGGTATGCCCTGTAACGAGGGAAACCCTTGAATATGATAAGGAAAATCAAGAGCTTATTTGTGAAAAGGCAGGGCTGGCATTCCCTATCAGAGATGGTATTCCAATTTTACTTGTTGATGAAGCACGCGAGTTAAATGGTTAGCAAGCTAAATAAAATAGCTACACCAAAATGATGTAGCTATTGATTTTCCTGATGTTTTTATGGTTAAAAAATAGTTAATGAACTAACTACCCAAAACTTTTATCCAACATTGGCCCAAGTGGTTTGCCGCCCATAATATGGATATGCAAATGCGGTACTTCCTGATGGCTATTAGGCCCAGCGTTAGCAATTGTGCGGTATCCAGGCTCAATAAGCCCTAATTCATCTGCCACTTTCCCAACAGCACGCATATAACCAACCACCAGTTCCGCAGGCGCATCTGCTGTAAAATCGGCCATTGATACATATTCCCCCTTTGGGATCACCAGTACATGCACAGGTGCCTGAGGGTTGATATCATGAAACGCGAGCGCAAATTCATCCTCATAAACCTTATTACAAGGAATCTCACCTCTCAGAATTTTCGCGAAAACATTCTCGGGATCGTACGCCATAATATACTCCAAACTTATAGTTGGCTAAACCAACTTTTAATCCAAATAGCCAGGCAACTTCGGCAAAGCACCTGTATCTTTCTTTTCGTGCTGGATAACAACACGCGCACCAAGTTCCTTCGCTTTCGCTTCAAAGGCATCCATAGACTTGAGTGTATCATCTGCATTTGTATTAAAGGTTGGCACCGTGCGCAGCTTGCGGGAATCAGTAAGGTGATACAGATCACCTGTTAGAAGCACCGGACCTTCTTTTTCAAGATTAACAAGCAGTGTGGTGTGCCCTGGTGTGTGGCCCGGCATAGAGAGAATAGTTACAGAACCATCACCAAACACATCATGGTCACCAGTGAAGGTAATTTTCTCGGCATTTTCCATTTTATCATAGGCACTGAATGTTTGCGCCTGTGCCCGCATGGCATCACTGAACATATGTGCATATTCATTTTCGTGCACAATCCACTTTGACCCAGCAAAATCATTCAAGTTACCGGCGTGATCAAAATGCGAGTGAGAGATAGAAACATAATCAATATCCTTCTCGCTCATACCAATTTCAGCCAACTGATCCTGAATGGTTTTCTTTAAACTGATATGGAAACCCGGCACAGACATACCTTCAGGTAAATCCTTGATCGCCTTTGGAAGACCTGTGTCCCAAAGAAGCGTGCCTTTAGGATGCTTGACCACAAAACAGGCGTCACCCGCCTGGTTATCTCGGCCATTAAACTCGCCGTCTTTGGCAAAAATTGCCAAGTCTTTCATGTGAATATCACCGCAATCGAGCGTATAAAGTTTCACATCAGCAGCAGTAGCATCCGCTGAACCCAGAAAAATTGCAGAAATGAGAGCGCTTGCAGCTAGGAAGGATTTTTTCATCCTGTTTCCCCATATCAGAAGTGATTAATCGGTACCGCTAAAGTGGGCCTATGCCTTCAGGCTGTCAACCAAAAGCCCAAAAGAAAAGGGCGCCCACTAAGCGCCCTCCTAAAACTGGTAAAAGGAATATCCCCTAGAGAATAAACTTGGAAAGATCGCTTTCTTCCGCAACTTCACCCATGTTGGTTTTAACGAAATCAGCGTCCACCTTAATAGTGGTGCCGGAGGTATCGCTCGCAGTGAAGGAAATCTCCTCAAGTACTTTTTCAAGCACCGTATGCAAGCGGCGGGCACCAATATTTTCAACTGTCTCGTTAAAGTGAGCTGAAATGCGAGCGATTTCATCAATACCGCTATCGTCAAACTCAAGCGTTACGCCTTCAGTACCCATAAGTGCCGTATATTGGCGGATAAGGCTGTAATCAGGCTCCGTGAGAATACGTTTAAAATCAGCCTCTGTAAGATCTTCAAGCTCCACGCGGATCGGCAGACGGCCTTGAAGTTCTGGCAACAGATCGCTCGGCTTCGCGAGATGGAAAGCGCCTGACGCGATAAAGAGGATATGATCCGTTTTAATAGCACCATGCTTGGTGGAAACCGTTGTACCTTCGATAAGCGGCAGCAAGTCCCGCTGCACGCCTTCACGGCTTACATCACCACCGCGCGCATCCTGACGCGCACAGATTTTGTCTACCTCATCAAGGAAAACGATACCGTGGTTTTCAACCAGTGAAATAGCTTCACGGGTGCTGCCTTCATCATCAATCAGCTTCTCGGATTCTTCACCCATCAGCACTTCGTAAGCTTCAGAAACTGTCAGACGTTTCTTCACTTTACGGCCACCCATGGCTTTACCGAACATATCGCCAAGATTGAGCATTCCCACACTTGCGCCCGGCATACCCGGAATTTCCATCTGCGGGAATGGGTTGGCGTTATCGTCTACTTCCAGTTCGATTTCTTTTTCGGAAAGCTCACCTTCCCGCAGCATTTTACGGAATTTCTGGCGAGTTGCTTCAGTTGCTGTATCACCTACAAGCGCATCAAGAACCCGGTCTTCGGCGTGCAGTTCAGCTTTTGCAGCAACTTCTTTCTTTTTCTTTTCCTTCACCATCAGGATAGCGGATTCAATAAGATCACGGATGATCTGCTCCACATCACGGCCCACATAACCCACTTCTGTGAATTTGGTCGCTTCAACCTTGATGAAGGGCGCTTCCGCAAGCTTCGCTAGGCGGCGAGAAATTTCCGTTTTACCAACACCTGTCGGGCCTACCATCAGAATATTCTTTGGCAGAACTTCCTCACGCATACCTTCTTCAAGTTGCTGGCGGCGCCAACGGTTACGAAGCGCTACAGCCACAGCTTTCTTGGCATCTTTCTGCCCGATAATGAAACGGTCCAGTTCAGATACGATTTCACGCGGTGAAAAACTTGTCATGACAAAACTCCTAACTATTCAGCGGCTTCGATATCCATTGTTTCCACAACGATGTTTTCGTTTGTGTAAACACAGATATCCGCTGCAATTTTCATAGCTTTACGCGCGATTTCTTCAGATGTCATATCCTGATCATAGAGCGCAAGCGCCGCAGCTTGGGCAAAATTACCGCCAGAGCCGATAGCTACAACACCGTGTTCAGGCTCAAGCACATCACCATTACCTGTAACAACCAGGCTTGTACTTTGGTCTACAACAATCATCATTGCCTGAAGCTGGCGCAGGTATTTATCTGTACGCCAATCTTTCGCAAGCTCCACACACGCGCGAGCAAGTTGGCCCGGATGGCGCTCCAGCTTGGCCTCCAACCTTTCAAAAAGTGTGAAAGCATCAGCGGTTGCGCCTGCGAAACCCGCAATCACCTTACCGCCAGCCAAGTGGCGTACTTTGCGCGCATTGGCTTTCATTACTGTATCACCAACAGAAACCTGGCCATCACCTGCGATAACAACCTTATCGCCTTTTCTTACGCTACAAATTGTGGTGGCATGCCATGTAGGAAGCTTATCGTTGAACTGTGTCATTAAAAGACGTGTCCTTATTCTTATTTCTTTTCACAGCCTCATATATGCACAGGCTAAGCGAGGAACAAGCTGGAAAACGCTTTTTTCCCTCTGGTACCGCTAGATTTCAGCATTTTTCGAGCCTCAACGATCGAGATAACCGCTTTTTTGCAGTACTTCCTGCGGGTTTCGGAGATAAAGTAGATCTTTGAGCGCTTCCTCTTTGTCTTCCGCCTGATCGAAATAACGTGTCCAGATTTCCCGGCCAACCCAATAGCCTAGTTCACCCGGCCAGCCTTCATCCGGCGCGCCTTTAGAGTTTCTGACCCAGCGGAAACGCGGGGAGCCTTTAGCGGAAATCTCATCAGGTGCCATCTTCTGAACTTTCAATCGGTCGTTTAGGAACTCACGGCGCACATAATCGTAACGCTGCCGTGCCCAGCTATCTCTCGAGGGTTGCCGTATGGTACCCGTTACCAGCCAGGCGATATAATCAGCCCCACCTTCTGCAAGGATGTTATAGAGCAGATAATCTGCGTTAATCAGCTCCATATCCCGGGGGATTTTTTGAAGGGTATGCACGGTTTCATGGGCGAACACATGCCTGAAATGATTCCTGATTTCTTCATCCGTTTTACTAATACGGCAGATAGCTTCAAGCCCCATCACCTGAGCGCCTTGACCAGCAGTGCCGCCCGAGTTGTTGCTGCCAAACACGACATAAACTTCAGGTAACTTAGGGCTTTCAAGCAACCCTGTAAGCCCCAAGTAAACACTTCTAAGCGTGCTGTTCATTTCTTTGGCTATCGGCAAACAAACCTCTATACCTCGTCGGTATAGCTCAGGATTATTGGCAATCTGCTCCGCCATATATTCGGCATTTCTGATCCGGTTTTTAGTAAAAACCTTCACACCGTGGGAAGCCGGGTCCAGATACTGTTTCTGAATTTGTTCAGCCGTTGGCCTGCCATTTGTTGCTTCAAAAAGTGCTGCAAACCGGTCCGCATCCTCGGTATTCACTCTGGCATCAAGCGGCTTCACACCTTCCGCAGCCACATTACCCGTTACACTACAAAACACAGCCACGCTTGCTGCCAATAAAAATATCCGCATGGAATCCCCCCCAATTATTACAAGATGCTGGCACCGAACATAGTGCCAGCCTAGCCTTTCAGGCATTTATTTACCAAAATATACGCTTGAGATATGCGCGGGATCAATATTGTCCAGATCAAGCAACTGTTTCAAAACGGCAGCTTTATCTTCTGCCTGATTGAAATAATCAGTCCATATCTGGCGGCCAACCCAGTAACCAAGCTCACCTGGCCAGCCCTCATCAGGTGCACTAGTGCTGTTCCGCACCCACCGGTAGAGCGGCGAACCCGCTTTCTGAATTTCTTCGGTCGTCATTCCCTTGGCTTTTTCCAAGTCTTTCAGGAATTCAGCTTTGATGTAATCTTCGCGTTCAACGGCCCATTCATCACGAGCTTTCTCAGGAGGCTGCCCTGTTACCAGAGACGCAACAAAATCTGCTCCTCCTTCAGCAAGAACGGCTAGTATCAGATAGTCCTCACCCCGTTCCGGGAATTGGCTAGGGAAGTTTTGCAGGGTATGCACGGTCTCGTGAGCAAAGAAGCTGCGGAAGATACCTCTGATATCTTCTTCATCTTTCCCAATACGGCATATTACCTCAAGGCCAAGAACTTGTGCGCCCGGCCCTGCGGTACCGCCAGAATTACCACCTCCAAAAAGAACAAACAGTTCAGGGAGTTCTGGACTATTCAGCAAACCATTCAATCCGAGATATACACTTCTCAGTTCCGCTGTCATATCTTTAGCAATTGGCAGGCACACATCAATGGCTCTGCGGTAACTATCTGGGTTAGCGGCAATCTTCTGAGCCAGATTTTCAGCATTTACAATACGCCCCGGCGTGAATACCTGCACCCCCTTTGATCCCAGCTCCAGATACCCTTTCAAGAGATCTTCGGCCGTTGGCTTGCCGCCCGTGCGTTCAAACACGGCTACAAAACGGTCCGCATCCTCTGAATTTACCTTCGCTGAAAGGGCATCAACACCCTGTGCAAAAGCGTTCCCGCTTAAGCAGGTTGCAGCCAAGCATGCTGCTGCTATTAGATTTTTCATATATTCCTCGCTGGCCATATATTATTATTGTTATCTACTACATCTAAGGTCTTCCTGCCTGCAAACAACTGCTGCAGACATGAATTTCTTTCGCCGTAATTCGCCCTATCTTCAAGATTTGTTTATGATGGCAGCAAAAGAAATTGCTCGTTTACGAAGGCAATTAACAGTATTAGCATTGCATCCGGCCTTTATGGTCGCCCGTATATAGGCAGAATTCTGCACTGAAGGAGTGAAAAAATGCGCACAGCATCTGTGGCAAGAAAAACCAATGAGACAGACATCACCATCGAGCTGAACCTTGATGGCACTGGTGTGTATGATGTCCATACAGGCATTGGTTTCCTTGATCATATGCTCGAGCAGCTCTCAAGGCATTCACTGATGGACCTTAAGGTCCGCACAGAAGGTGATCTGCATATCGACGGTCACCATACAACAGAAGATACCGGTATTGCGATCGGTACGGCGGTGAAGAAAGCCCTTGGCGATATGAAAGGCATTACTCGCTATGCCACTGCTTATATCCCGATGGATGAAACGCTTTCCCGTGCTGCCATGGATATTTCCGGCAGGCCGTTCCTTGTTTGGAATGTGGATTTCCGCCGCGATAAAATTGGTGAGATGGACACAGAACTTTTTGAAGAGTTCTTCCGTGCTTTCGCGTTCGCCGCTGGCATGACCCTGCACGTGGAAAATCTATACGGCACAAATAACCACCATATTATTGAAAGCTGCTTCAAAGCGGTTGCCCGCGCTCTGCGTGAAGCGACAACCATTGATCCGCGCAAAGCCGATGCCGTGCCTTCTACCAAAGGTACGCTGGGCGGTAGCCTCTAACCCCGCAGCCGGAGATTTTTAAAATGAGTGAAACCGCCGCTATCATCGATTACGGCTCGGGTAACCTGCGCTCTGCTGAAAAAGCACTGGCACGGGCCGCAAAGGAAGCAGGGCTCAACACCAACGTAATCGTAACAGACAGCCCGGAAGCTGTTCTGAAAGCTGACCGCATTATCCTGCCTGGCGTTGGTGCCTTTGCTGATTGTCGCAGAGGCCTTCTGGCAATTGACGGCCTGAAAGATGCTATCCGCGAACAGGTTCGTGAAAATGGGAAACCTTTCCTTGGTATCTGCGTGGGCATGCAGTTAATGGCTGAAGAAGGCCATGAGCACGGCATCCATAAAGGGATGGGCTGGGTGAACGGTACAGTAAAACCAATGCAGCCCACTGACACAAACCTGAAAATTCCGCACATGGGCTGGAACGAAGTTTCAGTAACAGAAGCTGGTAAAGCGCATCCGGTGGCAAGCGTGCTGAACGCTGATGATCATGCTTATTTCGTGCACAGCTTCCATATGGAACTGGCTGACGAGAACGCGCTTCTTGCTACCACCCAGTATGGTGGGCAGGTAACAGCCATTGTCGGCAAAGATAATATGATCGGAACCCAGTTCCACCCTGAGAAAAGCCAGACAGTTGGCCTCAAATTCCTCAAAGCCTTTTTGGAGTGGCAACCATGATTACCCTTTATCCTGCAATTGACCTTAAGGACGGTAACTGCGTGCGCCTTTATAAAGGGGCCATGGAAGAAGCCACTGTTTTTAATGATGATCCAGCGGCACAAGCGAAACAGTTTGTAGATGCTGGCTGCAAGTGGCTGCACCTTGTAGACCTGAACGGCGCCTTCGCAGGCGAACCTGTGAACGCGGCAGCTGTAGAAGCTATCTTGAAAGCCACCAATGTTCCAACACAGCTTGGCGGCGGTATTCGCGATATCGCAACCATGGAACGCTGGCTGGATGCGGGCCTTTCTCGCCTTATCCTAGGTACACTGGCTGTGAAAGACCCGGCTCTGGTAAAAGAAGCCTGTAAGCTATTCCCCGGTAAAATCGCTGTTGGGATTGACGCCAAAGCAGGCATGGTTGCTGTTGAAGGCTGGGCGGAAGTAAGTACGCTTGAAGTAACCACACTCGCAAAGAAATTCGAAGATGCAGGCGTTGCCGCCATTATCCACACTGATATTGACCGGGACGGCACACTAACAGGTGTGAACGCGGAAGCTTCTTCTGAGCTTGCAGACGCTGTTTCCATTCCGGTTATCGCGTCAGGTGGTGTGAAAGACCTGGATGATATCCGCCGTGTCGCGGATGCTGGCAATCTGGAAGGCGTGATCACTGGCCGCGCGATCTATGATGGCGGTATGGACCTGAAAGCCGCGCTTAAAATTTCTGCGGGAGAGGCGTAATGCTTAAATCCCGTATTATTCCGTGCCTTGATGTGAAGGACGGTCGCGTTGTGAAAGGCGTAAATTTCGTTGATCTGATCGACGCTGGCGACCCTGTGGAACAAGCCCGTGTTTATGACGGAATGGGCGCAGATGAGCTGACCTTCCTTGATATTACTGCTTCAAGCGACCGCAGGGATATCCTCCTTGATGTAGTGCAGCGCACAGCGGAAGAATGCTTTATGCCCCTTACAGTAGGCGGCGGTGTCCGCACAGAAGAAGACGTTCGCAAGCTTTTGCTCGCTGGTGCTGATAAGGTTTCTCTGATGACAGCTGCGGTAAACAATCCTGCTGTAATTGGTGAACTTTCCACCAAATTTGGCGCCCAGTGTATTGTGGTTGCTGTTGACGCCAAAAAGGTTGGGCACGAGAAATGGGAGGTGTTCACCCACGGTGGCCGCACGCCGACAGGGCTTGATGCTGTTGAATATGCAAAGGAAGCCGCGCGCCTCGGTGCTGGCGAAATCCTCCTGACCAGCATGGACAGAGACGGCACCCGTGAAGGCTTTGACCTTGATCTGACGCGGAAGATATCAGACAGCGTGAATGTGCCTGTTATTGCATCAGGGGGCGTAGGCAATCTTGACCATTTGGTTGACGGTGTTAAAGAAGGACATGCATCGGCAGTTCTTGCAGCTTCCATTTTCCACTTCGGCGAATATACAATCGCGGAAGCCAAAGCACATATGAAAGCTGGCGGCATTGCAGTGCGGGAGACAATCTAATGATGAAGGCAGATTGGCAAACCTTGGAACAGTTGGAACTCTTACTTGAAGAGCGCAAAAACGCTGACCCTGACCACAGCTATGTAGCCAAGCTTTACAAAAAGGGCGACAAGAAAATCGCTCAGAAGGTGGGTGAAGAAGCTGTTGAAACCGCTATGGCTGTAGCGGCAGGAGACGATGCTGAGCTTATCAAAGAATCCGCAGACCTACTCTTTCATCTGATGATCCTTCTCAAAGCACGCGGCAAAGGCCTTGCGCACGTAACGGCGGAACTAGAACGCCGCGAAGGTCTCTCCGGCCTTGTTGAGAAAGCAAACCGCCTGAAATAAGGAGTGTCATCGCTCCTTAATTATCATTCGTGATTTTTCTAATTTACTGTACACTCCCTCATCACTGCGTAAACGCAAATGGGGGAAGGTATGGGGGATAATCGGCAGCCTCTTGATCCTGAAGGGAAAATTTATGACCCTGAAGGATATGAAAACGTCCAAAATACCCGAACAATCATAAACATCGCTTCTGGTGTTGGATTCTTTATTTTCTTATTAGTATTCATAGGCTCCGTCTCATCAGATGGTGGTCCAGGCGCCGGTTTGGTAGCGTTATTTTTCATTTTAATGGCCGGTGGATTAGTATGTCATTTTGCTGACAAGGAAGCGATGGAACAGCATCTAACCGCCGTTGCTGAAGCAAAAGCCCAACAAAACGATGAAGTTCAAGCTGCTGCAGAAGGTGCTCACGTTGCCGCTGAGGCGGTACATGACCGTATTGAAGAATTGGAAAAAACAATGGCCGAGATATCAAATGCCGCTATTAAAACCGGCGACATCATCATTAACGGGGAAAATGCTGCTGTTGTTGTCGGCTCTGGTTCCATAGAAATTATCAACGGTAAAAAAGAAAATAACCCTGAACTTGCAGCTGCTTTAAGCGTGGTATTAGGTCATATTGAAAATAGTAAAAATGAAGCCGCCGCTGAGGTGTTTGATCGCTTTACAAAAGAAATTAACAAACCAGAACCGGATAAAGTTGTAACCAAATCTCTTTGGGATTCTATTGTTGCGATATCCCCAGCGATCAAAGAACTTGCCGGAGTTACAGCAGCAATCACAAAGCTTTTTGTATAGCCTAAAGGCCAGTAACACCTACATAAAGTAGGCGTAACGCAAGAAGCGTAAGCACCAGATTGAGGAGTTTTGTGAAAAGCTCCTCACTTGTTTTCAGAAGTAAATGCCTTCCTGCTAACGTACCCAGCAGTCCCGAGCCAATAATCATGGCGAGAAGCGGGATATAAGGCCCAAAAGCAAAACCAAGCAATCCAAAAATTACCAGCTTCAGGCTGTGCTGCACCACCATGCCTGCAGACATGGTTGCCACCTGTGTTTCCCGCTTGAACCCTTGCGGTTTGAAAAGTGCCGCTACAAACGGACCAGTAGCCCCAACGAACATGGTAAGCAGGGTAGAGAGTGTGCCGCCAATGCCGACCGCATATCTGGATGATGCTTTCGCTGACGGCTTCGGACCCCAGGTGGCATAGAGAATAAACGCCGCCAGAATAATCTGTAGGATGCCTGCTTCGATAGAGACAACCAGTTGCCCACCAATCGCCGCACCAACAAGGCTACCAATAAGGAAATATCCTATCACCCGGAAATCAATATGCTTCCGCATTAGTGTAGAACGGCTGATGTTTGAGCCGAGCTGCGCTACGCCGTGCACAGGCACAATATGAGGCGCTGGCAGAATTTGCGCCATCACCGCCAGAAGCGTTACCCCGCCTCCAAGGCCAATCGCTGCTGACAGGAAAGAGGTGAAGAAACTGCTTACAATTAAAATACCCGCATCAAATAAACTTAAAAACTCAGGTATTAACTGCATAAAATTGCCTCATTATTCACATGCTATTCATGAGTGAAACTCTATAACGCTTGCTATAACGCTATAGATTGCTAGTTGTATATAGCGCCACATACAAATGGAATCCATAGATGCGACTGATATTTGCTTTAGCCACTTTTCTTAGTTCGACACCAGTATTTGCACAGGAACAAGCCTCTTTCCCGGAACTATCATTTCCCCTGAAATGTGAACTGGGAGAAAACTGCTGGATCGCACGCTATGTAGACCGGGCACCGGGTACAGAACGCGCTGATTACACCTGCGGTGACCGCAGCCAACATAATCATAAAGGCACTGACTTCACATTGGCAAACCTTGGTGAAATGGCAAAAGGTATAGCCGTGCTTGCAGCAGCAGACGGTGTGGTTGATGTTACCCGTGACGGCATCAAAGATGAATTTGCCAACAAATCTAACCATGCTGAAAAAACCAAGGTAGGGCTCGGCAATGTTGTTGGCATAAAGCACGCTGGCGGCATGATCAGTTATTATGGCCACATGAAAGAAGGCAGCATCCTCGTAAAAAAAGGGGATGCAGTGAAAGCCGGCCAAAAGATTGGTGAGGTAGGCCTGTCTGGGCTTACTGGTTACCCACATATGCATTTTGCCCTGAGACAAAGCAACATTTGGTATGACCCGTTTGACAAAAAACCAATGCAGGCTAGTTGTTCGGTTGCCAGCTCTGAGAGCGCATGGATAAATAAGCTTAATTATACAGGTTTAACGCTTTTGCCTGCCTCTTTTTCGACTGAGGTTTTAACATCTGAAAGCCAATGGGAAACACCACAAACACAAATTTCTAAGGACACTAAATTACTGTTTCTCAACGGCCGCACCTTTGGCACGTTAAAGGGTGATAAATGGCTTCTGAAAATCAGGCGACCTGATGGTTCTGTCGCTAAGGAATACACCAAATCCATAGAGAAAAACCAACAAAACCACCGCCGCTATATCGGTATGCGTCGGCCCGCGGGCGGTTTTATGCCTGGCATATGGACCGGGGAAATCCTCATCATCCGCCAGGCAAAAGACGGTACAATTGAAAAATTTGAAGATACGGTACAAGTGGAACTGGTTGGATAGAAAAACAATCTACTAATACTTGTTTTTCACACTTATTTTATTAGCCAGCACTGGCTAAAAAATCATAGCCTTCTTGGTGGTAAACGAGGGGGAAATAAAATGATTAGAATACTTATTATTTGCATATTGGTTTGGTGCTCATTTCCAGCACAAGCCAACGATACAGCCCTTAAACTTATAGAAAAGGTTAAATCAAAAGCCACCAATCCGGATACTATAGATTTATCACCTTTGAAATTTGATGTTCAAAACAAAAGCCTGAGAATTGAGCTTTACGATTGGGCTGCGGACGCCACCAATAATCAAACCAGTCTTCTCAAAGGCCTTCAACATGAAAGCCATCCTACATATTGCCAGAAAGCTAGTTACACCAAAAGGCTGATAAACCACCTTCGTTTACTAGGGAACTCTGAAACAGCAGAAGCCTATCAGGCTAATAAAAAAATGGCGCAAGAAGCCATTGCTCTAACGCTTGAAGAAATGAAAAAGCACTCAGAAGAAATTGCAGCATCAGCTAATAATAAGATAACAAAAGAAGTAGCTTACCGTTGGTCTATGGGGCAGTTAAGCAAAGGCAAGTCGCAGTTTCTGTTTCAACTGGGCCTTGATGAAAAGCTGAATGAAGCCACTTGGTATTACGTGCAGGATCAGATGAAAATGGTAATGTGTGAGTACGATCTGGAAACAGCAAATTGGTTAACCAATTTATTAAACAAAGAAGATTGGTTAAACCGTACTGAGTATAGTGAAGAAACTGATGACCGTTTAGCAGAGCTGGTATCCTGGCACTATGATCATGATTTTGTTGAAGCAATAAGCTGGCGCATGGAAAGGCTTTCTCTTTCCGGTAAAACATCCACGGAAAACCTTGCGCTTGTGAAACAACACCTATCCTTCACTAATGCGCAAACAACTGCAATCCTTGAACAATTCGGGCAGAACGTCGGTGCATTCTTTATGTGTCATTAAACAGCTGCCTTATGCCCAATATGCGGATCCATACGGCGGTAAGAAAGTGCTTCAGCAATATGAGCGTTTTGAATAGCTTCACTACCAGCAAGATCAGCGATAGTGCGGGATACCCGAAGCACACGGTGATACCCTCGGGCTGATAACCTTAACTGCCCTACCGCTCTTTCAAGCAGCGCTTTGCCTTCAGCATCAGGTGTCGCAATTTTTTCCAGAAGCTTACCATCCGCATGAGCATTACATGTAGGTGGCCGTTCCCCCTCTATATGGGCAAATCGCTCCAACTGCACCTGACGTGCCGCGGCAACCCGTTCAGCGACGTCCACTGAACTCTCAGAAGAAGGTGGTAAAGTAAGATCGTTCGCGGAAACCGCAGGTACATCAATAAACAGGTCCATACGATCATAAAGAGGGCCAGATATTTTTGATTGGTAATCAAGAGCACACCGAGGCGCACGGGAACACGCCAGTCCCGCATCATCCAGATATCCACACCTGCAAGGATTCATAGCTGCCACCAACTGGAAACGCGCAGGGTAGGTTACATGAGCCTGTGCACGAGCAATTACGGCTTCACCACTTTCAATAGGCTGCCTTAGTGCTTCAAGTGTGGAGCGGTTAAATTCAGGTAGTTCATCAAGGAAAAGCACACCACCATTAGCCAGCGACACTTCCCCCGGCATTGCTTTAGCACCACCGCCAATAAGCGCTGGTTGGCTGGCACTGTGATGAGGGGCACGAAATGGGCGAGCGCGGTTAATCCGGCCTTCCGTTAGCATCCCGGAGACAGACATCACCATGCTGGTCTCCAGTGCCTCTTCTGGTGTCATTGGTGGAAGAATAGAAGGCAGCCGTGAGGCCAACATAGATTTACCAGAACCCGGAGGCCCAACCATAAGGAGCGTATGCCCGCCAGCTGCTGAAATTTCGAGCGCTCGTTTTGCTGCTTCCTGACCTTTGATATCTGAAAGGTCCAGTTGTTCACTGGCTTCTTCCACCATTTTTGGCTCTGGGGTTTGCAGTATCTGTGTACCGCGCAAGTGGTTAATAAGGGCTAGTAAGTGGGGGGCCGCGATAATATCACTACCGCCTGCCCATGCGGCTTCAGCTCCACTCGCCTTTGAGCAAATAAATGGTGCCTCAAGACTGTTGGCAAAAATAGCCGCAGGCAACACACCCGCCACAGGCCTTATGCTGGCATCAAGCCCAAGTTCCCCCATCACAACAGCATCTGCAACACTATCAGTATCAACCACCTTCATAGCCATAAGAAGTGCCAGGATGATAGGTAAATCAAAGTGGCTGCCTACCTTTGGCATATCCGCAGGGGACAAGTTCACAGTGATCCGTTCCGCAGGCAAGGCCATACCAATAGCAGCAAGTGCTGCCCGCACCCGTTCCCTGGCCTCGTTCACGGCTTTATCGGGCAAACCAACAATCGTGAAAGTAGGTAAGCCGCTTGAAATCTGAACCTGCACTTCTACAGGCTTTGCTGCTATGCCTTCAAAGGCAACTGTTTGAACAATGGCAACCATAACCCCTCACCGAATCACTCTTAATAAGAGTATTTAACAGCCATAACATAAACCACACCCTAAGTGAACAAATCATGAACGAAAGAATAAGTTAAAACCATAAAAAGGAATGCTACTTTGCAGGAAACTGGTCACTCAGGCATTGTTTCCCTAAAGGAGACATATATGAACGCCCATATCAGAGATATTGAGCCAAAAGACTTTCAGCTGGTTCTTGATTATTTCCTGAAAGCTACGGATGCTCATCTGCTGAAAATGGGTGTTGATAAATCGAAACTGCCCAAGCAAGAAGAGTGGCTTGATTTACTCATGACTGACTATCAACGGCCTTCCTCAGAAAAGCAGGCTCATTACCTTATGTGGGAGCTGGATGGCACCCCTATCGGCCATTCAAGCATTAACAAGCTTACATACGGAGAAGAGGGGTATATCCACCTTCATGTATGGAACCCCTTAAGCCGAAAATCTGGGCTAGGCAGCTATTTTATCAGCGAAAGTATCAGCCGCTATTTCGAGCAGTTCAACCTGAAACAGATACGCTGCGAGCCTAACGCACAAAATGAAAGCCCCAACAAAACACTGGCCAAGACTGGTTTTGAATTTACAGGCAGCCGAGAGACCATTCCCGGATGGATTAATTTCCACCAGAAAGTAAATAGCTGGCTGCTTAGCAAGGAAAAATGGAAGCCCGAAACCGATTAGCTTTGGCGGCCTGCACTTGGGAAGCAAGCCGCCGCCAGTTACCTAGAAAATCCCCATCTCGAGACGGCTTTCACCAAGCAGACGGTAACTGGTTTTTTCCATATCACTCACCGCTTTCACCGTGACATAATAGTTGTGGCCATTCCCACCCGAACACGGCGGCATATATGCCCCTTCTTTATCCCACCCTTTGCCTCGATGTTTTTCAACAAGGAAAAAACCTTCCGGCAATTCAAACGTATGTCCCTCAATAGAGGGTACAGTGATGCTGTATGTATTTGCTTCGGTAAGTGTATAACCAATCTTGCCATGCCCTCCATGATCATTAGGGCGGTAATTATGATCACTATACTCAAAAATCAGTACATCTGTTCCTTTCGGAATATCCCGCACCTCGATCCGAGGCGTTCGCCCACTACCGCCAAACTTCAAACACTGCTGGCCTTCGGGCACTTTCTTTCCGTCCCAACCCGGATCAGAAAGAGTTAGGGTAAGAGCAGCAATTTTAGGGACTTCACTCCCAGTATAGGCCAGAGCGCTACCTGAGATACAAAGCGTCAAGATTGCTGTCGCTGTCGCAGTAAACTTGTTCATGGATTTTCTTCCGTATTTATTCAAATGACATACGGAAACATCTGTATTTTCCAAGCCGTGACAACCAGCCTATCGATGAAGTGGGGCATGATGCGGTGAAATGGATATTCCTACGACAAGGCGGACAGTTTCGTTACTGGCCGCGGCTTGGACGTTCACCAAGAAGAGCAAGTAATTGATCAAGCGCACGACTATCAAGGCGCCCAATACGCTGGGAAAGTAGATTAGCGGCACGTGTTGCTCTGGGATCAAGGCCCGCCGTATCGATGGTTACTTTTGGTTTTGAGAGATGTGCCAAATCAGTTAGTTCCTCTGCATCATCCCAGATAAGCTCGAAATACTGGATAATCTTCTGAATAAAAGCCCAGGAAGGCGCGCCACGTTTACCGTGTTCAAGCGCTGAAAGATAAGCAGGTGTTACCCCAAGATCAGCAGCCATCTCTGCCTGCTTCACACCTTTTTTCGCCCTGAGCTCTCGCATTTTCACACCAAACGGAGTCATGTCTTCTTCCGCGCAAACCGTTTACGAAGCAACACATAGAGAGCACCATCGCCACCATGATGCTTTGCAGCAGGCCCAAAGCTTTCAACAAATGGCCGCATTTCATGACCTCGAAGCCATTCCGGAACTACTTGCTTTAAGATACCACCATGCTGGTCGAAATCGTCTCGCGTTCGGTATGCTGTGGGTGTATCCGGTGCAAGCTGGGCAAACCGTTTACCGCCCTTGCCCGTTACCACAAGAAGCACTTTATCGCCGCGCCTGATACCGCCCTCAATTGCAGAACGGAGCACACCATAGGCCTGTTCTTTATTCAAGCCGTGGAGATCAATAGAACGATCAACATCTTTGTTGCCTGTCGCAATCTTTCGCTGAGTGCGTTTTTCGACAAAGTTGTTTGGTACCGGGGCATTGTGGCGCCGCCATTCATCAGGAATAGGGGCTGCATCTTCCTTGCGCCGTACCATGGTTCTTGGTTTCATTTCAGGCGCATTCGGACGTTCCTTAAGGGGCGTTATGGTTTTAGCAACCTGCTCCCACAAGGCTTTGTCCTGCTCAGAAAGCGGATTCTTCTTTTTCTTGTCGCCCATTGGCGGCATCAATCCTGCTCCAGCAGTTTATCTGCAAGTTTGTTAGGAAGCAGTAACCAGTAGCGCCCACGATTTGCCATACGACCTGCGATTTCTTCTGCATCATCACCAAATCCCCAGAAAACATCACCGCGGATTTCACCACTGATAGCACCGCCTGTATCCTGCGCCACCATAAGTCGGTTGAGCGGCACCTCTGCAACAGTGGGATCAGTTGGATCAGGGTGTGAAGCGGATAGCCACACAGGCGCATGAAGCGGCAGATGTTTGCGGTCTACAGCCAGTGACCGGCCCGGCGTTAACACAACATTTGCTGAACCATAAGGTCCATCACCATTCTTTAGTGGGCGGAAAAACACAAAAGATGGATCGGTTTTCAAAACATCCATCATTTGATCAGAGTTGTCTGCGAGCCACTGCCTGATCGCCTGACCAGACATATCCTTACGGGCAATTGCACCCATTTCTATAAGGCGGCGACCAATAAGCCGGTTCGCATGACCGTTTTGCGCAGCATACCCAATACCGTAAAAGCTGCCGTCTGGCATTAATACACGACCAGAACCCTGCACATGAAGAAAATAGGCATCCACCGCACTATCCACCCACAGGATTTCAAGCCCACGATCACCAAGCGCACCTTCTTCAATATTTTTCCGACTGGAATAAGGCTCAAGCCTGCCATTCTTAACAGACCCTGCGATACGCTGGCCTTTAAGACTGGGGCGGAATTTACCAAGATCCACCATAACCAGCTCAGGTGGTCGACTATAAAGCGGTACATTAAAGCGCTCTGTTTCCTGAAGACTGCCTTTCAAAAGGGCTTCATAGTAGCCCGTGAACACCCCATCAGGGTTGCTGCCTGCGGAAACAGAAAGCGGCGTAAAATGTGTGGTTAACACCTGTTCAAGCGAAGCTCTGTCGGTAACTGTTTCAACTGCATTACACGCCTCTCGCCAATCACCATAAGTACCACCAATAGACGCCCCCGGCATACGGCGACCTACTGGAATAATCTTGATTTTCTCACAGCTTTTCAGAAGTGCAGGTAATGCCTCCATCAGCGCATCATTCTGCCATCCGGGGAGATCAGCAAAGGCCGCGCGGCTGAAATTGAGGCCCTCTGGCTTTCTTTCAAGCATAAAAAGCGCCGCCAACAGGGGCAGCGCTAGAATGACAAGAATCAAAATAAATAGGTTTAGCGTCCGCATGATCTACCCTGCGCGTGTAGCGACCAGTGTCCAGCGAGGGTCTCGCGATTTCACGTTGCGAGAAAAGGTCCAGCTATCATTCATTTCAACAACGTCGCTTACATCGCCTTCAATAACATTACCGTCTTTATCACGGGTAACAGCTACAATTTCAGATTTAAATTGAACGGTAAGTTCCGCCACTTTGTTAGCAAGTTCAGCAGCCACGACCTTAGTACTATCAATATCAACAATGCGGTTCTCAAGGGTTAGTTCACCCGCTTCACGAGATGTAATCGCTGCTTCAAACTGCCCATAAACGGAATCATCAAGGAAATTCCTTAGTGTTTCACGGTCCCCGGCCCAAAAAGCTTCAAGGATCATACCATAAGCTTGTTGCGCACCATCAAGGAACTGGTTCACATCAAAACTACTATCCTGACGGCGAATATCCATAAATGTATGACGAAGAGCAGGATCACCTTCTAGATCAACAACGGTGTTCTCATTTTGCACTGGTTCAGCATCATAGGTGCTATTTTGCTGTCCCATAGAGCCACCGTTCGCAGCCGGAGGCGGAAAACGATCCTGTTCAGAATGTTCACCCAGCTTGGAACGCAATCTCAACAATATGAAGGCCGCAACCATTGCAAGCAGAATTATATCCATCATAGCTTTACACGCACTCTTTCATTCGATTTTTGTATATTTACATACGCTGCCTATTGAACCTGGACCAGATTCATCCTTTATAAATAAGAGGAATCGAACGAAAGAACAAGAAATGGCGTTAATCATATTACTTTTTGTTATCAGTATCCCGGTAATAGAGCTGAGTGTGCTCATTGATGTAGGTGGCGAAATCGGCGCTTTCTCTACTGTTCTTCTCTGCCTTTTAACTGCGGCAGTAGGCCTTTCTATTGTTCGGTTCCAGGGTATGCAGGTGTTTGCAAACATGCAATCTGCTTCACGGGAAGGTAAGCCGGTTGGTGAAAACCTGATCCACGGTTTCTTCCTGCTCATTGCAGGCTTGTTTCTGCTCATCCCGGGTTTTGTAACGGATACACTAGGTGCCTTACTTCTTATCCCACCACTGCGCCTACTACTTGGGAAAGCGGGGCTCGCGCACGTGGTAGTTCGCTCAAGCACACATACATCACACACCCGCAGAGACAACACAGTTGTTGATGGTGAATACTGGGAAGAACAGAGCGAGAAAGAAGATAGCCACGTTCAGATCATCACTCAGCATGATTTTGATAAAAATCCAGATAAAAAATAGAGAATCCTAGGCCTTTGGCGCATTTCCATGTTGTTCGAGGCCTAAAACCATGCTAGCCGTTTTCCCCAGATACGCCTGTCCGTTTTGTCTCGGGGGGCGGGAGACAAAAAACATTAAGAGTTATTACAATGGCTGAAGAACATAAAAACGAACAAACACCAGTAGGTGGCGCGGCTGATACAGCACCACAAGCAGGTGTTCTGGCACAATATATTCGCGATCTTTCTTTTGAAAATCCAAATGCTCCAGCAAGCCTTCAAGCTGCTGCGACTACAAAGCCAGCAATTGATGTAAATGTTAACGTTGGTGTTCGCCAAGTTAACGAAGAAGTTTTTGAAGTAGATCTAAAGATCACTGCTAAAGCTACACACAAAACAGAAACAGGCGAAGAGCATGTAGCATTCGTTGTAGAGCTTTCTTACGGTTCTATGTTCGGTATGCGCAACATCCCTGAAGAGCACGCTAAGCCATTCCTGCTTATCCAGGCTCCTACACTGATGTTCCCATTTGCTCGTCGCATTATTGCAGATGCTACTCGTGACGGTGGTTTCCCGCCACTGCTTCTCGAGCCAATCAACTTCGAAGCTCTTTACCGTGCACAACTTGCACAGGAAGCGCAAAACGCTGACGCGGCCCCAGCTGCGGAAGGCGGCGAAGAACCTGCGCCAATCAATCTTAACTAAGATTGTAGCGCACAAACTTTCCGAAATGTACCAGCCTCAGAGACGCAAGTCTTTGAGGCTGGTTCTTTTTTAAGCCTGTGAGATTAAGCGCTGGCTTTGTTATTTACGAGCCTGCAGATAAGATTACTGTTCAGGTCCACAGCGATATGCAAGATAATCGCAGGTAAAAGTGAGCCCGACAGAATTGTTATAAGGGTTAAGGCTGCCCCTGTTAGCACAACACCCATCAATGCCTTGGATATACCCTAATAAGCATGCGCTGCCACAAAAGACACCAGCGATAGTACCGCAGCAACCCAAATAGGCATCACAAGGCTTAGCGCCCAGATAATATACCCCCTGAAGATAATCTCTTCCGTAATCCCTGCCGTGATAGAAACCAGATTAAAACGGTTATATTCAGTTTCATTCCTCGGCATAAACCTGCGGATACCCTCGCTGCCAGTAAAAGTGGCCTCGACATCAGCCATTGCCTCCGGTGATTTCAAGAGATGTAGATGCTGCATAACCATCACCACAAGCAGTATAACCGTGACACCAAGGCCTATCAGCACAGATTGACTAAAGGAAAAGTGCAAACCTATAGCAGCGAACGGGATATTAGACACAAACAGGCCAGCAAGAACGATCGCAGTCATACTCCAAAGAAAAATCATCACATCCTTATAGGACATTAAGCGCGCATCAGCGTTACCCGCCTCCAGATTTCGTTCAAACCGCCTATCAAGCCACAAACTGATAAGAGGAATACCCACTGCGGTAACCAATAGTACGAGAAGAATGAGTGCTGTCATAACCCGGGCCTTTCTTTTTGATGCCTGTTACTCATAATAAAGTGTTGTTTTTATTCATATTTCACTTTATAATGTAAATGTAATTTACTTTTACATATATGGATTTCTATCAATGAGTCAAGGTGTTCGCAAAACCCATCAAACCCGTTCTCGGCTAACTCGTGATAAGCTTTTGAATGCGCTTGAAAAATTACTTAAGGAAAAAGATTTTGCTGACATCACAACAGCGGAGATCGCAAAAGAAGCTGGGGTTTCCGCTGCCTCAATCTATCGCCGATTCGATAAAAAACAGGGTTTTATTCAGGTACTGTTTGATCTTTATATCGCGCGCATTGAAGAATGGTCAGCCTCCCCTGAAGCACGCCCGAACCTTGATGGTGTAACGCTAAAAGGCGCACTGGAACAAATTGCCCTCGTTGCATGGGACCAATTAACAGACCAGCGCCATATTATGCGCGCTGTAGCCCTTCACGGCAGACAACACCTATCGCTCGTAAGCGAAAGCGCAGCACGTTTTGAAGCAATGACCCTCGCCAGTATGGAAACTGTACTGAACCTTTACAGGGAAGAAGTAAAACGGCCTGATTTGAAACGAACAGCAAAAATGCTCGCCTATTTCCTCAACAACATCTTTATTGAACGCTGCATGTTCGAAGGCCAGCTTGCGGCTTTCAGTAATGATCTATCAAAAGAGGAGTTTTGTCGGGAAGTCGCTCTGTTTGGCTACGGTTACCTGATCCTTGAAGACTAAACCTTCAGGAAATCCTGCCACACCGAATGCTCAGTGATGAGCTTTGCCGCTTCTGCATACCCACCCGTACCCGGATGAGCACCATCACCAGCTAGTGCTTCACTATGCCAAGCCTTAGCACCTTTCATCGCTTCAAAGATGTTTACATAAGGCACTTTATTCATCTTCGCTACCACGCTTAGCTGCCGCGCGGTGTCTGCAATGCATTTGGTAGCAATTTCATTTTCAGCAATTGGGAACGGGCTGATAAAAAGCGTAGGCGCCATACGGGACGCTGCCATCATAATAGCTTTAGCATTCTTCAGCCGCTCAACTTTGCCCACCCGCACACGGCGGTGTTCATTAAGAAGACAGTCATTAGCACCAAAACAAAACACCAGCTTATCAGCACCTACTGCAGCCTCTTTCCAGCGCTCGGTGATATCATCGCTGGTATCACCCTGCACGCCCGCATTCTTATAAGAAACACCAGCTTCCTCACACACGCGGCCAACCCAGCCTTTATCTTCGCTGTCGCCAACACCAAGAGTGAAGCTATCGCCAATGAATGTGATGGTCATGAAATATCCTTACTTAACGTGCCGCTTTAGCAATACTAAGAAGCGCTCGGGCACAAATCACATCTGCTGGATTACCTGTTGTCTTGCAGTCAAGCTCTGCTTCCATCAGGATTTCAAGCGCGCGCTCAAGCTTCTTGGTGGGCCAGCGGGAAAGCTCCTGCTGAAATCTTGGCTTTTCAGAGAAAAACACTGGCGGGCGCAACTTACCAACTGCCTCACCAACTGACATGCCCTGATCCATAAAACCGCGGGCTAAATGCAGGCGCATCACCCGGTTTTGCAGTGTCCGCAGAATGGCAATGGCATTTTCACCTGATGTACGGGCACGTTCCATAAGCTTCTCAAGCCGCACCAGATCACCACCAGTTACGGCCTCAGCAATCTGGTTAATACCAAGGGCAGCTGTATCCCCCACACAGGCTTCCGCGTCTGCAAGTGTTACCTGCCCTGTGCCTGTGCCTTTGTAGATAATCAGTTTTTCAATTTCTCCACGGGAAACCATACGGTCACTACCCAGATTTTCCACGAGATAAGAAACTGCATCCTGCGTAGCACCAAGCCCCACTTCTGACAGCATGGTATGGATAAGCCCCATCAAATCCTGCGTGCTATCCTCATAGCAAGGGATCGCAAGACCATTTTTTGCCCCTTCCAGCAATTTCCTGAGGCTTGATGTACCTTTCAGGTCACCGCCAGTCATGACGAGAAGGCCATCACCCATCTCACTTTCAAGCACCAGTTTGGCAGCTGGTGTGGTTTCATTGCCTGCACCATCCACACGCACAAGCCTGCGGCCCCCCATCATGGAAATGGCCGATACTTCATCTAGGAGAAGTGACGGAGTTTCTTTAATTTCAGCTGTGCTTGGTTTCGCAACTTGAAACGGGTCAGAGAGATCGGGGGCAATCTGCTTACTAATGGTATCAGCCCGTTCCCGCGCCAAACCTTCATCACGCCCAAAAACAAGCACCGCCCGTATGTTTGGTGACAGTGACTTCAGGATAGATGGTATCTCGGCTGGTTTAACCTTCACCGGCGTTCGCCCCTAGTTTGCCTGAGAAAAATAAAGAGCCAAACGGCGCTGAATACGCTCTGCCATCTCAAGCGCCAAGCGCTCAGCGCTATCTTCCCGTTGTGCCACCGCTGCAAAATCAGACTGAACAACATCAAAAGAAGTGCGGGCACGCATACGCTCTTCAATCACTACTTTAGGCTCAGCCCCTTCGAAGGAAATGAGCTTCACGTTCGCAAACATAGTAAGCTGTTCTTGCGTTTTTGCAGTATCCGGCCGAGTTCCATATTGCTCAGAAGACTGTTCAAGTACCACTTCCAAACGGTATTTGTTACCCGATGAATTAAGCCTGTCCAACAAACGGTTACGCATAACTTGACCAAGACGATCAGGGATAGGCGCAACCTCTATCTGAGAAAACTGCGCCTGAAGCGCTGCACTCGAACCGCCTACCTCATAAAGCGGCTTGAACCCACAAGCCGTGAGCAGGAAGAGCGAAAATACAGCAATCAAACGCATCATGTTTTTTCCTTAGTTAGCAACGATGTTAACGATACGGCCCGGTACCACAATCACTTTACGGATTGTTTTATCATCGATGAAGTTTTTCACCTTCTCGCTTGCAAGCGCAACAGCTTCAACTTCATCCTTTGGCATATCTTTCGCTACTTCGATAGTATCGCGCACCTTACCGTTCACCTGAACCGCCATTTTCACTGTGTTATCCACGGTGAATTCTTCAATGGCTTTTGGCCAATTTGCTTCAGATACAAGGCTATCGTGGCCTAGCTCTTTCCACATTTCTTCCGCCAAATGCGGCATCATCGGGCTGATAAGAAGGATAAGCGTCTCTAGTGCTTCACGTTTCACCTCAGCGCTACCAGCACCTTCTGATTTCGCGCTAACAGCATTTGCATATTCATAAATACGCGCCACTGCTTTGTTGAAATGCAGGTTCTCGATATCAGAAGTAATACCTTTGATCGTTTTATGCACTGCCTTACGCATTTGAAGCGCACTATCAGATAGATCAGTTGGAACAGCTGTGCCTGCAGCAGGCAAATCTTTCGCAGTTTCGAGCACCATGCGGTGAACACGCTGGGTAAAGCGCCACGCGCCTTCAATACCAGATTCTGTCCAAAGAAGATCACGCTCTGGAGGGCTATCCGAAAGCACAAACCAACGGGCCGTATCCGCACCGTACTGATCAATGATATCGTCCGGGTCCACCACATTTTTCTTGGATTTGGACATTTTCTCAATGCGGCCTTCAGTTACTTCAAGGCCATTATCAGAACGGAAGAGAGTGCCGTCTTCACGGTTACGAACAAGTTCAGGGAAAACCCAATCACCGTTTGTATCTTTATATGTAGCGTGGTTCACCATGCCTTGCGTGAATAAGCCTTCGAACGGTTCTTTAATATCCGTGCGGCCTACATGATTAAGGGCGCGAGTGAAGAAACGAGCATAAAGAAGGTGGAGAATAGCGTGCTCAACACCACCAATATATTGGTTTACAGGCAACCATTCATTCACCGCACCTGCTTCAAACGGTGCTTCCGCGTCTGGTGTTACGAAACGAAGGAAATACCACGAACTATCCATAAAGGTATCCATGGTATCGGTTTCACGCACTGCGTCCTTGCCGCATGACGGACATTTAGTGTGCTTCCATGTTGGATGGTGTTCAAGCGGATTACCTGGCTTTTCAAAAGAAACATCTTCCGGCAGTTTAACCGGTAGGTCTTCCGAATTTACTGGCACCACACCACAATCGTCACAGTGTACGAACGGGATTGGGGTACCCCAATAGCGCTGGCGGGAAACACCCCAGTCACGCAAGCGGAAGTTCACTGTACGCTCACCCCAGCCTTCGCTTTCGGCGCGGTCAATCATCGCTGCCTTAGCGTCAGTATGCGCCATACCGTCCATAAAGCGGCTGTTAATCATCTTGCCTGGACCTGTGTAGGCCTCATCACCGATAGTGAAGCCTGCTTCTTCTTCCCCTTCAGGAAGTACAACAGGAATTACTGGCAAATCATACTTGCGTGCAAAATCAAGATCACGTTGATCGCCAGCAGGGCAAGCGAAAATCGCGCCTGTACCGTAATCCATCAGAACAAAGTTTGCGATATAGATTGGCAGTTTCCATTCAGGGTCAAACGGATGCTGCACATGAAGGCCTGTGTTAAAGCCTTTCTTCTCCGCTTTCTCGATCGCTTCCTCTGTGGTTCCGCCCGCGCGGCACTCTTCCATGAAAGCAGCCATTTCTGCATTATCTTCTGCAAGCTTAAGCGCAAGCGGGTGATCAGCAGAAATCGCACAGAAACTAGCGCCAAAGATCGTATCAGGGCGTGTTGTATAAACTGGAAGCTTCTCGCCTGTTTCATCAACAGTGAAATCAAATTTCAAACCTTCAGAACGACCAATCCAGTTCTCCTGCATCAGACGTACCTTATCTGGCCAACGGTCCAGTGTCTTAAGACCATCCAAGAGATCATCAGCAAAGTCTGTAATTTTCAGGAACCACTGGGAAAGCTTGCGGCGCTCTACATCCGCACCAGAACGCCAGCCTTTACCGTCAATCACCTGCTCGTTCGCAAGCACTGTGTTATCAACCGGGTCCCAGTTCACCCAGCTTTCCTTGCGGTAAACAAGATCATTCTTAAAGAAATCAATGAACAGCTGCTGCTCTTTACCGTAATATTCAGCATCACACGTGGCAAACTCACGGTCCCAGTCAATCGCAAAGCCTACCTGCTTAAGCTGATCGCGCATGTTGGCGATATTATCGTATGTCCAGTCAGCTGGGTGTACCTTGCGCTCCATCGCAGCATTTTCAGCCGGCATACCAAACGCATCCCAACCCATTGGGTGCAGCACTTCAAAACCATTAGCACGACGGTAACGCGCAACAACATCGCCAAGGGTATAGTTCCGCACATGGCCCATATGGATACGTCCAGATGGGTATGGGAACATTTCAAGCACATAATATTTTTGCTTGTCAGAATTTGTATCTGTTTTGAAAGTTTTGGCGTCTGCCCAAACCTTTTGCCACTTGGCTTCAGTTGCCTTTGCGTTATAGCGCGACATGGTATTTTCTCTTAACCTTGTAACGGCTCCGGAAAACGGGGGCCTTAATCGGAAACGGCCGCGCTAATAGCCCGGCCAAACACATATTCATTTTTTAAAGCACTGAACCTAGTTTTCAGTGTTTTCAATTCTCATTTGGCGAGCAGCAGTAAGGATTGCTTCTTCAACTCTCAACGCAGTTCCCGCCTGTACTGGTACATTGATCCATTCGCCGTTCTGCTTTTCCTGACGAATTACAGAAACCTTAAGACCATCAGAACGCAAGTCCAGACTAAGGAAACGAATTGTCAATTTAACACGCTCATTTGGCGCTTCCGGTGTTGAATGCCATCCAGTTAGAATAACGCCAGCAGAAGGCTGGAGCTGATCAAACGGCATAAAGGAAAGCGTATCGAGTGTTGCCTGCCATAGATAACCGTTCACACCAATCGCCGTGACCTTTGGCCCCGCATCTGATCCGCTTTTATTGCCGCCGAATATGCTGCAGGCACCAAGCGCTACAGTCATTGAAACTATCATCAGCGAACGGGCAAATTTATACATACTTAAACCCCGTAGATTCGTTTTTTATGTGCTTTTCCGGCTGTTTATACCGCAAACTTACTGATTCCAGAAAGAGCCTTATGCGGTTTATAACGACCCATTGCTCCAGTTACTAGCCAGAAATGCGTTCAAATAGTGGCAAGGGAGCAACAACTCACCGCATTTTTGCCTCAACCTATTGCAAAATAGGGGTATAAGCCCATACCATGTAAGGAATTTGTAATCTTTTTTTGGAATCTTCCAAAGTATGAAACGCGTAGTAAAATATAGCTTCGTTGCTCTTGCAGCAATGACATCAACGGCAACAGCTTTTGCCGCCGATGCTGATATTTCTGCGCAATCTGCGGATTTCGAGCCTAATCTTGCGTCCTATGTTGTGCAGCAAGCACTTAACACTCACAGTGTAAAATCACCATCTGCACCCAGAACTCTTAAAGAACTTCAGTTAAGTTTAAGGGATAAAAGCGGGCAAGAAAGCTCCCCATTTAAACTGAGCGATTCGCGCTCTAGCCATAAATGGAAGAAGCAGGATTATGAATTACGCCCGTCTTTTTCTTCGCTTTTGTCTCCGACCGGTTCACTGGATAATGAATTTGGCGAAGAACTGGTTGATCGTAGTAGCCGTATCGGCCTGACGCTTGGCGCAAAAGATGGTGAGGCAAAAAGCGGTCTGAATATTGAAGTTCAAAGCAGCTTCAAACTTTCTCTGGACGGTGTTCAGTCACTTACTGCCTTTGCTGACAGCAGCATTGCAAACCGCGAAGAAAACTTTGGTGTTGCACTTGGGTATTCAGGTTTTGGTGTTGATGCGTCAGTAACGCGCCATACCAATCTGTTTACAAATGACGCTATTGGTTTTGATGTAGGCCTTTCCTACCAGGACGATGCTTTTGGCGCGCGCCTTTCTCTTAGTGAGTATACGGAAGGTGCAGACCTGAACGGCCTTGAAAACGAAGCTCGTAACGTGATTTCGGTTGAACTTGGTGCAAGCTATCGCCTTACAGATACATTAGGCCTTACCGGTGGTGTGCGTTACTATGATTATGGTGAGCACTGGCTGGTTAATTCAGAGCAGGCTGATAGTGCGCAGGCTATCTTCCTTGGTGGTCGCCTGAAATTCTAATAGCTATTCTGCCGAAAAAGCATCAATTGCAGCAATACCAATTAGTGGTAATCCTTTAAGCGCACCCACTGTATGTTTATTTACACCACCGAGGGCAACAACGGGCACCTTTACACCTTCAATGATGCGCTTCAACCTGTGAACACCAAGATGTCTTGCACCCGGATGGCTGGCTGTTGGAAACACCGGCGACACCAAGGCAAAATCCACCGCAAGTCTTTCCGCTTTCTTCAAGCTCTTTCGTGTATGACATGCAGCACTTACAAGACCAAAACCAGCCAGATTTGGTGGTTTTTTCAACTGGTATTCAGGCATATGATAACCATCCGCCCCCACATAATGCGCCAGCTCTATATCCCCTGCCACCATTAAAAACTGATTGTTTTCACGGGTAATAGCTCTGAGTTCCGCCGCAAAACCACGGCGATCAACATGGTGATAATCCCTGCATATAATAATACTGCCAGCTGGAAGCCTTGAACAGGCACTAACAATATCCGGCACACGTTCACTATCAGTCATAAAAATAAGATTGGGCACACCAGCCTTCCTGCCTAAAGCAAGTGCGCTGCAGATTGATCTTTTATGAAGGAGTGACTTGACCATACTCTTTCCCTAGCACATACCATGAGCCACGAAAATGCGCTTTCACGGCTAAGGACAATAAAATGAGCACTAAACTCAAAGAGCAAATTGCCGCAAACATTGAAACCATCAAGGATGAAGTTGAAGCAATGTGCAAACATGCTGATATGCCAAACCCAAACCCGCGCCTTATTGCCGTCTCTAAAATTCAACCACAAGAACGTATTATAGCGGCTCTTGAAGCTGGCCAACGTATCTTCGGAGAGAACCGTGTACAGGAAGCTGAAGAACGCTGGGGCGAGTTAAAGCCGAACTACGAGGGTATTGAACTTCACCTGATCGGCAGCCTACAGACAAACAAAGCTGCAAATGCTGTAGCACTGTTTGATGAAATCCAGACCGTTGACCGCATCAAGCTTGCCCGTGCTTTAGCGAGCGAAATGGAAAAACAAAACCGCCAGCTACCAATTTATGTTCAAGTAAACACCGGCAAAGAAGAGCAAAAAGGCGGCTGTATGGTGGAAGATCTAGAAGCCTTACTTGCTGAATGCAAAACCCTTGGTCTTGAGATTAGAGGCCTGATGTGTATTCCGCCCGTTGGCGATGACCCATCCCTTCATTTCGCCCTTCTTAGAAAGCTTGGCCGCCAACACGGCATTGCAAAGCTATCAATGGGCATGAGCAAGGATTACGCACTAGCCGCCAGCATGGGTGCAACAGATATTCGTGTAGGTACCAGTATTTTCGGAGAACGGGATTATTCTTCCCGGGCTTAATCAGCCAATTTTGATCTGGTCCTCAGGCTTAACCAGCCTGAGAAACGCAAGCATATCTTCAAGTTTCAGCGCTATACAGCCTTCTGTCGGTGTATAACCCTCACGAGCAATATGCATAAAAATAGCACTGCCCTTCCCAGCTACAGGCGGTGCATCATTGTGGCCCAATTCAACAATCACATCGTAAACATCATCATCCCGCCACAGCTTTTCATGGCTGGGGCCATAAGGCAGACGTACCAGTTTGTTGTAAGCTTTATCTTCCGGGTCATCACACCAACCAAGGTCAGCAGAAAGCGGCTGCACATTAAGAAGCGTGATGGGTTCTTCGATTTTATCGGGGCGGAAAAAAACACGGCGGAACGGATATGTGCCAACAGGCGACATACCATCCCCTTCTTCTTTGCTGTCTTCAGGGATAATCCCAGATCTCCCTAACGCACATTTGGCAGAAACAAGAGGGCCTTCCAACATGCCCTGCCTGCTATCCTGCTCTAATGCTGTAACCTGCCAAATCATTAAAGAAGATGCCCTGTGCGGTCCTTCTTAACGGCAAGATATCTTACGTTATGTGGGTTTGGTGGGAACTTATGCTCCACACGCTCCGCAACCTTCACACCGTAACTTTCCAGCCCTTCAACCTTATTGGGGTTGTTGGTCATCAACCTTACGCTTTCGAAGCCAAGCGCCTTGAGCATTTCTGCGGCGGGTGCGAAAATACGTTCATCCACATCAAAGCCTAGGCGGGTGTTGGCATCCACCGTATCATATCCCTGATCCTGAAGGGCATATGCCTTTAACTTAGAGATCAAGCCAATACCACGGCCTTCCTGCGCTAGGTAAAGCACAATGCCGCCCCCTGCTTCTGCGATAGCCTTAATGGCGCCTTTAAGCTGCTCACCACAATCGCATTTAAGGGACGCAAGCAAATCACCAGTGAAACATTCACTGTGGATACGCATCAATACGGGCTCGGATGGGGATGGCTCACCCACCAAAATAGCAATATGTTCAATGCCTCCTGCAATAGGACGGAAGGAAACAAGCCTTGTGTTCTCCGCTCCTTCAAGCGGCACACGCGCGGAGGCAACTTGGGTAAGGGCGCTTGCCTGTGTGTAATCCACCTTCAATACATCATCCGCTTCCACAGTATAAAAACCATGCTGTTCAGCAAATGCAGCCGCATCTTCAATTTCAGCAGCAATAACGGCTGGTAGCAAGTGAGCCCACTTCACCATTTTAATAGCGGCTTTATCAATCGCTTCGTCAGGATGCTCGAGGCGCTTGTACGGGCCTTTCAGCGGTGTGGATAGATCAAGAGTAGGGTCCGCAAGGGCTGTCATATCCTCGGCTGTCATCCAGGCTGGACGTGCAACCCGTACCACAGCCCAACCTTTACCAGCCACTTTGAGAGAAAGCGCCCGATTGTTTGTTAGCATAACAAAACTACCGGATACCAAATCATCGAAATTCTTAAGAGCTGGCGTGTTCGCCATTTCCGCAGGAAAAACCAACAGCGCGCGAGCACCATCTTTTACGACAACAGGGATACCGCGCCGCAAATCATCAGCTGCACGTTCTAATCTCAACAGGGTATGGTCTAAGGTCTTCATGTGCCCACATATAGGCTATTTTTTTCAATTGTCAGTAGGGCATTTACATTTTTATGTTACGTCGTAACTATATAGTAATAACTTGCCGTTCAAACAAATGTGAGCGGAGTTGATATCACTTTCTAGATTCAACGCCTATATAGGCCAGAGTATTTAAAACTAATAGAGCTTCATGCTATTATAATGAAGAATAATAGAATTTAACTGAAGGATAGACGAATGGCGGTAAGAAAACTTCTCCTTGTTGATGATGACGTAGATTTACGTGAGGGTTTGGCTGATCAGCTTGCTCTTTATGAGGAGTTTGCTGTTGAGCAACATGGTTGTGCCGCTGATGCACTTGAGTTCCTTAAAGACAATCAAGTGGACATGATGCTTCTTGATGTTGGCCTGCCTGATATGGATGGCCGTGAGCTTTGTAAGCGTATTCGCAAAAACGGCGTTTCTGTACCGATCCTGATGCTTACGGGTAACGTATCTGATGCAGATACAGTGCTTGGTCTTGATGCTGGTGCAAACGACTATATCACCAAGCCGTTCAACATCACTGTATTGATGGCGCGTATCCGTGCTCACTTCCGCCAATATGAGCAAAGCGAAGACGCAACCTTCGATATTGGCCCTTACCAGTTCCGTCCTTCTGGTAAAATGCTTGAAGAAAAAGCATCTGGCAAAAAAGTACGCCTGACCGAAAAAGAAACATCTATTCTTAAATACCTATACCGCGCTGGCGGCAATGCTGTTGCCCGTGAAGAGCTTCTTGCTGAGGTATGGGGTTATAATTCCGGTGTGACAACACACACACTTGAAACGCACGTTTACCGCCTACGCCAGAAGATTGAAAGCGAGCCAGGTATGGCACGCCTTTTGGTTACAGAACCAGGTGGCTATAGCCTGCAAGGCCTCGCGCACTAAGCAGGTTTAAGAGTTTTAAAGAAGAGGGCGCTTTCAGCGCCCTTTTTTGTATTCTCAAACTGTTAAATCAGGCCTGAGATATCCAGCACATTGAAATAGATATAACCACCCATAAAGAACGAAACTACAAGCAGGATTGCACTAAAGGAAAACGTGCCTGTAAAGGCCTTTACCCAATCTTTCCTTAAAAATCGGTGCATAAGTATATCTACCAGCATATAGGGTAGAGAACTCATCAAACTAACGGGAAATCCAACCCTGTAGGTAACATTCCAGACTTGTTCGAAAGTTGGGTCATCCAGCACCAGTAGCGAAATATAAGAAACAATAATAGCCAAATAGGCGGCAAAAACCGCCAGTGTTTTAGCTAGTATTTTCCTTATCTTCATACGCTTCTATAATTCAAAATCCACAAGCACTGGTGCATGGTCTGATGGTTTTTCCCAGCCACGTGCATTTCTGAGTACTTCCATCTTCACGGCTTTGCCCTTAAGGCTTGGGCTGGTCCAGACATGATCAAGCCTGCGGCCTTTATCTGCTTTTGACCAATCCCTCGCGCGGTATGACCACCAGCTATAGAGTTTCTCGTTTTCTGGTACGAACTCACGCATCACATCATGCCAACTATGGGCTTCCATCAGCTTCAGCATAGCTTCCACCTCAACAGGTGTGTGCGACACCACCTTAAGCAGCTTTTTATGGTCCCATACATCTTCTTCAAGAGGTGCGATATTAAGATCACCCACCAGAATACTTGGCTCTTCAAGCTGTGCTGACCACTCTGTCATTTCCTCCAGAAACTCAAGCTTGTGGGCGAATTTATCATTCACTTCAGGGTTTGGCTCATCACCACCTGCGGGCACATAGAAATTATGTACGGTCGGGCCTTCATTCAGTTTGATCGCCACATGGCGGGCATCGCCTTTTTCGCACCAATCAATCTTGAAACTATCAGCGAACTCGCCTTTGGCTGCAATCGCCACGCCGTGGTGGCTTTTCTGGCCGTGGATTGCCAGATGTGGCATACCATTTTCCGCGAAGAATTTTTCAGGGAACATATGGTCCTGCACCTTGGTTTCCTGCAGGCAAAGAACATCTGGCTGATATTCTTCAATAAGCTGCTTCACGATATCAAGACGTGCGCGAACCGAGTTAATGTTCCATGTAATGAGCCGCATAAAAAATCTCTTCGCTTGAAAATTAGAAAATCAGGAAACTGCTTCCAATGATAGTAATAGGCCAGTGACCCTGTTCAAACAACTGGAAGCGCTTCACAAACGGATGATCATCCTCCGGGTTTGCCATACTTACAAGCGCTGCCTGATAACAGGCCTGTGCCGCAGCACCAGAGATTGCCTGCACAAACTCTTCATCATCAATGCGCAGATATTCTGCCGCTTCCCGTGCGCTTTCCTCAATCACTGTTGAGATAGATTTTGCAACATGAGCCATCACCATCTCAAGTACGTTTTCATCAATCACATCAAGCACATCGGTGGTTAGAGAAGCGCGGAGTTGTTCTTCTGCTTCCCATGCCATGCTGTTAAGCTCTGGGTTTTCAGCGGCAGCCGCTGCATCTTCCCATTCTGGCAGAAACACAGGATCAGCTTCCGGAAAACCGAGTAAATCTGCATAATCACGAGCAATCTGGCGGGAATAATCGCTTGGCGGATCACCAACGCTTCTGAACCAGCGCACATTCTGGGCTACTTCAATGAAAGGGGCGACAGATTTCAGACTTGGGAAATCTTCAAATAACTCGTCAATGTCGCTATCAATATCTTGCAATGAACAATCCTATATATCGGTCAGACTATATCTGTTGTTTGTAACCTAATTTGTATTTTATTGTAGAATAATTTCTATAAATCATTCTTGTTGCTCATATGATTTTCCCAACAGGAAATTCAATTCTATTTCTATAACGACTGGATAAATTATGTTTCTTAAAAAGGTTACAGCATTCCTTGGTATTCTAGTGGTTGCCGCTACTGCTCATGCCTCTGCTTCCGGCGAAGTAATGCCGGACATAATATCCAAGCGCTTGAATTTAATGAAAGCCGTCGCGCAGTATAAATATGTTAATAAACTGCCTGTTGAAGATAAGAAACGGGAAGCCATTATTTTCAAACGCATTATGGAAAAAGCAAAGACTGTGGGTATTCCTCAGGAACGAGCAAGCCGAGCTCTGAAGGCTCAAATTACAGCCGCTAAACAACTGCAAACATCCTATATAAAAGGATGGGCTGAGAATAACATCAAGTTTGAAACCGCCCCTGATCTCGGCAAAGATATCCGCCCACAAATTGATGTTATCACTCAGGAATTTCTAATTGCTCTAAAAGACAGCGACATTAGCTGTAAACAACTTCAAAATGCCGCGGAAAAACTGCGCGTAAGCACCGAGATAAAATTGGCTTGGGTTATTGCAGCCCAAGGCGTTTTACCCAAAAGCTCTGAACACTGTTCTCTCTAGAACACACCCTATCTACGATTTCTACGACGTTTGTTTACGCCGCGAGGATCATCAAAACTCCAGCGCTTATCAGCGATCGGTAGATTAGCTTCCTGCTTTGATAGCTCAACAGTGGTGAGTTGGCCTTGAGCATCCACCACACCCCAACTAAGAAGTTTCAGGCCACCCGGCACATCAGCTTCTTCAAAATATACGGTGATACGCCCTATCTCCGGCTTATCAGGGTCTTGGGCCGTAAGTGCCACAAGACCTTCAATACCAGATGGTTCATATTCAATATGAGCATTGATAGAGGCAAGATCAGTAGAGTCCCCAAGAAGGGCTCTAAGCGGTGTATCTTTCACGGGCCATTTGGTTACTTGCCCGATCTCATAATCAATGAAATTTACGGTTTTACCATCCGCTACTACAAGAAACGGGATATCACCATCATAGTCAAAACGTACTTTACCGGGCCGCGCCATATAAAGCGTACCTTCTGAACGGTTACCCCCCGGTGCCATTTGTACAAAATGCGCTTTCAGGCTCTTCACCTCATCCATAAAGGTTTGCACAAGCTTAAGCGCCTTAAGGGTCGGGGCTTCCACCACCGTTTCTTCCTTAAGTGGCGGCAAGCTGTTGTCCTGCGCCGTGGCGGGCACAGCAGACAGTGCAATAACTCCAAACATCAATGCTTTCAGCATTAGCTTATCCTTCGTGTCGTTCTTCTTTTTAGCCGCCAAATTCTTCTTCACGCTCAGGCACAAGAATTTCTCTCTGCCCCTTATGGTTTGGTGCACTGATAACACCTTGTTCTTCCATTTCTTCAATAAGCGTTGCGGCTTTATTATAGCCAATTTTCAGGCGGCGCTGAATATAACTTGTTGAGGCCCTACGGTCCCTAAGTACAATATTCACGGCCTGATCATAAAGGCTGTTGGCTTTATCTTCGTCTGACTGAGCTGGACCTGGGATGAACGGACTGTCAAAGCCTTCTTCAGGTTCTTCTGTCACGCTATCCAGATATTCAGGCGCGCCCTGCTTCTTCAGGTGATTTACAATATCTTCTACTTCACTGTCGGAAACAAAGGCACCATGCACACGCTGGATACGGCCGCCGCCTGCCATAAAGAGCATATCCCCCATTCCAAGAAGCTGTTCAGCCCCCTGTTCACCAAGGATAGTTCGGCTATCGATCTTCGAAGTAACCTGGAAACTGATCCGGGTTGGGAAATTGGCCTTAATGGTACCGGTGATTACGTCCACACTTGGGCGCTGGGTTGCCATCACAACGTGAATACCGGCGGCACGAGCCATCTGGGCAAGGCGCTGCACGGTAGCTTCCACATCCTTACCAGCCACAAGCATGAGATCAGCCATCTCATCAATCACGATTACAATGAACGGTAGTGGCTCGAAATCAAACTCCTGGCTTTCCATAATTGGTTGGCCAGTTTCTTTATCAAAACCTGTTTGTACCTCACGCGCCAGTACTTCACCATTTTCTTTGGCTTCCTGAATACGCTTGTTAAACGCTGCCAAGTTCCGCACACCAAGCTTGGACATATTGCGGTAGCGTTCTTCCATTTCGCGTACCGCCCATTTAAGCGCAACAACTGCTTTCTTCGGTTCTGTCACTACTGGGGTCAATAGATGCGGGATACCATCATAAACGGAAAGTTCCAGCATTTTCGGGTCAACCATGATGAAACGGAGCGTTTCAGGGCTGTGACGGTAAAGAAGCGACAGGATCATGGTGTTGATACCAACCGATTTACCGGAACCTGTTGTACCCGCAACAAGCAAGTGAGGCATGGAAACAAGATCTGCCACTACAGGCGCACCGCCAATATCTTTACCTAGCACCACAGGAAGACGGGCTTTAGTCGCCTCATAATCCTTAGAAGCTAGTAGTTCCCTGAGGAACACTGTCTGCCTGTCCGCATTAGGAAGCTCGATACCAATGGCATTACGGCCCGGTACCACCGCCACACGAGCGGAAATAGCGCTCATAGAGCGGGCAATATCGTCTGCGAGACCAATCACTCGGGCAGATTTCACACCGCGTGCTGGCTCAAGCTCATAAAGCGTTACCACAGGGCCTGGGCGCACATCCTGAATTTCACCCTGAACACCAAAGTCTTCCAATACACCTTCAAGCATACGAGCATTTTGCTCAAGCGCATCAGCGCTCATACGGTTCAGTTTCTCAGGTGGTGGTGAAGGTGCAAGTAGATCAAGAGCAGGGAGCATAAAATCACCGGTATCACCGAAATCAAGGGTTACCTGTGCTTCACGGGCTTCTCGCCTGCCTCGCTTCGGCTCAGCTGGTGCTTTCACCCGCTTCTCGGCTTTTGGTGTTACTACCTCTTTTTCACGTTTCTTACGTTCTGTGCGCGTGGCTGCAGGCTCTATCCGTTCATATTCTTCGTATGTATCTTCAGCAGTATCACTATTACGGAACATCACACGTGCCGTAAGTGCCAGTCCCCGGCCAATAGCGCGCAAGCCTGCCCAGATATTGGAGCCAATCCAAACGCTGGTATTTTTAATAGTCCGCCCAACAGCTGCCCATTCGGCTTTGTTAAGCCCTAGCGAGAAGGCATAAACCGGCAACCCGATAATAGTGAAAACGACACCATAGACCCACACGGGGATCACTATGACGCCATCAAACATTTCATTCAGAAGCTGATAGAACTGCTGCCCAAGTGAACCACCATACCCTGTTTGAATAGTAAATGAGGGATCAGGCGCCACAGGGCTTGCTGCAATTGCGAATAAAACAAGCGCAATCGGCACCATCGCAATGTTCAGGGCGAACATAGGGAGCCAACGAAGGCGCATCACCTTGATACCCCATACAAGGAATGGCAGGACAAGCATATAGCTGATAAGTGCCAGCGTTTGCATCAACACATCAGCGATATTGGCCCCAACACTTCCAAGGAGGTTAGTAATTTCTGCTGATGTCTGATTATTAATGCTTGGATCACTTGGATTATAGGTCGCTAGCGACAAAACAATCGCCACTCCAATGAGGAACAGCGCCGCACCAAACAGCCGCCAACTGCTACTTTTTAGAAACAGCATAAAGGCTGGGGGCAATAAAGGTGCTTTGTCCTTTTTGACCACTACCGCTTTTTTCGGTGCCTTTTTCGCTTTTGCCGCAGCGCCTGCCGCTGGCTTTTTCCGTGCTGCCACCAGTGATGCTCCCTTCCCCGAGTGAAGAATGTTTTGTTTATCCAATCAGTACTTTAGTGCGTAAACATGCTAGGGGACAAGAGCGGCGATAAAGTGGCGGGCTTTTTCTGCTATAATCGCTCTCTGCGGCAACCTGCCTCTGGACAGCCAGAGGGAATAGGCTTAGACCAAACAGATGATATTTTTCAGGTGACAATAGAATGGCTGAAGCAACAGAACTTACAAGTGACATCACCATCATTGGCGGCGGTTTGGCTGGCCTTACGGCAGCGATCGGCTTGGCTGATCACGGCTTTGATGTAACCGTTGTTGACAGAGCAGCCCAAGAAGCCCTTACGGATGTTTCTTATGATGGCCGTTCAAGCGCGCTTGCTTTTGCTTCCTGCCAGCTTTTTGAAGCTATTAGCGTTTGGCAGTATATGGAGCCGTATGCACAGCCAATCCTTGAGATCAGAGTATCTGACGGACCGTCCCTTCTGCATCTGCATTTTGATAATGAAACACTAGGCGATGGCCCTCTTGGTCATCTGGTTGAAAACCGCCATACCCAAATCGCCCTTTTTGAGCGTATGAAAGAGCTTGATAACCTTACCTTTCTGGCGCCAACAAAAGTGGCTGATATAAAACGGGATAAAGCATCTGCCACAGTCACTCTGGAAGATGGCCGTGTAATCACATCAAAACTGCTGCTCGGGATTGATGGTCGCGGCAGTATGGTGCGCGCGCATGCTGGCATTCCAACATCCAAGATCGATTACAAGCAGCACGGTATTGTATGTTCTATCGAGCATGAATTTGGCCACTGCGGTATTGCGCACGAACGGTTCCTACCTTCTGGTCCGTTCGCGATCCTGCCGCTTACCGGCAACCGTTCTTCTCTTGTATGGACAGAGAAAAGCCACCTGACAGAAACAATCATGGGCCTTTCAGACCGCGCCTTCCAATCAGAAGTACAGCGCCGGGTTGGTGATTTCCTTGGTGACGTAAAAATTATTGGTGGCCGCTGGGCTTATCCTATTTCTCTTCAGTATGCGCATGATTATGTGGCCGAACGACTAGCGCTTCTTGGTGATGCTGCCCACGGTATCCACCCGATATCTGGCCAAGGGCTTAATCTGGGCCTTAAGGATGTGGCAGCCCTTATTGAAGTGCTCGTGGATGCGCGTAAAGTTGGCCTTGATATTGGCTCTACGCAGGTGCTCGACCGCTACGCACAGTGGCGCACCACAGATAATGCCTCTATCTATGCCATCACAGATATCTTCAACCGCCTGTTCTCTAACGATATTGAACCACTGATGCTCGCGAGAGACCTTGGTATGGCAGCCGTTGATAAAGTGGTACCGCTGAAGAATTTCTTCATGTCGCATGCCCGTGGTACAGTGGGTGATCTACCAAAACTGCTACGAGGCGAAAAAGCGCTTTAATCCAAACGCTACCCCGTGCTCGTATAATGGGCTGTCAAGGGAAGCAATTGTGAGCGCATTAGGTACAGATACCCAACTTGATCTGGTGCTTTATCCGCACCGATCTTTAAAGCCTGAGCATTTTTCCATATTGCTCAGGATATTGATGGTTTTATGTATTCTCGGCAGTATCCGGTTCTATATCGTTGGCGCCTGGCCTGTTGTGATTTTTCTGGTGCTTGACCTTCTGGCCTTATGGTTTGCTTTCTACCTGAATTACCGCCGTGCCCGCGTAAGAGAAGTGATAAAACTGACAGAAGCTTCCCTGATTGTTGAGCGCTACGCAGCAAACGGGAAGATGGAAAGCTGGCAGTTTGAACCCTACTGGACCAAAGTGAATATCAGGAAAATTGACCGCTACAGAAATGAGCTTAGCCTCAGCTTACATCAGCAAACTGTGGTGATCGGCAGTTTCCTGTTACCGGGTGAAAAACGAAAGCTGAAAGAAAAGCTGGAGACAGAGCTATACATTTGGAAAAACCGCAGCCCTAACCAGCCCGGCAATATACCTGAGAAATAAGCCTTCCTGCCCGAAGCCTTCGGCCAATAAGATCATAGTTTGAATATGATATACCTTCTTCAAACTTGGCAATCCTGCCTCTGTGGCTTTCATCAAGCAGATCTGTTTCTTCAAAAACATGAGGGTTGGTCGTATAAACACGGCCCCTACGCGGAGAACCTGCCACAACAGTACCGATCACGACACCATCTTCATTGAAAACCGGGCCGCCAGAAATACCGCCGAGCGAACCACTAAAGCCCGGACGCCTGTCGCGTTCAACCCAGGCTACAACAGGCTCCCGCATACGATAACGCCCTGATGAGCGCATTACAGTAGTGCCGATAACCTCTGCCCGTACATCTGCGGGTTTCCCTTGCGGATAGCCCATCATAAAGCCTTCCTGCCCGCGTTTTGGTACACTATCTGTGAGATCAAAATGAACTGCTGGGCCCTTCACAGCTTTAATAATCGCGAAATCTCTGGTTTTCAGGCTAAATGCTGATTTTACGGGATAAAGCCTGTTTTTTTCATCAATGAAAAACACCTCTGCACAGCCGTCCACCACATGTCGGGCCGTTACATAGGTACCGTTTCCGTCCACCGCAAACGCGGTACCAACGCCGTTCGTTGTTTTTTCTTCAAGCTCAACCCGCACTGCGCTCGCCACATCTGTTGGAAGCGGGAGGTTTACCACCGGCTTGGAACCATAATCCGGCCGAGGCTCTATAACTGGCTTAGGGTCAAACTCAGGGCGGCGTTCAATATCCCCTTCACTTCCCGCATAACGGAAAATAAAGAAGACAATAACAACGAAATAGATCGCTAATTCAAACTTACGCCGCATGGGTATTGATCTTTAACCACTGATAGCCGCTGAATTGATAAACGCTGTAGAGAGCTTCACACTAATAAGACAGATCGCCGCACCCAGTTCACCTGCTTCAATTCGCTTTGAAAGATCTTTCACAAACATATCTACGATACGAAACGCAACAAGTTGGAGGATAAGCGCAATAATCCCCCAGAAGACAATATCCCAAAGGGAAACAGAAGCTGCGAGTGAGAAAGCCAGCGGCAGTGCAAGGCCGATTGTCGCCCCTGAAAAAGAAAGCGCTGCTGCAATATTCCCTTCTTTGATCAAGGAAATCTCATCATGATTGGTAATACGAGTATAGATAAACATACCCATAATCAGCATCAAAAGCGTTGTACCGGAATGGATCAAAAAAAACGGCAGGCCGTCCAGCAGTGAATTAAGTGCGAGTTCCATTTTCTTCCCCCTAAAGCCCCAGAACATCCATCATGGAATATCTGCCATAGTTTTGGCCTTTTGTCCAAAGGGCTGCTCGCACGGCACCATCAGCAAAGAGAGTTCTGTTTTCTGCTTTGTGAGAGAGAGTAATACGTTCGCTCCCACTTGCGAAAATAACATCATGCTCACCAATCACAGAACCACCACGAAGAGCCGCGAACCCGATTGAGCCTTCTTCACGCTCGCCTGTCATGCCGTCACGTACATCAGCGCGCAAATTAGAAAGTGGCTTGCCGCGCCCCTCTGCTGCCGCTTCCCCCAGCATAAGCGCTGTACCTGAAGGCGCATCTACTTTGTGCTTATGGTGCATTTCCACCACTTCGATATCCCAATCAGTGCCCAGTTTTGCTGCAGCCTGACGGGTTAGCCCCATAAGCAGGTTCACCCCTAAAGAATAGTTCCCGGCCTGAATAATCACCGCTTTTTCGCCTGCCGCATCAAGAGCCGCATAGTCTTCTTCTGTAAGGCCTGTCGTTCCAACCACAAAAGCAACACCGGCATCTGCTGCCATTTTAGCGTGCTTTGCAGTGTTGCCTGGCGGCGTGAAATCAATCACAACATCAGAGGATGCAAACACGCTAGCCGTATCATCTGATAGGGTAACACCATATACTTCAGCGCCTATTTTGCTATGGCTCGCCATTTCAGAAACTGCAGTTATTTCTGCCTCTTTGTTTCCAATAAGCACAGCGGCAATCGCCTGTCCCATTCGGCCCAAACCACCAATGATTCCAACTTTCAGCATGATGCATCCCTTTATTCTGTCTGCCTTCTGCCTACCATGACATTTGCCCAAAAGAAAAGGCTGGCGAAGAACCAGCCTCATCAATTTTTCTAATGGAGTGCTTTAGCCTAGAAATTGAAAATCAGATCAAAGCCCCATGTGGTTGGTTCTGTAAGCCTTGATACAGGCGTACCAAAGGTATCACGGGTTAAGCCGCCCGCACCGCCCGCATAGCGGTTATTGAAGATATTACGCGCAAAGAAAGAGAAGCTGATATCTTCATCCGCATTGGTCCATCCCACACGAACATTGGTGAAATGCTGGGCAAGCCCTGTTTCCCAGATCACATTACCAACGGATACGATACCACATGTGTTTTCTGCCCGGCATTCGCCATTTTCGCGGCGTGCACTTGTGTAGCTATGATCAGCATGGAAATTAAGCGAACCACTATCCCCCAGTGGATAGATATAATCACCACCAAAGCTTATCCGGTATTTAGGTTCACCCGTTGGGTCTCCCACCGCGGAACGGCCACAGTTTTCCGAACAGGTAATATCCTGATAGCCGCCATTAGCAAAGAAACGCAGGTTCCCGGTTGGCGCCCATAGAAGCTCTAGATCAATACCTTTACCGGAAATGTCTTCTGTTTGCGTGAGATACTGCGGCACGCTGCTGCTATCCACCTCAAGAAGTCTGATCGACTGACGATCATTATATTTATATTTCCAGAAGGACATATTGAACCGGAGGCTGTCTTCAAACCACTGGGATTTAAAGCCGGTTTCAATGTTCCACACAGTTTCATTATCGAAGAAACTGTTGATCTGCACAGTATTGAAACCACCAGCCTTATACCCCCGCGCCCAGGATGCATAAATAAGCGCATCATCAGTAATTTTATAATCCACAGCGATCCTCGGACTAAAATTATTCCAACTGTCTTTGCGCTCAAACGCTATGCCTTCAAGGCCCCCAACATCAAAGACAAAATCACCACTACCGCCTGTAACATTCGCAAGGATGCCCTGCATGATATCTGCAAGGTTGCCAATGCCCGGTATTTCAAGCCTTTCTCTGCCTTCAATCGTCCGAGTATCATTGAACCATTCCCATGACTTCTTATCGTGGGTGTAGCGAAGGCCTGCGTTAATATTCAATCGGTCTGTCACCGCATAGGTTACATCTGCAAACGCTGCAAAGGCATTAAACGTACCTTCACCAAACATGGTTTCTTCCCAAAGCCGCCCGCTAAGCGATGTAAGCGCTAAATTGGAAATCGCCTCAAGTGATAAGGCCGGCAGGCTAGGGTCCACACAGTTAAGCGGCAGGTTGTTAAAGCTGATAAAACCACTGAAACTATCAAGGAAGATACTTTCACAGGCGTTGATCCCGTCCGCTGGATTAAAGGACTGCGCCAGAATACCCGGTGTAGCCCCAACATTATAGAGAAGCGTATCGATTGAATCGAGCGTGGCATGTGTTTCGGAGCGCTGTTTGGCATTCTCCCAATAATAACTGGCACCTGCCGTCCATGTAAGCCTGTCTGTTACCCCGTTCAGACGCAGTTCCTGATAGAAATGCTTGTTGCTTTCAACATTATCTGTATCGAAATAAAAGTTTACATCCGCGGTACCATCTTCATCCTGCAAATTATTGGTGTTAAAGGCTTTATAGGCAGAAATTGACGTGAATGTCGCCCAATCAAGCTCATGTGTAACAGTAAGGGTAATACCGTCCAAGTTCCGGCGTTCTTCCCCATTGGCAATATCGGATGATAACGGCCCGAACGGGTCAGCACCGCCCACACTGTTGCCGGACCGGAAAAAAGTCCAATCAGGGTTTCCTGATGGCGGCACGTAACCGGCCGCAGCAAAATTTGCATAAAAAGCTGCAAGAGGAATATCTGTAACCGTATTGATCGGCAGTGCCCCAAACTGCGCACGCGTTAGGCCCTGCGGTGCACCAAGCACTGCATGGAGGAAATCTACATGCCCCGGAAGATCATTTAATTCAGAAGCATCTGGCGCTGTTCTATACTGGCCGTTTGCAACGCCAACAATTGGTCGTTCTTCATCCTGATCAGTATGATCAAATTCATAAGCAAGATTGAAGGCCGTTCTCTCGCTTGGCTCCCAGCGAAGCTGTACGCGGCCTGTCACATTATCCTGCCTGCCGTAATCTTCCCCTGTAAGGGCATCATCCTCATACCCATTCTGCTTGTTCACAAGCAGGTTTGCCCTGAGAGCAACAGTTTCTGAGAACGGGATATTAATCATCCCGTCTATCAGCTTTTTATCATATTTGCCGTATCTGGCTCTTACGCGCGCGCTAAACTCTTCAAGATCTGGTTTCCGGGTAATGATGGAAACAGCCCCGGCCGCTGTGTTCCGGCCAAACAGTGTACCTTGCGGCCCTTTAAGAACCTCAATCCGTTCAATATCACTAAAGAAAATAACCCCGGCCCCAGAACGCGACGCATAAACACCATCAATGAAAATACCTACTGCAGGGTCTGTCCCCACACCAAAATCACTGGTTTCAACACCGCGAATTCTGAAATTTGGCTGGGTAACCCCTGAGATTTCAAGGCCCGGTGTGTAAGTACTGATATCTGTTAGGTTTTCCGCAGCAATTGTCTGCAGAAAGTTCGCAGAAAACGCATTAATAGAAATAGGGACATCCTGCTGGTTCTGCGCCCTTTTTTGCGCAGTTACCGTAATTTCTTCAAGCTGCAAGGCCCCACCATCACTTGTATCCTGTGCCAGAGCCCCTACAGCTCCAGCTAAAACGGATACGCTCACTCCGGCTAATAATACAGCACGGTTTAAACTCATAACCCCCTCCTATGATATTTCTTCCCGGTAGTAATCTTTGCTACTAATTTGCTTTCTTCCCCAAAAACAATCATAGCCCGCCCCATTTTTGAGGCGAGCTTGCAGCAACCTTTTAAACTTTTACATCGTCCTTTTATTCAAGCTTCTTGATCCATTCTTTAAGTAAGTCCACCCCCTCAGTGTGGATTGTCGTTCTGCCAACCTCTGGCATCATTACGCCAGGATCCACAGAGTTTACCCGGTACAGTAAAATCGATTTTTCTGGCTGCCCGGGTTCGATATCAACAGAAAATCCGCCTGATCCTCTGCCTGCAGCAACGGGCGTTTTTTTATACCCCCACGTAACTTTATTTGTTTCTCCGTAAGTTAAAAACAAACCTGATGTAGATGCTGGGCCTTCACTTCGGTGACAATGGGCACAGTTGATATCCAGATAAGCTCTGGCGCGGCGGTCCAGGCTTGCCGTTAAATCATCAAACTCTGGAACTGTAGGCGCTTTATCTGGTGTTGGTGCACCACTAAGCTTACCAGTTTCAACCCATTTTGTGATCTGGTTTTTCTTTTCGTCATGATATTCATAACTAAAGTTCAGATATCTGGCTTTGGGGCCAATAGGGGTGAATTCTCGCCCAAGGGTATGACAGCCCTTACACTGGTTTTTGTTTGGCACAACATAATCAATAAAGCGGCTTTCACCTGTTTCATCAACCCAGCTTACCGGCAGTGTTTTACCCGCTACTTTGAGAACAGCATCGCTCTGATCCTCATTCCAGACATAAGCCCACGCATTCCAACCTGTTTCCTGACGGATCAAAAGCCGGGTTTCAATACGCCGAATATTTTCATCTGGTTTTCTGAAATCCGCTGGATACGCAAAGGTTTTAATAAGCGTGGTTCCAACAGGGAATTCCATCACTTCATGTTCTGAATATGTGGCTGACATACCTTCAGGTATATAAACGAAACGGTATTTATGGGCATAATCTGTAAACAGTGGCATTTTCATACCGTAAGGCAACACACCATCGGCAGGCGTATGAGCCGAGACATCAGAAAATAACCTATAATCAGAAAGCAATTTTGCCGGGCGCTTTTTCATCAGCGCTGCATCATTAACCTCTGCCCCTGCTTGCTCTGCAAAGAAGGCAGCAATCATACTCAGGAAAACAAAAAAGCGCACAGCAACCACCATGTTTACTTCCCTGCCTTATCTTGCGGCAACACAACAGGATCTCGAGGTGGGATTGAACCATTATAATCTTCAATATCCCGGTCAATACCAGCATTCCACGGCACAATCATATCGTAGACAAAATCAAGGTTAGCGAAGGTGGTTCCTTCTTTTTCCTTGATATGGATAGCATCTTCATCATCCGGGCCAAAGAAGGCAGCCCAAACACCACCAACAGCACCGTCCCAAACAATGTCTGGGATTGGAAGGCCCGTTTTCGGCTCAATCATTTCCTTCGCCACACCATCCGGTGCCCAACCACCGCGACCGTATGTGTTGTCATGCACGTAAATATTACGCGGCAACGGATTAAATTCAGGATCATTATATTCACGCGGATAAGCGGCAATCAGCATATTCACCGATGCATTTTCAGCCATTTCATTACCAAACACTTCAACATCTCGGTTCGACATAACCATAATGCCTGTACCCATTGGTACTGTGCCAACAATATTACCGGGAGGCGCAAAATTAGCCGTATCGTTATTCACTGCTTTATTGTTGTAAACGCGAATAGAGTGCCCACCTTTTTGCGGCAGGTTTGGCATATCAAAAATCAAGATACCGCCGGTATTGTGGGTGGCTACATTATCGTACACATCAGCGAAATAGCAGTTTTCAATTTCAATACCCGCCACATTATATTCCGCCCGGCTGTTACGAACGATGATATTCTGGCTTTGCCCTACATAAATGCCGGCATCAGATGCGCCGATCACTACATTGCCATCGATAAGGACATTTTTTGATTCGACTGGATAAAGGCCATAAGATCCGTTTTCAGCCTTTGGGCCCCCTGTCCACTCAACCCGCACATTGATAAAGGAAATTGTGTCCACGCCCTTGGCTTTAATGCCATCACCCGGGGTATCTTCAATCGCCAGCCCTTCAATCCAGACATTATCTGAGGTGATCAACAAACCCTCAGAACCTGTTTTTTGCCCCGCAAAGGAAAGGATAGTTTTATCCATACCTGCACCGCGCAGCGTAATATTTGGTACATCAAGTGATAGAGCACCAGTGAAGCTGAATTTACCCGCGGGCAGTTCTATTGTTGAACCAGGCTCCGCGAGAATAAGCGCTTCCTGCAAGCTTTCCTGAATATTTTCACCCGCTTCAATTTGAATTGTCTCTTGAGCATAGGCATAAGGGCTTGTTGCCATAAGAAGCATACTGGCAGCCGCTACCTTAAATAGTTTGTTCATTATTCTTCCCCTTGTCCGGAAGCCCCAACTTCCAGCACGTTCCATTCCGCCTATATTAAGGTGCATAAAAACACCTGTAGTGTCAATAAAATATGAAACAATTTCACTTTTCTTTATTTGCAATCAGACGGCCCTTATGGCACTTCATGGTTTGCAGTAAGGGGGGAGACAGCGTACAGCTGGTGTAAATATGAAAAAATTACCAAAGCAGGCGCGTGCTAAAGCACGGGTACAAACTATTTTGCAGGTAACACAGGACCTGCTTCTTCTTCACGGTGTTGAAGGCGTTACCACTACGGCTATTTCAAAAAAAGCTGGTATTCCTGTTGGTTCCGTTTACCAATATTTCGAAGATAAAGAAGAAATCCTCAGCACCCTCTACACACAAGCCTTCAATGATGTTCGTCTTGTTATTGAAGATACAGTAAAAGACCTATCTTCTGATGCTGATCTTGCAGAAATCGTAAATTCACTACTGCAAACTTTCTGGAAACAAGCCTGGAATCACCCATCCTACCGGGCGCTTACCCGGTGGGCGAACGCTAAACTTGGTTTTTATGATGTAACGCCAAGCGAAGAAAGCGATGTAACAGAATTAATGCAGCTCGCCTTTAGCGCGACAGGTATTAATTTCCCTGCAGACAGGTATGATACTATCCTCAAGCTTTGCACCACGGTGATATCCATGATTATTGATATTGCTATTGAACAGGAAACTGAGGAAGACGCTCAGAAACTGGTTGATGAGCTTGAGATCATGGTACTTCGCTATATCAGTAGTTAAAGGAAGGCGCCCCAAGGCGCCTTTTCTTTTACTTTCAAAAGAATAGAAAAGCCGCATAACCTGCAATTATTGCCATAGAAAAGATCACTGTTACAAAAGCAATCAGCAGCTTGTAGGTGAAAAGCGACCTGAGAAGAATGAGTTCAGTCAAACTTGCACCAGCACTCCCGATAATAAGTGACAGAATGGTGCCAGCCCCTACCCCTTTTGAAAGTAGCGCACCAGCAAGAGGGATCACAGCTTCCGCCCGAATATAAAGCGGTACGCCAATAACAGCGGCAACCGGAATAGCGAGCGGATTATCAGCACTGGCATACTTGCTTACAAGCTCTGTTGGCATATACCCATAAATCACACTACCTATCGCAATACCTGTTAAAAGATACGGCAAAGCCCCAACAAAATCCTTCCAGGCATCTTTCCAAACACCTTCATACTTGCCTTTGGTCTTTACCGCATCACCACAACTCAGTGCTCCACATGCCGTTTTTTCCTCTGCTTCTACTGGGCGAATAAAGCGGTTGAAATTCAAGGCTTCCAGAAGCCAACCAGCAAATAGAGACACAAGAAGCGCCGCAAGCACATAGGTGAGCGTGAGAGACGCGCCAAAAGTTGCTGCAAGCAGTACAACAATAACCGGATTAAGAAGCGGAGAAGCAAAAAGGAACACCATCATAGGCCCAAAACCAGCCTTGGCACGGATCAAACCTTTGAGCATGGGGATAGTCGAACAGCTACAGAAGGGTGTGATAGCACCGAGGCCTGCCGCAATGAAATAACCACACCTGCTATGACCGCTTAAAAGGGTTTCAATGCGTTCAGATGGAATATGCCTCTGTAAAACACCCACAAACATACTGATACCGAGAAACAAAATTGATAGTTCCACGGCCAGAAACAAAAACATATCCAATACGTCATACATTTGTTGGGACATTTTATAATCCTATATTTCTAGAAATATCGAAATAATAATCAGCTATATTGATTTCAAGAGCCATGTCAATTATATTTCCATAAACTTCGAAATATTATCGAGTAGATCACAATGATGGATGACAGTAATGTAGCGGCGAGCCTCGCTGAACTTGGCAATATGCACCGACTTTCAATCTTCCGCTTTCTCGTAAAAGCTGGCCATGAGGGTGCCCCTGTAGGCGATATTCAAAAGGCACTGGAAATCCCAAGCTCTACCCTTTCCCATCATCTGAGCCGTATGGTAAAGGTAGGATTAATCACTCAAAACAAGAAAAGCCGCACAATCTTCTGCCTACCAAACTTTGAGCATTTAGAAGGGCTTATCAGTTTTTTGCAGGAAGAATGCTGTATGGGATATGAAAAAAGCGCCAGCCGATAAGCTGACGCTTTTATTATCTCTATAAACGTGCCGAAATCTATTCGGTCAGGTCTTCCCAGAAATCCTTAACTTTTGAGAAGAAACCTTCAGAACGTGGTGAAACATTATCTCCACCTTCTGCGGCAAACTCTTCCAGCAACTCACGCTGGCGCTTAGTAAGGTTCACTGGTGTCTCAACGCTGGTTTCGATGATCATATCACCAACATAGCCACCGTTTAACTCAGGCATACCTTTGCCCCGCAAGCGGAACTGACGGCCCGATTGTGTGCCTTCAGGAATTTTGATCCGAGCACGTTTACCTTCAATCGTTGGTACTTCAATCTGCCCACCAAGCGTTGCTGTAGACATCGGAATTGGTACCTGACAGAAGAGCAAATCACCATCACGCTTGAAAATTGGATGTGGCTTGATGGAAAGGAAGATATAGAGATCACCCGCCGGCGCACCGCGCTGGCCTGCTTCACCCTCACCTGCAAGGCGAATACGTGTGCCCTCTTCAACTCCTTTAGGGATTTTCACCTGAAGGGTTTTTTCCTTATTTACCCGGCCCGCACCGCGACATGATTTACACGGGTTCTTGATAACACGGCCAGTACCCTGACAGGTATGACAAGCACGCTCCACCATAAAGAAGCCCTGGTTCGCACGCACTTTACCGTGCCCACCACAAGTACCACATACCTCTGGGCTTGAACCTGGCTCAGCACCAGAACCACCACATGGATCACAGGCAACAGATGTTGGTACGGTGATTTTATCTGTTTTGCCGTTAAAAGCGTCTTCAAGGCTGATTTCCATGTTGAAGCGCATATCATTGCCGCGCGCCGGGCCACCACGTCCACCACGCTGCCTGCGGCCACCACCGCCCATGAAATCACCAAAAAATTCTTCAAATACATCAGAGAAATCAAAACCAGCACCGCCGTGGCCACCCTGGCCGCCACCGCCCATACCATTTTCAAAAGCAGCATGGCCGTAACGGTCGTACGCAGCCCGTTTTTCAGGGTCTTTGAGTACGTCGTAGGCTTCGCCCATCTCTTTGAATTTTTTCTCTGCTTCCGCATCACCCGGGTTTTTATCCGGATGGTATTTCATCGCTGCTTTACGGAACGCTTTCTTAAGCGTGTTCTCGTCAGCGTCTTTTGAAACACCTAAAAGCTCGTAATAATCTTGTTTTGACATCAAGCTACCCTTTAGCTTTCACATCCAGTCAAAATAAAGAGCTGCCCCCTGTATTGGAGGCAGCTCCCTATATGTTTGACGTTAGGCAGCTGCCTTATTTCTTGTCGTTTTCGTCAACTTCTTCGAAGTCAACGTCTACAACATCATCACCTTCGTCTGCTTCCGCAGCTTTGGCAGCAGCATCAGCCTGTTGTGCGTCTGTCGCACCTTCAGCGTCTGCCTGGCTAGCTTTGTAGATTTCTTCACCAAGCTTCATTGAAGCCTGTGTAAGTGCTTCAGTTTTAGCTTTGATGTCTTCAAGGTCATCACCTTCAAGTGCTGTTCTTAGTTCAGCAATTGCAGCTTCGATGCCTTTTTTATCTTCTTCGCCAATTTTATCGCCGTGTTCAGCAAGGTTTTTCTCAACCGAGTGAATCATTGCTTCACCCTGGTTTTTCGCCTCTACAGCTTCCTTGCGGGCTTTATCCGCATCAGCATTTGCTTCTGCGTCTTTCACCATCGCATCGATATCAGCATCAGATAGACCACCAGATGCCTGAATACGGATCTGCTGTTCTTTACCTGTACCTTTATCTTTCGCGGATACATTCACGATACCGTTGGCATCAATATCAAAACCAACTTCAATCTGTGGCACACCGCGCGGTGCTGGTGGAATACCAACAAGATCGAACTGACCAAGCATTTTGTTATCTGCAGCCATCTCGCGCTCACCCTGGAATACGCGGATAGTTACAGCACCCTGGTTATCTTCAGCTGTTGAGAACACCTGAGACTTCTTGGTTGGAATTGTTGTGTTACGGTCGATCAAACGAGTGAACACACCACCAAGTGTTTCAATACCAAGGGAAAGCGGTGTTACATCAAGAAGAAGAACGTCTTTCACATCGCCCTGAAGTACACCAGCCTGAATAGCAGCACCCATTGCCACAACTTCATCAGGGTTCACACCTTTGTGTGGCTCACGGCCAAAGAACTCTTTAACCACTTCCTGAATTTTAGGCATGCGTGTCTGACCGCCAACGAGAACAACATCGTTAATCTCGCCTGCTGAAATACCAGCATCCTTAAGCGCTTTCTTACAAGGCTCAAGTGTACGCTGAACAAGATCAGCAACAAGGCTTTCAAGCTTCGCACGTGTCAGCTTAAGCTGAAGGTGTTTCGGACCAGAAGCGTCAGCTGTGATAAACGGCAGATTCACTTCTGTCTGAGAAGAAGAAGAAAGCTCAATCTTCGCTTTCTCTGCAGCTTCTTTCAGACGCTGAAGTGCCATTTTGTCGTTGCGAAGATCAACAGTGTTTTCCTTCTGGAATTCATCTGCCAGATATTCAACAAGACGCATGTCGAAATCTTCACCACCGAGGAACGTATCACCATTTGTGGATTTTACTTCGAATACACCATCACCGATTTCAAGGATGGATACATCGAATGTACCACCACCAAGGTCAAATACAGCGATTGTGTGACCGTCTTCTTTCTCAAGGCCATAAGCAAGCGCAGCTGCTGTTGGCTCGTTGATAATACGGAGAACTTCAAGGCCAGCGATTTTACCAGCGTCTTTTGTTGCCTGACGCTGAGCATCGTTGAAGTAAGCAGGAACTGTAATAACAGCCTGATCTACATCTTCACCAAGGTAGCTCTCTGCTGTTTCCTTCATCTTCTGAAGGATCATTGCAGAAACCTGACTTGGAGAGAACTGATCTCCTTTTGCTTCTACCCACGCATCACCGTTATCAGCTTTAACGATCTCATAAGGAACCATGCCCTTATCTTTTTGCGTTGTTGGGTCATCAAAAGTGCGACCAATAAGACGCTTAATAGCGAAGAGTGTATCACCCGGATTTGTTACAGCCTGACGTTTAGCTGCCTGACCAACGAGGCGCTCGCCTTCATCTGTAAAACCAACGATAGAAGGTGTAGTACGTGCACCTTCAGAGTTTTCAACTACTTTTGGCTTAGACCCGTCCATAATGGATACACAGGAGTTTGTTGTACCCAGATCGATACCAATTACTTTACCCATTTTATACCTCATCCCGTTATAGCCGACTGCTGAATGGCCTCATGGAGCACCAGAATGCAGCCTCTAGGGCTTAGTTAGATTATTGTTAACAATAGAAGTGTGTTCAAAGGAACAACCTCTTTCGAAGCCTATATAGGGTTGGCCTGAGCGCCCCGCAAGCCTCAAGGCCAATAAAAAATGTAAGTTTTTTGAATTATTCGAGACTAAAAAACCACGGAAAGCTTGAATTTCATGAAATTGAAACTTAGTGATCCTCATAAAGAACGATATATAGCTGGCTTTACCAGCTTCAGCAGTTGAGGAAAAAATGACAGAAACCGTATCTCAAGCGGCAGAAAAAAATGCCCCTGAAAAGAAGAATGAAGCCGGATCTCTTTTTAAAGATATCGTTTCAATCGTTGCTTTCTATTTCATTTTTACCACTTTTGCATGGGGTGCTTTCCATATCCCGTCAGGCAGTATGGAACCAACTCTTGAAGTTGGTGACCGTATCTTTGTTTCAAAGTTTGCTTACGGTTATAACCGCTACAGTTTCCCAATGGACCCGGATTTCATTTCTGAGAACCGTCTGTTTGCCAGCAGCCCTGATCGTGGTGATATAGTCGTATTCGTTCAACCGCACCGTAGTGATGATCATATCATCAAACGGGTAATTGGCATGCCCAGTGACCGCATCCAAATGCGGGAAGGCCGCCTTTATATCAACGGTGAGATGATAGACCGCACATTTATCCGCGATGTGAACTATACCAATTATCAGGGGAATGACCGCCGCGTAAAAGAATATGAAGAAACTCTGCCAGGCGGCGTGAAACACCGAATTTACGAAGCAACAGACCGCGGCCACTATGACAACACACCTGTGTTTGTCGTACCTCAGGACCATTATTTTATGATGGGTGATAACCGGGATGGCAGCTCTGACAGCCGCAATATTTCAGGCATGGGGCCTGTGCATTCGAAATTTATCGTAGGCGAGGCAGATATCACCACTTTCAGTCTTTATGATTGTGATCAAGGTAAAGATGTGGGTTGTCTTGGCTTTATTCCTTATGGACGTTTTTTCAATATTATCCGCTGATAGTCTGAGCCCAACTCTTACAGTTCATCATCATTAGCTGCAGTACACTCACAGGGAGTTTTCTGTTTTTAATGAATGCGCGATTGCAAATACTGCCGCCCACAGTACACTCGCCAACAAAGATGCACTGAATAATAAAGTGCGGAATGAAAATAGAGGACGGCAGATGACCGATAAACCGGTTGAAATAAAAGAAGAAAAAGAAGCAGTAGAAGATAAACCCAAAAAGAATGAGCTAGTAGCTCTTCTTAAAGATATTGTTTCAATCGTTGCTTTTTACCTTATTTTCACCACCTTCGCATGGGGTGCTTTCCATATCCCGTCCGGTAGTATGGAACCAACTCTTGAGGTAGGTGACCGGATTTTCGTCTCAAAATTTACTTACGGTTATAACCGCTACAGCTATTATTTTGACCCTGATTTTATCTCAGAAGATAAGGTGTTTTCAGGAAATCCAGAACGTGGTGATGTTGTTGTTTTCACACTTCCTCACCGTGGTGGGGATGATTTCATCAAACGTGTCATTGGCCTGCCAGGTGATCGTATCCAAATGCGGGAAGGCCGTCTCTATATTAATGGAAAGATGGTACAACGTACCTTTATCCGTGACGTGAACTATACCAACTATCAGGGTAGCGACAAAAGGGTAAAAGAGTATGAAGAAATTCTGCCTGACGGCGTAAAGCACCGTATTTATGAAGCAACTGACAGGGGTCCTTATGATAACACCCCAGTTTTTGTTGTGCCTCAAGACCATTATTTCATGATGGGTGATAACCGGGATGGCAGCTCGGACAGCCGCAACATTTCAAATATGGGGCCAATCCACCAGAAATTCATTGTTGGCGAAGCTGATATAACCACTTTCAGCCTTTATGACTGTGATCAGGGTAAAGATGTGGGTTGCCTAGGTTTCATCCCATACGGTCGCTTCTTCAATATTATCCATTAGATATCTTTGGTAGCGGTGATAAACCGCTACCTATCCATAAAAATCACCTACTTTTTATGGAATTAGAGTAGGTATCGTTTCCCTAAGCTCAAACTTTTTCACTTTACCCGTTGTGGTACGAGGTAGCTCTTCCATAAAAGTAAGGTGATTGGGGAACTTAAATTTACCCAACTTACCTTCACAGTAAGCATGAACTTCATCAATATCTAAGCTCATGCCGTCTTTGAGCACAACAACCGCACAACCAGTTTCGCCCCAGCGGTCTGACTGCACACCAATAACCGCTACATCTGCAATAGCCTCGAGGCCGAAAAGCACACTTTCCACCTCTGCTGGATATACATTTTCCCCGCCAGAGATATACATATCTTTAGAGCGATCTTCGATGATATACCGTCCACCTTCATCTTGGCATGCAATATCACCTGATTTGAACCAACCATCCACAAAGGAGTTTTTATTGGCTTCTTCATTGTTCCAGTAGCCAGGAGTGATGGTAGGGCCACGCATCCAGATTTCGCCCACTTCACCTTGCTTCACATCGTTACCATCCGGGTCCTTCAGGCACATTTCTGTAAGAAATAATCCCTTGCCAGACGTACCAATAAATTCAGGGACATCTGATGGCTCAGCAACACAGTTTGAAGCTGCAGATTCTGTCATGCCGTAACCATCACAGATAACAAAGCCCTTACTGTACCACCATTTTACAAGCTCCCCCGGCACACTGGCACCGCCTGCGATTGATACTACCATGCGAGAGAAATCAGTGGTTTCTGCCTTTGAGTTAAACCGCATGTCATTAAGCATGGCAGGCACGAGAATAGTGTGGGTTATACCAAGGTCCGAACTATCAATGGCATCAAGCACAGCATCAGATGTAAACATCCGCATTACCAATGTTGTTCCACCAATCCAAAGGGCAGGGAGCGAGGAAATATTCAACCCTCCAATATGGAAGAGCGGCATAACAGTAAGCCAGACAGATTCCGCCGTATTCTGTGCCCGCTGCAGCAGGTTAATAGCAGAATAGAAGATCATACCGTGGGTGATAATCACCCCTTTGGGTTTCCCGGTAGTGCCGGAAGAATACATAAGCATGCATTCTTCATCGAGAGTTTGATATTCTCGAGTAAGGAGAGGTTCAGAAGATGCAATCGCTTTTTCTAAATCAGTCTCAACACCACCAAGGCCGTCCATCCCCACATAGTGGTTAATATTCACAAGCGGCTTCAGTTCTTCCACCACATCAGCAAACATATGATCGTAGAAAAGTAGATCAGGCCCCGCATCATTCACGATATATTCAAGCTCACTGGCTGTAAGCCGGAAATTCAGGGCCAAGGCGCTGGCACCAATACGCCAAGCGGCAAATAGGATATCTAGAATATCGGTAGAATTCAGGGCCAAAAAAGCAACACGGTCACCTTTGGAAATCCCTCTGGATTTCAGATAGGTCGCGAGCTGACCAACCCTGACATTCATTTCAGAATAGGTGAACTGGCGGCCGCTCGCCATATCCATGGTTGCCAATTTGTTTGGTTTGGTATCAGCGTGATAGGCGATATAATCCTGCGCTATTACATCATGCTTAATCATGATTTTCTCCCCATTACTGACGCCATTAAGAACGCCAAAATTCCCCACCACATGAACTGCAGTGATTATAGACAGCAAGGAAAAGGGGGAGATACCTGCTGCGTTTCTAACTATTCCAGATTGGATCTTTTAAAGATTTAATAAACTCAGCATGCGCTGTCAAATCCTCTTCGCTCACAGGGAAAGTACGCTTTTCACGCTTTTTTTTCTGGATTACAGCGCGGGATGATTTAGCAACAGATAAGTCCATCCCGCTTTGGCGGCCACCTTCCAGCTCAATATAAACTTCTGCCAGAATTTCAGCATCAAGAAGCGCACCGTGAAGGGTACGGTGGGTATTGTTGATGGCAAAACGCTTACAAAGCGCATCAAGGCTGTTTGGTGAACCCGGAAATTTGGTCCGGGCAATGGCTAGTGTATCAATGAAACGCTTTTTGTGAATGATAGGGCGGCTAGCGTTCTCAAGTTCCCAGTTGATAAATTTCATATCAAACTCGGCATTGTGCGCCACGAGCACACTATCATCACCGACATACTCAAGAAATTCATCCATCACTTCAGTGAATACGGGTTTATCACTGAGAAACTCAGTTGTCAGACCGTGAATTTTCACGGCACTTTCTGGCACTTCGCGTTCAGGATTTACATATTGGTGCAGATTATTACCGGTGAGCTTTTTATCAACCATCTCAACAAGACCAATCTCAATAAGCCTGTCACCTGAAAGTGGATCAAAGCCTGTGGTCTCTGTATCGAAAATAAGCTCACGCATAGTTTTATCTGTTCCTTATAGTAGTGAGTATTTCTCTCACACGGGCTTTTGCATGCTCAAGCCCTTTATCTGTATCAACGATATAGTCTGCCTTCGCGCGTTTGTCAGCATCTGGCATCTGGCGTTTAAGAATATCTTCAAATTTTTCTGCAGTCATACCGGAACGCGCAAGTACCCGTTCACGCTGAACTTCAGCAGGAGCAGACACTACCACACTATAGTGACAACCTTTGTCACCACCCGTTTCAAAAAGAAGGGGTACATCAAGAACCACAATATCAGCGTTTGCTTTTTCTGCCGCTTCAAAAAAAGCAATGCGTTCATCGCCCACCATAGGGTGCATGATATTCTCAAGGACTTTTTTCTTCGCCGGATCAGCAAACACCTGCGCTCCAAGGCTGGCACGGTCAAGCTCACCACCCGCAACAGAACCAGGGAAAGCTTTTTCGATTAAGGGTAAAGCCTTACCGCCTTTCTTCTGAAGCCTATGAACTGCCGCATCAGCATCAAATACGGGCACCCCTTCAGCTACAAACATTTTGGCAGTTTCTGATTTTCCCATACCGATGGAGCCGGTTAAACCCACAATAATCATGTGATTTTTGCCTCCAAAGTTTTGCGGAGGTCAGCATCAAATCCTACCTCTACGCCGAACCAGATTTTAAAGGCTGCTGCTCCTTGGTGCACAAGCATTCCTAGCCCATCAACAGTTTTCAAGCCACGTTCCCCTGCATCTTTCAGTAATTCAGTTTCAAGCGGCTTATAAACAATATCATACACCACGGTATCACTGGCTGCATGATCAAGGCTTAACTCAAGAGCAGGCTGACCTGCCATCCCGAGCACCGTGGTATTCACAATAAGACCCGCTGCGGCCACCGCTTGTGCGCGGGTTTTCCAGTCCACCACCGTCATACGGCCACGACCAACATCACCCGCGATTGCTTCGGCTTTTCCTCGTGTCCGGTTAGTGATCATCACCATAGGCAGGTTTTCATTCACGAGCCCAAGTGCCGCTGCGCGAGCTGCACCACCAGCACCAATAATCAGAGCAGGTTTGTCTTTTGGATATTCAGGCACAATATCTTTCAAATGTTTTACAAGACCAATACCGTCCGTATTAAACCCGCTTAATGTACCATCTTCCGCTATTTTCACCGTATTCACAGCACCCATCTGACGGGCAAGTGGAGCTACTTTATCCAGATATTTGATGATATCTGTTTTATGGGGCACCGTTACATTAAAACCCGAATATCCTTCTGTTTTAAGGCGTTCTACAGCCATACCCAATTCTTCAGGAACCACTTCAATCGCTTCATAATTACCTTCAATTCCGTTTTGTTCAAACCAGTGGTTATGAATAACGGGCGAAAGAGACTGAGCAATTGGATATCCGATAACAGCGGCTTTTTTCATGGGAAATACTCTTTAGAGCGGCAACAAATTATAGCGGCGCAGAAAATCAAGAACAGGTAGGAGAGGCATACCAAGCACGGTGAAATAATCACCATCCACCCGGTTAAAGAGCTGTGCGCCTATACCTTCGAGCTGATAACAACCGACAGACCAATAAGCATCATCACCCAGTGTATCTAAATATTGTTTAATGAAGGTATCAGATAATGGCCTTACATCCATTTTCACCTGATCAACTGAGCGCCAAATCGCTTGCCCATTCTGGCAAATAACCGCTGCTGAGATAAGCCTGTGTTCACCGCCTGATAGTTCTTTTAATGTGGCTTCTGCTTCTTGCTGGTTTGAAGCTTTCGAGAATATTTTATCGTCTTTGACCAAAATCTGATCAGCCCCTAAAACCAGCGCTTGTGGATGCATGAAAGAAACTGCCCGTGCTTTCATTTCTGCTAGAGCATCAGCGATATGGCGAGGGGCTGCACCATCAGCAACCAGCGCTTCTTTGAGAGTATCTTCATCAACAGATGCCGTTTGAACGGTATAATTCACGCCAGCATCTTTCAGCATTTTCGCCCGCGTTTTACTGCCTGAAGCTAAAATAAATTCAGTCATCATACTTACCTAAGATCAGACGGTAATTCATGTGCGTGTGTTTTTCCGTTTTTCTCTAACCACTGATAATAACGGTTCAGGATTGCAGCTGCTGTTTCTTCAATAGACCGCCGGGTTACATCAATGGTTTGCCAGCCACGTTTTGTGCAGTAACGGCGACACTCTTTGATTTCATCCTGAATTTGATCCCGGTCTGTATAATCCGCTTCTTCATCTTCATTGATAGAGCGCAAACGATTAGTCCGGATTTGAACAAGGCGTTCTGGACTTGTCGTTAATCCAAGCACGAATTTATCTTTGAGGTTATCGAGTTCCATCGGCATCGGGCAATTGGGCACAAACGGAACATTCAATGTTTTATAACCCTTATTAGCCAGATAGATACTGGTTGGTGTTTTCGATGAACGGGATACACCTACCAATATAATATCTGCTTCATTTACATCTTCTACTAATTGGCCATCATCATGTGCCATAGTAAAATGAAGGGCATCAATTCGCTGAAAATAGTGAGCATCCATCGTATGTTGACGCCCTGGTTTATGAGAAGCTTGTTGCCCGAAATATGAACCGAGTAGATTAATCACCGGATCAAGGATCGAAAGCACTGGAATGTTTTTTTCCATACAAGACTGTTCAAGGACTTGTCTGATTTCTGTATTTACCAACGTATACATAACAAGGCCTGGCTGCTCACATATATCTTCCATCAAACGAGACATTTGCATTGCCGAACGCACAAGTGGCCAATAATGTTTGTGAACATTCACTCCTTCGAACTGAACAAGAGCTGCTGATACGATTGCCTCAAGAGTTTCACCTGTAGAGTCAGAGACCAGATGCAGATGAAATTGAACTTCATTGCTTGACTCAGATTCCTGAAAACCGGGCAGTGGAGGACTCATGGGAATAACCTGTGGATAACTTGTTGGTGTAAATGTTGAAAAGCACATTAGGCCACTTACCCCCAATTTGTATAGAGAGAGTTCACACAGGAGTGAATCTTATCCCAAGCCTGTGCAAAGTTTAATAACCTGAGTCGCCAAATCTGAGTCTTTTTCGGTTATCCCCAGTTTCCACAGACAGAGTCAAAGTCTCGAATCGCGAGGTTTTCTGCACAGTCCAGAGTCTTACTCACAGAATCACTGTTAAAATGCCGCAGAACCCTTGTTTGTGCACAAGCTTGTGGATAAATAGTTTTCCCCATGATTCACAGGGATTCACTACTACTACAAGATTCTATTATATTTATATTTAAGTATTAGTATGGTCGCCCTATAGATCGTCCCGTGTATAAAACTGTCAGGTAAAAGCATTATGGCTAAAATTCTTCTAGAGACTCTCAAGGGTAACCCCGGTGAAAAAGTTCCATTCTGGTTCATGCGTCAGGCAGGAAGATATTTGCCTGAATACAGAGAGGTACGTTCTACCTGTCCGTCTTTCATGGATTTTTGCTATAGCCCCGATAAAGCGACAGAAGTAACCTTGCAGCCTATCAGGCGTTACGGCATGGACGGCGCAATTCTGTTTGCAGATATACTTGTGGTACCAGACGGATTAGGTCAGCAGGTTTGGTTTGAGACTGGGTTTGGGCCAAAGCTTGATCCGGTAGCAACAGAAGAAGCTTTCTCAAAACTATCGATGGCGAACTTCCACGATAAAGTTGGGAACGTTTATAAGACGGTTTCAAATCTCTCTTCAGCGCTTCCTGAAAATGTAACGCTTCTTGGTTTTGCCGGGGCACCTTGGACAGTGGCAACATACATGATTGCGGGACAAGGTAGTAAGGACCATGCAGCTGCTCGTCAGCTTGGATACGGTAACCCTGAACTATTTGGCCGCATCCTGGATATGCTGGTGGATGCAACAGCTGAATATCTGTGCCGTCAGATTGAAGCGGGTGCTGATGCTGTACAAATTTTTGATAGCTGGGCAGCGGCGATCCCGGAAACAATGTTTGATGAATGGATTATAAAGCCCACCAAAGCCATTGTTGAGAAGGTTAGGGTGAAGCATAGCGAAACACCTATCATCGGCTTCCCACGGCTTGCAGGCGCCGCTCTAGCACGTTTTGTAGAGGAGACAGGGGTGGATGCTGTATCCCTTGATACAGGTGTACCGCTTGAGTGGGCTGCAAGTGAGGTTCAAAGTAAGGTTTGTGTACAAGGGAATATGGATCCGCACCTAGTGGTTTCAGGTGGTGATTTGATGGTGAGCGAAGCGAACCGGATTATGGAAAGCCTGAAGGGCGGCGCGCACATCTTTAACCTTGGTCATGGTTTTGTACCTGAAACACCGCCAGAGAATGTAGCCTTGCTTTCTGAAACTATTAAGAACTTCAGACGCTAAAATACCCGAGGGAGAGAAAAGCCATGGAACCGGGATTTCTAGGTGACGCTTATTTTTATGTAAAAGCCGGCCATATCATTTTTGTGATTTTCTGGATGGCGGGCATGTTTATGCTGCCTCGGTATTTTGCTTATCATATGCAGTGTGAAGTTGGCAGCGAAGAAGATGGTAAGTGGATTGAGCGTGAAGCAAGTTTGATGCGGATTATCATCAATCCTGCTATGACCATTGCCTGGATTCTAGGACTAACACTTGCCTTCAATATTGGTTTTGATGCAGGTGGTTGGCTTCATGCAAAACTGCTTCTTGTCTTTATCCTTTCAGGTTTTCATGGTGTTCTTTCCAAATGGCGTAAGAAAATTGCAGCTGGCGAACGAGATAAAAGTGAAAGCTTCTACCGCAAGATAAATGAAGTACCTGCAATCTTCATTATTGTGGTTGTTATCCTCGCTGTGGCAAAACCATTCTAAATCTAAATAGCTTGACACTCAGTGAGTGCATGGTAATTTTATTGCGCCTTCAGTGATCTACTGGAGGCGTTTTTTGAATCCCACCAAAGCCGACAACCGTGTTGAGTAAGTTGGCATTAGCTTCCAATTAAAGTGGCGCAAGCCAATAATAATCCGGACAATAGAAATAATAATATGGACGATCCCATGCACTTACAGGATCTCAAGAATAAGACCCCAGCCGATCTTCTAGCGCTTGCAGAAGAAGTAGGTATTGAAAATGCCAGCAGCATGCGCAAACAGGATATGATGTTTGCTATCCTAAAGCAGCTTGCAGAAGATGATGTAGAAATCATGGGTGGCGGTGTTATTGAGACACTCTCAGACGGTTTTGGTTTCCTTAGAAGCCCTGAGGCTAATTATCTACCAGGGCCGGATGATATTTATGTCAGCCCAAGCCAGATTCGCCGGTTTGGCCTCCGGACAGGGGATACCGTTGAAGGCCAGATCCGTGCACCAAAAGATGGTGAGCGTTACTTTGCACTTCTTAAAGTTTCACAGATTAATTTTGAAGAGCCAGAGAAGACACGCCACAAGGTTCACTTTGATAACCTGACACCACTTTACCCAGATGAAAAATTGAAGCTGGACCCGGATGATCCAACTGTGAAAGATAAATCACCGCGTGTGATTGATCTTGTGGCTCCAATTGGTAAAGGCCAGCGTGCTCTTATTGTGGCACCACCACGCACAGGTAAAACAGTTCTTCTGCAAAATATTGCGAAGAGCATTACAACAAACCACCCTGAATGTTATGTGATTGTACTTCTTATTGACGAACGTCCTGAGGAAGTAACAGACATGCAGCGCTCGGTGGCTGGTGAAGTGGTATCTTCCACATTTGATGAACCTGCTTCTCGCCATGTTCAGGTTTCTGAAATGGTGATTGAGAAAGCCAAACGTCTTGTGGAACACGGCAAGGATGTTGTGATTTTGCTTGATAGTATCACCCGTCTGGCCCGTGCTTACAACACAGTGGTACCATCTTCTGGTAAGGTACTAACAGGTGGTGTGGATGCAAATGCGCTCCAACGACCAAAACGTTTCTTTGGTGCGGCGCGTAATATCGAAGAGGGTGGTTCTCTTTCCATTATCGCAACAGCCCTTATTGAAACTGGTAGCCGCATGGATGAGGTTATCTTTGAGGAATTCAAAGGTACAGGTAACTCTGAAATCATCCTTGATCGTAAGGTTGCTGATAAGCGCGTGTTCCCTGCGATTGATATTCTTAAATCCGGTACACGGAAAGAAGAGTTGCTTGTTGATCCTGCAACACTTTCAAAAATGTGGGTACTACGCCGTATTCTCACTCCGATGGGTACCGTGGATGCAATGGAATTCCTACTTGGGAAGTTGAAAGACTCAAAGAACAACGAAGATTTCTTCTCGCAGATGAATAACTAAATTTTTGTAGCTAGAAATTTCAGAAAGGCCTGCCATACTGTGGTGGGCCTTTTTTGTTATGGAAGTTACAGTGAAAACAGCTCTTCTCATTATTGATGTTCAAAAAGCAATTGATCACCCTAAATGGGGTATTCGCAATAACCTTGATGCTGAAAGGAAAATAGCTGAACTTTTATCTCATTGGCGGCATAAAAAATGGCCTGTTGTTCATATTAAACACTCTTCAAAAGAGCTTACTTCACCATATAGGGAAGGACAGCCTCTTCACGATTTTAAAGAAGAAGTTTTCCCAGAAATTGGAGAAAAGATTATTGAAAAGTCCACCAACAATGCCTTTGTGGGAACGGAGCTTGATACATACCTGAAGTCTCTTTCTATTGAACATTTGGCTGTTGTAGGTGTGTTAACGCAACATTCTGTGGATTGTACTGCAAGAATGGCTGCGTCTTTAGGGTATCACGTTTCAGTTATTTCAGATGCGACTGCTGCAACAGGGGTAACTGATTGCAGAGGGACTTCATGGTCTGCTGATGATGTTCACCATATTACACTTGTTCATATTGGAGCAGATTATGCTTCTATCTGTACCTCGGCAGAGGTGATATCAAATAGATGAAAACAGCTCTTCTCATTATTGATGTTCAGAAAGCTATGGATCACCCTAAGTGGGGTGAAAGAAATAACCCTGACGCTGAAGAGGTAATGAAAAGAATGCTGGATTGGGTGCGATCGGAAAATTGGCCTGTTTTTCATATTCAGGACTGTTCATCTGATCCATCTTCCCCGTACCGGGCAGGGCAACCGCTGCATAATTTCAAGGATGAAGTGAAACCTACCGGTGGGGAAACCATAATTCAGAAAACGACAGGCAATGCTTTCTATGGAACTGAACTGGATGCGGTTTTAAAGGCTGAGCAGATATCAAAGCTTGTGATAATGGGAGTTCATACTCAGCACTGTGTTCGTGCAACTGTAGAGGCCGCTATAGAGAATGGGTATGAAATATCTGTTTTGGCTGATGCGGTGGTGGCAACTGCAATGAACGGTATGTCCGCTGACAGTGTTCAGGAAAAAATACTCACTAAATTTGAAGAAATGAATGTAAAAATAAACTATCTATCTGATTTTATTACATAATTTATAATTTCAGCTAGTTTTTCTGGTATTTCCAGCGGAATCATATGCCCTGAGCCTTCCATTCGGTGGAGATGGATGTGTTCATAAGCTTCTGCAAGCTTTTCAATAGCACCAATTGGTACTAGTTCATCTTCTTCCGCCATAATGAAATGAATTGGTTTTCCAATAGTTATCAAATCTTCTTTCAGGTTCCTGCGGTCAATTGGGGCGATCAACTGGTTGATCAATTCATCCTGACCAAGGTCTTTTTCCATCTGTAGAATAGTATTTGTAACTGAATTATCAGTCATATTATTTGGAGAAACAAACTGGCTCAGGCGTTTTCTGGACATACCTCTGTAGGTCATCCGTGAAAGCATTTTTGCGTTTACTCTGCGTAGCTGTTTTTCATCATCAGATAAGCCGTAAGGTGAGCTCGCAATAATGATGATGCGCTCGAAATTATCAGGATTTTTAAGGGCTGCTTCCATAGCTAGATAGCCACCAAGAGAGAAGCTTATAAGATGGCTTTTCTCAGGTTTGTTTTCTACCACAGCAGCCAACATATCATCCATACTGGTTTGGCCTGCATAGACTGCATGATGAATTTCATATGTGCTCAGATAAGGTGTAAGCTTATGCCATAGCCTTCCATCACACATAGTGCCGGGGATGAGATAAAGGGGGTAATTCATAACCTAACCATCTAGAGCGCCAGAGGCCTCAAGAGCTTTACCTTCGTCAACAGTTAAGGCACCTTCAAGTACCAGGAGAGCTCTTTTGGTATAAAGACCACCGTCACCCGAGTATCCGCCCATACGGCCTGCGGATGCCATAATACGGTGACAGGGAATTAAGATAGGAATGGGATTACGGCCACAGGCGCTGCCAACTGCTTGGGCTGCTGATCCAATCTCTTTAGCTACATCACCGTACGTGCGGGTATCCCCGTATGGGATATCACACATAGCCTTCCAAACCTTTTCCTGATGCTTGGTACCCATTGGGTTGAGCGGCAGATTAAATTCCGTGAGGTCACCATCAAAATACAGGTCAAGTTGTCGTTTAGCTTCCAGTAGAAGTGGTGAAGGATTTTCTTCCTGAAATGGGCTCCATCCCCAATCAAGTGCAACAATACTGCCTTCAAGCTCAGTGATAGTAATATCAATGATAGGGGTGTGCATGGAAATTTGTGACATAAGATGGCCCTGAAAAATTTGCATTAAGAATGCGCTTAACTTCACTATAGCGGCTATAGCTTTCTTTTGCTAATGAACGCAAAGATTTGCTGCAATAAAAAACTGAGTGAAGAGCATTTAGTCTTATGATGATGGATACGATTTTCGCCTTGTCTTCTGGTGCTGGTACAGCTGGCGTTGCTGTTATCAGATTATCTGGTCCAAAGGCGCTAGAAGCCCTTATGATACTCTCGGGCAAAGATCTTCCAAAGCCTCGTATGGCTGCTCTCCGTGAGCTTAAAGATCACAGAACAGGTGTAAGGCTTGATAAATCTCTTGTGCTCACTTTCCCTGCACCCGCCAGTTTTACAGGAGAGGACGTGGTGGAGCTTCACCTCCATGGTGGGCGTTCTGTGATCACGGGTGTTCTTGAAGCTCTCACTGAAATTGATGGTCTCCGCATGGCGGAACCCGGTGAGTTCTCTAAACGTGCCTTCGAAAATGAGAAACTTGATCTTACGGAAGCTGAAGGCCTCAATGATCTAATTCATGCGCAAACAGCAGCACAGCGAGAACAAGCACTAAGACAGTTGGATGGTGCTTTAAAAAATCTTTACGAAGATTGGCGGGGTAGGTTGATTGGCCACCTGGCCCATCTGGAAGCAGATATTGATTTCCCTGATGAAGATTTGCCTGAAGGTGTGGCCGGTGCCGTACTCCCTAATATTACATCGCTTAGAGATGATATTGAGGGATACCTGAAAGATAATAAAAGGGCGGAAGCAATCCGTGACGGCTTCCGCATTGTTATCCTCGGCGAGCCAAATGCTGGTAAATCTACCTTGATGAACGCGCTCTCTAAATCTGATGTTGCTATCGTTTCTGATGAGAAGGGCACTACTCGAGATGTGATTGAAGTGAACCTTGACCTGGGTGGCTATCCTGTAAGGTTGATTGATACAGCTGGCCTACGGGAAGGTGAGGGAGATATTGAACGCGAAGGTATAAGGCGCGCTGAAAAGAAAGCTGAGGAAGCTGATCTTCGCCTTGTACTTGTTCGTGCTGATGGGTGGCCAACTATCCCTGAGGCAGCTTCCAAGTGGCTTGATGGAGATGCAATTCTCGTAATCACGCAAACAGATCGTGTTTCTATGTTTCACGTGAAACATGATGATGTACCAAGCGGTATGAAAGCTATCACCGCATCTGTAAGAGATAACGATGGTTTGGATGAACTTCTATCCACTGTAGAAGATTTTGTAAGGGAAGCGATGGCTCCCCGCGAACTACCATCCCTTACACGAGTACGACATAGAAAAGCGCTTGAGGACACCGTAGATCATCTTTACCGATTCGAGGATAATGCTGGCTTGGATCCTGTTTTAGCCGCGGAGGATGTTCGAATGGCTGCTCGATCGCTCGGTAAAATCACTGGCCGTGTTGGTGTGGAAGATATGCTGGATGTTGTGTTTTCTGATTTTTGTATCGGAAAATGATGTTTCACGTGAAACATGCGCCGCGCACATAGCAGCTTAGCTTTGACTTAACCCTTATTTCTTATTATACCCAGCGCCTGTTTTGGTGTGCTGTATGCACGTCCTGATGTTTTGCCATTGGTGAATTGAATGACTGATTTTGATGTAATTGTTGTGGGTGGTGGGCATGCTGGCTGTGAAGCAGCAGCAGCTTCTGCGCGTGTTGGTGCTAAAACTGCACTGGTTACTCATAAGCTTGAGACCATTGGTGAGATGTCTTGTAACCCCGCGATTGGTGGTTTGGGTAAGGGTCATCTAGTACGTGAGATTGATGCACTTGATGGCCTGATGGGGCTTGTTGCTGATAGCGCTGGTATTCAGTACCGGCTTCTAAACCGTAAAAAAGGGCCAGCAGTACAGGGACCCCGCGCACAATCTGACCGCAAGCTTTACCGCAATGCCATGCAGGCAATTCTGAATGACTATGAAAATCTTTCACTGGTTGCTGGCGGCGTTGAGGACCTGATTGTAAACCGAGATGGTGATAAACCTGTTATCGAAGGTGTGGTGTTGATGGATGGCACTAAGCTATCCGCAAAAGCTGTTGTAATTACTACAGGAACTTTCCTGCGCGGTCTTATTCATATTGGTGAAACAACAACACCAGCGGGCAGGGTGGGTGAAGCTCCCGCTCTTGGACTTTCTGATACCCTTATGGATATAGGGTTTGATCTTGGGCGCCTTAAAACCGGAACACCTGCGCGTCTTGATGGACGTACGATTGATTGGGATCAGTGTATCGAGCAGCCAAGTGATGAAGATCCTGTGCCGTTTTCTTTCCTTACAGAGAAGGTTACAGTGCCGCAGATTAGTTGTTACCTAACACGTACCACAGCTCGTACTCACGAAATTATCCGCGATAACCTGCATCGGGCACCTATGTATAGTGGGAAAATTGATAGTAAGGGACCGCGCTATTGCCCTTCTATTGAAGATAAAATCGTCCGCTTTGCAGATAAGGATAGCCACCAGATATTCCTTGAGCCTGAAGGACTGGATGACCATACGGTGTATCCTAATGGTATTTCTACTAGTTTGCCTGAAGAAGTACAGAAGGATTTAATAGCGTCTATTCCTGGCTTAGAGAATGCAGAGATTATTCAGCCAGGTTACGCTATTGAATATGATTTTATTGATCCGCGCGAACTTAAAGTAACACTTGAAACACACCGTGCAGGTCAGCTGTATCTAGCTGGTCAAATCAACGGCACCACCGGTTATGAAGAGGCCGGCGCACAAGGATTGATGGCTGGCACAAACGCTGCTCTTAAAGCTATAGGTGAAGAAACACCTTTTGTGTTGGACCGGGCAGATGCTTACATAGGTGTAATGCTTGATGATTTGGTAACTCAGGGAACGCGTGAACCCTACCGCATGTTTACATCGCGGGCTGAATACCGCCTTCTTCTTCGTGCTGATAATGCTGATCAGCGTCTGACAGATAAAGGGATAGAGGTTGGCCTTGTAAAAGAAGAGCGTAAGCAATCCTTTAATAAAAAGAAGCAAGCTCTTGCTGAAGCTAAAGAAATTCTGAAATCTTTAAGCCTTACACCGAATGAAGCAGAAAAGGCTGGTTTGAAGATTAAGCAGGATGGTGTTCGTCGTGATGGAATGGTGTTGCTTGGTTTTAGCACAATTAATTTTGCACGCCTGAAAGATATTTGGCCTGATGAACTTTCCGTTGTTGAAACTAAAATTTCAGAGCAGCTTGAAATAGACGCGATGTATCAGGGCTACCTCGAGCGTCAGGAACAGGATATTGCTGCCTTCAGGAAAGATGAAGAAAAGGTCATTCCTGAAGATCTGGATTTCGCTGATATTCCCGGACTTTCCAATGAAATGCAGGAAAAGTTTAAAGAAGCACGTCCAGCAACGCTTGGAGCAGCTGCTCGTATAGCAGGGGTTACACCAGCAGCACTTACTCTTCTTCTTGGTCATATCAAAAAACGTTCTGCCGCGTAATATAGAGAAATTTATGTCTTACAGCTTTTCTGATCTTGAACGTGATTTAGATGTTTCACGTGAAACACTGGATAAAATTAAGGTCTATGGCGATCTATTAGTTAAATGGCAGAAGGCCAAGAACTTAGTCTCTAACAGTACTCTCGATGACATCTGGAGACGCCATTTTCTCGATTCGGCACAAATGGCACCACTTCTTAAAGAGCGATTCGGTGAAAAGCAGATCAAAATGCTTGATATTGGTTCAGGAGCCGGCTTCCCGGCACTTGTTCTTGCAAGCATGGGAGTTGGCGAAGCTCATATGGTGGAATCAGTCGGCCGTAAGTGTATTTTTATGCGTCAGGTTTCACGTGAAACATCCGCAAACGCGCAGATTCACAACGTTCGTATCGAAGAACTAGAGCCGTTTGACGTTGATATTGTTACCTCCAGAGCATGCGCTCGTGTGCTTCAGTTGATGAATTGGGCTAAACCTTTCCTCAAAGAAAATGTAGAAATGTGGCTTCTGAAGGGAGAAACTGCAGAAGAGGAATTGACCGAAGCTCAAGCTTATTGGAAGATGGATATCAACCGCTTTGATAGCCTATCGGACCCGAGCGGGGTCATCTTAAGGCTAAGCAACATAAAACAGCTGTAACAGTATGTAAAAATTGCCTTTATTGGCAAAACGGGGGAGTTTTCTGGAATGTCTAACGGGCAAGCTCATATTATTGCTGTTGCTAACCAAAAGGGTGGGGTTGGCAAAACAACAACAACGATTAATCTGGCTACTGCTATGGCTGCAGTGAAAAAGCGGGTGCTTATTCTGGATTTAGATCCTCAAGGAAATGCCAGCACAGGTTTTGGTATCGATCGCGGAGCCCGTGAAATTACTTCGTATGATGTTGTACTTGGAGCCGCACCGCTTGGTGATGCTGTTCTCGAAACAGAAGTACCAGGACTTTCTATTATACCGTCTACCGTTGATCTTTCTGGTGCTGACCTTGAACTCGCAGAGCTTCCTCAGCGTAATTTCCGCCTAAAACAGGCGTTTGAGAAGGCATCTGCTTACGATGAATATGATTATATTCTCATAGATTGCCCACCATCTCTCTCGCTTCTTACCATTAATGCCTTGGTTTCAGCGGATAGTGTGCTTGTACCGCTTCAGTGTGAGTTTTTTGCTCTCGAGGGCCTTAGTCTTCTTCTAAAAACTATTGAGCAAGTTAAAGCCAGCCTGAACCCAGAGCTGGAAATTAACGGTGTGGTACTCACGATGTTTGACAAACGGAATAATTTGTCAGAACAAGTGGCAGAAGATGTTCGTGCATATTTGGGCGATAAGGTTTATCAAACTGTGATCCCGCGGAATGTAAGAATTTCAGAGGCACCGAGCTTCGGTAAGCCAGCTATTCTTTATGATCATCGCTGCACAGGCAGCCGAGCTTATATTGAATTGGCACGAGAAGTACTTGGGCGTGGCAGTAAAATAGCTGCTTAAAATAATTAAATAAAAACAATTAGTTAGGGTTTATATAATGGCAAAAAATGCTCGTAAAGGGCTGGGAAGAGGGCTTTCAGCACTTCTGGCAGATGATAGACCAGCATTAAATACAGTTTCAGAAAAAACTGCTATTCAGGACGGTACAGGTTCTGATGGCGCGCCAAGTGGCCGCCGCCGTCTGCCTATAGAATTCCTTGAAAGAAATGCTGCCCAGCCGCGTGTGCATTTTGATGAAGAGGCACTTAATGAGCTTTCTGCCTCAATTAAAGAAAAGGGGCTGTTACAGCCAATCCTTGTTCGTGAATTAGGCCCGGAGAAATTCCAGATCGTTGCAGGTGAGCGGCGCTGGCGTGCATCACAGCGTGCAGGTATTCATGAAGTACCAGTTGTGGTGAAGGAACTGAGCGATACCGAAGTTCTTGAAATTGCTATCATAGAGAATATTCAACGCCAGGATCTGACTGCTATTGAAGAGGCTATTGGCTACAAGCGTCTGATGGAGGAATTCAAGCATACGCAGGAAGCCGTTGCAGAGGTGGTTGGTAAAAGCCGCAGTCATGTAACTAACCTTCTTCGCCTCTTAACACTGCCTGAAGAAGTACAGCAGATGGTGGCTCGCGGTGACCTCTCTATGGGGCATGCCCGTACACTGATTGGTAGTAGCGATCCGCTTGAACTGGCAAAACGGGTAGTAAAAGAAGGGCTTAGCGTACGCCAGACAGAAGCTTTAGCTAACGAAAGCAAAGGCAAACAGAAGCGTCAACCACGTCCAGGTGGTACTGGTTCAGCCAAGAAGAAAGATGCGGATACTATCGCGCTCGAGAAAGACCTTACAGCGGCGGTTGGTATGAAAGTATCTATCGAACATGAAGGCGAGGCTGGCAAGGTAGTTATCGCTTATGAAGACCTTGAAAAGCTTGATGAGCTTTGCAGTAAGCTTGGTGTTTGTGGATTCTAAGTATCTGAATATATTAAAGAAAAAGGCTGTGATCGATTTCACAGCCTTTTTTATTGGATATTGTATGAAGTAGTTAATTCAGTTTTTCTTCTAGAGCATCCCAAATTACTGCCTCAAGGCTTACACCATCAAATTGGTTTACTGACTGAAGGCCTGTGGGGGAGGTTACATTAATCTCGGTGAGCCAATCACCGATCACATCAATGCCTACAAAGGTAAGGCCGCGGCTCTTAAGCTCAGGCTTCAAGCGCTCGCAAATCTCCACTTCGCGCTCTGTAAGCCCTGATCTCTCAGCGGAACCACCAGCTACAAGGTTTGAACGAATTTCACCCTTTGCCGGTACACGGTTAATAGCACCAACGGCTTCGCCGTCTACAAGGATAATGCGTTTATCGCCTTTAACCACATCAGGCAGGAACTGCTGTACCATCACAGGTTCACGGCTTGAAGCCAGGAACATTTCCATTAGGCTACCAAGGTTGCTGTCACCTTCCTTCAGATGGAATACACCGGCACCGCCATTTCCATACAGTGGTTTTACTATGATCTCACCAAAATCAGCGCGGAATTTCTTAACTTCGTCTTCACGGCGAGTGATAAGGGTAGGCGGCATTAAATCTATGAATTTAGTTACAAAAAGCTTCTCTGGCGCATTTCTTACTTCAGCGGGGTTATTTACAACCAGCGTTTCATCAGCGACAAGCTCAAGAAGGTGGGTGGCAGTGATATAGGCCATATCAAATGGTGGGTCCTGGCGCATCCAAACGACGTCCATATCCGCAATTTTAATGCAAGCAGCTTCGCCAAAAGTGAAATGATTGCCTTCTTCACGGCGCACCGTAACAGGGCGTGCTTTCGCATATACCACACCTTCGCGGTAGCTCAGGTCTTCAGCAAGATAGTGCCAAAGTTCATAGCCACGGGCCTGTGCTTCCAGCATCAGAACAAAGGTACTGTCGCCATTTATATTCACAGTTTCCATAGGGTCCATCTGGAATGCGACCTTGCGCTGTGTTGCCATAATTTAATCCTTACTTGCTGGAAACATATTTAATTATTGAGGTTTAGCCAGATAACATTAAAAGCCCGGCCGCCACGCATCCTTGATATGGGCCGGAAGGCGCTTTGGTGCAATGGCTATTACATCAAACCTAAGTGAATATTTTTCAAAAGATTGGGTTTTTAGCCAGTCTTCAGTGGCATGAACTATTCGCTGCTGTTGGCGTGGTGTTACTGCATAGAGGCTGTTTTCACGGGTTTTGTGGGCTTTTACCTCGACAATCAGGATTTCACAACCGCGCTTGCAGATGATATCTATCTCTCCGCGCTTTGAGCGAAACCGTTCTTCAAGAATAGTATATCCTTTAAGGCGCAACCAATTGGCTGCAATTTTTTCGGCCTTTCGGCCTCTGGCTTCGCTTTTTTGGCGTTCTGTCGTCAAACTAGTTTTTCCCCGAAAGCTCCAAGGCTCTATTATACAGTTCTTTCTTCTTTATGCCTGTTAAATCAGAAACGAAGCTGGCAGCATCTTTCACCCGCATATAGGTAAGGGCTTTTTCAAGCAGTTTATCTGTATCTGCTTCCACGCTGCCAGTTTGCTTGATTGTTTCTTTATCTGGTGCACTTAGAATAACTACTACTTCACCCTTTGGTGGGCCACTTTCTGCGTAGTGAGCTGCTATATCATTTAAGTTGCCTCTAACAACTTCTTCGAATTTCTTAGTAAGTTCGCGACAAACAGCCACTTTCCGGCCTTCAAGAACTGAAGCGGCATCTTCAAGGCATGCGGGTAGGCGTTTTGCGCTCTCATAAAAAATAAGGCTGGCTTTTGTATTTTTCTCAGCCTCGAACCATTCGGTTCTGGCTTTGGTTTTATTGGGCGGAAACCCCATAAACATAAAACGGTCGGTTGGTAGCCCTGCGAGTGAAAGAGCAGTAACGAGAGCACAGGGGCCCGGGATTGCAGTTACCCGGTGACCCGCTTCGCGAGCTTCATCTACAAGTTTATAGCCTGGGTCTGAAATTAGCGGTGTACCTGCATCAGAAACCAAAGCGACAGAAGCGCCTTCTGCGATTTTGCCAAGGATTTTTGGTCGCTGAATCTCGCCGTTATGCTCATGATATTGAATAAGAGGTTTCTTGAGAAGAAGGGCTGACAGGAGCTTGGCTGTAACCCTGGTATCTTCACAAGCAATATAATTCACCCCTGATAAAATCTCATTAGCTCGTTTGCTTACATCACCTAAATTGCCAATAGGCGTAGCAACAATATAAAGCCCAGCTGATATTTTTTGCCCTGACCTGATTTCAGCCATCTTTTTGATCCAAATTAATACTTTAAAAAACTGTAGCAGTATTTTACAGCAACACAAATTTTGAGTAGGTTCCACATACGCGGTACCGATTGTTTAAGAAGGGCAGTTATGCTGGAAGGCATTCAAAAATCAAAGCTGAAAGTGATGATTGTTATCACACTTGGTTTGTTTTTGGCCTCTTGTGGAGGTGAAACGCCTGCTCCGGTAACGCGGACAACTGTCCCTGATATAGAACAGCCTTCTGATACAGCACAGGAAAACATCCTCCCTGATGAAACTTCTGTGGGTACGCTTCAAGTTGAAGCAGAAGAAGATATTATTGTTGGTATCATGCTTCCGCTTTCTGGTTCCGAAGGGGAAACAGGAAAAGCTCTTCTGCGTGCAGCCACGATGGCGCTGTTTGATGCATATAACCCAAGTGTAAAGCTTCTGCCGTTTGATACGCAGGCGGATTATGCACAAACTAAAATTGTTGCGGAACAGGCCATAGAAGCTGGCGTTTCTGTGGTTATTGGACCTCTTCTTGCCAGTAATGTTGAAGCTGCGGGGGATGTGCTTGCACCTCACGGTATCACTCTCATTGGTTTTTCAAATGATAGTGGTGTGGCGAAAGAAGGCCGTTTCATTATGGGCTTTATGCCTGAAACTGAGGTGAAGCGTGTGCTGAATTATGCGTACCAAAGCGGAATGCGGAAATATGCAGCACTTGTGCCCCAAGGCAGGTATGGGAACCGCGTGCAGGCCATTTTTGGTGAAACAGTAAGTTCAGCTGGTGCTGATATCCTCGCCATTGAAAGCTATCCTCCTGATATGGAAGCTTTAGAAGACCCAGTAAAGCGTATTGCAAGCTATGATGAGCGCCGGAAAAATCGCCGTGATGAAATCCGTTTTCTTCGCTCTCTTAGAGATGATCTTACGGATGAAATCGCGGACGATATTGAGAAAAGTGAAGTTCTCGAAGATGTAGAATATGAAGCTATCTTGCTGCCGGAAGGTGGCGATCTTCTTAAAAATCTCGCACCACTCCTGCCTTTTTATGAGGTAGACCCAAACAAAATTAAGCTTCTTGGTACAGGCCTTTGGAGCGATGAAAGCCTCCTTAGGGAACCTCCTCTTCAAGGTGCTTGGTTTGCTGGTCCTCAACCGGAAGCACCATTATCTTTTATGGCGCGTTTTGAAGAAGCTTACGGTGAAGTACCACCACGTATCGCTACGCTCGCGTATGACGCTATGTCGCTTGTTTCTTTCCTGATCAGGGAAGATATGGATGTAAACTCAGTAAAAGATCGTTTTTCTGCTGATATATTAACCAGTGAAACAGGTTTTATGGGGGTTGATGGTCTGTTCCGCTTTTTGCCTGACGGTACGATTGAACGCACACTTGCGGTTCTTGAAGTAAATCGGCGCGGGTTTAAAGTGATTGATCCTGCCCCTGAAGCTTTCCCTAGCTTTGGCTTCACACTCAGCCGCTAATCAGGTTACAAGCTTTTGCAGTATGTAATTTAACAGAGGTCGCCCTTTAGCTGATAACTGCAGTTTATCGCTTCTATCAGTGATAAAACCATCAGTTTTCATGTTCAATAGTTCTGTATTATTGATAATCTGGTTTGCGGGATAACCAAATCTTTGTTCCCAAGCGGCTATATCAACACCGTCCCTTAGGCGTAGTCCCATCATCAATGCTTCCACAGCTCTGTCTTCGGCATCCACATATTCTAGGGTTTCGAGGCCTGTGCCGTTTGCTTCAACAGCTTTCATCCAGTCCTCAGGGCGTTTGATTTGCGCGTGCGCATATGCGGAACCGTGGTCCTGCGCAGGAAGCCTGCCGTGCGCACCTGGGCCAATACCTACATAATAACCCCCCTGCCAGTAACAAAGATTATGCTGGGATTCCTCGCCTGCAGCTGCGTGGTTGGATGTTTCGTAGGCGGGTAGACCTTTGGCCTCTGTTAATTGCTGCGTCAGACCATACAGTTCTGCTGCTTCGTCTTCATCAGGCAGGGTAAACTTACCCCTGTGGAACTGGTGGTAGAAGGCCGTGCCTTCTTCAATAGTAAGCTGATAGAGTGATAGGTGTGTAGGATCAAAGGCCAAGGCTTCTTTAAGTTCGGTTTCCCAATCTGTAAGGCTTTGCTGAGGTCTGGCATAGATTAAATCAAAGCTAACTCTATCAAAGTTGTTTCGTGCAACTTCTAAAGCTTTCAGGGCTTCGCCAGCATTATGCAATCTGCCAAGAAACTTTAAAGCATCATCTCTAAGTGATTGAATACCAACAGAAAGTCTGTTTACACCAGCTTGTTTGTAAGCTTGAAACCTTGAAGCCTCCACACTTGAAGGGTTTGCTTCCAGCGTTATTTCAATTCCTCGGTTTGGCGCCCAGTGTTTTTGAATGGCTTCAATAACAACATATACTGTTTCTGGCTCCATCAGGCTTGGTGTGCCGCCACCAAAGAAAATAGATTTGGCAGAAAGGTTTGGAAACTTTGTCGCCATGGTTTCAATTTCCTGCACGAGGGCATTTCGCCATGTTTCATGTGAAACATGATCACGTACGTGGCTATTGAAATCACAGTAAGGGCATTTTTTTTGGCAAAAAGGCCAGTGCACATAAATGGCAGCTGGCCCTTTGTAATCACTACCCTTAAGGGCAGGCAGGTTATTTGGTGTCAAAGCAGGCATTGATTAACTGTTTGAACGCATCTGCACGGTGGCTCATAGCGTGTTTTTCTGTTGGCTCAATTTCCGCAAATGTTTCTGTACGGCCATTTGGAACAAATATTGGATCATAACCAAACCCTTTATCGCCGCGCATTGGCCAGGTCAGTTCACCAAATACTTTGCCTTCAAAGCTTTCCATGTGTCCATCAGGCCATGCAAGCGTTAGGGCACATGTGAAATTTGCTGTACGGTCTTTCGTATCACCCATTTTTTCATTTACCGCAGCCATTGCTACGTTGAAATCTTTTGATGGTCCAGCCCAGCGAGCACTGTAAATACCTGGTTCACCGCCGAGAGCTGCTACTTCAAGGCCACTATCGTCTGCAAGAGCAGGGATGCCTGCCGCTGTCGCTGCGGCCAACGCCTTAATTTCAGCGTTTGCAATAAAAGTAAGGCCATCTTCTACTGGTTCTGGCAAATCCAGTTCGCCCGCAGAAATAGTTTCCACACCGAAGGGAGCCAGAAGCTCCCCAATTTCGCGTACTTTGCCTTTGTTATGGCTGGCGATGATCAGTTTGTTACCATCAAACTTGCGGGCCATTAGGTGTATTCCTTAATCGCTTCTTGCTGAGCTTTACCAATGGTGTCACAGCCCATACGCGCAAGCCTTAGGAGACGGAGGAATTCTTCTTCACTGAATGGTTCTTCTTCTGCAGTACCCTGAATTTCCACGATGCCGCCTTTACCCGTCAGAACAAAATTAGCATCTGTCTCTGCAGCGCTATCTTCATCATAATCCAGATCAAGTACTGGCGTACCTTGGTAAATACCGCAGCTAATAGCAGCAATGCTGTCAATTAGCGGCATCTTTGCCATATGGCCTTCGTTATACATCCAGGTAAGACACTGGTGGAGAGCAACATACGCGCCAGAGATAGAGGCTGTGCGTGTACCGCCGTCGGCCTGAATTACATCACAGTCAATGCGAACCTGTTTTTCACCGAGATCTTCAAGGTTAACAACCGCGCGCATTGCCCGGCCGATAAGACGTTGGATTTCCTGTGTCCGGCCTGTTTGTTTACCTTTGGCTGCTTCACGGTTCATGCGGCTGTGCGTAGAGCGTGGCAGCATGCCATATTCCGCTGTGATCCAGCCTTTACCAGTGTTTCTAAGCCATGGCGGTGTGTTTTCTTCAAAGGTTGCTGTTACCAGCACATGCGTATCACCAAATTTTACGAGGCAGCTGCCTTCCGCATGTTTTGAAAATCCAGGGATCATTTCAATTTGGCGCATTTCATCAACGGCACGTCCGCTTGGTCGCATGTCTTGTCCTTCAAGTAAGAGATAATTTTTATTGATGCTTCTTCTACAGTGAGAAGGGCTTCCCGTCAAAGGATAGAAGGGCTGGAACTCTTAATTGACGCGCTTATATATGCTTTTTAGGATAGGCCTCTGATGCTTGCAGAGATTGGTTTGGTTTTCTATGTCGCTTTCCAGTTTTAATGAACGGTCAATTACCATTTTCCGGCAGATAGTTGAAACCTATCTGGATACCGGCGATCCGGTTGGTTCGCGGACTCTTAGCCGCACGGAGGGTATTTCTGTTTCGCCAGCAACCATTAGAAACACCATGGCTGATCTGGAGGAAGCCGGGCTTCTTATTTCCCCGCATACCTCAGCGGGCCGTATCCCCACAGACCTTGGTCTCCGTTTGTTTGTAGATGGTTTGATGGAAGTGGGTAACCTCACGAAAGACGAACGAGAATCTATTAAAGGTAAGTGTGCACAGGAAGGCCGCTCTGTTGAAGATGTACTTGGTGAGGCTTCAAAGGCTTTATCTGGCCTTTCCCAGTGTGCATCCCTTGTAATGGTGCCAAAGCAAGAGCTTGCAGTGAAGCATATTGAGTTTGTCTCTATCGCACCAAACCGAGCTCTTGTTGTGCTTGTTTCAGAAGATGGTGCGGTTGAAAACAGGATTATTGATCTCCCCATCGGCTTGCCGCCATCTGCGCTTGTGCAGGCGGGTAATTATTTGAATAGCCGCCTTGTGGGGAAAAGCCTTGAAGAAATGAAAGCTGCCATCCAGTTGGAGCTATCCAGCAGACAGGCAGAACTAGATGGGCTCACATCCAGAATTGTGGAAAGCGGGCTTGCTGTTTGGGCTGGTGGCGAAGAGCATCCGGCATCGCTTATTGTATCCGGGCAATCCAATTTACTTCAGAATGTAGGGGCCGCGGATGACCTGGAGCGGGTAAAACACCTTTTTGAAGAGCTTGAGCGTAAAAAAGACTTGATCAAATTGATGGAACTCGCCAAAGACGGGGGCGGAGTGCGCCTGTTTATTGGGGCAGAGAATAATTTATTTTCCCTTTCGGGTTCATCTGTCGTTGTTTCTCCCTATATGAACGGTGCAAATAAAATTGTTGGTGTGATTGGGGTCATTGGTCCGACACGGCTGAATTATGCACGCATTGTCCCGATGGTTGATTACACCGCCCAAGTGGTAAGCCGCCTTTTGTAAGGCTAAACTGAGTATTAGAGATGACTGACGAACAAAAACAAGAAGCTGCAGACGAAGGCTTGACCCAAGAAGAAATCGATGCTGCTGAGCAGATCGTTGAAGATGATGAAAAGATTGATTTTGCCGATGGTGCTGACGCGGAAGAAATCGCCAAGCTTCAGGCTGAAGTAACTGATCTTAAAGATCGCCTGCTGCGCTCCGCTGCGGAAACAGAAAATGTACGCCGCCGTGCTGATAAAGATAAGCAGGATGCCAGTGCTTACGCTGTAACCAACTTCGCTCGTGATATGCTGAATGTTGGCGATAACCTGCGCCGTGCGCTTGATAGCCAACCGGAAGAAGTTTCTGATGATATGAAAGCCTTCGTTGAAGGCGTGGCGATGACAGAGCGTGAGCTTCTGAACACCATGGAAAAATACGGCATCAAGAAAATTGAGCCAGAGGTTGGTGAGAAGTTCGATCATAAATTCCACCAGGCTATGTTCGAAGTGCCAACAGAAGATCATCCAAATGGTTCTGTAATGCAGGTTGTTGCAGCAGGTTATGTGATTAAAGATCGCCTCCTACGTCCTGCAATGGTGGGTGTTGCTAAAGGTGGTGCTCCTAAAGTAGATACTGAAGCCTAAGGCACTTCAGCCAATAACAAAGCTTAGAAGGCCCTGTATTTCTGCAGGGCTTTTTTATTTGATTGCTTGACAAAAAGCGGGGGCTTTCCTAGCTAAAGGCTTGGTTATAGAACACCTGCCATCCGCATATTTCGGTGAAGTTCTATCTTTGATTTATTTTGTTTTCTTCTTTGCATCGCGCAAAGGATGGCAACGCGGGCCCTATCCTGATGAGGCGTTTGATGCGTGAGGAGAACAGAATATGTCTTCAACGTTGAATGTTGATTTTACCAGAGGGCCAATGGGCACTCTTTATGCCAAAACGGCAATTCCCATTATATTCGTAATGGTACTCAACGGCTTGGTAGCCGTTGCTGATGCTATGTTTCTTGGGTGGTATGTTGGTGCAGATGCACTTGCAGCGGTGACGGCCGTTTTTCCAGCTTATATGATGATCATTGCTCTTTCTGTGCTTGTATCTTCAGGTATGGCCAGTTTACTGGCAAGAAGCCTAGGCGGCAGTAAGAAAGCTGAGGCTGAACAGGTTTTTACATCCGCTCACGGACTGACAGTTTTTATCAGTTTTGTATTGATAGCTGGTTTTTACCTGTTTGGTGACTTTGCTGTTGCTCTTGTTGTTGCAGGGAATGGCCATATCGCAGAACAAGCACACCTTTATCTCGGGATTAATATCTATTTCACGCCGATATTATTTTTTCTATCGGTGAATTCTGATGCTCTCAGAAATGAAGGACGTTTAGGCTTAATGGCTGGTGGAAGCTTGGCCGTATCGCTTTTGAATATAGGGTTTAACTATATCTTTATTGTTGAGATGGATTGGGGTGTTGCTGGATCAGCTTATGGAACGGTTACCGCTCAAATATTGGCTCTGTTTCTTATTTTTTACTTTCGAATGAAAGATGAACAGCTAATTAGTCCTGCGGTTTTATTCGGAAATAAGCTTGTTGTTGGTTGGAAGGCAATAATAGGGCTAGGCATTCCGCAAAGCCTGAATTTTATGGGAATGGCTTTGGTTTCTACAGTGATCTTGTTTGCTCTTCAGGGAACGCCTTCCGATACCTATACGACCACTGTCTCTGCGTACGGTATTATTACCCGGGTTATGACATTTGTTTTCTTTCCGCTGCTTGGTTTGGCGCAGGCAATGCAAACTATTGTGGGGACCAATTATGGCGCCCGGAATTGGGAAAGAAGTGACCGAGGTTTAAAAGCAGCATTGATAATAGCAGGCCTGTATGGGGTATCTACTCAGATACTATTCACCTTTTTCCCGGCAGAGATTGGTGAAATATTTGTTAGTGAAGCATCAGTGATAGCTGAAGTTTCTCGGGTTTTACCTATTATGGTCAGTGCCTTTTTTATCTCTGGCCCCCTTATGATGATAGCCATGTACTTTCAGGCGATAGGGAAAGCAGGAAAAGCTGCCATACTCGGTATTTCCAAACCTTATCTGTTTACTGTTCCTCTTTTATTCATAGCGGTGAATGTATGGGGAGCGAAAGGACTTTGGTATGCCTTCCCTATGGGGGAAGTGGCCCTTTTGGTACTTACTATGGGAGTACTTTTTCTTTCCAACAGAAAACATCATATGAAATTCGGTGTGTTTCAACATTTCTAACGATCAATACAAACCCCACTCAATGGTGGGGTTTGTCATGTTTTGGCGTGATATTTTACATAATGACAAATATACTTGACATAATGTCGTGTGTGCTTATATGTAAAGCAAGCTAGACATTATGACAGGTAGTCACGACAGGAGGATCATATAATGAAATGCTTGATGATAAGAATAGCGGTTGTTGCATTCCTTGCCTTTGGCATGATTTCAGATATGGCGAAGGCGGATATAGAACAGTTTGGAAACAAAGGTGGTGAAACCCTTGTTTTCATTCCTGGGCTTGCTTCAAGCGGTGAGCTTTGGCAGCCGTGGGTGAAGCAGTTTGAAGCAACGCACAATATTTTTGTGGTGACTGCACCTGGGTTTGCAGGCGTTGCCCCAAGAGCAGAACTTGATGGTTTCCTTGCGAAAACAGTGGAAGAAGTTCGCTCAGAGCTTAAGAAAAACAATGCTGAAAATGTAAAGGTAGTTGGCCATTCCATTGGTGGATTGATGTCTCTTATGCTTGCGAATGCTGCGCCTGAGATGATTGAAAAGGTAGTGGTAGTGGATAGCGCACCTTTTATGGCTGGTTTGTTCGTGGCTGGTATTTCACCAGATGCCGCTAAAACACAGGCTAGATATATGAAAACAGCGATGATGAATATGCCGCGTGATGCATATGATCAGCAGCAGAAAATGGGTTTGCGTATTCTTTCAAACACGCCTGAGTTTATTCCAACTCTTGTGGAATGGTCTGAAACGTCTGATCAGGCAACAGTCGCTACCGCTTTCTCTGAAGCATTTGGAACAGATTACCGCGATAGTTTGCCAACAATAAAAGCAGAAGTCCTTATGCTTGCGGCAACAGCGGAGCAGATGCCTCTTAAAAAAGATGCACTTACGGCTTTTTATGCTGACCAATATAGCGGCGTTAAAAATTTCACACTGCAAATGGTGGATGATAGCTTTCATTTCATTATGATTGATCAGCCAGAAGTGTTTACAGCAGCTCTAGAAACGTTTCTAAAATAGGGGGAAACCATGACAACACCTGCAAAGAAATATATGAAATCAATGGTTTTGGCCTTCTCGGCGTATGCTTTTATCCTGATAGGAGTAAATATCGCCCTGAAGCAAATCGAATTCCCACAGTGGCAACAGATTATCTTGGCCCTTCTACCGATGTTCCCTGTGTTTCTGGTTCTTCGAGCTGCTTTAGAGTTCTCTAGAAGCTGGGATGAGCTTCAGCGTAAGAAGGCAATGGAAGCGACACTGATCAGCTTTTTACTTGTGGGTTTCAGTACTTTTGCCTATGGCTTTCTCGAAGGAATTGGGTTCCCTAAATTGCCTATTATTTGGGTGATGCCAATGATGATGGGCGTGCAAGGACTGGCGCAAGCTTATGTTGCGAGAAAATACGAATGAAAAACCGCTTAAAAGTTTTACGCGCTGAAAGAGACTGGAGCCAACAGGTTTTGGCTGAAAAAATTGGCGTATCGCGGCAAACGATTAATTCAATCGAACGCGGGAAATATGACCCCAGCTTGCCACTTGCCTTCAGTTTTGCCCGAATTTTTGAATGCGCAATTGAAGATATCTTTCAGCCTGAATAGGGCTTATAGTCCCACAAAATAATTATAATCAGCCTGCATATTCTGCGGGTTGATTTTTGTGTGGAGGATATCATGAAACAGGCATTAACTGGTTTGGCCGTGTCAGCACTAGGGGTAACATCCGTGTTGGCAGATGATCAGAAGGGGTTTGAATTCCTTGCATTTGGTGACATGCCTTATGGTGGTAGCCAGATTAATTATCTGGAACAAGCTGCTAAAAAGCTGAAAGCTTCTGATATTCCTTTCGCTCTTTTCTTTGGTGATATGAAAAGCGGTGGTAAACGCTGTAGTGAAAAGCGTTACGAAGAAAACCTTAGCGCCATTTTTAGTATTACTGAAAAGCCTGTTTTTCTGACCCTCGGTGATAATGACTGGACTGACTGTGACCGTAAGGGCGATAATGAGCTGGCAAAGCTCTATGAAATCCGTGAACGAGCTTACCGCAGTGATTATTTACCTGAAAACCGCACGACTATGAATATTAACCGGGATACCAGCTATCCGGAACTTGTTCGTTTTCAGTATCAAAATCTTTATGTCACCACACAGCATATTGTTGGTACGGGGAACGGGCGTGAAGAAGTTGTGGCGAACAACAAAAATGAAATCCTGATAGCTGTTGATCTAAGAGACGCCAAAAACAAAGCCTGGCTTGAAGAAAGCTTCCATGCTGCTGCTGAGGCAGATGGTATGGTGGTGTTTATTCATGCTGATGTTACAGAGGATTCCTCTTTTCTTGGTAAAGAAGCTTGTGGGAGTGGTCTTCAGGAAAACTGTGATCCCTATGCGAGCTTTATACAAAACCTGAAAGAAAAAGCTGCGGCTTATGAAAAGCCTGTGCTTCTTATCCACGGTTCCACCAAGGTCCACTGCGTTCAACAGGGTTTTCTCAGCGAAGATAACCTTACACGTTTCAATGGAGCAGGGGATGGTGTTCTCGATCTTTCCTTTGTGAAATGGAATGGAAAAACCGGGTTTGAGTTTAAAAGCTTTAATACGGGAAAAAACGTTAAAGCCTGCGATTAAATATAAAAAAGCCCGGTAACTCTGCCGGGCTTTTCAGTATTCGTTTATGTGCCAAGCGTTATGCTGCCAGCTCTCCAGCAAGGCCTGCTTTTACGAGCTTAATGCTATCTTCAAGACCGTACAGCGCAAAGAAGCCACCCATACGTGGGCCCTGGCTTTGGCCAAGAAGTACTTCATAACAGGCTTTGAACCATTCACGCAGGTTTTCAAATTCAGCGTCTTTACCAGCTGAGTAAACCTCTGTCATGATCACTTCAGCGTCTGTCTCATTTGCGTCAAGTGCGCCAAGGCGGCCGATGAGGCTTTCAAACGCTTTGCTTTCCTGCTCGTTTGGCAAGCGGAAGCTCTTTGTTGGTTTTACAAAGTCTTCATAATATTTGAGTGCGTAATCCATCAGGCGGTCAAGTGCCGGGAATTTCTCTGCGGTTGCACCTTCAGCATATTTGCTCACAAAGCCCCAAAGCGCTTCTTTCTCTTCTGTATTTGCCACAGAAACGAGGTTCAGAAGCAGCGCGAAGCTTACAGGCAGGCTTTCTGACGGAACATTACCACCATGGATGTGCCATACAGGGTTTTTATAGCGGTCTGCCAGTTCCTGTGTTTGGTACTTCGCCAGGAAAGTATAATATTCGTCTACAGCCTTTGGGATCACATCAAAATACAGGCGTTTCGCTTTCCGTGGGCTCTGGAACATGTAAAGCGATAGGCTCTCAGGGCTTGCGTAAGCGAGCCATTCTTCAATAGAGATACCGTTCCCTTTGGATTTGGATATTTTTTTGCCTTCCTGATCAAGGAACAGCTCATAGCTCAGCGCCTCTGGTGGTTGGCCACCAAGGATACGACGGATGATAGAAGAAAGCTTCACACTTTCATCCAGATCTTTACCCGCCATCTCGTAATCCACATCAAGGGCATCCCAGCGCATAGCCCAGTCAACTTTCCACTGGCATTTCACATTACCGCCGGTTACTGGCACTTCGATGCGCTCACCCGCTTCTGTTTCAAAACTGATGATGCCCTTTTCAGGATCTTCCACACGAACAGGAACCTGCAGCACGCGGCCTGTATCTGGGTCAATCGGCAGGAACGGGCTGTATGTTTGCTGGCGCTCTTCACCAAGCGTTGGTAAGATCACTTTGATTACTTTGTCATAGTTGCGGCAAAGCTTTAGTAGCGTCTCGTCAAAGCGGCCTGATTTGTAGCATTCAGTTGCGGAGTAAAACTCGTAATCAAACCCGTACTGATCAAGGAAAGCCTGCAGGCGTGCGTTATTATGCTCACCAAAGCTATTGTGTGTACCGAACGGGTCTGGCACCTCAGTGAGAGGCTTACCTAGCGCACCTTCAAGAAGTTCTTGGTTTGGCACGTTTGTTGGCACTTTCCGAAGGCCATCCATATCATCTGAGAAACAAATAAGTTTTGTTGGAATATCAGAAATTTCCTGGAAGGCACGCATCACCATTGTTGTGCGGGCGACTTCGCCGAATGTACCAAGGTGCGGCAGGCCTGATGGGCCATACCCTGTTTCAAACAGAATATATCCCTTTTCCGGCGCGCCAGATTTATAGCGTTTGACCAGCTTTTCTGCTTCCTTGAAAGGCCAAGCGTTGCTGGATAGAGCTAAATCTACGTCTTTTGTCATAAGCGTCACCGTTATTTATAGGTTTCTGTTTGGTTTAAAACTCGCGGAAGCTAGGGTTTCTAAGGGCTTTCGTCAAGAAAAACACCAATATGTTATGGCATAAATTCTATAAAATCACATTAGCGGGTGTTTTTTACGAATGCATAACATTATGCTCCGCCCATGTCTGACTTATTTGGCCCGGATTTAGTAGTTGAAGCTGACCGTGCGGGAGCCTCCTTAGAGGCTATACCTGTGGCGGTGGTTGGCGTGCGCTTTGTCACCATTCTTACGGAACACGGCGAGTTTGAAGAACTTGACCATGAAACAGCAGCAAAACGCCTAAGCACAAAGGCGCATATGCTGGTGAACCGGGTTATGGCGGCACGCAGGCTTGGTATGCCGTACCTACGAGCATATGATCTGCTAGAATTATACGCATTCGTTCGGCCTGCTCGCTATTGTTTGCCGACAGTACAGGGCCTTCTTGAAGCTTTGGTACTTGATAAAAACACAGACACTCATGAAGACATCTGCCTCGCTCTTCATACGATTGCGGAGCGGCTTTTATCTGATATGGCGGCAGAAACCTACCGCTACAGGGCTGGAGGCGGCCGGGTTTTGATGATGATGGCCAAAGCGGGCTGGACATGGGGCCCACTTGCGCTTGGGTATATGGAAGAATTTGCTGACCATAGCCGTGAAGATGGTTTGCTGGTCTGGACATCTCTTCCTGAATGGGAAGATGGGGCACCGCCGCCGCCGCCAGGTGATGAAGCGATTGAACCGGAGGAAAGCCTTTCAAGGCTCACAGAACTTTTGGGGAATGGATCAGAACAGCGCGAAGGGCAAAAACGTTATGCTGCTGCTGCTACCCATGTGTTCAGGCCGCGTGAAATGCTTGAAGGGCCGAATATCCAACTTCTTGAAGCAGGGACCGGCACAGGGAAAACCCTCGGGTATATCGCACCCGCAAGCCGCTGGGCTGAACGGAATGATGGTGCCGTTTGGCTATCCACTTACACAAAAAACCTACAGAGGCAACTGGATCAGGAGCTTTCCAAGCTTTATCCAGACCCTCGGGTTAAGGATAAACGGGCAGTTATCAGAAAAGGCCGTGAAAACTACGCCTGCCTTCTGAATATTGAGGAAACCACCCGTGCAGTAATGATGCGTACTAACCCAAATCAGGGTGAAGACCGGGATAAAATCCTGATCGGGCTTGTAGCTCGCTGGGCACGTTATACCCGTGACGGTGATATGATCGGTGGGGATTTTCCAAGCTGGCTTGGTGCTCATTTTGGGGTAGGGCGTATTGCAGGGCTCACTGACCGTAGGGGTGAATGCCTCTATTCCGCCTGCGCACATTTCAGGCGCTGTTATATTGAAAAATCTGCCCGCAAAGCAAAACATGCTGATCTTGTGGTAGCGAACCATGCGCTGGTGATTGCGCAAGCGGTTTCGAGGATTGGAGACCCTGATCTTCCAAAACGTTTGGTGTTTGATGAAGGACACCATGTTTTTGATGCAGCAGATAGTGCATTTTCCCTGAATTTATCCGGGCTTGAAGGTGCCGAACTCCGGCGCTGGATCAGAGGCAAAGAAAGTGGTGGCAGCACACGGGCAAGGGGGCTTAAAAGCCGGCTGGAAGAGCTTGTTGCTGATGATATGGATGCACAGAAGCTTCTAGAGGAAACCCTTGAGGCTGCGCGTTTGTTACCGTCAGATAACTGGATGGGCCGCGTTGCGGGTTCTGCTCCGGTAACGCGGTTTGAAACTTTCCTTATGCATATCAGGGCACAAGTGCTTACCCGCGCTGATGGACGGGGACCGCATACCATTGAGTGTTCAATCGCTGATCCAATTGAAGGATTGGTGGAAGCGGGGCAAGCTCTGTTTGAAGGGCTCGCTGCGCTTTCACAGCCTATGTCAGGGCTTTCAAACCTTTTGATAAAACGGCTAGATGAAGATTCTGATGTACTTGATAGCACCTCTCGTGGCCGGTTAGAGAGTTCAGCGAGGTCGCTGAAACAGCGCGCAGAGATTGTTACCAACTGGGCTGCTATGGCTGAAGGCCTTGGAAAGCTATCGCCTGAGGGCTTTATTGACTGGTTTGAGATAGAGCGTATTGATGGCCGCGAACGGGATATCGGGTATCACCGCCATTTCATAGACCCAACCAAACCATTTTCAGAATGTGTACTTGCAGAAACCCACGGAACCCTGATTACATCCGCAACGTTGAGAGACAAAGCGACTGAAGTGGAAGATTGGCAATCGGCTGATATGCGAACAGGTGCTCAGCATCTGATGGTGCCGCCAAAGCGGCTTTCAGTTTTGTCCCCTTTTGACTACCCGAAATCTACCAAGGTGTTGATAGTTGGTGATGTGAATAAAATGGATGCTGTTCAAGTGGCGGCGGCATACCGGGCACTCTTTATGGCATCTGGCGGTGGAGCTCTTGGGCTATTCACTGCTATTAGTCGTCTCAGAACAACTTATGAATATATCGCTGGGAACATGGAAGAAAACGGCATGCCGCTTTATGCGCAGCACGTAGATCCCGTGGATACCGCAACGCTTGTTGATATTTTCAGAGATGATCCTAATAGCTGCCTGTTAGGTACTGATGCTGTGCGGGACGGGGTGGATGTACCCGGTGATAGCCTGCGTCTTATTGTATTTGATCGTGTTCCTTGGCCGCGACCAACCATTTTGCACAGAGCACGCCGGAATGCTTTTGGCGGCAGGCACTATGATGAAATGCTTACCCGTCTCAAGCTCGCGCAGGCTTTTGGCCGGCTTGTGCGGCGTGCGAATGATCGCGGCGTGTTTGTGATGCTGGACGGCCAAACCCCAACGCGGTTGATGGAAGCAATGCCTGAAGGGGTGGAAATTGAACGAGTTGGTCTGGCGGAAGCTGTAAAGAGTGTTCGGGAGTTTTTTTCGTCGGAAGGAACTAATTAAGTGAGCCGGCAGCTAGATATTGTAACGATTACGTATCGCGATGAGGTGAATCTACTTAGGCTTCAGGCTAGATCTCTTGCCAAATATGTTGAGCCTGATCTGATTGGTACTATCCATATTATTGTTAATGACCGAGCGCACCGTTTTGTTACAAAATCTCTGGATAACTATGTTTTGGGGGACTATGGGCTTCTGCAGGATAAGGTGAAACTGCACTCTTATGATGCTGTCGCAGGACAAAAACTAAAGAAGATAGGCTGGCGAAGTCAGCAAATTCTCAAGTTAATGGCTAGTCAGGTTGTTGAAACAGAAGAATATTTGGTTCTCGATTGTAAGAACCATTTTATACGTAATGTGACGGAACAACACTTCTTTACAGAAGAGGGTAAACTTAAAAGTTACCAGCATGCTTTGGTTTCCCATTTCAGAAAGCAGTTTGATAAAGCCCTTATGTATCTGGGAGCAGACCTTCCTGAAAATTTTAAGAATGCTTTACCTACGGTTCCCCCTTTTCTTTTCAAAACTCAAATCGTAAGAGCTTTGATTTCTGATCTTGTTGAAACAGATGAAAGAAACTTCCCTGAAATCTTTATGCAGGAAGGGTTTACAGAGTTTTACCTGTATCAGGCCTATCTGATAAAATGTTTTGGAGGGCATGGTAAGTTTTATGAAGAAACTGGACGTGGTGCGATTTCCATTCTTGCTTCAAAATCAGATAAGCTCGAGGAAATTGAGGGTGTACTTAGTCGCCTAAGCGAGGAAAATATAAAATGCCTTGGAGTGCACCGGGAAATTATTGAAAACAGATGTCTCTTAAATAGACAGTTGGTTTCAGAAACATGGTTGGAATTTGGTTTAATTTCAGCGGTTGAAGAAGCGAAAGAATTTTGGGCGGAAGCTTCATGGGTTAAACGAAAGCGCTTTTACCTATTTTAAATAAATCCATTTACATACCGTCACTGATTGGCGATAAATCGCCTTAAGAAAAGGAGAGCTATGTATGTCTACAATTAGCCCTGAAACCGCTTTGGTTTATACGATGGTGACAGTTGCCGCATCTGATGGACAACTATCTGATACAGAACTTACCCGAATGACAGGCCTTGTTGGCTATCTGCCGGCCTTTCGTGATTATAATATTGAGCGTTTGCGCCAGGATACAGATACATGTGTGGATCTAATGCAAAGCGAAGAAGGCTTAGATGCTGTACTTGGCCTTGTAGCTGAAGCAGTGCCTGAAACACATATTGATCTTGTTTACGCACTTGCATGTGAAGTTGCTGCATCTGATAGTTCATTGAGCCAGGAAGAACTTCGTCTTCTTGAGATTATCCGCCACTTCTTTGATATTGACCGCCTGACAGCGGCAGCGATTGAACGTGGCATTGCAAGCCGCCAGAAGAGCTTTGCTTAAGAAATTTATCACCCGTGTGTTTTAGTTCGCGCGGGTGAATTCTGCTTCCAAGATCAGATTAACCTCATCACCCACCAGCGGTAGCCACTGCTTTAGATTAAAATCTGACCTTTTGAAGCGACCTTTCCCTGAAAAACCAATGGTTTTCTTACCTGTGGCGGGGTTTGTGCCGCTACCGATAAATTCAGCAGATAAAGTTATCTCTTTCCTAATACCCCTGATGGTCAGGTTTCCGACAATCTCCGCCGTTTTTTCGCTTGTAAGCTGAATGCGAGCGCTTTCAAAGCTAGCGTAGGGATAGTTTTCACTATCAAACATCCCATCTGCTCTCAGCATGTTATCGAGTGCTTCACTGTTGGTATCCACAGATGCCATATCAATACGCGTATAAAGCTGAGCATCTTGAGGTGCTGCCGGATCAATTACAAGAGAGCCTTCAATCTGGTTAAAACGACCATGATGGAGTGAAAAACCCAAGTGATTAACCGAAAAGATGATGTTGGCATGAGTTGGGTCCAGTTCATAACTACCAGGCACAGCTTTGAGCGGGTCATCATTTAAAGGATACACAATTCGCGCCACAGAAGCACAGCCTGCAAGTGTCAGGAAAAGCAGAGCTATGAAAGGGTATCTCATTCCTTTAAGCCTTCTGCATATTCAATAAGCCATGGATCAAGCTTGTAAGTTGGTTCTGATTTTTCGTCTTCGATAGCCACGAAGAGAGAGGCTGTTTTTAGTCTTTTTTTAAGGAGCTTTTTATCACCAGCTTTAAGGGCTTCGAGCAGCCCACGGCCGATCGTGATAAAATACTGATCAAGCGGAGAATTCCGTTCCGCCTTGATAAGTTTTTCGGCTTCTATAACAGCTTTTGCTCGTTCAGCTTTTTTACCGCGGGCAAGAAACTTCACGTATTCAAGTTGAAGGCCCGTATCAAATTCACCGCGTAATTTGCCTTCTTCAAACATTTCCTTGGCAATGCTTTTCTTGGCACCTAATGCCATGCGTGCGAAGAAGCCTGCGGCATAGACTTCAGAATGCCACGTTGCATAAGCTCCGAAGCTTTCGGCTTTTTCACGGTGTTTGGAAATAAGATTAAATAAGAGCGCGCGCGCGATGTTAGCGTGATCTGTTGCTCTTTTTCGTTTACCTTCAAAACTAAGTGCCGTTGATAGTGCAGCTGTAATTTCAAAGTTGTCTAGGTCAATTTTAAAAGCTTCTGTGCAGCTTTCGATTGTCAAATGTAGAGTTTTAACAGCGAGCTGGCCTTTATCTATGGTCCCGCCTTGTGCAACGCCAGCAAGACAGCCAAGGGCATATCTTTCCTTTTCTGTGCTCAAGGTTGCGGCATGAAGAGCTTCTTCATAGTTACCCTTTTCATACGCCCTCCAACCAGTAGCAATATCGGCGGAAGCAGGGGAAGATATGAATATAAGCGTCAAAAGTAATATGTGTTTCATATTCAGTATCCTAGCGCGAGAAACCTGAATAAACACATAACGGCTGTGTTATCCGCGCCAAAAAGTGGGTGAAAATAATACCAACACCGAGAACAGTTCAAGCCGCCCTATAAGCATGCCAAAAGACATCATCCATTTTGCACTGTCATTAAGGCCAGAGAAATTTCCGGCTGGGCCTACCTGTTCGCCAAGCCCTGGGCCAACATTTGCAAGTGCAGTACCAGCGCTTGAGAAAGCTGTTATCCAGTCTACCCCCGTGCTGGCCACACCAAGCGCAAGCACAATGAAGGTAGCAAAAAACAGGCTCATGAAAGCCATAACAGAGCTTCGTACATCATGGGTTATCGGGCGTTTGTTATAGGTTGGTACAAACATGCCGTTCGGGCGAACAATATGGTTCACCCAGCTTTGCATGCTTTTAAACAGCACCTGAAAGCGGAATATCTTGATACCGCAGCTGGTTGACCCCGCACAGCCGCCAATGAACATCACAAAGAAGAATAAAGTCGCAGAAAATCCACCCCATTGGCTGTAATCAGTTGAGGCGAAGCCTGTGCCCGTGAGGATAGAGATAATATTAAAAGCACCATACCGGAAGGCTTCTTCTGGTGAGAAATCTTTCCAGATCACCAGCCAAAGGGTAACACTGAAACATAGAAACAGGGTGAGTTTACTAAAAGCCCGTACCTGTTCATCTCGCCAGATTGCAAGTGGCTTGCCGCGGAGTATTTGCAGAAACAATACAAAAGGTATTGAACCCACAATCATGAAAAGGATGGTCACCATATCAATGGCGAAGCTATCAAAATGCCCGATAGAGCCGTCTGATGTGGAAAATCCGCCAGTGGCGATTGTGGTCATAGAATGCGCGAGAGCATCAAACATGCTCATGCCTGCAATCATATAAAACAACATGCACAGGGCGGTAAACGCTACATAAAGCCCTGAAATACTGAGAGAAATTTGCCCTGCACGGGGTAGAATTTTTTCAACAGTATCAAAGCTTTCAGCCTTGAATACCTGCATACCACCAACCTGAAGCATCGGCAGAACAGCTACGGCCATTACAATAATACCAATACCACCAAACCACTGTAGAAGTGCGCGCCAGAGCAGTAGGCCGGGAGGTGCATTATCCAGCCCTGAAATGACGGTGGAGCCGGTGGTAGTCAATCCGCTCATAGCTTCGAAGTAAGCATCTGTATAGGATAGATTAAGCTCAGAAAAAGCTAGAGGAAGCGCAGCAAACGCGGGAAGCACGGCCCATGTAAGGCTGGTGAGGAGAAAGGCTTGCCGAAGGTTGAGGTTATCGCCGGTTCCCTGATTTGCCAGCATCAGCATGCCGCCAATGGTAAGCGTGAGGAACATCGCCAGCATAAAGATTTCCCAATCTTTATTACCTGCGATTACATCTACCAGCAGCGGCAGGATCATACCCGCTGCAAGCATGCAGATAAGCGCACCAAGTGTATAGAGAATAGGTCTAGGGTCCAGCACCTTAGGCTCTCGTTAGTTAATCTCTGTTGAGCAATAAGGACTGTCTAGGGAAAATGCAGGAATGGCAACCCTAAATCTTTCGCCGTCAGGGTCTTCCATCTCGTAGCTACCGCGCATAAAGCCTGTCGGCGTGTCTAGAGGGCTACCACTTGTGTATACAAAATGCTGACCGGGAAGGATGAGTGGCTGTTCACCAATCACACCTTCACCCTTCACCTCATTATTCTGGCCTGAACCATTGGTAATGATCCAGTGGCGGCTGAGAAGGCGCACAGGCGTGTCACTCAGGTTTTCAATCATTACTCGGTAGGCCCATACATATTGGTTAGCTTCCGGATCTGATTGTCCATCGAGGAAATAGGATTGCACTGAAACCTTAATTTCCAGTGTTGTTTCCTCAAAAGTTAAAACGCCTTCTATCAGCTCTTCAGACATAAACTTCCTTATAGTCCCGCAACTCCAAGTGCGCGGTTTATGTCTGTCATTAAATCATTTGGGTCCTCAAGGCCAACAGAAAGACGAATAAGCCCAGGTGTGATGCCAAGCTCTAACCGTGTTTCTTCTGCAAGTGCCTTGTGCGTAGTGCTCCACGAATGGGTTGCGATTGAGCGGCTATCACCAAGGTTATTCGAGATATCAATAATCTCAAGCGCATTCAGGAACTTAAAGGCTTGGTCACGGCCACCCGGTAGTTCGAACACTACCATGGTACCGCCACGTTCCATCTGGCTGAAAGCAAGTTCACGCTGAGGGAAGTTTTCCAGTACCGGGTGACGTGTTGTATCAAGTTTTTCTGCAATCCCGTGCGCAATGAACTCAGCGTTATCACACATCTGGTGTACACGCATACCCAGCGTTTCCAGGCCTTTCAGCATTACCCACGCATTAAATGGTGTCATAGCGCAGCCAGTATGACGGTAGTAGGGGTAAAGGAACTCTTCATCCCATTCTTTATCACATAGGATAATACCTCCAAGGCAGCGGCCTTGCCCGTCTATGTGTTTGGTGGTGGAATAGGTTACGATATCAGCGCCTAATTCCATCGGGCGCTGCAACACTGGTGTGGCAAATACATTATCTACCACCAGTTTGGCGCCGTTTTCATGCGCAATATCAGCGATTGCGCGCAGATCAACAATCTCAAGTGTTGGATTTGTCGGTGTTTCAGTGAAGAAAATTTTGGTGTTTGGTTTCACACCATTTTTCCATTCTTCAACGTTTGTGCCGTCAATCACTGTTGTCTCAATGCCGTAGCGAGGTAGAAGTTCATCCATCAGCCAGCGGCAAGAGCCAAAAAGCGCCCGTGCAGCAAGGACATGATCTCCAGCCTTAAGGCTCGCGAGTAGGGAAGCTGTCATTGCAGCCATACCAGTACCAGTAGCTCGGCCAATTTCAGCCCCTTCAAGGACAGCCATCCGTTCTTCGAACATAGAAACGGTAGGGTTTGTCTGGCGGCTGTATGTGAAACCTTCAGCCCGACCATCAAAGCGCGCCTCAGCTTCTTCTGCGCTATCATAAGCAAAGCCAGAGGTCATAAAGAGGGCTTCTGCCATTTCACCAAATTCGGATCGCATGCTGCCAGCACGCACCATTTGGGTCTGACGTGCCCAAGTTGATGTAATGCTGCGGTCTGTTCCTGTTTTTGGTTTCATGGCATTTTCTCCATAATTCACCTGTTAAGCCACGTTGGCGTTAACTGCCTTTTAGGTCAAGGCATCAGATGGCGCAATCCGCGCTATCGCTTGAATTTCTTTGGTGTTTGAACATTTTATCTTGTCCCAATCTGGTAACTTTCCGCTGATAGCGATTGAAAGCAAAGGGTAGAAGGGATATCCAACAAGAAACGCGGGTGTAGCTCAGTGGTAGAGCACAAGCTTCCCAAGCTTGGTGTCGAGGGTTCGATTCCCTTCACCCGCTCCACAAGTTTAGAAGTTGCGCTCTTGGTTTAGTTTCTCAGATAGAAAATTAATAAAAGCTCGGGTTTTCATGGGGGTGTAGGCCCTTGAGGGCATAACCAGCGAAATCGTTTGGTTGAAAGACGTGGCTGCTACATCCCAGGCAGGAAGAACTTGCTCCAATGTACCATCAGATAGGTCGCTGGCGATTGTCCAGTTTGCCAGCAGGGCAATACCCAGATCATCTTTCAACAGCGTGCGTATTACCGATGCGTTTGATACGGAAATAGCGGAATGTATTGGAAGTTCAAAGGTGTGCTCAGCTTTTTTGAAACGCCAGAAGGATTTATAATCGTCAAGTGTAAAAGAAATAAGAGAATGCTTCGCTAAATCTTTGGGCTTTTCTATTGGGTCATGTTTTTCAAGATATGCTGGCGATGCGGCCAGAAGATACTGCACATCCATCAATTTACGAACAATCAGGCTGTTATCAGTAATATCACCGTGTCTGATGGCGATATCTATTTTTTCGCCGATAATATCCGTTCGGTGATCTGTAAGGTATAGATCCAGTTCAATGCCGGGATAGAGGGTTTTGAATTCTTTGATAAGTGGTATGAGCAAAAGCTGACCAAAAGAAACAGACGCTGTAATCCTGAGGCGGCCAGAAGGGGCCTGTGTATGGTCTGCTATCTCTTGCTCTGAGCTATATAGTTCTTCAATCAGCGGCGCCACTTTATGGTAATATAAATCCCCGGCCTCAGTAGGGGCTAGAGTGCGTGTCGTTCGGTTAAACAAACGTACGGTCAGCCGGTCTTCCAGTTTAGAGATTGCGCGGGAAATAGAAGAGGGTGCAACATTTTCTTCCTCAGCTACCGCAGCAAAGCTACCAGTTCGGTAAACCGCAAGGAATATATGGATCAGCTTGATATTCATTCGTGCATTTTTAGCATGAATTAATTGCATAAAACATAATTTATTGCCGAACATCTTCTAAATACACTGCAGTCTCTATTTGGATTAGTCTATCTGAGGAATATGAAATGTCAGAGCACTGGAAAAGAAATGTTGCTGGAAAAACTGTTTTAATCACTGGAGCTGGCAGAGGAATTGGTGCAGCTACAGCAAGATATTTTGCTAAGGGCGGTGCTAACTTACTGTTGGTTGGCAAAAGCCCTGCGAACATTGAAAGGCTAGCAGAAGAAATCAATGCGGGTGGTGGAAAAGCACTGGCTGTACAATGCGATGTTGCTAAATTTGATGATGTCCAGCGTGCCGTGGATACATGCCTTGCTGAGTTCGGAAGCCTTGATGTTCTTATCAATAATGCTGGTATTATCGATCCTATCGCCACACTCGAAGAAAGTGACCCTGCCGCTTGGGGATATGCGGGAGATGTAAATTATAAAGGGGTATACCACGGTATAAAGGTTGCTATTGGCCCTATGAAGAAACAGCGTGGTGGCATAATTATAAATTTAAGTTCTGGTGCGGCTAATAGTATTCTTGAAGGCTGGAGCCATTATTGCTCGAACAAAGCGGCGAGTAAGAAGTTAACCGAAATCGCTAATCAAGAGCTTGGTAGGTATGGCATTCGAGTGATTGGTATAAGCCCTGGTACTGTGGCGACCGATATGATGCACAGCATAAAAGCATCAGCTATTAATCCTGTAAGTCGTCTTGACTGGAATAGCCATATCCCGGTGGACTGGGTAGCAAAAGCCATAGCTTTTTTGTGTGGTGATGAGGGACAGTTATATGTAGGCACTGATTTTTCGATCAAAACCCCTGAAGGTCGTGCTTTAGTTGGGTTGCCTGAGCATGTTTGAAGCCTTTTCTCTCCAAACGAATATTCACTTCTCATACTTGTTATTTTCAGGCGGTGTGGTTATCTGAGCGTATGAAAAGAGTATTTTTAGGTACTTACCTTTATATCGTTTGATCAAGGGAGATCATCATGAGCCTTGTTATTTGGCACAATCCACGTTGCAGTAAATCACGTCAGACTTTGGCGATCCTTGAAGAAAAGGGCTTAAGCCCTGAAGTGCGCTTGTATCTTGAAGATGCCCCCTCAGTTGATGAGATCAAAACGGCTTTAACGCAGCTTGGTAAAGCACCACGAGAAATCATGCGTACCGGTGAAGCAGACTATAAAGAACAGGGCCTGAAAGACGTGGAAGATGATACTGCGCTTGTTGAAGCTATGCACAACACGCCAAAGCTTATTGAGCGTCCGATTGTTTTCAAGGATGATCAGGCACGCGTTGGTCGCCCACCTGAAAGTGTGCTTGAAATTCTTTAAGAATTTTTATTAGCTCGCTAACTATTTGAGAGTTTTTTCCAGCTTGGGGTAATAAATCGCTTGTGCAATACCCCGGGCTGTCATGAATATAAGCACAGCTGTCCAAAGCCCCTGAAGACCAAACGTAGTGCCAAAATATTCCAGTGCTAAAAGGTAAGCCAAAAAGGCGAAAATCATGGTGATAAACATGCCCTTACCAGACGTGGCACCAATGTAAATGCCATCGAACTGGTAGCTCCACACCGCCATAACAGGCATTAAGCCCATGATGAAAATTGCTGAAAATGCCTCCAACCGTACATCTTGAATATTTGTTAGTGTGCTAATTATTGTTTCACCAAAAATCAGGAAAAAGAGGCTGTAAATAAGTGCCGCTCCAAAAGCCCAAAGGCTTGTTCTTATTACCCAAAAGCGGAATTCTCTTTTATTTTCTTTGCCATAAGCAGCACCTACCAGTGCTTCAGCTGCATAAGCAAAACCGTCTAATCCTAGGGCAATAAGAAGTAGAAAAACATTCAGCACCTGGCTAGCAGCAAGGGCCGTATCCCCCAATTTCGCAGCGTTCCTAGTAATAAGTGCAAGGGCTGTCATCAGTAATAGTGTACGCAGAAAGATAAAACCGTTTGTTGCCGCCAGTTTTTTCACTTTTTCCCAAATCCATGTCTGGCTTGATGCAATTGCCATTTTGAGAGGGGAGAAACCAAGACGCTTGGAGACAAAATAAAGCCCAACAAATATAGCTGACCATTCTGCAATAACAGATCCCAGCGCGATACCTGCCACACCCATATCAAGCCCGAGTACGAAAATGAGATTGAGGACGGCATTAAGAATATTGAGTACAAGCTGCAGATAAAGCGCAGCTTTTGCCTGTGCCGTGCCTATCAAATACCCATTGAGAGTATAGACAAATAATACTGCCGGTGTGGACCAGATACGGATATTGAAATACTGCGCGAAATAAGGCTGTGTATTTTCAGGTGGCACTAACGCAGTGATACTAAGCGAAAAGATAAAAGCCTGAAAAGAGAGTAATATTAGCGCGATTACTACACCAAGCATGCTGGAACGAATGAAAATACGTGCGATTTGTTCTGTATCTTGCTGGCCGTGAGCTTGGGCAATAAGCCCTGTCGTGCTCATCCGCAGGAAACCAAAAGCCCAGAATAGTAGGCTGAAAACAGAAGCGCCTACACCAACGGCTGCCAGATGAACAGCATCCGGCATGTGGCCTATTACCCATGTATCAATAAGACCAACAAGAGGGGCGCTGGAGTTTGCTAGAATAGCTGGGCCTGCGATGGCCCAGATACGTTTGTCTGCATTTGCTTTATATGGCGAAGTTTCTGTGATCAACGCCCAATGCCAGTATAATCAAAGCCGTTTGATGTCATATCTGCTTTACCGTAGATGTTGCGGAGATCAACAAGCACAGGAGATTTCATCAGGTCTTTCATGCGGCCAAAATCAAGGGCGCGGAACTGGTTCCATTCAGTGATGATCACTGTCGCATCCGCATCTTCCATCGTGCTGTATGGCTCATCATGGAAAGAAACATCTTCAAGCATATGTTTGGCTTCTTCCATTCCTTTTGGATCAAAAGCATGGATTTCCGCACCGGCTTTCTGAAGGGCTGGGATAATATCCAAGCTTGGGCTTTCGCGCATATCATCTGTGTTTGGTTTGAAGGTTAGGCCAAGAACAGCAATGCGTTTGCCTTCAACGCTGCCACCACAGGCTTTAATCACCTTATCTGCCATCGCAAGCTTGCGCTCTTCATTAACTTCAATAACGGACCGGATGATTTTCATCGGTACTTCATAATCATCGGCGGAGTGAACAATCGCTCTTGTATCTTTCGGGAAACAACTTCCACCAAAGCCGGGGCCTGCGTGAAGAAATTTACCGCCAATACGGTTATCAAGGCCAATACCTTTTGAAACTTGCTGTACATCAGCACCAACTTTTTCGCACATATCAGCCATTTCGTTAATAAAGCTGATCTTTGTTGCGAGGAATGCATTTGCTGCATATTTGATAAGCTCTGATGTTTCACGGTTTGTGAATACAACAGGTGTCTCGTTCAGGAAAAGTGGGCGATAAAGTTCGCTCATAACCGCTTTTGCACGGTCACTGTCAATGCCGACCACAACACGGTCAGGGCGCATGAAATCTTCGATTGCAGCACCTTCTCTCAGGAATTCAGGGTTAGATGCAACGCTATAAAGGTGTTCATCGAGCTTACCTTCCAGGCGCTTGATAATTTCAGCGCCTGTCCCCACGGGTACTGTGGATTTGGTCACAATCACAGTATAATCGGAGATATAGTCAGCTAGTTCTTCAACTGCTGCGAACACATACTGAAGATCAGCGTGGCCATCACCACGGCGGCTTGGGGTACCAACAGCGATAAATACTGCTTCAGCACCTTCCATCGCTTCTTTCAGATCTGTTGTGAAGAAAAGCCTGCCTGCTTCCGTGTTACGCTCAACCATCACATCAAGGCCTGGTTCATAGATGGGCATAATCCCCTGATGCAGGCGTTCAATTTTACCAGCATCTTTATCAACGCATGTTACAGTATGGCCAAATTCAGAAAAACAGGTGCCAGAAACCAGTCCTACATAGCCTGTGCCAATAACTGCGATTTTCATGGTGAGTTCTCCAGAGTAGAGCTAAAAAATTATCATTCCGAAAAGATGGTTAGATTAAACAGTCCGCTAACTGTTGTTTGTTACCATCATGTGATCAAGATACAAACAACTTACTTTTCGTAGTAAATATCTAAATTATAACGAAGGATTTTAAATATTCCTTCGTATAATTGGGTAAATGCAAATCAATTGTGGTGAAATTGCGTGCGTTTGCAAGTTGAAGATGCAACAGACGAAAGTTTGATGGTTCAGGTGGCGGAAGGTAATAAGGGTGCTTTTCGGCAGTTAACCCTGCGTCACGGCATGCGCTACCGGGCACTGGCATACCGATTTCTGGGTGATATGGCTCGAGCTGAAGATTTGGTTCAGGATGCTTTTGTAAAGTTATGGACTAACGCAGATAGTTTTAATGCGGGTAAAGCCAAATTTACCACATGGTTTCACCGTGTTGTTGTAAACAGGTGTTTGGATGAAAAACGTAAGAAAACAATTGAGCAGTTGCCCGAGAACTTTGATCAGGTAGATCAAACGGCAAGCGTGGAAGTACTGCTTGAAAAAGATGCGGTTGGAAAAAGATTATCTCGTGCGCTTGATGCGCTTTCAGAACGACAACAAACCGCCGTGAAACTTAGTTATTTTGATGAGCTGTCTAATCAGGAGGCAGCTGATGTTATGGGATTGAAACTGAAAGCATTTGAATCGCTTCTGGTTCGGTCTCGCACTAAAATGAGGCAGGTGTTAGCAGCAGAAAAAACCGATCTGCTGTCGGCGCTTGGATAAGGTGATCATATGGTGGCACGTATGAAACAGGATACATTTGAAGAATTGCTTTGCATGTATGGTGCAGATATTTCCGTTTGGCCAAAAGAGGTACGGGAAGCAGCGCAGATATATGCAGAAACAGAGGTTGGTATTGCTCTTTTGGAAGCAGAGCTGGAAATTGATCAAATGTTTGAAGCTGGTATTGCTATGGGGCCTGAAACAGCAAGTGACGGTAATAGTGATGCTTTCCTGAACCGTTTGGCATGTATTCCTGAACAACAGGCGCAAGCTATGTATGCAGTTTCATCAGGAAACGTGGGGTTATTTACACACATTAAAACACTGTTTGCTGAAACATTCCATTTTTCGGCTGTATCATATGCTGCCCAAGGTTTTGCTTTTGTTGCAGTTTTAACCGCTGGTATTATGGTTGGTGCACAAACAACGGTGGCGACCGCTGATGATGATCTTGATCTTAGTGAAGATTGGTTTGCATCAGCAAGCGACGTAGAGGAATTGGAATAGATGTTGGGCAAGACAAAATTTCTCCTCATCCTTCTGGGGTTATCCTTAGCGTTAAATGTTTTTTTCGTTGGTCATTATATCGGCGGCAAAACAGGAATGAAAAAGGTTAGGTTTGACGGCAAACCTTCTTTTGCCTTCAATATGCGCCGGATCGGAAGTTACCTTACAGATGAGCAAAAGGTTGCGGTAAGGGAGCTGTTGCATAGCAAACGTCCCACCTTGAATTCGGGTTTTCGTGACATGAAAAAAACGGAAGCTCAGATTAAAGCCTTAGTGGCGGCTGAAACCGTAGATAAAGAAGCACTTGAAACTTTGCTTGATGAGCGTCTGAAGAAGATGGCGGTGGTTCATGAACCACTAAAAATGATGATGCTTGAATTTATTCCTTCACTTGACTGGGAAACGCGGAAAAAGATTTCTGAGGAAATGTTTAAGTTTGAACGCAGGAAAAAATACCGCAGGCATGGTCCCTCGCCACACGAAAGAAAGCATCCTCCTCAACATGGAGGAGGAGATGATGAGCGAGATGCTCGACCTCCACCTGAGAACCTGTTTTAAAAACCTGCGGACTCCTGCGGTTAAGCATGCTATTATGCACGTATGACAAGCGCATCTACACTTCCAGCAACTGGGGTGGCCCCTATTGGTGTTCGGCGTCCGCCGGTCCCAACCAATATTGGTGCGCAGCGCGCCGAGGCGGATCCATCAAGTGTGGTAAATGTCGCACGCACTCTAGTAGAGGCATCAAGTGAAACGACTGGTGTGTCGGGAGTTTCTTCCCAACAAACTAATTTAGGTGGTGCAAGTTCCATTGCTCTACAAGTTGTGGAAGCCTCTGAAAGAACAGAGAGTAGCCGTTCATCTACGGCTGAAGCTGATTTATCAGAAGAAGAACAGAGGCAGGTAGAAGAATTAAAAGCCCGTGACAGGGAAGTGCGAACGCATGAGCAAGCACATGCAGCGGTCGGCGCACCTTATACAAGCGCCCCTTCTTATGAATTTGTGCGTGGGCCTGACGGTGTTCAATATGCTGTAGCCGGACAGGTACAGATCGATTCCGCGCCAATCCCCGATGATCCAGAAGCCACAATTCAAAAACTTGAAGTGGTACAGCGTGCGGCCCTTGCGCCTGCGGAACCTTCTTCGCAGGATAGAGCGGTGGCCGCGCAAGCTGCACAAGGCCTTGCTGAAGCAAGAGCAGAGTTGCAGTCACGCCGTGCAGCTGAGCGTTCTGGTGAACTTGAGGAAGGTGAGGAAAGTTCAGGCGCTTCCTTGAGCATTAACGCTACTGAAGAAAGCGAAGAAGAGGAAAATGGTTTTAACCCAACACCGATTAACTCAACCAGCTTTGGACCAACATCTTCTGTTGGTGCCTCCGGAGTTTCTGGATCAGCGGCTCAGATAATTAATCTCTTTGCCTAGTGGTGATCAGCACCGATAGCTTCACTGATGGATTTAAAGCCATCTTTTTCCAGTAAAACTGCCATTTCGTCTTTGATCCGGGTTACAAGCCCTGGGCCTTCATACACGAGGGCTGAATATAGCTGAACAAGGGATGCGCCAGAACGGATTTTACGGTAAGCATCGTGCCCACTTGCGACACCGCCAACACCGATAAGAGGTACAGTGCCGTTTGTAGCCTTATACATGGCTGCAAGAACACTGGTAGCTTTATCCATAAGCGGTGCACCAGAAAGGCCTCCCGCTTCACCTTTATTATTGCTCTTCAGGGTCTCAGGGCGTTCGATGGTGGTATTGCTTACGATAAGACCGTCAATATCGGTGTTGAGTGCGATATGGGCAATGTCAGCAATACCCTCTTCAAGCAGATCTGGCGCAATTTTCACCACGATAGGGATGCGTTGCATACCACTTTTCATTTTTTCTTCACGTGCTTCCAGAACGCGTTCTACGAGTTCGGTGAGAGCTTCCCTTGATTGAAGCGCCCTGAGTCCAGGCGTATTGGGGCTTGAGATATTCACAGTGAAATAAGAAGAAAGGCCGTATAGCTCTTCAATACCCTTCACATAATCTGCAGTTTTATCTTCAGAAGTTTTGTTGGCACCAACATTTGCCCCGAACGGAGCTTCAGTTTTTACCTGCTTAAGCTTGTTCTTAAAGTAAGCAAGACCTTCGTTATTGAAACCAAAACGGTTGATAACAGCGCGGTCTTCAGGAAGTCGGAAAAGCCTTGGCTTTGGATTGCCATCCTGCGGCATGGGGGTAACGGTACCGGCCTCTGCGAAACCAAAACCCATATTGATTACCGGTACAATAACATCAGCGTTTTTATCAAAACCTGCAGCAATCCCTATTGGATTTGGGAAATGAAGACCCATTACATCTGAAGCCAGAGCTGGATAATGATTGTGCGAACTAAAAAACCTCCCAAATCCCGCTTTTAAGGCCGAAATCGTAACATTATGAGCTTTTTCAGCTTCTAGTGCGTGGATGAACGGGCGAATGAGCGGGAATATGTTGGGCATTTTAGTCGCCTATAATATCTGAAAAATCAAAATCTTTGTCTGCGGGCCGCACGAGCTTTTTTTCTATGTGCGCAAGTGCCACATCAAGCGGGCCATAAAGATGTGGAAACAATTGATCACCGCGGGATTTCTCCCATTTCATTTCTTCAGTGGGGAATACAGATGGTTTGAATGCCAGAACATATATTTCATCTGTGTCTGTGAAATATTTGCTGGCGGTACCCGGCATCTGCTTTGCGGTGGAGAAATGAATGAAACCATCACGAATATCGTCCGCGGAGCCTAAATAAGCACTGTTCGCTCTGGCTTCTTCCCATTCTGATGGGCGCAGTATTTTATAAACGGTGGTCGCGCTCTGTTCCATGCCTGTTTACTATGCAGGAAACAGCTAAGACGCAAGCCAATAATAGCTCAAGGTATGGTGCTTGTTTCTTCGGGCTGTTTTTTTTCTATCTTTTCAAGGCTTTCAATACGGCAAGGTAAACCGCTACGGGTCTTGATTTCGTCTACACCTTCACAGAGCAAGCCGTTTACGGGGGTGTAGGAAATATATTTATGGAAATAAAGCTGGGAACAGTGCCGCTTGACGCGCATAAGGATATCAAAATCTGATCGCATCACGAAACGGATCAGTTGGTCTGATTCCACTTTGTACTGAGTAATATTATCGGTTTCTAAGCAAAACTTTCCTTCAGTAGGGCCTGTATCCTGGATTTGTTCAGCATTTTCCTGTGGCTGGAGATCTTGTGCAAATAGTTCACCATTCGCCCAGCCAGTCGCGGCAATAATTGCGATGGTAATTAAAATGCGCACATAGTCCTCCTTCTAAACGCTGGTTATAGCCTATAAACTAAGGCTGAATGTAAGCTGAACAGGTATAATGCAGCAAAAAAGTGCTGACTCCCTTGTTTTTGCCACACTATATTACGACATAATAACTTGGCGATGCGAGGAGAAAACCAAGTGGGTAAAGAAATTTTACTGTGGCTGAAAGAGAAAATGCAGCAAGCATTCACAGCCCTTAAGAATGGCTTTATATGGCTGTGGCGCTGGCTTACAGGCTGGCTAAAAACGGTATCTGGCAGCACATGGCGCAAGATAGCTGTTTCTGTACCGCTCGCTTTTATCATTTATATTCTTGTGGGTATGCCAATTGTAAACCGGATAGATGATAAGCTTGCGCTTAATGCAAAAGCCCCTGCTGGTGGTTCGCAATCGGTTGCTGTTCTATCAAATTTGGTTAATAGAGAGGTTAATGTCTATAATTGGACGCCAAATGATCCGTTTTTCCTGCCAGGTTATTATCTGGACAATACGCCGAACTATCAACGCGGCATGTTAGGTGCTTTGTCTCGCTTTGCTTTTGAACTTCGTGATCAGTTGGGGCGTAGCCGTGGCTCCAGTGCTGTAGACCCAGATCTTGAAGCGGCTGCGGGTAATCTTGCTAAAGAACCAAACCTTTGGGTAATGGACCTTTCAACCTCGTTTCTACCTACAACACCAAGTGATGCTTATTATAAAGCAGCGGTAAAACAGCTTGAGGCATATAATCGGAAATTAGCGTCTGGGGATGCAGTATTTGAACGCCGTTCGGATAATTTACTCGCGACCCTTGATCGTATATCACTTGATCTTGGTGCATCTTCTGCAGCCCTTGAGACATATATTGGCGATAATGCAGGTGGTTTTCTACCTGATACCGGTGCTGATGATCTTTTCTATCAGGTTAAAGGGCAGGTATATGCCTATACGGTACTTCTTGAAGCTTTACGGGAAGATTTTGCACCCGTGATCCAGAACCGTGAACTTGCTTCTATCTATGATGAACTACTGCGTTCTATGCGGTCTGCCGCAACACTTGATCCAACTGTGGTGGTAAACGGTGCTACAGACGGAACGCTTGCTAATCATCTGTCTATCCAAGGCTTTTATCTGCTACGGGCTCGTACCCAATTGAAAGAAGTGGCAAATATTCTCCTGAAATAAAGGGGCTTGCATCAAGGCGCTTGGGCTGTCAATCTAACTTCAATTCAAGGGGAATGCTTGTGATTGAGGAAGAGATTCATGGCCCAATCAGGCCTATCAAGAAACGTCAGCGTAAGCTGATTGTTGTTGTTGACGATTCGCCAGAATCTAAAGTGGCTATCCGTTTTGCCGCTGCGCGTGCTGCTCATATCACTGGTGGTGGCCTTATTCTCTTCCACTGTATTCGCCCTTCCGAGTTTCAGCACTGGGTAGCGGTTGCAGACCGTATGCGTGAAGAAGCTATTGAAGAAGCAGAAGAACTTTTAAACGGTGTATCCACAAAACTGCATGAGTATTGCGGTATCAGCCCTAGTATTCATATCGCAGAAGGTGAACCCAAAGACGAACTGCGGAAATATATCAAGGAACACGGTGATGTATTTGGTCTTGTGCTTGGTGCAGGACCTGAAGGAGAACCGGGCCCACTTGTAGATTATTTCACATCAGAGGTCGGTGATATGCCGTGTATCGTAATGCTTGTGCCCGGAAGTATGACTTTCGAGCAAGTTGATGCAATGGCTTAATCAACCATCTGTTTTTAAAAGTTCTCTCAAGCCAACTTTATAGTTTGGATAGTGAAACGCTTTACCAATAAGCGCTTTTACTTTGTCATTTCTTACACGCTTTGATTCCATATAGAAACTACGCGCCATCTCGCTCATTTCAGCGGTTTCAAAATTCTCAAGAGGTGGCGGCGTGACACCAAGTAATTCAGCAGCTTCTTCGATTACCAAGTGCGGTGCACATGGTTCATCATCGGCTAGATTGAAAACGCCATTTGCGTTGCCATCATTCATAAAAGCCCAAACTGCTTCACAGATATCTGTCACGTGGGTACGGCTGAAAATTTGACCATCTTTGATAATGCGGCGCGCCTTACCTTTTTGCAGGCTAACAAGCGCATTGCGGCCAGGCCCATATATGCCGGCCAATCTGAAAAGTCCTGTCCTTGCGCCAATTTTATTGGCTAGATCTGACCAGTTTCTTTCAGCCTCAAGGCGCAACTTCCCTCTTTTAAGGGAGGGCGTTGTTGGAGTTTCTTCGTCAACCCAATCACCACCATGATCACCATAAACATTGGTGCTGGAAAGATAGTTTATGGAGGAGATGTTATTTTGTTGTTCAGCCCAACTTCCCCATCGTTTAAAAATGGGGCAGCCATCCTTAGGCGTTGGAGTAATGAGAATGTGTGTTTCAGGTGGGCAGTCATAAGAGTCAGCATCAAAAGGGATGGCGGTAATGCCTTTCTGCTCCAAGTTGGATTTTTTTACCTCGTCGCGATAGGTGGCTGTTACACTCCATCCTTCGCTGATAGCGCGTTCCATGATGGGTGTTGCTGTATATCCTGGACCAAAAACCAACAAATGCGCCATTGAAACTATTCCCTATAATTCTGCCTTGAAATTGCCATGTGGTTTTTGCACTGTGCCTCGCATGAAGCAATCTGTCATTACATCATTTATCTGTGCGGCAATTTTGTCTGTCACATCTTCTGCTGTTTACGCTCAGGAAGCCGAAGAAAAACGGTATGACCGCTGCCTTGAAATGGCTGAGCGCACGCCTGATAAAGCGATTAATATGGCGCTTGTCTGGCAGGGCGAAGGCGGGGGCGTTCCTGCACGTCACTGTGAAGCGGTGGGATTGTTTGGGCTTGGTGAATTTGCGGAAGCTGGTATCAGGCTGGAACGTATTGCCGAGGATATGCGTATTGGTAAGGATATGCCTATCCGGCGCGGTCAACGTATCACAGCAACGGCTGAAATGCTGGCTGATATGTATGGGCAGGCGGCAAATGCCTGGCTTTTTGCTGATGAAACTGTGAATGCGGAAGCTGCAATTAATACGGCACTTTCGCTGGCTACTGAAAATTCCCTGCAATATGCGAATCTGCTTCTTGATAAGGCGCAAATTTTTGCGGCTGACGGTTCCTTCTCTGAAGCGCTTGGTTTGATAGAACAGGTTATCGTTATTGATGGTGAGCGTAAGGATATTCTTATTTTTGCCGCTTCTTCTGCCCGTGCATCAGATAATTATATCAAAGCGCAGCAATATCTTGATGAATATCAGAAACTGTTCCCAGAGGCCTCCATTGGTTATCTGGAACGTGGGAATCTTGAAGATGCTATGGGCCAGTTTGAACTAGCCCGTAAAAGCTGGTTGAAAGTTATTGAGCTTGATCCCGAGGGTATCGATGCAGAAGCCGCAAGAGCTAACCTCGAGCGGCTTGATCTGCAGATAAAAGATTAAGGTTCTTTCTTAGAAACTTACCTCGGCTTCATAAAGGTCAGGCAGGTTGTTTTCAAAGAGAACCGCGTCACCTTCTCTCCAGTTTGCTTTAGCCCATTTTTCGGCATCGTCCTGTTTGGTAAAGGTCATCACGGTCACGCTGCCATCGTTTGCCTGTTCTAATCCCTTAACGAAGGTTGGGATTCGGTCAGGTGTAACAATGAGCACAATATCACAGTGTTTTGCAGCCAAGGCGCCCAGGCGTTCGTGCTCCTTATCATGCATCGAGCCAAGCTCAACCATACCAGGGGTCACAAGAATGCGGCGCCCGCCCTCTTTTTTCAGCACATCAAGTGTTTCAAGTGCGGCGGCGAACCCAACCGGGTTACTATTATAGGCATCATTAATAAGGGTTGGCCCGGATGTTGATTTGCTCACTTCAAGGCGGTATCTGATTTGTGGTACAGAAGCGAGGGCGCCTTTAATCGCGCTCCAAGGTAATCCAACGGCGCGGGCTGTTGCAGCCGCTGTTGCTACATTACCCGCTTGATGCTCGCCAAACAGTGGGCATTTCAGGATATGTTCTTCACCTTCTGCTTCTACAGTTACCTCAATACCTTCGGGTGTGGAGGTGTATCCTTTGAAAATAACATCACCTTCCGTGCCCACTAACTTATAGTCGCCCGCCACAGCATGCAGGCGCTCATTTAGAAGGCTTGCCTCGATACCGTCTTTATTCACAACCATCTGGCCACCGTTGGCGAAAGTTGCTTCTGCGATTTCAAACTTGGCGCGTGCAACGGTTTCAAGCGTTTTGAAGCGTTCATAGTGAGCTGCGCCAACCGCAGTGATTAAGCCAACATTTGGTGGAGTGAGTTTACATAGCCGCGCAATTGAACCTGGGCCGTATGCGCCCATTTCCACGATGAAAAACTGGTGTTCAGCTGTAAGGCTTTCCCGGATTACCCGTGTGATACCCATATCTGTGTTCACGCTGCCGGGTGTTGCAAGTGTTGGTGCCGCCGCGCCTAGGATGTGGGAAAGGATATGTTTGGTAGAGGTTTTGCCGAACGAGCCAGTAATCGCGATCACCTTTGGCTGAAGCTCAGCAAATTTATCAATTGCTTCCTGTCGAAATTTCGCCTTCACGCGTTCTTCAAATGGTTCCAGAAGCTTGTTGGCAAGCACCAGAAGGAAGGGCAGAGCTTGAACAAATACAATCAACAGCGCCGCTATAGCAACAATTTGCCAATCGTAACTTACCTTTACAAAACCAATCATATCCAGCCAGCTTTCGCTGTCTGTTTCAACGCTGATACTGAACTGTGAGCCCTTAGGCGATAGTTTGGAAGCCAAGATCAGAAATGTATAAGCTGCTGCTGAAAGCAGCATATAAACTTGTAAAATACGTTTGGCGCGCTGGGTTAATACAAGAGGCTTTTTAGAGTTTTTTCGGTTTTTTCGTGAAAGCCAGATGCCTTGAAATATCGCTACAGCCATTGTTGGCCATACAAGGAAGCTCGCAACACCAATTATGAAAGCAGCTTGGGTGTTTGCCAGTAATGTGTGGGAAATAATTCCGATAAGCACAGCCACAAGAAGCCATATGCTGGTTGTTTTATCATAACCCTGTTTTTGTTTGATCCAGGATACAAACCTTGGCCCATCATATTCTTCCTGCTGGAAGAACATCAAAAGGGCTAGACCTCGTTCATAGGCAAACCACAGGATAAATAATCCGCCAAGAACAGACATAATCAGGTTTGTGGAAAGATCAGGCATTTTCAATATCTTTCAAAAAAGCTTTGATAAGTGCTTCGCACTGATACGCACCTCGGCTCAGTATATCGTGGTGATCATAACCGCTCAGTTCTTCATAGCGCGCCAGAGGAATGAGCCGTTCGTATTTCCTGCCAATCTCTGGTGGTGTATCCGTGTCTTCACTACCGTACACCAGAAGGGTAGGGCAGCGGACTTCCCTTGCTTGTGGGCTAAGGTCTTCTGTTACTGCTTTCACCAGTGTTTGCCGTAAAACACCAGCATTTTTATAATCTGTGCTACCGAATTTGTTGGTATAAGCTTCTCGGAAACTGGTTTTGAAAAGACTATCTGAGAAACGTGCCAGTTTACCAAGAGTACGCAGTAGGAATGCTCGGGTTTTAAATTTGAGGGAACGTTTGCGCTGCAAACCAGCGCCTGCCACAAGAATGATAGCTTTAATACGGTCAGGGTATTTCGCTGCCAGTTGAATAGCGACGCGGCCACCATAGCTGTGGCCAATAATTATGTGGCTTTGGCTCGGGTCTAGTTGTTTGATAAAGGCTTCAGAATATTCGAAGGTTCCAGCATCTTTACTAAGGGCAGGTGTATTTCCAAAACCGGGTAGATCATAAAGCCGGTTTGAAGCATCCTTTTTGAAAAGCTCAGCCATGCGACTGAAGCTAGCGTGGCTCGTACCCCAGCCGTGAAGCCAGTGAATTGTGTTCTCGCTTGCGCCTAATTCTTTATAAAACCAGCTTTTATCAGTCACGATGTCTTAGCCTTAGGCAAAAATTTTGGAATCGCCAGCTTGCGCATCCGTCGCGCCAAGTCTTGAGGAAGAGAGGGCAAAGCCTTCTTCAATCATACGATTTGTAAGTGATAGAAAGCTTACGGGGGTTTCAGCGGCTTCCCATAGGAAATAAGCGAATGACCCTGGAATGGTGTTTACTTCATTGAGCCAGATTTCGCCTGTTTCACCATCACACAAAAAATCAATCCGTACGGAGCCTGCAAGCTTGAGGGCTTTAAAAATGCCGCTCGCTGTACCCCTGATAAAGCTCTCCTGCTCAGCTGTAAGTTCATCAGGGTTGAGTGTGCGGTTTAGGGACACCATGCCTTCGCTTGGTCCGCTATCAAGCTTGGGGCCACCTGGTGTACCGCCAGCCAAATATTTATTTTTGAAATCAAGAACATCTGCATCCATTGCAGGGCGTTCAATTGCTGATGTTTCAATAGAACCGTCAGGGCTGTTCATGCAGGCGATGTTGTATTCCACCAGATTTGGTACAAAAGGTTCCACAATTGCTTCACTATCCAAGCGGAAGGCGGTCATAAGAGCCGCGATCAGGCCATCTATATCATCAGCCTTGCCAACCCCCACGCTTGAGCCGAGGTTACAAGGTTTAACAATCAGTGGGTAAGTTTCAGAGCCAAGAGCTGCCACTAGCTCTTGCTTGATTTTCTCGGGGTCCAGGAAAGTACCTTTTTCTGGGCGGTTTACTATCAGTTCTGGCAAAACCTTTAGCTCTTCGGCACGGGCTACTTTTTTCGCAAATACTTTATCCATTGTGCCAGCGGCACCAAGCGTACGGCAACCTGCATATGGAATGCCTGCAAAATCAAGAAGGCCCTGCAACGTACCATCTTCACCGTTAGAGCCGTGAATAGCGGGAACAATCAGATCAAACGGTATCTGAATACGTTTTTCACCCATTAAGCTTTTTTGGAATGCTGTAAACTGAGGTCTGCCCGCCGCTGCAGTTGCTAAATCCAGATGGATCTGCTGCAAATCCTTATGTGCATCGCCCTTCAGCGGATAGTGAGAGCGCTTGGTCAGCGCGGTGCCTGTCCACCACTGGCCAAGGGGGTCAACATAAACAGGAATACCATCGTATTTACCAGGGTCGAGCGCTTCAAGAAACTGCAAGCCAGTTAGAATACTTACGTCGTGCTCAACACTACGGCCGCCGAAGACAACAGCGATGGTTTTTTTACCTGCCATGGTTCCCCCTAAGGATTTAAATCAAACTCTTCTTTCATGTAGCCAATAATCGGCTGCTGAGCAAAGGCAAATAACGAAAAAGAATGGCAGATTGACGGCAAAACAGCACTTATCAACTTTCAGTGTGGTGATTGACCCTTATCTGGCGATGGCTAGTATCCGTGCAGGGCTAAATTTGAAGTAGGAGCATAGGGTGAGGATCAAGAATTTTGTGAAAGGGTTGTTGCTGGCGGGAACCATTGCAGGCACGGCTTCTGCCCAGAATTGGGATCAGGTTGAAATTAAAACCGAACATTTGCGCGGTAATTTGCATGTACTTTATGGTGCTGGTGGTAATATTGGTATTTCTGCGGGGCCAGACGGTATTTTCATTATCGATGATCAGTTCGCACCACTTACTGACCGTATCAAGGCGGCAATTGCCAAAATTTCTGATGCTGAAATTCGCTTTGCTATCAATACGCATTTCCATGGTGACCATACAGGCGGCAACGAAAATGTTGGTAAAACCGGTACGGTGATTGTGGCGCATGATAATGTGCGGGTTCGTCTTTCAAAAGGAGCCTTCATCAAGGCGTTCAATAACAAAATGGAAGCACAGCCAGGTCCTGCGCTTCCTGTGGTTACTTTTAATGATGAAATGTCTTTGCACCTGAACGATGATGATGCGCGCCTTATCCATGTGAAAAATGCACATACAGACGGTGATAGTTTCGTTTATTTCAAGGAAACTAACCTTATCCATATGGGCGATTTATTCTTTGCCGGCAGTTTCCCGTTCATTGATGTAGATAATGGCGGTGATATTGATGGCGTGATTGCAGCGTCTAAAAAAGCACTATCTATGTCGAATGAAGAAACCATTATTATCCCGGGGCATGGGCAAGTAACGGATAAAGCTGGCTTGATGAAATATCTTGGAGTGCTTCAGGAATCCCGTACAATTGTTGCCAAACTAAAAGGCGAAGGCAAAAGCCTTGAAGATATCCAGAAGATGAAAGCACTTGCTGAAGTGGAAAAGCAGGTTGGTTCCCTCCGTGATGGTTGGACAGACCGTTTCATCGAGTTTGTATATAAGAGCGTTTAGTATTTGCTGATACAATCGATTTGAAAGGCTCGCTGTTTTGCGGGCCTTTTTCATGTATCGAAGCAATTTTACATTCAGCAATACATGCAAACTCTTGCTGACGCATTCTCCAGCTCTAAAGTAACCGGGACAGGAGGGTGTTGATGAACAAACCATTTGCCAGCTATGAGAAAAGGCTTAATCGGGTTCTCTCGTATATTTATGAGAATCTGGATGAAGAATTAAGCCTTGATACGCTCGCAGATATTGCCTGCATGTCCCGCTATCATTGGCACCGTGTTTTCAAAGCGATGACAGGGGAAACACTTGCGGGTGTTGTGCGAAATCTACGCCTTAGCAAGGCTGCAAACCTTCTTGTACATGAAGACGCTTCTGTAAGGGATGTTGCGAAGCAAGTCGGTTTCCAAAACCTGGCTAGTTTCTCTCGTGCATTTAAGAAGGCTCACGGCGTTTCGCCGAATGATTTCCGGGAACAGGGTGCTCAAATCACTAACTTACTATCCTTAAGTGAAGGGAATGAGAGCATGTATCCAATATCAATAGTGGAAATGAATGGATTTCGAGCTGCAGGCGTTTGCCATGTTGGGCCATATCAGCGCATTGGAAAGGCGTTTAAAGGTCTGGGCTCTGTCTTGATGGCAAATTCTTTAATGGATCAGGTGAATAGTTTGTTTGCCATCTATCATGATGCGCCAGATTCTAAACCAAGCGCGGAATTTCGGTCTCATGTCGCCGTTTCCTTAAAAGAGGGGTTCCCCGAAGGGCTTGATAGCCTTGATTATTTCGATGTTGAGGGCGGCAAGTACGCGGTGCTGGAACATAAAGGGCCATATTCAAACCTGAAGGCTGCTTATGAGTGGCTTTACGGTAGATGGTTGCTGCAGTCTGGGGAGGAGCCTCGGGATATGCCGCCTCTTGAGGTATATATTAATGATCCGAAAGTTACACCGACCTCAGAACTCCGTACGGATATTCGTATCCCGCTTCGATAGTAAGCTTGTACGCAAAAAAGAAAGGCCCGCATTATGCGAGCCTTTTGATATTCATTGCAGAGGGGGTATTTACTGCTTTTTCTCTTTTTCAATCACTACTCTGCGAGTTTCACCGCTATTCCCCGGGAACTGTTCAAATAGTGCTTTTGCGAGATACGGCATAACCTTAGGAAGATCTTTACGGCGTGTCTCTGTTTCGGCACGACCTTCATAAACAAGAGTACCATCAGGTTTGCGGAGTTCTACACGTAGTGTCGCGAGATAAACTGTACGGGCAACAACTTCATTGTTGAAGCCGTTACCAAAACCATAACCAAAGCCGCCGTATGGGCCAAAGAAAGGTGAACGCCAGAAACGTCCATATCCCCAGTAACCGGTTGTCCAATATGGGTAAGGAGTGATACCCGGGCGGTTAATAAGCTTTTCACGGCCATCATCAATAGTTACATCAAAGCCAGCAATTAATTCTGGTTCGCTCTCGCCCGTTTCTTTATAGCCATATCCCTGTAATTGTACCGCGATTGCATCTGCATACTGGCGGAATTCAATACTATCCTGCTTTTCAGGGTTCATTGGGGTTAACAACACACGTTCACCGCCGGGGGCTGTGATTTCGTGGAATGTTGTTACATTACTCCGGAAATTACTAGCACAGGCACTTAGTGCCACAACACCCAGTACCAGAAGCACTCGGCTAAAAAATTTGGTCATTACAAGTCTCCGCTCATCCCTTTGAATAACACTATAAACAGCCCAAAGGTCACATCAACAGCTTTCCCGCTAATGTGACATAATGGTAGGGTTCAGTGTATGAACGATAGCTGAACGAAAGTGGGGCTTTCATGAATGTTAGCTCAAGAAACCTACAGCTTTCTTCACTTCTTTAAGAATAGGTTGTGCAATTGCATCAGCTTTTTCTGCGCCAGATCTTAAAATGCCATCAATATAAGCATGATCTTGCTCAATGCGTGCCATTTCTTCAGTGATTGGTGCGAGCTTGGCAACCGCCAGTTCTGTTAGGGCTTTTTTGAAGTCACCAAAGCCTTTTCCTTCGAATTCAGTACAGACTGTATCTCGGCTTACCTCTGAAAGGGCAGCATAGATACCAATAAGGTTTTGTGCTTCTGCACGGCCTTCGAGTAAATCAGCCTTACCCGGGATCAGTTCTGCATCTGTCTTAGCTTTGCGGATTTTTTGAGCAATAGTATCTGAATCGTCGTTCAAATTTATACGACTATATTCAGAAGGGTCAGATTTGGACATTTTCTTGGTACCATCACGCAAGCTCATCACTCGTGCACCTTCGCCAAGGATTAGCGGTTCAGTGATCGGGAACAGGTCTACACCAAAATCATGATTGAACTTCTGTGCGATATCGCGGGTTAGCTCAAGATGCTGTTTCTGATCTTCCCCAACAGGAACGTGTGTTGCCTGATAGAGTAGGATATCTGCCGCCATCAGGTTTGGATACACATAAAGGCCTGTCGAAGCATTCTCGCGGTTCTTGCCCGCTTTATCCTTGAACTGGGTCATGCGGTTAAGCCATCCAAGGCGAGCAATACAGTTAAAAATCCAGGCAAGTTCAGCATGGCCTGAAACCTGGCTCTGGTTAAAGAGAATTGATTTCTCTGGATCAACACCAGAGGCAATATAAGCTGCCGCCGCCTGACGAGTTTGGGCCGCAAGCTCTTTTGGGTCTTGCCAGACAGTGATCGCGTGCATATCCACCACACAGTAGATACATTCATAATTTTCCTGCAGCTTTACCCAGTTGCGGAGCGCGCCAAGGTAGTTACCAAGTGTCAGCTTACCTGATGGCTGAGCGCCAGAAAAAACGCGATTTTTCACTGTATATCTCCAATTATTCAGCGTGTAGCTGCCTTATTACAGGCTGGTTTCATCCGGTCAAGCAGCGATCAGGCATTTGGACGGATAAATCGCTTCAATTCTGTGATAGTCAGCGCCTTCATACTGAAAACTGGGATAAAATAGAGTATCACACCGAAAATGATGACGCCGACAAGCGTAGAGATACGAGTAATACCATCAGTAATGAAATACTCCGCAACATATGGCAGGCTGTAAAAGAGAACGCCTGCCATAATGAAGGCAGATAGGGAAAACTTCATCAATCGGTTGACTGTATCTCTTTCAAGTGTGAGTTGACCTCGTTTTTTTAAGCCGCCGTAGAACATAAATACGCTAGCCCAGGCGGCAATTGCAGTGGCTGCAGCTAATCCCACATGTCCCATGAACTGAATAAGAATAATATTAAGCACTGTGTTAATCATAAGGGAAATTGCCGCAAACTTTACCGGTGTTTTAGTGTCTCTTCTGGCGAAATAACCGGGTGTAAGAGCTTTCGCGATTACATAGGCTGGTAGTCCAGCAGCATAAACAGTAAGCGCTAGTGCGGTTGCTGCTGTATCTGCACTGTTAAAGGCATCTCTTTCAAAGAGGGTAGCTATGATGGGGCCAGCAGCTACCATAAGTGCTGCAGCAGACGGTAAGGTAAGGAAAAGTGAAAACTCTAGTGCTCGGTTTTGTTGGCGGTTTGCACCCGCTTCATCTCCGCCTGCAAGCAGACGAGAAATACTTGGCAATAGAACTGTGCCAACTGCAATGCCAATTACGCCGAGAGGTAATTGATTAAGTCTATCTGCATAAAAGAGCCAGGAAACGGACCCTTCAGGCAGAAAGCGGGCTGCAATAACAACATCGATCAAGAGGTTGATTTGAATAATACCAGCACCAATTGCTGCAGGGCCAATTAAACTCAAAAGCTCTTTTACATTTTCTGATAGTCTCGGTCTTGGTAGATAGATACGAATACCAGCTCTTAGGGCTGCGCCATAAACCCAAAGGAGTTGAGCAAAACCTGCAACAGAAACTGTAATAGCAAGTTTTTTAGCCGCCTCCAGTTCACTTTCTCCATAGATATAAAGCGCTATAATCATAAAGATATTTAGGATTACAGGTGCAAAGGCAGCGGCTGAATAGCGACCATAAGCATTGAGGACGCCTGAAAAGAATGACATCAGAGATATCAAAAGTAGGTAGGGAAATATGTATCGGCCCAGTTCTACTACAAAATTAAACTTCTGAGTATCGCCCTCAAAGCCACCAGTGAGCCCAAACATAATAGGCACCATGCCTATTTCCATAACAATAAGGAAGAAAAGAAGGATGGGAAACAGCCAACTAAGCACGTGGCTGGCAAATTCTTCTGCGGTCTTTCGGCTTTCAGGTGTTATGTGTTTCCCCAGCCGCCTAGAGAAAAGTGGCACAAAACCAACGGAAAAGGCACCTTCTGCAAAAAGTCGTCTAAAGAAGTTGGGTAACTTAAATGCTATGAAAAAAGCGTCTGCCGCCAAGCCTGCACCTAAATATTTGGCCATAAACATATCTCGGACAAACCCGAAAACGCGACTTAGAAGGGTAAATCCCCCTACCGTTGAAATACCTTTAATAAGGCTCACTCGGTTTTCTCCAGTGTTTTTTTCTTTTCTGTTTTGGTTGGTTTTGAGCCAAAAATAGGTTTGCCACTCGCGGCCTTCAGGAGTTTTTCTTCAATATTTCTCAGGCGTACTTTGTTTGATAGTTTTTGGCCCGTTAGATCGCGTACATAAAATACATCAACAGCTCGTTCACCAATGGTGGAAATATGTGCTGAGAAAATGGAAAGTTTAAGGCCATAAAGTGCATAGGCTAAATCATAAAGTAGTCCAGGACGATCTTTAGCGTTAACCTCAATCACTGTTGACCAGTTTGAGGCTTTGTTATCAATCAATACCACGGGTTCTACTTCAAAGGCGTCTGATTTATTGCCAAATACCTTTTTGTTTTTCAGGCGCTCCTTGGGGCGTACCTTGCCTTTAAGGGTGGCCAGAATGGTTTCTTCAAGCTTATCAAGTGAACGGCGGCTATCAAAAGCATGGCCTTCCAGATCCTGTACGGTGAAATTATCGACAGCCATGCCGTCTTTAGAGGTATGAATTTTCGCACCAGTAATTGTGGCACCAGCAACACCAAGCGCGCCAACCACACGAGCAAACATGCCCGGGTGATCTTCCCCATAAATGGCGACATTTGTCATATCCTGAAAGGTTTCGATCCGGGCTGTCACGCCCAGTATATCGCCGTTTTCGTCTATACGGCGCATCAATCGAGCATTCTGAATGAGCGTATCGTTTTCTTCCGCAATCCAGTAGGCATCGTTCATACGGTTCTGGTGTTTGTCGATGTCGTTTTCATTCCAGTCACTGAGTGATGCTGCAAGCTTTTCTTTCTTCGCCTTTACACGTTCCTGACGGCCACGAGTTGCGTGCCCTACAAGTAGTACTTCCTCAGCAGCAGCATATAATTCCCTGAGGAGCTGGCCTTTCCAGCCGTTCCAAACGCCGGGACCAACCGCGCGAATATCAACCACCGTAAGTACGAGTAAAAGCCTCAGGCGTTCTGGGCTTTTTACCAGTTCGCAAAAATCCAGAATGGTTTTATGGTCTGAAAGGTCTCGTTTGAAGGCAGTGTTGCTCATGAGAAGGTGCCAGCGTACGAGCCACGCTACAGTTTCAGTTTCTGCAGGTTTAAGGCCCAGGCGCGGACATAATTTTTCAGCTACTTCAGCGCCTAAAACGCTGTGGTCACCGCCGCGGCCTTTTGCAACATCGTGTAAAAGTACAGCCACATATAGCACTTTGCGGGAGATAACCTTTTGAATAACGTCCGTTGAAAGCGGGTGATCTTGCGCAAGCTCTCCTGCCTCTATTTTTGCTAAAAGGCCGATGGCGCGAATGGTGTGTTCATCCACGGTATAGTGGTGATACATGTCATATTGCATCTGGGCCACCACGCGGCCAAAATCAGGAATAAAGCGTCCGAAAACGCCTGCTTCATTCATGCGGCGAAGATTGATCTCGCCTTCCTTCTGGCTGGTGAGAACGGAGAGAAAATCATCGTTCACATCGGGATGCCTGCGTACGCGGGAGGAAATTTTCCCTAAATTCTGTTTCATCAGCCGTAGCGCAGATGGATGAATATCAAGGTCGTGCTCGTCAGCTATCCGGAATATTTTCACCATCAGACCAGGGTCTGTTTTGAAATCATCTTCATTGACTACAGTTAAGCGGCCGCTTTCAACAGCGAATTGCTTCAGCTTTTTGGTGCGGCGGAAGCGTGCAAAGAAGCTCTTTTGTTCCCGCTCTTCAAGTACGGCGCAGAAAATTCGAGTAAGGTCACCTACTTGTTTTGCAACAAGAAAATAGTGTTTCATAAAGCGTTCAACGCCGCTCGCACCAGGGTGGTCTTTATAGTGAAGCGTTTCGGCGAGTTGCCTTTGCATATCAAAGCTCAAGCGTTCCTCGGCGCGGTTTGCGAGGAAATGAAGGGCAACACGTACTGTCCAGAGGAAAGATTCCGCTTTTTGGAACTGACGGTTTTCATCTTTAGTGAGAATATCGGGCTTTACAGCGTTCGAGCGGTTTACACCGTAAAGGTTTCGGGCAATCCACCACATAGTTTGAAGGTCCCGAAGTCCGCCTTTACCTTCCTTGATGTTGGGCTCCACCACATAGCGGCTATCTCCCAGTTTTTTGTGGCGCTTATCGCGTTCTTCAAGCTTGCCTTCGATAAACTCCGGGCCGGAATTATTTACTACCCGACGCCAGAACTGTTTGGCTGCGGTTTTAAAGAGTTTTTCATCGCCCCATAGGAAGCGTGCTTCGAGAAGCGATGTGCGAATACTCAGATCTTCTTTTGCGAGGCGGACACATTCATCAGGTGTGCGAGTGGCGTGCCCAACTTTTAAGCCTAAATCCCACAGTACATAGAGCATGTATTCAACGACGCTCTCGGCCCATGGTGTGGATTTGTAAGGGATAAGAAACAGCAGATCTACATCTGAATATGGTGCCAGTTCACCGCGCCCATATCCACCGGTTGCCACAAGTCCTAAACGCTCTGAAGAAGTTGGATTGTTAAGTGGATAGACATGCTTTGTGACAAAATCAAACAGCGTGCGAAGTAGTTGGTCCATCACATACGAAAGGGATTCCGCTGAAACATGACCTTTTTCAGCATCTTCAAAAAAACGACGTTTTACCTCTTCCCAACCTGAGCGGTGGGCAGCTTTCAGGACTTTTACCAGCTCCAGCTGCCATTTTTCCTTGGGTGTATTTTCCACAAGTGCATCTAACGCAATAACCAATTCTTTGCGGTTAATAAGGGCGCGCCTATTGCGGATTTTGCTCATTACAAGGTCTTCTTCTTAAGGGTTCGGTAAAAGGTCCTTCAGATTATAAACTATTTCAAGCGCTTCTTTTGGCGAGAGTTCATCTGGATTAATTTCCGAGAGTTTTTCCTCAACTTCAGAAGGTGCAATCTCGTAGCTGGCAGTAGGTTCGTTGAGAGTTGCATTATGGAATAGCGGAAGATCTTGAATAAGACCTTGGGCTTTATCGCCTTTATCGCTGTTTTCAAGATGATCAAGTACCTGACGTGCGCGGTTAATAACCGCTGTTGGCAAACCTGCAAGTTTGGCAACCTGAATACCATATGACCGGTCAGCTGCGCCTGCGGCTACTTCGTGAAGGAAGACAACATCACCCTTCCATTCCCGTACCTTCATTGACCGGAGAGATACGCTTTCCAGCGTTTCTTTAAGAGCTGTCAGTTCATGGTAGTGGGTCGCGAATAATGCGCGGCTCTGGTTGATGTTATGAAGGTTTTCAACAGCGGCCCAAGCGATGGAAAGCCCATCATAAGTAGCTGTGCCGCGGCCGATTTCATCCAGAATAACGAGTGAGCGTGGGCCCGCTTGATTAAGGATCGCGGCAGTTTCCACCATTTCTACCATAAAGGTTGATCTGCCGTGAGCCAGGTCGTCAGAAGCACCAACACGGCTGAAAAGCCTGTCCACGGAACCAATATGGGCGCTGGCGGCAGGCACAAAGCTTCCCATTTGTGCGAGTACAGCAATAAGCGCGTTTTGCCTAAGGAACGTAGATTTACCAGCCATATTCGGGCCAGTAATCAGCCAAAGGCGTTGTTCGGGTGATAAGTCACAGTCATTTGCAACAAATGGTTTGCTGTCTGCGGCCATTAGAGCTTTTTCTACAACCGGGTGCCTAGCGCCGATCACATCAAAAGCAAGGCTGTCATCTACCTCAGGACGGATATAACGATCTTCTTCCGCAAGGGTTGCAAGACTTGTGGAGACATCCAGCATTGCGAGAGCATCAGCTGCCATAGAAATTGGGCCAGCCAACTCCATAATCATAGCGACTAAACCCGTGAACATATCAGCTTCAAGCGCAAGTGCGCGATCACCAGCTTCAGAAATTTTGCCTGCTAGCTTTGAAAGTTCAGCTGTAGAAAAACGTACCGCATTTGCAAGGGTCTGGCGGTGAATAAAGGTTTCATTTAGTGGTTCTTGTAACAGTTTATCTGCATTTTTTGCGGTTACATCTACATGGAAGCCGAGCACATTATTATGTTTGATTTTTAGACTGTTGATACCTGTAAGCCGCTGATATTCGGCCTCAAGCTGGGCGATCAATCGGCGGCTATGGTCCTTGAGTGTTCTGTATTCATCAAGCGCTTCACTGTAGTTTTCGCGGATATAACCGCCATCGCGGGTAATAAGCGGTGGTTCATCGACAATGGCGCGTGCAAGCTCATCAATAAGGTCATTGTGGCTACCCAAATCTTCGTGGGCATCCTGAATAAGATCAGGAACTTCATCCAGTGCACCACTTGGGCCGCTAAGGTAAGTCTGAATAAGTTTCGCTGCCTTAAGGCCTTCGCGGATCATGGCTAAATCACGGGGTCCGCCGCGGCCTAGAGAAAGCCTTGCCAGTGCCCGTTCAATATCTGGTGTGTTCTTTAGTGTATCCCGCACATCAAGGCGCAGTGTGCTACGCTTATGCATATAATCCACACAGTCCAGCCGTTCGTTAATGCGAACAGGGTCTGTAAGCGGCGCGGAAAGGCGCTTGGCAAGGAGACGAGCCCCCGCGCCAGTAACTGTGCGGTCCACTGTTGAAAGAAGGCTTCCGGATGTCTCGCCTGTTTGTGTACGCACAAGCTCTAGACTACGGCGTGTGGCAGCATCAATCATCATTGTGCCATCAGCAGACAGGCGCTTAGGTGGGTATAGCCTTGGCATTTTACCCTTCTGGGTATCATCGAGATAATCAACCAGTGCGCCAGCGGCAGCTAGATCCGCGCGTGTGAAATTCGCGAAACCATCCAGGGTTGAAACATCAAACAATTCCTGGAGGCGTCGGCTACCAAAGCCGCTATCAAATCGGCTTTTATCCATTGGGCTGATGATACTGCGCCAATCAAACAGGCCAGCAGAGAGTGTATCGTCTGCTATCATGTCGTTGGGTACGAGTAGTTCACCGGGTTGTAGGCGCGCGAGGTCAGCGTCAAGTCTGCCAGCCTTGGTCGGCAAAACGAAAAACTCGCCTGTAGACATTTCAGCAACCGCGAGCGCCATATCTTTCTGCGCGCGGCCAAGAGCCACCAGATAGTTGTTTGACCGTGGGTTGAGAAGATTTTCTTCCGTAATGGTGCCAGGGGTTACTAGGCGTACCACCTCGCGGCGCACCACAGCTTTAGACCCGCGCTTTTTGGCTTCAGCAGGGTCTTCGGTTTGTTCGCAAACAGCTACTTTGAAAGATTTTTTAATAAGGCGAGAGAGATATATTTCTGAGGCATGCACAGGTACGCCTGCCATTGGGATATCATTACCGTCAATCTTACCGCGTTTTGTGAGTGTGATATCAAGCGCCGCTGAAGCGCGTTCTGCATCTTCGAAAAACAGCTCGTAAAAATCACCCATTCTGTAAAAAAGAAGGCAATCAGGGTAAGCTGCTTTAATCTCAAGAAACTGCGCCATCATTGGAGTAACGCCCGGAGCTTTGGCCATTTTTGTCCATATATTATCAGTATTTGCAGATGTTTCTTCTTGAATATCTGCTACTGCTCCGGATACTGAACTCGACGCCATTATATAAAAAACCTTCGGTAAACTTGTTAAATTTCAATTGTCATAGGCTTTATGCCATAGTATGCGGCATATAAGTAGCTTGCTTTTATAGCAATATGGCCCCAACGGCTACAAGAGAACAAAGGATCCCCAATGCCTACAAAATCATCCAAGTTTACGGATGCTGAAGCGCTTCGCTTTCACTCGGCTGGTCGCCCCGGTAAATTAGAGATTACACCGTCAAAACCAATGGCAACGCAGAGAGACCTCTCGCTTGCTTATAGCCCAGGTGTGGCAGTCCCTGTAGAGGCAATCGCAGAAGACCCTGATACAGCCTATGACTATACCACCAAGGGTAACCTTGTTGCGGTGATTTCAAACGGTACAGCGATTCTTGGTCTTGGCAATCTTGGTGCGCAGGCATCCAAGCCGGTGATGGAAGGAAAGTCTGTACTTTTCAAGCGTTTCGCTGATGTGGATTCGATTGACCTTGAGGTCGACAGTGAAGACATAGATGAATTTGTAAACTGTGTGAAACTGCTTGGCCCTAGCTTCGGCGGTATTAACCTTGAAGATATTGGTGCGCCTGCGTGTTTCATTATTGAGCAGCGTCTTCGCGAAGCAATGGATATCCCTGTATTCCATGATGATCAGCATGGTACTGCGATTATCACAGCGGCGGGTTTCCTGAATGCGCTTGATATCACTGGTCGCGATATCAAAGATACTAAGGTTGTGGCGATTGGTGCTGGTGCAGCTTGTATTGCCTGTATTGAGCTGATCAAGGCAATGGGCCTTCCGCATGAAAATGTAACCATGGTTGACCGCACAGGCGTGATTTATTCAGGCCGTGAAGAAGGTATGAACCAGTGGAAATCAGCCCACGCTATTGAAACAGATGACCGCACGCTTGAAGAAGCGATCGCGGGCGCTGATGCTGTTCTTGGTCTCGCTGGCCCGGGTGCGATTACGCAGGATATGGTGAAATCCATGGCTGATAAGCCAATTATTTTCGCGATGGCAAACCCTGACCCTGAGATTACACCGGAAGCAGTAGCTGAAGTGCGTAAAGATGCCATTATGGCAACAGGCCGTTCTGATTATCCAAATCAGGTAAACAACGTTCTTGGTTTTCCGTATATCTTCCGTGGTGCTCTTGATGTACGTGCACGCACCATCAATGAAGAAATGAAAATTGCTTGTGCAAAAGCTCTCGCTGAATTGGCTCGTGAAGATGTGCCTGATGAAGTAGCAGCAGCTTATGGTGGCGAGCAGCCTCATTACGGCCCAGACTATATTATCCCGGCACCGTTTGATCCGCGTCTCATCTGCCGTCTGCCGATGGCGGTGGCACAAGCTGCAATGGATACAGGCGTTGCTCGTAAGCCGATTGAAGATATGGCCGCGTATGAAGTTGAACTGTCTGCACGCCTTGATCCGACAGCTGGCACGCTTTCCGGTATGTTTGAAGATCTCAAGCGCCGCGAACCACGCCGTGTGGTGTTTGCGGAAGCAGAAGAAGAAAAAGTTCTGCGCGCAGCCGTTGGTTTTAAAGCTGCAGGATACGGTATTCCTGTTCTTGTGGGTTATGAAGCACCAATCCGTGAAAAACTCCGTGAGATGGGTGTGGACGATAAAGCCTTTGAGATTAAGAACGCAAGCAATACAGACCGCACGCAGGCCTACGTTGATTATATGTATGAGCGTTTGAACCGCCGTGGTTACCTGCTTCGTGATATCCAGCGTATGATCAAGCGGGACCGGAACGTATTCTCTGCCTGTATGGTGGCAACAGGGGATGCGGATGCGGTTCTTACGGGTGTAACCCGCCATTATTGGCGTGCGCTTAAAAACATTAAACGTGTTGTTGATCCGCTTCCAGGGCAGCGTCCATTTGGTCTTTCCATTGTGGTAGCCAAAGGCCGTACTGTATTTATGGCTGATACAACAGTGAATGAAAATCCAAGCGCGGAAGATCTCGCTGATATTGCTGAAAGCGCTGCTGGGTTTGCACGCCGTATGGGACATGACCCACGAGTTGCGTTCCTGTCTTTCTCTAACTTCGGTAATCCGCCATCTGATAAAACAAGCCATCTTCAGGAAGCTGTACGTATTCTTGATGATCGCGATGTTGATTTTGAATATGACGGTGAGATGCAGGCTGATGTGGCGCTGAATAAAGATCTGAAAGAGCTTTATCCATTTATGCGCATGTCAGGCCCTGCGAATATCTTGATTATGCCAGCGCTTCACTCTGCGAACATTGCCTACAAGCTGCTTTCTGAACTTGGTGATGCTAAGGTTATTGGCCCACTGTTACTTGGCATGAACCATTCAATTCAGGTGGCCCGTATGACATCTTCATCATCTGATTTGGTGAATATGGCTGGTTTGGCGGCAAGTAATGCGCATGCCCTTGAGGTAATGAAGAAAAGCAAAAAATAGTTACTAAGCTAATTATAGATTCAAAAAAGGCCTTGCTTTTGTAAGGCCTTTTTTAGTTAAGAGGCATCAGTTTTCAGATGTATCCCACTCTTTCAATTTGCGGTAGAGGGTGGATGGATTTACTTCTAGTTTATGGGCTGCCTGTCTTACTTTGCCGCTGCAAAGTTCAATGGCGCGCTCTATAATCTTCCGCTCAGTAACAGCTAACGGCTCAATAGTACCATTAATCCAGTTTTGTGATGATGTTGTGGAAGCTACCTCTTGCTCGGGCTGAGTTTCTACAATCTGTCTTCTGCCGCCAGGGAGAATGGTTTCTCCTGCTGGGGAGGCTTTTTGTTGGCGCGCTGGACCCATTAGCTTGCTAAGCATATCGCCTGTAAGGGCTTTTCCGTCATTTAAAACCACGGCACTTTGGATAACATTGCCCAGTTCGCGTACATTACCCGGCCATGCATGAGAGAGGATTATGTCTTTGGCAGTGGTATCAATGCCTTCAAATTGCTTTTGTTCTTCTGCTGCGAATGTTTTCAACAGATGTTCGGCAATAGCGATGCTGTCTTCGCCCCGGTCTTTCAGTGGAGGGACATGAATAGGAACTACGTGAAGCCTGTAAAACAGGTCTTCCCTGAAGCGTCCAGCTTCCACTTCATCCCAGGGGTTTCTGTTTGTTGCACATACGAAACGAACATTGACAGTTATAGGTGTGTTGCTCCCTACAGGGACAACTTGCCCTGTTTGGATGAAGCGAAGCAACTTAGACTGTAGGTCGAGTGGCATTTCACAGATTTCATCAAGAAACAGAGTGCCCCCGTCAGCCCGTACGGCCGCGCCTTCCCTGTCAGCTGTAGCGCCCGTGAAAGCACCGCGAAGGTGGCCGAAAATCTCGCTTTCAATCAGATTTTCAGGGATCGCGGCACAGTTTAACGCCACGAAATGTTTGCTGTGCCTTGGGCTTAATTGGTGGATCGCTTCAGCACACAATTCTTTACCCGTTCCCGAAGGGCCGTTGATGAAGACACTGGCTTTTGAAGGGGCGCTATCTTCAATCATACGGTAAACAGCCTGCATGGCTGGGCTTTCACCGATAAACTTATCAAACTTTTTGGCTTTCCGGCCTTCAAACTGTTCCACAAGGCCTGATAATCGGTGCATTTCAAGCGCATTTTTGACGGTTGTTGTGATCCGCTCCGCAGTGAAAGGTTTTAAAAGGAAATCATCTGCGCCTTCCTGCATGGCTTCAACAGCTGTTGTGACAGAGCCGTGGGCTGTGATCACGATAATTCTGGCAGCCAGTCCCCGTGCTTTTACTTCCTTCAAGATATCAATACCGTCCATATCTGGAAGTTTAAGGTCAAGAAGTATTATATTTGGATTTGTTTCTTCAATAAGCGTGAGGGCTTCTTTCCCGGTTTCCGCGAGATGAATGCCTGTTCCCAGTGGCCGCATATATTCCCGGTAGGTGAGGGCCAGTGTTGGGCTGTCTTCTACAATAAGGATATTCGCTGTCTCAGGTGCCATAAGGTCGCCTATTTTGCTGTTTCCGTAATTTTATGCAATTGCCGGCTGTTTAACAAGCACCTTGCAAGGGTGACGGATAAATACAATTTGAATTGTCTGGTGAGAATTATTTTAGATTCGTGTAGTATAACACGGGTGAAGAGAATGAATTGGCAGCCTGGTATGAACAAGACTGATATTGAGGACGTTACCCATGAGGGTAGTGGCGAAGACAACCGCAACTATCAACGCCGGTCGGTGCTGTGGCCCGCTAAGGTACGACTGAATAGCCATGAAATTACCTGTCAGGTGTGGAACCTGTCTCTAGGCGGCGCACGTGTGCGGATTGACCTTCCAATTCAAACAGGCACTGATCTTACTCTTTATATCTCTGGTCGCGGTGAATTCCCTGCCACCGTCAGTTGGAACAGGGATAATGCTATGGGGCTTTCTTTCCGTTGTTCTACAGCAAAAATTCAGGAAGCTTTTGCAGACCGTGCCCATGTTCTGGGGCTTGACGAAGAAGCACCGTAAAGGCCATACCCCTTTTTATGGAAAACCGTATTAAAACCAGCCTCTGGGTGGACGCCCAGGTACGTACCTGCTTTGCAGCTGATATGCCTGCCTTTGTTCTTCATAAAGGTGATGCAGAGCGCGGAGGCGTGATTTTGAAGTTGAACCGTTTTGCGGCGGGTGTGCAGCTTTTTGAACAATCCATGGATTTTGATGGCAACAAAATCTGGCGGCAAATTGGTGTTTTCTCGGAAGAATTTGAGCGTGAAAATGATATGTGTGCTGCTGAAGTGGTTGCTAAAAAACGGAGTTTTGATCCTGATATCTGGGTGCTTGAGATTGAAGATATGAAATCTCTCTACGAACTTGATGCCCCAATTTCTGAGTTTTAGCGCCAAAATCCTTGACGTTCAGGCCTGCGGTCCATAGGTAATCATCAAGTTTATATATGCTGAAACGGATGTAACATGGCGAAGCTTGATATTGTTAACGTACCAGACCCACTTCTAAAGAAGATGTCAGACCCGATGGAACGGGTTGATGATGAAGTGCGCCGTTTGATGGATGATATGCTGGAAACCATGTATGCCGCGCCGGGCATTGGTCTTGCTGCTATTCAGGTAGCTGTGCCAAAGCGCGTAATCGTACTTGATACTGAAGGGGATGCAGATAACCCGCAGCCAACCTTCCTTGTAAACCCGGAAGTTACTTGGGAATCACCAGAATTTAATCTCTATAATGAAGGCTGTCTTTCTGTTCCTGAGCATTATGCAGAAGTTGAACGCCCTGCTGAGGTTAAGGTGAAATACCTTGATTATGATGGCAACGAGCAGGAAGAGCTTATGACAGGCCTGATGGCTACGTGTGTACAGCATGAAATTGATCATCTGAATGGCGTGGTTTTTATTGATTATCTTTCTAAGCTGAAGCGCAACATGATTATTAAAAAAGTACGTAAAGCGACTAAAGACGCAACTATTCTCTAATTCTTTCAGATAAGGCACGGCTATGCGGATTGTATTTATGGGCACACCGGATTTTGCGGTGCCAACACTGAAAGCACTTTATGGTGCTGGTCACGAAATCGCGGCGGTTTATTCCCAACCGCCGAGACCAGCTGGTCGGGGTAAGAAAGAGCGTAAAAGCCCTGTACATACTGTTGCAGAAGAACTGGGCGTTGAAGTGCGTACGCCGCTTTCTATGAAAAAAGAAGAGGCAATTGCTGAATTTTCTGCGCTCAACGTTGATGTAGCTGTTGTTGTGGCCTATGGCCAAATTCTACCGCAGGCGGTGCTTGATGCGCCAAGGCATGGCTGTGTAAACGTTCATGCATCCTTGTTGCCGCGGTGGCGCGGTGCGGCACCTATCCACCGGGCGATTATGGCGGGTGATGATAAAACAGGTGTTTGTATCATGCAGATGGAAGCGGGGCTTGATACGGGCCCGGTAATACTTCGTGATGAGGTAGCTATTGGAGCTGGCGATACCACGGCAAGCCTTCATGATGTGTTGGCGGATATGGGGGCAGGCCTTATTAATGAGGCAGTTGTTTCACTTGCTGATGGTACGGCAATCATTGAGGTACAGCCAGAAGAGGGCGTAACCTATGCCCATAAAATTGATAAAGCGGAAGCGCGCATTGATTGGACCGCCTCTGCCACTGAGATCGACCGTAAGGTACGTGGATTGTTTCCATTCCCCGGTGCATTCTTTGAGCTGAATGGTATGCGGGTGAAAGTGTTGGCCGGCGAGGTGGCGGACGTTTCAGGTGATGCTGGTACAACGCTGGATGACACACTTCTTATTGGCTGTGGTGAGGGGGCTTACCGCCTCACAAAGGTACAGAAAGCGGGCAAGGGGGCTGCTGACGCAGAAGCATTCCTTCGCGGCAACCCGGTTGCGGCTGGTGTTTGTTTGGGAGCCACCTAATGCAGCGCTTCAAGCTTACAATCGAATATGATGGCAGGCCTTTTGCGGGATGGCAGCGGCAGGCGGATGTTATGTCTGTGCAGCAAGTGCTAGAGGATGCAGCTTTCAAATTCTTGCCGGGCGACGAACGTATTCTTGTGTCAGGCTCCGGCCGAACGGACGCTGGCGTACACGGTCTTGGGCAAGTAGCACACGTTGATATCACGCGCGATATGACGGCTGATCAGGTGCAGGGTGCGTTTAACTATCACCTGAAACCACATCCGGTTTCTGTGCTTGAAGTGGAAGCTGTGGATGATGAGTTCGACGCGCGCTTTTCTGCGCTTAAGCGGCACTATATCTATAAAATCAAAAATCGCAGAGCACCGCTTACCCACCAGAAGGGGTTAATGTGGCACGTAAAAACACCACTTGATGCGGAAGCCATGCATGATGCTGCTCAGGAACTTGTTGGCCTGCACGACTTCACAACGTTCCGCCATGTACACTGTCAGGCAAAAAGCCCTGTTAAAACAGTTGATTATATTGGTGTAGAGCGTGTTGGTGATGAAGTGCATCTAACTGCAGGTGCGCGTTCTTTCCTTCATCACCAGATACGGTCAATCACGGGTACACTTGCGCTTGTTGGGCGCGGTAAATGGAACCGTGCTGATGTAAAAGCGGCGCTTGATGCCAAGGACCGTAATGCTATTGGTCATAACGCGCCGCCAGATGGTCTATATTTCAGAAAAGTGGAATATTAAGCCACAGAAACCTGTGGGCCTGCAAGCATGGCAAGAAGAGCGCTTGGGTCGTCTGTTGCACGCAGTTTTTCACACGTTTTTTCATCGCGGAGTGTACGGGAAACCTTAGCGAGCGCCTTAAGGTGGTCTGCCCCAGCTTCTTCTGGCGCGAGCAACATAAACATCAGGTCAACCGGGCGGTCATCAACGCTATCAAATTCAATGGGGGCGCTTAGACGCGCGAAAAAGCCTTTGATGCCGTCCACGCCGTCTACACGTGCGTGCGGAATAGCAACACCACGGCCAACGCCTGTGCTGCCAAGTTTTTCTCGTTCAAGCGTACGTTCGAACACCTCGCGAGGGTCCACGCCTGCTTGTTCTGCGATCATACGAGATAAAGACTGAATAGCCTGTTTCTTACTTGAGGCCTTAAAGTCAGCAAGAATGCTGTCTGCCTGAAGCAGATCACTGAGTTCCATGCCTTTTAATGCCGAGCCCTGATTTATCACAAGGCTCGGACGCTCCTATCTGACTGTTTAACGGTTCTTATGAACCGCTTGGGCTAATCCACCCAATATTTCCATCACCACGGCGATAAACGACCTCAAGTGTGTCGCTTTTGGTGTTTCTGAACATAAATGCGTTTGCGTCTGCCAGATCCATTAACATTGCTGCGTCTCCTACGCTCACGTTCGGAATTTCTCTCCGATTTTCAGCAATAATGATCGGCTGATCAGTTTCAGCGCTTGCTTGTGCGCTATCACCTTCGTCCGTTTCAGGCGCGATTACCAAATCATGTGCCAGTTCCATGGCGGCATCGTGCCTAGCTTGTTTGTGGTGGTTCTTAAGGCGTCGTTTGTATCTGCGCAACTGTTTTTCTACTTTTTCTGCTGCTTCTTCGAAAGCAACATATGGATCTTCCGCCTCCCCGCGGCTTTGAAAATTGATCCCTTGGTTGGCATGAAACGATATGTCTGCGCGACAGAGGTGTCCTTCTTTTATAAAAGTGATTGTTGCATCTATGGTTCTGCTGAAATATTTGTCAGCAATACTTTCCAGGCGGGATTCAACGTGTTCTGTTAGAGATTCACCAACATTCATTTTCCGTCCGGTTACATTAATTTCCATAAGAGCAATACTTCCTTTCTTAGCGTTTTTGGGCAATTCGGGATTGCCATCTAGCTAGCAGGGCCATTGCGACCCTGTTATACAGCGCCTATGGATACGCCTTATCCCAGAAGGGGCGTTAGGCGCTGAGGCTGTAGCCATTGCGGCTACAAAAACAGCCTACCACAGAATATGGTTATAGTATGGTTAACAAACGTTGATTTATGTCAAAATTTTGTAATTAAACGTTTTTTTATTCGAGAAAAAATTGTGGAAAATTACAAAAATTGAAACGACTCAGGGAAGCCTAAGATGCCATGTTCTTCAGGCGGCGGCGCTGAACTGAAGACGGGATCTTCATGGCTTCACGGTATTTGGCAACCGTTCGGCGGGCGATATCCACGCCTTCTGCTTTCATAAGCGCTACCAGCTTATCGTCAGACAGAATTTTCTTGGGGTCTTCCGCATCAATGATTTCCTTCAGGCGGAACTTCACTGATTCCGCTGAATGGGCATCCCCGCCATCTGCGGAGGAAATAGAAGAGGTGAAGAAATACTTCAATTCAAACATGCCGCGAGGGCAGGACATGAACTTGTTATTGGTGACACGAGATACGGTTGATTCGTGCATATCAATTTCTTCTGCGATATCTTTAAGGGTAAGCGGTTTCAGGAACCGCACACCTAATTCAAAGAACATTTCCTGCTTTTTAACAAGCGCAGTTGCCACCTTAAGAATTGTACGAGCACGTTGATCAAGCGCTTTCACAAGCCAGTTAGCGTCTGCAAGGCAATCTGAAACAAAAGCCTTTGCTTCTTTGTTGCCGCCCACTTCTTTAAGCTCACTAACATACTGTGAGTTCACCAGAACTTTTGGGAGTGTGTCACTGTTCAGTTCCACCACCCATGTGCCAGCACGGCTTTTGCGGATGAAAATATCTGGTACAACAGGTTGTACGTTAACGCCGCCGTAAGCGAGGCCGGGTTTCGGGTTTAGTGCACGGATTTCCCGGATCATATCTGCGATATCATCCTGATCAACACCGCACAGGCGTTTAATAGCCGCCATATCCCTTTTGGCAAGCAGATCAAGGTTTTCAACGAGCGCCTGCATGGCAGGATCGTATCGGTCTAATTCTTTAAGCTGGATAGCGAGACATTCTGCTAGCCCTCGCGCAAACACTCCAGATGGTTCTAGGGTTTGAAGGCCACCAAGCACTTTAAGGACGTCGTCATCTTCAACGCCCAGGCGTTCCCCCACATCAAGAACCGCTTCTTGATCCACATAACCAGCTTCGTCCACAAGGTCTACCAGATGGGTGGCAATTAAGCGGTCTGCAGGTTCTGAGTATAGAACAGCCATTTGGCGCATCAGAAAATCATGGAGATTTTCTTCACCTTCGAGGGTTTGATCAAGGCTGCGCTCGTCCATCATGCCGCCGCCGCCTTTAACAGCACCACCGCCATCATAGCTTAAGCTGCCGGCACCGCCCTCAGGTGTGCTGGAAACCCGGTCAGAAACCGCATCATTGTTATAGATGTTGGTTTCCATATTGGTATCAAGCGCACTATCTGATGTGCTGCTGGTGTCGAGCGCTGTGTTCATGCTGGTATCAGCGGCGATTAACCCTTCGTCAACAGGTGTGTCACCACCACCACTCTCTCTCAGGTCATCACCAGTTGCTGTACCGCCTTGTTCACCACCAGACTGATTGTCAGCTCCTTCCGGTGTGGCTTCACCCATTTCGAGAAGTGGATTACGCTCAACCTCTGTAGTGACATAATCTGTTAACTCCAAGTTAGACAGCTGCAACAGTTTGATCGCCTGCTGCAATTGCGGCGTCATTACCAGTTGCTGGCTTTGTCTTAAATCTAATCTTGGGGTTAAGGCCATCTGCGCAGATACTCCTTACAAGCTGAAGCTGTCGCCAAGATACACACGGCGTACATCTTCATTCACCAGTACTTCATCTGGTGTGCCTTCAAAGAGCACATGGCCATCATAAATAATGCTGGCACGGTCAATAATGTCGAGGGTTTCACGCACATTGTGGTCTGTGATTAATACACCAATATCCCTGTCTTTCAGGTGTTTGGTAAGATCACGAATATCCGCGATGGCGATTGGATCAATCCCTGCAAATGGCTCATCAAGCAAGATGAAATTTGGGCGTGCTGCAAGGGCACGAGCGATCTCACAGCGGCGGCGCTCACCACCGGAAAGGGCCAGCGCCGGTGTATTCCTTAAGTGTGTGATAGAAAATTCTTCAAGTAGCTCATTGAGCATGGCGTCGCGCTTCGCGCGGTCTGTTTCCACTACCTCAAGCACAGCTTCAATATTTTCGGAAACTGTCATGCCTCGGAAAATAGACGTTTCCTGCGGCAGGTATCCGATACCCAGGCGCGCACGGCGATACATGGGGAGGTGTGTGATATCATCACCATCCAGCTCAATACGGCCTTGATCAGGGGCGATCAGGCCAGTGATTGAGTAAAAACATGTTGTTTTACCAGCACCGTTTGGCCCCAAGAGGCCAACCACCTCTCCCTGATTCACGGAGAGGGAGACATCGCGCAGGATCGGGCGGCCATTATAAGATTTGGCAATCCCGCGTACCTGCAGGCCCATGTGGCCATCATTCGCGCTGTTACTATTTACATTCATTATAAACCCCAACTCCTTTAGGTCCGACTTTGCTGTACCACGGCAAAGTTCGGTTGGCTCATTTTATGCATGAGCTTTATCAATAAATCATGAACAAGCTCAATGTTCCATTAAAAAAGAGGATATTTTTTGTGAGGCGATAGTGTGAAGACTGTAAGGAGTAAAAGGGGCACAGGGTTTTAGGTGAAGGTTATGCCCCTTTATATATCAGCTATTTAGCTTATTTATCTTTATCAGGAATACTGAAGCGGCCTCTTACTCGGCCATCTGTTTTGCCGCGCACCTGCCCATCAAGTTTTGCAAGTCCTGATACCAGGTCAAATTCAAGCCGTTCGCCGCGCAGCACATTATTATTCTGTGTAAGAACGACATCGCCCCCTAAAGTTATTAGGTTTTCGCTTACATCATAAACTGCCCAATTACCCGAGAGTGATTCTGTAGGGGAAACAAAAGATACTTTTCCTTGTGCATCAAAACGATGAATTGTTGGGTCTTCTTTTGAATCTTTGTTCCCAGCATAAAATATAGATAATGTATCAGCTGTCATGGTCAGGTTACCCTGTATAACCTTTACCGCACCGATATAAACAGCACGACTCGGATTTTGGCGAAGCTCAAGCCGTTCAGCAGTGACATCAAGTGGTTGATACGTGTCATGGTCTTTTAGTGCTGATTGCGCCTGTGCGTCTGTCGCGAATGTTAGCGCTGCCCAGAGTATCAGTGAAATCGATATTAGTTTTTGCATCAATAGGGTCCTTGCTATCAATCTTCTTAGGCTATTTTTCGGCAGTGGTTTTGTTACTTGTGGGACGCTTTGGTACAATATGCATTTTTACGCCGCCATCAAAAATACCTTCGCGTTCGTCGGCGAAAATTTCCATTCGGGCTGCTTCTAAGGTACCAAGGTCTGATTGTCCGGTAATAGACCCTTGGCCTACGGCAATATGGGTTTTAAGATCAATTTCAGCGCCAGCCATATTAAGGGTAAAGCCGTTGCCGGTTATCAGATTAACGCCGCCCACCAGGGAAAGAGTACTTTCTTTGGTGCGGTAGATACCTGTTCGGGCTGTAACCGTGGCAGGGCCTGTTTCCTCCAGGGTCATTTTGGCCTTGATATCAGAAAGGCTGATCCGCGGTGCTGTTGGGCTATCTTGCTGGCCTGAAGCTGCTTCAACTTCAAACAATTGATTTACGGCATCTGTGCCCACATACCGCATTTTCATCATACGGATAGTGCTATCACCTTTGGCTACATCTTCTGTGGAAAGGGTAAAGCTCACCTCATTATCATTTAGATAAGGCCAAAGTATTGTAACGGTACCTAGGACGGCAGCAGTTACAGGTAGTACTAACTGCATAGTGCGGATAAATTTATCCCACAGAGGGCTGGTTGCCTGACGCGCCATAGGGCGCAGGGCATCGCGCGCAACAGCGCGGGCTTCTTCGGTGCTATGATAATGATCTGCGGTTGGCTTTACCATTGCATCATCCTAGTGGGAGAATATATCCATATATTCATAACCGCGCAGGTCCATATCAGCGCGGACAGGCAAGAACTGGAAGGCGGCCTCCGCAAGATGTGTACGCTCTTCACGTGCCAGCATCATATCCAGTTTCTCTTTAATCTTGTGTAAGTATAGCACATCAGAAGCGGCATATTCCTGCTGCGCTTCCGTAATCTCATCTGCACCCCAATCACTTGATTGCTGCTGTTTATCAAGGGTGATGCCACCCAGTTCACGGCAAAGGTCTTTAAGACCGTGGCGGTCCGTATATGTGCGAACAAGTTTGGAGGCGATTTTCGTGCAGTAAAGCGGTGCAGTATCAGCGCCCAGATACGCTTTCATCACCGCAACATCAAAGCGGGCGAAATGGAAAATCTTCAGGACATCAGGGTTTTCAAGCAGAGCTTTCAGGTTTGGTGCATTATATTCACCGCGCTTAAAGCGTACCAGGTGGGCATTGCCGTCGCCACTTGAAAGCTGCACAACACAAAGGCGGTCACGGTGCGGGTTAAGGCCCATGGTTTCGCTGTCAATCGCGACAGATCCGCCAAAATCAAGCCCATCAGGCAGATCGCCTTCATACATGTAAATTGCCATAATGCCTCCGAAAACCAGTTATTCTGATACTATACAAGGCCTTGTGGCAGAAAAAAGGTCTTATGGCGAGATGTTTTGAATTTCTTTTCTGGGGGCGTTGACATGAAGTTTTCAAATTCTAGTTTCATTATTAAACAACCATTGTGGTGCCGACGATAATTGACTAGAAGAGCTTTTATATTTGGCCCATAAACGATGGGTTTGTACCGATTAAATGAGGAAATATGCATGTCTGAGCGGATGCTGACGGAAATTTTGAAAGACATTGAAACAAACGAAGATATGTCAACGCACCTGTCTCCGAGCTGGCAGCAGGGGCGGGCCGCCTTTGGTGGCCTTGTGGCCTCGATGGCGGTTACAGGCATGAAAAAGCAACTGTCAGACCCCAAATCCTTGCGTTCGCTTTTGGTAAATTTTGTTGGGCCTACACCTATCACGCCCACAAATGTGGTGCCGCGTGTGCTGAGAGAGGGTAAATCTGTTACCCAGATGACAGCTGATGTAGCGGACGATTCCGGTATACATCTTCATGCAAGTGCAGCTTTTGGCCTGCCGCGGGAAGCTAAATTTGTGCCGCAGGCATCTGAGTTTAAACCAGAGCCTCGTGAAAGCGTGCCGCTGATGCCCAAAAATATGGGCAGTATCCCGAATTTTCTGAAGCATTTTGATATTCACTGGACAGGCGGTGGTATCCCGCTTTCTGGTATGGAAGATCGTCGCTGCGGCATGTGGGTAAAGCATACAGAAGATATGAGTGCATACCCTGAGGAGCGGATCGTAGCGCTTGCAGATATGCCGCCACCTATCATGCTGTCTCATTTCAAGAAACTTGTGAGGGTAAGCTCTCTTTCATGGTCACTTGAATTTGTTCGTCCGCCGGAAGAGGTAACATCAGAGTGGATGTATCTGGATTACACCTTAGAGGCAGCGGCAAATGGTTATAGCCAGCAAGATGGCCGTATTTTCGATGAAGACGGCAACCTCTGTGCTATCTCACGGCAATGTATGGTGTATTTTGAATAGCTAGTGCCTACATCTTCTTTAGCGCAATGAGCATAAGGGGGAAGGCATTGACCGAGAAAGAAAAGCTACAAACTGCGTATGACCCATCCCGTCTCAGGGAGTTAAAATCGATATTGCTCTTTATTGGCAAATATATCGCTATCGTTATAGTGATTACAGTCTGTTTCTACCTTGTGTTTGATGAGTTTCCAGAGATACAAAGTTTTGCGATAGGAATTCTTGTAGCTTTGGTTTTATCCAGAGGAGACAAGAAAACAGGAAAAATGGGTTTTACTGAGAAGTTAGGTGATGTGTTTGAGTTCTCGGGAAACCAGTTATCACACGGACATAATACACCGTTTGACCAAGTTCTGGTGGAGCTTGATGATGGTGGTTTCGCCAAGAGGGAAATTGGTGTGAAAAACGGGCAGGTTATTCACCGTTTTCCTGATCGCGAAGGTAAAAGCTATTCACTGTTCGTTGATATCCCAGTTATACCATCTCAGGCGTTGAGTAGAGATAAAACGGAGCTCAGAGACGAATTTCTCCGTCTCTGGAATTTACGGTAATTTAGATGCTACAACCTTCATCTGTGCATGTTCCGGCCTGAGGTGGGCTGTTCTCTGTTTCCGGTTCAGGGGCAGAGTTTTCACCGATCAGCGACATAATTTCAGCACCAATTTGCATATCGTTTGTCATACCGAATTTCTGTTTTCTTAGGCGGCCTTCCTTATCAACAAGAATTAAGGTCGGTGTGCCTTGCATTTGGTATGTTTCCATGGTTGCTGGCAGATGTTTATCCGTTTGTCTGTCAATTGCCACAGGGAAAGGGATTTTATATTCGTGAATAAAGGCCTCTAGCGCTTCACGGCTACCTTGTGCAGCGTGATGTTCAAATACTGTGTGCAGGCCGATAACCTGAACATCTTTTTGCGGGAAAAGTTGTGCAATTTTTATGGCCTGAGGCAAGCTATGGGAAACACATCCCGGGCAAAGCATCTGAAAGGCTTCAATCACCACCACCTTACCTCTTAGTTTCTGAAGGTTTAGCGGCTCCGTGGTGTTGAGCCATTCCGTTACATCGAGTTCTGGTGCAGTTTTCATATCAATATTTCCAGTGACAGTTTGCCTGAGCAATGGTTTGAAAATGGATAGCAACCACGTGGCTTGCGGCAATTAAGCTATCCGCATTTTCTGCATACTCAGGCCTCAGTGCCATAAGTTTATTCTTGTCAGGTTGGGTGGCACGCACAGCAAGACGGGCAAGCTTGATAGCCAGATTAAACCCTTCTTCAGGTGTTGTGGTTACAAGCGTTTGCGGGAAACTGTTTTGTGTATTGCTCATTGAGGTTCTCCAACAAGGGAACCCCCTCTCCACCGGTGGTGACGTCTTCTGAATAGCATCTGATATCAGCTAAGTGGGCTCTGTTATCAAATGCCTTCAATATGGAGGTTTATTCAGAAGAGCTGTCTATACACTATCAGAAATGTCACCTTGCCAGCAGAGAGGAGGAAGAGTGGAACTGTGTTATTCCTTTTCGGCCATTACGATGCCGGGCAGTGATAAATCGCCAGACGCTACATCATGAACACCGGTTACGCATAAGAGCGGTGTATCAGTACTTGTGTTCACTTGCAGTTCGGCTGTTACAGCATCAAAAGAAATTCCTTCGCTACCTTTTACAGGCACCGTGATTTTTGCAGTACTACCCGTAAGGATTGGGCTCATGCCCGGGCTATCAAGCGCGATTGGAAGCATGGGGGCAGTAGCGGGGAGCATATCAACACCAGGGGATACATCACGCACCTTTAAGCCTGCGCCGCATTTGCTATCCTGGGTGAGAACTACCCAGTGGGAATGCCAGTCTTTACCGTCATTTGCAGGGTCACCATCCTGATTTTCATCATAAAGGGGGGTGTCATCGAAATCAGGGTGGGCGGTGATAGCGAGTGCTAGGATGCCGCTTTTGGGATCAAACCCAACGGTTGCCGGGTCAAGGCTTGTTGGCCAAACGTAGCTTTCCACCTTTGCACCATTTAGCTGGCCAGTTGCTTTTGGTTTTTCACTACCAGCGGTGCCAGCAACTTCCATCATAAAGGTCGCTAGCCTGCCGTCAGTGGTGGCAGAGGCTTTGGTGATGTCGAACGCGGCTTTTTTGCTTTTGTCTTTCTTGCTCACGATGTCATGGGCAAAGGAAGGCTCGGCAGCAAGCGATAGAAACAGGGCTGTAAGAGCAAGATATTTCATTGGGCTTCTCCATTGGTATCGACTCGAAACAAATGTGATATACACAGGAAATCTTCCGCTTGCAAGAAAAGTTTTTAGTCGATACTATGGTGGCATGATTGAAATGAATAATATTGCTATCCTTTTGGAACGTATTGGGCGTGTGCTCCAGAATGATGCTCACACCCACGGTTTGAAACCTACTCAGTGGGAAGCCTTGCGTTATCTTGGGCGTGCGAACCGGTTTTCACGCTCCCCTTCTGCAGTTACCGCCTATTTGGGCATGACAAAGGGGACTGTTTCCCAAACGCTTGCAGCGCTTGAACGGAAAGGTTTGATTGAAAAATCATCAGACCCAACGGACAAAAGAAATATTCATATCAACCTTACGGAGGCAGGGGGTGAATTGCTTCAGGAAGACCCTGTACGGCAGTTTGTACAGGTACAAGATACAGTTTCTGCTGAACTAGAAGCAGGGCTTGAAAAGCTGCTTTTAGATACCCTTGAGAAACGTGGCGGCAAGGCCTTTGGCGCTTGCAAAACTTGTAAATATTTTCAGGTAGAACACACTGACTTCCCAGAGCATGGTTGCGGGCTTTTAAAAGTGGCGCTTTCCAGTGATGATGCTGACCGTATATGTGCTGAACATATTCATTAGTACAGATAACGAGAACTATACCTAGGTTTAGCTTGTAGCTGGATTTTTCCTCTCCATATGTTTTAAAGGCGCGCTTGCCATGAGAGGGGAAATAGATGGCTCATTCCGCATCTTTCTGGAATAGAATAGCAACGAAATATTCCAAATCACCTATTGCTGATGAAGCGGCATACGAAAAAAAGCTGGAAATCAGCCGGGAGTATTTCACACCTGAATCTGAACTTCTGGAAATCGGTTGCGGTACAGGGTCTACAGCAGTTTTACATGCGCCCTTTGTAAAGCATATTGATGCGGTGGATATATCGGAAAACATGATCAGCATCGCGCGTTCGAAGGCGGAAAGCGAAGGTGTAGATAACATCGATTTTCGTGTTCTGGATTCTGATGATCTGCAAGTGGCGTCTGAAAGCAAGGATGCTGTTTTAGCGCTTAGTCTTTTGCATCTGGTGGCGGATAAAGAGGCACTGATGGCAAAAGCTCATGCTGCCCTAAAGCCTGGCGGTGTGTTTATAACCAGCACAGCATGTATTGCCGATTTCATGGCGTGGATGAAATATATCCTGCCTGTTGGTCGTGCGCTGCGGTTGTTGCCGTTTGTGAAAGTCTTTTCGGCAGATGAACTCAGAGCCAGCATGAGGGCTGCGGGCTTTGAGATTCTCTATGATTGGCAACCCGCTAAAAATAAAGGGCTGTTTATTGTGGCAAAAAAATCAGATTCGTAGCGTGGAATAAAGCTTTACCGGGATGCCGCCATGTGAAAAAGCTGTTTTCTTTTTCCTGAAAGGCAGGCCACACGCTTTGGCGAGATCATCGTTGTTGGTAACAAGGCCAATACGCCAGCCTCTGAAACCGGCTTTCAGGGTTTTCCCAAGCGTTTCATAGAGCGGCTGCAGTTTTTTAACATCACCGATACGCGCCCCGTAAGGTGGGTTTATAATCACCAGCCCTTTGGGGCCATCCGGTGGGGTAAGTTCACTAATGGCTTGTTTGGTGAAGATGGTTAAGCTTTCCACACCCGCACGTTTGGCGTTTGCGGCGCTCATTTTTACGGCACCAGAGTCCCGGTCAAACCCGTAAAACTGCATGTTTGTTTCTTCGGCTTTGTTTTGTGCTTTCAGTGCTTCCCAAGCTTCCTGATTGAAGCTTGCCAGCTTCTCAAAGGCAAAGTTTCTTGTTCTTCCGGGCGTAAGGCTTGCTGCAATTTCAGCAGCTTCAATCACGAATGTGCCCGAACCACACATTGGGTCAACAACAGGTTCTGTTCCTTCATAGCCGCATTCTCTTAAAAGAAGAGCTGCTAGATTTTCGCGCATAGGTGCTTTGTTCACGGCTTCCTTGTGGCCGCGCTTGTGAAGGCCTTCACCAGATGTATCAAGGCTGATCGTACAGATATCGTTTACAATACGTATTTTGATACACAGGTCGGCGTCAGCTGAAATTTCAGCGCCCAGCTCTTCGCGGATGGCCGTCTCCAACCGCTCTGCAGCAGCTTTAGAGTGGTAGATACGGGATTTCTTCGTGCTTACTTCAACACGTACAGGCACATCGGGGCGTAATGTATCCCCCCACGGGAATTTGCGTGCCTGCTTATCAAGCTTTGCCAGATGCTGAACTTTGAAAGATCCAAGCCGCACAAGAACCTTGCTGGCACCGCGCATCATCAGGTTCGCGCGCCATACTTCAGGCCAATTGCCACGTACGGTAACACCACCCTTGGTCTTTTCAGCATCTGTGAAGTTTTTTTCCAGAGCTTCAGCAAGGAGCGCATTCTCTAAGCCCGGTACGGTCGAGAGGAATATTTCTAAATCAGCAGTCATGGCGCCTAGGTACAGGCTTTTTGGGGAAGCGTCTAGCTGAAAGCATGTGCCATATAATAGTGAACCGCATCCTGCACATGGCGGAAACGGTCACCACCCAAATGTTTGCCGCCATACCAGCGGGTTACTACAATGATATGATCTTTCAGTTCTTCCCGCTCCAGCATACGCACAATAATCATGCCCGCACCGCTTTCACCGTCATCATTCTTGATAGCGCCTTCACCGGAGGACAAGAGGCCCCAAGTGTTATGGGTTGCCTTGGCAAACTTCTTTTTACGGCAAAGCTGTTTGATAAAAGCTTTTGCTTCATCAGCGTTTTTGCACGGTGCGCCTGATACCGCATATTTGGAGCCGCGGTCTGATATGATGCCTTCGAAAATCTGCATGGCGCATCTATAGGCCTGTGGCGGGAAGAGTGTCAAATTCCGTTTGCTTGATGGTTGTAATGATATTTTTATGATAGTATTTTGAAATTATGTTGCTGAATACTTGCTATTTTGCGCAACATAATTTATACGAGCGGCATATAAAAAAACACAAATACGCCCCACCATAAAGTTCATCATTTATTAGCAGCAATTGAGTTGAGGAATTGACCATGGCTGAACAGGCAACTTTGCTTAAAGGCGAAACAAGAAGACAACATTTATCAGCAGCGTATGGCTTAGCTTCAGGCCTGATTGGTGGGGAAAAAACGCTCGCAGATTTATCTGCAGATTTGAAAGATCGGGGCCGTCGCTGCCTCGATGATCGGTTAAAGCGTATGTCCAGCCAATGGACAGAACTGGTGGCGGATAAAAATATTACCCGCCTTGAAGCGCTGGTTGATGGCCTTGGTGTGGATGACAAGGGCGCTAAACTGCCTTTTGAAGCTTTTAAAGCCAAAATCGAAGATGATGTGGCTGGGCTTGTAGTAACCGCGCATCCAACTTTTTCGCTTTCAACAGATGCCTGGGCTTATGCTGAGAAATATCTCTGTGCGCTGGCAAAAGGTGGGGATACGGCAAAAGCCACTGAAAATATGCCGCTTGATAGCGTGCAGCCGCAAACCTCCCCAACGCTTTATGAAGAGCTTGAGTATGCGCGGGTTGCTGTTTCAAATATTCGCCGTTCTATCCGCCGTTTCTATGAAGTTGTTTTTGATCGCGCCGCTGAACTTTACCCGGATGATTATAAAAACCTGCGCCCACGGGTGGCGACGGTTGCGAGCTGGGTTGGGTTTGATCTTGATGGCCGTACTGATATTGATTGGTCTTTGGGGCTTATTTTCCGTTACCGCTCCGCGCTGGCAGGCCTTGATGAATGCCTCAGTTTGTGCCGCTCGCTTCCTTATGGTGGTGAGGGTGCTGATGCTGCCGCTCGTGTAACTGCAGGTTTTCAGGAACTCCGTAAATGCTTCGAAGCGGGCGAACAAGCGCTGCAAGCCCATAAGGAAAGCCCCACAGGGCTTGGGAAGCTGAACCAGCTTGCGGTGGAAAACATGTCTCGTAAGGAAAAGGCCAAGGATGCGATTAACAGCGCGTTTGAAGACCTTCTCAAAACAGATTTGCCGCATGATATGTGGCGTGCTGCTGCCACGCTCTATACAGAATGGCGTACAGTGGGCATGGGGCTTTCCCATATCCATTTTCGCTTGAATGCTCAGCAGCTCCACAATGCTATTGGTCACGAGCTACAGATGACTAACGCGCCTGATCAAAGTGCTGTGCGCCGCCATTTCCTTGCAGCTGTTACAGAAAAGCTGGATAGCGTTGAAGAGCAGTCTATCCACTACGGTACGTTAGCTGCTGAGCAAACAACTGCGCGCAGGGTGTTTATGCTGGCGGCACAGTTTATGAAGCATTTTGATGCGGCAACCCGTATTCGCATGCTGGTGGCCGAATCCGACACACCTTTCACACTTCTGACCGCACTTTATTATGCCAAACTGTTTGGGGTGGATGATCACGTTGAAATCTCCCCGCTTTTTGAAACAGCCATCGGGCTTGAACGTGGTGACCGTGTGATTGCTGAAGTGCTGGATAACCCGCATTTCCTCGCTTACATCAAGCAGCAGGGCCGTTTCTGTATCCAGCTTGGTTTCTCTGATTCCGGGCGCTATATCGGTCAACCGGCGGCGTCACTTGCCATTGAGCGCTTCAAACTGCGGGTGGTAAGGCTCTGGAAACAGCGCGGGCTCGGTGATGTGCAGCTATTGTTCTTTGATACTCACGGCGAATCTATTGGCCGTGGTGCATTCCCTGAAAGCCTGAAGAAGCGGTTCCTATATACTCACCCACCACGGGTGCGGCAGTGGCTGTCTGAATTAAAGCAGGCAGAAAAGCATGAAGTAAGCTTCCAGGGTGGTGAAGGTTTTCTCTGGTTCCTAGCGGAAGAAACCGCGCTCGCAACCCTTACGGATTTTCTTGAAGTGCGGTTTGACAGTTATTCGGCTGACGATGACAAGCTTTATGAAGAGCGGGGCTGGGCACTGGATTTCTTCCTCACACTCGTGGAATATCAAAACACGCTTACGGATAACAAAGGCTATGTACGCCTGATTGACAGCATTGGTCGCAGCCTTTTGTTCCCAACCGGTTCGCGGTCTCTTCGCCGCCAAAGCGGTGGTGCGGTGCACCAGCGGCTTGAGCGTATCTCGCAAATTAGAGCGATCCCACATAATGCGGTTCTGCAGCAGCTTGGTTACCTGGCGAACAGCTGCGCAGGGCTCGGCACGGCCATCGGTCTCTCGCCTGATAAATTCAACCGTATTCGCGGTGAAAGCAACCGTCTGCAGATGATCACTAATATGGCGCTCAATGCGCTCGCACGCTCGGATGTGGGGGTGATTGAAGCTTATGCCAAACTCCTTAGCCCCGGTTACTGGCTTGATCGCTGCGATGAAACGGACTCTGGGAAACAGCGGGAACAGCTCCGCCGCTTGTCTGGTATTATGGAAGGGCTTTTTGAAAGTGATACGGTGGATGCCTGTATTCGTGATCTTCGCCGGGATGCGGGTATGCTTACGGATTGCCTAACGGATGATGCAGCCCTCACTATTCTTGATGAAGGTGTGGATAGCGAACTGTTTGAATTTCACCAGATCAGGATTGGTCTTATCCAGTATATCTTCATGAAGGCGATGGAAATCCCGCGCTTTAGTACGCGCTTTGATTTCTCACTTGAGGAGCTGCTTGTTGAGATGCTGCACCTTGAAGTGCCGGATACGCTTGAGCAATTGAGGAAGATTTTCCCCGAAGCGCCCCCCCAAAGCGATGACGATGTATTTGGTGAAGAATCTACCTATAAATCAGGTGCATCATCGGGGTACGGCAAAGTGCATAGCCAGATTTTCGATGAAATCGAAAAAGCCTATGATCTGGTCCTTACGCTTAGTGGTTTGATTGCCCTGAAAGCAGGTGCTTTTGGTTAAAACACCTTGGCGTTTCACATGAAACATCAAATATTTAGGCGGTATTATATGGGTGCCGCCTTAACCTTCCGGTTTCCAGCATTGGGCATTTACATTAACGGGTTAAAACCATACGGTTTTCCCCATGATGAAATAATGCAGGTGATGGGCGGCGATATGCTACGCGCAGAAAACTTATCTTATAGCGTTCACGGTAAATCACGCCTGAAGCATTATATGCAGTATGTGCTGATGCCGGGTACTGAGAAAACCAAGTGGTTGTTTGGTCTCGTGCGGAAAGATGCTTTTTTCAGCCGTATTGTGGATGAGCTGGAAGCTAGCGGTTATGATATCAAACACCGTTTTTACGGCCGTAGCGGTGCCTATATTCCTCATACCATCAAACTCAAAAAAGAAGGTGACCCTACAGAAGCTTTAAATACGCTCAAGGCTGCGGGGAAACTGAAGGCACGGTTTACTTTCAGCGCCCGTTATGGCGGTGTGCAGCAGGCTCACTACTTCCTCCATGAACTGATGCATTTCTGGCAGGATCAACGCAGTCTTTATCTGAATTCTATGCAGGTGGAGGGTAAAATTCCTATCATGCTGGATGCTGAAAGCAGAGTGCGCGTTACCTGTTTCCTTGAAGCAATGGCAGAAGTGGAAGCAATTCGAGCTTCATGGCGCCTTAAGGAAGCAGGTTATGATGCGGCATGGCTGGGGGCACTCTCGTCCCTTGATTGGGGCAAGCTAGCGCGTGCCTACGCTGCCGATATAGACAGTATGCCAGAACCCGAAGCCGCCCGCCGCGCGTTTGATTGCTGGTATCAAGGACCTCACCGGGTATATTATGAAAAACGCGGCCTGATGGCCTATGAAAGACTGTTACAAAGTTTGCCAACGCAAGATGTAGCGGAGATTAAATCCTATCTCCGTAATGCGCAGGTGGATGACCTTCTCGATATGCTGCCAGAAGAAGACCGGCCGGCATATTTAACCCTTGGTGGAGCAAAGTCCCTGAAAGATGGATTGTACAATACAGTCTATGACAAAAATACCGCTGGTAAAGCTAAAGCATATGATGTTTCAGTTTAAGGCTCAGGGGGGGTAGTTAGTGGTAGATCATAAAAGCGGTGAGGCATTGCTGCCTCACCAATAGCATTTACTGTAGCTGAAGGTTTTCAGCAGAAGATTTGCCGCGTGCTTCGTCAACGCGGATTTCAAATCCAATTGCATCACCTTCGTTCAGACCTTGTAGGCCAGAACGTTCAACAGCACTGATGTGAACAAACACGTCAGCAGAACCATCGTCAGGTGCGATAAAACCGTAGCCTTTAGTGCTGTTGAACCATTTAACTGTTCCTGTAGTCATTTGTATTTCCTTTTATTTTACAAACTATTTTAAAACTAATGTGGGTACTAATTACTAAGCAGCAGCCGATTGAGGTTTGCTCTTACCAAGCGTGCGCATCAGTCCGTCGTTGGGCATACCGCCCTCCGGTTTTCGCGTTTTTTGTTGGTTTTTGCGTGCCTTGTGTTTAGAGGGCTGTTTACCTTTTTGGTTAGCGCGCGCCTTTCGTAAGGCCGCCGAATTTTTCTTTTTCCCTGAATTCCCTGATGGTCGCGGCTTCCGGCGTTTTTGGGTTTCACGCGGTGAGCCGGGCAATAGGCTTTGGCCCGTTAGCTTTTCAATATCGCGAAGATATTCCATTTCCGAAGGGTCACAGAAGGATATGGCAATGCCGTTTCTGCCGGCACGGGCTGTTCGGCCAATACGGTGAACATACGATTCTGCAACATTTGGAAGCTCAAAATTAACAACGTGTGATACATCATCAATATCAATACCGCGGGCAGCAATATCAGTGGCGACGAGAATTTTGGTTTTTCCAGCTCTGAAGCTTGCCAAACTTTTTTCCCGCTGAGACTGGCTTTTGTTACCATGTATAGCAAGGGCGGGGTATCCCGCTTTATCAAGGTAAACAGCCAGTTTGTTCGCTCCGTGTTTCGTTCGGGTAAAGACAACTGTTTTCGAGACATCTTTATCTGAGAGGATTTCCAGAAGCGCGGCTTTCTTTGCAGCTTTTTCAACACGTTTTACTGTTTGAGTAATACGGTCAATTGGTTTTGAAGCTGGGGCAACGGAGATTTCAGTTGGCTTATACATAAAATCTTTTGCCAAGCTGCGAATTTTAGGTGGCATGGTTGCGGACAAGAGAACTGTCTGGCGTTTTTTCGGGAGCGCCTGCATGATTTTACGGATGGCGGGCAGAAAACCCATATCCATCATTTGGTCTGCTTCATCTGCGATCACCTGAAATGTTTGATCAAGACGAATAGCATCCGCTTCTATAAGGTCAAGCAATCTACCAGGGGTGGCGACAATAATATCAACACCACGCGCGCAGGCCTTTATCTGGGGTTTAGAGCTGACACCACCAACAATAACCGGAGCGCTGACTTTCATGAACGTGCTATAAGTTTTGATACCTTCGGCAATTTGTTGTGCCAGTTCTCGCGTTGGCGTGAGAATGAGTGCGCCGCATGTTTTTGGCCAGATTTTTTTCCTGGTACCCGCTATCTTATTAAGAATAGGCAAAACAAAGGACGCAGTTTTCCCGGTTCCCGTTTGGGCAATGCCAATCACATCCTTGCCAGCATTTATAGCAGGAATAACATCACGTTGGATTGGTGTTGGTGTTCTATATCCTGCTGTATTAACGGCTTTCAGGATAGGGTCGGCTAAGCCGAGATCTTGGAAATTGGTCAAATAGTCTCTTCAATCGGCCTGCAATCATTCTATGCTATCAACATGATAGCATTTCAGGCGCTTATTTTTGGGAGCTAGTGTAGATCAACTGCCAGTATATTATGTGCCAAAATTGGCTATTCAAGGCAGTAATCTTAAGACCAGTGTCGAGAATTTTATGCCGCTGATGTAAATCTTCTACACACAGCATTTCGGCAGCGTAGAACACAGATCATGCAAAATAGCAAGGCTTGTAATGATTGAGAATCAGGAAGCTTGCATATAACACGGGCTATACCACGCCATTTCATGAGGTGGTTATAGAGTTTTAAATTAGGACGGATAGCCTCAGATTACTCTCTATGCGAGGCAGGGATCAGTTGATATATCCCGTACCAATAAGGCCAAAAAGGATAATGCCTAAGAGAACGCGGTAGACCACAAAGATGGTCATGTTGGCACGCTCTAACCATTTCATCAGGAAATGGATAGCAGCTAGGGCCGTGAGGCATGCGAGACCTGCGGCAATCCCTGCATCCACCCACTGCTGGCTGCTTGTTTCTTCAAACGCATCAAGGGCAGTGGCGGCACCTGAGGCGATAATCGCAGGAATGGAAAGCAGCATGGAAAAGCGAGCTGCTTCCTGCCGAGTGAAGCCCAGATAGCGGGCCATTGTCATGGTAACACCAGCGCGGCTGGTGCCGGGGATAAGCGCAAAAACCTGTGCAACACCAATCATCAGCGCGGGCTTAATGGCCATACGCTCCATGGTTTTCTCAGTCGCTCCCTTTTTGTCTGCGATATAAAGAAGGATACCGAAGAAAATAGAAGTGAAGGCGATCACCTCTGCGGTGCGTAGTATATCATTCACGCCTGTGGCTACCATCAGGCCGCCGACAATCACCATTGGAATGGTGCCGATAATCAGCCCCCAGAATAACTTCATGTAAAGTGTGCCTTCAACAGCACGGCGGGCGGGGGCGATCCCGATACTGCCAAGCCCCGCAAGCGTAAGGCCCTTTGTATCCTGCCTGAAATAGAGAAGCACAGCGGTGAGCGTGCCTACATGCACAGCCACATCCATCATTGCACCCTGATCAGCCCAGCCTGTGAGGGCGGGGATTAAAATCAAATGCCCAGAGGAGCTGATCGGCAGGAATTCTGTGATGCCTTGTACGAGGGCAAGAATAAAGAGCTGAAGGGCGGTCACGCTAGGCTCCTGAGTAAGGATTAAAAGAATAAAACCACATATATCAGGCCTTGATTTTTCGCGCGAGGAACAATTTAGTATCAAATCGGTACTAAAAATACCTAATTTTTCCTTAACAAGCTGTTGGAAACCAATGATGTAGGTTTTAATTGGTCAGTCACATTGACCTAAATGCAATTTTTTTAGTGATATTTCCAAGAATTGAACATATAGTGCGTACAAATAGATTCGTAAGCACGATTATTTCACGAAACTGTGGCGCCATTTCAGCCGACCTTGAAAGATGTTCCATCTTATGGCCGAGCGCCCTTTCGTGACTGTCAGGAAAAGGGATGATCATGGCCGACGACCTTTTAAAATTTGTTTCGATTAACCAGCAAATGCCAACCAAGCGTACGGCAGGTGATCGTAAAGCTGATTTTGATGAAATTTATGATGAGTTTGATACGGAAGGCGCGAAAGAACAGGCGAGCCGTTGTTCCCAGTGTGGCGTGCCTTTCTGCCATATCCATTGTCCGCTAGGGAATAACATTCCTGATTGGTTGCGCCTGACAGCAGAAGGCCGCCTTGAGGATGCATACGAAATGGCATCCAGCACAAACAATATGCCTGAAATTTGCGGCCGTATCTGCCCGCAGGACCGCCTCTGTGAAGGTAACTGCGTTATTGAGAAGGATTTTGATAGCGTTACCATCGGCAGTGTTGAGAAATATATTGCAGATACCGCGTGGGAAAATGGTTGGATCAAGCCTATTACACCAGCGGCTGAACGCAAAGAAAGCATCGGCATTATTGGTGCTGGTCCCGCTGGCCTCGCTGCCGCTGAAGAGCTCAGAAAAGATGGCTTTCAGGTACATATCTATGACAGGCATGACCGTGCAGGCGGGTTGCTGGTATACGGTATCCCGGGTTTCAAGCTTGAAAAAGATGTGGTTGGCCGCAGAACAGGGCGGTTAGAGCAATCAGGCATCACCTTTCATCTCGATTATGAAATTGGCCGGGAAGCAACGCTTTCTGAACTTCGCGAGAAACATGATGCGCTTTTGATCGCCACCGGTGTCTACCGCGCGCGCGGCCTGAAAGCTCCAGGTGTCGGCCTTGGTAATATTCGGGAAGCGCTTGATTATCTTACAGCCTCCAACAAAGTTGGTTTTGGTGACAGTGTACCAGAATATGAAAGCGGTGCCTTAAACGCTGAAGGCAAAAATGTTGTGGTTATCGGCGGTGGAGATACGGCGATGGACTGTGTGCGTACTGCTGTTCGCCAGGGGGCGAAATCAGTAAAATGCCTTTACCGCCGTGACCGCGCAAATATGCCGGGCAGTGTACGCGAAGTGCAAAACGCCGAGGAAGAAGGTGTGGAATTTGAGTGGCTTTGCGGCCCTGAAGCTTTCCTTGGCGGTGAAAATGTTGAAGCTGTGCGGGCATACCGTATGCGTCTCGGCGCGCCGGATGCCACAGGCAGACAAGCACCTGAGCCTGTGCCGGATAGCACTTTCAATATTGATTGTGATCTTGCGATCCTCGCCCTTGGGTTTGAGCCTGAAGATCTGCCAGCGCTCTTTGGATCGCCAGAGTTGCGGGTAACCCGCTGGGGTACGGTAACCGTTGATCATGCATCCATGATGACCAACCTGCCGGGTGTGTTCGCGGCTGGCGATATTGTGCGCGGTGCATCTCTTGTGGTGTGGGCGATCCGTGATGGCTGTGATGCCGCTGAAAACATCAAATCCTATCTCACTGCAAAACAGCAAGACGCAGCATAATCGAGGGCCAGACAATGAATAGTTATAATGAACATGTTCCGGGCCCAATCGGGCTTTATAACCCAGAGGATGAGCGCAGCAGCTGTGGAGTTGGTCTTGTTGCCGCGATGGACGGAAAAGCTTCTCGCGACGTTGTATTGCGCGGTATTGAAGCGCTTCGTGCGATCTGGCACCGGGGTGCGGTTGATGCTGACGGTAAAACCGGTGACGGCGCAGGCATTATGCTTGAAATCCCGCAGGAATTTTTCAAAGAGCATGTGCGTGCCACAGGCCATGAGCCATCTGCTGGTCGCTTGGCTGTTGGCATGGCCTTCTTGCCGAGGGTTGATCTTTCTGCGCAGGAAACGTGCCGCACAATCGTAGAAACAGAAATCCTGAAGTTCGGATATACAATTTACGGCTGGCGTCAGGTGCCAGTGGATATTTCTGTGATCGGTGAGAAAGCAGAGGCAACCCGCCCTGAAATCGAGCAGATCATGATCGCTAATTCTAAAGGCGTGGATGATGAAACTTTTGAGCGTGAGCTTTATATCATCCGCCGCCGGATTGAACGTGCGGTGGTGGCTGCACAGGTAGGTGATTTCTACATGTGTTCGCTTTCCTGCCGGAATGTGATTTACAAAGGCTTGTTTCTCGCGGAGCAGTTATCTGTTTTCTATCCTGATCTGCAGGACGAGAAATATACCTCCAGCTACGCGATTTATCACCAGCGTTATTCAACAAACACTTTCCCGCAGTGGTGGCTTGCGCAGCCGTTCCGTATGCTTGCTCATAATGGTGAGATCAATACCATCCGGGGTAATGTGAACTGGATGAAAAGCCACCAGATCAGGATGGCGTCTATCGCTTTTGGTGATAGTTCTGAAGATATCAAGCCAGTGGTACCAAAAGGGGCATCTGATAGTGCCGCCCTTGATGCGGTGTTTGAAGTGATGGTGCGCGCAGGCCGAAATGCACCGATGGCAAAAACTATGCTGGTGCCTGAGGCCTGGTCCAACAAGGAAAGCATGCCGAAAGCCCACCGGGATATGTATGCCTACACCAACAGTGTGATGGAGCCGTGGGATGGCCCGGCCGCGCTTGCAGCTACAGATGGCCGCTGGATTATGGCGGCGGTGGACCGGAATGGCCTACGCCCAATGCGCTTTACGGTTACCAAGGATGGCTTCCTTATCGTTGGTTCAGAAACCGGTATGGTTGTTGTGGACGAAGATGATGTGTTAGAGAAAGGCCGCCTTGGCCCAGGACAGATGGTGGCGCTCGATCTTCAGGAAGGTAAGTTCTACCACGACGGTGAGGTTAAGGATGAGCTTGCCGCATCACAGCCGTTTGAGGATTGGGTAAATGATCTTCGGGGGATTGATGATCTGCCGGGCTACCGGGGTGAAGAATTCCCGTCTTATGAGGGGGAAGACCTGCGCCGCAGGCAAATTGCTGCTGGCTTCACCCATGAAGATCTTGAGCTGATCCTTCAGCCGCAGGTGATGACAGCCAAGGAAGCTATTGGTTCAATGGGGGATGATACCCCGCTTGCGGTTCTTTCAAGCCAGTACCGGAACCTTTCACATTATTTCCGCCAGAATTTCTCACAGGTAACTAACCCGCCGATTGATAGTTTGCGTGAAAGCCGGGTGATGAGCCTTAAAACCCGTTTCGGTAACTTTGCGAACGTGCTTGATGAAGGCCATACGCAGGCAGGCGCTATTGTGCTTGATAGTCCTGTGGTTTCAAACCGGGAATGGAAAACACTTATTTCTCACTTTGGTGATGAAGCTGAGGTAATCGACTGTACGTTTGATGTAAACGGTGGGCAGGGGGCGCTACGTGAAGCGCTGAACCGTATTCGCCGTGAAGCAGAAGATGCAGTGCGCGAAGGCAGGGGCCATTTGTTCCTGACCGATGAAAACATCAGTGCGGAACGTGCACCTGTGCCGATGATTCTTGCGACAGGTGGCCTTCATACTTATCTGGTTGGTGAAGGGCTTAGAACCTTTACAAGTTTGAATGTTCGCTCGTCTGAGTGTCTTGATCCGCATTATTTTGCTGTGCTTATTGGTGCAGGCGCGACCACTGTAAATGCTTACCTTGCGCAGGATATGATTGCCGAACGGCAGGCAAAGGGGCTGTTTGGTGATTATGATCTCACTGAATGTGTGGTGCGCGCTACAGAAGCTATTGATCAAGGCCTTCTAAAGATCATGTCTAAGATGGGCATTTCCATTATCTCCAGCTATCGTGGCGGCAATAACTTTGAGGCGCTAGGGCTGTCTCGCTCTTTGGTGGCAGAGTTTTTCCCGGGTATGCCAACCAAAATCTCTGGGATTGGTCTTGTGGGTGTTCAGCAGAAAGTGCTGGAACAACATGCGAAAGCCTTTGAAAGCAGCAAACAGGTTCTGCCAATTGGTGGCCTCTACCGCTTCCGCCGTGGTGAAGAAGTGCACAGCCATGATGGCCAGCTTATTCACTTACTTCAGAGCGCGGTGGGGTCAGACAATTATTCCAAGTATCTGACCTATTCCAAGGGTCTTGCAGCAATGCCGCCTGTGAACTTGCGTGATCTCCTTGATTTCCGCAGGCCAGAGGAAGGTACAGCGCTTGATACCGTGGAATCGATCACCCAGATCAGGAAACGTTTTATCACGCCGGGTATGTCACTTGGGGCGCTTTCAGTGGAAGCACACGAAACGCTGGCCATTGCGATGAACCGTATTGGTGCCAAGTCTGTTTCTGGTGAAGGCGGAGAGGATAGCAAACGTTATACGCCTTATGAAAATGGTGATAACGCCAACAGCCCGATTAAGCAGATTGCTTCTGGTCGTTTTGGTGTAACGGCTGAGTATCTGAACGCCTGTGAAGAGCTTGAAATTAAAGTGGCGCAAGGTGCAAAACCCGGTGAGGGCGGGCAGTTGCCTGGCTTTAAAGTAACCGAGATGATTGCGAAACTACGGCATTCAACACCGGGCGTAACGCTTATTTCACCGCCGCCACACCACGATATTTATTCCATCGAAGATCTGGCACAGCTGATTTATGATTTGAAGCAGATCAACCCGCGCGCTCAGGTGTGTGTGAAGCTGGTGTCTTCCGCGGGGATTGGTACGATCGCAGCGGGTGTTGCGAAAGCGCATGCGGATGTCATCCTGATTTCGGGCCATAACGGCGGCACAGGTGCAAGCCCGCAAACCAGTATTAAATATGCTGGCACCCCTTGGGAAATTGGCCTTGCAGAGGTTAACCAGGTTCTGACACTGAATGGACTGCGTCACCGGGTGAAGCTCCGCACAGACGGCGGAATTAAAACCGGCCGTGATGTTGTGATAGCCGCGATGCTGGGCGCTGAAGAATACGGTGTAGGCACGGCTTCGCTCGTTGCAATGGGCTGTATTATGGTGCGTCAGTGCCATTCAAACACCTGCCCGGTTGGCGTGTGTACGCAAGATGAAAAGCTGCGTGCCAAATTTGATGGCACGCCAGAGAAAGTAGTGAATCTCTTCAGCTTTATTGCCGAGGAAACCCGAGAAATTCTCGCTGAACTTGGCGTCGAGAAGCTGGATGATATCATTGGCCGTACGGATCTTCTTCATCAGGTAAGTCGCGGTGCGGATCACCTTGATGATCTGGATTTGAACCCGCTCCTTGTGCAGGTAGGTGGCAGGAACCACCAAAGCATCTGTACCCTTGAAGGCCGCAATGAAGTGCCGGATACGCTTGATGCGCAGATGCTTGAGGATGCGAAAGCTGTATTCAGCAAAGGTGAGAAGATGCAGCTTACCTACAGTGTACAGAATACGCTGAGGGCTATTGGAACCCGTTTCTCAAGCGAGATCACCCAGCATTTTGGTATGACAGGCTTGAAGCCTGATCATGTGACCGTGCGTTTGCGCGGTTCTGCTGGGCAGTCCCTTGGGGCGTTTGCGGTGCAGGGCCTTAAGATTGAGGTGGCGGGTGATGCCAATGATTATGTGGGTAAAGGTCTTTCTGGCGGTACTATTGTTGTACGGCCGTCAAATCGGGCATCATTTAATTCGCAATCTAATACCATCATCGGTAACACGGTTCTTTATGGTGCTACGTCAGGAAAGCTGTTTGCAGCAGGCCAGGCGGGTGAGCGTTTCGCTGTGCGCAATTCTGGCGCAACTGTGGTAGTTGAAGGCTGCGGGGCGAACGGCTGTGAATATATGACAGGCGGTAAAGCCATCATCCTTGGTGCTGTTGGGGATAATTTCGGTGCCGGAATGACGGGTGGTATGGCTTTTGTTTATGATGAAGATGGTAAATTTGAAGAACACATTAATACCGAAAGCCTTCTTTATAACCGTTTGTCTTCAGCTCATTGGGAAGCTGATCTCAAGGCTGCCATTGAAGAACATACCCGCGAGACCCATTCCCGCTGGGGGGCAACTATCCTTTCAAACTGGGAAACGAAGCTCCAAAACTTCTGGCAGGTGGTGCCAAAGGAAATGATTGATAAGCTTGATCATCCGGTAACGGATGATAGCGCCGCTGAGGCAAATATCGCATAAATGTGTGAAGCCCGGTTTTTCCGGGCTTTTCCATATTTTCTGGGCTTTATTTTTAGTATTTATAGGGCTAAGAACAAAAGCAGGCGACTAGATATTTCCTTTTGGAATTTTTAGTTCTAAACTGCTTTTAGTTTCTATTAATCCATACTGATTACAAATACCGATTATGCCCGTACTTTATCATCACTGGCTCAGTCCTGCCGCCCGTTTTGTTCGTGTGCTTCTTAGTGAAAAGCGCATTGATTTCACGTTGCGCATTGAAAAAGAGTGGGAGCGCAGGCCCCAGTTTTTGGCGCTTAACCCCGCCGGTGAAGTTCCGGTTCTGGTGATGGATGATGGCAAAGCTTATTCAGGCGTAATGGCAATCGCTGAATTCCTTGAAGAAATCGTACCTGAACCACCAATGCTGTTTGGTGATGCTGATGAACGCTATGAAACCCGGCGGCTTGTGGGTTGGTTTCATACCAAGCTTGGTTCTGAAGTGACGCGCCATTTGGTGCAGGAAAAGCTCTATAAGCGTTTCTTTGGTATGGGCGAGCCGGATTCGCAGGCAATTCGCTGTGCGGCCCATAACCTCAAAACCCACCTGAAATATGTTTCGTTTCTTGTGGAGCGTAGGCATTATCTAGCCGGTAGCCAGTTCACCATGGCGGATGCGGCAGCAGCGGCGCATATCTCTGTGGCGGATTATTTTGGTAATATCTATTGGCAGGAATGGCCGCAGGTAAAAGAATGGTATATGCGCGTGAAGTGCCGCCGGTCTGTACGGTCGCTTTTATCTGACAAAATCAATGGCTTAGCACCTGCTGAGCATTATTCCGAACTGGATTTCTGATATGTCGGCGGATGCAGATATCCGCCAGCGGCTTGAAGCAAAAGCATTTGAGCTCGGCTTTGATCAATTCGGGATCACGGAAGCAGCTACTTCTGAGCAAATTATTGCAGGCTTTAGAAAATTTGTTGAACTGAAACGTTATGCTTCCATGGAGTGGATGGCTGAACGTATGCATCAACGTGAGCATCCGCAAAATCTGTGGCCAGAAGCTAAATCGGTCATTATGTTGTCGGTCAATTATGGACCAAAAGATGACCCGCGTTTACTTTTGGACAAAAAAGATCGCGCAAATATTTCTGTTTATGCGCGCGGTAAGGACTATCATGATCTGGTAAAGAAGCGGCTTAAGGCCTTTGCCCGTTGGATTGTGCCAGAATTTAACTGTGATTTAAAAGTGTTTGTGGATACAGCCCCGGTGCCGGAAAAGCCGCTTGCGGCTGCTGCGGGCCTTGGCTGGCAGGGTAAGCATACTAACATGGTATCGCCAGAATTTGGTAGCTGGGTGTTCCTTGGTGCTATCTACACGGATATGGAATTGCCGGCAGATAACCCTCACAGGGATCAGTGCGGTAGTTGTTCTGCCTGCATTGCTGCATGCCCGACAGATGCTTTCCCGCAACCTTATGAACTGGATGCCGCCCGCTGTATCAGTTACCTGACGATTGAGCATAAAGGGCCCATTCCGGAAGAATTTCGCAAACCGATGGGCAACCGCATTTATGGCTGTGATGATTGTTTGGCTGCATGCCCCTGGAATAAGTTTGCCCAAGCTTCTTCTGAAGCAGCTTTCCATGCTCGTGTGGAACTTAATGCCCCCGAATTAGGTGATTTAGTTGGCTTAGACGACAAATCATTCAGGGAAGTGTTTTCCGGCAGCCCAATTAAGCGTATTGGGCGGGACAGGTTTGTACGCAACGTGCTTTACGCCATTGGAAATAGCGCAAATAAAGCATATTTGCCTCAAGTTAGAACGCTCTTGGCGGATGATGCGGAAGAAGTGGTGGATGCAGCCCGGTGGGCGCTGGAAGAACTTAGCTAAGCAGCTTTTCGTTGTTCTTCAATATACCCTCTAATAATCTTAATCTCTATTTCAGAAAGCTCCCTCAAACCTTTAAAGTGGCCTTGAGGAATTAAATCTTCAGCTTTTTGCAGGCTTAATAGAGCATCTTCATAATTAGCATCTGCAACGTAGTGAATAGCATGATAGATTTCTTTGGTATGCTTTGATGTGAAAAGTGTTTTCTCTCTCAGATTCAGTTTCGCCTTTGCCGCTTCAAAATCGAATGTACTGATGGCAAGAAAAAGCCCCTCTTCTTGTTGGTAAGAAACCTGTTCGTAGGCTGGCCTGTCCTCTATTTTTTCCAAAAGTTTGTCCAGATACGTGCGCGCCTCTTTCCAATTTTGGTTAAGTACCGATAAAGTATAACCATAATATTGCCCGGCCAACCATTCAGGGCTGTGTTCTTCTGCGTTTTGTAATGTTTTAATGAGTGTTTCAGGCCAATCCTTTGGTGACCCCGGCGTAAACAGATAGCTGGACATCTGGACTTGAGCGTTCATTTCCGCAGCTTTCTTTCCGCCTTTGAGGTTGATTAAAAGCCTGCCCCCATCTGTATGAAGGTTGCCGATGGTTTGCGGGTAAAGATTCACGGTTCCGAGAAAGAACGAAATACCAGCGGTCATACCAAGGAATATCGTTGTGACCGGATCTGTATAAGGAAGAGCCAATATGCAAACCCCGGTTAACAGGAAAGAGGCAACAGGTCCGCCGATGATCAACAGTGTAAATTCTCGGGCAGGTGCATCAGGGCTGGACGGTTTGCAGAGCGCCATGCCGCCATTGAAGCTTGCTGTTAACTCAAATGATGGTAGGCGTCTGTTGTCTTCGAAGGTCCACTGAAAGGGGCCTACGATAAATGCATGAGCTTTCATTCCAGCCAGCACACCAAAAAGCATATGGCCGAGTTCGTGAAACAAAATAGAGGTGAATAAACCAATTGGTATCGCCAGAATTAAGGAAATAACTGTAACCGTTTTACTTAATCCCAGATCAGGCATTTGGAAATCAGCAAAGGCGGCGGCACTTGCTCCGATAACAGCACCTACTACCGCAAAGGCGCTTAGCTTAAGTATTGATTTCACGATTTTATTCAATGACTCGTCCTCCCGTTTCAGTTAACCCAGAAGCTTCAAGGAAAGCAAATATTGTATTACACAAGCTTTTGAGAGTGAGTGGAGGGAGAGGGGCTAGTGCTGAGGATTATCGGTTTTGCTGTGTTTCTGGGGGTTCTCGCCTATTTTTATTTCTATAACCTGCCGCCTAAACTTGTTGTAACCGTTAAAGCTGAGGTAATAGCTCTTGAAGATGTAGAAGACAGTAATGGGCTTCGGCGTATTCAGGTTAAAATGCCCACAGGGGAAAGCATGTGGGTTGAAACATACTCCCCCTTCTTTTTTCGTATAGGTTACCCTATCAATATCGCCGAATATTCACACATATTGCGCGGCACAACTTTTTATGTTGTTGCAAATTAATATCTAATCTTGGCGATGTTCGTTGGTTCTTGTTGCATACCTTCTTTGATATTGTGTCCGTTCGGGTATTTGGCCCATTGGCTGTTACCGACGAAATAGAAGCTATCTTTGTAGAATGTACCTAATGTGGGCTCCGTCATGACCTCTGATCCTTGCACCATAATTTCATAGCTTTTGATATGGCTAAGATCATTTGCAAGAGTGAGTGATAAAATGCGGTTTGGGTTGGTACCGTTTTGGATCGCAATCAGTTTACCATTCTTAAGATACAGACCATCAAGGCCAATCAGCATCAAATTATCAGGTGTGCCGAGTAATTGCTTTTTACCATTTTTCAGAAGCCAGATACCCCGGCCATAATCTGCAACAAGAATGTCACCATTACCCAGTTTCACAATACCTTGTGGGCTCATACTGGTTGGGAGGGCTTCTATCTCGTCAAGCTTGTCGTCTTTCAACTTATAAACTGCTTTACCTTGGGCATCGCTTAAAAGAACCTCATCATCAGGCCCTATGACGATATCTGCAATTTGGTGTGGCTGTTTCTTATTTGAATCTATAAAGGCATTTCTGCGTAGCTTGCCAGTGGTGGCATCAAGCTCAATTACCCCAGTAGGGCAATTTGTTCCGCATTCGTAATTATCAAGAGTAGCGTATGTTGCAAACAGGCTATCGGTGTTTTTACTGTACGCAATACCAAAGAAATTTCTGGCTCCTAACTCCGTCGCTTTAAAGAAAGGAATGAGCGTATCATTTTCCTTTTTAAAGATGGTGCCAGTTGCCACAGTAGACAGGAAAGCAGTTGAGGCATCTTTGATCGCCACACCTTCAACCAAACCAGCTTCAGTACCAACGGTAAAAGCAATTTCTGGCTTGCCTTTTGAGGCCCCGGACTGCTTCAGTTTATCATACAGGGCTTTGTTATCTGGTGTTCGTTCTGCCATAGCGCCAAGAATGTTTGCTGGTGGCTGTAGCCCAACTTTTAAAAAGCCTTCTGCTGCTTGTTTTGTTAAGGCCTCATCGCTTTGCTGTGCACCAATATATGCAAGATAGTTAAGAAGAACCGGGTGATTTGGCCGCTCTTTAAGCGCCGCTTGAAGTTTTTCCAGTGCAAGTTCCACATTACCCGTGCGAAATGCCGCAACGCCTTCGCCCCTAAGAGCCTGACTGCGGTCAAAAGCCTTCTCTGTTTCATAGATAATGGAATCGGAGGCCAGCGCGGCGCCAGCCACGATGGACGAAGATATAAAAATGCCTAGCAGATGTTTCATGAACATCATACTAGGCATGTTATTCGTTTAGGCAATAAACCTTAGGTAAACTTAGGATTATTATCCACGACGGCGCAGCGGTTGATTACCGCCAGCGTTTCTTGCAGCGCCGCGGCGTGGTGTGCTGCTTTTCATCGCTGCTGCTTTCTTTGCGGCCTTACGTGCGGCAACTGCAGGGCGTTTACCACCTTTAACCTTTGCTTTCGCTTTGCTGTTTGGCTTGCCGAAATTCTTGTCTTTCTTAACTTCAGGCGTCTCGCTGCGATTTGGGCGTTCAGAACGCTCTGTTCTTTCACCGCGTGGTTTACGTTCGTCACGGTCATCCCGTGCTTTACGGAAGGCTGGTTTTTCATCCCAGCTGCCACGTTCTTTACGTTCATCACGATTGCGACGCTGTGGGCGATCTTCCCGTTCGCGACGTGGTTTTTCGCTTTTCCAATTGTCGCGTTGCGGACGGTCATCCCGATCTCTGCGTTGAGGACGATCATCTCTGTCACGGCGTGGACGGTCTGACCAATCGTTGCGGTCGCTGCGTGCGCTATAGTCACCACGTTCTCTGCGTTGTGGACGGTCGTCTCTATCGCGGCGAGGGCGGTCTGACCATTCATTACGGTCACTGCGCGCATTATAGTCTTCACGGTCTCTACGCTGTGGACGGCGATCGTCTCTATCGCGACGAGGGCGTTCATCACGGTTTGGACGGCTATTACGTTCACCGCGAGCTGAGAACTCATCTCTATCTCGGCGTTGAGGGCGATCATCCCGATCACGACGTGGGCGATCGTTTCTGCCGCCACGGTCACCACGGTTATCACTGCGGCCTCTGCGATCACCCGGTTTGCCTTTACCGCGTGATTTGAGGAAATCACCGCGTTTGGTTTTAGATTTGTTGAAAGTCAGTGGGTATGGGTGATCTGCATCAACCCAGATTTCCATTTTAATAAGAGCTTCAACGGCACGCAGTTTACCCATGTCATTCTTGCCACAGAATGTATAAGCTTCGCCGTGGGCACCGCCGCGAGCGGTACGGCCAATACGGTGTACATAACTCTCAGGATCAACCGGTACATCAATGTTGAAAACGTGCGTGATATCTTTCACATCAAGCCCACGTGCTGCAACATCTGTTGCCACAAGGAAATCAAACTTATCTGCTTTAAAATCACGGATGGTGCGCTGGCGGATTTTCTGAACCTTATCACCATGGAGTGTATCAGCTGTGAACCCTTCTTCTTTGAGGAATTCACAATATTCTTCAGCATCTTTTTTAGTGCGAACAAATACGAGTGATTTATGAGGCTGTTTGGTTTCCAGCATGTGTAGAAGAAGGTCTTTCTTCTGGTGGCCAGGCACATACATAACCGAGTGTGAAAGATTATCAGCAATGGTTGCCTGTGTGGCAACTTCAACATTCACTGGTTCGTTCAGAAGTGTTTCTGCAAGGTCGCGGATGCGCGGGTTCATGGTTGCAGAGAACATGATAGATTGGTGATAGCCACGGATTTGTTTCGCAATATCACGTACATCATCAATGAACCCCATATCCAGCATGCGGTCAGCTTCATCGAGAACGAAATATTCAACTTCATCAAGGAAGATGTTTTCACGCTTCATATGGTCCTTGAGGCGGCCAGGAGTTGCCACAAGAATGTCAACACCGCGGCGCAGGATGTGCGTCTGCGTGCGGTATGGGGCACCGCCATAAATAGTGCAGCAGCTGGCGCGCATGCAGGAAGACAGTTCCTTTACCGTTTCAGTGATCTGGATAGCAAGCTCGCGGGTTGGTGCAAGGATAAGCGCACGCGGCATACCTGGTTTCGCACGTTCTTCTTTCTGCAGGATACGCTCAAGCGCGGGGATTACAAACGCAGCTGTTTTACCGCTACCTGTTTGTGCAATACCCGTAAGATCGTGGCCTTCATGAAGATGTGGGATTGATGCTGCCTGAATTTCAGTAGCATTTTCGAACTCAAGGCGAGTCAGCGCATCAAGAATCGGCGCGCTCAGGCCAAGCTCAGCAAATTTGGTCATTCTATTTCCAATCAATAGGTCAAGGCCTACAGGCTCCTGCTGCAGGTCAAAACTTTTAACAATGTGGCGGGAACGCTTTTTCCTTAACCTGATGAGGGGAACGGCTGACCGTTCAAATCAAATGGGTAGCGTGACATCACGCGGAAACTTCGTTCTTTCTGGCCTGAATAATCCTTCGGAAAGCGTTCAAACAGAAGGCAGGCCGGCTCTTTCGCCGCGCGCTGTTTATCTGGCGCGCGGTAAGGAGTCAAGAAGATTCCGTTTTTAGAGGATAAGCTGTATCGCTATCAGCTTATGAAATTGGCATATGGTTCGCGCCGATGATAGCGCCGTGACCATATTCTTCCTGTAGAAGAATTGCGACATTATCTGCACCGGCATCAATACCTGTGCCTAGATCAATGGTATAAGTGCGCTGCCGGCCTTTCCATTCATCAAGAAGGTCTGTCGCACGTACCACATTAGTATAATGGAGTGTGCGGCCTTCATTTTCGCCTTCGCCAATAGCCACCTCAGCATCCGATAGATACCATACAACACGAACAGCAATCATTTCTGCGTTGGCGTCTTCTGGTAATGTTACAGTAAGTTGATTACCCGAGATCGACATTTCCGGTGTGATATCAATGCGTGTGCGGGCTCTTGCTTTCGCGACATTCTTGCGCACTTTTTCCATCTTGGAACCAATACACTGAACAGAGCCATCAAGGATTAGCTGTGGTGTGAAAACACCGCCACGACCAAAGCGCTTATTATAAGCTGTCTGGCGCATAGTATTATATGGGGCTGCGAAAGTATCTTCCCAACCAAGACGATCCCAATAATCAACCGGCCATGAAAGAGTTAAAATACCAGGGCGATCACGCATGGTTTTGAGGATCGCGTCAGCAGGTGGGCAACTTGAACAGCCTTGGCTGGTAAATAGCTCAAGCACAGTTAAGCGTGGCTCCTCAGCCTTTGCCGGGCTGAAAGCAAACAAAACAAACAACAATGGTAACAACAGTTTTTTCATAACCACTATTATGTATGATGTTGCTTCGTAACTAACCAATCACCTGTGTGTGAATAGTTGCTGAGGCAACGCCTTGAAACACGCCTTAATAGTAAAATTTTTCTCTTCTATGCGGTTTCTGTATGGAAAAGCAAGGGTATATAAGCGATTTAAGAGTGGTTTTCTTCGAAAAACCTAAAGTTTAAAGGGTTTGTTTTTTTGTGAAAATATCTCATTTTTTATGAAAAAGTATGGTTTTATAAGGCGATGGGTAACCATTTAAGCTACCCATCGTGACCGAATCTTCGATTTGATTCTGTTAATTTGATGCCAGTCGGCGCAGTACATAATGTAGAATACCGCCATTTTTGAAGTAATCGACTTCATTCTCGGTATCTATCCGGCAAAGCGCCGTGATGGCTTTCGAAGAGCCATTCTCATAATGAATAGTAACGCTCACGTCTTGCCGGGGTTCTATCGTCCCTTCTATGCCTGTGATATCGAAAGTTTCCGTTCCTGTAAGATTCAGGGTTTCTCTGTTGACACCGTCTTTAAACTGGAGCGGGAGGACCCCCATGCCCACAAGGTTTGAGCGGTGAATACGTTCAAAGCTTTCCACCAATACAGCTTTCACACCAAGAAGGTTTGTGCCTTTAGCTGCCCAGTCGCGAGAAGAACCTGTTCCATATTCTTTGCCGCCAACTACCACAAGTGGGACACCAGCCTCCTGATATCGCATGGAAGCATCGAAAATACTCATCACATCACCAGATGGTTGGTGTGTGGTCCACCCTCCTTCAGTGCCTGGCGCCATCAGGTTTCTAAGGCGAATGTTGGCAAACGTACCGCGCATCATAATTTCATGGTTGCCGCGGCGAGAGCCGTAGCTATTAAAATCCCGTTTTTCCACACCTTTGGACTGAAGATATTCTCCTGCCGGGCTATCTGCCTTAATAGCACCAGCAGGTGAGATATGGTCTGTTGTGATGCTATCGCCCAGAAGTGCAAGTGGACGTGCGCCAATAATGTTTTCTGTTGGCTTAACATCATGCCCCATACCTTGGAAGAAAGGTGGGTGCTGGATATAAGTACTTTTTTCATTCCAGTTATAGGTTTTGCCTTCCGAAACCGGTACTTCCTGCCACTCTGGTGTGCCTTCAAATACATTGGCATAGCGCTCAATAAACATATCGCGGGTAAGAGCGGCGTTGATGGCTGCCTGAACTTCTGCGTTCGTGGGCCATAGATCCTTCAGGAAAACATCGCTGCCGTCTTTATCCTGTGCGATAGCATCCGTGGCGACATTAATTTTCATAGAACCAGCGATAGCATAAGCCACCACAAGCGGAGGGCTTGCCAGATAGTTGGCTTTGATATCCTGGCTAATGCGGCCTTCAAAGTTTCGGTTACCTGAAGATACGCTGGTGCAAACCAGATCGCACTGATTGATGGTTTTGGAAATTGGTGGTGCCAGTGGGCCTGAATTACCGATACAGGTGGTGCAGCCGTATCCTACAAGGTTAAAACCAAGAGCATCCAGATGCTCTGTAAGGCCAGCTTTGTCCAGATAGTCCGTTACTACCTGTGAGCCGGGGGCAAGGGAAGTTTTAACCCATGGTTTTCTTGTTAAACCCAGTTCATTTGCTTTTTTGGCAACAAGGCCTGCCGCCACAAGAACACCGGGGTTTGATGTATTCGTACAGCTGGTAATTGCCGCGATGCAAACATCACCGTGGTTCAGGCTGAAATCTTCACCTTCAACGCTGTAATCCGTATCATCACCCGCTTTTCCAAAGCTTTCAAGTACGTCTTCAAAGGCTGTATCTGCGATGGCAAGCTCAACTCGGTCTTGCGGGCGTTTTGGGCCTGCGAGCGACGGTTTAACGGTGGCTATATCCAGCTCCAGAGTATCGGTGAAAATTGGTTCTTCAGAGCCGGGGCCGCGCCACATACCTTGCTCTTTGGCATAGGCTTCAACAAGTGCCACCGTTTCTTCATCTCGGCCTGTGAAGGTTAAATAATCCAGTGTTTGCTGGGAAATGGGGAAGAAACCGCAGGTGGCACCGTATTCAGGGCCCATGTTGGCGATGGTTGCCTGATCTGCCAGTGTAAGCTCATCAAGGCCGTCCCCGTAAAACTCAACAAACTTACCTACCACGCCTTTCTCACGTAGCATCTGAACAACTGTAAGCACCAGATCTGTAGCTGTAATGCCTTCAAGAAGTTTACCTGTGAGCTTGAAGCCAACCACTTCTGGGATCAACATGGAAACGGGCTGCCCAAGCATGGCCGCTTCCGCCTCAATACCGCCTACGCCCCAGCCGAGCACTGCAAGGCCGTTTATCATGGTGGTATGGCTGTCTGTTCCCACACAGGTATCAGGATAAGCAAGCGTATTACCGCTATCGTCCTCGGTGGTCCAGACAGTGTCGGCGATATATTCAAGGTTTACTTGGTGGCAGATGCCAGTGCCGGGCGGCACAGCATTAAAATTATCCAGCGAGTTCTGGCCCCATTTAAGAAACTCATACCGCTCGGCATTCCGTTTCATCTCCAAATCAACGTTTTCCTTGAAGGCAAATTTGGTGGCGAACTTATCTACCATCACAGAGTGGTCGATCACGAGGTCAACCTGCGCCAGTGGGTTAATAAGTTCAGGGTCACCGCCCATTTCCACCATTGCCGCACGCATTGCAGCCAAATCTACAACAGCAGGGACACCAGTGAAATCCTGCATCAATACCCGCGCAGGGCGATAAGCGATTTCGTGGGAAATTTTCCGTTCTTTTTGCCAATCAGCCAGTGCCTGAATGTCTTCAGTTTTAACAGATGTACCGTCTTCATGGCGCAAGAGATTTTCAAGGAGCACTTTCAGCGTATAAGGCAGACGAGAGATATCACCCACATGTGCTTCCGCGGCTTTTAAGCTGAAATAATCATAATCTTTACCACCAACGGAAAGTGTACGGCGGGTATTTAGTGTGTCCTGTCCAACTGATGCCATGCGACGAAGACCTCCATATCAAGGGGTTGGGGCGCATCACATGGAAGAGCAGGGATAGGGTGTGTTGCACCACATAAAGCTGTTTGTTCTGACAAAGCGTTTATGACGCAAAGTGGCCCAATTTGCAACGAAGACTCCCCATTTTCTCCATGTTTGCGCCTTATTTGGATATAATTTTATGTAGGTCAAAGAAGGAAAAATACAATGACTGAATTTACGACAGCAGAATTTCTAGTGGCCCTGAGTTTAATGGCCATTACCATCGCAGGCTTGCGCCACAGCTCTATGCAATTGAAGCGAAGTCAGGTTGGAAGGTAATAAGGTTGATCACTGATCAGCTTCGCCTTTAAGGCGTTTTTCTGTAGCGTCTGTCCATGTGTTCAGGCCCGCCTTTCTGCCAAGCTCCATCGCTTCTGCAAATGGCACCCTCTGCATTTTAAAGGCGCGGAGCGCGAGCATGGCACCAACCCTGTTACCCGTACGGCAATGAACGAAGGCTTTGCCCCCAGCGGCTTCAAGTGCCTGGTTTAGAAGCGCCAAATTTCTGTCATTAAGATCAATTTCTGTCTGAATGGGAATGCGCACGAAGGTCATACCCAAATCTTCAACCACCATTTCTTCGTTATAACCTATGGCGGTTGTTTCCTCCGTATAAGGGCGCAGCGTTATAATGGTATCAAAGCCAAGTGCTTTGATTTTAGCTATGTCCATTTTTTCAGGCTGACCGCCAACGAGTAGGCCCTTGATAGGTGTCTGAAGGTTTGGAACCTGAAGAGTATCCTCTTTTGGGGTTGTTTGCGCTTGTTGCTCTTGAAGGCCAACAACGGGACTATTCCAAATGAGCGCTAAGAGCATTGATAAAGGTACTAAAAACTTCATGCTTTTGCTTCCTTCACTCTCAACCCCGCATGCATTATAGCGCAAATATACTAATAATTAATGTAAAAAGATTGTTCGGGCTCTGTTTTATGGAGCGCTTGCTTTAATGGAAAGCGCGTGAACAGGGCCTTTTAGTTCTTCCTTAAGAGCATCCATCACCATGCGCTGCATGGCTACGCGGTTTTTGCCTGTGAAGGCTTCTGCTTTTATCACAACAGTGAAATGGCTCTCGCCGCCTTCCCTATAACCACCGTGCCCTCGGTGCATTTCGCTGTCGTCTATAATCTCAAGATGCAGCGGGGAAAGTGCGTCATTTAGCCTTTTTTCAATTCGTTTAGTGACTTCACCCATTTTTGCCTTACTCTCACATAAAATAATATTACCTATAATCGGGGTGGCAGGAATTTGCGTATCTGCTAAAACTTGCCCCTCACCTCTTAGGATGGTGATCAATTTCTATTTGGCAAGTGCCAGATTGTAAGTCACGGGAAAAGGATGTGATATGACCGCAGCTGCGGCCGATAAGTTGCCAAGTTTGGATATGCCTGAAACCAAAGTTTCGGTTCGTGAAACTTTCGGTATTGATATTGATATGGAAGTGCCAGCGTTTGCTGAGCATACAGAACATGTGCCGGATGTGGACAGCAGTTATGTGTTTGATCCAGACACCACACTTGCGGTTCTTGCAGGCTTCAGTCACAACCGCCGTGTGATGATCCAGGGATATCACGGTACAGGTAAATCAACGCATATCGAGCAGGTTGCAGCACGCCTTAACTGGCCCACTATCCGCGTGAACCTTGATAGCCATATCAGCCGTATTGATCTGGTTGGTAAAGATGCCATTGTCCTTAAGGATGGCAAGCAGGTTACTCAGTTCCAGGAAGGTATTCTGCCTTGGGCGCTTCAGAACCCAACGGCGATTGTGTTTGATGAATATGATGCTGGCCGCCCGGATGTGATGTTTGTAATCCAGCGTGTTCTTGAAGTTGAAGGCAAGCTTACCCTTCTAGATCAGAACCGTGTCATTCGTCCGCACCCGGCATTCCGTATCTTTGCAACAGCAAACACGGTTGGCCTTGGTGATACCACAGGCCTTTACCACGGTACGCAGCAAATTAACCAGGGCCAGATGGACCGCTGGAATATTGTATCTACGCTTAATTATCTGCCGCACAGTACAGAAACCGATATTATGGTGGCGAAGTTGCCTGAATATGGTAGCGAAGAAGGCCGCAAGACCATTGAAAATATGGTTCGGGTGGCTGATCTTTCACGCACAGGCTTCATGGCTGGTGATATCTCTACGGTGATGAGCCCGCGTACGGTTCTCACATGGGCACAAAATACGCAGATTTTCGGCGATGTTGGTTTTGCTTTCCGTGTAAGTTTCCTTAACAAATGTGATGAAGCTGAGCGCGCAATTGTCGCTGAATATTATCAGCGGGCTTTTGGTGATGAACTGAAAGAATCTGCAACAAATCTGCTTGTTGGTTAAGCCCGGAGAGGACGCTTCATGGCTGATGGAAGCCAGAAAAACCGCGAAGTCTTTGAGCAGGCTGTAATCTCTACCACCAAGGCCGCTGCCGGTGATCGTGATCTTGAGGTCAAGTTCACAGCAGATATACCAGGCCTTGTTGGGAATGAAGCCCGTGTGCCGACGCTGCCGCACAAAATTCAGATGAAAGATATTTCTGAAGTGCGCGGACACGCCGACAGTATGGCTATGAAGCACCGTCATCATGATGCTGCGCTTCACCAAAAGCTGGCGCCGGGCGGTGCTGTGTCTCGAGCGATATTTGATGCGGTGGAGCAAGCGCGCTTTGAAGCAATTGGTGCTCGGCAAATGCCGGGTATGAAAGCCAATATGGCTGTGCTTGAAAGCAAGCGTGCTTTTGAAAGCGGCCTTATGCGCCCATCAGATGATGAGCAGGCAAAGCTCGCGAATGTTGTGGGGCTTCTAGCCCGTGAACGTTTGACAGGTATGGCACCCCCAGAAGAGGCAACTCTTGCGGTGGAAGGTCAGCGTAAATGGCTTGAAGAAAGCATTGGCCATCTTCTCGATACGCTTGAGGATAAGGTGGACGACCAGCGCGGTCTGTCTGTGATTAGCCGCACTATCATTTCCGCACTTGTTGGCGAAGGTGAGGGCGAGCAGGTAGACAAGGAAGAAACATCCGAAAGCCCAGAGGAAACCGCCCCCGATGCGCCTGAAGAACAGGAAGCAGAATCCAGCCAAGATGAAGCGGGTGATGCCGACGGCGCTGAAGGCACGGAAGATAGTGAAGGCGAAGCGGATGATGATGAAGCATCATCTGAGGCGGGTGTTGAAGATACAGACGATACCGAAGCTGAGGCCGGGGAAGGCAAGCATGAAGGCGCAATGCCTTGGCGGCCAAACCGCCCGCTTGATCAACTTCCTGAAGGACATTTTTACAAGGTCTTCACTGAAGAATTTGATGAAATTATCAAAGCGGAAGAGCTGTGTGACACTGAAGAGCTTGAACGTCTGAGGAAATATCTCGATCAGCAGATGGCGCATTTGTCGGGTGCTGTGTCCAAGCTTGCAAATCGTTTGCAGCGCCGCTTACTTGCGCAGCAGCGTCGTCATTGGAATTTTGATCTTGAAGAAGGCCTTCTTGATTCAGGGCGTCTTTCCCGGGTGGTGACAGACCCTTTAAGACCGCTTTCTTACAAGCTCGAATCAGAAACCGAATTTAAGGATACGGTGGTAACACTGTTACTTGATAACTCAGGTTCTATGCGCGGCAGGCCGATTTCTATTGCAGCGATTTCAGCTGATATTCTTGCTCGTACACTTGAACGGTGTGGTGTGAAAGTAGAGATTCTCGGCTTTACTACAAAGGCGTGGAAAGGTGGACAATCCCGCGAGAAATGGCTGCAGGCATCGCGTCCTGAAAAGCCGGGCCGCCTCAACGACCTAAGGCATATTGTTTATAAAACTGCAGACAGCCCATGGCGCCGAGCGCGCCGCAATTTGGGGCTTATGATGCGAGAAGGGCTCCTGAAGGAAAACATTGATGGTGAAGCGCTTTTGTGGGCTCATCACCGGCTTATTTCCCGCCCTGAAGAACGCCGTATTCTTATGGTTATCTCTGATGGTGCGCCAGTGGATGATAGCACGCTTTCAGTGAACACAGGTACGTACCTTGAAAATCACCTGCGACAGGTGATCAAATGGATTGAAAAAGCATCTCCTGTGGAATTGATCGCCATTGGTATCGGCCATGATGTAACACGCTATTATCAGCGGGCGGTTACCATACTTGATGCAGAGCAATTGGGCGGCGCGATGACAGAACAGCTTGCAGCCTTGTTCGCAGATATAGTACCAACACCACGAAAAATTCGGTAGTTGCAGTTAAATAGGTTTACGGCACATGCGTAACAAACTTTTGGTTATTGGAATCATTGTATTTTCCTTGCTTGCTGGTGTTTCCAGTTATTTCGGGCGCCAGCATTTGGCTGCTGAACTGGAAGGCAAAGGCGTGCCCTTTAATGTACGCGTGGAAAAATTGCCGTTGAATGAAGAAGACCCGGGCTTGTTTAAAGTAGGTGAGCTTACCTACATGCGAGGTTGGGCCCTAACTGCTGATAATGATGATTTCGGCGGTTTCTCTGGCATGGTTGTGGAGGATGATGGTAAGAAACTGATTGCCGTGAACGACAAAGGTGATTGGTTCGCAGCTCACATTGATGCTGGTAAAGATACGCTGTTCACTAGCCCAGGGAGTATCAATAGTTTCCCGGGAGTAGGCCTTCTGGCTAAAGCTTCCTTTGATGCCGAAAGTATTATTCGGACGCAGGCTGGAAAGTATCTGATCAGCTTTGAACAGGACCACCGTTTGATGACAACAGATACAATCGCTGGTGAACCAGTTGTGTATCCTGTTGCTGCGGATTATTCGGAGATGGCGTCAAATAGTGGTATGGAGGCAATCGCTCAGCTTCCAAGTGGTGATCTTCTATTATTTGCCGAGCATGGACAGGATGCCAAAGGGGCACTACCTGCTTGGGTAACAAGTAAGGAAACTTCCCGCCGTATCAGTTTTATTCCGCCACAAAATTATTCTCCTACAGATGCTGCAGCACTTCCGAACGGGGATGTTCTGCTTCTGATGCGCCATTATTCACCGCTTGATGGTGTTTCTGCGAAGATTATGCTTCTAAAAGCGGAAGATATAACAGCGGCAGGTGAACTCAAAGGCCGTGAGCTTGCGCATATAGAACCGCCTTACAGTGTCGATAATATGGAAGCGATGGATATCGTACCGCTGCAGGATGGCCGTATCCGCATCTATATGATGTCAGACGACAACTTCAGCCTGCGCCAACGTACCCTTCTGATGGTCTTTGACTGGCAGCCTTCTTAGTCATCTTTGCTTTGCACAAATAAAAAGCGCCGCGATGTTGCCATCGCAGCGCTTATGAAACCTTAAAGTAAGGTGCTGATTATGCAGCAGCTTGCTTCTTCTTGATTTCTTTCTTCAGCTTCAGCGCTGTAGCTGAAAGATCAGCGTCGCGAGCTTTAAGAAGGAAGTTATCCAGGCCAGCGTTGTGCTCAACAGAACGTAGCGCGTGTGTAGAAATGCGCAGACGCACGGAGCGGCCTAGAGTGTCAGAAAGAAGAGTTACATTTGTTAGGTTCGGTAGAAAGCGACGACGAGTTTTGTTGTGTGCGTGAGACACGTTGTTACCAGTCATTACTTTTTTACCAGTTAGTTCACATACGCGAGCCATGATCTTTATCCTTCTTTTTCTCAGCGCTTATGCGCTGGAATCTTTATGATCGTTTACATCTCACATGCTAAAATCAGCACGGATAGCGCGCTACTTATGTGATTCGCCAAGCAGGGTCAAGGTTTATTGCGCCTTTTAGCGTGCTAAGCCTAGATTAGCTTCAACGGAATAGAGTTATTATCTTCGACCATCGCAATGACATTCTCTTCGATCCATCGGTCAAGCGAGCAGATTTTCTCCTGTAAGCCTTCTCCAAGCGGCGTCAGGCTATATACCACATGAGGCGGTATAGTTTGGTGATCTTCTCTGTGTACAAGCTTCATTTCCGCAAGTTCTTTGATGGTCTGGGTCAGCATCTTCTGAGAAATGCCGTCAATAAACCTCATAAGTTCACCATTACGCATAGGCCCATCTTTCAGCGCATCAATAATGAGCAGGCTCCACTTGCTGGAGAGCTTGGTAATAAGATATCGGGCGGGACATTTTGCACAAAAGACATCGCCAGCAACATCAGATTTTGATTTTGGCATCTCATACATAATCTTTTACCTTTTTCATAGTTACCAAAAGGTGCGTACTTGCATAAAAGTAATCTCATGATCAGGTTTAAAACACAAGAGTTTCTCTATTAATTCCGAGAAGGATAAATGTATGTCTGATTATGAAGTTAAACCTTTTGCCCGTTTTGATGAAACAACGGCGCCTGAGGCATCAAAGGAACATCTGTTAGCTGCTAAAGCCGCTTTTGGTCTGATTCCGAATGTTGAAAAAGTAATGGCGCAGTCACAAGGGTTGCTTGCAACTTATATGGCTGGCTGGGATGCCTTTGGAGAAAGTAGTTTTACCGCCGCCGAGCAACAAATTGTCTACCAAGCTGCAAACTTTGAAAATAACTGTGAATATTGCATGCCGTGGCATACGATTCTGGTTGAAAACTCAGGCTTGCCGGAGGTTGATGTTGAAGCGCTTAGAAATGGTGGGGCTCTTTCAAACGCCAAGCATGAAGCGCTGAGAATTTTTGCCCGGGATATGGTGCGTACAAAAGGAAGCCTGGCGCCAGCTGAATTGAAGGCTTTTTTTGATGCAGGTTACAGTGAAAAACACGCCCTTGAAGTGGTGCTGGGGCTGGCTGTTAAGATGATGAGCAATTACACAAATGCGATTGCACAGACACCGCTTGATCAAGCTGCACAAGCCAAGGCGTGGAAAAAACCTACGTTAAGAGGGTAATCAAAAAGGGCAGCCGATTAAGGCTGCCCTTTTTGTATTAAAGCGAAGGCCGGTTTTTATCGAAACGGAATTTTTCTTCGAGCAACCGGCCAAGCGCGATGATTTGATCTTCACGGAACATATTCCCCCACATTGTAATGGTGTGTGGTAGATCAACCGGAGCACGATCCTCTGCTAGTTCAGGACCGTGGATACGCTGCGTAACCTGGCGTTTTTCCATGGCGATTGGCAGTGTAAGTGACGGTGTGCCTGTATAGTTGGTGATCAGGAGCAGACCAGCCGCGAAGTTTGGTGAGATGATCACATCTACTTTTTCATAGATACCATCCATCATCTCCATTACCTGCCTGCGGAAACGGTCTACTTGCAATGCTTCTACAGCTGACAGGAAATGTGCGCCGCGGAAGGTATTTGGCCAAGCTTGTGGTGCTTGCCATTTCAGAAGATTATCTCGGTCTGTAAGCGTCAGTTCTTCAAAGGCTGCGGCACCTTCCACTTCGAGGGTGGTGATCAGGCTGCCATACGGCATATCCGGCAAGCTTACTTCAACCATTTCAAAACCCATATCTTTTATGGCTTTGAGTACGGCTTTATCGGTGTCCGTAGCATTTTCAAACCAGGCAGGATTATAGCCAATTCTTAGACCTTTAGCGGCAGTCTCGGCATTATAGTTAAAGCCGTGATCAAGAGAACTTGGATCCCCGGCATCTTTCCCGTTAAGGGCAGCTAGTACCAGTGCAGTATCTTCTGTACTTCGGCAGATAGGCCCAAACTTATCCAGAGACCAGCAAAGCGCCATTGCGCCAGAACGCGGGATGCGGCCGAAGGTAGGTCTCAGGCCGGTTACACCACAGCGCGTGGACGGAGAGACAATCGAGCCCAGCGTTTCCGTACCAATAGAGAAGCCGCATAGACCAGCTCCGGTGGCAGATGCAGAACCCGCACTTGAACCAGAAGACCCTTCTTCCAGGTTCCATGGGTTGCGGGTGAGGCCACCAAACCAGCGGTCGCCATAAGCAAGGGCGCCAAGTGTTGTTTTTCCGAGGAGCACTGCACCAGCGTTTCTCAGGCGTATTACCAACTCAGCATCTTCATCAGGTACGCGGTTTTTATATGGTTCTGCGCCCCATGTTGTCTTCACACCTTTGGTATCTGCGAGATCTTTAAGCGCATAAGGAATACCATGAAGCGGCCCGCGGTATTGATCTGCGGACATTTCTCTGTCAGCCATTTGGGCTTCTTTACGAGCTGTATCTGCCATTACGGTTACAAAGCATTCGAGCTTAGGTGCTAGCTCATTGATACGCTTTAAGTAAATCTCTGTTAGGCGTACGGAAGAAATTTTGCCAGTACGTATCCATTCTGATTGCTTCCAGAGTGGAGCGAAGGCGATATCTTCATCTTTTTTAGGCAGATTACCTGCGCTTCTATTAGCGAGCGCTATCTTATTTTCCTGTGCTGGGTAGGTTTTCCCTGGCAGGCGTGGGTCAAATGTCAGCGCCGGGGCATCTTCATTTTGTAGTGGTGCATTGGCCCGGCGTAGGCGTACACGGTCTACTACGCCTTCCAGACCATCATAAATCGTGGCGCGTTCGTCGTCAGTATATGTGAGGCCGAGTATTTTCTCTGCGTAATTGAGGTCTGCCGGCTTCTCAAGCGGTGCATTCCCTTCTTGGGCAAGCACAGCCCCAGTAGCGGCAACAGCGCCCGTTGCGGCTGCAGAGCGCAGAAAAGCACGGCGATCAAGCGTTTTAGGTGTGTGTTTCTTAACTGACATATTTCCCTCCCCTGAAATAACTGACGCTATCATACATAAATAAACCGTTATGAGAATCACGCTTTGGTGATTCTTGGCTTGGCAATCTATCCGTGGAACGATATCAACGACGCTTCAGTTTTCAGCCAGCGAGAGTATTATGGCAGGCATTATCAAAGCGGTTCTTGGGCCTACGAATACAGGGAAAACCCACTATGCGGTGGAGCGTATGCTTGCTTACTCCAGCGGTGTCATGGGCTTCCCGCTGCGACTGCTCGCGCGTGAAGTTTATGACCGTGTGGTGGCCGTTAAAGGTAAGAATCAGGTTGCGCTTCTAACCGGGGAAGAACGAATTGTACCGGAAGGCGCTCGTTACTTTATGTGTACGGCGGAGGCAATGCCGCGTTACAGCACTACTGATTTTGTTGCCATTGATGAGATACAAATGGCCGCTGATCCGCAGCGTGGATATATTTTCACCGAACATCTTCTTCATTCCCGGGGCAAACATGAAACGCTGTTTTTGGGTGCTGAGACAATGCGCCATCTTATTCAGCGGCTGATCCCGGAAGCAGAAATTCTTACGCGCCCGCGCTTTTCTAACTTGTCTCATATCCGACCAACAAAAATCACTCGGATGCCACGCCGCAGTGCAATTGTCGGGTTTTCCTCAAGTGATGTGTACGGCATGGCAGAGCTTATTAAGCGTCAAAAAGGTGGGGCTGCAATTGTGATGGGTGCGCTTAGCCCGCGTACCCGAAATGCGCAGGTGGAAATGTACCAGTCAGGCGAAGTGGATCATTTGGTGGCAACTGACGCCATTGGTATGGGGCTGAACCTTGATGTAGGTCATGTGGCCTTCGCTGGATTACAAAAATTTGATGGCCGCACGTTCCGGGACCTGACAGCGGCAGAGGCTGGCCAGATAGCAGGTCGTGCAGGCCGCTATAAGAAAGACGGCACGTTCTCTACTCTCGGCGGTGGTGAGGGCGACGCCATGGACCCAATGATGGTTGCCCAGATCGAAGAGCATCAGTTTGAACCTGTTAAGCGAATTTTCTGGCGTAATCACAGGCTTAGCTATGCGTCGATTCCCCGGCTTTTACGCTCTCTTGATGAACCTGCGACGACAGATGGCCTTCATAGAACCCGTGAAGCTACAGATTATCGGGCACTGAAGGTTCTCGGTGAAGATGAAGAGATTGCACGGCTCGCCAATAATCCGGAATCTGTGGAAAGGCTTTGGAATGTTTGCCAAATTCCTGATTTCAGAAAATTGTCACAAGAAGATCATATAAGCCTGCTCAGACGAATTTATGTGGATTTAATGGGCCCGGCGGGCAGAATTCCGCATGATTGGGTCGCTAAGCAGGTTAAGCGGCTTGACAACTGCCACGGTGATATAGATACCTTGGCCGGTCGAATCGCTAGTATCCGCATCTGGACATATGTTTCTCAGCGGAAAAACTGGCTACAGGATAGTGCCCACTGGGCACATGTAACGCGTAGTGTGGAAGATAAATTATCTGATGCGCTGCATGAAAAATTAACCCAGCGTTTTGTGGATCGCCGTACGGCTGTCCTCATGCGCTCGCTCAGGCAAAGGGGCGAACTCAGCGTGAGCATCGATAACGATACAAATAAGGTTTCTGTCGAAGGACACGAAATCGGTGAACTAAATGGTTTCTCTTTCCGTGTTGAACCGGGCGCAGCTCGTGACGACCAGAAGACCCTCAAAGCAGCTGCCGAGCAGGCACTGCAGGCTGAACTGACACGCCGTGCAAAACTGTTTGCAAACATCGGTGTGAAAACACTTGAGTTCAATTTTGAGGAAGGCCTCGCATTCCCGAAGCTAATGTGGGAAGGCGCACCTGTTGCAACTGTTCATGATAGTGGTGCTCTTTTCGGCCCGCGTGTGAAGCTTGTGGCAAACACGTTGCTAACTGGTGAAAACGCTGAACTTGTTCTCTCCAAAACGCAGGAATGGCTGGATACGCGGATCGCTGAAAAGCTTGAGCCGCTTGTGAAGCTTGCACAGGAACTGAACGGTGAAGTGGAAGCGCCTGAAGATGCAGCGCCGCTTACTGGCCTTGCGCGAGGTGTGGCTTTCCGCCTTCTAGAGAATTACGGTGTAATGTCTCGTAAGAATGTGGATGGTGATCTGCGTCAGCTTGATCAGGAAGCTCGTAAAGGACTTCGCCGTTTTGGTATTCGTATTGGTGCATCCAGCCTTTATATGCCGCTTGTGATGAAGCCACATGCAACAGAGCTGCGCCTGCTGATGTGGGCAATGGCTGGTAAAATTTCTGCACTGCCTACAATCCCGACACCGGGCATGGTTTGGGTGGAAACAGAAACAACAGCACCTGATGAGTTCTATGAACTTGCTGGTTTCGTGCCGGTTGGCAAAAAAGCTGTTCGCATGGATATGCTTGAGCGTTTGGCTGATGCTGTGCGCCCGCTTGGCCAGAATGTTGAATGGTTTGAAGTAACACCTGAGATTATGGGCCTTGTTGGCCTGTCGGGTGAAGATTTCGCAGATGTGATGAAGGCGGCTGGCTATAAGCATGAAGTTCGTAAAATCGCGCCTGAGCCGAAAGCTGAAGAGCCAAAAGCTGAAGCGGATGCAGAAACGCCTGTAGAAGGCGAAGAAAAGCCTGCTGAGGAAACTGCTCCTGAGGCGGTAGAGGCTCCGGCTGAAGAAGCAAAAGCTGAAACTGCTGAAGCGCCTGCTGAGGAAAACACTGAGGAAGTATCCGTTGAAGAAGAACTGGTTGAACGCTTTTTCTTCCAGTGGGCACCGAAGCGCAAGCCGCGTGCTGGTGGTCGCCCTCAAGGCAACCGCGACGGCGGTAAACCTCAAGGTAAAGGCCGTGGTCCTAAGGGTAAAGGCAAAGGTGGTAAGCCATCTGGCCCACGCACTCATTCAGCACGTCCGCCTAAGCGTGAAAAGCAGGCAGACCCTGATTCGCCGTTTGCGGCACTTGCAGGCCTTAAAGACGCTCTGACTAAAAAGTAAGTCTGGCGCATAATGAATTTTGAAGAAACGGGCGAAAAGATACGGCTTGATAAATGGCTGTGGCACGCCCGTTTTTTTAAAACCCGCACTTTGGCCGGCAAGGTTTGTAAAACTGGTAAAGTGCGCCTGAATGGTTCTCATATCTCGAAAGCCAGCGTTACCATCAAAACTGGCGATGTGCTGACATTCCCAAAAGAGAATGAGATTAAGGTCATTAAAATGATCGCGCCTGGTGTACGTCGTGGTCCTGCACCAGAAGCACAAGCGCTTTACGAAGATCTCACTCCGCCACCCATACCAAAAGAACAGCAAGCTTTTGAGCCGCAGGGCGCAACACGGGAAGCAGGCGCTGGCCGCCCGACAAAAGCCGAACGGCGTGCTATTGATAAACTGATGGATCGTTAGGCCATAAAAGCTCTCGCAGCTTTCTTAATGCCAGCCATAGCCTCCAGATAAGGTGCGAATCCAAAGCTGATACGCTTCACTCCTAATTCCGCTAGCTCGACTTTTGTTGGGGCACCCTCCATCATCATGATGTTTATGGGGATGGGGCTTTTTTCGCATAGCTCTTTAATCAGCGCTGGGTCATTCAGGCAGGGCGCGAAGAAACATTCAGCACCAGCCTCCTTGTAAGCATGAGCGCGTTCAATTGCTTCCTCTAACAGGTTTTGATGATTGTTTGGATTACTCTCCCTGAGAAATAAGTCCGTTCGGGCGTTGATGAAAAGGGGTAGGTCAAGCTTGTCGGATGTTTGTTTGATGGCACGGATTCTGGAGATTTGTTCTTCAGCGGGCCTTAATTTACTTTCAGATTTATCCCAGTCCTCAAAATTAATGCCGATGATACCAGCTTCAAGAAGAGCTTTAGTATTTGCTGCGAGTTCTTTGTCAGATTGTGTGTAACCAGCTTCAAAATCAACGGAACATGGCAGATCACTACATGTGGCAATTTGTTGTGCTGTTCTAAGAAGGTCCGCAAAGGGCATATATTCGCCGTCTTCATATCCTTGCGCCATGGCAACTGCGGCGCTGCTTGTGGCAATAGCCTGCGTACCTGTGGCTTCAAGTGCCTTAGCACTTCCTGCATCCCATATATTATAGAGCTGAAATGGTTGCTCTTGTTGATGTAGGGTTTTGAAGTGATGATATTTTAGTGCATGTGTCATACTTGAATTCCAGTTTGGTGGTTTAGTTGCTTTCCTTTCGTAAGTGAGTCTATCTCTGGGCGCTGGCCACTATCGGACCTCAATCTGAAGTTTCGAATATATCTGGGTTTTATGGTGTGACAGTTAAGAAAAAATGAGCCGCAAGATGCTTGCTTTTTCCCTGTTAAGTCAGCAAAAGAGCCTTAAATAAAAGGCATATGTCATATAGTTGATTGGAATATTTGACTAAAGGCATTGCTGTTTTAGCCAGTTTTAGGCATATACTGCCCTGAAACCAACCCTTGATGGTTTTAGGAATAATGAAGGAGAAACCCCGTGACCTATATTGTCACTGAGGCCTGCATCAACTGTAAATATACTGACTGTGTAGAAGTGTGTCCTGTAGACTGTTTCTATGAGGGTGAGAACACATTGGTGATTAATCCGAACGAATGTATCGATTGTGGGGTGTGTGAGCCAGAATGCCCTGCGGAAGCTATTTTGCCTGATACAGAAGATGGTTTGGAATATTGGCTGGAAGTTAATACTAAGTTCTCTGAAGAATGGCCAAATATCACCGTTAAGAAAGATCCGATGCCAGATGCTGACGATTGGGCCAAAAAAGACGGTAAAACTGAATTACTTTCAGAAAACCCTGGGGAAGGCGATTAAATCACAAAGGTTTGAGCGCGTCTGTTAACAGGCTAATATTATTACAAAAAAAGCCGGAGAGTATTTCTTCGGCTTTTGTGTTTTTATGAGTAAATGCTCAAAAAACGCAGAAAAGCTGGCCTTAGGGCTACTTTTTTTATGAAATTTATGTTATAGTCATTCTCAATGACGTGAATGGTCTCTAGGCAAACCGTAACTGGCTGAGCCTTTTCACGGGTGGCTGGCACCACCACAATTTAATGAAGCTGCAAACGCATTTCTCGATAGCTCGCGATTTGAGTTTGAAGCATTTTTATGGGGAAAATCAAGTGATATTTCCTCAGGGGTTTCCGCGACCTAAAGCCAAACTGGTTGCGTGTGAAACCATTTTTCTGTTCAGACGGGTTTATAACCGATGGGGGTTATGGGGTTTGAACAGTTTGAGTATATAGAGAAGGACAATAGACCAGAATGGCTAAAGCAAATAAAAATCCTTTTTCCGTTGGTGATTACATCGTTTATCCAAAACATGGCGTTGGTAAAATTACTGAGCTTGAGGCTCAGGAAATCGCTGGTATGAAGCTAGAGCTTTATGTAGTTCGCTTTGAAAAGGAACGGATGACACTCCGCGTGCCTACAAACAAGGCAGAGCAAAGCGGTATGCGCCGTTTGTCTTCTGATGCTACACTGAAAGAAGCTTTCACAACACTTAAAGGTAAGGCGCGCATCAAGCGTACAATGTGGAGCCGCCGTGCACAGGAATATGAAGCCAAGATCAACAGTGGTGATCTGGTTTCAATTGCCGAAGTTGTACGTGATTTGCACCGTGGTGCTGATCAACCTGAACAGTCGTACAGTGAGCGCCAGATTTACGAATCAGCGCTTGGTCGTTTGGCTCGTGAACTTGCTGCAGTTGAGGATATCGACGAAGAAGCAGCAATGGTGAAGCTAGAGAAAGAGCTAGCTGCTTAATCCCTGCGACTCCAATGATTTCTGCGAAAAACCCGCCTGATTTTTCAGGTGGGTTTTTTTATGCTCACAAACTTTTTTAACCTTTCCTTAAAAAAAATGCTGCAATTGCGAAAAAATCCTTCATAATGCATTCCATTAATCGAATGCATTAAAATCAATGATGCATTGACCATAGTACTGGCACTGTCAACTGGGAGGGTGATTTGGCGCGAGGAAATTGGGCGACGACAGAAGACCGTAGGCTTATTCGTTTTGCGATGAAGGCTCCGATGCTTGAACGTGAAGAAGAGGGTGACCTTGCTCTTGCGTGGCAGCAGGAACGCGATGAATATGCGCTCAAGAAACTTACCGAAGCACACCTTAGGCTTGCGATTGCAGCAGCCAGCAAATACCGCCACTATGGATTACCGGTTTCAGACCTTATTCAGGAAGGCACAGTGGGCCTGATGGAAGCAGCTTACCGGTTCGAGACATCACGCGATGTTCGTTTTTCCACATATGCCAGCTGGTGGGTTCGTGCTGCTGTGCAGGATTACGTGCTCCGCAACTGGTCGATTGTACGTACGGGCACGACATCAGCACATAAAGCGCTCTTCTTTAACCTGAAACGCCTTAAAGCCCGCATGGGGGTTGACCCTGACCGTCCGCTTTCTTTCATTGCCAGAACCCAGATTGCTGAAGAAATGGGTGTGCGCCTTGTGGATGTAGAAGCGATGGAAGGCCGTATGACGGCTAATGATCGTTCGCTTAATGCACCTGTTGCTGACGAGTCTGCACAGGAATGGCAGGATTTGCTCGTTTCAGAATCGCCCGCGCCAGAGCAGGAAATCATGGAAACCCATGATAGCTCGAAGAAAGCAGCACTTATTGAAAAGGCAATGGAAAACCTAACCGAGCGTGAAACCTTCATTATCCGTGAGCGTCAGCTTAAGGAAGAGGGTGTAACTCTTGCGGTTCTTGGTGGTCAGCTTGGTATTTCCAAAGAACGGGTACGCCAGCTTGAAGCTCAAGCTCTTGGTAAGTTGAAGCAAGCGCTTATCAATCAGGTAGGTGATCCCGTAATGGCAGGCCTTGCAGAAGGCTGATTCGGTAGTAGCCTCAACCGGTTTGGGGATGTGAGGATGATTTTAGGGCCTCCGCCCCATTCAATAATACCTCTCACTTCAACAGATTTATGTTCCATATCAAGCGGGTTTAGACCCGCTTTTTTCATGGCTCGCGCTGTTTTCGCTGGGATTTCTATAGTGAAATCTTCCCGCCAGTTCTCCTCGAAATTCAAATAAATAGTTTGGCGCACTTTTTTTGCGGAAACCACAGTGCCGCGGACAATATGAAACCAACCAGATTTGAGGTCGGTATCGAGCGCTGTCTTAGGGCCGTAGATACTTTTTTCCCAAATACCCTTGCCGCTTTCGCGTGCCGTTTGCTCCTGTATATAGAGAGATTTAACGGCTGGCTTTGATAGAGCGCCAGGATAGAAAAACACTGTACCTTCGGAGAGAAGTTTCTGCTGGAGCCACATGTTATTTTCTATGAGTATATGGGCAACTTTTGTGCCCTGAAAATTCATATGCTTTTTGCTGCAATAAAAATCTGCTGCCTTTCCGCTTACCATCTCATGCAGAATATCTTTGGAAATAGCAGCATACGGCCAGCTTTTATATTGGGAAGGTGCCGGCCAATATTCTGGAGCTTTAATATCAGCTAGTTGAATATCTTCACCCGAGGACAGCCTGACTGTATCACCAGAAATGGCTTCTGCGATAACGGCATTGCCGCACTTGGATAGCCCTAAATCTGTTGTGTCGAAATCAATTTCCGGCGGTGCAGAAAGCCAGAAATAAGCTAGCATGAAAAATGTATGTATAGAGCCCCCAGTCATAGAGCCAGTAAGCCAGAGAATCAGTAAACTGCAAAGAGAAAATTAAAGCCGTTTCCCTTTATTTTTCATGGGAAAACAAAGAGAAACCGTAGTGCCTTTATTTCGGGCGGAGGTTATATCCATCTCGCCATCAAGCAGCTGCATAAACCGTTTCACGAGAGGAAGACCAAGTCCTGTACCTTTTATATCTTGTTGCTGTGCGCCAGATGCCTGCCCAAAAAGAACAAGAGCTTTTTCCAGATCTTCAGGTGACATACCAATCCCGGTATCTACAACACGAATTCGGAATCTATCGTCAACAGGTTTGGCGCTTATATGAATGCTACCCTCTTTCCCTGTAAATTTAATCGCGTTCGAAAGAATATTAATTAGTATCTGCCGGAAGATACGCGCATCTGTGATGATTTTTGTGGGTGCGCAGCTGCTTGTGATGGTAATGGCTTTATCAAGGGCGGCAGGCTCCAGAAGTTTCAAGCAGCTACGTATCTGTGCATCTGTTTCAATAGGTTCAGAGAGAACATCATATTTCCCCGCTTCAAGCTTGGAGATATCAAGGATATCATTGATGATAGCCAGCAGATGCTCGCCGCTCCCCTTGATAAGGCTGAGATACTCTTTGTTTTTCTCGCCTTCTACCTTTCCAAATAATTCAAGAGATAAAAGCTCAGTAAACCCGATAATGCTATTAAGCGGTGTCCTTACTTCATGGCTCATGGAAGCAAGAAAAGCTGATTTTGATTTGTTGGCTCGTTCCAGTTCCCTGATGAGCGTAAAAGCATTTCTTGTGAAAAATATCAGTGAGATAAAAATCACCAACCCCAGGAAAAAGATAGGTATGCCAACGGCTGCTACTATATCACTGCCCGGCTTAAATGGCTCCCAAACCAGATATGCAATTGGGCCGTTTGTGCCGACAATGGAAACACTAGGTAGTACCGTTGGTAAATCATTTTGAATACGAGGATTCTTAATGGCATTGCCAAGTTTGAGGTTTGTAATGGATTGTGCATTCAGTTCCCTGAAAAATACCAGGATAGGCCGTGGACCTAAAGAAGGGACGCCCTCAATGTCCATAGTGGTATCAGAGGATATTTCATGAAACGCATACCCGAATATCCGGTTTTCCGTAATAAACATGCCAGTTCCCTGAACTGCAGCAGTGAGCGGCTGTGCCGGGCGCGGACTATTGATGGTAACTATCAAGTTTTCCGATAAAAGTTGATCTGGAGCTGGGTAATTATTTTCAAATTCTGCATACAAAATAGTACCATCGGGCCTGATAACGGCGATACCTTCTGTCTCGTTTTTCCCGTGAATGGTGGATGCAACGGTGTGTCTTAGCCAAACTAGGTTTTCGCTAAGATAGAGGTTCTCGACAGCTTTATCCCATTCGGCATTATCTTCTGCGAGTGCGGCTAACTGGTTATTAAATGTTTCCAATTCATGAGTAAGGATAGCGCGTTCTTCTTTGAGCGCCGCTGTGTCTTCTTTCTTTACCATGAAGGAAACAAGGCCAGTAATCGCTGTAACACTGATGATTACAACGGCAAAAACCGGAATAAGAAGTTTCGTCAGCTTCAAGAAGAAATACTCCTGCTTTCAGCCCCCCGAAATTCGCTACTATAATTACAACGGAAAATGGTTAAATTTTGGTATGTTAGGGGATACTCCTCTATGATGAGAGAAGGACCTTGGCGTAGAAAGGACACTTATTTTGCACTTTATTCCGTATCAAGCTAAGTATTTCGAAGCCTGTATGGCGCTGTTCGATGAGAACTGCCCTGCCTATTTTGCGGAAAATGAAAAAGAAGATTACGCAACGTATCTGAAGGCTAATCAGGATACGTACATGGTGCTTCAAAACACAGGAGGTGCTGTGGTTGCAGCTTATGGATTGGCCTATATTGAGGAAATGAATAGGGCGCGGGTTACCTGGATTATTGTAAGCACATCGGGCCAAGGTGCGGGTATTGGGCGTCAGATGATGGAAGCAGTAATAAGTGGCGCAAGAGAGATGAAAGCAACCGCTATTGATATTGCCACCAGCCAGCATGCTGATCAGTTTTTTGCCAAGTTTGGTGCCATAGAAATTCGTAATATCAAAGATGGTTGGGGTAAGGGCATGCACCGTGTTGATATGGAATTGAAGCTTTAGAAACACCGTGTTAAGAGGACATATGTGATGGCCCCATAGCTCAGCAGGATAGAGCGACAGATTCCTAATCTGTAGGCCACTGGTTCGAATCCAGTTGGGGTCACCACCATTTTATTCTCTTTTGGTAGTTTCCTTTAATATCTCCAGTATTTGCTGGATAGATGCCTCCTGTTTTGAAGATTTTTTGTAAGTTGCGTGCCACTGTATGAGGGTTCCTTTAGAGCCAATTGGTTTTAGGGTCAGCCCCAGTCTTTTTGCGTGAACCTGCGCGGACCACCGAGGTAAAATTGTACTGGCACGACCCGCCAGAATAAGTTCAAAAATAGCCTGAGTTTGGCCTGCAGAGATAACTTCCTTGGGGTAAATACCTGCGGGCTTAAAAAGGGTTTCATATTCCCGCCCTGTCTCTGGCAGGGTATGGTGGGTTGCATATACTTCTTTACGGAACATATCAGGTTCCAGAAAAGCTTCTCCACAGCGTGGATGATTTGGCGGAAGAACAGCAACAAGTTCATCAGTAAATAGTGGAGTGTTTTTCAGGTCTGGCTGCTCAAGCGTTCCGGCCATCAATACAAAATCTGCTACTTGATCATTCAAAAGGTTTGCTGGGTTTTCATCAATAGTGGGTGCTATTTCCACCATGTAGTCTGGCAGTTTCTTTTCGAGTGCATGCAGGAAAGAGGGGTACCAATCAAAACCCATATAGCAAGTAGCCCCCATCCTTAATACCATCCGGTGGCCCGTGGAAAGATGATCCAGATCACGTTCCGCCGCAGTAGCTTCTTCAAGAATAATCTCGGCAGACCTAAGAAGCCGTTTACCCGCTTGTGTTAGCACAATTGAGTGGCTGTCCCGGTGGAAAATCTGTGTATTTATCCGGCGTTCTGCTTCTTTCATCCGGTGGCTGATGGCTGACTGCGTAAGCCCTAACTCTCTCGCGGTGGCAGAAACATTCCCCGTGGCATTCAGGCTTTTGATCATTGCCAGATGATGCAATCCCAGCCGGATCATGCTTTTCTCCATTAGGTATTAAATAAATTCATTATATCATGCATATTTATGAAATGCCTTCAAATGGTGCTTTTGCTATTTTTAGAGAAACTGCAGGAGTTAAGCGTATGACAGAGACGGGAAAATCAGACCTTCGGGCTGTGGAAAGTGAAAACATTCACTGGGATCAGGATATCAGCTATGGCGGCTATCTGAATCTGGACAAGCTGCTTGATTGCCAGAACCCACGCACTGATAGCCATGATGAAATGCTGTTTCTGGTGATCCATCAGGCATCTGAGCTGTGGATGAAGCTCTGTATCCATGAGCTTGCGGCGGCTATGGAGCATATCAAAAACGATAATCTAGGGGCATCGTTTAAGATGCTGGCGCGTATCTCCCGTATTCAGGGACAATTGCGGCAAAGCTGGGATGTGCTTTCCACCATGACGCCGTCTGATTACTCCAGTTTCAGAGATAAACTGGGCCAAAGTTCGGGCTTTCAGTCTTTCCAGTACCGAGCCATCGAATTTGCGCTCGGCAATAAAAACGCCAAGCTTCTTGAAGTGCACCGCAGTAAGCCTGAGCGTTATGAGCCTTTAAAAGCAACGCTTGAAGCACCAAGCATTTATGATCTCTGTATCGAGCTGCTTTCAAAGCGCGGTTTTAATATCCCTGAAGAATGCCTGAACAGGGATTGGTCCCTGCCTTATGAGCCTTCGGATGCGGTGGAAGCCGCGTGGGCGACTGTTTACCGCGAAACGGGTAAATATTGGGAATTATATGAGCTTGCAGAGAAGCTTGTGGATCTTGAGCACCAATTTCAGATGTGGCGTTTCAGCCATATGAAAACCGTGGAGCGGATCATCGGATACCGCAAAGGTACGGGCGGCACAGGCGGTGTTTCTTTCCTTGTGAAAGCGCTTGATCTCCGCTTCTTCCCTGAGCTCTGGAATGTGCGTACAGGCCTTTAGGAAACGGTATGACGAAAACATATGATATCAGCCAGACCCTGAGCGCAGAGACACCCATGTGGCCGGGAGACACGCCTTTCGGTATTGAAGCGACGTGGGAAATTGAAGATGGCTGTCCTGTGCTTGTGTCAAAGCTCACGCTTTCCACCCATTCAGGGGCTCATGCAGACGCGCCTTCCCACTATGATAAAGCTGGGAAAGATATCGCTGAAGCACCGCTCGAAACTTATATGGGTGACTGTGTGCTTGTATATGCTTTGGACGGCACGGGGGATATCACGCTTGAAGAACTCAAGCCGCAACTCAATAAGGCTGGAACGCTTGAGCGTGTGCTGATCCGAACTTTTGAAACATTCCCACACCGCCGCTGGCCTGAAGGGTTCCGTGCGGTAGATGCCGGGCTTATCCGGTATCTGGCCGAAAATGGTTGCCGCCTTATCGGTGTTGATACCCCGTCTCTTGATCCTGAAACATCAAAAGAGCTGCATGCCCATATGGCGATGAAGGAAAACGGAATGGCCATTCTTGAAGGCCTTGTCTTGGATGATGTGCCTGAAGGCGAATATGAACTTATCGCGCTGCCACTTAAGATAAAAGGGGCGGATGCCAGCCCTGTTCGCGCTGTTTTGAGGAGCAAATAAATGGCTGAAAAACTCACACTTGATGCTCTGAAAGCCATGGATGCGGCTGATCCTCTCAAAGAATATGCAGACAGGTTCCTTATCCCTGAGGGCGTTATTTATATGAACGGTAATTCGCTTGGGCCGCTCACGAAAGATGCGAAAAAGCGGATGGCAAGTGCTGTGGAAAATGAATGGGGCAATGAGCTGATCCGAGGCTGGAACACAGCCGGATGGTACGATATGTCCCACCGTGTGGGGAATAAAATCGCTAAGCTGATCGGCGTGGATGATGGGGAAGTGGTGCTTGCTGACAGCACGTCTGTAAATCTTTTTAAAACCCTTGTCTCCGCATTGCACCTGAACCCCGGCCGCAGAAAAATCATCAGCGAGAAGGGGAATTTCCCGACGGACCTATACATCATTGATGGTGTGCGCCAGTTAACCGGTGAGCACTATACCGTTGAGACCCATGAGCGCGCCGACATTATGGATGCCATCGGTGATGATACCGCTGTGGTTCTGCTCACCCATGTGCATTATGTCTCTGGTGAGATATTTCCAATGGCTGAAATCACGGAAAAAGCCCATGCATGCGGTGCTTTGACGGTATGGGACCTGAGCCATTCGGTGGGGGCTGTGGAAACTGAACTGAATGCAGCGAAGGCTGATTTTGCGGTGGGCTGCGGCTACAAGCACTTAAATGGTGGCCCCGGGGCGCCGGCTTTTTTGTTTGCAGCCAAACGCCATCATGCGGCGATGAAAAACCCCATCAGCGGGTGGTTCAGTCACAAGGCCCCGTTTCAGTTCGTAGATGAGTTTGAGCCAACAGAAGGCATTGGCCGTATGCTTACAGGGACTACCGCTGTGCTGGGTGGTTCAGCGCTTGAAGCAGGGCTTGATCTCATGTTGGAAACTGAAAATAGCGTGCGGTTTCAGAAGCAGCAGAAGCTTAACGCTACCTTCCAAGCGCTTGTATTGCAGGAATGCGGTGGGTTGGGCCTTGAAGTGGTGTCACCCCAAGATGCGTCCGACCGTGGGGCGCATATCTCTTTCAGACACAAAGACGGTTACGCCATCATGCAGAACCTGATTGATATGGGTGTGATTGGTGATTTCCGTGCGCCAGACCGAATGCGGTTTGGTTTCTCGCCGCTCTTTATGTCGTTTGAAAACCTTTATCATGCGGTGGAAATTTTGCGGGATATTCTTAAAAGCAAATCTTATCAGCAGGAAAAATACCAGACAGTGAATAAGGTGACTTAAGCTCCGCCTTATCATGTAAAAAAGGGCGCTGAACGCGCCCTTTTTTATGCCTGATCTTCAATGTTTTTTGCAAAGCTGTGATGCCGCTTTGGCCTTGCTTTGTGCTGCCATTCAAGTTGCTGTATGCGCGCTTTAGGCTGTACGGAATAAGCTTGCGCCTGCCCGGCTTGATACTGTTTTTCCCAGTCATCATTCTCTAGCTTTACGCCGTACCAGGCCGCTGCCTGCCGCACAATGAAGGGGTTCCACATAAAGGGCCTGCCCATGGCAACCAGGTCAGCCCTGCGGGTGTGAAGAAGGGTGTTGATCTGCCCAGCATCCGTGATAGCCCCAACCGCCATGGTTGCCACTTTTGGCACATTGCGGATCGCCTCAGAAAAACCGGCTTGAAACATGCGGCCATAAATGGGCTTCTGGTCTGGCACTGTTTGCCCGGCTGATACATCGATCAAATCGCAACCCGCTTCAGAAAAGGCGTCAGCGATAGCGAAGGTATCGGCCTCGGAGATGCCGCCTTCTTTCCAGTCACTGGCTGATATACGTACAGACATTGGTTTTTCCTCGGGCCATACCGCGCGCATTGCTTTGAATAGTTGAAGAGGAAACCGCATCCGGTTTTCTATGCTGCCGCCATAATTGTCCGTGCGGGTGTTGGTAAGCGGTGACAGGAAACTGGCGAGTAGATAGCCGTGGGCACAGTGAAGCTCGAGCATATCAAACCCAGCACGGTTCGCCCGCTCTGCTGCCTGCACGAAATCAGCTGTGATGGCTGCCATGCCAGCTTCATCAAGTTCCTTGGGTGTTTGGCTGATACCATCAAAATATGGAATAGGAGACGCAGAGACCAGCGGCCAGTTTTTGCTCCCATCTTCAATGGGGTAATCCATTTTCTCCCACCCTAACTGGGTGGAGCCTTTCCTGCCTGAATGCCCCAGCTGCATACAGATTTTGGTGCCTGTGTTTTCGTGCACAAAATCCACAATCCGCTTCCACCCGGCTTCTTGCTCGTCTGACCACATGCCGGGGCAACCAAGGGTGATGCGGGCATCAGGCGATGGGCAGGTCATTTCTGTGAACATCATACCCATGCCGCCGCGCGCTGCGCCGCTATAATGCACAAAATGCCAGTCGGTCAGATTGCCGTTTTCATCAGCGCTATATTGCGCCATGGGGGACATAACCGTGCGGTTCCTCAGTTCCATATCCCGTAATTTAAATTTGGTGAACATGGGTGTAGGGCGACTTTTGCGGTAATCATAACCGCTTTCACGGAAATACCGTTCATACCATTCGGTATCTGCGGCTTCGATAAAGACTGGGTCCCGCACGATCAGATTATCATATGTCACTGATTTTGCCCGGCACATTACCACCATGGCGAACTGGTAGGGGTCCATATCCCACGAGCGGTCCATATGCTCGAACCATGCAAGTGATACATCCGCATTATGCTGTACGATCTGGGCTGGCACTCTGCGGCTTTTATCATAAGCGGCAAAGGCTGCTTCATGCCCGTCTGTCTCAAGGTGTTTGATCACAGCTTCATAAAGGCCGATGGCGCAGTCCATCGCCAGCTTGGAGCCGGAACCGATTGAGAAATGGGCGGAAGCTTTTGCGTCTCCCAAAATTACCATTTTGCCCACAGACCAGTTGTTACAGAAAATACGAGGGAACTGCCGCCAATGGGACCGGTTCAGGATCAGAGGATGGCCTTGAAGTTCGTCTGCAAAAAGGGCTTCCAGTTTTTTAGCGCTGCCTTCTTCATCAAATTCCTCAAACCCTTGCGCTTGCCAGCAGGCATCAGACATTTCAAAAATCCAGGTGGAGTGCTTGTCTTCGTACTGGTAGGTGTGCGCGCAAATGGCGCCGTGTTCGGTCTCTTTAAAGAAATACGTAAAATCAGAAAGCGGACGGGTGGAGCCCATCCAGCAGAAGCGGTTGCTTTTCATGGAAACGCTGACATCAAAGCCTTCAGGCCCTTTATGGGCTTCGCGTATGGCGGAGCCAATGCCGTCGGATACAAGAATCATATCAGAATCAGCAAACCGAGTCTCAATCGTGACTGGATCAATGGTTTCCTCGAAATACATTTTCACACCCAACTCGCGGCAGCGATCCTGGAATACATTCAGGAGATGCACGCGGGATGTGCCGCAAAAGCCATTACCTTCACAGGTCATCATCTCGCCCTTGAAGGCGATATTGATGTCATCCCAATAAGCAAACTCTTCCCGCATGCGGGTGTAGGTCTCTTTGTCCCGACTTTCATATTCATCAAGGGAAGCATCAGAGAATACAACGCCAAAACCAAAGGTATCGTCGGCGCGGTTTCGCTCATAAAGCTCAATATCCCAGTTGGGGCGTGCTTTTTTAGTGAGTAACGCGAAATAGAGCCCACCCGGCCCGCCACCGATAATGGAGATTTTCACCGTTTATTCTCCCTGCGTCATTAAAGTGAGTACGCTTTTCCTACGTATAAGGCGTACCGTAGATTACAGGAAAACACAATGTTTAAGCTTAAACTAAAAATAGAATGTAGTATGGTTAATGAATAAATTTATTGAATTATAAGGGTAAATTGACAGCTATTATTATTTTATATATAAAATATATGAAAATGGAGGGGTTCGTGGCGCTAGATGGAAAACATGTACTGGTAACAGGTGGTGGCACAGGTATTGGTGCTGCTATTGCACAGTCTCTCGCACATGCAGGCGCCAGTGTTACTATTGCCAGCCGTAATCTGGACCGCCTTCAGAAATTTGCCTCCACCAGCGATAATATCTCAGCCATTTCCCTTGATGTGACAGATGCCGGGCATGTCACTGAAGTATTCGCGGGTCTTGGTGATGTGGATATCCTGATCAATAATGCAGGTGCTGCATTAACGGCGCCTTTCCATAAAATGTCTGAAGAAATCTGGTCGCAGATGCTCGGTGTGAATCTCACCGGCACTTTCCTCTGTACGCAGGCAGCACTTGCGCCCATGAAAGTGAAAAACTGGGGCCGAATTATCAATATTGCCAGCACGGCGGCGCACAAAGGCTATGCCTACACCTCGGCTTACTGTGCGGCCAAGCACGGCGTGGTGGGGATGACTAAGGCCTTAGCGCTTGAACTTGCGGGCACAGGCATCACTGCTAACTGTGTGTGCCCTGGTTTTACAGATACTCAAATTGTGGCGGATGCTATTGAGAATATCACCACAAAAACCAGGCGCAGCGAAGAAGAAGCCCTCGGTGAACTGGTGAAAGGTAACCCGCAAAAGCGCCTTATTGAGCCGGAAGAAGTCGCAAATGCAGCACTTTGGCTTTGCCGTGATGAAAGCAGGTCTATCACCGGACAAAGCATTAATGTTGCAGGTGGGGAAGTGATGTGATGGAACAGCCGCGCACCCGCCGACGGGAAAAACAGAATCTCCGTATCTGGCTTAAGATGCTATCATCCACTGGTAAGGTGGAAAAACATGTGCGTTCGCGCCTCAGGGAAGATTTTGAAACCACGCTTCCTCGTTTTGATGTGCTGGCGGAACTTTACCGCCGCCCAAACGGCGTAACCATGGGGGAACTATCCAGCATGTTGATGGTTTCCAACGGAAACCTCACGGGGCTTGCTAACCGGTTGCAGCAGGATGGTTTGATCCTGAAGGCGCCAATGCCGACAGACAAGCGTACGCACCTTCTTTATATCACCCGTGAAGGTAAAAGCCGGTTTGAAGAAATGGCCAAGGAACATGAAGCATGGGTGGGTGAGTTTTTCAAAAACTTCAAAGATGAAGAACTGGCACAGCTGCTGACCTTATTATCCAAAATTGAGTATGCCGCCGACATGGGGGGCACCGAGGAGACAGACGATGAGCTTTGATCCGCAAACTTATAAGCCGGAACATTTCCTGTGGGAATTTGAAGATGGTATTGCGACAGTAAGGCTTGATCGCCCTGAGCGGAAAAACCCTTTAACATTCCAGTCTTATGCGGAACTAAGGGATACATTCCGCGCCCTTACCTACGTTAAGGAAGTGAAGGTTGTGGTGTTTGCACCGAACGGCGGTAACTTCAGTTCTGGCGGTGATGTGCATGATATTATCGGCCCGCTTGTGGGCATGGATATGACCGAACTGATGGATTTCACCCGCATGACAGGCGATTTGGTGAAAGCGATCCGTAGTTGCCCGCAGCCGGTTATTGCGGCAGTAGACGGTATCTCAGCGGGCGCAGGTGCTATCATTCCTATGTGCGCTGATCTCCGTATTTCCTCAGAGGCTTCGAAAACATATTTCCTCTTTAACCGGGTTGGTCTTGCGGGCTGCGATATGGGCGCATGTGCGGTCCTGCCGCGCATTATCGGTCAAGGCCGAGCGTCACAGCTTCTCTATACCGGGAAAGGCATGTCCCCTGATGAAGGCTTGGCGTGGGGATATTTCAATGACGTGGTGGAAGCAGGCGAGTTGATGGAAGCAGCTTATAAGCTGGCGGGTTCAATCGCCAGCGGCCCAACCTTTGCCAACAGTATGACCAAGAACCAGTTGAATATGGAATGGGATATGAGCCTCGATACAGCCATTGAGGCAGAAGCACAGGCGCAGGCCATTTGCATGCAAACCAAGGATTTTGAGCGCGCCTACCACGCTTTTGTTGCCAAAGAAAAACCGGTGTTTGAAGGGAATTGATCATGGCGGATATGAGCTTTCTCAACTGGCCGTTTCTTGAAGACCACCACCGTGATTTAGCCCGCCGTTTGGATGCATGGTGCCAGGAAGTATTGGTGCCATTTGTGGAAAGCCGAGATGTACATCACGACCTGGACGGCAGCTGCAGGGCGATCCTTACCCTTCTGGCAGAGGGTGGTTTCACTCGCTATGCGGTGCCGAAAGCTTATGGCGGCGTTCATGATGGCCTTGATGTGCGTTCCTTATGCCTTATCCGGATGACGCTTGCGTATTATTCCGGGCTTGCAGATTTTGTTTTTGCCATGCAGGGGCTGGGTTCTGGCACAATCTCGCTATACGGTTCTGAGGAAACGAAGGCGCACTATCTTACGGGCGTTGGTGAAGGCCGGCTTTGCGCAGCTTTTGCGCTTACGGAACCGGAATCTGGTTCAGATGTGGCGGCAACCCGCACCACGGCGGAACTGGACGGTGATCACTATATCATCAGCGGGGCAAAAACCTTTATCTCGAACGGTGGTATTGCAGACCAATATGTAGTGTTCGCGCGCACTGGCCCCGGTGAGGGTGCACGCGGCCTGACAGCTTTTGTGCTCGATGCGGATACCGAAGGGCTTGATGCCAGCGAGCGTATTGATGTGATAGCACCGCACCCACTTGCTACCCTTAAATTCAACAACTGCCGCGTGCCAGCAAGGAACCAGCTGGGTGAGTTGGGTGGCGGTTTTAAGGCAGCGATGGCGACCCTTGATATTTTCCGTTCTACCGTGGGTGCAGCGGCCCTTGGGTTTGCACGCCGCGCGCTTGATGAAGCCGTGAAGCGGGCAGACAGCCGCGAACTGTTTGGCGCGCCGCTCCATAATCTTCAGCTCGTGCAGGCCATGATAGGTGAAAGTGCCCTTGATATTGATGCGTCAGCACTGCTGATTTTCCGCGCTGCATGGGCAAAAGACAGCGGCCAGCCACGGGTAACCCGCGAGGCCGCAATGGCGAAACTGCATGCCACTGATCAGGCCCAGCAGGTGATTGACCGGGCAGTGCAGATCTTTGGCGGCATGGGTGTGGTCTCCGGCGTGAAGGTGGAAGAATTATATCGGGAAATCCGGGCGCTCCGCATTTATGAAGGGGCATCAGAGGTGCAGAAAGTGGTGATTGCCCGCGCTCATATTGCTGAAGCGGCAGGATAGAATTATGGCAGGCCGGATATTTACACGCAAACAATTGATCCGCCACGGGCACACAGACCCGGTGGGCATTGTCTATTACCCGCGCTATTTTGAAATGATCAATGATACCGTAGAGGATTTCTTCCGAGAAGCAATGGAGCGCCCTTTCGGGCAGATGCATACGATTGAGAAGGTCGGCGTGCCCACGGTGCAAATCGCGGTGGAGTTCCAGAAACCCAGTTACTGCGATGATATGCTTGATATGGGATTGGTGATCGAGCGGCTTGGTACATCATCCGCGACCATCTGCGTGAAAGCGCTGTGTGGCGGTGAAGTGCGCCTGTCCGCTATCCTTACAATTGTGCAGACCAATCTTGAGACCATGAAATCCATACCGTTCAGCGGCCCCATGCGGGTAATGCTCGCTGAGTATGTGGTGGATACTGGCGAGACGGAGATGATATGATGAAAACGCTTTTGCCAGAAGGTTGGGTGCGCCCCAAAGGTTATTCAAACGGTATCAAAGCTTCAGGTGATATGGTGTTTGTTGCAGGCGTTGTGGGTTGGGATGAAAATGAAGAATTCCAGTCTGATGATCTTGTTGAGCAGTTTCGGCAGGTGCTTCTGAATACCAAGGCTATCATGGCTGAAGGTGGCGCCGGGCCTGAGCATATGGTGCGCATGACCTGGTATATAACCGACAAACAGGAATATCTCACGCGGCTCCGTGAAGTGGGGCAGGCATACCGGGATGTGATGGGGAAAAACTATCCGGCTATGGCATGTGTTGAGGTCTCCGGCCTTATGGAAGACCGCGCAAAGATTGAAATCGAAACCACTTGTGTAATCAGCGCCGATTAATCGGTTTGCTGGGTAAGTAACTGTACCGATTAGCTTCTGGGAAATACGCCGCAGGGTGCGGCAGGGGAGTTAGCCAATGTCATATACGGGACATACCGATACTTTCACGCGGGATAATCTGCCGCCTCAGGATCAGTGGCCAGATTTGGTGCTGGATGAGACTAAATTCCAGTATCCGGAAAAACTGAATGCGGCTTATGAGCTAACGGACCGTATGGTGGAAAAAGGTTTTGGCGACCGTATCGCTCTTATCGGGCACGGACGGATGCGCACCTATAAAGAACTGGCGGACTGGTCGAACCGTATCGCTAACACACTGGTGGATGATTTTGGGGTGAAACCAGGGAACCGTGTGCTTATTCGTTCGCAGAATAATCCGGCTATGGTGGCGGTGTGGCTTGCGGTTACCAAAGTGGGTGCAGTGGCAGTGAACACCATGCCGATGCTGAGAGCTGGTGAGCTTGCGAAGATTGTTGAGAGAGCAGAGATTAAACTGGCGCTCTGCGAAATGCGTATCATTGAAGAAATGAACCTCTGCCACGCAGCATCAGAAATGCTTGAAAGCGTGATCAGCTTTGACGGCATGACAGGGCACGAAGGCCAGTTGGATAGGTTGGCGCTCTGCAAACCTGTAACATTTAATGCGGTAGAAACCGCAAGTGATGATGTAGCGCTTCTGGGCTTTACCTCGGGCACAACAGGGGCACCGAAAGCGACCATGCATTTCCACCGGGACCTGCTGATCATTGCGGACGGCTATGCGGATGAAGTCCTTCAGGTGAAGGAAAGTGATGTATTTATTGGCTCCCCACCGCTTGCCTTCACCTTTGGGCTTGGCGGTTTGGCGGTTTTCCCGCTCCGGTTTGGGGCATCTGCGGTGCTGCTTGAAGATGCATCTCCGCTCAATCTCATCAAATATATTGAGCAGTATCAGGCTACCATCTGCTTTACGGCTCCAACAGCATACCGGGTGATGCTTTCTGAGAAAGACAGTGCTTACCAGATGCGCTCATTAAGGGTTGCGGTATCAGCGGGGGAAACCCTGTCTGCGGATGTTTATAATCTGTGGCATAGCCTAATGAAGGTGCCGATCGTAGACGGTATTGGCGCCACAGAACTGCTTCATATCTTTATCTCCAACCGGATGGAAGATGCCAAGCCCGGCTGCACGGGCATGTGCGTCTCTGGTTACAGTGCAAAAATTATGGATGAAAACTTCCTTGAAGTGCCAAATGGCACTGTAGGCAGGCTTGTGGTTAAGGGGCCAACCGGCTGCCGCTATATGTCGGATGATCGCCAGCAGAAATATGTGAAAGACGGCTGGAATATCACAGGGGATGCTTTTACCCGCAGTGATGATGGTTGTTTCATCTATGTGGCGCGGGTGGATGATATGATCCAGTCAGGGGGGTATAATATCTCTGGCCCAGAGGTGGAAGAGGCGATCTTAAAGCATGAAGCGGTGGCAGAGTGTGCGGTGGTGGGTGCCACTGATGAAGAACGTGGCCAGCTTGTAGAAGCGCACATCGTTTTAAAGAGTGGTGTTGAGGCAGAGGATACTCTTGCCCTTGATATCCAGACCTTCGTGAAAAACACCATCGCACCCTATAAATATCCGCGCTCGGTAAAATTCCGAGACAGTTTGCCGAAAACCCAGTCTGGTAAACTGCAGCGCTTTAAGCTGCGGGAAGAATAAAAAAAAGCCAGCGCAAAAGCGCTGGCTCATAAAACTGCTATTGGGTTAGCCGTTTGATGGCTTCGGTTTTCACAAAATCAACAGCGGGGGCAAGCTTATCTAAGGCCGCGCCTTCAGTGCCATTAGCGATTTCATCGAAGGTTACTTTGGTGCCACCTTCTGTTGGGGTGAGGGTGATGGTCCACACCACATTCACAGCCATTTCCTGTAAGGGGCCAAAAGGTGCGTTCATGCGGAGCGTGCTGCCGGGCTTCACATAAATCACCGTGCCGTGGGAAACAGAGCCACCATCCCAGTCTTCGCGCCACAGGCCACCAGCTTGAAGATCCAGCGATAGGTTTTCTGAACTGCCAGAATAAGTATGATCCGGGTGCCACCAGGTTTCTGGCTTAACGAGCCGTGCCCATAGGTCTTCCGCTGACATGCTGGAGGTTGCTTCTTGCTTCAGTACATAGCGATCTGATTTTGCTTCTACAATTTCAGCTGTCGCCGCCGTGCTCAGGCTTACTGCCATAAGCGCGGATAGGATTAGTGTTTTTTTCATCGCTGCCTCCCGTTTTATGAGGAGCTTAGCTCAAGTGATGGTGATGATCTATATTTTCCCCTTGTTTTTCTTCGTCTCTTAGCGCGCTATATCATTTGCGGGAGCATTAAAAACGGGAGCAGGTATGCTGAAGAAAATCCTTGGGGTGGTTTTGATCCTATTCGTTGTGGTGTATGCGGGCTTTGCTCTTACCATGCGCAGCTCTGTTGATCCGGCTTCTTTCTCTAACCTTCACGAAAAATACGATGTCCGCATTATTCGGGATGCTTACGGCGTGCCGCATATTTACGGTGACCGGGATATTGATGTGGCCTTTGGCCTTGCCTTCGCTCATGCGGAAGATGATTTTGCCACCATGCAGGATGTGCTTCTTGCCACTCGCGGCAAGCTTGCGACCCTTAAAGGGGTGGAAGCCTCAAAAACCGATTATCTGATCCAGATGATGCGGGTTTGGGACGTTGTAAACGCAGGCTATGATACCCGCCTGAGCGCAGAGGCACGTGCGCACGCTGAAGCCTATGCGGACGGCCTTAATTATTTTGCTTCTGAAAACCCGGGGCTTATATCGCCATACCTTCTGCCTGTAACAGGCAAGGATGTGGTGGCAGGCTTCACCTTTAAAACCCCACTGTTTTACGGCTTTGATCAGACAGTGGCTGCGGCGGCGGATGGCAGCTACGGCACTGGACTTGATAAATCTTCAGCGCTTGAGCCAACGGAAAAACCACAGCCTGATATTGGCAGCCAGGGTATTGCGGTGGCACCTTCTCGTTCAGCGGATGGACACACGCGCTTGCTGGTTAATTCCCACCAGCCGCTCACTGGCCCTGTGGCCTGGTATGAAGCCAGGGTGAAATCAAACGAAGGCTGGGATATGGCTGGCAGTACCTTCCCCGGTTCCCCTGTTATTCTTCATGGGCATGGCCCCACCCTCGGGTGGTCAAACACGGTGAACAAGCCGGATTTGGTTGATGTATATAAGCTGGTGATAAACCCTGATAACCCCAATCAGTATAGGCTTGATGGCGAGTGGAGTGATTTTGAAATCCGCACAGCGGAGATTGAAATTTATTTCCTCGGCCCTATCCGCTGGACATTTGAAGAGCCGATTTATTATTCAGAACATGGTCCGGTATTCAGGAACAAAAAAGGGGCGTTTGCGCTCCGCTGGGCAGGGATGGATGAAGTGCGTACACTTGATATGAATATCCGGCTTAATAAAGCCCGTACGCAGGCAGATTTTGAAGCCGCCCTTGGTATGGGCGCGATGCCTAGTATCAATTATATTTATGCGGATAAGGACGGCAATATCGCCCATTACTATAACGCTATGATGCCGAAGCGTATTGAAGGTGTGGATTGGCGCGGTTTGCTGCCGGGGGACCGCTCAGATCTTATCTGGCGGGAATATCATCCTTTCAGTAAAACACCGCGCACGGTGAACCCACCTTCAGGCTTTGTTTTCAACGCGAACAACACACCGTTTGTTGCAAGTGTGGGCGAAGGACAGGCGCAGCCAGGTGATTTCACGCCGAGCATGGGCATTGAAACTGGTATGACGAACCGAGCGCTGATGATCAGGGACCTGTTTGGTGCGGATGAGAGCATCACGGCTGAGGAATTCAAAACATACAAATATAACAACAGTTACCACAGGGATTCAGTGGCGGCGAAAGTGCTGGCTGAGGTGTTGGCGCTTCAGCTCCCCGAAGGCAGTGAAGTAGCTGAGGCCCAAAAAATACTCACCAAGTGGGATCTTTCCACCGGGAAAGAAAACCGTCAGGCAGCTCTTGGTGTGTTAACCGCCACACCGTTTATTCTTGCGGAAATGCGCGGTGAACCAAAACCTGATGTGCGTGAAACTTTTGAAGGTGTGGTGGCTTTCATCAGTAAATTTTACGGTGTTTTGAACCCGGAGTGGGGAGAAGTGAGCAAACTGGTACGAGGTGATTTCACGTGGCCTATATCTGGTGCCCCTGATGTGCTGAGGGCCGTTTATAGTGATATCAACGCAGACACAGGCAAACTTAAGGCCACGGCGGGTGACAGCTATATCATGTTTGTTGATTGGGCACCGGACGGCACTGTGAATTCAACCAGCATCCATAATTTTGGCAGTGCGACCCTTGATAGCAGCTCTCCTCATTATGCGGATCAGGCACCGCTGTTTACGGCAGAGAAAGAACGCAAGCTCCCCATGACGCTTGAGGCACTTGAAGCCGAGAAAACATCCGACCGAAGGCTTTAAGAAGCTTGTGGAATAAGGGGCAGCGGCTTATACCCGCGTGTGAATAGTAAAAGGATTACCTGATGAGCGATCTACCGCCGTGCCCAAAATGTGCAAGCCCTTATGCCTATGAGGATGGCGCCCTTCTGGTGTGCCCTGAATGTGCCCATGAATGGAACCCGAATGCGGCTGAAGCAGCGGATGAAAATGTGGTGCGTGATGCGGTTGGCAACATCCTTCAGGATGGTGATGCGGTAACAGTGATCAAGGATTTGAAAGTCAAAGGTTCGTCCTCTGTGGTGAAAGTAGGAACCAAGGTGAAAAGCATCCGCCTTGTGGATGGTGACCATGATATTGACTGCAAGATCGACGGCATTGGCTCCATGGGCCTCAAATCTAAGTTTGTGAAGAAGATTTAAGCTGCACAGTTTTGTGATTACCCTCCCGAAACGACACGCATTAGGGTGCCAAGTGGGGAGGACATCACACTATGATTTCACGGGTATTTAAAGCCAAAATAGCAGACGGAAGATATAGCGATTTTCAGGTGAATTTTCGGAAAATTGCACTACCGCTGATCAAATCACACGACGGGTTATTATCGCTTTCAGCAGGGCGCCTGCCTGATGATGCTGACCATGATTTTATGCTGGTTACCAATTGGGAAAGCCTTGAACATGTAAAAGCGTTTGCAGGCGATGACTGGCAAGAACCACTTATCCCGTCAGGTATGGATACTTTTATGGAAGAAGTATGGCTCGATCATTATGATCTGTTTGAGCACGCTTAATTTCCGTAGGTTTTCTGCTTGGCAGCAACGATTTGAGGCACGTGGATAACCACCTGCGTGCCTTTACCCACATCACTTTCAATCTCTAGCCCGCCGCCGTTTTTCTCCATAAGTGCTTTCGCGAGCGGAAGCCCGAGCCCAACACCGCCGGCTGATGAAATATAGCCATCATTAAACTGCTTGAAGGGTACGAAAATCTCTTCCAGATGTTTTTCGGAAATCCCGGGGCCATGATCAGTGATCAATAATTTTACAGCATCCTCTGTCTCTGCTGCTGAAATAGTAATGGTATCACCTTCAGAGGTGTATTTCGCGGCGTTTGTAAGGATGTTTAGTGTTACCTGTTTCAGGTGGCGTGGATCAGCATAAATGGTTGGTGTTGCCTCTGGAATTTCAGAACTGTAGGTGAGGGATTTTTCCGCAGTGATCGGCCGCAGGATATGTACGCATTCTTCAATAATTTCCTTAATTTCCACCGGCTGCGGTGTACGAGACATATCATCAGCTTCAATCTTTGAAATCTTGAGGATATCATTCACCATATCCAGAAGGAACTGGCCGGATGTTTTGATATCATGGATATATTCTTCGTATTTTGCATTATTGAGCGGGCCCATAATGCCTTCCTCCATAATGGAAGAAAACCCGATGATGGCATTAAGCGGCGTTCTAAGCTCATGGCTCATATTGTTGAGGAAATCGAGCTTGGCCTGGTTGGCAACTTCAGCCACTTTTTTAGCTTCCTCAAGCTCATCCAGCATCCGGTGATGCTCAATGGCAATTCTCAGGTTAAAGGTGGTTGCCTGAATATTTTCAATCTGCTGTTCGGAAGGTGTTTTAGGTTCAGGGAAATAAGCCGCGAAAACCCCCATCACTTCACCTTTGGAGGACAGAATAGGGAAAGACCAGCAGGCGTGAAGCCCGGCCTCTTGTGTAAGCTCCCTAAATGGTTCCCAATTTGGATGAGTGTTGAGATTATCTACAATCACCATCTCACCGCTATAAGCGGCCGCGCCGCAAGACCCCACATTGGGGCCAATTTCCACCCCGTCTATCGCATCCATATAAAACTGCGGCAGGCTTGGCCCTGCGCCTGTGCGCAGATACCGCCCATCTTCAAGCAGCAGCACGGAACAGCGCATGCCTTTATCAATAGCAGTTGCTTCCTGTGCGCGGGTCAAGAGTGTGAGGATCTCCTCAAGGGTCGCATCCCCCGCCACTTTCACAGCAAGCGAAAGAATGCGTTCGAAATTCTCGATAAGCTGCAGGTCTTTTGAAATCAGGTCGCGGAACTGCTCCATCAGATCAACAAGTGTATCGTCATACTCGGTGCCTTTGGTATCAATCACGCAGATAGTGCCAAAAAGCGTGTTATCCGGCCAGTAAATCGGAAGCCCGAGATAGGAAACCACAGGCCCGTCTGCCACTGGGGGGATATGTTTCCATTCTTCAATGCAGGGGGCATTTTCCACATAAAGCCCTTCACCGGTTTCCATAATGCGCCGGCAAAAGCTTTCAATTTTAAGGGACCAACTATCCCCTTCTTTCAGGAAATTATCCTCGTTATCGCTTACGACAACGGTTTTAAATTCCCCTTCATAAAGCTGAACAATCGTACCGCAGGAAGCCCCATACAGGCGCGAAAGAATATTGGCAGTTTGCTTCCATTTCCCGATATCAATGACCGGGTGGGGATCATCGCCCAGATGTTTGCTATAAATGCCGTCCTGCATCGTGTGGCTCCCTCGTAGAATACACCCCACTCCCCCAATACAGATAGAAAAATTCTCCCTGAACAAGATCACACTATAGCTGATTCGTTATCCAATTCCTAAAATTGTATCTAATTTCTTGAAAATCGCATGTTTTTTACTTGTCCTATTAAGGCAGGCAGTTAACGTACTGAGGCGATTTAAGGTGATGAGGGATAGTATGCTCAATAAAATTCTTGTTCTACTTACGGCTGTTCTATGTGTGGTAACGGCTGCAAAAGCGGATGATAAAACCGAAGCTGCCATTTTGAAGGCGGTGGAAGCAGGCATGCCGCAGGCCCTCAGTACCTTAGAAAAAGCGGTGAACATCAACAGCGGCACCATGAATTTCGCTGGCGTGCGTGCGGTGGGCGATGTTTTCATAAAAGAGCTTGATGAACTGGGCTTCAAAACTGAATGGGCACCGGGTGAAAGCTTCAACCGCGCAGGGCATCTTGTGGCTTCTCGCGGCACCAAGGGGCCTAAAATTCTTATGATCGGGCATCTGGACACTGTGTTCGCGAAAGGCGATGCTTTCCAGAAATTTGAACCGCTTGGGGAAGGCAAAGTGAAAGGCCCCGGCATCACGGATATGAAAGGTGGGGATGTTATCATCATCGCTGCCATGCGGGCGCTTAAGGCCGCTGGCGTGCTCGATGATGTCAGCATCCGCATTGTGATGACAGGGGATGAAGAAGCAAGTGGCCGCCCGCTTACCGCGTCTAAGAAAGCATTGGTGGATGCTGCTATCTGGGCAGATATCGCGCTGGGTTTCGAAGACGGGGACGGTAATGTTAAAACAGCTGTTGTGGCGCGCCGAGGCAGTGTGAACTGGTCCTTAGACGTTACAGGCCGTGCGGCCCACAGCTCCCAGATTTTCACTGATGAAGTAGGTTACGGCGCTGTGTTTGAAGCCGCCCGTATCCTGAACGGTTTCCGGGAAAAGCTTTCAACCGTTGAAAACCTCACCTTCAACCCGGGCCGCATTGTGGGCGGCACACGCACTACAGAAGATGCAGCCACGGCTACAGGCACGGCCTTTGGTAAAAATAATGTGGTGGCAAAAACGCTTAGGGTTACAGGCGGTATTCGTGCCCTGTCGCCGGAGCAGCTAGAGGCCGCGAAAGCTGAAATGCATAAAATCGCCAGTGAAAATCTGGCGCATACCAGTGCCAAGCTGGTGTTCGGGGATGGCTATCCGCCAATGGCCCCAACGGAGGGCAACTATAAGCTCCTGTCGCTCTACAGCAAAGTAAGCGAGGATTTAGGCTACGGTGAAGTCATCGCCGTGAACCCGCGCCGGGCGGGGGCTGCTGATATCTCCTTCGCGGCTGATCATGTGGAAATGGCGCTTGATGGTCTTGGCCTTATGGGCATGGACGGCCACACCAAAGATGAAACCGCGGATATGGAAAGCTTCAAACGCAACACAGAAAAGGCAGCGCTGCTGATTTATAGATTGTCGCAGTAGGTTGAGTGTGATGGGGGATATATGCGCTTTGTGAAGTTCTTAGTGATCACTTTGCTTGCGTCGGTTGCTGTTTTTCTAACCATATTAGCAGTGATTGGTCACCAGTCGGATTATTATGATTTGATTGAATTCAAAAACGTAATCTTTGTGGTTCTTGGTGTTGTTTCCCTGATTTTAGCTTTTAGGAATGATTGGAAAGTTACCTTTCCCAGTAAAAGAAATGAAGAACGATAGCTAGTGGTTACAGCAAATTGGATTGGGGACAGTGGACATTTTACCAGAAAATAGTTGGGCAGATATTGTAAGCCAGCACGAACCATGGCGGGCCAAGCAGATTTTGCAAGGGAATATCAGAGCTCGTGCATATGACTCCATGCTTCTTGAAGCGTATGGAAGCCTTCTACTGAGTATGAAAGATAATTTAGAGGCAGGGAAATATCTCTTTTTATCGGGAATCCGCAAACCTGAATATTCAGGTGCTATCAATCTCTTTGTCGAAGGGTATAGAAAAAGGGATATTCAACAAATTTATAGTGCTTTTCCTTCCATGGCTCGCAGAACAGCGTTTGAGGATTTTCCAGAGAATGTAAAGGTTGAACTGTGGCACCTAAAATTTGACCCTTCCCAGATTAAAGTTAAAACGGAAAAATCTAAGGATCTGACAGAGCCAGTCAGAGATTGGCTTCGCAGTCTCATTGTGTGGGGAATTGTCGGGTTATTCTTTAGCTCATTGGCTGTTGGCTTTGTTACTATTGTATCATGGATTGTGAATATGATTTGGTAAACGAATGAAAGATTCAAACATCTTTAACTTTAAACATCAGACCTCTCTCTTCTGAGAAACAACATGGCCTGCAAAGCCTGCGCCTGCTTCTGTGTAGATATTAAACACCGTATCTGCGCCTGCTTGTTTGAGGGCTGTGGCTTCATCGGAAAATTTGGCAGTGGCTGCTACGCGGCCTTCAAAAGACACTTGTTTAAGCTGCTCCAGCACAGCCAGATTGGTGGTGAACTTGGGCATGGCAAGCATCACTAGTTCAAGGGAATGGTCTGCCTGAATACGGTCCCAGAAATCAGCATCACTTGAATCGCCGTGCAGTACATTGCGCCCGGCTTTTCTGTGGTTCTTGGCCGTTACCGGATCAATATCAATACCGATAACCGTATCACCATATTTGTCCCGCATGGTGTTATAGGCCCCGGTGCCAACGCCGCCCATGCCGATCACGGCAATGGTGGCACCCTTGGTATCCAGCGGTTGGTCATCCGCAATAAGTTCATCCTTCTGAAGCGATTTCCAGAAGCTCTGTTTTTGCCTGTATATTCTGCGGGAGATGGTGGTGAGCGCCGCTGCGATAGCGAACGAAAGCGAAAGCGCTGTAGCAATGGCAATAAGCCACTGGCTATCAAGCCAGCCGTTTCCAACGCCGATGGCCGCCACGATAAGGCCAAATTCACTGAAGTTAGTGAGATTTACAGATGCGAGCAGCGATGTGCGCGCCCGCAAGCGGAAGCGGGTTAAAAGTGCGAAGAACAGCGCAGATTTGAAGAAAACAAGCGGCGCCAGCAAGACACCAGCGGTTACCGCCATCAAAGTTGGTTGCCCCGAAAGGCCCACAGCGAGGAAAAAGCCAAGCAGAAACAGGTCTTTGAAACCAAGCATGGTTTTAGCCATTTCATCTGCTTTGGGGTGGGAGGCAATAAGAAGCCCGAGTGCCAGCGCCCCGAGATCACCTTTCATGCCCACCAGTTCAAACAGTTCCGCACCGCCCATGGCGAGCATAAAACCGTAGAGCACCAGAAGTTCGCCGTGCCCCACATACTGTAGCAGGCGGTGCAGCACAAAGCGCAGCGGGATAAGAAGAACAATGAGTGCCGCCCAAACGGAAGGCCATTTGCCTGTGGAAATAGCGAGGAAGGCAACGGCGGCTATATCCTGCATAATCAGGATACCAACGGCGATCTGGCCGTGAAGAGAGGCAACCTCGCCTCTTTCCTCAAGAACTTTCACAACAAACACAGTGCTGGAGAAACTGAGCGCAAAAGCGATCAACAGCGCGTGTGAGAGGCTGAGATCAGACAGGAACGGCACACCCGCGAGCGCCAGGGCGTATATGCTGAAGCCAAAAACCACAACAACGATGGCGGTGTGAAGGCTTGTTACCGCCCACACCTGTGGCCGTGCAAGAACCCGTAAATTCAGCTTAAGCCCAACGGTGAACAATAGGAGTGTGATGCCCAGATCAGCCAGCTTTTCAAGCATTTCGCCGCTGGCGATACCGTATATATTCAGCAGGAAGCCCGTTGCCAGATAGCCAACCAGTGGCGGCAGGCCTACTGAGCGGGATAATAAGCCAAGAATGAAAGCAAGGGAAATCCAGGCAACATCACCCAGCGCAATTGCGACCCACTGGAAATCCATCCTATCCTCCGGCTGTTTGGTGCGATTTCACCATGTTGATAAGCCGTTATTATTAAATAAAAAAGTATGTCTTCACAAGTGTTTAGGCGGCCCGGTTCGTAGGCTTTTGTGTGGTGTTGGTGCCGCGCGCAAGGTGTGTTCGCCATTCTGTGAATAGACAGAAAGCCTCCGCCTCCGCTATAAAGGGGTCATGAACCGGATATTTCATATAACGCTTCTGTTTGCTGTGATGCTCTTTACCTGCCCGTGCGATATGCTTATGGGCGGTGCGAATGCGTCTATGCCCGCTGTGCAGAGCGAGATGGCGGATTGCCATGATGAAATGGTTCAGAAAAGCGTGGATGAATGTTGTGAACTTGAAGCCAAACTTGATGGTTCCAAGGCTAAAACCGCAGATAAATTCACCCAGCAAACTGCGGAAATTATTATCCCGCGCCCGCTGCGTACACGCCCGCAACAGCCGCGCGCGCCAGATGCAGATGGTTTGCCGCCCACCCTTAACCCCTATGATCTGGGGGACCGCCTGCTGACCTAGGACCAACAGCTTTTATCGGAGTTGTTTGTTTAATGGTTACAGGACTAATCAAGTGATAAAAATGATGAAATCTGCCAGTGTGGCAATGGCTCTTTTGGGGCTTGGCGCCTGCGCAACATATACGCAGGACAGTGGGCTTGGCGGGGTGAATGATGATCTCCGCGCCCGCACAGGAGAAGTGATTACACGCTCGGAACTTGCCGAACCCGCGCTTCCGTTTGAAGGGGGAATTACCGCCACAGATGTGGTGAAATCCGCACTTCAATATAATGCAGAATTGCAGGCAAGCCTTGAAGAACTGAATATGGCATCTGCCGCAGAGGTGCAGGCCGGGCTGCTGATCAACCCCACCTTTGAGGGAGAGTTTGTTTTTGGGGATGAAACGGCGCTCGATTTCGATCTCGCTTTTAACATTACCCAGCTTTTAACTCGTGGTCGCCGAATTAAGGTGGCGAAAGCGGAACTTGAAGAAGCAAAGCTTAAAACCACAGAAGCGATAGTACGCACGGTAGCGGAAGCAAAACGCGCTGCGCTTATGCTCTGGCAGGCAGAGCGTGCACTTGAGCTGATGCAGGAAATGCATACGGTGCGGAAAGCGGGTGCAGAAATTGGGGCCGAGCTGAAGCGTGTGAAAAACATCACTGATGGCCAGTATGCGAAACTGAAACGTCAGGCCGTTGAGGCATCGTTGGCTGCAGCGTCGGCTGAGCTGATGGTCTACGGCGCGCGGGAACGGCTTTCCACTATCGCTGGTCGCCCGTTAAGCCCGGCAGCATCTGTCGGCACAGACGGTTTACCGCCAGCCGGTGAGGGCATGGAAATGGGCACATTTTTGGGCGCAGTGATTGAGAAAAACCTCATTTTAGAAGCAAAAAGGGCACAACTTCGGGCACAGGCTGCACGCCTTGGCCTCGCGAAAGTGGATGTGTGGTTCGAGCATCTTGAAGCCGCTGCCGTGCTGGAACGGGAAGAAGGCGAGGTGAAAGAAGGCTTCGCAATTGGCTTGCCTGTGCCGATTTTTGACTGGGGGCAGGTGCGTACGGGCAAAGCGAAAGCTGCGCTTAAAGCTTTGGAATATCAGTATAAAGCAATGCTGCTCGAACTTTCTAACAAGGCGGATGCACAGCACCGTTACACCCGAATGCTCAAGATGGCAGACGGGGAATTTGGCAGCGGTATGCGGCAGGAAGCGGAAGAAGAATTTTCTTTCCGCGAGCAGCAGATGGCGGCGATGCAGATTGGCCCCCTAATGCTTCTGGACGCAAAAATACAGCAACTGACGACAGAATATAACGCTTTGAACTTAAAGGGAAAATATCTGGATGCTGAGATTATCTCAGGCGCGCTCCTCAGCGGTGTAAGCCTCGAGATGGGTGCAGTGAATATGCCAAGCATGGCAGCCGCGGAAGAGGGAGGCCACTAATGACATTTTCAAGAAGAGATACGCTTAAATTAGGCGGTGCACTTTCGCTCGCGGGCCTCGCAGCCGGTGCTTCTCGTGCTTCGCAAACCGTTGACCCGAAAGCTTCTCAGACGCCTGGTAAACCCAATGTGGACTACCGTCCGGTGATTACACCAAACGGTTCCACGCTCCCTTATAAACAGCGGGACGGGGTGAAGGTTTTCCATATGATCGCGGAAGAGGTAGCCCATGAGTTTACGCCGGGCCTGGAGGCAAATTGCTGGGGTTATAATGGGCAAGTCCACGGCCCAACAATTGAAGCTGTGGAAGGGGATACGGTTCGTATTTATGTAACCAACAAACTGCCCGCGGCCACTACTGTGCATTGGCACGGCTTGATTATCCCAAGCGGGATGGACGGTGTGGGCGGCCTTAACCAGCACCCGATTGAGCCTGATGAGACCTATGTTTATGAGTTCAAACTCATCCAGCACGGCACCTTTATGTATCATAGCCACCATGATGAAATGACCCAAATGGCTATGGGCATGATGGGTATGATTGTCATCCATCCGCGCAAACCTGCGGGTCCGCTCCCGGACCGGGATTTTGTGATGATGCTTTCTGAGTGGTCTATTGAACCGGGTACAAATCGGCCAGACCCAAACGCCATGGCGGATTTCAATGTGCTCACCTTCAATGCCCGCTGTTTCCCTGGTACGGATGCACTGGTTGCCAAGCAGGGTGAACGGGTGAGGATAAGGTATGGTAACCTTTCCGCGATGGATCATCACCCGGTCCACCTGCATGGTTATGCTTTCAAGGTAACGGAAACAGATGGTGGGCCGATCCCGAAGGAGGCCCAGTGGCCGGAAACCACTGTTCTTGTGCCAACAGGAGCTACGCGCACCGTTGAATTTATCGCAGATAACCCTGGGGACTGGGCGATGCACTGCCATATGACCCACCATGTAATGAACCAGATGGGCCATGATCTAGATCTGGTGATCGGCGCTGATGGCGATAAGCTTGACGAAGCGCTGAATTCTGCTCTGCCTGGCACAATGATGATGGGGTCAGACGGGATGGGAGATCACGGCAAGCATGTGGAAATGGGCCATATGAATATCCCTGAAAATAGTATCCCTATGGTGGGGGCAAATGGCCCGATGAGTTACATCACCATGGGCGGTATGTTCACTATTCTGAAGGTACGGCCGGATATTACATCCTATGATGATCCGGGTTGGTACGAAGAAAAACCGGAGCAGCAAGCGCGGTTAGCAACCGATGAGGAACTAACCGCTGACGGTATTGCGCTTTAGGCTTATTTGAAATCAGGCTCGGCGTTCCAGTTAAACCCGGCTGGGGCGCCGTTTGATATCTGGTCCGCGAAATCAGGTGCGCGTTTTTCAAGGAAGGACTGAACACCTTCTTTGCCGTCATGTTTGCTGGTGTGATACATGGTTCGGCTTTCTGCGGCATGGGCCACCATGGGGTGATCTGCACCCATCATGCGCCATAAAAGCTGGCGGTTCAGCGCTACAGACATTGGGCTGGTATTCTTGGTAAAACTGCGCGCAATTTCAATAGCACGGGCAAGCAGTTGGTCCGGTTCCACAATCTCGCTGATCAGTCCGCCTTCAAGGGCTTCTTCCGCCCCGAAAACTTTACCCGTATAAGACCATTCAATGGCTTTCTGCATACCCACCAGGCGCGGCAGGAACCAGCTTGCACAGCTTTCAAGAGTGATACCGCGCTGGGAGAAAACAAACCCAAACTTGGCGTAGGTGGATGCAATCCTCACATCCATGGGCAGCTGTAGCGTTGTGCCAACACCAACGGACGCACCATTGATGGCGGCGATAAGTGGTTTTTTCATCCGGTACATACGCAGCACCATCACACCGCCGCTATCACGGTTTTTAATCATCTCAGGGGAAGTTGCATCTACGCTTTCATCAAGGCCGAAAACATTGCCATCGGTGGAGAGATCCATCCCGGCGCAGAAGGCTCTGCCGTTACCAGTGAAAATGACAGCGCGGATATTATCATCTGCATCAGCGGCATCGAGGGCATTGATGACTTCCTCGCCCATTTCAACAGTGAAGGCATTCATGTTATCGGGCCGGTTCAGCCGGATGATCATGATGTTTTCGTCTGTTGTTATATCAAGCGTATTATAAGCCACTGTTCCCTCCATCTGCTTTTATGCCTTTAAACCCTAAGATAGAGCGGTCGCTAAATATGGAAAATATTTGATTTATCAAACCAGCCAGTCCACAATTAGGTTTCTTGAGGGAGAGAGAAATGCGTAACTGGTTTTATGAGCAGATGGCTATGTATTCTGCTTATCACAGGGATTACAGAAACCAATTAACCCACCACCTTGGCGTGCCGATGATTGTGTTTTCCATTATGGTGCTGTTGTCACCGATTGAGCTGATGCAGTTTGAATCTGGCCCCCTTAATCTGGCGACTATTTTGATGGCAGGCCTATTGCTGTTTTATATATTGTCAGCGCCACTTGTGGGTACGATCGCAACCTTTATTTATGGTGGTTTACTGTATTTCGCCAATATCGTCGGCCAAACCAACATGGAAATCGTGCTGAAAATCTTTGGCGTATTTTTTGTGGGCGGTTGGGCTATTCAGTTTACCGGGCATATTTATGAAGGCCGGAAACCAGCGCTTTTTGATAATATCCTACAAATATTTATGGCCCCATCTTTCCTGATTGCAGAAGTGCTATTCCTTCTGAAGCTGGAAAAAGGTTTGAAGGGGGAAATTGAAGAACGGATGCCTGCTTATCTTCCTGAAGCCAAAGAGGAATAATTATCGGGTAAAGTATCCGGCTTCTTTCAAAGCCCTTTTATAAGGTTTTCCGGTGAAGTAAGCGCTTGGGAAGAGTAAAAACCAGCTTATAATCAGTAAGTTAAATAGTGGTTCCTTATCATATAAGAAGCTTAGCTGAGATATTATAAACAACGGTGTACCTAGTAGAACTGCACAAAGCACTAGCCAAAGTAACAGGGCAAAAATCGCCTTTATGACACCTTTAAAATATTGGTGAACTTTTAATAGCAAGATGTAGTAACCCCTCAGGATAAAGCAGTAGGCCATAGCCTCGAATATCAAAACTAAAATGAGGGGTATGTAGGTCAAATCGAACATCTAGAGATAAGGGCTTGCGAGCCAAAGAATACGGCCCAGGATACGCTTGTATCTTGGGCGTTTGTTTAAGGCTTCCAGATTCATCAGTTTTGCTGACGTGAAGCGTTCTGAAACCCAGCTGCGAAGCTGTGAATTGAAGGCTTCATCATAAATTTCTACGTTGAATTCAAAATTCAATTTCAGAGAACGCGCATCCCAGTTTGAAGAGCCGAACAGAGACCAGCGCTTATCCACAACCATTAACTTCGAATGATCAAATGGTGGTTTGGACATATAGAGGTTACAGCCCGCCTGCACCAGTTGCCGTACACCAGACATAGCGGCCATACCGAACATGGGAAGGTTGCTTTTCTCTGGCACAAGAATGTCGACCTGCACGCCACGCAAGGATGCTTGTTTCAGAGCTTCAATAAGTGCCTGTTCCGGCAGAAAATAAGGCGTGATAATCTGCACATGTTTACGCGCTGAAGCCAGTGCGCTTTCAACAATCATCGCTGTTTTCTGGCGGCGTTCATCGGGGCCATCAGCGATGGCTCGTGCCGGGCTACCATCTTCAATCGGTGCGATTGGAGGCAGCCATTTTTCCTCCGGTAATTCTTCGCCGCTTGAGAAAGCCCAGTCATCTGCGAAGGCATCCATCATCTGGGTGACAATGGGGCCTTCAAGCGCGAAATGTGTATCGCGCACGCGCGGGGTGCCGTCACTCCGTTCAAGGTGATGCTTTCTGATATTCATTCCACCCGCAAAACCTAGTTTTCCGTCAATGATCAGCAGTTTCCGGTGCGTGCGCAGATTAAAGAAAGCAAGCCGCCAGGAGAAACGCGCTGGGTTGAAAGAAGTAACCGGAACTTTGAGCCGCCTGAGAAGGTTGGAAACAGGTTTGAAACCGTAAAGATTGCCAACAGCATCCACCAGCACTCGTACTTCCACGCCTCTATCTTTTGCGCGGGCAAGAGCCGCTACAAAACGTCTGCCTGCCTGATCAGCCTGAAAAATATAGGTGGTGAGCGCAACTGTATGTTCAGCACCGTCAATCGCTTTTATCATCGCGTCATAAGCCTGGCGGCCACCTTCAAGCGGAGTGATTTTGTTGCCGAGCGCTAGCTGCTGCGCGCTTACACGACCAGAAAGCCTGTCATGCGCGCGCCAGCGGTTCGGTGCATCTGGTATACCGTCGATAATCTGAGGGCCACCCGGGTCAACAAGTTCACCTGAACGGGGGCGTAGGCCGCGTTTTTCCCGGGATAGCCGAGCTCTCCGCTGAATGCGGTTGATGCCGAAAAGAAGATACATCAAAAGCCCAAAGATAGGAGCAAGCCAAACAAGGCCTAGCCACGATACTGCTGACCTTACTTCCTCTTTGGTGCGCATAATCTGGATGCTGGCAAGAATTTGCGCAATAAGCACAACTGCCGCTATCAGCACCCCGTCAGGCCATATCCATGCCTCTAAATTCATAAAGCTCCCGTCACCAGATAAGCTTATTATATAGTGGGTTTAGCCGCGGCCGAAAAGAGGCTGTATGATCTTCATTTAACCCGCGACAATAATGCGCTTGTTCCCCAGCCCGCTATTCTGTAGCGTGCAGCCATGAGCAGAGTGCAAAATAATAGTGATGAAACACATGTTTACCGTGGGGATAACTTATCCTGCTGGCGGGGTGGGCGTATGGTGTTTGAAGGCCTTTCTTTTGAAGTAAAGGCTGGTGAATATTTGCATCTGAAAGGCGCGAACGGTAGCGGAAAATCCACGCTCATTCGGTTGCTTGCAGGTTTGCTTGAAACTCGCACCGGTTCGGCCAGTTTTGCTGGCGATTCTATGCTGGGTTCTGATGTGGCCGCATCTGCGCATGTGATTTATTCTGGCCACCAGCATGCTCTTAAACCTGTTCTTACGCTGAGAGAAAATTCCGAAAATTACGTGAAGTTGATGACAGGTGGATCGCTTGCTTACGAAACACTGGAAGCTGCTGTAGATAGGTTTGATCTTTATGATCTGATTGATACGCCTGTCCGGTATTTTTCCAGCGGTCAAACGCACCGCTGTTCACTTCTGCGGTTTTGTTTGCTTGACCGCCCTATCTGGTTAATGGATGAACCAACCGTGGGGTTGGATGCAGAAAACAGAGGCAGGCTTGAAGCTGTTATGCAGGACCATTTGAACGGTGGCGGTATTATTCTGGCAGCTTCTCATGATCCTCTGAATTTGGGCGGTAAAACCCTGATGATGGCGGATTTTGAAGCCAAAGCATCCGGGCAGGAATATTGGTTATGACGGCAGCAGTTAAAAGCACAGGTGTTTTCTGGGCTGTTGTACGCCGGGATATTAAGCTTGCATGGTCGCAAGGCGGCACGGGCACCATGGCGCTTTCCTTTTTCCTGATTGCTGTAAGCTTGTTCCCATTTGGTGTAGGGCCAGAACCACAAATGCTGGCACGGATAGCGGCCGGAGTGATTTGGGTGGTGGCACTGCTCGCCTGCCTGCTTAGCCTTGATCGATTGTTTCAGGCAGATTTCGAAGATGGCAGCCTTGATGATCTCGCTTTATCCCCCATTGGTATGATGGGTATTGCCGCAGCTAAAACACTGGCGCACTGGATATCAACTGTGCTGCCGCTTGTGGTGATGGCACCGCTTCTGGCTATGTTGATGCAGTTACCGAATGAAGGCTATTTGTTTTTGGTTGTTTCGCTCCTTATCGGTACGCCAGCGCTTAGTTTGTTTGGGGCGATTGGTGCGGCACTTACGGTTTCCGTGAGGCGTGGTGGGGTTTTGATGTCACTTCTCGTATTGCCGCTTTATATCCCGACGCTGATTTTTGGGGTAGGTGCTGTGGATGCAGTTATATTAAGCGCAGACCCAACACCCCATCTGGCGCTTCTCGGGGCAGTAACACTTGTGGGAATTGTGGTATCCCCATTTGCAACAGCAGCAGCACTTAGGTTATCACTGGAGTAAGGAAATACAGAACGCTGAGACACCAAGTCGCACTTGCTGAAACCAGCGTTTCTCTTTAGGTAAGGGCCATGCATAGATTCGCAAATCCAGCACAGTTTAACCGCCTGGCAGATAAGATTTTGCCGTGGGCGATTGCTATCACCGTTATCACGCTGGTGGTTGGGCTTTATTATGCGCTGTTCGCAAGCCCGGAAGATTACCAGCAGGGTTCCAGTGTGCGGATGATGTATGTACATGTACCAGCGGCCTGGATGGCCATGTTTGTATACGGTGTTCTCGCGGTTTCTGGTTTTGTAGCCCTTGTTTGGAAACACCCACTCGCATTGATTTCCGGAAAAGCTGCAGCGCCAATAGGCGCTGTGTTTACGCTTCTCGCACTTATTACAGGTTCCCTTTGGGGTAAGCCTATGTGGGGTACTTATTGGGAGTGGGATGGCCGCATGACAAGTGTGCTTGTGCTGTTCTTTTTCTATCTCGGTTATATGGCGCTTTGGCAAGGAATTGAAGATGAAGACAAGGCCGGCAAGGCTACGTCAATTCTCGCGCTTGTAGGTGTTGTGAACTTGCCGATTATCAAGTTTTCTGTGGAGTGGTGGAACACCCTTCACCAGCCAGCAAGTGTGATGCGCCTTGATGGACCAACTATCCATACAGATATGCTTATTCCGCTTCTAACCCTTGCGGTCGCTTATAAAGCTTATTTTGTGGTGGTATTCCTGTGGCGCATGAAACTGGAAATTAACGAGCGGAAAATCTCCGCACTGGCGCAAGCCGCAAACGTGAAAGTACATCATTATGGCGGGTGATTACTCATTTTATATTGCGGCAACATACGGTATTTCAGCTGTTGCTCTCTTGCTTTTGGCAGGGTTGAGCTACCGCCGTATGAAAGCATCCAATGCGAAAGTGGCTGAGCTTAGAAGCCGCAGAAGGAAACGGTAACGTGTCAAAGGGCCTTAAATCTCGTAAAAAACAGAGGCTAATTGTGCTTTCAACCGCTGTTGCGGCGCTTGTGGGGGCTGTGCTTCTGGTGCTTTTCGCCCTTGGCGGTGATAGCCTTAGCCTGTTTTTGCAGCCTTCCAGTGTACTAGAGAAGAAAATTCAGGCGGGACAGCGTTTCCGTCTTGGTGGTTTGGTGCAGGATGGAAGCTTCAAAAAGCTTGAAGATGGCCTGACGTATAAATTCGTAGTAACAGACTGTGCGGCAGATATCCCTGTTCAGTTCAAGGGCCTGTTGCCTGATCTATTCCGTGAAGGACAAGGTGTTGTAACCGAAGGTGCCTTGGATGCGACCGGGACCTTCATGGCAGATACTGTGCTAGCAAAGCATGACGAAAATTACACACCTAAAGGCACGATGCCGAAGAATGTAGAAGCGTGTGAGCACCCTGAAAAAGCTGCGGGGTATTAAACTGTGATCCCTGAAATTGGCCATTTTGCACTTGCTGTAGCCTTGATGCTTGCCCTTGTAGGGGCGATAGTACCGCATGTAGGTATTGCGCGGAGCGATGCTCGGCTTATGGGGCTGGCGGACCGGGTGATTTATGGCCAGTTTCTAATGGCGCTCATCGCTTTTGGTGCACTTACATATGCTTATGTGATCTCTGACTTCTCTGTTTTGAATGTGGCAGCGAATTCACATACGGCTAAACCCATGCTTTATAAAATTTCCGGCGTCTGGGGTAACCACGAAGGTAGCCTTATGCTGTGGGTATTAACGCTCACACTGTTTGCCTCCGCAGTTGCATGGCGGGGTAAAGAGCTGCCACTAAGGTTTCGTTCACGTGTGCTCGCGGTGCAGAGTGCGCTTATCGTTGGGTTCCTTATCTTCATTCTCTTTACAAGCAACCCGTTCTTGAGGCTTGACCCAGTACCTGTTGAAGGTAACGGTCTTAACCCGCTTCTACAGGACCCGGGCCTCGCGTTTCATCCGCCTATGCTTTATCTGGGCTATGTGGGCTTGAGCATTGCTTTTTCCTTTGCGGTGGCTGCACTGATTGAAGGGGAGGTAACACCCCTTTGGGCACGTTGGGTAAGGCCCTGGACACTATCTGCCTGGATGCTGCTTACGGGCGGGCTCGTCCTTGGTAGTTGGTGGGCTTACTATGAGCTTGGCTGGGGCGGTTGGTGGTTCTGGGACCCGGTTGAAAATGCTGCTTTCATGCCGTGGCTTATCGCATCAGCGCTTCTGCATTCATCAATTGTAGTGGAAAAACGGGATGCGCTGAAAAGCTGGACAATCCTTCTTGCGATCATCGCGTTTTCTTTCAGCCTGTTTGGTACCTTTATGGTGCGCTCTGGTGTGATCACCAGTGTTCATTCATTCGCCAATGATCCAGAACGTGGGCTTTATATACTCGGGTTTTTAGCAGTTGTTGTGGGTGGTTCCCTTAGCCTTTATGCATGGCGTGCGCCGAAGCTGTCTCCAAGCGGTTTGTTCGGTATGGTGAGCCGTGAAAGCGCGCTTGTGCTGAATAATATTCTCCTCAGCACCTTCGCAGCTGTTGTGCTTGTGGGTACGCTTTATCCCATGATGCTTGAGGCTACGGGTGGTGCACAGATCACAGTCGGACCACCTTTCTTTGAATTTGCCGCTATCGTTCTTATGTCACCGCTGATCGTGGCACTTGGGTTTGGTCCGCTTCTCGCGTGGAAGCGTGGGCGAATCGGCCGCGCAGGGCAGATGTTGATTCCAGCCCTTATAGTGGCACTTGTAGCCTTTTTGGCCGTTGCCTGGGATAGTGCTGGTGGGTTGTTGATGACGGGCTTTGGTCTTGGGCTGGCTCTTTGGTTGATTGTATCCGTATTTCTTGAGCTTTTTGAACGCCTGCAGCTGTTTAAAAAGCCTGCGAAAGTTTTATCCCGCATGAAGGCTTTGCCGCGTGCCACGTGGGGCATGAGCTTTGCCCACCTTGGTATTGGTGTGATCCTGCTTGGTATCACTGTTAGTGAAGCGTGGACCACAGAAAAGCTTTTGATCATGGCACCGGGTGAGCAGGCTGAAGTCGCCGGGTTTAGTTTTCGCCTTCATGGTGTGGAACCTGTTGCTGGCCCTAATTATACCGCTATCCGTGGGCATTTCACTGTCGCTGAAGATGGACAGGTATTTAACCAGCTTTTCCCGGAAGACCGTGTTTACACTGATCAGGTGATGAATACGACAGAGGCTGCTATCGCCCCTATCTGGACAGGTGATTTATATGCCGTAATTGGTGAAAGTGCGGGTGAAGGTAAATGGTCTGTAAGGTTGTACTTTAAGCCGTTTATTTCCTTCTTATGGCTTGGCGCAACTTTCATGATTGTGGGTGGTATTTTCTCGTTGACTGACAGGCGTAAGCGCATTGGCGCACCCAAAGGTAAGCGCAATAAATCCGCAGCAGGAGCAGCATAATGAACGGCTTTGGTAGATTTATCCCGCTTCTTATTGTTGTGGTGCTTGTTGGTGTTTTTCTCTCAGTGATGATGAGTGACAGAAACCCCAAAGAAATTAAAAGCGTGATGATCGGCAAACCTGTGCCGACATTTGAAATCCCAAATCTGTTTGATGGCCAGTCTGCACTTACTGATGCACGCCTTCGTTCGGGTAAGCCTGTGATTGTGAATTTCTTTGCAAGTTGGTGCCTGCCGTGCCGTGCGGAACATGAAAATCTGGTAACGCTGGCCAGTGGGTACACCGTTGATGTTATCGGTATTGCTTATAAAGATGATCCAGAAGCTTCCCGTGATTTCCTTGATGAACTTGGCAACCCTTATGCGGCTGCTGGTGTAGACCGTGATGGTCGTTTAGCCATTGATTGGGGTGTTTCCGGTGTGCCTGAAACCTTCCTTATTGATGGTGAAGGTGTGATCCGTTACCGGCACTGGGGGCCAATCGTAGGTGATAGTTTACGTGTTCAACTGCTGCCTCAGTTAGAGGAGCTTCAGTGATGCTGCGTTGGTTTGGTTCCATATTGATTGTTGTAACTCTATCGATCACTGTGTTTGCGGTGGCTGTAGATGATAAGCCGCTTAAAGACCCTGTGAAGGAAGCAATGGCTCGGGCGCTGATGAAAGAAATCCGCTGCCTGGTGTGCCAGAACCAGTCTATTGAAGATTCAAACGCTGACCTTGCCCGTGATCTGAGACAGATTGTGCGTGAACGTATATCGCTTGGTGATAGCCCCGATAATGTGCGGGCTTACCTTGTTGACCGTTATGGTGATTGGGTGCTTTTAGAGCCGCCCGTGAATACATCTACATATCTATTGTGGGGTTCGCCGTTTTTGCTTCTTCTGCTCGTGGCGTATGGGGTTATGCGGTCAAGGCGTGAGCAAGCTGGACCAGCTCCGCTCTCATCGGAAGAACAGGAAAAGCTCAATGCTATTCTCCGTGAAGGAGATGGTAAATGATTTGGTTGTTCTGCGTTGCCATCGCGCTGGTTGCTGTTTTGCTTATCACGGTAAAATCTGGTGCAGCAGATAGGGATGCAGATCCGCTTTCCCACTATAAAGAGCAGCTTGAAGAAATTACGGCTGATGTAGAACGTGGTATTCTTGATGAAGAATCGGCGGCTTCTGCAAAGCTTGAAATTGAACGACGTATTTTGAAAACGGTTCGGAAAGCTGAAAGTAAAACATTATTTTCAGGATCCGTATCAACAGTTCTGCCAATTGCTGGTGCTGTTGTTATTGGTGCGTGGCTTGTTTACAGCCAACTGGGTAGCCCCAATGCTCAATCAAAACCCGGTGTTTTTGTTACGATGCAAAATGCTGAGGTAACAGAAGGTGGTCCAACCTTCCGGGAAGCGCTTGATAAAATACAGCTGCACCTTGATGCGAACCCCGATGATATTGAAGGCTGGTCTGTGATGGCGAAAACAGCCCGGTCCGTTGGGGATTATAGCCGCACGATCAATGCCTATAAAAATATTGTACGCCTTCAGCCAGAAGACAGCCGTTATCAGGTGGATATGCTCGAAAGCTATATCGCGATGGCGCAGGGCAAGATAACACCAGCCGCTAAAATGGTGTTACAGGACCTATTGCGTGCAGAACCTAATCACCCGGCTGCTCATTACTATTTAGGGCTTACCCGTTTGCAGGCAGGGGACGAAGAAGGCGCGAAAACTGTTTGGCTTGCTCTTGCAGAATCGTCAGCCGCTGACGCACCTTGGATGCCCACAGTAAACAAGCATTTGCAAGATATGGGAGTACGTCCTCCAAAATTATCACAGGACCAGATTGATAATGTGAATGCGATGACTGCTGAGGATCGGCAGGAATTTATCCGCTCCATGATGGCGCGTCTTGAGGCAAAACTGGAAGAAAACCCTACTGATTCGCAAGGTTGGATGATGCTTGCACGATCTCAAGTATCACAAGGTGATAAAAAATCCGCGATTTCTACGTTAAATCGGGCCTTAGAAGCGGTTAATGATGCAGATAAGCCTAAAATTCAGGCGTTTCTTGACAATTTGCTCAACAGCAACGATTTTTAAACTATAGCCGCATAGAGATAGAACTGTGAGGTTGCTCAGGTAGAATTTTCTGAGCTTTCGGGGCCCGAAGAAGTCGTCAGCCCGCGGTATAGCTATGAAATAGCTCCATAAATTATGACTAGGCCGTTTTACCATGGTCGATATTAATTCAACGAATGCCGGCTTGCAGGGGCAGTTGCAGGCACAGCTTCAATCAAATCGCGTTAACGCCAGGCCGAATCCGGCCAATGTCAACCAAGGAACACCGCAGCAGGAAATTGCGCGTGAACCAAATGCCCGTGTTAACGAAAATATTCCCGCATCACGCCGCCTTCCAGTAAGGCAAAGTGAACGTGCAGGTCAGCTTTCAACACCTCAAGAACTTGAGGCAGCACAGCAGCGTGTTGCAGAGGAAACTGGCGTACCTCTTCGGGAAGCGCCTGTTGGCAGGTTATCTGTTCAACAGGAACAAGAGCGCAATCAGCCGCTCGGACAAATTATTGATATTCGCGTTTAGAGGCAAAATTATATACCCATGACATTTGTCATGCATGAGATGTGACATGCATGACTGTTTTCTGCTGTGCGGTTTCCTTACCTTTAAAGGGTAATCAATGGAGGCCGTGGTCATGACAGCGACTTTAGAGCAAACGATATCCTATAAAAACCTCACTAAAACATATGGCGATAAGAGAGCCGTTGATGGACTTGATATTTCCTTTCGGAAAGGCGAGCTAACGGCCCTTCTTGGTGAAAATGGTGCCGGGAAAACTACCTCAATTTCATTAGCGCTTGGGCTTGTAGAACCCACAGAAGGTAGTGTTACCATCCTTGGTCACAAAGCAGGGTCTATTGAAGCGCGCCGTGCAATTGGGGCGATGCTTCAGTCAGCGGAACTACCGAACCTTTTAACAGCTGAAGAACACATCAAGCTTTTCAGCAGTTACTACCCAAACCCTGTGCCAATCGAAGAATTGGTGGAAATGCTCCAGTTAACACCGTTTCTCAAACAGCGATATGGGGGCTTATCGGGCGGGCAAAAGCGTAGGGTACAGCTTGCGCTTGCTCTGTGCGGGAATGCTGATTTTGTCATTCTTGATGAACCAACTGTTGGTCTTGATATTGAGACCCGTCACACACTTTGGCAGGCGGTACGTGCTTGTGTTGCACGCGGACAGGGTGTCATCCTCACAACACACTATCTTGAAGAAGCTGATGCCCTTGCGGATAGAATTGTAGTGATGGCTGACGGGCAACTGGTGGCAGACGGTACACCGGCAGAAATTAAAGCATTATCAGCTGAAAAGGTGATTGAACTTCAAACCAACGCTGGTGCTGATCTGATCAAAGGCCTGCCGGGGGTGCATTCGGTGGTAGAAACCGGGCAAACAATCAAAATCTCTGTCAGTGAGGCAGAGCCGTGTCTGGCATATCTCTTTAAAGAAGGTTTTGAGGTGAAAGACCTGAAGGTTTCGCAGGTAGGCCTGGAGAGTGCTTTCCTTGATATCACAAATAAAAATAAACACTCTGGCAATATGGGAGAAGCGGCATGAGCACGGCGGCGATGAAAGTTTCGAACCTGACTATTCTTGTAAGTGAATATAAAACAGAGTTTCTAAAAGCATTTAGAATGCCTCAGTTCTCATTGCCCACGCTGATGTTCCCCATGCTGTTTTATTTTGTGTTTGGGTCTCTCATCGGTACTCCGTCACCTGAGCGAGCGGCATACCTTTTGGCGACCTACGGTGTTTTTGGTTCAATGACAGCGAGCCTGTTTGCCTTTGGTGCGGCGATTGCTAATGAGCGGGATGAAGGCTGGCTTGAGATCAAACGTGCGGCGCCGCTGCCGACGATGGTGTTTTTCACTGCAAAGCTTTTGATGACCATAAGCTTCAGTATGATGGTAACTGGTGGCTTGTTTATTATTGCTATCACTGTGGGTGGAGTAAGTCTTGAACCAGTTCAGTGGTTAAGCCTGATTGGTCTTAATATCCTGACAACAATCCCATTTGCTTTTATGGGGCTTGCTATTGGCTTGCGCGGTAAAACACAGGCGGCAGCTGGTATTACCAATCTGGTGTTTTTCTTGATGTCTATCTTCGGTGGTTTGTGGGTGCCGCTACCAGTGTTCCCAGCAATTTTCTCCAAGATTGCGATTGCGCTACCCAGTTATCATTTAGGCGCTTTGGCACTGGAAATTGTTGGTGTTGAAAGCCAGCTGAATGTGATTGCTCATGTCGGTATTATCCTATCTTTTGGTATTCTCTTTGGTGCATTTGCCTTTAGCGCGTGGCGGCATATGGATAGCGACCGCAAAGGATAAGTATTTTGGCAGTGACACAGCAGAGTGTTGCTGCCAAACTATTGGGAACATTAGGGATATATTATCGTGGCAAATTGCACTGATACAGAAAAGAAGAGCTGGTTTGATAGCCCATATCCGTGGCTGGGATATCTCTTCATCTATTTCTTTCCATGGGTATTCAGGGCACCGACCTCAACCGAGCTTATATATACGGCGTTTCTTATCCCGGCGTTTCTGGTGATTTATCTTGTAGGTACGAGGAAAAAAGGTGCGGATGTTCTGCCCTTTATTGCGTCTCTTATTATCCTTACGGTTATTGGCTCTCCCGTTATGCTGACTTCTAATGTGTTTGCTGTCTATGCCGCTGCGATGGCGGGCTATATTGAAGATAGGCGGCTCGCTATCTGGACATTGGTGGTTATTGTGGTGATCACTGCGGGATACGGCATGTTTATGGGATATGGTATTCCTTTTATTGGCCCTGCGGTCTTCTTTATGTCTATGACAGGTGGAGCCTGTATTGCAGGCACACAGTTCCGCGCGAAAAACGAGGCCTTAAAAGCTAGCCAGGAAGAAGTGCGGGCCATGGCCGTGCAGGTGGAACGAGAACGCATAGCCCGCGATATGCATGATGTGCTCGGGCACACACTCTCGCTTATCTCTGTTAAGTCTGAGCTTGCGGGCAAGCTTGTTGACCACGATCCTGTTCGCGCAAAATCAGAAATTGAAGATATCCACAGCACAGCAAGAAAAGCCCTTGCGGATGTTAGAGCGACCATTACCGGGATGAAAAGCCATACGCTTGTGTCAGAAATTGCGGCCGCCCGGCAGGCGCTGAGTGCTGCTGATATCAGCCTTAACTTTGTGAATGAACAGATTGAGTTACCAAGCTCTCTGGAAAATGCAGTTGCCATGGTTATTCGCGAGGCGGTGACTAATATCGTGCGTCATGCTGGTGCTGAAAGATGTACGGTTAAGATTACCGGGCAAGGTGATGACCTTCTGTTGAGCATAGAAGATGATGGTTGCGGCAAGATTAAGAAAGAAGGAAACGGGCTTAAAGGTATGCGAGAGCGGATTGAAGCACTTGGCGGTTATTTGAATATTATGTCGGAAGAAGGAACCCGAATTGAAGCGGCTATACCGCTTGCTGAGGTACGTTTATCATGATCCGTATTGTTATTGCAGAAGATCAGGATTTAATTCTGGGTGCACTTGCGGCGCTACTTTCACTTGAGCATGATTTTGAAATTGTCGGTCAAGCTAAAGACGGCAATGAAGCCATAGAGATGCTTCTGGAACATAAGCCGGATATTCTGATTTCTGATATTGAAATGCCTGGGAAAACCGGTCTTGATCTCGCGGCAGAGATCAAAGAGCGAGGTATGAATATTGGCGTGCTTATTGTAACCACCTTTGGGCGCGCGGGGTATATGCGCCGCGCTATGGATTTGGGTGTGAAAGGGTATCTTCTCAAAGATGCACCATCCGCTAAGCTTGCGGACGCTGTTCGTAAAATTAACATGGGCGGCAAGGTTATTTCACCTGAATTGATGGATACTATTTGGGGGACACCGAACCCGCTTACGACCCGGGAAAGCCATGCGCTGAAGCTTGCTGAAGACGGCAAATCCAGCAAGGAAATCGCTCGCATACTAGATATCGCACCGGGTACTGTGCGGAATTATCTCTCTACAGCGACACAGAAACTGGAAGCATCAAACCGGATTGAAGCGGCGCGGATAGCACGTGCTAATGGATGGCTTTAAGTTTCTGCTGGACGAAGGGCAATACTAGCCCCAAGTTATAGGGATGACAGACCCACACAATAAAATGGATACCTTTCACAGAACCATCCCTGATGGAGATGATCATGAGCGCATGGTTTGCAAGGATTGTGGTTTTATCGCTTATGAAAACCCGAAGATTATTGCGGGGGCAGTGGTAACGTTTGAGGATAAATTCCTTTTGTGTAAGCGGGCTATCTACCCGCAAAAAGGTAAGTGGACCATCCCCGCCGGGTTCCTTGAAATGGGCGAGAGGCCAATAGACGGCGCTGTACGTGAAGCCTGGGAAGAAGCAAGGGCCAAGATAGTGCCGCAAGATTTGCTGGCTGTTTATTCGGTTACCCGTATCAGCCAGGTACATATGATGTACCGGGCAGCTCTACCTTCGCCAGAGTTTGAGCCGGGCATGGAAAGTGAAGACGTGGCGCTGTTTACATGGGATGAAATCCCGTGGGAGGAACTGGCATTCCCCAGTGTGCACTGGGTTTTGAAGCATTTCCGTGAAGTACAGGGACAAGAAAACTTTGCACCGTTCACCAACCCGGAAGGTTGGGAAAAAGCTTAAACTCTAGCTATAAATTCTTTGATGCTTGATAGAAATCCAAGCCTATTGGGGTTTTCCGCACTTGAGTACATTGAACTAAAATAATCCGCTTCCTCTTCATTTGATACCAAGCCATATGTTTTCCAATGATGAGCAATACGGCCTTTTAAACGAGAATCAGCTTGATCAACAATCTTCCGGTGAACGCCCAGAGAATAAACCGTTTCCATATTGATATATGTGTCAAAACTATCCACTTTGTCGGTATCATGAAGGCAATCATCGAAGTATGCTAGAACGATGAGACCAGATTCAGCATAAAACGCATCTATTGATCCATACCGGGCAAGTAGATAGCCAAAATATAGAAAAAACTCAGTGAATTTCTGTTCAATAAAGACCTCGTGGAAAGGTTTTTTCTCTTTGGTTTCTATATGATTGATAATATTTTGGGCGATGTTTTTCTTAATCAGAAATGGCGTAATCGTAGGTAATGCCTTGTCTAAAACAGGGGTGCCTTCACCACCAAAATATTTGAAGGCGTTTTGAAGCTTATCATCAAAATCTTTATGATAATGCCCTAGTGGCATCAACATCTTATTGTCGGCTGTGTAGAGCTTTGAGCGTTCCAGAGGGCGGATTAAATGGTTTTTACAATCCAGTATTAGATAGTGTGCTGTTTCGACAAGTGAAGATGCGAGAATTTTAATGGATTGTTGTGTCCACCAATTCGGTGTGTCAAGACGATGTCCTAAAACACTCGTATAGGGGGTTAGTCTTATCTTACCCCTGAGATGTCCATACTCAGGCAATATGTGTTTTTTGAAATAGCGTGTAAATTCCTGCACTTTGTTGTCATGCAAAATAATATAGATATTGCCAATGCTTTCACCTGAGGCATATTTTGCAAAAGAACGTGCTTGCAGTTTTAGTAGGCGTAACTCATCGCAGAAAGCAACGACGACAACGTCGGTTTTTTGATCCATTTTGACCCCCGTTCAATGGATTTAGTTCTATCGGTTATGCTGCGGCAGCTCTTCGCTGCTGGTAAACCTATTGTAATAATACGAATAAAAAAGGCACTAGTAAGGCTAAAGGTTTTAAAGTTCAACTATATATTGACACCATAATGGTTTGGGTAGGTAGGTGTTAAAACTAGAAGCAGAGAAAACTGGATAAAATACCGCCCAGTAAATATGCACACTTACTATGCGGGATAGAGCTGTTATTTGTAGAACTGCCTCTAGAGACCGGATGCCCTAAAGGCAGAGCATAGAATAACTGTTATTTCTTTAAAACGGGATAAGCGTCTGTATAGATAAAATCAGTTTTTCTTGCTGGCTCGTGGCAAGCCATGCAGTCTTCCTGATAGTTTGTGGACTGTGTTTTTTCAGTGTTATCGGCACCAAAGAATGCCCAGCCCCAACCTTCGCCCCATAGTGGGTTTTCAGCAAAACGGCCTTTTCCGTCTTTAATCATCACAAAATAACCGGCCAATTTATCAGCGCGTGTTGCTTCGCCTGTTGTCAGGAATTCGGTGTGCCCACTGAATAATTCTTTTACAATGATAGTACCGTCCGGGAACTCGCCAGTTTTCCTGTATGCGTCAACGGCTTCACGGGTTGAGTAAACGATATGTAGCCCAACCTCGCCGCCCGTATCAGCGTCTCCCGCTACAGACCAACTGCCGAGCATCACATAATCTGTACGGAAGTTCTTAGGAACCCGGATATCACCCTTGGCAGAGATAAGCTTTTCGTATGTTGCTTCGCCTATATAAGTTTCAGAGTTATCTCCGTGTCCCACATAAGCGGCAGCACCTATTGTTACCGCACACAAGCTTAGTCCTGCAAGAACGAAAGCTTTCATATTGAACCATGTTTTTACAGTTTTTTTCTCGAGGTTTGTCATTCTAGGTACCTTTCGGTGCTGCAAGGGCTTTTGTGCAGCAGACTTTAAATTTTACATCGGTTTAACAGCGGAAAGATGGCTGTATGGACGGCCTTTTCCACAGTGGTTATTTCCTGCTTCAAGAGGCACTATATATATTTTGGTATGAAGGTTCAATAATTATCAAGGTTGCACTTCGGAAGGTAAAATCTGATAGTGGCCTCTCTTCATCAATAAACTGAGTGCACGGTAAAAATGGGTAGACCACTGGCGTTTAATAAAGAAGATATTCTTTCAAAAGCTATGTATGTGTTTTGGGAGAATGGCTATGACGGCACGTCTACAGATGACTTAGAGAATGCAACCGGTATTAAACGTGGCAGTCTCTATAATACGTTTGAGAATAAGCACCGTCTGTATATGGCGGTTCTGCAGCACTATTCAGAAGTACATATGGGTGAAGCCATAGCGGCAGTGACAAAACACACCTCTTTCTCTGAAAGCCTTGGTGCACTTCTTGATTATGTGACCGCAGAAAAAAACTTCACGGCTGCGTATCGCGGGTGTTTGTTATGTGATGCCGCTATCGAGCATGCATCAAGGGACGAGGAAGTTGCTGATTTTGTGAGAAATTCTTTCGGGAATCTTGGTAACGCTATTGCCGATGTTCTACGGGCTTCCGTAAGAGAAATTTCTGCCGAACACGCCAGAGAAGAAGCAGATAGAATAGTTGCCATCTATATGGGGCTGAGAACCTACATTAAAATTGGTCATTCAAGAGAAACGGTTCTGAGCATTGCGAAACGTGAGCTTGAGCACATAGCTAAAAACTAGATAGGCTGGATTTAGGCCTATTCTTCATCCTGAGGCAGATATTTCACGAGGAACAGGCTCTGGCCAATAATAAAGATGAAGAGCGCGCCGGTAAGGCCAAAGGTTTTGAAATTCACCCATGTATCATTATCGAAGTTGCGCCAGATCAATTCGTTAGCCACAATTAAACTGATGAAAAACAGAATATAGGCCTTTGTAAGTTTGCGCCATACATGATCCTCCAGCTCAAAGGCCATCTGCATCACAGCTTTCAGGTAAAGCTTATCTCGCCATAAACCAAACAGTAAGATTATGGAGAAGACACCGTAAATCAGGCTGGGTTTCATTTTTACAAAGATTTCATTCTGTAGATAGAGGGTCAGCCCACCCATCACCATAACAATCACGAAGGTGAACTTTTGCATAGCGCTGATATGGCCCATTTTAAAGTAGCCAAACAGCATGGCTGCCGTCATGGAGAGCATGAAAACCGCTGTAGCAACAAACAGTGAATTCGTGTCGCTCGGTTCAATATCAAAACCAAAACCCGTGAGCAGATCTATGATATTTTTACCATATTTGTAGCTGATGAAGAACACCATCAAGGGCCCGAACTCCACCAGAAGCTTGACCCAGGAGCTTTGTTTTGCTTCTGATGTTTCTGTTGTTGCAGTGTTATCGGACATATGAGCCATCAACCTCGTAAAAATACTATATGAGCAAGCTCTAGCACGGCACTTATTGGGATTACAGGCATAAATTTATGAAACAGCTCTTCAAAGACCGCAATTTCATGACCTTCTGGTTCGGGGAATTTATCTCCGTGGTGGGGGATCATATCAGCGTGCTTGCTTTCCCGATGTTGGTGCTTGCCATGACAGATAGCCCAGCGCTTGTAGGTGCGGTGCTTGCCGTACAGGGGCTTCCGCGCGCGATTCTGTTATTGTTTGGTGGCGCGGTGGTGGACCGTTACAGCCCACGTGCTGTGATGCTGGTAACCAATGTTTTGCGCTTTATCTTCATCATGTTCCTGGCATGGCTGATTTATGCTGATCTGGCATCTATTGAACTGGTATTTGCTGTAGCACTTGCCTTTGGTATTGCCGATGCCTTCTTTTATCCAGCGACCACGTCTATCCTGCCAAGCCTTGTTAAGCCTGATGAACTTCAGGGGGGTAATGCACTGGTTCAGATGGGTATGTATCTGGCGGTGGTGTTCGGGCCTGTGATCGGCGGTATTATTATCGCTGGTGAAATTAATACCATGAGTCATTCAGGCGACGGTTTTGTTGCAGGATATGATGATAACCGGATGGGTTTTGCTCGTGCTTTCTTTATAGATGGCCTTACATTTGCTGTTTCTTTCTGCACGCTTCTTTTTGTGAAAACACGCAAGAAGGATGAAGCGGACGGTGAAGAAAAAACATCCATGCTGCAGGAAGTGAAAGAAGCGCTCGTTTGGGTATGGAACCAACCAGCTGTGCGGCTTGGTTTTATCGGTATTGCTGTGTTGCAGTTCTTCTTTCAGGCACCAATATTTGTTGGGCTTCCCGCCCTTGCCAAGGAACGCTTTGTAGAATGGAGCTATGTTTATGGGCTTCAGATCGCGGCCTACGGCGGCGGGGCTTTCATTGGTTCCATGGTTGGTGGGATGATGAGGGGGCCAAAGCCTGAGAATTTGCTCCGCGCTATGTTCCTTATCTTCATCATGTCAGGCTCAACGCTTGCGCTTGTCGTGCTTTATGAACCTTATCAGTGGGCCATGTTTGTATTTTTCCTCGCGGGCGCTGGAGACAGTTGGGTGTGGGTGCATTTCACCACATGGCTCCAGAAACGTACACCAGAGAAACTGTTGGGCCGGGTGATGAGTATCTTTATGTTTATGGCGGTGGGGCTGTTGCCGATTGCAAATATGGTGATGGGCCTAGCTTTTGAGTGGAATCTTGAAGCGTCCCTGATTATAGCTTCTGCCATCATTGTTTTAACGTGCCTTGTTGCAGCGCTTCACCCGGATGCGCGCAAAGGAGCGCAAGTGAAGAGAGAAGCATAGAATGCGTGGTTATTTTGGGATCGGGATCGATAATGCATCAAAGCGCGGCAATATGGGGAACCTTATCCGCACAGCGCATGCTTTTGGCGCGTCTTTCGCGTTTGCTGTGAACCCAAAAATTGTTGCTCATACTGGTGAGTATGTAACCAAGGATTATGTAGATACCAGTAAAACTGCGAACAACATCCCATTCTTCAATTACGAATCTGTGGCTGAGGTAGAAATTCCGCAAGGCTGCCAGCTTGTAGGTGTTGAAATTGATGATGACGCGGTTGATTTGCCGAGCTTTAAACACCCTACTCAGGCGGTTTATGTGCTTGGTGGTGAACGCTCTTCCCTTAGTGAAGAAATGAAGGCGCGCTGCAACAGCTTGATCAAAATCCCGACAAAATTCTCACTTAATGTTGCTACTGCTGGTGCAATCGTTATGTATGATAGGCATAGAGTTCTTGGCGGCTACCCTGATAGACCACTTATGACAGGGCGAAAACCGGAACCAAAGCCAGAGCATGTGCATGGCGGCGTACGGTCCAGACGGGCAGAGCGCAAGTTAAAGCAAGACGTATAGTTGTTAAAAATATATAGGTTGGATTGATGAAATTTGGGGCTTTAATCAGCAGTGCACTTATCGCTGCCTTTGCATTTTCAACACCATCATTTTCGCAAGATAGCCGCAGGCACCTTGGTTCTTTCAGGGATTGGGAAGCCTTTGTATACGGTACTGGCGCCAAGCGCACTTGCCATATGATAAGTACACCTAAATCATCCCGAGCCAGTAAAAGGAATGTTCGCCGCGGTGAAATATACATCATGGTTTCTCACCGCCCGGAATACGGTGTGAAGGATGAAGTAAACTTGGTGTTTGGTTATCCTGTACGTCAGGGTAGTGATGCTTCCTTCAGTGTTGATGGTCGTCGCGGGCTTAGCTTCTTTACGGAAGGTAACAGTGCATGGGCCTATGACCCGAAGGATGACAGAGGTGCCGTGGCTTCCATGAAGCGCGGGAACCGCCTGGTGGTGAAAGCAACCAGCCAACGCGGCACAAACACCACGGATAATTATAGCCTTTCCGGGTTTACCGCCGCTTATAATGCAATCACACAGGCTTGCCGCTAAGCAGTTGCGGATAAAGAAGATTTATAGCGGCGACTGGCGCGTAGCTGGTGACCGCTTTTTAGTTTGAGCGCTATATCACCACCAGCAATAGGGCTGGTTTCTGATATGGCCTGTCTGTTCACAATGTATGATCTGTGAATACGAACCGCATCACAGCCAGCCTTTTGTAGTTCTTCTTCTAGTTCCTTGAGTGTTGCCCTGACCAGTTGTTGGCTATGGGATGTTTCCAGTTCAGCATAATTCCCTGCACTTTTAGCGAACAGAAATTCTTGCGGCTTTAGATGTACCGTTGTACTGCCGCATTTAAGGGTGATGCTGGGTGCTTCTTTTTTCTCTGCTGACTGTCTGAAAAAACTATAAACCAGATAGAACATAGAGAAAGTGACAGCGTCTTTGCGGAACTCGTAGAAGCTATCCCTCATCACATCACCGAAAAATTGATAGTTCGACTCGAAAAGAATCAACCAGAAAACCTTCCTCAGTCCTACCATCATACTTACATGTAAAAAAGAAAAGGCGATTGCCATGCCCAGATAGATGGACGCGGACCTTAGAAATTGATCACGGTTAAAAGGGTAAAGCTGAAAAACCCGAACAGCAAAAACAGATAGAATAATCGAAACCATCCCGCTGGATGCTTCGCCAATAAGGTGCTTGCCCCAATGGGTTCCCGCGCCACTACGTTCGGTTTCTGTGATCAAAGACCCTGTATTCATCCATATGAAAACCGAGATAATAGCAGCGATTACCGCAAATGCTTGCCAGTCACGTTGCAATTGTTCTTTGAAGCTTGGATTGTTTTCTCTCTGTTCCATGGGGGCATGTTATGTGAATCGGACGCAGCCTGCAACTCTATGTAAAACAATGCCTTTACCGCTTATCCCAAGGGTGAAACCTTTTAGCCCAACCGATTTTATCTGTTTTACCGTTTATCCCACAGGCCATGTTCTTGATGTCACGGGAGCTGAGTTATTTAGGGGACCGGTTCATACACTCCTCATGTTTTTGTTCACGGCATATGAGGATAGATACGAAAAATGAACACGAGACGATATGATCTTGATTGGGTGCGGGTAATCGCATTCGGCCTCCTGATATTTTATCATATAGGCATGTATTATGTAACGTGGGGCTGGCACGTAAAAAGCCCTTACGCTGGTGAGTTTTCTGAGCCAGCCATGCGGCTTTTGAACCCATGGCGGCTTTCTTTGTTGTTCTTTATTTCAGGAATCGCGATTCGCTATTACTACGATAAACAAGCAACCCTTTGGAAGGCGGGTTTCGTTCGGTTTGCCAAGCTCTTTATCCCGCTTTTCTTCGGTATGCATGTGATCGTGGCCCCGCAATCTTACTATGAGCTTCTTGCGTCAGGGGAAATACAGCCCGGGTTTTGGGACTTCTATATCACCTACCTGATTGGTACTGATGATTTCAGCGTGCATATTCCCACATGGAACCATCTTTGGTATGTGGCTTACTTACTGATTTATTGCGCGCTCGCAGGGGGGGTGTTCCGACCTATTACATGGCTTTCAGGGCAGCTGGAAAAGCCGTGGTTCTCGCGCTGGTTTGGCGGTGGCCGTATATTTATACTCCCGGCTCTTATTTTTGTTCTCTACCGCTTTACTGTGGATATGTACTACCCGGAAAAACATAATCTGTTTGGAGACTGGGGTGCGCATGCGCGGTACGGCACTTACTTCCTGATTGGTATTCTCCTGGCGAAAAATGAGCAGTTCTGGATGCTCTTGAAAACCGGATGGAGAAAGGCAGCAATCGCCGTTGTTGTTTTAGGAGCAGTGCTTACGCTTACATGGAATAACTGGAGCTTTATTGAAACGCAGGAAATCCCGCTTCAGGTCGCTCGAATCGGCCGTGTGGTATATGCTTGGGCGGTCATTATGGTGATCTTTGGTGCTGCCCAGGATTATCTCAATAAACCAAGCAGCGCGCTTTCTTATTTCACCAAAGCGGTGTTCCCTTATTATATCCTTCACCAAACCATTATTGTGGTGGCGGGCGTTTGGCTTTCTGGCTTTGCCCTTGGTGCAACAATGGAATTTCTGTCACTTCTTGTGATTACAAGTGGCGGATGTGTGCTTCTGTATGAATTAATCATCAGACCACTTGGGTGGCTGCATCCTCTCTTTGGGGTGTTTGGGAAAGCACCTACATTCAAAGGTGATAAGGCTAAATAGGCTTTTTCCTTTACTTTTAGAGCGCCAAGGCATAGGAAGGCGCCAAAATTAACCGCTTGTGGGTGAAACGCCCGCAAGCCCGAAGCGACCTGGAGCAGCTATCCCTTGAACAGAGCTGCAAAAGGCAGGGAAAACAAAATGCAAGTTACACCAAACGGCCATGAGCCGATTGTTCAGCCGCGCATTGGCGCAGATTTCACAGACGGAAAAATCAACCTCTTAGGCCTGAGCCGTGATGAGCTTAAGGATGCTCTTCGTGATTTTGGCGTGCCGGAAAAGCAGCTCCGTATGCGTACAACCCAGCTTTGGCACTGGGTTTATCACCGCGGCGCAACCGATTTTGATGTGATGACCACTATTTCAAAAGATATGCGTGCTCTTCTGAAAACTGGGTTTGTGATTGAGCGTCCTGAAATTGTGGAAGCGCAATATTCGAATGACGGCACACGCAAGTATCTTATCCGTTTTGCAGACGGCAATGAGGCCGAAGCGGTATATATTCCAGAAGAAGGCCGCGGCACACTTTGTGTTTCATCACAAGTGGGCTGTACGCTGAACTGTAAGTTCTGTCATACAGGCACTATGCGCCTTGTGCGGAACCTGACAGCGGGCGAAATCGTGGCGCAGATGATGATTGCCCGTGATGATCTCGGTGAATGGGAAAACCCAACTGAAGGCCGCATGGTTACAAATATTGTAATGATGGGCATGGGCGAGCCACTTTACAACTTTGATAATGTGAAGAAATCGCTTGAAATCATCATGGATGAAGAAGGTATCCAGCTTTCTCGTCGCCGTATTACGCTTTCTACATCAGGTGTTGTGCCGCATATGGAACGCTGCGGTGAAGAAATTGGTGTGAACCTGGCTGTGTCTCTGCATGCTGTTCGTGATGACGTGCGCACAGATATTATGCCGATTAACAAAAAGTATAACCTGGATGCAGTGCTTTCAGCATGTGCCAACTATCCGGGTGCCCATAATGCGCGCCGTATCACGTTTGAATATGCAATGCTTAAAGGCGTGAACGACAGCGATGAAGATGCACGTGAACTTGTGCGACTGATGCGGAAATATAAGCTCCCTGCGAAAGTAAACCTCATCCCGTTCAACCCATGGCCGGGTACAGAGTATGAATGTAGTGACTGGAAGCAGATCGAGCGTTTTTCAAACATCGTGTTTGAAAGCGGCATTTCTGCTCCTATCCGTACACCACGCGGCCGGGATATTATGGCAGCTTGTGGTCAGCTTAAATCGGCATCTGAAAAGAAATCAAAAGCTGAAATGCTCCGCGAACAGGCTGCCGCTAATGAGGCAGCGAAGCCACAGAGCGCAGCTCATTCATCTACAGGGTTAACTTAACCCTCTTTTGTTGAGTGACAAAACTTTAAGAACTGAATAGCCTGATCACAGAATTATCTGCGGTCAGGCTTTCTGTTTTGAGTGCCATGCCGTCCGCACCTATGGGGAGGTGTTTGTGTTTTCTGCTCTATTGAGACATGTATCTGTTGCTGCCTTGTTGCTTGCAAGTACTGCGGTGCTTGCTGAGGACAAAGAAAAAGAACTTGTGGATTTGCCCGAAAGTTTGGCTGCCAAGGTCGCGCATTTGCCTGTAGAACATGTAGAATTTCTCCGCAGCACTAAAGCACTTGGGTTTGCGGGCCGGCACGATATCCTTTTTACCCGTCTTGAAAAGAAGGATGCGGAAGCTATCGCGGCTTATGTAGCTGCGATGGTAAAAGTGCATGAACTTTCGAAATTTAATCCTGAAACAGATAGTGCGACAGTACCGCTTGATCCAACATATAGTGGTTTCAACAGCTGGAAAGTACGCAAACCTGCGGCGTTAAGAGGAGCCCGAGAGCCCGGGCCAATTGATCTCAGCCGCTATATGTACTCCGGTCCTAAATCAGGTATTCCAACTTTCTTTAACCTGCCGGTTGCTATCACACCGCAGGATTTGGTGGCAGGTGATGTGGAGGTCGCTATTATGGGGGCTCCGCTTGATATGGGATCTGGTATCAGGGGCGCTGCGTATGGCCCAAGGGCCGTGCGAACTGGCGCTATTTACAAGGGTAATGGCCCGGATGTGCCCGAGCATATGCACACGATGGTTTCTCCTTTTAACGAACTTACTGTTGTAGATTACGGCGATATTGCCGTTGATGGTTTGAGCACAGAACGCAGCGTTGGCCATATTCGCGAAATGGTGCGGGAGGTGGCGGCCGCTGGCACAATTCCAATCATCGTAGGTGGCGACCATTCTTTAATGTACCCAGATGTAGCTGGTGTGGTGGATGTATACGGTGCTGGTAAAGTAGGTGTGGTGCATTTTGATGCGCACTTTGATGCTCAGCCAACAGGTTCACACCTTCTTAGCCACGGCCAACCGGTACACCGTCTGTTCAGTGAAGAAATTGTACCTGGTGAAAATTTCATTCAGGTGGGTTTGCGTGGTTATTGGCCCGGCAAAGAAGGGTTTGAATGGATGCGTGAACACGGCCTTCGGTATCACACCATGGCAGAAGTGGAAGAAAAAGGCTGGAAAGCCGTGATGGATAGAGTGCTTGAAGAAGCGCTTGAAGGTCCCGAGTACATATTTATTTCCTTTGATGTAGATGTTCTTGATCCAGCCTATATGCCGGGTACTGGTACGCCAGAACCGGGCGGCCTTACCACCCGGGAAGCTTTTCCGATTGTTCGTAGGTTATGCGCTGAAAAACAGGTTGTTGGGTTCGAGCTTGTAGAGGTAAACCCAGTTGCAGATCCGGGCTATACCACCGCGCAAAACTCTGACCGCATTCTGCGAGAGTGTCTTACAGGTATTGCGATGCGGAAGAGAGGCCTTACTGGTAAGCATTACCTCAGTCCACTCACAGTAGATCATGGGCAGAAACTGAAATCGGCTACTCAGGATTGAGCGGCTTTTTCAGCAGCTTTTACAAATGCCCATACCTCGTTTGAAAATGGTTTTTCAGGACCATCCTTGGGCCAATCGTCCATATTGTCATACATTTGGGCTGCTTTTCCCATCAGGCTTGGGTCTACGTCATAAATCGCCTGTGTCATGGCATTCCATTCTTTGACAATGGCTTGTGCTTCTGGGCTTGCAGGGTCGGTGCCTACAAGTTTTTCAGTACGGGCCAAAAGGTCCGGCCAAGCCCGTTCGTTAGCCGTTATGACATCATCAGGGATAGCGGCTTTTGCCTTTGCCCATTTTACATTGTCCTCCGGGGAATAGAATTTATCCCACACTTTTTGCCATTTCTCTTCGCTCATGGCGTTCTCTCCAAGTTTGATCATATTACAAAGCGTGGAAAGGTCGGATGTTTCTCTGGCTTCAAGTTGCGTAAGCGTATCTTCAACAGCCTGAAGCGAAATGGTTATTTCTTTTTGTTTTTCTTCCAGAACAGTTTTCTGCATACGGAGCAGGTCAGTGGCAGGGATTTCTTGTGACCGCAGTAGACCAGCGATTTGTTCAAGCGAAAAACCAGTTCGCTTTAACAGCTGGATTTGTTGCAGTCTCAAAATATCTCTGTAACGGTACACTCGCTGTCCAGACTCGGATCTCTGAGGCGCTAAAAGCCCTTTATCTTCATAATGTCTGAGTGCTCTGACTGTTACGCCAGATTGTTTAGCCACATCTCCAATGGAAACCATCAATTATCCTTTCTTTCCACTATTGGTGTGGTTAATTGCTGACGCTGCGTGAGGGGCAAGAGGTTTTTTGAGCAAATATTGTTTTAGAAAACTAAAGCTAATTGAAACTTTATAAAAGCTCTTGTTTGACGCGAGCGATCCTGTGCCTATACTCCGCGCATTCATTGACATTATGTCATCATTTCTTGGAGTTAATTAAATGTCGGAGCAAATTAAAAAAGTTGTGCTCGCCTACTCAGGCGGTTTGGACACAAGCATCATCCTTAAATGGCTACAGGTAACATACGGCTGTGAAGTTGTTACGTTTACCGCTGATTTAGGCCAGGGTGAAGAGCTTGAGCCCGCACGACGAAAAGCGGAAATGCTCGGCATCAAAGATATCTTCATTGAAGACCTGCGCGAAGAATTTGTGCGTGATTATGTATTCCCGATGTTCCGTGCAAACACGGTTTATGAAGGCCAGTATCTTCTCGGTACATCAATTGCTCGCCCGCTTATTTCCAAACGGCAGATTGAAATTGCCAAAGAAGTAGGTGCGGATGCAGTTTGCCACGGCGCAACAGGCAAAGGAAACGATCAGGTTCGGTTTGAGCTTGGCTATTATGCACTTAACCCAAACATCAAGGTGATTGCACCTTGGCGTGAGTGGGAGCTGAACAGCCGTACTGCGCTTATTGATTTTGCTGAAAAGCACCAAATCCCAGTGCCAAAAGATAAGCGTGGTGAAAGTCCATTCAGTGTGGACGCGAACCTTCTGCACACATCATCAGAAGGAAAGGCGCTTGAAGACCCATGGACGGCTGCGGAAGAGTATGTCTACGTCCGTACAGATAATCCGGTAACAGCGCCGGATGAGCCAGAGTATATCGAAGTGGAGTTTGAAAAAGGTGATCCAGTTGCCATTAATGGTGTGGCGCTTTCACCAGCTGAACTTCTAACCAAGCTGAATGAGCTTGGTAAAAAGCACGGTATTGGTCGTCTTGATCTTCTTGAGAACCGTTTTGTGGGTATGAAATCTCGCGGTATCTACGAAACACCGGGTGGTACAATTCTGCTTGCCGCACACCGGGGTATCGAGCAAATCACGCTTGATAGCGGCGCGATGCATCTGAAGGATGAAATCATGCCGAAGTATGCAAAGCTTCTCTATAACGGCTTCTGGTTCTCACCAGAGCGGGAGATGATGCAGGCGCTTATTGATAAATCTCAGGAATTTGTCGCGGGTACTGTGCGTCTTATGCTCTTCAAGGGTGGTGTGCATGTAGTTGGCCGTAAGAGCCCATACAGCCTCTATTCTATGGAGCATGTAACCTTTGAGGAAGACAGTGTGTATGACCAGCGCGATGCGGAAGGCTTTATCAAGCTGAACGCTCTTCGTCTACAGCTTCTCAAGCAGCGTGGTAACATTCAGGAACCACCAAGTTACGATTGAAAGTCTCAGCGTTAGGACTAGCTAACAAGTCGAAAGGGGAAAGCGCACGTGCTTGAAATCATCACCATTGTCGCACCAGTATTTTTACTTATGGTGCTTGGCTATGGTTTTGGGCGCACCAAGCTTTTCCCTGAAGGATCTTCCACAGTATTAATCGCTTACGTGTGGAACATTGCGATTCCGGCGCTTCTGTTCAGCGCTATTGCACCACGCGAGTTGCCGGGGCTTGAGCAAATTACCTATATCGGTAGCTATTATCTTTCCGTTTATGCCATCTATATAGCTGCGGTATATCTCTCGCGCTGGATGTTTAAACTAACACTCGCTGAACAGGGTGTTTTTGCTTTTGCAACGGTGTTCGGGAATGTGGGCTTTATTGGTATTCCCATTGTGGAAGGTGCCTACGGTGAAGAAGGCTTGCGCTTTCTCCTGATGCTGATGAGCTTTCACAGCTTCACTCTTATTCCAGTGACAACTATCCTTGTGGAACGTGCAAAGAATATGGCCGGGGGCGCTGGTATGATGCAGCGTACGTTTGCAAGCATTAGGCAAAACCCTATTATTCTTTCGCTCTTTTTCAGCCTTCTGTGGTCAGCTCTTGGGTTGCCGTTTCCTTATTGGCTTGAGCGTTTGTTTGAGCTTCCTGCCCAGTCCGCAGCGCCTGTTGGGTTGTTTGCAGGTGGGCTTGCGCTTTCCCGTGTGAAGATTGCGGGGGACATGCTCCACTCGGTCGCGGCTGTGGTGTTCAAACTGGTTATGCTACCGCTTGCGGTGTTCTCTATCACCAATTTTGTGCTGGAGATGCCTGATATCATGGTGGCGGTGGCGACTATTATGGCCGCTATGCCTACAGGGATGATTGTCTATAGTTTTGGTGCGCAGCAGCAGGTGGGAGCCCGTCGTGCGGCGACCGCTGTTTTGATTTCTACCGCTTGTTCTTTCCTTACCATTTTCCTTATCCTTGCTTTCTTGAGAGAGCAGGGAATGGTGCCAGTTTGATGAAAATCGACCGGTACAATAAGCTGATTAAATCACTGGGCAAGCATACCGCTGTGGGCATTAGTGGGTTAGATGGTGCAGGAAAAACTACTTTTGCGAAAGAGCTGCTTGAAAGCCTTAAAGCAGAAGGGCTTGATCCCTTACTTCTTCATATCGATGACTTCAACAATCGCGTAGTTCAGAAACGAATTTATGATACTTACATGCGAGGCGTTTTTACAGAAAAGCACTTCGAAACTTACTACCGAGAAAGCATAGAGTATGAGGCAGTTGCTGCAGTGATAGCAGAAGCGAAAAGCAATGGGCTCGTAATCGTAGAAGGTGTTTTCCTCTTCAAACCGCAGCTAAACCATTTGTTTGATCTGCGGTTTGAAATTGATACTTCCCCCACCACCGCCCGAGCGCGTTTTGTAAAGCGCAAAGAGGAAGTAGGTGATCCGCGTCCTGTGGAAGTGTTTGATGATATCTGGCTGCCAGCTTTCCTGCGCTACCAAGCAGAATATAGCAGCAGCTTTGATATAGATGTTGTTATCAAGAATGACTGAAGTTGTTATTCAGCAGTAGCGGTTACCTGAACTTCCATGCCTTTACGGTCTGTCTGTAGCCAGTATTCCACAATTTTCCCGCCTTCAATTCTGTATACGGTGCTTGTTACTTCGGTAAGAGGCTTGCCAGTCACGGCTTCACCTGAATGGGCTTCTTTGTGGAAGCCATCCTGGCGCCAGCGAACATAAACCCGGTCTTCATCTGCAATAATATCTTCGATAGTGACGGTGAAGTCTCCAAACGCCTGCTGGAATTCTTCAATATGTTCCCGGTACTGTGCTGGAGTGCGTTCCACTGTTGCACCGCCTTCTGCCCAAATCTGATGGGCGAGTACCTTCGGGGCCATATAGTGATGGACAGTTTCCAGTTTCTTGCCTGACCTGATATTGAGAACAAAATCCCGAACAATTTCTTTTGGGGATGGCATCATGCAAATTCCTGTATCTGACGAAAAGGCAGGTGTTGAATAGGGTAAAATTACCAAGGGGATAAATAGGTATAAACGCAAAAAGGTGTGTTTCATCATAAGTCTCTACCACTCGTATGATTAACACGCCGACAGCATTTATTTGGGAAGTGTGGTTTGATCTTCAACCACAAAGTAGGAAAAAAGGCGAGAGCCTGAACTCCCGCCTTGAGATTCTTTATTTGCCTTTACGCTGAGCGTCTCGCTTGGCTTTGAACTCGCTGCCTTCAGACCATTTCGGCCAATCACGTGAATTCAGGATCAATCGGCCAGTTAGCTCATAAAGCTTTAGGTCTTCCACGGCGCCAGACAGGTCCCAGTCATCGCTATATTCATCGCCCGGTTTATGGTAGCCAACACGGAGATACTCCTTGCGGATTTCGGCCACATATTTTTTGCCTTTTTCTTTATGGTCATTGCCCGAGTTCGGGTAGAGCATCGGCACGCCTTCTTTAGAAAGCTCAAAATGATCAGAGCGGTAGAAGCCACCTTTTTCAGGGTAAGCATCAGGCGCTAAAACGCGACCCTGTGTTTCTGCAATTTGGCGCAGATAGTTATCAAGCTCACTATTACCGTACCCCGTTACTGTTACGTCATTGGTTGGTCCAAAATTATTAAGGCCATCCATATTGATACCACCAACGGTATCTGCGAGCGGCACGAGCGGATTGGCAGCATAGTAAGCGGAACCGAGAAGGCCTTGTTCCTCTGCGGTTACAGCAATGAACATTACCGAGCGCTCAGGCTGTTCGCCGCTCGCGAAAGCGCGCGCGAGTTCAATAAGGCCACCAGTGCCAGTGGCGTTATCAAGTGCACCATTATAAATGCCGTCGCCTTCGATGGATGGATCAGTACCAATATGATCCCAGTGAGCCATATAGATGAAATATTCATCTGGATATTTGGAGCCTTTAACAACACCGGCGACGTTCTGGGAATTTACATTCCCTACCTTGCTTTCGAAGCTTGTAGCGGCTTTCAAATTCATTGGCACAGCTTTGAAGCCTGGTGTTTCAGCAGCTTTTTGAAGGGCAGCACGATCGAGCTCTGCAAGCTTGAACAGGCGGTCAGCAGCATCAGTTGTAATCCAGCTTTCTGCCTGGCTAAGGCTCGCGCCGCCATCAGGGCGGATGGTATCAAACTGAGGGCCTGTCCAGCTGGCATCAACTGTGTTCCACGGGTAAGCCGCAGGCTTGGTTTCGTGGATCATAATGGCGCCAGCAGCGCCTTGGCGGGCAGCTTCATCAAACTTATAGTCCCAGCGACCATAATAGGTCATGGCATTACCATTAAAGAGCGCATCATTCTGAGTGGCAAAGCCTGGGTCGTTGATCATCATCACAACGGTTTTGCCCGTTACATCAATGCCTTCATAATCATTCCAGCCACGTTCAGGTGCATTGATGCCGTAGCCTACAAATACCAATTCACTGTCGGCAAGTGAGGTTTCCGTTTGTGCACGGCGGGTCCATACAACCATATCATCCCGGTAGGCGAATGTTTCTGTGCCGTTTTCACCGCTGATGGTGAAGCTTGGTGCACCTAACGTTTCAACGGAAATAAGGGGTACATCTTGTGTGTATTTGCCGCCGTTCGCAGGCGAAAGGCCCGCTTCTTTGAATTCTTTAGTAAGGTAAGCAACCGTTAGCTCTTCGCCCTTGGTTGCTGGAGCACGGCCGCCGAATTCATCGGATGCCAGCGTCTTGATGTGGCTCGCTAGCTCAGCTTCATTGATTTCATATGGTGTTGGGGTTTCGGCGGTGTCGCTGCAAGCTGCGAGTACAGCAAAGGCTGCAGCTGATACAAATAATTTTTTCATCCCTGTTCCTCCCTGAAAGGATTTGGAGCAGGGTGGTTGATAGCGGCGCTTGTGTCAACGCCGCTACCATGATTGTTACTTAACCTTAACCACCCAGGAAGGTGGCTTTAAGCCCATCCAGAATATACTGGAATGCTAGTGCCGCCAGAATAACACCTAATAGACGGGTAAGAACGGCATTCACGGTTGGGCCAAGGAAATCCATAACCTTGCCTGCCACAAGGAAGGTCAAAAGCGTAATCAGCATCACAAGACCAAGAGCTGCGAGAACACCTGCTTGCCCCACGTAATCACCATTATGATTGGCAATAAGAAGCATAATGGTAGCGATAGAGCCCGGACCAGCTAGAAGTGGTAGGCCGATAGGGAATACGGAAATATCTTCAAAGTGCTCATCAATCCGTTCAGCGGCATCCTGTTTACGTTCGGTACGTTTTTCAAAAACCATCTCAATCGCGATGATAAAGAGCATCACACCACCCGCAACACGGAGTGCATCCATTGAAATGCCTAGCGCGCCAAGAAAAGCTTCACCAACAAGGGCAAAGAAAACCAGAATCAAGGTGCCAACGATTGAGCCCTTAATGGCCATGCTACGTTTATGTGATTTAGGCGTACCTTGGGTAAGCCCCGCAAAAACCGGGGCAATACCGATAGGATCAATAATCACAAACAGGGCGATGAAGGCTGCTATAAACGCTTCATACATATCATGTTTCCTTTAGGGTTAACTTTCGTTTGGCACCATACCGTTACGGCTGGCTAAATTTCAATCCCGTTTTGATAGCAAGTAGCAGTTACCGTATTCTTAAGAAGGCAGGCGATTGTCATTGGGCCAACACCACCCGGTACAGGGGTGATAGCATGCGCTCGTTCAGCGGCGGATGCGAACTCAACATCTCCTACAACACGGGTTTTGCCTTCGCCGCGCTCTGGTGCAGGGATACGGTTGATACCTACGTCAATGACTGTGGCGCCTTCTTTGATCCAGTTGCCTTTTACCATTTCCGCTCTACCAACTGCAGCTACCACAATATCCGCAGCTCGAACTTCATCTTCGAGGTTTTTTGTGCGGCTGTGTGCAATGGTAACAGTGCAGCTTTCATTGAGAAGGAGCTGGGCCATTGGCTTTCCAACGATGTTTGAGCGGCCAACAACAATAGCCTTTTTGCCGGAAAGATCACCAAGTGTATCTTTCAGCATCAAAATGCAGCCAAGTGGTGTGCAAGGCACCATGCCTTTGCCGCCAGTTGCCAGAAGGCCTGAGTTTACAACATGGAAACCATCCACATCTTTTTCAGGTGCGATGGTTTCAATGATGGCAGCTTCATCCATGTGCTTTGGAAGGGGCAGCTGCACAAGAATACCGTTTACAGCAGGATCGGCGTTTAGTTCTTTTACTTTTGCCACCAGTTCTTCCTGACTGGTTTCTTCTGGCATTTCAAAGTGAAAGCTGTTCATCCCAACTTCAGCTGTTTGTTTCACTTTGTTTTTTACATAAATCTCGCTTGCAGGGTCATTCCCAACAATAACAACGGCAAGGCCAGGTTTAATGTTATGATTATCTTTGAGTTTGCTGACATCTTCAGCAACATTTGATCGCACTTTTGCGGAAAAGGCTTTTCCGTCTATCAGGTGGGCGGTCATGGGCGTTCAGCTCCGGGCATAAGAGTAGTGGTGTTTAAATTTTCAGGCCCAGCACCATAAGTTTTTCGGTGATTATATTTTTAAGGGCGTCACCGTCGCCTGTAATCAAAACCGTCTTTTGCCGGGCTTGGTCCCCCGCTATAAGGCTTATAGAGGTTTTGGGCAACCCGAGTTTTTTCGATAGCAGCCTTACGAGTGACGCATTGGCTTTCCCTTTTTCAGGGACAGCGGTGACAGATGCTTTGATGTAGCGCTTGCCGTCTGCATCATTTTCAAGACGGATTAAGGCATCTTTTGATGCCTTAGGTGTAAGTTTGATATGAAGAACAACGCCTTCAGCTTTGAGCTGTAACGGCACAGGTTAATAGAACATTGGTGCGATTGAGGTGTTGATCAAAATCTGAACGAAACGGATACCTAAAAACAGTATAATAACTGATAGGTCCAACCCGTTGAATGGCGGAACGTATCTTCGAATATGTCGAACAGCAGGCTCAATTAGTCGGCCCAAGAAGCCATTAATGGTCTGTACCAGAGGTTGGTAGCTGTTAATAATGTTGAAGGCTACGAGCCAGCTTATGATCACATAGACCAGCAAGCATAATGCATATAGATCAAGCACTGTGTTAATCAGCCAGAAGATTGCTGTCATGATTTTTTATCCTTTACTGTCAATTGGCCTTAATTAGCACGGACCTTGCAACTGATGTAGTGAATTTAATGCTCGAATGCAATTGAGCGGCAATTTTTGCCTTTAAAAGCGAGTCGTTTTCGATGGTTTGCGAATGAAGGGCGGTAAAGTTTGCCGACTAGGAATTTATTTCCGGGTTTTGAGTGGATATGTTGACTGAGAGAAGCTGATAGATGGCACTGTTTGGAAATGCGAGTTTTGGCTCATTGTTCGGCGCTGGTGGCGCACAGAGCACATTTTCTACGCCTGTAATTGGTGTTAGTGAGTCTCTTCTTCAGGCATCCTTCAACGCTGACCTTACTCGTCTTGGTCTTCAAAACTTATCTCCAGCTGATCGTGCGGCTTTTAATCGCGGCACATCAGAGGACGCCTTTATCCTGCCGCCTGGCTTCGGTGGTGCAGAAGAAACTGAAGACACCACCTTGAATGAAAGGGTGCGCGAGGTACGGGCGAAGACAACATTTATTGATACAGATTCTAGGTTTATCGAATCAGTAGAGAATGATATCGATCGACAGGCAACGTTTGTTTTGTTCCAGGCGCTTACAGATCTTAGAACGCTTGCTGAATTTGCGGCGGATGACCGTACAAGTGAAGCATCTCTGGAACGTATTGATGAGCAGTTCCAGCAAGGGTTTGCTGAAGTTCAGAATTATCTTCTGGAGACACAGACTGATAGGTTGGATTTATTCCTTGGTGAAAAAACCGATGATGTGGAAACGGCAATCCGTACAGGTAGGAATGGTACTGTAACCGAGGGTTCTGGTGTTGTTGGAAACCGTACGGACGTTGTATCCGGGCTAACTGGTACCGAGGTCTTTACAGTTACTATCAGTAAAGCTGGTGAAACGGATAATATCACTGTTGATTTGTCTGGCATCTCTGGTGATCTGACACTTGAGAATATCGCGGCTCATATCAATACGCAAATTGAAGCACTTACAGATACGAACGATGAGGGCGAAGAGTTTATCAAGCACCAAACCCGCTTTAGTGTAAGTGAAGATTCAAATGGTCGCTTCGGGCTTCAGGTAGATGGTACGATTACGGAAGCGGTAACTCTGTCAGCTGCCAGTGCAGAGCCTACATTGTATGTTGCATCCTCAGTTTCTCAAATTGATGACAGCTTTGCGACAACTGCCCGGGTCACCCAAGTGAATGGTTTGTCGGGCACTCTTGTTAGAGATGATTCTTTCACATTTGCTGGTATTGACTTAGCTGCAACTGAGCTTAACGAGCTTACAGCTGATGCAGAAGAGGATGATGTGGATGAAGATATCGCCGCACTGCGTGATCAATTCAGGGCTGATGCGCTTGCTGATGTTACCACTAATAGTACGTCAAATGATGATGACAACACTTCAGATAACTCTGCGTCTATCACGAATGTAGACAGCGAGTTTGTTGAAAATGCCAACACGTTTGGTAATCGAGTTGCAACAACAAGCGATGGCGGTATTTTTGTTGTAGGCACAACTCAAGGGTCGTTTGGACACCAGATTAATACATCAGGCACTCAGGATGTTTATCTTACCCGCTTTGATAGCGAAGGGAGCGAGCTATTCTCCCGCCTTCTTGGTGCAGCAGACAGCGCTGATGTTTTTGATATTACTGTTGATGCCAATGATAATGTCATTATCACTGGTCAGACAAATGGTGAACTTGCGCAAGGCGATGTAATTGATAGCGAAGAAGGTGATGCCTTTGTTGCCAAGTTCAATGAAAATGGTGATGAAGTTTTCCGGTATCAGCTTGATACATTTGCTGAAACAAGTGGCCAAACCGTTGCTGTTGATTCTAATGGCGATATTTTTGTAGGTGGATTTACGCGGTCGCCAATTGGTGTTGGATCAACATTCGCAGGTGGCGAAGATGCGTTGGTGTTGAAACTAAACGGCACCACGGGCGCGCTTCAGGATAGCCATGTTTTTGGTACATCAGGCAACGATGTTGTGAAGGGCATCGCTGTGGATGCAAACGATAATGTGGTGCTGGCGGTGGAAGAGGGCGCGAACGCGGTTGTGTACCGGATTGATGGCAGCAACCTTTCCAGTCAAACAGATAGTGTGAATTTTGGTAACCTTGGTTTGGGCGGCTCTATCGAGAGCTTGACGATCGATAATACCAACGGTGAAGTTTATCTGGCAGGCACTACAAATGGTGGTAGTTTGAATGCATCTGGGGCCGCAACGGTCAATGGCGCGCAATCTACCGGTTTTGATGGTTTTGTAAGCGGTGCTACACTAAGTGGTAGTACGAATTTATCTGCTAACTTTACTACTTACCTTTCAACGACAGGCACAGATACCATCGCCGATGTGGTGGTAAATAATGGTAATGTTTATGTAGCTGGTTCTACAAATGCAGAATTTGCGGGTGAGGATGACCGTGGGGCAACAGATGCTTTTGTAGCAAGGTTGGATGGTGCTTCAGGAACAGTAAGTGATATTGAACAGTTTGGTGAGGGCTTGGCGCGTACTAACGTAGGTGGCTTAGCATTTACCGCACAGGGCGATAGCGTACTTGAAACGCTGGGTTTGCCTGTTGGTGACATCAGTATCGATGAAACTCTGGATATTGAAACTCAGACATCAGCCACGGAAGGCGATCACTTCTTTATTTCCTTTGATGGCGGTCGGCGCCGGGAAATTGATTTGGATGAGGGTGATACACTAGATGATATTGCCCGCAAAATTCGGATCGCTGGTTTTGGTCAGGTTGAAGTGAATGTAAGCTCCAGCCTTGAAGGGGATCGCTTGCAGATTGAAGCGTTGAGTGACGGTGTATCTGTTGATTTGATCGCTGGCGCTGAAGGTGAGGACTTGCTTGGCCATTTAGGATTGGAACCAGGACGCTTGCTGCCGCGGGATGAAATTTTCGATCTGAATGACGATGATGATCGTCCGTTTGATCCTGAGACAGATCTGGGTGGTGTTTTTGGTTTGGGCCTTGAAGGTGCGCTGCATATCCGAGACAGAGCGACAGCGAATTATGTTTTGAATTTGCTTGATAGTGCAATCGGCACAACCCAGCGCGCGTTCCGGTCCCTTGAATTCAACCAGTTCCGAGATTTGTTGAATAGGCCTGGTGCTAGCGGGGGTACGGTATCCCAGGCAACTCAGAATCAGCTGGCTAATTTACAGTCTGGTCTTGCTCGTTTGCAGGCAGGTTCCCCTGCAGGATCTTCTCTAAGTTTGTTCGCTTAGTAACACTTTGTAAAGAAATCAGCCTTATAAAATTTGCGTCTGAATAGGTGCAAATTGGGTGAGGCACGACTTATTGCTAAATAGGTTGATGGCCTCATAAATGAAAAAGCCCGCTCTTTGAGCGGGCTTTTTTCTGCTTGAGCGGGGTACGCGGGAATAGGTGCACGATTGGGGGTCGAGTAAATAAATTACCCATTCCCGCACCCCTGCTCGAGAGGTATCTAAACATATTCAAGCGGTGTGCCAGAATTTGTTTTTAAATAAATTGTTTAAAAACAAATAGTTAGATAAATCGAGATGCCTACATTATTAAAATTGTATCATTTTGTTGAAAAATGCATCAAAATTATGTCTCTAAATGCAACAGTTGTCGCAAAATAAGATAATTTATCACTTCCTATTTGGTTGTAGTTGGGTCATGCTATTGATCTGACAGATGATTTTGAAAGAAACCTATGTTGAGATTTGCTTCAATAGTGATGATCCTTTTGCTGGCTGCGGAATTTTCGCCAGCTCTTTTTGCGTTGACTGTGCAGGATGCGCCGGAAGAAGGTAAGCACAAGGTTGAACTCATGCCTTTTACCTTCACTATGCAGAAAAAAGGTAGGCTTATCGGTAAGGTGACTGTGCAGGCTGTTCTTGAAGTGCAGGATGCTTCAAAAATTGAGTATGTGAAACAGCGTGTGCCGCAGATTCGTGCCGATTTTAATCTGGTTTTATCAGAACTTTCTCGTGTTCGATTTGATATCAATCGTCCGATTGATCCTGATCTGGTTCAGCGATCTTTAACTCCTTATGCAGATTACCGCGTGGGGAAAGATGTTGTGAAGGTCTATCTTAAACAGGCTCTTATTGAGCCCAATAAGTAAATAAATACAGCTACAAACAAATAACAAACTGCCCTGACTACAAAAAATAGTGGTTCAAGCCCTTGACCAAAGGGGCGATCGAACTAACCATTAATGGTTGGGAAGGAATAATAAATATTAGTCTAATCAGGAGGGGATATATGCTTCTTACTCGCTTTAGGAATGCTACCGCCTTGGCGGCAGGCTGTCTGAGCATGCTTGCAACTAGCCAAGTAGTGGCTCAAGACGATGAGTCCTATGAAATCGAAGAAGTTGTTGTTACCGGTACTTATTTAAAAGGTAAATCACAGTTCAATAGCCCATCACCAATCGCGGTGATCGGCGCAGATAATTTGAATAACATCGGCGCTAGTACAGTAGCGGATCTTGTTCAGACGCTAACAATCAACGCTGGTTCTCAGAACAATCCAGATGCGTTTACGCAGAATAACACCACGGGTACGTCAAACTTTAACCTGCGCGGTCTTGGTGTGGCGTCTACACTTGTTCTTTTGAATGGTCGCCGTCAGGTTAACACAGGCGCGCTTACGAATGACGGTGTAACATTTGTGGATACAAGTTCACTTGTGCCGCAGATTGCTGTGCAGCGTATTGAGATCGTGAAAGACGGTGCCGCTGCGATTTATGGTACAGATGCTGTTGCTGGCGTTGTTAACTTTATCACGGATGATAACTTTGAAGGTCTTTCACTAAGTGCACGCGGTGCAACACTGACAGGTGAAGGAAGTCAGAGCGATCTTCAGGTTGAAGGTAAATTTGGTTGGAGTTCAGGTAACACGAACTTCATGATTGCCGCTAGCTATCTTGACCGTACAGAGCTAACGACTGCAGAGCGCCGTCTGAGCCGCCCTGAGGATGATAGCTCAGCGCTGGGTAACCCGGGCTCGTTCTTTGTGCCGTCTGTTGCTGCCGGCCTGGCACAGCAATCTGCTGCAGCTGCAGCTGCCGGCAACGCAACGTTGGCTGCCCAGTTGGCTGCTCTTGCTAGGGCACCAATTATCGACCCAACAGGTTGTGGCGAAGTAGGTGGTATTCCTGCGGCAGCTACAACTCTACCTAATGGTCTTCAGCCGGGTACATGTCGTTTTGATTTCGGTGATTTCTTCACGCTCGTGCCTGAAGAAGAGCGTATTCAACTGTACGGTGTGGTGAAACACGAATTTGAAGGTGGGCATACATTCCGTGCTGAAGTTGCTTATGCAGACAATGAAGCAAGCCGCGGTAACTCACCATCGTTCCCATTCCTTCAGTTAGGTGCTGCTCAGGTGCCTGCGGATCACCCAAACAACGTATTTGGTGAACAGGTTACATTCTTTGGACGTGTGAGCGGTGTAGGTGGTGATGTATCGCCAAGCAGCTTTACATCTGAAACATACCGTGTGAGCGGTGCAATTGATGGCCCAATTAATGATAACTGGAGCTATAACCTTGCAGCAACCTATGCCAAGAACGATCATACGAACAATACAGAAGATACTGTAACTGATCGTGTTCGTCTTGCTCTGCAAGGTCTTGGAGGCCCGAACTGTGATGCTGCAACTGGCACACCTGGTGAAGGTAACTGTCAATACTTTAACCCGTTTGCGACATCATTTACTACATCGCCTAATGATCCAGCACTGCTTGATCATCTGATTGCTACTCAAACTATTGAGAGTAATTCAGAGCTATGGACAATTGATGCTGTTCTTTCAGGTACAGTGGGTTCGCTTCCTGCGGGTGATATTGGCCTTGCGGTTGGTTTCCAGTACCGTGATGAAACTTTTGGTCGTGATCTAGATCCGCTTGCAAATGCTGATGCGTTTGCGTTTGTTATCGGCGCACCAGATTTTGAAGACAGCCGTAGCATTTATGCATTCTTTGCAGAGGCTTTAGCGCCAATCACTGATAAGATTGACCTATCTGTTGCAGCTCGTTTTGAGGATTATGGTGGGAATATTGGATCAACATTTGATCCAAAAGTATCCTTACTTGCACGTCCAACAGATAGCCTGACACTTCGTGGTAGTTATTCCACAAGTTTCCGTGCGCCTAGCCAATTCCAGATTCAAGGCCAGGCTACGAGCCTTAACCAGATCAGTGATCCACTTACCGGTGGAACATTCTTTGCGGCGGTTCGTGGTACAGATCCTCAAGGTGGTCGTGCTCTTGATCCGGAGCAAAGTAAGGCATGGAACTTCGGTCTTTCTTGGCAGCCAATTGATGGTTTGAGTGTTGATATCGATTATTTCAACTACGATTTCTCTGATGTGATCATTCAGGAAAACTTCCAGTCTGTAGTGAATGCTGATCCAACAGGTGACCGTGTGGTTCGTGCCTTTGATGGCGGTCCGATCCTGATGGTATTTGTAGATTATGTGAATGCATCAAGCGTTAAAACAGATGGCCTCGATGTATCTGTAAAGTATGATATAGAAGTTGGTGACGGCGTTATTCAGCCATTCTTCGACGGTACATACTTGTTCAGCTATGATATCACTGATCCACAAGCTGGTAACATTGATGGCGTAGGTAACCGGAACTTCTCTAACTTCGGTAGCCCAACACCAAAAACACGCTTTAACACAGGTATCGCGTTTACCAACGATACCCATGATGCGCGTTTCTATGTTCGTCATATCTCTGGTCTAGATGATGATCAGGTTATTGGTGGGGTAGAGAATGGTGATATCCCAAGCTACACAACTGTAGATGTTCAATATAGCTTGAACCTTGGCGGTATTTTCGAAAACCTTGATGGAACATCGCTCCAGATTGGTGCTCGGAACGTGTTTGATAAAGATGTACCTCGCGTGGCAACAAATGGTGGCTTCGAAAGCCGTACACATGATCCACGTCAACGTTCGGTTTATGCGAAAATTAGCACAACATTCTAATGTTGCTACTTTACGTTACGGAATCAAAAGGGCGACCTCGGTCGCCCTTTGTCTTTTTGAGCACTAATTTCTATTTTTCTTTGAAAAAACAGCAGTTTGGCTAAAGAATCCCCTTGACCTGAGCCATTTGCCATATGATCATTTTACTTAGGTCTTTGAAAGTTTTGAACCTTGATACGTGTTGCCAGAGCATATGAGGATGTCGGGTTTTCGAGACTAGGGATATATATGGGAGGACTTCATGAAACTATCACGCGGGCAAGGGACGCGTTCCCGCCTTTTGGCATCTGTCGCGTTGTGCGCGAGTATGGCCACCACTACAGCAGTCGTTGCACAAGATGACGAATTTGAGCTCGAAGAAATTCTTGTAACATCATCCAAGCGTACTCAAACGCTACAGGAAACACCGATTGCAGTTTCTGTAACAACAGCAGAAACCTTTGAAAAAGCACGTCTTTTAGATATCAATGATCTACAAACCGTTGTACCTTCATTGCGTGTTACAACGCTTCAAAACTCAGCATCGACAAACTTCGTAATTCGTGGTTTTGGTAATGGTGCGAACAACGCTGGTATCGAACCATCAGTAGGTGTGTTCATTGACGGTGTTTACCGTTCTCGTTCAGCGGCCCAAATTGGTGACCTTCCACGTCTTGAGCGTGTTGAGGTACTAAGTGGTCCGCAAAGTACACTCTTTGGTAAAAACGCTTCTGCGGGTGTAATCAGCGTAGTTTCTGCGGCTCCATCATACGAAACAGAAGGTCGTGTAGAGCTTCAGTATGGTAATTATGATCAGGTTGTTGCACGTGGTTATATCACGGGCGGGTTGTCTGATACCGTTGCTGTTAGCCTGTCAGGCGGTATTAACAAGCGCGATGGATACACAGAAAGCCTTGTAGACGGCATTGATGATCTAAACGACCGTGATCGTTGGAATATTCGTGGCCAGGTACTCTTTGAGCCAAGTGAAAATGTAAGCTTCCGTTTGATTGCTGATTACAGCAAGATTGACGAGAGCTGCTGTACAGTTACCACTATTCAAAATGGCCCGACAGCTGCAGCTGTTCAAGCGCTTGGCGGTGCTCTGAATGATGATACAGATCCATTCTCATATACAGCGCCGTTCAACCAGCCTTCTATTAACGAAGTGAAAGATGGCGGAATCTCCCTTCAGGGTGATGTTGACTTTGACACCTTCACTCTAACATCCATCACAGCTTACCGCTCGAACAAGAGCTTTAACGATGCTGAGGCGGATTATACGGGTGCGAATATTATTGATAGCGCGAACAATGACGCTGATATCGATACATTCACTCAAGAAATTCGCCTGACATCTACAGGTGATAATGTACTCGACTGGATGGTTGGTGGTTTCTTCTTCCAGGAAGATATCACACAGATTCAAGGGCTTGAGTATGGTACAGACACACGCGCCTACGTAGACCTTCTAACTGGTGCGCCGGGTACGCTTGCAACACTGGAAGCACTTTCCGGTTCAACGCCAGGTTCGTTCTTTAATGCAGATACTACAACGCGTGAAACTTTCACGCAGGACAACACTGCATACTCTATCTTTGCCACAGTTGATTATCATATTACTGACCGGGTAACTCTGACAGGTGGTGTGAACTACACCAAAGATAAAAAGACTGTAACGGGTAGCACTGTGAACGGGGATGCATTCTCTGCAATTGATCTGTTCACTGTGAACAATGGTCTTATTCCTCAAGCCTTCTTCGGACAGGCATTCCAGGGAGCGACAGGCCTTGCACCAACACCAGAGAATATTGCCGCTATTGAAGCTGCGGCTCCTGGCACAAGTGCAGCTATTCAGGCTGGTGTAAACGAGTCAATCACAGGCCTACAGGCGCTGCAATTCCAGCCGCAATTTGTTGCCTTCCCGAACTCTGTGGAAGACGGCAGAACAAGCGATGATAAATTTACCTGGACAGCACGTGTGGCTTATCAAGTAAGTGATGCTGTGAATGTGTATGCAAGTGTTGCAACAGGCTTTAAGGCTTCGTCTTGGAACTTGTCACGTGATAGTCGTCCATTCCCTGGGGATCAGGCAGCACTTGAAGCCGCTGGTCTTACTCAGGTTAACCAGAACTTTGGTACACGCTTTGCGGGCCCAGAGGAATCAACGGTTTACGAACTCGGTCTGAAAGCACGTTTCGCGCGCGGTCACTTGAACCTTGCGCTCTTCGACCAGACTATCAAAGGTTTCCAGTCGAACGCCTTTACTGGTACAGGCTTTAACCTTGTAAATGCTGGTAAGCAGTCTACCAAAGGTGTTGAACTTGAGTTCTCTTACTACCTAACAGACGATTTTGTTGTTGGTTTCTCAGGTATTTACCTAGATCCGCTATATGATGATTTCGTAGGTGGCCTTGGCCCGAATGGTCCAACAGACCTATCAGGCACACGTCCGCTAGGTATTCACGAATTCAGCGCAAGCACATCTGCTACATATAACTTTGAATTCGATAACGGAATGTACGGTTATGTACGTGCAGATTGGCTTTATGAAAGTGATGAGCCTGTTGGTGATCGCTTCCCAACAATCACTCGTGAAGTTAATACCTTCAATGCAAGTGCGGGAATCACTCTTGAAAATGGTGTAAGCCTTCAGATTTGGGGTCGTAACCTATTCAATGATGAATATTTCTTCACAGCGTTCCCAGGTGTTATTCAGCCGGGTACGATCAATGGTTATCCAAGTGCACCAAGAACTTATGGTCTAACACTGGCTTACGAGTTCTAAAAAACTCTAAGAAATCTGCGGAAGGGCGGCCTGTTTGGTCGCCCTTTTTTTTATGCGAAATTCGCTTGCACTTGGGGTAAAATCAGCTATCAGTTCTGTGTAATAAAAATTTCATAATAAAGATTCCCAATAGGGAAAAGCATGGGCTATAGCCTGTTACAGTTTTGTTTTTGAGTACCAAAGCTTGGTTTATCTAAGGGTTTATTGATGAATAATCACAAGGTTGATTCTGACCTTAAAAAGGTACAGGGCTTCCAAACTGGGGTAAGTGAACACGGGCGACCAATCGCTAACCTTGGTTTTGCAATGTTATTTTTGCTGGGTGTATTCCTCTATGCATCTTTAGTACATGGCCTTGAAGGCACAAGTGTATTTGTAATCGTGGCTGCTGTTATTGGCGGCTATATGGCGATGAATATCGGCGCTAACGATGTTGCCAATAATATTGGCCCGGCTGTTGGTTCCAAAGCGCTTACAATGGTGGGTGCGCTTATCATTGCAGCTGTTTTTGAAGCCTCTGGTGCTCTTCTTGCGGGTGGTGATGTGGTTTCCACAATCCGCAAAGGTATCATTGATCCTTCAGGTATCAGCGATCAGATGGTTTTTATCTGGGCTATGATGTCAGCACTGTTGGCGGCTGCATTGTGGCTTAATCTCGCGACATATGTTGGCGCGCCTGTATCTACCACTCATTCAATTGTAGGCGGTGTAGTAGGGGCTGGTATTGCAGCTGCTGGTGCTTCAAGCGTGGCATGGGGTAAGCTGGCAGCCATTGCAGCCAGCTGGGTTATTTCACCTCTCTTGGGCGGTGTTATCGCTGCTGGGTTCCTCTATTTTATTAAGCGGAATATCCTTTGGCAGGATGATATGCTCGCGGCTTCTCGGCGGTGGGTGCCCGTACTTGTTGCTATCATGTCAGCAGCTTTCACTCTTTATCTTGCTACAAAAGGTTTGGCTAAGGTCTGGAAACCTGATGTTGTGTCCATGTGGGCAATTACAGCGCTTGTGGCTTTTGCAACATGGCTTGCAACCAAACCACTGGTTGCGCGCCGTTCCTTGGTGCTTGAAAATCGCCGTAAATCAGTAGCAAGCCTGTTTACAATTCCGCTTATTTTCTCTGCAGCGCTTCTTTCATTCGCACACGGTGCGAATGATGTGGCCAACGCGGTTGGTCCGCTGGCAGCTATCGTAAGTGTTGCAGCAGATAGTTCAGGGACGGATCAGGTTTCTATTCCACTGTGGGTGATGATTATCGGTGCTATTGGTATTTCTATTGGCCTGATGCTTTTTGGTCCGAAGTTGATCCGCACGGTTGGTGAAAAAATCACTAAACTGAACCAGATGCGCGCCTTCTGTGTAGCGCTGGCAGCCGCTATTACTGTGATTGCGGCAAGCTGGCTTGGGCTTCCGGTATCATCTACACACATCGCTGTAGGTGGTGTATTCGGTGTAGGTTTCCTCCGCGAATATCTAACTAATAAAGGTTCCGATGCCAAAGGGCGTCCAACGAAGAAAGAACGCCGTGCGCGCGAAAAACGCAAGCTTGTGCGCCGCCGTGAAATGCTGACAATTGCAGCAGCATGGATAATTACCGTGCCAGTGGCAGGTATGCTCTCGGCTGGCCTCTTCTTTGTGCTCTATAATGTTTTTGAAGGCTAAGGGTTTTCCAATTCTTTGAGTTCTTGAAAAGCCGCTTCCTGTGAAGCGGTTTTTTTGTCGCAGCACCTCTATGTCACATATACATAGCTTAAAGGTCTTGAGATAGTCCTCTAAGCAAACAACAGGGGGATACTGTGTTTAAGATATTGGCATCAGTTTTGGCACTTGGTTTTACTGAAGTAGCAGTAGCGGACGAACAAGAGGTTCAAAAATTTGAAAATGCTCTCGCACCAACCTTTCAACTGAAGGGTAGAACACAAACATTTAATATGCTTGAGCGAATGCATGTGCACGGTGTACCCGCTGTTTCTGTTGCCATCATTGATGATGGGAAAATCGCTTGGTCTCACGCTTGGGGCGTGAGTGATACAGCATCAGGGAAACAGGCCACGGAGCACACACTCTTTCAAGCAGCTTCTATCTCAAAACCTGTTTCCGCTTTTGCCGTTATGCAGATGGTGGATAAAGGTGAACTTCGCTTAGATACACCTATCAATGATTACCTCAAAAGCTGGCAGTTGCCGGAAAATAAGTTAACAGAGAAAACGCCAGTTACATTAAAGCACCTTCTAAGCCATACGGCTGGTACGACAGTGCATGGTTTCCCGGGGTATCCGCTTGGGGCTGAATATCCATCCACCAAGGATGTTGTAGCAGGGGCAGGAACAGCAAATACAGGCGCTGTAATAGTGGATTTCGAACCGGGTACCAATTGGCGCTATTCTGGTGGTGGTTACACCGTAATGCAGCTCGCGCTTGAGGACAGGGCAGGTGTTTGGTTCCCTGAGATTGTCAATAAACTCACGGTAAAACCTGCGGGCATGAATGAGAGCTTCTTTGATTTTATTGTCCCTGAAAATAAGAAAGCATTGCTGGCATCCGGGCATTTGCCAAATGGTGAGATTGTTAAAGATGGGTATGTAGTACACCCTGAAAGCGCGGCTGCCAGCCTCTGGACAACACCCAATGATATCGCCGCTTTTTCGCTGGAAATGATGAAAGCATGGAATGGTGTGGAAGGGGCTTTGATAACTCAGAAGTCTGCCAAAGAAATGCTGACACATATCAAGGGTGGGTACGGCTTGGGCTTCAGTTTGGAGATGGAAGGTGATGAGATCATCGGCTTCAAACACGGTGGATCAAATGTTGGTTTCCGGGCTTATATGATTACCCTTCTCGAAGGTAAAGGTGCTGTTGTGATGACTAACAGTGATAACGGCATGAAGATTATAGAGGAAATCCTGAGTGCGGCGGCAAACACGTATGATTGGCCCATTTACCAATCTGAAGTGAAAGACTGGAGACCAGCAACCAAGGAAGAAAAAGTTAGGTTTACAGGTTCATATGCCTTTGAGTTTCAAGGACGTGAGATACGTTTTAATGTTACCACAGAAGGTGAAGGCTTTCTTGTCGAGAGCTCAGGTAACTTGTCTCCAACACAGTTCTTTATTGAAGGGCATGAAAAAGGGGAAACCTATCTCTTCGCACAAATGGGTATGGAGTTTTCTTTCAGCAAAAATGAAGCTGGAGAGCTAGTTATGAAGGTGTGGGGCAACCAAGCGAAGAGATTGCCCGCACAGTGATAAAGGTTGGGGCTAGTGCGCTTCTTCCCAGTTATGGCCTGTACCGCAATCCACAATTAGGGGTACGCTCAAATCAAGCACTGGTTTGCAGGCGTTTTCCATCACATCACGGATAACAGGGATCGCCGCTTCCACTTTGCCTTCAGGTGCTTCAAACACCAGTTCATCATGCACCTGAAGGAGCATGCGAACATCCGTTAGGCCAGCGTCCTTAAGTGCATCTGGCATGCGGATCATCGCCCGGCGGATCACATCAGCGGCCGTACCCTGAATTGGGGCGTTGATGGCTGCACGTTCTCCAAAGCCGCGCTTCATTGGGTTTTTGTCCTGTAGGGATGGTGTGTGGCACTTGCGGCCAAATAGCGTTTCCACATAGCCGTGCTCTTTACCGAACTCTACCGTATCATCCATATATTTGCGGATGCCCGGGAATTTTTCGAAATAGGCATCAATATATTTCGCAGCATCCGAGCGGCTAATATCTAATTGGCGAGCAAGGCCGAAAGCCGAAATACCGTAGATGATACCGAAGTTGATGGCTTTAGCCTGACGGCGAACAATCGGGTCCATGCCTTCAACAGGCACACCAAATACTTCACTTGCTGTCATAGCGTGAATATCAGTGCCTTCTGCAAACGCTTTCTGCAGTGCTTCAATTTCAGCGATATGAGCAAGGATACGCAGTTCAATCTGGCTATAGTCTGCCGCGATCAGAATGTTACCTTCTTCTGGCACAAAGGCACGGCGGATTTTACGGCCTTCTTCCGTACGGATCGGAATATTCTGAAGGTTCGGGTCATTTGATGACAAACGGCCCGTTGTAGTAGACGCCATATGGTAGCTGGTGTGCACGCGGCCTGTATGCGGGTTTACTTGCTGCTGGAGTGCATCAGTATAGGTGCTCTTCAGCTTGGAGAACTGGCGGAACTCCATTACCTTCTTAGGTAGTTCGTGGCCTTCCGCTGCCAGTTTTTCAAGCACATCTACATTAGTTTGCCATGCGCCTGTTTTCGCGGATTTTTTGCCGCCTTTCAGACCAAGGTCATCAAAGAGAATTTCACCTAGCTGCTTCGGTGATGCAACGTTAAACGGGCGACCTGCCATGTCCTGAATTTCTTTATCCAGACGCTCGATGCCCATAGCAAAATCATTGGAAAGTTTTTTCAGCGTACCTACGTCTACCTTGATGCCTTCAAGCTCCATACCTGACAGTACTTTAGCCAGTGGGCGTTCAAGGGTTTCGTAAACCGTTGTCACCTTCTCTGGCGATAGGCGTGGTTTCAGAATTTTATACAGGCGAAGTGTGATATCAGCGTCTTCAGCGGCATAATCCGTTGCGCGGTCCAGCGGTACTTTATCAAAAGTAATCTGGTTTTTGCCTGTGCCTGCAATTTCCTTGAACGGAATTGGGGTAATATCCAGATGAATGCCTGAAAGTTCGTCCATACCGTGGTTATGCTTGCCAGCATCCAGCGCGTAGCTGATCAGCATGGTGTCATCCATTGGGTGGAGATTAATGCCCACACGGGAGAGGATCGACATATCATACTTGAGGTTTTGCCCAACCTTCAGAACAGAAGCGTCTTCCAGCATCGGCTTAAGTGCTTTAATTACGTCTGCTTTTGGCAGTTGATGTGGTGGTTCTGCTAGGAGATCATCGCTGTCACCTACGTGACCCACAGGGATATAACAGGCTTGCCCTGGCTTCGTAGACAGGCAGATACCCACAAGATCAGCTTCAGCGGCATCAAGGCCTGTAGTTTCAGTATCTACAGCTACAACGCCAGTCGCGTAAGCGCGCTCGATCCATTTCTCAAGCTCGGCCATATCAGTTACGCAGCTATAGTCTTTTTCAACCGTCTCTACTTCTTCATCGATTGGGTCGGCCTCTGTGCCGTCACCCCAAGCGGCAATTGCTTTTACACGGAGTGAGCGGAAATCCTGTGCGTCCACAAACTTCAGGAATGGGTCCAGCTCAGGCTGTGAAAGGCCAAAATCATCAACGCTGTTTTCCACAGGCACATCTGATTTAAGCGTAACAAGCTGGCGGCTGACGCGCGCCATATCTGCGAATTCAATCAGGTTTTCGCGGCGTTTCTTCTGTTTGATCTCTTCGGCGCGTTCAAGAAGTGTATCCAGATCGCCGTATTCGTTAATGAGAAGCGCAGCGGTTTTGATACCGATACCAGGCACGCCTGGTACATTATCCACGCTATCACCCGCGAGCGACTGCACATCCACAACGCGTTCCGGGCCAACACCGAATTTTTCAACCACACCGTCTGCGGCAGTGCGCTTGCTTTTCATGGTGTCAAACATATCGGTGCGGTCATCTAGAAGCTGCATCAAATCTTTGTCTGAGCTTACGATGGTTACCTGCCAGCCTTTTGCGCGTGCTTCAGCGGCATAGGTTGCGATCAGATCATCGGCCTCATAGCCTTCCATCTCAATAGCGGGTAAGCCAAAGGCTTCAGTTGCTTCGCGGATCAGCGGGAACTGAGGTACCAGATCTTCAGGTGCTGGTGGGCGGTGCGCTTTATATTCTGGGTAAATTTCAGAACGGAATGTTTTGCGGGCCGCATCAAAAATCACAGCGAGGTGCGTTGGCTTTTCGTTATCTTCCAGATCCTGAAGCAGTTTCATGATCATATTGGAAAAGCCGTATACCGCACCCACAGGGGTACCGTCGCTGCGAGTTAGTGGCTTTCGAGCATAAGCCATGGCGTGATAGGCGCGAAAAATATAGCCGGAGCCATCGATCAAATATAAATGCTCTTTGCCGCTCTCTGCAGTCATCAGCTTCCCCTGAAATAATTATGTGTGGATAGTTCTGCTAAGTGGTTTACTTATCAGAAGGGCCGCCTTGCAAAATATAGCGGCGATCACAATATGGGCATTCTACCTGGCCGTTTTCGTCCATGGTTAGATAAACGCGTGGATGACCAAGGGCGCCGCCGTCGCCATCGCAGGCTACCTTTTTTGTGTCAACAATTTTAGTTTCTGGTGCTTCAAGCGTCATGGGTTTAATCTCTCTAGGATTTTTACTCGGTTAGACGGGAACTATTCTATATATCAAAGCTACTGCGGCGTACAAGCGGTGTGGTGCATATGGCAGTGAATTTTATACCATGCTGCTGGGTTAAGTTTGTAAAGGATTTTGGTGTGAGCGGAAATGCAATTGAAATCAAAGGCTTGAAGAAAGTTTATAAAGGCCGTGGCGGTGCTGAAGATAAAGTTGCGCTCAAAGGGATTGATCTTGAAATTCCGCAAGGGTCCATGTTTGGGCTGTTGGGGCCGAACGGTGCCGGTAAATCAACCACGATTAATATCCTTGCAGGCCTTGTGAATAAAACAGCGGGTGATGCCAAAATCTGGGGTTTTGATATTGATGAAAACCCACGAAATGCGCGTGCGAACATTGGTATCGTGCCGCAGGAATTGATGTTTGATGCGTTTTTTACTCCGCGTGAAATGCTTGAAGTGCAAGCCGGTATGTACGGCGTACCGAGCGAGGACCGCCGCACTGAGGAACTGCTGAAGGCAGTGCATCTTTATGATAAGGCAGACGCTTATTCCCGCTCTCTTTCTGGCGGTATGAAACGTCGCCTTTTGGTTGCTAAGGCACTTGTACATAACCCGCCTGTTCTGGTGCTTGATGAACCAACAGCGGGTGTTGATATTGAACTTAGGCAGCAGCTCTGGGATTATGTACGCGAACTGCACTCCCGTGGTACAACTATTGTGCTGACTACTCACTATCTTGAAGAAGCGGAAGAGCTTTGTGATACCATCGCCATCATCAACCACGGTGAAGTGGTATGTTCTGAATCAACCGAGCAGCTTCTGAAGCGGATTGATGAGAAAGAAGTGGTGATCAAAGTTGGTGAAACATTGGGTGCAATCCCAATAGAACTTGCTGATTTCAATAGCCATCTGCGCGGTGAACATGAACTTGCTGTTCAGATTAACCAAAGCGATGCAAACGTTGGTGCTGTGCTGGCTGCAGTTCAAAAAGCTGGGCTGACGATCAATGATATCTCAACTAACGAGACCGACCTTGAAGATATTTTCCTTCAGCTTACCAGCAAGAAAGAAGGCAAAGCGGCATGAAGCACATCTATGATGTTGTGATCGCGGGCACTGGTGCGGCGGGTTTGACCGCAGCGCTTAAGCTTGCGCCGCATATGAAAGTGGCTGTGCTATCCAAGGGCCCCATGTCAGGTGGTTCAACCCGCTGGGCACAGGGCGGTATTGCCGCGGTTCTTGAAGCTACTGACAGTATCCAAAGCCATATTGATGACACGCTGGTTGCGGGCGCCGGGCTCTGTAATGAAGAGGCGGTGCGTTTTGTGGTGGAACGTGGCCGGGAGGCCATCGAAGGCCTTATTGATCTGGGCGTGGAGTTTGACCGTGCCAATCAAGCCCATGAAGACGGCTATGATTACCACCTCACTCGAGAAGGGGGGCATAGCCACCGGCGGATTATCCATGCAGCAGATGCGACCGGAAAAGCCGTTCAGAAAACCCTGAATGAGCAGGTTCTAGCACACCCGAATATTGATATTTATGAATATCATGTAGCGGTGGATGTGATCACTAACCGTCACTTGGAAAAGCAGGGTGGTTACACGGACCAGGCCCACGGGCTTTATGTGCTTAATTTGAAAACAGGTGGCGTGGAAACCTTTTCTGCGCGCTCCACTATTCTCGCCACAGGCGGTGCATCAAGGGTGTATCTCTACAGCAGTAATCCTGATGCCAGCACAGGGGACGGTATTGCCATGGCGTGGCGTGCAGGCTGCCGCGTAACCAACATGGAGTTTAACCAGTTCCACCCAACGTGCCTTTATCATCCAGACGCAAAAACCTTCCTGATTACCGAGGCTATGCGTGGTGAGGGTGCAGTGCTTAGGGGGAAAGACGGTGAACGTTTTATGCCCAAGTATGATGAGAGGGCTGAACTAGCACCAAGGGATATTGTAGCCCGCGCTATCGATAGCGAAATGAAACGCACCGGTGTCGATAATGTGTGGCTTGATATCACCCATAAGGATGCGGATTTCGTGATCTCGCATTTCCCGAATATTTACCGCTACTGTCAATCGCTTGGGATTGACATCACGTCTGACCTGATCCCGGTGGTGCCTGCTGCGCACTATACCTGCGGTGGTATTCATATTGATATGAATTCGCGCACAGATTTGGGCCAGCTTTATGCCATTGGTGAATGCGCACACACAGGCCTTCACGGGGCAAACCGGATGGCTTCCAACAGCCTGCTTGAATGCCTTGTGATGGGAAATGCTGCCGCCGATGATATTCTTGAAAATGCGGCAGATCTTCAGGCACCAGCCATTGTGCGGCCGTGGGATGAAAGCCAGGTAACGGATTCTGACGAAGAAGTAGTGGTAAGCCATAACTGGAAAGAGCTGCGCCGTTTTATGTGGGATTATGTGGGCATTGTGCGTACAGATAAACGCCTTGCCCGGGCTAAACGCCGGGTTGATCTTCTGGCTGCTGAAATTCAGGAATATTACGGCAACTTTAGGGTAACCGCTGATCTTCTTGAGTTGAGGAACTTGGTGACAGTGGCTGATCTTATTGTGCGTTCAGCGCAGATGCGCAAGGAAAGCCGGGGCCTTCACTATACGCCGGATTATCCTGAACTGGCTGAAGGCAGTTATGAGACCACGCTTATCCCTTTCAGCCGAACGGTATCTGACCGGGTAGCCTAACTAGCATTCGATTTCAGAAAAAGAAAAGCCCGGCAGGGAGGAAGCCGGGCTTTTTGCACATTCTCTGGGGGAAAATGCGGGGATTAGTCTAGACGCCAGTCTAGTGGAAGAACGAAAGAAAGTTCTTCTTGGCCAGCAGGAAGTGATGGCAGTGGGTTCAGGCGCTTAACCAGTTTCGGGATTTCGCGGTCAAGAACAGCAGCACCAGTTTCTTCGATTACTTCATGCGCTTTAATTGCGCCGTCAGCAGCAACTGTCAGGCGGATTTTTGCTTTACCTTCAATTTCGCGAGCAAGAGCAGAACGTGGGTAGCGCTGATTTTTAGCTACTTTTTTCGCAACAGCTTTCTTCCATGCTGTCATATCTTCAACAGCGAATACAGCTGTCGTACTTGCTAGTGCGCAGAATGTTGCCAGAACTAGTACTTTAATAAGGTTTGTCATCACGTTTCCTATAAATTTCAATCAAAACCTGGGGGATTTGCGGGCGGTTTTACGGGGAATTCGTAACCAAAAGGTTACCAAAATAAGGAAAGCAATTTTTTGCTGATATAAACCATTATAAGCGATTCATTTAATGGATATTGTTCAGTTTTGCGCAATAATATTATAAGCTTTAACGGCCTTTTAACCACAAGGGTGATTCGTATAAACTGCTGTGGTGGTAAAATTCTCGCATTTGGCGGGGTGATTCACGCTTCCTTGAGCTTGCCGTGAAGAAGAAGCAGGTTGCGGGCGATGTTCCCTTTGAGCATTAAAAGGTATGGATTGCATATCATGCGAAAAGAAACTTGAAGGTGGCTTCATTGCCGTGTAGTGTCCGCGCCACCAACTGATGCGCACCCATAGCTCAGCTGGATAGAGCGCTGCCCTCCGAAGGCAGAGGCCAGAGGTTCGAATCCTCTTGGGTGCGCCATCTCAAAATTTTCCCCACAAATCTCCCTCAAAGCCTTGAATGGCAAGGCGTACGCTGGTGTTCGAAAACCTTCACCGCGCTTGAACGCTAATTTGTCTGCAAACGTCAGTCTTAGGACCGTTCTTTTGTCCACCAATTTGGGGGAATTCCATATTTTCTGCGGGTTTGAGAGGTAGGTCATAGCGTGTTCGAACATTTGCTCGAAGGTATGCTTGGGTTTGTGCATATCTGCAAGCTGTTCACGCAACTCAAACTTGGTATTTTCAAGTCTTTGGATTTTACGTTCATATGCTTTGACGACAGTTTTGCTATCCGAATCTGCGAGGAGGTCCATCAACTCATCGATTTGTTTGTCGATAGAATTCAAGTCTCTCTTCACACAGGCCTTGAGTTGCGTGGCTTTTGACACTGACATGTCCCATAAATCACGAAACATATCTGCTGCGAGCGCCGCTAGAGATTCTGATGGCTGCAACTTGCCTAAAAGCGTTTCGAACTCTTTCTCAATTAGCTCTTTACGGATAGATTTTCGGTAGCTTTCACAGCCTTTAATAAAGCAAAGATAGTAAGGGTAGCTCTTATTTCTACCTTTAGACCAACAAGCGGTTAAAGGATGACCGCAATCACCACAGGTAATGAAACCACGTAAAGGGAAGTCTTCTCTGATATCCGCGACTGCAGGTGCTTTGGCACCTTTCTTCAGGCGTTCCTGTATCTTTTGATATGTTTGGAATTTAATCAGAGGCTCATGATGACCCTTTCTCAAAGAGACATCCCAATCAGGGATTTCAATATAGCCTGCATAGATAGGACGATTAAGAAGCTCGTATATCCGTTGATGACGTGCGATCCCTTTACTGAAATAAGGTTGCTTTTCCAGGAAACGCTTCGCTTCGGCTTTTGTTTCAAAGCGTCCTGATGCAAATCCATTCAAAGCTTCAGCTAGAATAGTGGCGTAAGGTTCGTCTCTTACAAGCAACTTGCCATGACCCGCTACTTTCTCATAGCGATAGCCTATTGGGGGCATAAACACCCAATAACCATTCATCGCACGCGCACGCATACGGTTCTTGGTTTGCTCGCCGTTCTTCTGTCGCTGGTGTTGCGATACAGAGGCAAGAAGGTTCTCTACAAGAATAGAGTCTGAGTCTTCACCAAACTCAATAGAAGGGCTTTCAAGCACACCGCCTGCATTTGCAATATCAGCTCGTAACTGCAAGTGAGCATCTAAGCCACGAGCAAGACGAGAGATATCGTCAATGATAACGATGTGACCACTACCTTTTCTATTGGCACTCAGATAATTAAGCATGGCTTGCATACCTGTTCGTGCAGTCAGGGAACCTGACGTGTCGTCGTTAAATACCTTAACGACTTTATGGCCTTTATACTTCGCATATTCACGACAACGCGTTTCCTGAGAAGAAAGACCATTGCCGCGTGTGGTCTGTTTTACATTCGACACACGGCAGTAGATTACAGCTGGTTGTTGGGGCATTATTTGTCCTCGCTTTCTGTTGTTAATTTATCCTTCAAGTATAAGTCATACTCGTCATCTAATGGGGCTGGTTCAAAGTCTTCTCCACAGATAGCTTTAAGGGCGAGAGTGGTTGCATCTCTGCCAAAACCTAAGTCAACAAATTGGGTCATGATCTGCCAGAGTGTGACGAGCAATTCCTGTTTTTGCTCTTCGGTCAGATCAAACTCGTCCAGATGGTGGCGATACTTTTCGAGTTCAGGAGAGTCAGCGGGTAGTGGGTCTGGGATTGGGGCATGTTCATTCATGTCTTCTACTTTCTTTTTATAGTTTGCGAGGGCATGTATTCGCCCACACTTGAAAAAAATTACATCTCAATAGAGATATTTTTTGCTTGCGATTGTATTTTCGCTGATTGAAAACTTGTCATGTGAACTATGGAGAAGTCTAAGGACTGCCTGTTAAGTCCTGTAAAGTTTACGGAAGTTTACAAACTGAGTGATTTTGTTAGGGGTACATAAGTATGGCATTTGATGTGGCAGCGCATGGGCTTGATAGCCATTATTCCCCAGCACAACAGGAACGTATCAGACAGTTAATGCTTGAGGATTGGAAAGCCGCTGGCGTTAAGCTTCCTACCTACATGAAACTTGTTGCACGCTATATCGAGAAAACAGGTGTGTCAGAAGACTGGCTGTCAAAGCTGCGTCACCAGACAATGGATAATATGCTCAAGAAGCTCTACAACCCACGCTATGAGTTTTGGGCGTGCCTCCATTTATATCTGAATAAGAAATACGGTCATCAAGACATCACCGGTCAGTATGCCGAGGATGATATATTTGGTGCTGCCTTCGTTCGCTATGGGGGCGCTCAGTCAGCCCCAAATTCAGGTCAGCATAAAATCGGCGACATGGTGATTGATATAACCACCGAGGAAGGGAAGGAGTTTGCATATGCCTCAATCTCTCAGGAAGGTAGCCATAAACCTCTAAATGACTTTACCCTTGATATTGAACATCCGGTAAGAGGCGTTGCTATTAAGCAGGATCAAAAGACCTTAATCATTTTAAGGGATGTAATGACCCAAGCGATCACCATGCGGGAGCTTGAGCAATGAGTGATCAGGCACAAGAACGCTTTGAAGCATTAAAGGTGTATTTCGATAAATTGCCAGCCAAGGAAAAAGAGCGAGAGGCCGCAAAAGGGCAGACTCATGATGGTGCTGTATTTGATCTGATTAAGAATGGTGACGGCGTTGGCCTCTATGCCTCTGTGCAAAAAGACCCAAGCTTGCTTGAGAAGCAGGACGAAAAGGGGATGACGCCTCTACACTGGTCTGCGGCGGATAAATCTGGCCTTACGTATGAGATCACTACGTCACAACCAAGCAATGCACCTTGGATGCGAGATAACTTTGATCGCTTGCCTATGGAGGTAGCTAAAGAAGCTGGACGTGAACAAGATCAATTAAAACTCGAACGCGTTACATATCCGCAGCTATTCCAGCAGGAGAAAAATGGCCCTGAGCAATCAGCTAAAGTTTCCAAATATTATAAGAAGCATAAGGAAACAGGTAAGGCAGATACAAGAGCTAGGGAAAACCGTGCTTTGGAAAAGCTTAAAGCCAAGCTTAACAAACTGTCCCAAACAAAAGAACTTGGAAGCCCAAAAGAAAAAACGAAATCAAAGAGCAGGGGACGATGAAAAAAGGGCGGCTTTATAGCCGCCTGAATTTGTGGGGTTAGTTATAGACCGTATTCTTGTTTTTTCTCGGCGACTACTTCTTCAATGGTTTCACCTGAAAACCCGAACTTCTTTCCAGCCTTCGCATATGCCGCATCTGCCTTCTTGCGGAAGGCTAGTTCTTCCGGTGTATCAAGGATCAGGGCATTCTTATAACCATCCCACGAAATACGTGTGCCGTTATGGTCATAGTAATGCTTCAGGGCGTCACTAATCTTCGCTCTATGGGTGCCATAGTACCAAGAGCCATCTTTGTTTTTCTTAACCGTCATGACGGCTTCTTTCTCACCCTTTGTGCCTTTGGGGTAAAGAACCGCAATAACATTCTGCTTGGGTAAGTTTGCCGGATTACTGTCACTAACTTCATAGATGGTTTTGGCGATGCCTTCGATGGTAGAGACGTGAAGCTTCAACCGCACTTTATATTCTGGTTCCGCATCTGAACCTTCATTGTCAAATGCCAAAACCTCAACGTCATCCAATTGAATGACAGGCGTATCTGAATCAAATTCCTTCTCTTCAATTGCTGCTTTTAATGTGTCTGGGGTGATTGGTTCGGGATAGCTATCACAGGCGGCTAACCCTAATAATAAGAACATCATAAATAGATATTTCATGATGAATAATTCCTTCGAGTTAAAACCCTCCATTTCTCCCGTTTTTCATAACTATAAATTGACAGATTCAGCTTTTAAACGTAGGTAGGAAATCCAACGACTTGCTAAACATACAGTCGTATGTATCGAGTCGATGCGTGCAAATTCAGCCCCCGTGCATAATGGAGCCTTTTTGCACGACTTACACGTATCAAGAGTCTCTTTTCCCTTTTAAATCAATCCTCTAAAGCCCTATCCTTCATATATGAAGATAGGATATGCCCGCGTTTCTACCGAGGATCAAAGCCTTGATCTCCAACTAGATGCACTCACTGCTGCTGGCTGTGAAGCGATCTATAAAGATCATGGTGTGAGTGGCGTTAAATCTAATCGCCACGGCCTTGATGCTGCGATCAAAGCAACAGGGAAAAA
>NZ_JAKQZA010000004.1 GCF_023008165.1 Kordiimonas laminariae | reverse complement strand
CAGCCTTTATATTTGGTGAGCCCGACAGGGTTCGAACCTGTGACCTACTGATTAAAAGTCAGTTGCTCTACCAGCTGAGCTACGGGCCCAAATATATGTTCAGTTCGAAGCATCTGGCGCTGCCTCGGGAACGCGGCGGAACATAGGGGCAAGTTTATGATTGGTCAAGCAAAAGTATCAGCTTTTGTTACTTTTTTTTGAAGCCCTAGGAATACCGCCCCTCTTGCTTCTTTTTTAAGCGTTAAATTATGAAGAAAGAGCTAATATTTCTCGAAATAAATCACTGTGTCACACAAAACTGGGCAAATCAGTGACGTAAAATTTTTAATCTATTTCTTCGGCGGGCTGTAAACCACAACTTCTATTTCCACTAATCCTTTATCGGGATATAGAGCAGTAGTACCAACCGCTGTCCAGGCAGGATGTGGCTCACCAATAAATTCATTTTTAACTTCAGCAACAGCTAGAACCTGTTCGTGTTTACTGAGCGTGGTATGCGGGCTATCAAAAACATGGAAAGTATTGATTTTAATTACGTCATTCAATTCTGCGCCACCAGCTTTTAAAGTTTGCTCCAGTCTTTTTAAAGCGCGACGAACAGATGCTTTAAATGCCTCTTTGTTAAGGGGTTCCTTTATACCCGAAGCGCCAGCAACGACCCCCGAAGCGTATATATAATCTCCAGCTCTTACTGCTGGAGAATAATTAAAGGCTCCATCATATCCCCCATTTTTTTGTTGTTCGGTTGCAATAATGGCTGTTTTATTTTCACCGACGACATTTAGGGATGCTGTGTCTTGGCCGAAAACAGGGGTAGTAGAAAGTGATAGTGTGAAAGCAATAGCAACAAATAATTTCATAGTTCCCCTCCATTGTTAAAGGAGAACTATAGGAACGAATACCTGTGATTCACAAATAAACCTTTGTTGCTTAGCTATAGAGGATCAATATCGCCCATACGGTAAGTTTCCCGGAAACTATTCGCATACTGCGTTAATCGGCCTTCCCCAATGGCATCTCGGAGATTAGCCATTAGATCTTGATAGAATTGAAGATTATGCCATGTAAGAAGCATAGACCCCAATATCTCACCAGATTTTATAAGGTGGTGGACATAAGCTCTGCTGTACTGCGTACAAGCTGGACAAGCGCATGCTTCTTCAATCGGACGATCATCATCTTTGTGACGCGCATTTTTGAGATTAATAGCCCCGCGCCAGGTAAAGCCCTGGCCTGTACGCCCGGAGCGCGTAGGCATAACACAGTCAAACATATCAATACCGCGTTCAACAGCGCCAACAATGTCATCCGGCTTTCCAACGCCCATAAGGTAGCGAGGTGTATCTTTCATCATGCGTGGCATGGTGAAATCAAGCACCTTGAACATCATTTCCTGACCTTCACCTACTGCAAGGCCGCCCACAGCGTAGCCATCAAAACCAATATCAGCTAGCTTATCAATAGATTCGTAACGTAGCTCTTCGTACACACTACCTTGCACGATACCGAAGAGAGCCGAGCGTGCTGCATGCTCTTCACCGCTATCGAATCCTTCGCGTGACCGCTTGGCCCAGCGCATGGAAAGTTCCATTGATTCTTTAGCAACATCTTCTGTGGCAGGGAATGGTGTACATTCATCAAATGACATTACAATATCAGACCCCAGTAAACGCTGAATTTCCATCGACCGTTCAGGGGTAAGCATAATCTTGCTACCATCCAGATGGCTGCGGAACTCAACTCCTTCTTCACTCATTTTGCGGAGTTCAGTAAGTGACATTACCTGAAACCCCCCAGAATCTGTAAGAATTGGTCGATCCCAGTTCATAAACTTATGGAGACCGCCTAGCTTGTGTACGCGCTCCGCAGTTGGGCGCAGCATTAAATGGTAGGTATTCCCCAGAAGAATATCAGCACCTGTAGAGCGTACATTTTCCGGAAGCATGGCCTTCACTGTTCCTGCTGTTCCAACAGGCATGAACGCGGGTGTTCTGATTTCCCCGCGTTTCATTTCAATAGTACCTAAGCGAGCAGCACCATCAGTTGCATGAACTGTATATTTAAATCTAGGCTTCATGCCATTCGTCCTTTTTCGGGAACAGGAGGCTACTGTCCCCGTATGAGTAAAATCTGTATCCATTTTCAATTGCTGTTGAGTAAGCCTTCTTCATGCGCTCGAAGCCAGCGAAGGCTGAGACAAGCATAAATAGCGTTGATTTTGGAAGGTGGAAATTTGTCATCAACACATCAATAGCTTTGAAACGGTAACCAGGAGTGATGAAGATATCAGTAGAGCCATTAAAAGGGTGAATAATCCCTTTATCATCAACTGCACTTTCAAGAAGACGAAGTGAAGTAGTGCCAACAGAGACGATACGGCCACCATTTGCCCGTACTTCATTCAATTTAGCGGCTGTTTCCTCTGTAACAACACCTATTTCACTATGCATCTTGTGATCATCGGTATCATCTACCTTCACTGGCAAAAAGGTGCCAGCCCCTACATGAAGTGTAACACCAGCCGTTTTAACACCTTTCTTTTCGAGGGATGCTAAAAGTTCAGGTGTAAAATGTAGACCAGCTGTGGGGGCTGCAACGGCCCCCTCTTCTTCCGCGAAAACGGTTTGGTAATCGCTTAAATCCTGATCATCAATATCACGTTGGGAAGCAATATAAGGTGGTAGCGGCATGGTACCATGTGCTTCAAGCGCATCCCATATAGCAGCATCTTCAACGGCAAACTCAATCGTACGTTCACCGCTTTCACCAATTTCAGTAACTTTTGCTTTGAGGCCAGTGAAATCCAGCTCATCACCCAGCCGGCATTTTTTTGCTGGTCGAGCAAATACCTTCCACACAGTGTTGCTTTCGCGTTTATGAAGGGTTACTTCAATTTTGGCTTCCCCACGTTTACCAAAAAGACGACCTGGAATTACCTTGGTATCATTGAAGACCAATATATCTTTGTCGGTGAGAAAATCTGCTAGTGACGCAACGCCAGAATCACTTGTTGTTTTATTTACAACAAGCATACGCGCAGAATCTCGCGGCACCGCTGGGCGCAGCGCGATATTCTCTTTAGGAAGATCAAAATCAAAAAGCTCTACATTCATGGCGGGCCTTTTAGCGAAACAGCGTGCTGAAAACAAGAAAAAGGGCGCAATAAAGCGCCCTCTTCCCATAAATATTGGATTTAGTGATTATTCTTTTATGTCAGCAGCTACCTGCATACGTACAATTTTACTTGGGTTTACTGGTGGTTCACCCTTCTGGATCATATCTACATATTCCATACCACCAATTACTCGGCCCCAAACAGTATACTCGTTGTCAAGGAATGGTGTGCGGTCCAGACAAATAAAGAATTGGCTATCTGCGCTGTTCACTGTTTGCGCGCGCGCCATAGATACTGTGCCGCGTAAATGTGGAAGGCTGTTAAATTCCGCATCAATGTTAGTGCCAGAACCACCTGTGCCAGTACCTTTAGGATCTCCGCCTTGTGCCATAAAACCTGGAATCACACGGTGAAAAATAGTTCCGTCATAAAAGCCCTCGCGTACGAGTTCCTTAACGCGTGCTACGTGATTTGGCGCTTTATCCGGGCGCATCGCAATTGTCACCCTTGCATTTTCAGCTACATCAAGATCAAGATATAGAATATTTTCCTTATCTTGCTGTAAAGCTTCAGCATTATCAGTCATTAGTCCCACCATTGCTGCAAATATTATCAGTAGTTTTTTCATACCACTTAATACCACTATTGTTATTTGGCTAAGTTAACTTTTTCTACCACCTCATATCCCACTTTTTTGGGAACAAAGGAAGAGATATTACCATCATACTTCGCAACTTCCTTAACCAGACGTGAAGCGATTGTTTGATAACGAGGATCAGCCATGAGAAATACGGTCTCAATCTCAGGATTAATTTGATAATTCATACCCGTCATCTGAAACTCATATTCAAAATCAGCAACGGCTCGTAAGCCCCTGATAATAATGGAAGCACCAACTCTTTCGGCAAACTTCATCAGAAGTTCATCAAACGGTACAACTTCAAATTCTACACCAATGCTTTCTGCGTAATGACGGCATTCACGGTCAACCATAGCGACGCGCTCATCAAGGGTGAACATTGGGTTTTTACTTGGATTGGTAGCAACGCCGATAACAAGTTTATCAACAAGCCTCAGGCCACGTTTGAAGATATCGATATGACCATTTGTAATAGGATCGAAGGTTCCCGGGTAAATACCAACACGCTTTTCGGTCATAATGACTCCTCGTCATAAGAATAATGCTGCTATGCAGCAAGATTGACGAATATGCTGCAAAACACAAGAAAATAAAGAAGTTTGCGCATGAAATAAGCCCCCGAAATCTAGTTTCAAGGGGCTTATTAAAATTGACTGCTTGAGGATTATTCCTCAGATGTTTCTTCAGCGTCCATTACTGCATCAACTGTTGCAGTTTCGCTGCCTTCAATTGCATCTTCTTCCTCGTCGTCAGTTTCCTGAAGCTTGGCTACAGATACAATTTCTTCATCATCAGATACTTTGAAGAGAGTAACCCCTTTTGTATTTCTTGATGCAATACGAACGTCATGAACTGGTGTACGAATAAGCTTACCTTGGTCTGTTACCATAAGCACTTGTTCGTCCGTTGTAATTGGTACGGCTGTAATCACACCGCCAATTTGCTCACGCAAACGCTCGTCTGAGGGCACATTCCAAATACCTTGACCGCCACGGCCTGTTACACGGTATTCATGGCTGCTTGTACGTTTACCAAAGCCTTTATTGGTAACAGTTAATACAAACTGTTCAATAGAAGCCAATTCTTCCATCCGTTCGTCTGAGAGAGTTTGCTCACCAGGCTCATTTTTCCATGCTGCCGCTTTCAAATAAGCATCACGCTCTTCGGTCGAGGCATCTGTCCCCTTAACTACGCACATAGAAACTACTTCATCGCCAGCAGCAAACTTCATACCGCGAACACCGGTTGATGTACGGCCTGCGAACAAGCGAACATCTGTGGCCTTAAAGCGGATTGCCCGACCACCACGAGCAGCAAGGATTACATCGTCCTCTTCTGTACAAACATCTACGCCGATCAGCTTGTCTTCTTCATCAGAGAAACGAATAGCGATTTTACCATTGGACATCACATTAGAGAAATCTGACAAGCGGTTACGGCGAACATTACCGTGTGCTGTAGCGAACATTACATGGAGGTCGCTCCATGTTTCCTCATTCTCAGGAAGCGGCAGAATCGTCGCAATAGTCTCCCCTTGCTTCAGTGGTAGAAGGTTAATAACAGCCTTACCTTTTGAAGTTGGTGAACCAAGTGGGAGCTTCCAAACCTTCATCTTATATACCTGACCGGTATTTGAGAAAAAGAGTACCGGAGTATGTGTATCGGCCACAAATACGGTAGAGAGGAAGTCCTCATCCTTCGTTTGCATGCCCGAGCGGCCTTTTCCGCCTCTGCGCTGCGCGCGGTAAGTGGAAAGTGGTACACGTTTTATGTAACCCGTGTGCGTCACCGTAACCACCATATCTTCACGCGCGATAAGATCTTCGTCTTCGAAAGAACCCGCTGCGCTAAGATCGATTTCAGTACGGCGGTCGTTGCCGAATTCCTCGCGAACAGCCTCCAGTTCACCACGAAGTACTTCGTATAGACGTACACGTGAACCAAGGATTTCTAGGAATTCACGAATTTTTTCAGCGAGAGCTTCAAGTTCATCACCAATCTCATCACGGCCAAGTGCTGTTAGGCGGTGCAAGCGAAGATCAAGGATCGCTTTAACCTGAATTTCAGAAAGCTGGAAGGTACCGTCATCGTTCAACTTGCCAGTTTCACCAATAAGTTCAAGGTATGGCAGAATTTCTGCGGGGTCCCATTTACGCGATGCCAGTGCTTCTCGAGCTGCTGCTGGCGATGATGCACCACGGATGATGGCCACTACTTCATCAATGTTTGCTACCGCAATTACCAGCCCAACCATAATGTGTGCACGGTCACGTGCTTTATTAAGATCAAACTTAGTACGGCGTGTAATCACTTCCTCGCGGAATTCAATGAAAGCGCGTAGCACGTCGCGAAGTGTAAGCTGCTGTGGCTTGCCGCCATTCAGTGCCAGCATATTGATACCGAAACTTGTTTGCACCTGCGTGAAACGGAACAGCTGGTTCAAGATCACTTCAGGTACGCTATCACGCTTAAGTTCAACAACCACACGAACGCCTGTACGGTCAGATTCGTCGCGGATATCTGAAATACCCTCGATTCTCTTAGTCTGAACACATTCTGCGATCTTCTCGATCATGGAAGCTTTGTTCACCTGGAACGGAATTTCAGTAATAATGATCGCGTAACGGTCTTTGCGAATCTCTTCAACGTGGGTGCGGCTGCGAATTGTGATAGAGCCTTTGCCTGTTTCGTAAGCCTGCTTGATACCGGCTGCACCAAGAATGATACCGCCTGTAGGGAAATCAGGGCCTGGGACATAATCCATAAGGTCTATGTTATTTAGTTCCGGGTTATCAATAAGTGCAAGCACACCATCAATCACTTCCCGAAGGCTGTGTGACGGGATATTTGTTGCCATACCAACCGCGATACCTGTACCGCCATTTACCAACAAGTTCGGGAAACGTGCAGGAAGAACTGTTGGTTCAGATTCGCTCTCATCATAGTTAGCCTGGAAATTAACAGTGTCTTTCTCAATGTCAGCCAAAAGCATGCTGGATACTTTATCCATACGAGCTTCTGTGTAACGCATCGCCGCGGCGCCGTCGCCATCCATCGAACCAAAGTTACCTTGGCCGTCCACGAGCGGTGCACGCATCGAGAAGTCCTGCGCCATACGAACAAGGGCATCATAGATAGCGCTATCACCATGCGGGTGATACTTACCCATTACATCCCCGACAATACGAGCCGATTTCCGGAATGGCTTGTTATGTTCATAGCCATTTTCATGCATTGAATAGAGGATGCGTCTGTGAACTGGCTTCAAACCATCTCGCACATCAGGGAGAGCACGGGAAACAATCACGCTCATCGCATAATCAAGATAAGAGGCTTTCATTTCCTCTTCGATGGTGATTGGCGCAATGCCCTCTTCTTCTGGTGTAATTGGAGTGTTATCGCTCACCCTTTAGCCCCCTGATTATCAGCAGCTAAGCTGCTGGACTTATAAAACTAAACCTTGCTTACATAAAAAATGCATACGCAATATCTTGTAAGAACAGACAAACTTTCTAGCAATTCCAAGGGGTGCATGCAAGGCGCTTGGAGGGGCAATTTCACATAAATGTAAATTTCTTAATTTTTAGACTAGACGGATCGAATTTTACCTATTAAAACCCGCCCCACGTTCACGAACAGTGATGCCGCGGGCAGGTGGCAGAGCGGTTGAATGCACCGGTCTTGAAAACCGGCAAGGGTGCAAGCCCTTCGTGGGTTCGAATCCCACCCTGCCCGCCACTGTTGTGACGCTAAGATATAAAGGCCCTGATGATCATTCATCAGGGCCTTTATCTTTTGGGAAGTTTTTTTGAATCATTCAAGCTGGCTGATGCAGTGCGATGCGGTTACCTTCACTATCTTCAAATTCTGCTACAAAACCCAGCTCGCCAATTGACTTGCGGTCGTAAAGAACGGCTCCACCTGCTTGAACAACTCTTTCCAGGCTATCTTTAATATTGTCCGTATTAAAATAGATCAGGCTGCCACCCTTGCTCGGGATATAAGCATCGCCCTTCGCCAGTGCGCCAGTTATGCCTTCCTCGCCTTCAAGGTGCGGGAAAAGAGCCATCTCATAGCCATCAACTACTGCTGGCGTGAAATGGTAACCAAAAACAGTTGAGTAAAAACTCACAGCCCGTTCCATATCAAGGACCGGTATCTCAAAATAGCCTACAGGATTGATCATGATGCAAACTCATCGATTCTGTTTATAGGTTCAATTTTGTACGTACATTTTTCAACCACCGAACCGTAGCCGTATATTCTGGCATGTCAAAACCAACTTCGCCTGCGAACTGAGTGTACGCATATAGGGCAATGTCCGCCAAGCTAAAGTGATCGCCAAGAAACCAGTCGCTTTCTTGAAGATGCTTTTCCATAACATCGAGCGCAGCGTAGCTTTTTTTGATAAGTTCCGGATCAACCTCTGAGAATGGTACGGCCTTATAGACCACTTGAAAGCGAGATACTGCGATAGCTGTCTCGTGAGAATATTGCTCCCAGAACAGCCATTCATTCATCTTAGCTTCTAGGAAGCTATCGGCTGGGATTAAATCACTATCTTTAGCTAGAAAAAGCATAATGGCGTTAGATTGAGCCAGAGTGCTACCATCATTTAACTGAATTGCAGGCACCTGACCTGCCGGGTTTATATTCAGAAAAGCTTTTGATTTAGTTTCACCCTCAACAACACTAACATCCACCCAGTCATAAGCCTGTTTAAGATAGTCAGCTACATATTTAACCTTCAGACAATTCCCTGAAATTTTATCACCATATATTTTCATACAGCCTCCTTGGTGTTGCGCCTATGTTACCGAAGTCTGCGAGTTGGAGTGAGTGATCAATTTAACAGGTCGTCATTAGCTTATCTTTATGATTAAAAAATAGACATTGCATAATAAATGGACATTAACTCATAAGCGGCTATGTCGGTTATTTAAGTAAACCATTGATAAACATTAATTAATGTCAACTGGCATAGTTGGTGCCTAATAAGCTCCGAACAATCATTGGAGTAATTATGAAGTATATCATCGCGATCATTAAACCTCATAAGCTGGAACCTGTCAGAGATGCGCTCGCCGAAGTTGGTATTAACGGCATGACGGTTTCTGAAGTTCAGGGGTATGGGCGTCAGCGCGGCCAGCGGGAGATCTATAGAGGGGCCGAATATGAAGTGCATTTTCTTCCCAAAATAAAGATTGAGGTAGCCGTAGATGATGATGTTGGAGATCAGGTTCTTGAGATTTTACAGGAAGCAGCCAAGACCGGCCAGATAGGTGATGGAAAGATCTTTGTTTTAGATATCAATCAAGTTGTGCGTATCCGGACCGGCGAAACCGGCATTGAAGCGCTTTAGGGAGTATAGTGATGAAGTTAAATGGAAAAAAACTTTTGGTGGGCGCTGTTACAGTCAGCGCTGTATCCTCCCCTGCTCTGGCAGTTAGTGCTGATTCTGCCTATATATTCAACACTCTTCTTTTCCTAATTGGTGGCTTCCTGGTTATGTGGATGGCAGCTGGCTTTGCTATGCTTGAAGCTGGGCTAGTTCGAACGAAAAACGTAGCGGAAATATGTGTTAAGAACGTTTCACTATACGCCATTGCATGCATTATGTGGATGTTGATGGGCTATAACCTCATGTATTCAGGTGTGGATGGCGGGTATTTTGGCCAATTCTTCTCTCTTTGGTCCCCTGACGATACAGCAACCCTTGTAGAAGGGGCGAAAGTTGATCCAACAGGTTATTCCGCTGGCTCTGATTTCTTCTTTCAAATGGTATTTGTTGCGACAACAGCCTCAATTGTTTCTGGTACAGTTGCTGAGCGTATAAAATTGTTCCCGTTCTTAGCCTTTACTGTTGTTTTGGCCGGTCTCATATATCCAATTCAAGGCGCCTGGAAATGGGGTGGCGGCTGGCTAGATGCCGCGGGTTTTCAAGACTTTGCAGGTTCAACACTTGTACACTCTACCGGCGGCTGGGCCGCGTTAGTTGGCGCCCTTATTCTCGGGCCACGCCTTGGCCGTTTTAGCAAGGATGGCAGAATCAAACCAATGCCTGGCAGTAGCATGCCACTTGCTACACTTGGCACATTTATTCTCTGGCTGGGCTGGTTCGGTTTTAATGGCGCTTCTCAACTTGCACTAGGGTCTTTAGGTGATGCGGTTTCTGTATCCAATATATTTGTAAACACGAATATGGCAGCGGCCGGTGGAGCAGTTTCCGCCATGCTGGTCACTAAAGCTGTTTACAAAAAGGTTGATCTCTCAATGATCCTTAATGGTGCATTGGCTGGCTTGGTATCAATTACAGCAGAACCTTTAACCCCCACCCCGATTATTGCGACAGCTATTGGCGGCGTTGGTGGCGCATTAGTAGTTTTTGCAGTACCGTTTTTTGACAAGTTAAAGATAGATGACGTTGTTGGTGCGATCTCTGTGCACTTGGTGTGCGGAATTTGGGGTACTTTGGCAGTACCTTTGACCAATGACGCAGCCAGCCTTTCTATCCAGCTTCTTGGTATCGGAGCTATCGGGATTTTTGTAACGATTTCAAGTGCTATTGCTTGGTTTGCCCTTAAAACAACAGTAGGCATTCGACTTGACGAAGAAGACGAAGAACGAGGCTCTGATCTAGCCGAACTGGGGATGGAAGCATATCCAGAATTTGGGAAAGGTTCTCAGAAGTTTTAACCCCTAAAAAATCCCTTCTAACTTGGCAGCCACGCTATGCTTGAGCTGCCATTTTTTTGTATGAAGCAAATATAAGTTGACCCAAAGGGCGATGGGGGTAGCCCTTTGGGTCGCGCAGTCCTAAGCGTTAAAATAAACACTCGGTTGCTGCACCAATTCTTTACCTATATTAGTACAGTTTAGCAATGATAAAATAAAAGCAAGTGTTCAAAGTTGTGTGTTCGCACCAATAAGCATTCACGTTTTCATAAAAATGAAAAATTTTGCTATAACTTAAACAATCAAAGGCTGTTTGGTAGGGATTTATAGTTCAGAATCGCTTTAGAGAGAAAATATATAAATATATTCACATTTTTTAGAGTTTTTAGCACTTTATGTATTATTTGAAATTAATAGTTGTCATTATTTGTGCTTTATTTGGTCATACAAATAGTATTTCAACGCCTCTTGAATTTTTCAATAGATATAAATAAAGCGACTAGAGTTTTCTCTTAGTCGCTTTATCTTAAGTACTTAGCTTTGCGCTGTCTCTATGGATGCTTATTATCCCACACATCAAACTCATGATTTATACTCCACTCAATCAAATGACGGTATATATCGTTGATGTAATTTAAGTCTCCATCTAGGCCCTGAGCAGTTTGCTTAGCTTTAGACACAACATCCTCAATTCGCCATTCATCACGTACAGCATTACGGTCCGCTTTTATTCCACCAGCTTGTTTAATATATTCCAGACGTTCAAGAAGCAGCGGAACTATTAATCTATCAACGCGATCAATTTCCTCTCGTACTTCCATCATATTTTTGCAGGATTTCACAGCATGTCCTTTTCAATAAATAAGCTTGGCGTCTGATTAACTGTACAAAGCACCTTAAGCAAGATGCAATTTGACGCGGTCAACCACTTAATCCAGTCGTTCATATATGTCTGCTGGTAATTGTCCAAAAAAAACAGCCTCTGCCATTTCTTTGGCATTTAAATAGCTCAAAGCACGATAAAAAAGTCTTTGATTTGTTAAATCTTCCCGGTTCAACGTTCCCAGATGGAATTCTAATGCCTGATTAATTTGACCTGACAACGCATAAACCAGCGCTAAAGCTAACCGACCACTTTCTTTCGCTGATGGCTTATCTAATGATTGCTGAATTAAGGAAATAGCTGTTTTATAATCCCCTGAGAGAGCGTACGAAAAAGCTAAACTCTGTGTATATAGACCATTGTGAGGTGTCTGGTTAATTGCTTGAGCTAAAAGCGCTCTACCCCCTTCTACTCGCTCAGATAAAAATAACAACTTGGCTGCACGAAGCATATGCTGCGGCTCGGATAGCTTTGATTGATCAATCAAAGGCTGAAGGGTGGAAAGAGCACTGTCATAATCGCGTTTAGTAATAAAAATTCCAGATTTTTCATATGAAATATATGGATTAGTTCTCTCTTCCAAAGGAATGGCATCAAGCATCGCTAATGCACGGTTCGACTGCCCAAGCTTGGCTGTAACTCTTGCATAAGCAATTCTGGCATTAATCAGATCTGGGGCCGCGCTTATAGCTTGCCCATATAGGTTTAATGCCCCTGTCAGGTTTCCTGATTTTTCAAAGCCCTCGCCTACTCGAACAAGGCCCTCCGGGTTTTCTATTGCCAACTCATTTCTAGCTCTCGCGGAGATAATGCCCTCCTCCTGAGTAGTTCGAACAGGATGAGGATTGGAAGAACAAGCACTAATACAAACGGCTAATACAGCTATATTGATTCGCTTAGATAAAATTTTAATCAAATTTCCGACCTAAATTTCCATGATTTTCATCCATACTAGCAGCTTCTTCTGCTTTGAAAACCGCAATAGACGCCTATAGAGCAGGTAAAATTAGAATAAATGAGCATGTTGTGCTAAGATTATCTTAGCTGAGAGAGCGTGTGTAATGGGTAAACACACGCAGATGGAGCACTAAAATGGTAGATATTCAAGGTGCTGCTAATGCGAGCAGCCAACAAGTTGTTTCTTCTGGTCGAGCCGGTTCTATTGAATCTGCTGTGGCTGAGCGTAGAGCTGTAGAAGATTCATCAATCGAACGCCGAGAAGCTGAACCGAGCGATACACAGCCTGGTGTTGGTGAACAGGTAGACATTCAAGCCTAGCTGTTTAGCGCGGGTGTAGACGATTAATAAGCGTACACGGCATCGTGTGCGCTTTTCTTGGTTATGCAGTTAACTTAAAGGCAAATAACTTCCAAAGTTTTCTAAGCTCACTAGCTTCAAACGGCGGTGTCTCAAAGGGATTATTACCAGCCTTATCAAGAGTATTCAGATATAGCTCCACCAGAGCGATTGGCACAAATAACTTTCGCTGGTTTTTATCTAAAGTCTTTATGAGCTTTTTGCACTCGTCCAGTTGTTGACGCGTATAATTCAGCATGCGTTCGATTGTGGGCTTTAACTGATTAAACGCTTGCTCTGGGTCTGGTAAGTGCATTCCTTCCTTAACCGAAGCGGGCATATAACTGCGCCCTGCTTGCCAATGGAATGGTAAGGCCCTTACAAGACCAAGCATGGTCCAGGCTTGCCCCAGGGCTCTGGATGCACTAATACCCGCTTCCACTAAAGCGTCTACTGCAAGAATTCTGTATGAAACTTCCTGCAAGGCTCCACCAACACCGTCGGCGTAATCACATAAGGCAGCGAAGTCGGCGGGCCCTTCATCAAATACATCTAGTTTACGAGCTGCGATAGTTTCTGTCAGTAAATCAAGCGTACTTTCATTCAAGCTTGCTTCATTAAGCGCCTGGCATACCGGATGTTCCCTTACAGCCCCACTTTTCACTTCTTCAATAGCGTCAGCCCACCATTGAAGACGAATTTCTCCCAGCATTGCCTCAGAAACGTTTTCTCTGACCTTGGCAACTTCCTGATTAAAGGCCCAAAGGGCCCATAATTGGTTCTGAAGTGAAGATGGCGCGAAAATAGTCGCAAGGTACCTGTCTCGGTCATCCTTGTTCACTATTTCCCGACAATACTCGAATGTATTTATTGGCTCTGACATGTCGCGCAAAATGGTTGGTTGCTCCCAATATTTCAAGAAAATTCAGAGTGATTAGGTATTAAAATCTCTAATCCCTTTGAAATTAGCCATTTTTTCTTGAGCATCCCCCATATCGCGGTTACGCTTTTTACGTCTTAGGGGACAACATAAAGGGGAGTTTTATATGGAAAAGATTCTAGGATCTTTACAAAATACCGTTATTGCAGGTTTTGTACTTACAATCGTTCTGATAGCTGCACAGTCAGGCTGGTTTGCTGAATTCGGCTTTGACCAAGCCTTCTACGCCCGCTATTTGCATATTCTTGCTGGCGTTATGTGGATTGGTTTGCTTTGGTACTTCAACTTCGTACAGATACCAACAATGCCGGAAATTCCGGATGAGCTGAAGCCCGCTATTGGGAAACACATCGCACCTAAAGCATTATTCTGGTTCCGCTGGGGCGCTATGCTAACACTTGCTACCGGCCTATGGCTCGCAACGGTTAATGGCTACGCTCATGATGCTTTCATGCTGTCTGAAGGCTTCCGCCTTATCGGTATAGGTATGTATCTCGCAATTATCATGTGGTTTAACGTGTGGTTTATTATCTGGCCAAATCAGAAGGTTGCACTGGGTATTGTTGAAGCAGATGCGGATGCTAAGCCTGCTGCAGCAAAGAAAGCAATGCTATTTAGCCGTACAAATACGCTGCTATCTATTCCTATGTTGCTCTGCATGGCAGGACAAAGCCACGGTTTAGCTTTCTAAGCCTTTAAGCGATTTGAGAAATAAAAAAGGGGCTCCTCGAAGCCCCTTTTCTTTTGATGGATCATAGTTCAGTACTTATGCAACTTCAAAGTTTGCAGCAGCGAATTCCCAGTTTACTAGGTCGCTTAGGAAAGTACTGATGTAATCAGGGCGGCGGTTTTGGAAATCAATATAATAAGCATGTTCCCAAACATCCATTGTAAGAAGTGGTGTTGCACCGTCGGTTAGTGGGCATTCTGCGTTCGGTGTTTTTACAACTTCAAGCTTGCCGTCCTTTAGTACCAGCCAAGCCCAACCTGAGCCAAACTGCGTAGCGCCGGCTGCCTTGAAAGCTTCAACAAAAGCGTCGAAAGAACCGAAATCTTCATCAATTTTAGCAGCTAAAGCGCCAGTTGGCTTACCACCACCATTTGGAGCCATAGAATGCCAATAGAATGTGTGGTTCCAGATTTGAGCAGCATTATTGAAAACGCCAGCTTTAGAAGCATCACCTGCTGTTGCTTTCATGATATCTTCAAGAGACATCTCAGCATACTCCGTGCCTTCAATAAGGCCGTTCAGGTTCACAACATAAGCATTGTGGTGTTTACCGTGGTGAAAGCTAAGTGTTTCTGCTGAAATGTGTGGAGCGAGGGCATCTTGCGCATATGGCAGCGCAGGTAGTTCAAAAGACATAATACTACTTCCTGACAAATTACATAAAAAGACTAACTGTAATGTGGGTGCAATTGCTAATGGTGCAAGGCTAAAAAGGCAACAAAAATGGTAATTATTTATGGGTATGGCTTGTCTGCAACCTGCCCGATGGAATCCAATCTATGTTGTTCAGCAATTTTGCGGTAATGCTCTGCCATACCTCGATTTTTTTCGAGTTCTTCATCGGTCAGGTACCTTAAGAACGTGGCTGGCCGCCCTACCCAAAGTTCAGCTTTGCCAACTTTTTTACCAGGTGTGAGCATGGCACCTGCTGCAAGCATGCCGTCAGGTTCAATTGTAACGTTATCCATAACGATACATCCCATCCCAACAAATGCATTATCCATAAGTGTGCAACCGTGTAGCATAGCCATATGAGCAACGAGAACATCATTACCTATAATTGTTGGGAATGTATGAGTGCTTACATGAATGACACTACCATCTTGAATATTGGAGCGTGTACCAATTTTGATATGGTTCACATCGCCCCTTAGCACGCAGTTATGCCAGATACTGGATTGCGCCCCAATAGTGACATCACCAACAACCTGAGCGCCGTGAAAAACATAGGCACTGTCATCTATAGACGGCCACTTACCCTGAAAGGGCGTTACTCGCCCTCCCAAAGAAGTATCTTTGTAAAGTGGAAATGCTTTGGTCATAACTTACGGGAACATTGGAGCTTGCATGAGGCCAGTATTTTCATCCAGACCAAGCATAAGGTTCATGTTTTGAATTGCTTGACCAGAGGAACCTTTAACCAAATTATCAATCGCGGCGACAACAATGGCTCTACCATCAATACGGTCTGGAAATACATTCAGTACACAGTTATTTGAACCGCGTACCATACGGGTAGCAGGCATCGTTGAACCATCAAGCACAGTCACAAACTGTTCATCAGCATATTGCTTCATCAATGTTGTTTTAAGGCTATCAGCTGTTTCATCATCTTTTAGTTTTACATAGATGGTTTCGAGCTCGCCCCTATTCATTGGCACCAGATGGGGTGTAAAACTAATTTTTACATTCTCACCGTTCGCTACTGAAAGCTCTTGCTCAATTTCCGGCATATGTCTGTGATGGCCAACACCGTATGGGTGCATTGCTTCAGCCACTTCAACAAATAAATTGCTTTCCTTAAGAGAACGCCCTGCCCCGGATACCCCTGATTTAGCGTCAATGATAATATCTTCGGCAGAAATCAAACCCGCCTTTAAAAGTGGTACTAATGCAAGTAGCGCCGCTGTTGGATAGCAGCCCGGGCATGCGACCAGATCCGCTTCTTTAATTTGCTCTCGGTAAATTTCTGGAAGACCATAAACTGCTCTTTTCTGAATCTCAGTGGCTTGATGTTCTCTGCCGTACCACTGGGCATACGTATTCGTATCACGCAGTCTGAAATCCGCTGAAAGGTCAACGATTTTCACATCGCCTTTAATAGCGCTGGCCTGATCCCCTACGGTTTCAATAATAAGCTCATCTAGAAGGCTGTGGTTGGTGGCATGCAACAAGCCTTTAATTACTTCCTGACTAGTCGCATGAGGAAGAGCACAGAAAACAACATCCAGCTCTACCGCCGGCCACTCTATCTCGTTAATCGAGATAAGGCCAGGGAGGTCAAGCCCAACCAGATGCGGGAATACCTCTGAAATCGGTAACCCTGCTTTTCGCTCTGCCGTCAATAACGCAATCTCTACATTAGGATGAACAACAAGCAAGCGAACAAGATCTGCGCCCGTGTAACCACTGGCGCCAAGAATTCCTACTCTGATTTTCTTTTCTGTGGACATTTGATTTCTCTTAGAACGATAAAATACTGATTAATTATAACAAAACGCAGCCATTCTGTCGAAAAGCTGCGTCATAAAATCTCAAATAAATTTGCCTTAAGATTATACGTCTGGCGGCAGCTCAGCAATTGCTTCTTCAAGTTCAGCAAATGTTGGCATGTTATGACTTGGCACGTTTCGTCGGCCAATCTCTACGGCGATTTGTGGTGCATTGCCCTGAAGGTGTGCCACAAGAACATATTTGATGATTGGCATAAAGTGGCCATCTTCAAATAAGATTTGGTTGAATCGTTCCGCCAACGGCGAAATCACAAGATATGACAGGAAGATACCAAGAAAAGTACCCACAAGTGCACCACCAATCATACCACCAAGAACTTCTACTGGCTCTGCGATAGCACCCATTGTTTTCACAATACCAAGTACGGCTGCTACAATACCAATAGCAGGCAGACCTTCAGCCATCGTATGGAGCGCGTGATAAATTTCATGCTCTTCGTTATGGTGCTTGGTGAGATCAGCGTTCATCGCTTCCTTCATTTGACCAGCATCTTCGAAGTTCATTGTCATCATCCGGATATAATCACAGATGAAGTCCACTACATGGTGGTCGCCTGCAATTTTCGGAAATTGCTGGAAAATCTTAGATTCTTCAGGGTTTTCGATATGCGCTTCAACCGCAACAACCCCCTTGGTTCTAATCGTTTTAATAAGAAGGAACATTAAGCATAGAAGATCTTTATAATCGTCTGCGCTCCACGTAGGGCCTTTTATAACCTGACCAATCCCCTTAAGGGCTGATCCCATAACGCCACCGGAGTTCCCACTTACAAACGCACCTACAGCACCGCCGAAAATCATCATAAGCTCGAAAGGCAGCGCTTTAAGAATGATACCGAATTTACCGCCAGCAAGAATAAAGCCGCCGAATACCATCGCAAATACGATAATCAAACCAACAAAGAAAAACATAAGCAGTTGCCTGACATTGTTTATTAATTCAAACGCATCTTACAGAAGTTGCAGTTTCAATCAATAGCGTTAATAGTGTCTTAACAGCTATAGCCTGTTGAAATCACAATTACTTTTATTTGTAACCTTGAGTATCGCTGTATTTTATAGTGCAGCCGTAAGGTTTAGTTTCTCTTACCGAAACCTGCTCACCATTTCGAACTTCATTCCATGCTGTCAGTAAATAGTTGCTAGCACCTTCCAAAGAAGAAATACGAGCAGATGGCTTATTATCTATGGCGCCTTGATAAAGAATATCGCCTTCAGGATCAATTAACACCATTTGAGGCGTTGTCTTTGCGCGGTACGCACGGCCAATTTCACCAGATGGGTCCAAGACGATTGATGTAGCGTATGACCCGCGTTTCGTTGCTATTTCCGTCGCCTCACTAGCTGAAACATGTCCCTGTTTACCTGGTGCTGAAGAAATAACAGATATCCAGTGAGCACCCTGCGAAGTTAAGGCTTCTTGCGTTTTTTGCATGTTGCCGCTGTTATAATGCTTTTTAACATACGGACATTCATGATTAGTCCATTCAAGAACTACATAACTACCCTTCAGGTCTTCCAGATTAATTGTGTCACCGCTCGACGTTAAACCAATGAATGCTGGTGCTTTTTCACCTACTACAGGCTGAGCTGTGGTTGGTGAGGTCACACTCGCAAGAATAAACAAACAGGTTAAGATTACTCCACGCATTATGACCTCCCGTATTTGGTTATAGCGCCTCAACAACAATACTTGGTGTTAGAATTTCTGGAAGTACTTTAGCCTCAGATGCCCCTGCTGGGAAGAAGAGATAGAGAGGCACACCTGCTCTGCCATATTTCGCTAGCACTTCTGCAATTTCTGCATTTCTATTGGTCCAGTCGCCTTTAACAATCTTGATACCTTTGTTTTTAAAAGCATCTTTTACTTCTGAACTGTTAAGAGCCACTTGTTCATTCACCTTACAGGTAATGCACCATTCCGCTGTAAAATATACAAAAACTGGCTCACCTTCAGCACGCAATTCGGCGACTGTTTCAGGCGCATATGCATAAACACTTTCGTCGACCGCTGTAGGTGCAGGTGATGAAATGCTGGCTTGATAAAGCGCATAACCTGCAGCGCCTGCAATAAAAATGAGACTGATAGCACGCCCTACTGTTCCGCTCGTTTGCTGCCATAACCATAGGCCAAAAGCGATACCGATAATGCCCATCAGCAAAATCATTGTCGCAATTCCGCCTGCCTGCACATCAAAGATATAAATAAGCCAAACAGCTGTTAGCAGCATTGGGAAAGCAAGGCCTTGTTTTACCTTCTCCATCCAAGCGCCTGGGCGAGGCATCATGCGAGCGAGTGTTTCACTGTAAGATAAAGCGAGGAATGGTGCTGCAAGGCCAAAAGCGAGCATGGAGAAAACAAGTGCTACAGTGAGTATTGACTGAGTAAGAGCAAACCCAATAGCTGGTGCCATAAGTGGCGCCGTGCATGGTGTTGCCACAAGCGTTGCAAGAACACCTTTAAAGAAAGCACCTTTGAGGCCATCCTTTTCTGTAAGAGTTTGTCCTGCTCCTTCTGCTCCGCCTAGGCCAATATTAAACATACCGCCAAGGGATAGCGCCACGATAACCATAAGAATTGCAAGCAAGCCAACAAACACTGGATCTTGAAGTTGGAAACCCCAACCAATTGCTGCTCCACCAGCACGAAGGATCATAAGAACAGCAACAATGATCATGAAGCTGATCCAGATACCAAAAGTATAAGCCCATCCTTCTTTTCTGCGCCCATCTGTTGTTTTGTGGTTCGCTGAAATTAGAGCAAATGCTTTAAGTGAAAGTACCGGGAATACACACGGCATCAGGTTAAGGATCATGCCGCCAAAGAAAGCAAACATTGCAGCCTGCCATATTGGCAGGTCGTAACTTTGGTCGATTTGTATCGGTGTATTATTAGTGCCAGCTATTGAAAGCGCGGAATTAAGTGTTGGTTCAAGTTCAAGCGCTGTCTTGCGGCCATCATCAAATTCTAGCTCAAGAATACCATTACCTGTAGTTGGCTCGAGCTCACCTTCACGAGGAATACGTAGTCTCAGGCCATCACCTGATACTTCCCATGTCTGAGTGTCAGCATAAAGTGCAACGCCTTCACTCTCAGGATAGAAGTATGCTGATTTCAAACCTTCCAATTCGCTTTCATCAACAAAAACCAATAGTTCGCTGGCATTTTGAGAAACAGAAAGCGTTGCATCCCAATAAGAAAGCTCAGGCAGCATGGAACGTGCCTCGGCAAAGATACTGGCGTTGATGTTTTCAGCCTGTCCTACAGGAATACTAAAAGACCATTCGCCAACCTGAGGAACACATTCAATTTCACATACAAGCCATTCAGCAGAAAGCTGAACGTCAATTATATTACCTGTATAGTTTTCAGCAATTGTAAGAGGTAGAAGGAGGCTTGACGCACCTTCATAGCCGTAGTTCATGAGCGGGCCAACGGGCATTCTGTGTGGTGTGCCGTAAAGTGGTTCACCTATTGCTACACCTTCCGGCAATGTCCATTCAAGAATAGGCGCTGCGCCGCTGTCGCCATAGTTTTTCCAATAACTATGCCAGCCTTCTTTCGGCTCAATACGAAAAGCGAGCCAAAGTGGCTCTTCATTATTAGCTGCAGTTTTCTCAGCATATAACGCTACATTGCTGTGGCTATCTTTATACTCAAATAGTTCCTGCGCATGTGCGGATGCTCCAGCGAAAAACACAAACAGAGAAACAGCTAATCTGGAAAAAAAAGTCACGACCCTTACCCTAATCTCACTAAACTTGCATGCGTTATATAAACAGCGAGCAATTTGTCACGTAACATATATGTGTTTGTTTCCTGAATAACATGTCACACCTGTTCACGGCTCAGTTACAAAAAAAGGCCCGACATAATGTCGAGCCTTTATATGTTTAATGTCAGTTATTCTTCACTATCATCCGTGGGCATTACATCAAAGCGCCCCATGGAACCTGGGAAAACAACAGGTGTTTCTATGCCGTCATTAGCAACAGCTGCCACACCGAAGAGATAGTTATCGATTACCACGTTATCCAATGTTAGCTCTCTAGCATCACGGCCCACGAAACGGCTCCAACGCCACTGCGCGTCTGTTGTTAACCGCCAGTAAACACGGAAGCCTCTTAGATTAGCGCGTTCGCGTACATCGGGACGAATGTTCCACTTTACTGTTGTAGAAGGCTGAACTGCCCCTTCAATTGTAACCTCAACAGGAAATGGGGGAGAGCCAGCGAGTGTGGCTAGAGTTACAACATTAAGCGCTGTCAATTTACGAGCGTAATCAAAATCAACGCCATCAATTGTATCGCCGTATTTGATACCATTTTCAGTACGAATATCTTGGTGCTGGCGGTTGTAGTTCTCGTTGGTTTCCATAATGCGAACACCAGGCCAACCAGCTTCATTAAATGGTCTATGGTGACCACCTCTACGGAAACGATCAAGCCGATAAACCATCATAACGTCGAGATTCGGGATATATTTATCAGCTAACTTATCAACAAGACGCGCGATATTACGGCTTGGGCTATCTACCTCTCCACCCCAAAAGCGGCGTTGGCGCGCTTCCTGAGGTGTTTCATTCACTCGCGTACCCTCTGAAAACACCCGAGCAGTCGTATTATCAATAACCCCGTTAATACCTTCGATATTGCCGATCATATCATTATTCAGCACGCCCATTATCCGCCAGCCCTGCTCCTTCGCATGGTCTGCAAGAATACGCCCACCATAGAGCCCCTGCTCTTCTCCAGATAATCCTGCGTACACGATTGTGCCTGGGAATTTGGTTTGGCAAAGCACTCGAGCGGCTTCAATGGTACCAGCCATGCCAGAAGCATTATCATTAGCACCTGGACTATCATCTGTGCTGTTCATTACATCAGATACACGGCTATCAATATCGCCAGACATAATCACAACCCTGTCTGGGTCAAGGATACCACGCTGAACGGCAATTACATTGACCACCTCTGTTGGTTCTGGAATCCGCCCGCCTGAAACAGTGTCTGAAACGGTATAAACCTCTAAGTCAGCAACACATCCTTCAGATATCCGGTTAAACTCGGCCTCAATCCAGCGCCGAGCCGCTCCAATGCCTCTAGTATCAGATTTTGTATCTGAAAGCGTATGGCGTGTGCCGAAGCCTACAAGTTTTTCAATATCTTTTTCTATGTTATCCGCAGATACCGCGGCTGCAAATCCATGCAGACGCCTAACGTCCTCTGGTGCATTTTCATGATCTTGTGCAATTAACGCACCTGTTAGTGTGAGTGCAGCCACACCTGCTGTAAGTATTTTTTTCAACATGCCCTCCCCGATAATAGGTTCTACCGAGTTATCTTACTGTAGACCTCTCTGTCCATATCTCTTGCATCAACACTCAGTGAACTCACATCCAGCCCAAGTTTGGTAAATTTGTCCAACACAAGTGTTGTAAGTGCTTTTTTGGTTTCCTGAGAACGCCCGGACAAGAGATAAATTGTTATGTGTAAGAAAGAATTTTTTTCCCCGCCAATGAGCGACTGGGGGCATGGGTAAGCTCTTACTTTTATATCATTCAGCCCAAACAAACCACTTTCAACGGCACCCGCATGAGCTGTTTGCATAAGTGTATTAACATCGGCACCTTCTGCAATATCTGATGAATGTTCAATTACAAGATGAGGCATTAAAACAAACCTTTAATCTATTGTTATTTAACTGTTATTGTTATTTTTTCTGAATATAGCGCAGGTAGGTGCGGTAGGTGATATTGGTCCGCCAAAAGAAGCTGCAGTGTGTGCTTACCGGGCTTTAACTCGATCGTTACCTCCGTCTGTCCACCACCGAAGTGGCGGTGATTTTCATCCATAGGAATATAATCATCAACAGGTGGCAGCGGTGCATCAATGATTAGATGATGGTGTCCGGTACCTTCCTGCTCAACGCCTGCGGGCGCTATTCCCATACCTTTCAAACCAAACTTCACCGTGACCGGGCCAGAGATTATTTCCCCATTCTTTGGGCTAATAAAATAAACTTCAGCACCTTCTTTTGAAGGGGTTCTTTCATCGGCAACCGAAGCTGCTGAGAACACACAAGTTGTGGCAATTACAGAGGTTTTTAGAAAATTCATCATGATAAATACTCCCTTATCTGACTTTGGAGGAAGTATGATGTTAATTTCATTTAATATCTAGCTCGAAATCCATAATAAAAACGATTATATAAATCGAAAATTTATCGAAACCCATGAGAGAACTACCAATGCCAGTACGTCAGTTATTTTTCGGAACAGATCCAGAGCTTCGGAAGAAAGCAGTTCATGTGAGCGTGGTAGATGATATGGTCAGATCAGATATTAATGATATGTTTGAAAGCCTTTATGAATACCGCGGTATTGGAATTGGCGCCAATATGGTTGGTATCTTCAAACGTATTATCGTGATTGACCTGCAGGAAGATGGCAACAAAAACCCGATTGCGATGGTGAACCCAGAGATTACCTGGAAGTCTGATAATCTTGTAAAACAAGAAGAAGCCTCTCTCTGCTTCCCTGGTATTTCTGCGGAAATCAGTAGACCTGATGCTGTTGAAGTTGAGTATCTTGATGAAGAAGGTTCTGAGCAGAGCATGAAAGCTGAAGGCTGGCTGGCCACAGTTATCCAACATGAAATGGATTACTTGGATGGAAAAAGTTATCTGGACCATTTATCCAAAATGAAAAAAGATCGGCTTATTAAAAAGATGGTAAAAGCGCAGAAACAAAATTTACACAACCACAGCTGCTGTGAAGATCCAAATTGCTCTACCAGTCATTAGTTTATGAGCTACAGAGGCTTATCCTGCCCCCAAATTCTCTACGATTTTTATGGTGGCACCCAATAAAATGCCAAAGAATCCTGAATATAGTTGCATCAAAATAAAGCTGCCTAGCATTCGGATAACACTGCTGGAAATTGAAAATTTAAAGAGTTTTCTGCCAACGTTATAGAGATAATAGAGCAAAAGTCCGAGTGCGAGCAGCTGTAATCCGCCTAGTATAAGAGAAAAACCAGTATCAAAACCATACGTCCATACCAGTAAATACCCAAGAACAGTGCTCAGCATAGTGTAAGGAATTATAATATATCCCGACAGTAGCATTGCATCGAATACAGTAATATTCTTAGGAAAAACCGTTTTAATAGCAAGGCCAAGAAGCGCGATATTTACGAGAAAGACAGCAACAGGATATTCGTCCATGGTATTGAACAGCATCCTATTTGTTTCATCTACTTCACTGTCGATATGTTGTTTCTTTTCCTCGCTTAGCTCGCCAGTGACACCCTCCACCATATCAGCGTTAGATGTTGTATAACCAAGCCTCTCCATGTCCATTGCAACATTCGTCATAAACTCTTCTGAAGGTGTTATGTAGGCAAATAAAGCAAGAAGTGGCGAGATAGTAAGTAACAATTTTAAAGGGCTTGAAATAAGTTTGCTTTGAGCACTGATGTATAATTGGAATACTTCCCAAGGCCTAAGAAAAGCCTGGCCAATAGTATATAAAACACCTTTTTTCAGGCTTAGAAAGTCGTCTACAAATTCTTTCACAAGCGTGACAACGCTTGGCCTTTCAATGTTTTTTTCCATGCCATCCCCCTTAGTGGTCAAAGCCAATACACTATGAACAACAATAGTTTAGATTACAAGCTTCTGTGATCTCGCTTATTTTCCAGCGGGCGTGCCGGGTTGCCAACAACAACGGTATTAGCTGGCACATCTTTTGTTACAACAGCGCCCATTCCAACTGTTGCACCTTCACCAATTATTATTGGATTTTCCTTTGTGCCCTGCTTGATAACAGCTGATGCACCAATATAGGCATGATCCTTTACCCTAACGTTACCATTTATAGAAACACGAGGCCCGAAGGTAACAAAGTCGCCAATTACACAGTCATGAGCCACATAAGAAAGCATATAAGCATGGAAGAAACGGCCAATTTTTACATTTGAAGTAATGATAGAATAAGGACAAATAATCAGCCCGTCTTGTATTTCGTTTTCATCGCCAAGCCGCGCATCAGATGAAACGATACTAATAGGTTTCGCACCACCGTTGAGGCATCTTTCTGATATGGCTTGCCTCACCTGAGAATCAGCGATTGCTACATTAAAATATAGTTCAACGTCTTTCATAGCCAAAAAATCAGCTTCAGGAATAACTTTATAGCCATTCACTTCGTTCTTAGAGGGACTGGTCTCAACAAAAAACAGCTTATTCTTTAATTCAGATATATTAGGGTATTGGCGCAACAATTGCTCATGCAATATTGGCATAACCTCGCGCCCGAATCCTCCTGCTCCATAGACAGCGAACACGCCATTATCAGGATATGCTTGTTGAATTCTATTACTGTACATTTAACATCCCCAATAAACTATGCATTACAACCTGATATCAGAGTTTTAACACAAAAAAAAGGCCACCCAAACTGGGAGGCCTCTTCTGTAATTCTGTGATCGTATGACCAATAAAGCTTAACGCTTCGAGAACTGGAAGGAACGACGAGCTTTTGCGCGACCGTACTTCTTACGTTCAACAACACGAGCATCACGTGTTAGGAAGCCAGCAGCTTTAAGAGCAGCGCGAAGCTCAGGCTCAGCAAGCTGGAGTGCTTTGGAAATACCGTGCTTCACCGCACCAGCCTGACCAGAAAGACCGCCGCCCTTTACAGTAGCAACAACGTCATACTGGTTTTCACGGCCAGCAACCTGGAAAGGTTGGTTCACTACAAGACGTAGTGTTGGGCGTGCAAAGTATGTTTCCTGATCACGACCGTTTACAGTGATTTTACCTGAACCAGGCTTCACCCAAACACGTGCAACAGCGTCTTTACGCTTACCAGTAGCGTATGAACGGCCCTGTGCGTCTACAACAGGCTTGCGCTCTTCTGTAGCTTCCACAGCTGCAGCTGCTTCGCCAGTGATTTCTTTAAGATCTTGAAGATCAGCCATGTCGCTTACCTCTTATTCTTAGGGTTCATGGCTGCAACGTCCAGAACTTCTGGCTCTTGTGCAGCATGTGGGTGCTCAGTACCAGCGTATACACGCAGGTTACGCATTTGTTGACGACCAAGCGGACCTTTAGGGATCATACGCTCGATTGCTTTTTCAACAACGCGCTCTGGGAAGCGACCATCAAGGATTTCGCCAGCAGTTGCTGATTTAATACCACCTGGGTGACCAGTGTGACGGTAGTAAACTTTATCAGTGCGTTTTTTGCCTGTAAGTTTAACTTTTTCAGCATTGATAACGATAACATTGTCACCACAATCCATGTGCGGTGTGTATGTTGGCTTGTGCTTGCCGCGGAGAACAACAGCAACGGCTTGTGCCATACGACCAAGAACTAGGTCCTCAGCGTCAACGATAAGCCATTTCTTTTCGATCTCCGATGGTTTTGCGGAATAAGTTTTCATCGCAATTTGCCTCGGTTACCGGACTAAATCCGGAGTTTTACAACTATGCCCCTTACCACATAGGCAAGAGGCTCAATTCATCTGTCGGCGTCTTATATAGGGAAAAGGAGCTTTGTCAACGGAGAAAATAGCTTTTAATTTCATTATATTCTTAAATAAACAAACAAAAACAAATAGTTATAAAAACGGTATTTAAATACCCCATTATTTTAGCTCATCCAGCAACCCAACCAGTGCATTTGATTTATCTTTAGGAGCTGTTGGCTTATTTTTAGCTGATGATTGTTCCTGCTTTGCTGGCTCAGTGCTGCACTCCCCAGCTGCATGATGGATTGCTTCCCCCAGCACGCTATCAATGGTTTTTACTAACTCATCTCGATCAATTGGTTTGGTAACACAAGCATCCATGCCAGCCTCATGATATTCTGCTTTATGCTCTTCCATAGCATCCGCCGTGATCGCAATAATTGGAATACGACGCTTAAGCCCACCCATCTTGCGAATAGCTATGGATGCATCCGTTCCTGATACTTCAGGCATCCTAACGTCCATAAGAACAAGATCAAAATCTTCACTTTCTACTGCCTGAATTGCCTCTGCACCGTTTTCTACGATATGAAATTCATGGCCGAAACCACCAATCATCTCGCTAATAATATGCTGAAGGAGCATATTATCCTCTGCAATCAGCACGGATAGCTTCCTGTTCGCTTCGTATTGTGTAAGTTCCGATTTGGCTTTCAGTGTTGGCGCCAATACTTCCGTTTCTGCTGCATGATACGGCAATGTAAACCAGAACCTGCTACCAATACCTATCTCACTCTCCACACCAATCTCACCACCCATAAGTTCGACAAGCCTCTTACAAATTGAAAGCCCTAGCCCGGTTCCTTCAAACCTTCGGGTAATTGAGGCATCTGCCTGAGTGAAATCCGCAAAGAGCTTACCAATGGTCTCCTTGGCCATGCCGATGCCAGTATCTCGGACCTCTATCTTAATAGACTCCTCTTTCTCGGACCTTAGAATAGAAGCCGTTAGTGTAACCCCGCCCTTCTTCGTAAATTTAACAGCATTTCCTATCAGGTTCATTAGAACCTGACGCAATCTGGTTGGGTCTGCATTAATGGTAGTTGGTAGATCATCTGACATCTTAAGAGTGAGTTTAAGATCTTGCCTTCTGCTTCCCTTTCGTTTTTCCTCAAAGAAACTGAGTGCATCTTCAAGCATCCCCGGCAAATGGAAGTCCAAACTCTCAATTGCCATTTTATTGGCTTCAAGTTTTGAAATATCCAAAATGTCGTTCAATATTGTGAGGAGTGAACGAGTGGCGTCTTTGATCCGGTAGACTTTCTCTTTACTACCTTTGGAAAGCTTGTCATCAAGCAGTAGGTCAGCGAGCCCCATAACCCCGGTCATTGGTGTTCTAATTTCATGACTCATACTGGCAAGAAACTCTGACTTCGCTTTGTTTGCATGTTCAGCTTCTTCCTTCGCCCTCATCAGAGCTTCTTCCGCTTGTTTGGCTTCGGTGATATCTCTGACAATACCGGTAAAATATACTTCACTTCCAAGGCGTAATTCATTTAATGAAAGGTGCATATGGAACTGGGAATTGTCCTGCCGCATCCCTATCACTTCACGACCGAAGCCGATAATCTTCGCTTCTCCGGTTTTGAGATACCGCTTCAGAAAACCATCATGTTCGCGAGCAAGATGAATAGGCATTAGCAGCGAAACATTACGGCCAATGATCTCTTTAGCAGAATACTGGAAGATACTCTCCGCACCTTTGTTAAATTCTTGAATAATACCCCGTGAATCGATGACGATGATACCGTCAATAGAGTTTTCCACGATTGCTCTGGTACGACCCTCGTTCGCCCTTAACATCATTTCCCTATTGTAGCGATCGTATATATTCCAAATGGCAACTGCCATTAAGATGGTAACAATCAAAACTGTGACCCAAAGACTGATAGAAATCATTCTTCTTGCGGTACTGAGCGCACCTACAACCGCGGCAGCATTTTCTGCACTTTGGAGTTGGTGTTCATAGCTAAGGTCGGCAAATCCTTCTAATGCAGGAATATCATCCACCCTAACCTTGGTATCGATTTCTTGTGGAGATAGCCCTTCAGCTTTTAATTTCACAGCGGTTTCGAACACTAACTGATAAGCTGACAGGGTTGCTTGAATATCATTTAATGCGGTTATTTCACTTTCATTAACGGCCAACGCAAGGTAGCCATTTATAGCACGATTAGCGGCATCGGCCTTAGCTGCAGCCCTATCTATGCGTCTCTTATCGCCTCTTAATATGAAATTCTTAAACTCATGGATCATCCCCCCATATCCAAGAGCAGCTCTCAATGAAGTAACCAAGTCTGCCTTAGAGTTCTGCGAGCCACTACTGGTTAAACCAGCCTCTTCCGATAATGCATAAAGTGCTACCAGCCCCGGCCCGTCATCCACCCTTACCGCACTATCTACCTCTACAGAAGCTTTCCCCTCTGCGATGAGATCTGAAGCCTCTAGAACTGCTCTGCGGTATTCAGCTATTGTGTTTTGAAGATCAATGAGAGCAACCTTCTCAGTATCTGAGATAGGCAAGGTTTTATATTCGGCCAGCGCTGCTTCAGCCCCGCCCAGTTTAGCCCAGACTATATCAAGGTATGCAGGATCATGACGCAATACATAATTCTTAAACTCGTGGATCATCCCCCCATAACCCAGCTCTTTTCTAAGCTGGGTCACAAGAACCATTTTATCAGATTGTTGATCCGTATAACGTTGCCACTTTTCGTCAACCGAACTGGTATTACCACTAATATTTAAATTTAATCCGATAAGGATTAAACAGGCCAATACAAGCCCCGCAACAAAAAGAAAGCCGCCGCGTTCGAGTTTTATCAGTTCTCTAATCTGCATTTGGTGCTCATCCCTGAAATACTTCAACTCGGAACACAGCCAACAAATATAAAACTACTAAAAACCTAAATTCACTGACTAAGTATGGGTATTGCTGCTTTATGTTTGGTTAATTTCCTCGAAGACTTCCGTAACGACACCTTGCTTTTTGATCGGTTAAGTCTAATTCACGCCATAACAATTCAAAACATGGGTTTATAAATATGAGCAACCAACAGATTTTACTTAAAAGCCGCCCAAATGGCTGGCCGACAACAGATAACTTTGAGCTGGCAAATGCTGCTATGCCTGAGCCTGCTGAAGGTGAAGTACTTCTTCAAACCATCTATATGTCTGTTGATCCTTATATGCGTGGACGCATGAATGATGCGAAAAGCTATGTACCTCCTTTTCAAATCGGTGAAGCTTGTCAGGCTGGTATTGTAGCAAAAGTTATCGCTTCAAACGGTGGGCCGTTTAAAGAAGGCGCTTACGTAACGGGCATGGGGCTATGGGCAAACTATATGGTAACTGACGGCACAGGCTTTCAGGAAATCCAGCCTGGATTAGCGCCTCTTTCCTATTACCTTGGCGTTTTAGGCATGCCAGGCATGACAGCTTATGTAGGCCTTAAGGGTGTGGCTGAACTCAAAGAAGGCGATCAGCTCTTTGTTTCAGCGGCATCAGGTGCTGTTGGGCAGGTAGTAGGTCAAATTGGTAAAAACATGGGCTGTCATGTGGCTGGCAGCGCTGGTAGCGACGACAAAGTCGCCTATCTAAAAGAGCTCGGCTTTGATGAGGCTTTCAACTATAAAACAGAAGATGTTTATAAAGCTGTAAAAGCTTCTAATCCAAAGGGCATTGATGTTTATTTTGAAAACGTTGGTGGCCCTATTCTTGAAGCCGTTATCAATAACTTGAATTTCAATTCTCGTGTTGCGCTTTGTGGCATGATTGCCAATTATAACGCAACGCTGGAAGATATGCCTGCTGGCCCTCGCAACATGGTTATGCTTGTAGGTCGCAGTGTGAAAATGCAGGGCTTCATCGTCTCCAATTATCCTGATTTGTGCAGGGAATGGATTGGTGTTGGAGCTAAATGGCTCGCTGAAGGCAAGCTTAAGTACCGCGAAAGTGTAACCGAAGGTATCGAAAACGCACCTCAAGCCTTCATTGACATGTTGAGCGGTAAAAACTTCGGTAAGCAGGTGATTAAATTTGCTGATGAATAAGGCAACAGATGAAATTTAAGAAAACACTTACTGTACTGGCGGCCGTATTTGCGGTCGCCTTTTATCTATTTTGGCCGGGTTTTACACCTGATCTCGGCGCTCAGCCGGAGTTATATCTCCAACATACTGAGAGTTTTGGCACAAATACTCAAAAAGGAAACGTTGTCGGCATAGAACCTTTTATGGTGCCCCTTGATTACGCCACCCCTGCCCGCTTCGAGGCCAAAATTGGTAGTTACATAAAAGAAGCACAAGGTAAAGGCTGGATAAATGAAGGCACTATTATACTGCTGCCAGAGCACATCGGAACCTGGCTTGCAGCCACAAATTCTGGCACACGAGTATATAATGCTAGCTCGACATCCGCTGCAATGCGGCCACTTATCTTTCAAAACCTTCTACAATTTCTGAAGAACTTCTATATTTTTGATAATATAGATAATGTTTCCGCGGCTTTCCTTCGGACACAAACCGAGCAAACTGCAAGAGCTATAAATACCGTCTTCAGCAATCTCTCCAAAAAATACGGCGTAACTATTGTAACTGGCTCAAGCGCGCTTATGACACCGGGCGTTTATCCTAACGCACTTACATATGGACATGGGCCTATTTTTAATACTGGTTTCGTGTTCGGCCCAGACGGAAAAGCACAAGTGGATGCCATTCGTAAGGTTTACCCAATACCAAGTGAAACTGGTTTCACAACCACTTCATCCGCTAAATTCCTTCCGACCTTCAAGAGGGACGGTATGAATTTCGGTGTTCTTATCTGTGCTGATAGCTGGTTTGAAGACACTAACGCTTTTATGGCTTCGCAAGGTGTTCATTTATTGCTGGTGCCGGCTTATTTGGAAGGCATTCAATGGGATGTACCTTGGCGGGGATACACAGCAGGCGAACATGAAGAATATGCTTCATGGCACAGTGATGTTGGCCAAATAACCGAAGGTGAAGCGTGGATAAAATATGCGCTCCCCGCAAAAGCCGCAGAATATGGCATAAAATGGGGAATGACAGTATTTTTAAAAGGAAAACTTTGGGAGCAACAAGGCAATGGTCACGCCCTTATTATAGAAAACGGCACTCTTCATATCGGGAAAACCGGTTCTGAAGGTGCCGCTATCTACAATTTATGGCTTGATAAAAACTCTTAAGCTTTCGTCTGTCTTGCAACCCATTCCAGATATTCAGGATTGCCGTCCACAATAGGTGAAACAGTAATGCAGGGAACACCGTAGCTGTGCATCTCTTTCACCTTCGCAATTACAGCATCAACGTGAGATGCTACTGTCTTCATTGTGACCGCTACTTCATTATCAAGCTGGATAACACCGTCCCATTCATAAATTGACCTGATACCTGTTTGCACATTAGCGCAAGCAATCAATTTTTCCCGAACAAGTGCAGTTGATATATGAACAGCAACATCTTCACTTTCAGCAGTTACATAAATTGTAACGCAATCTTCTTTTGTCATTTAGCCTCTCCCCGCCGTTGTATGTGCATTAAATTTATCAAAGCTGCAAGCACAAGTACGCCGCCGCCCTGGTGGGCCGTTCCCCACGATACAGGCACATAATTTAATAACATGATGATTCCAAGGACCATTTGCAATAGCACGGATAAACCAAAGAGGTATGCAGCGGCCTTTATCTGATACACAGATTTCCTCGCTGCTATCAAAATAACAAACATCAAGCCCGTGAGGACATAAGCTCCAATTCGGTGATCAAATTGTACAGTAACCGCATTATCGAAGAAGTTTCGCCAAGCTGGTTCAAGCCCCAGCAACCCATCAGGAACAAATGTTTCCCCCATAAGCGGCCAAGTATTAAAGATATGCCCTGCTTTCAGGCCAGCGACCAGTGCCCCCATAACGAGCTGAAGAACCAATACCAGCATAGCTATGTGCGTTAATCGTTTTACTCCAGAATCCGTACGTGAAGGCCTTGGATTCAAAAGTGAAAGCGCCGTCCAAAGAATAGCTGCGAACAAAAACAACGCAAGCGAGAGGTGAGCTGTAAGGCGGTAATGGCTTACTGCTGGTTCATCTACCAAACCAGATTTTACCATATACCAGCCAAGAAGGCCCTGGAGCCCCCCGAGAACAAACAGAACAACCAGACGCGGCTTATAACCACTAGGAATTCTTCCTTTAGCCCAAAACCAAACGAATGGCACAAAAAAGAAAACGCCAATCAACCGCCCAAGAAGACGGTGGCCCCACTCCCAATAGAAAATGCCTTTGAAGTCTTCCAGGCTCATTCCAGCGTTTTTAAGCCTATATTCTGGGCTAGCTTTGTAATCGTTGAATTCGTCCATCCATTCTGCTTCAGACATCGGTGGAAGTGCGCCCGTTACAGGGTTCCAATTTACCATGGAAAGCCCGGATTCCGTCAGGCGCGTTGCGCCACCCACAACCACCATCACAAAGATGATGAATGCCATAAACAGGAGCCAATAACCAACGGCTCGCCTATCTCTATCGTGTGTTTGAAACATAATGATGCTAGCTACCGTTTATTTACTAATACAGCAAGAATATTTACGAACAAATCAGGCTTTAGATCGCTTAAGCCAAAGGTTTTCCAAAAAGGCAAAGAAGTAAAATATAGCCATCCCCATTAAAGCAAGGATCAAGAGACCGGCGAACATTTTCTCAATATTGAGCCTATTGCCAGCCTCGATGATGCGCCATGCAAGTCCAGCCGAAGCACCAGAACCTGCAACAAACTCAGCTACAACCCCGCCAATAAGAGCTAACCCCCCACTTACTTTTAAACTAGCAAGCAAATACGGCATGGAAGACGGCCATAAAAGGAGCCAAAAACGCTGCCACCGATTAGCACCATATAGAGTAAAAATATCCTGCAAGTTCTGATCAACCGATTTTAGCCCTGCTGACATATTGGCCAAAATTGGAAAAAAGGCCACCAGCCATGCAATTATGACCTGCGCTAAATCAACATTATCAATACCAACCCATATGATGACGAGCGGAGCTATTGCTATTATTGGCGTTACCTGAAGAATGACGGCAAACGGATATACAGTCATTTCAAACCGTCTACTAACGCTAAATAACAGCGCAAATAATATACCGCTGATCGCCGCTGCAAAAAGAGCCTTTAAAGTAACCTCTAGGGTAGATAACCCTGCCCACAATAAGTCCGACAAGTTCGATACCAGAGAAGCATAAATGAGTGACGGCGCAGGAAGCACAAATTTAGGTATTCCCGCGTAAGCCACATACCACTCCCAGAACCCTAAAAGAACAATTAGCGCGCTAATTGGTAGTACCACTCGCATCAAACCACCTCTCCGGCCAGAAGTTCAGCAATCTGCTTTGCTGCATTCATAAATTCAATCGACGTACGTTGTTCATCAGGCTTTAATGACCGATCCAATTGTGGCGTTACTTCGCCTGAAATCATGCCGTCTTTCATAATGAATACCTTGTCTGCAAGGTAAGCAGCTTCATAGATACTGTGAGTGACGAAGAGTACGGTTAGTTTATTTTTTACTTGAAGATTAAGTATTAAGTTATTCATTTGAAAGCGTAAAATTTCGTCAAGCGCTGCAAATGGTTCATCCAACAGCAAAATATCTGGCTGAGCAACAAGTGCCCTTGCAATCGATACACGCATTTTTTGCCCACCTGATAACGCTTCAGGAAATCTTTTTTCAAAACCAGCTAATTCTACAGCTTCAAGTGCATCGACAACCTGTTGATTATCAATATTATTCTTTAACTTCAGCGGTAATTTGACATTTCTTTCAACAGTAGCCCATGGCATTAAGGAAGGTTCTTGAAAAACAAAAGCTGTATCACACTTGCCGTCATAACTAATTGAGCCAGTAGAAGGTTCCAATAAACCCGAAATAAGACGTAATAAGGTAGACTTGCCACATCCGCTGGGCCCTAAAAGGGCAACGACTTCCCCCTCTTCAACCGACAAACACAGGTCAGAGAGAATGTCGACAGTATTATCATAGGAAAAACCAACATTTAGCAAGTTAAGCATATAATTGCGTTACTCTGTCGTGGGTAAAAATTCAAGCGTGTAAGCTTTTGTAACATCAAGACTTTTGGGCAACAAACCCATTTCGCTCATTTCAGCATGAAAATCTTTCCATCTCTTATCCGTCATACGTCCCAATTTTTCCTTACTACCAAGCATTTCATTGGTTCGCATAGCATTGATTGAAAAGGCTATAAGCTCTGGGGTCATTTCCTTATTATCGGCAAGAATAAGTTTATTAGCTTCTGAAGGATCTCCCCAAAGGTAGTCTCGCCACCCTTCAATGGAAGCTTGAACAAACGCCTTCACTACATCCTTATTGCTATTAAGATACTCTGAACGAACCATTACCATACCAGCGTATCCCAGATACCCCTCATCCGCAAAAAGGAACACCTTCGGTTTGACGCCCGCCTGTACTGCAGAGAACGGTTCAGAAGAAACATACCCCTCCTGAACTGTCCCTTTATTTACCAACCAGGGAGCAAGGGAGTATGTATATTTCCTAATCTGACGGTCTTCATATCCAAATTTGTACTTAAGCCAAGGCCAGAAGGTGGCAATCGCGCTATCAGCTAAAAAGATAGGCATGCCTTTAAAATCCTTAAAGCCGGATGCTTGCACTTCTGGATGAACCATTAAAACCTGAGGGTCCTTCTGAAAAGTGGTCATCACTACTTTCACATCAGCCCCTGCAGCCACGAGGTTTAAAGGTTGAAAATTATTAGATGCAATGGCGATATCAAGCGCACCTGCTGCCATTAAACGAGGATTATCAGTTTGCGGTCCACCTGATCGAATATGAACATTCAATCCATATTTTTTATACAAGCCTTTTGCGGCAGCCTGATAGAACCCACCATGCTCAGCCTGAGCTTTCCAGTCAGTAGCGAAAGTAATGTTTTTATCTTCCGCAACTACGCTAGACGATAAAAACCCGAAAACGATAAATGTGAGGAACTTTTTCATAGCCCTGACTATATCGCGTTCGGGTTTTAGGTCAAAAAATATAACCGAATTAGTTATTTATTAGCGTTTTTTACGTCTGCTCTCGTATGGGTTTGCGCCTTTTTTCAACACCATGCGGAATGGTACACCAGGCAGATCAAAATCCTTACGAAGCTCATTCTCCAAGTATCTGAGATAGCTATCAGGCAAATCATCAGGGCGGTTACAGAAGAGCATAAAGGTTGGTGGACGTGTTTTTATCTGTGCACCGTATCTAATTTTAATGCGACGCCCAGCAACAGATGGTGCTGGGTGCTTATCAAGCGTGTCAACAAGCCACTGATTAAAGGCTGCCGTTGGAATACGTGCGTTCCAAAGCTCATAAGCTTCCGCGACCGCAGGCATAAGGTGCTGAGTGCCCTTCCCTGTAAGCGCTGAGAAATTTACAACCTTCACACCTTTTAGCTGTGGCAGGCTTTTCGTCAGGGTATCTTTCATCTGACGAATAACCTTCAGGCGGTCGTCAATTACATCCCATTTGTTGAGAGCAATCACAAGACCACGCCCCTCACGTACCACCAGTTCTGCGATTTTCAGGTCCTGACGCTCAATACCAAGTTCGGCATCGATCAACAGAACAACAACCTCGGCGAACTGAACAGCACGAAGGCCATCAGCAACAGAGAGTTTTTCCACCTTATCGTTCACACGGGCTCGCTTGCGCATACCGGCCGTATCAAAGAGCTTAACTGGTAAGCCTTCCCATTCCCAATCAACGGAAATAGAATCTCGGGTAAGTCCGGCTTCAGGGCCCGTAATCAAACGATCTTCACCAACCAGATGGTTAATAAGAGTAGATTTACCTGCGTTTGGACGCCCAACAATCGCAAGACGAAGTGGACGACCCTCTTCTTCATCCGCTTCTTTGTCTTCGAATTCGTAGTCAAGATCGCCTTCAACCGGGCCTTGGAATTCTTTCTTTTCCTCTTGCTCAGCTTCTTCAGCCTCATGAGCATAAGGGTCAATACCCTGGTCTCTAAGAGCGTCAACCACTGCCTGATAGAGCTCTCCAAGACCTTCGCCGTGTTCAGCAGAAAGCGGGATAGGATCACCAAGGCCAAGCCCGTAAGCTTCATAAATACCGGTATTTGCAGCTTTACTTTCGCATTTGTTAGCGCACAAAATGACTGGTGTACGCGTGCGGCGAAGCCATTCGGCAAAATGCTCATCCATTGGTGTTACACCGTGGCGGGCATCATAGAGCATTAAAGCTACATCTGCTTCATCAACAGCCTGGCGGGTCTGTTGTCGCATACGGTCTGATAAAGAACCTGGCGCACCTTCCTCAAGGCCCGCGGTATCAATCAAATCAAATTTCAGATCTGCAATATTACCGTATCCGGCACGTCGATCGCGTGTAACACCTGGTGTGTCATCAACAATCGCCAGTTTCTTGCCAACCAAACGGTTAAACAAAGTGGATTTGCCCACGTTGGGACGACCAACAATGGCAAGTGTAAAACTCATCTCATTCACCTGTTAGGGTAAGCGCCAGCATAAATACTGGCGGCTTTATATTATCTATATGCGATTAATTCGCCATCATCGGCCAAAACAATGAATGTTCCGTCAACAACAATTGGCTCAGTGCTTGAGCCCGCATCCATTTCAATACCACTTAACACTTCACCAGTATAAGGGGAAACAGAAAGCGCAAAACCGTGTGTGCTCGTAACCAATAGTCGGTCACCTGCTAACACTGGACCATTCCAACGGATCAAGCCACGGCGTTTATCTTGATTAGTAAAGCGTTGAAGCTGGGTGACCCAACGAACACGACCATCATCAAGAGAAACACAAGCAACCTGACCATCGATCGTCGTCACGAACCCGAAGCGACCCGCAATTGTTGGTGTATTCACACCTGCAACATCAGCTTCCCAGGAACGCTCTCCAGTACGCATATCAATAGCTACCATACGGCCAGCGTGACTAACGGCATATACGCGACCGCGATCAATAACGGGATGCCCATCAATATCAGAGAGTGTAGCAAGTGGAGTAAGACGACGGGAGCTAGATAGAGCATCCTGCCATAGAATACGGCCATTACTACCAAGCATTGCGATCAATTCGCCTGAAGAGAGCGCCGCTACAAATGTAGTACCATCATATGCAGGGCTCGCCGCGCCAAGCATACCAGCATTTTCCGAAATACCTACCTGATCCCAAAGCAGTTCGCCATTCTCGGTATCGAAAGCAAGCATCTGGTTATCATGTGTAACTGCAAATACACGATTTTCAGCGGCGGTTGGAGCCCCCCGAAATGGAACAGCGCCACTGTAACGCCATTTCTCACGACCCGTAGACGCATCAAGTGCTACCAGAAAACCATATCCCGACGTAACATACAGGGTATCGCCAAAAAGGGCTGCGCCCCCACCAAACCCAACTTTACTACGCTCTTCATCCGTCGATAAATCTACTGACCAAGCAGTAGAACCAGAAGCCAATGAAACAGCAGTCACCTGACTTTTAATATCAACAGCAAAAACTAATCCGTTACCAGCAACGGGGCCAGATACTAAGCGTTCATATTTCTCATTGCCGCGACCAATACTAGTTGACCATGCTTTTGAAAGATTATCACCTAGCTCTAGATGCTGAGTAATATGCTGAGCATTGCCGCCTGCCTGAGCCCAATTCTGGTTACGATATGGTCTCGGAAGCACGATAGGTAGTGTTGAAATGGTTGAATCAACCGCGATACCCTGTGAACCAGTCAAAATTGAAATACGTTCGCGACCTTCGTCATCGTATTTTTGCTGTTTTTTGCTGCTGCTACATGCAGCTATAGTAAGAGCGGTAGCCCCTAACAGACCAATTTTCAGCGTTTTCGAAAGGAGTTTAGCTGTTGTCATTGCCAACTCCTTCCTCGGCTTGTGCAGATAGCATATCTCTGAACTGACGTGCTCGTGTGCTAATAGATTGCGGCGTGGCAGTGTCATCCACAAGCATATTAAAACGAGATAGTGCTTCCTCTGTTTTATTTTGCTGTAAATCAATATAAGCAAGCTGTTCAGTTGCGGTATAATACCAAGGCTTGTCCTTCACTGCGAGGACAGATAAACGTCCTCGGGCGTTGTCAAGATCACCTTTGTGTTCAGCAACAATAAGCGCCGCTCGAAGCTGTGCTAATTGTTGAAGTGCGCTATCAATAGCAGAACTAGTCGCAGCAGCGTCCAGTGTAGCGATTGCTTTGTCAAAATCACCCGCCTCGATAGCGGCCGTCGCCAAACGAAATTCAGCTAGAGCCGAGTAACCATCAGAAAGACCACTTTCAGCACCTTCCCATAAAGCAACAGCATTAGTTTTGTTCGCTTCTACCTGTTCTATAACTGCGCCAAACTTGGAAGAATTTTCTTCCTGTGTAGACTGCTTCTGAGCTTTGTATACTTCAGTGCCAGCAACTACGAGCACAACTCCGACAGCTGCGCCAACTAAATATTTGCCATAGGCTTTCCAAAGCGCATTCAATTGGTCACGGCGCAGGTCCTCATCAACCTCTTGTGCTGCAAGATCAGGATTAATGTCCGACACACGAAACTCCTAAAACAGTTGTCATGAAGAACAGGCTTCATGCTCTAAATTCATCAAATAGGCTCTAATGGCCAAAAATTTCGGCTACCATAGCGAAAGCTTTCGCCAGAAGCAAACCCGAAGACACCAACTAATTATGGTAAAAGTTCGGCAACGCCTTAACTATTGGAGCCCCGCATCTTGTAGGTATGGTCATCACTAGGAAAATCACGGCTTCTAACCTCATCAGCGTAGGCCTCAATAGCACCTTCAATGCTTTGACCAAGCTCCATATATCGCTTCACAAATTTAGGGTTAATGGCAAACAATCCAAGCATGTCTTCTGTCACGAGAATCTGGCCATCACATTCACTAGATGCGCCAATACCAATAACCGGGCACGATACAGTTTCTGTAATTTTGCGAGCTAACGGCTCAGCTACCCCTTCCAGAACAATGGCAAAAGCTCCAGCGTTCGCGATAGCAATCGCGTCCTCAATGATTGGCTGCCATTCATCTACGTCACGACCGCGGGCACCGTAGCCACCATTCGTATGCACCGATTGCGGCATCAGACCAACGTGTCCAAGAACAGGAATCCCGCGCTTAACTAAAAATTCTACCGTTTCAGCCATTTCCACGCCGCCTTCAAGTTTGACTGCACCAGCTCCGGTTTCCGATAGCGCACGGGCAGAGTTCCTAAAGGCCAGCTCTTTTGATTCTTCATAGGTTCCAAATGGTAGATCAATTACTACAAGGGCCTGTTTCGCACCCCGGCATACAGCGCGGCCATGGCGGATCATTGTATCAAGATCGACGCCCAACGTGCTGTCCATGCCGTAAAGTACCATTCCAACGCTATCCCCAACCAAAAGCAGATCGCAGTGTTTATCAAGGCGCGCTGCCATTGGGGTGATGTATGCCGTTAGGCAAACAATTGGTGTACCACCTTTCATTGTAGCAATGTTTTTAGCTGTAGCTTGGCGCTTCGGGCGCGCATCAATCGTTGGTGCTTTACTCGTCGTAGACATACCGTACATACCCTTTTCCCACACATATGGTTTGCGCAGAAACATAGGGCATCAGATTTAAAAATCCAATGCCCTATCAATTAACTCTTCACAATGTGAGATTTATTCCCACTCAATCGTTCCCGGAGGTTTCGAAGTAATATCATAAACCACGCGGTTGATACCGCGTACTTCATTAATAATACGGGTAGCCACACGGCCTAGGAAATCATGTGGGAAAGGATAGTAGTCAGCTGTCATGCCGTCTGTAGAATTCACCGCGCGAATGGCACAAACGTGATCGTATGTACGTGCATCGCCCATAACGCCGACAGTTTTAACGGGAAGCAACACCGCAAATGCCTGCCAAATACTATCATAAAGCCCCGCATTGCGAATTTCTTCAAGGTAAATTGCGTCAGCTTTACGGAGAATATCAGCTTTCTCACGGGTAATTTCACCAGGAATACGGATAGCTAGGCCAGGACCAGGGAATGGATGGCGGCTCACAAAGTCATCATGAAGACCAAGCTCACGGCCAAGATCACGCACTTCATCCTTAAAGAGTTCACGAAGTGGCTCAACAAGGCCCATGTTCATACGCTCAGGCAAACCGCCCACGTTATGATGTGATTTAATAGTTACGGAAGGGCCACCAATGAAGGAAACAGATTCGATCACATCAGGATAAAGCGTGCCTTGAGCGAGGAAATCCGCTCCGCCCACCTTCTTAGCTTCTTCTTCAAACACATCAATGAAGAGCTTACCAATGGTTTTGCGCTTCACTTCAGGGTCGGTAACACCAGCAAGTTCACCAAGGAACAGATCAGAAGCATCCACATGCACTAGATTAATGTTATAGTGCTCGCGGAACAAGCTAACTACCTGTTCACTCTCACCTGCCCGCATCAAACCATGATCTACATACACACATGTAAGTTGATCGCCGATCGCTTCGTGAATAAGAACCGCTACAACGCTACTGTCCACACCGCCTGAAAGCCCGCAGATTACACGCTTGTCACCAACCTGTTCGCGAATTTCCTGAATTTTAGTTTCTCGGAAACTAGCCATGGTCCATTCACCAGAACAACCACAAATCTTCGTAACAAAGTTCTTTAGGAGCTCAGCACCGTGCGGTGTATGCACCACTTCTGGGTGGAACTGCACAGCATAGAAACGTTTTTCTTCATTTGCGATCGCTGCATATGGTGCGCCTTCACTTGTAGCAACGGCACTGAAACCCTCTGGAAGAGCATCAACATGATCACCATGGCTCATCCAAACCTGTTCACGCTCTCCCTTAGCCCATACGCCATCAAAGAGTGCACAGTCTTCAGCGATATCAACAAACGCGCGACCAAATTCTTGATGGTCAGACGTAGTTACATTTCCGCCGAGCTGAGCAACCATTGTTTGCTGGCCGTAACAGATACCCATTACAGGAATACCCATTTCAAACAGGCGTTCCGGAGCGCGGGGAGTGTCTGAGTGCGTTACACTAGCTGGACCACCAGATAGGATAACCCCAGCAGCGCCAAATGTATCAAGAACATCATCAGCTTGGTTGAAAGGAACGATCTCACAGTAAACACCTGCTTCACGTACACGCCGTGCAATAAGCTGAGTTACCTGAGAACCGAAATCGAGAATAAGAATTTTATCATTCATATAATATGTCTCACTTCATGAGTGGTGAGTTATTCAGGAGCTAAATGGCAAAACGGGGCCGCTCTGGACCCCGCTCACACTTATTCGCTCGTTTCTTTTTTCGGAGGCTCAACCGTCCGAATGTAAAGCTCGCGGAGCTGCTTTGGCTCCACAGTGCTTGGTGCGTTCATCATCAAATCTTCCGCTTTTTGGTTCATAGGGAAGACGATAACTTCGCGAATGTTTGGCTCATCAGCCAGCAGCATAACCATACGGTCAACACCTGGTGCCAAACCGCCGTGCGGGGGAGCACCATATTTGAACGCATTCAGCATGCCGCCAAATTCCTGTTCTACAACCTCTTCGCTGTAACCAGCCATACCAAAAGCTTTTACCATGATATCAGGGCGGTGGTTACGGATAGCGCCAGAAGATAGCTCTACGCCGTTCACAACGATATCATACTGGTACGCAAGAATCTCCAGTGGGTCTTGTGTCTCAAGCGCTTCCATGCCGCCTTGTGGCATGGAGAACGGGTTGTGAGAGAAGTCAATCTTCTTGTTATCTTCATCATACTCGAACATTGGATAATCAACGATCCAGCAGAATTTGAATTCGTCGTTCGGAATAAGATCAAGGTCTTCACCAACTTTTGTACGAGCGACACCAGCGAGCTTCGCTGCACCAGCTTCTTTATCACACGCAAAGAATACACCGTCGTTCGGGCCTAGACCAAGAGTATCGATAAGTTCTTGTGTCTTCTCTTCACCAAGGTTTTTAGCGATTGGACCACCAGGTACACCTTCTTTGATGTTGATGTAACCAAGGCCTGCATAACCTTCTTTCTTCGACCAGTCATTGGTGCTGTCAAAGAACTTACGAGATTTAAGGCCTGCGCCCGGTGCAGGAATAGCGCGAACAATAGCGCCTTCTTCAATCATACGAGCGAAAATACCGAATCCTGAACCACGGAAGATTTCAGTCACATCCTGAATTTCAATCGGGTTACGAAGGTCTGGCTTATCGTTACCGTATTTCAACATAGATTCTTTGAATGGAATCCGTGGGAACGGTGCCGGGGTCGTTTTCTTGTCGGAGAACTTCTTGAACACTTCTTCAAGCACAGGCTCAATCGCGTTAAATACATCGTCCTGAGTAACGAAACTCATTTCAATATCAAGCTGATAAAATTCACCTGGGCTACGGTCAGCACGTGCATCCTCATCACGGAAACAAGGAGCGATCTGGAAATAACGGTCAAAACCAGAAACCATCAGAAGTTGCTTGAACTGCTGCGGCGCCTGCGGAAGTGCATAGAATTTTCCAGGATGCTGGCGAGCTGGCACAAGAAAGTCACGTGCTCCCTCAGGGCTCGAAGCCGTAAGGATAGGAGTCTGGAACTCGTTAAAGCCCTGCTCCGTCATCAAACGGCGTAGTTCAGAGATAACCTGAGCACGCAAAATGATGTTGTTGTGCAAGCGGTCACGGCGCAGATCAAGGAAGCGGTACTTAAGGCGTACATCTTCCGGGTATTCTACGTCACCGAATACTGGCATTGGCAGATCACCAGCAGCAGAAAGAACTTCCATCTCATCAACATAAATCTCAACTTCACCTGTTGGAAGTTCAGCATTTACTGTTTCTTGAGTACGGGCTTTCACACGACCATCAATACGGATAACGCTTTCAGCGCGAACAGCTTCTGCATCTTTAAAGCAAGCGCTGTCTACATCAAACACCAGCTGTGTTAGGCCATAGTTATCGCGAAGATCGATAAAAAGAAGGCCGCCGTGGTCACGTTTACGGTGTACCCAGCCAGAAAGACGTACTGTATCGCCAACGTTTGCTTGGCGAAGATCGTTACAAGTGTGCGAACGAAATGCGTGCATGATGTCCTACGTTTCCAATTTAACTATGTGCAATAGAGCACAAATATCATCCATATTTGGGCCGGAAAAGCGCATGATTAGACGAAATTGTCAAGTCCGGTATACAATATATGAACAGAAAGCGTGACGATTGCCTATTTCCTGTGTATTAGATGCTTCAAACAATAACGGAAACTGGCATGAAGCCCATAATAAATACAGAAGAACTAAAATCTCTTTGTGAACGTTTGAGTAAAGCCGACTTTGTAACTGTTGATACCGAGTTTCTGCGCGACAACACTTATTTTCCAAAGCTTTGCCTAATTCAGGTTGCGGATGATAATGAGGCACACTGCATTGACCCATTAGCGGAAGACATTGATCTAACACCGCTTTGGGATTTATTTGCGGATGAAAAAGTGTTGAAAGTCATGCATGCTTGCCGTCAGGATATGGAAATCTTTTATCTGGCTATGGGTAAGCTCCCTGCCCCGATTTTCGATACCCAGATTGCAGCAATGGTTTGCGGCTTTGGCGATTCGGTTGGTTATGAAACGCTTGTAACTAAAATCACAAAGGCTCAACTAGATAAATCAGCACGTTACACGGATTGGTCAAAGCGCCCACTTACAAATAAGCAGCTTTCCTATGCCCTTGGTGATGTAACACACTTACGTACAATTTACCGTAAGCTTCAGGAAGAGCTCGAACAGACGAACCGCGAAAGCTGGGTTGAAGAAGAGACTGCTCCACTGCGCGAGCCTAGTCTTTATCTGATTAACCCCAAAGACGCTTGGAAGCGCCTAAAAGTTCGCACTAACAAACCTCGCTTCTTGGGCATTCTGCAGCAGTTGGCAACATGGCGTGAATCACAAGCGCAAGAGCGCGATATGCCGCGTAACCGGGTTGCTAAAGATGAAACGCTTTTTGAAATTGCGGCCCATCCTCCCAAGGAAATCGAAGGTCTTGATAAAATTCGCGGCGTTCCAAAAGGTTTTAGCCGCTCTAAAGCTGGTAAGGCACTTTTTGAAGCGCTTGAAGAAGGCCTCAACATTCCAGAGGAAGACCTTCCACATATCGCAAGAGCTAAGCCTCGCCCTGCCACACCGCCAATGGCTGATCTTTTAAAGGTTCTTCTCAAGATCAAATGCCAGGAAGCGAAAGTAGCAAGTCGCATGATCGCGAGTTCGCAGGAAATTGAAGAATGGGCTGCTATGCCTCAGAAAACAGATATCCGGGCGCTTACTGGCTGGCGGAAAGAGATATTTGGTGATGACGCTCTTAAGCTTATGAACGGTGACCTTGCTCTTACAGCACGTAAAGGTGAAATAGAAGTTGTGGAACTTGAGGAAGAGTAATCTTCCTCAGGCTCTGCCTAAACGTATTCAATTTCAGGTTTTCTGCCGATAAATTGCGCGAGCTGCCTTAGTCTACGTTCAACAATATCATTTGCGATATCTCTATATGACGCAGGCACATCAAGCTTTAACTTACTTTTAGACACCTTAAGAGAACTTACTTCAAGCGCCTTCACTGCACCGCCTGATAAACGCTGAGCCAACCTTAGCGCTGATCCCATTAGTCGCGCTTCTTGTATTTCTGAGATAGTCAGAAGAGGCAGCATTCTGGATATATGTATTTCATCAACAGATGCACCGTAAGCTTGGTTAAGGGCAACAGCAATGTATGTGCGTTCTTTATGCCCAACCCCTACAAAGTTACCATGCAATACCGCTTCTACAGCTTTCTCGGCCCTAAAATCAGGATGGCCTCGCCAAGCAATATCACTTAAAAGGCAAATTGCTTTGTGTAAGCGTTCACGGGCAATCTTCTTTTGTGCTTTTCCACTGAATAGTGGTCGTGTCCATTCATAAATTACGTCTGAGTGCTCAGCAAATCGGTTTCTCTCCATCGCGATAGCATTGCAAACGAATAGGAATGGATCATCTTGCCGTCTTTCCGCATTCAAATGATCAAAAATCAATCCTTCACGAAGACCGTATGATGTAGAAACCACATTCTTGGCCTGCATCGCTTCCATCAATTCTACCAAAATGATCGCTGCAATGGGCAGTATCTCTCGTCTACGTGTGGGAATTACATTGCCAAACGGGATATCTCTTGGGTTAAGCTTACTTATACGCCTACAGTAAGCCTTGCATTCTTTCCGTTTGGAGTAATAGCCGTGGAGAATAGGAAGGGGTTCTGCCTTTTCCATCATCATCATGCGGGCAATGTTCCGCCAAGCACCACCAACAATATAGAGATTTTGTTTACTGCGTTCATCTAGCCAGTTGATGTTTGCGAATGTATCTCGCAAATATCTGCGGATTTTATTACGCTTATACCCAAACATACTGATGAGGCGCAGAGGCCCAATTGGCAGGCTAATAGTTTCTCCAACTTTGCCGTTCTTAACTTGCGCTAGCTCAAGCGAACCACCACCAAGATCACCTGTAATTCCATAGGCATAGGGATCGCCCGACAAAACACCGAGAGCCGCTAACCGGGCTTCTTCATTACCATCAATAATTTCAATCTGAAGGCCGCATTCTTCCTTAACCTGCACAACAAATTCTTCACCGTTTTCAGCGTCTCTCACCGCTGCAGTAGCAACGGTATGGATGGTACGGATACTCATTTGTTCGCAGAGAGCTTTAAAACGCTTTAACGTTGAAAGAGCATGAAGAACCGCATTCTTTCCCATATGACCGGTTGAGCCAACCTCTCCTCCCAATCCAACCATAACTTTTTCATTAAAGATGGTGTCAGGCACCCGTTTTTCGCCAGAGAAAACTACCAGCCGAACAGAGTTCGACCCAATATCAATAACAGCTACATAATCTTTAATATCGGCTTCAAATGCGAACATACAGTCTCGTTACTCTTCATAGTCATACTGAATGAGCGGTTGAATTTCAGTGCCTTCATCCAGAGCTTTACCACGCCCAGAAAGCGAAGCGTTCGTCATGAAATAGTGGTGGGCAATAAACTGTTCCTCGCCCTCTTCCACTTTATTACGTTCGAAATCACCATCTGGTAACATAGTCCAGGATTGCGCGTTATCCTTAAGATTAGCAGCCATAACCTGCCCCATAATCTGATCATGAACAGTTGGGTTTTCGATCGGGACAAGTGTTTCAACACGCCGATTAAAGTTTCTAGGCATCCAATCCGCACTGGAGATAAAGACCTTAGCTTGTCTGGAAGGAAGTCCATGACCGTTCCCAAAACAGCAGATACGGGCATGCTCAAGAAAACGGCCCACAATTGAGCGTACACGGATATTCTCGCTCAACCCCTTAATTCCAGGCCTTAACGTGCAAATTCCTCTTACGATACAATCTATCTCCACACCATTCATAGACGCTTCATAGAGTTTATCGATAATCTTTGGGTCCAATAGTGAATTTAATTTGATCCAAATTGCCCCCTTACCCCCAGACCGCGCGATTTCAATCTCGTTATCAATGAGTTCAATAAGGTGCTTTCTGATATTGAAGGGCGATAATACCAGCTTTTGAAGATCTGTAGGCTCTACGTAACCAGTCAGGAAATTAAACATCTTGGTGGTATCCTGTGCAAGCACTGGATCAGCCGTGAAATAGGATAAATCAGTATATATCTTAGCTGTAATTGGATGATAATTACCGGTACCAAAGTGCATATAGCTTCTTAGTTTGCTACCTTCACGGCGCACAACCATTGATATTTTGGCATGTGTCTTAAGATCAATGAAACCGAAAACTACGTGCACACCCGCACGCTCTAAATCTCGGGCCCACTTGATGTTCTGTTCTTCATCAAACCTAGCCTTAAGCTCAACAACCGCGGTAACCTGCTTTCCTGCTTCTGCGGCTTCTATAAGGGCTGCAATAATAAGTGACTGAGAACCCGCCCGGTAAAGAGTTTGCTTGATAGCTACGACATCAGGATCCCTTGCCGCTTGTCTTAGAAATGCGTGAACAACGTCAAAAGATTCATATGGGTGATGAACAACAAAATCCTTAGCTTTGATAGCTTTGAAAATATCACCACCAAAGTCCCGCACACGTTCCGGATAACGCGGAATATAAGGTTTAAACTTGAGCTCTGGCTTATCATCAACAATCAGCTGGGAAGTTTCATTAATGCCCAGAATGCCCTCAACGACAACAACAGCACCTTCCGTTGCATCTAATCGAGAGATAACCAGTGATCGGAGCTCTTCTGGCATTGCAGCATCAATCTTCAGCCTGATAACTCGACCGCGACGCCTGCGTTTAAGCGCTGTTTCAAACAACCGAACGAGATCCTCGGCTTCTTCCTCAATATCCAGATCACTATCCCGAAGAACGCGGAATACACCGTTTCCAAGAACCCTGTATCCAGGGAACAATTGCCCTAAAAAGAGTTCTAAAATCAATTCAAGAGAAGCGAACCGAATTCCTTCTCCACCAGGCAACCTTACAAACCGCTTCACATGTTGCGGCACAGGTAGCAACGCCACCATTTCCTTATTATCGCTCTCGCGAACAAGTGAAAGGGCCATGGTGAAGCCAAGGTTTGGAATAAACGGGAATGGATGCGCAGGATCAACAGCAATTGGGGTAAGAACAGGAAACACATTTTCGAGGAAATAAGTTTCCACCCAGTTCCGGTCTTTGTCCGTAATTTCTTCTTTTGAGAGCAAAGAAATCTCATGCGCTCGCATTTCAACCCGAAGGGTCGCCCAAACTTCCTGTTGCTTCGCCATAAGCTTGTCGGCAAGCTCATTGATCTGCTGAAGCTGCTGCTGTGGTGTTAGACCATCATCTGATGTTACATCAACACCAGCATCGGCCTGTCCACGAAGGCCCGCCACGCGCACCATATAAAATTCATCTAGGTTATTACCTGAAATAGAAAGAAATCTCAGTCGTTCAAGAAGTGGGTGCCTAGGGTTTTCGGCTTCTTCAAGCACGCGAATATTGAACATAAGCCAGCTTAGCTCGCGGTTCAGGTATCTTTCATGCTTAGGCAGAGATTTAACATAAGCGCTAATTTCTTCACGGCTCATAGCTGATAGTACAGCTTTCGCTGAATTTTCAGTATGCTTGATGTCACCATCCGCCATTTTTTTCTCCTTCGCTTTAGATCAAGTGAAATGATCTAAACAGGATTTATTACATTTCTACGCCGCCACGTTTGTCGAGACACTGCTTAGCCAGTGTCTTGGTAATCTTCCGCTTATCAGCGAGTGCCATAGAATCTAATTCTTCCACAAAAGCCATTACCGCTTGAAAAGAGCGTTCAATACGAGGCAAAATATAACGTATCACATTCATATCGACCTGTAACTGCCTGTCTGAAAACAATTTAATCAGGAGAACCATTAATAGTTCATCATCTGGTTCTTTAATATTTGCTACAGGTATTGTCGCTAGCCTGGATTTTAAATCCGGCAGCCCTACATTCCACCGATTAGGCTCGAGCTCGGATGTAATAAGTAGCTTTGCACCAATCTCTTTAATCCAGTTAAAAAGATGGAAAAATGTATCATCATCTAATCCAGCTTTATCAGCATCTTCAAAAACAATAACCGATCCTGCAGGCAATTCGCTGATAACAATATCTTCGCCAAAAAACACAGCACCTACTTCGTGTGCCCACGCTTGAGATAGGTGGGATTTACCGGAAGCTTTAGCGCCAACAACAGCGGCCACATGGCTTGGCCATTCATCAATATTGTCTAGAAGCGAGAAAGCCTCTGCATTTGAATCAGAAACAATGAAATCACGCATTGCATAACTAGGCGCTATCTCTAGATCAAACGGTATCTGGCGTGCTGCTGTCACTATCTTCAGCCTTTTCTGTAGACTCTAAACTATCTTCAGCGTTATCCGCTGTCACCTCGGTGATATCATAATGATCAAGGTATCTGTCAATCCAGTAACGTACCAGAACTGCAATTGCCGCAGCTGCCGGAACGGCAATAAGTACTCCAAGGAAGCCAGCGACCTCGCCACCAGCGAACACCGCAAACAGTACCCAAACCGGGTGTAAACCTACTCTCTCACCCACCAAACGAGGTGTTAAGAAAGAGCTTTCAACAGCTTGTACCACCACAAATACCGCAGCGACAAGGCCAACCTGTGCAGGATCAAAGCCCCACTGACCTATTGCCATGGCTACAGCAACGATCGCCGCAAACAAAGCGCCAACAAATGGTATGAAAGACATAACGCCTGCCAACACACCAAGTACCAACGCGAACTCAAGTCCTGTTAAATACCAGCCAATACCGTACATTACCCCCATTGTTGTGCTAACCAGCAATTGACCTCGTACAAACCCAGCAAGTACCTCATCAATCTTTACACACTGCTCCCTAATATCATCAGCCGCTGCTGGAGGAAGCCAGCTATTTAGTTTCGCAACAATCAAGTCCCAATCGCGTAGAAGATAAAAAGCAACTACGGGCGAAATCAGCGCCAAGCTGAAAATATTGAAGATCGCCAGACTTCCCTTAAGAACCCCTGTTGCGCCCGCTTTTACCTGAGCCAACAATTCATCTGAATATGTTCCTAAAACGCTCTCAACATCAGTTCCGATAGGCAAACCTAAATCATCATGGAGGGACTGCAGAGTTTCGTTAATCCAAGGGCGCAGATTAGCCAAGGTTTTAGGCAATGTTTCCGCGACAGCCCCGATTTGAGATTGCAAAATCGGCCACATAGCCAAAATAACTGCTACAATAATTAAAAAGAATAAGAAGATAACAAGCGCTGCTGCAGCTCCCCTTGGAACATTTCGTTCTTCAAGAACATCTGCGACTGGATCAAGAAAATAGGCGATAGCCAAGCCCGCCATAAACGGTAACAGTACCCCCCAAGTTAGATACGCAAATAATCCAACTACTGCGGCTGAAGCGATTAAAACCCACCTATTCATAAATCCCTCTATAAGATTCAGTTTCTAGCTTTAAGCAATCGCTCTTCGCCGTATTCTTCAAGGTTCAATCCTGCAAACCTTAGTGCGACCACTAATTGATCTTCTCTGCCGGTATAAAGAAAAGAAATCCGACTAAAAGGTAATCCAACTTCATCAATCTTTACATTTTGAACAAGTGTAACATCGGCCAGCTTTTTTTCTACCTCAACCAAACTTTCAAGGGATGTAGTTTCGAGAAGAACGTCCATTGAACCGCCCTGCCCGGTATCGACAAGCAGTTGGGAGCGCCAAACACTGTCAATCTGCTCCAAAACCTCTTCAAACATAGTTTCTTGAGCTTCAATTGATGTAGCAGCCTCAATATATCCATCACCCACAAGATTATCATCCGATAATTTAAACTTATAAGACAACGATGAAGACTGGACATTCCAGGTCGAGTGAATAAATAAAACAGAAGGCAAATTATAGAAAGCGAGTAAACGGTCACGCTTGCTTAAATCCAGCTCTTTAACTTCCTCATAGGACACTAAAGCTCGCTCTCTCAGCCCACCTACAGGGAAAGTGTAGTTTCGAATTCGGTTGATCCAGTCTACTTGATCAATAGCAGCATCACTTGATGTGTTTCTCTGCCATAGGTATTCATTCAAACCATCCTCAAAGGCGTAGAAAACTACTAAACCGCGTCCCACACTCAAAACATGAGGTACGTGATAACGCGCAAGGAACTGACTAACGAGAGAAGGTTCAAATCGTACGTTCAGCGTTGCTGTATATCTCCGGGAAGATGAGCTTTCTTCCACGATCTCCAACCCGCTTATCAGGGATTGTTTTTCTGCAGTAGTTATTTCTGGTAGAATAGCGCGACCTTCAGGCTGTGTAACCTTCAACAGCAATTTATCAAACGCTTCAAGTTCAGCTTTAGCAAGTGCTGTTCTTTGAGCTTCGCTGGCTCGGCGTGCGGTTTCATCCACTTTAATGGCTTTAATAGTGAAAAGGCGATCAAGCGATTCTGTGGTTTGAGCCAATGAAGAATGACCAAAACTCAAAACACTCACAAAACATAGTGTCATTACTGCACTTATACGGAATAAAACCTTCATATTTCTCAACAGCTTGCGTATTCGCACTTTCATTAATAAATTTGCCTCACTATAACGCCCTCAAACGTATTTGCGAGAACAAATGTACACCACCACTTCGCATATGTTCTGGCATGCTAATGGGCCGACTTTAGGGCAACGAACAGGGGTGTTCCGTGTCGAACGACAATCAATCTTACACATACCGAGACGCTGGCGTTGATATTGATGCTGGTGAAGCACTTGTAGAAAACATCAAACCACTTGCAGCCAGCACACGCAGATCTGGCGCCGATGCCGATCTGGGAGGCTTTGGGGGTCTTTTTGACCTGAAAGCTGCGGGTTTCACGGATCCTATATTGGTTGCGGCCAATGACGGTGTGGGCACCAAGCTCAAAGTAGCAATTGATGCCGGGAAACATGATACAGTTGGGATCGATCTTGTAGCAATGTGCGTAAATGATCTTGTTGTTCAAGGTGCTGAACCACTCTTGTTTCTTGATTACATGGCAACAGGCAATCTTGATGTTGCACAAATGACAGATGTTGTAGCAGGTATCGCTGAAGGCTGTCGTCAATCGGGCTGTGCACTTATTGGCGGTGAAACTGCCGAAATGCCGGGCATGTATCAAGGGGCAGATTATGATCTAGCTGGCTTTAGCGTGGGAGCAGCGGAACGTGGCACCTTACTAGATGGCTCTACTGTTGCGGAAGGCGATGTTTTGCTAGGTTTGGCGTCGAATGGCACGCATTCAAACGGCTACAGCTTGATCCGCCGTATCGTAGGCGACAAAGGCTATAATTATTCAGATAAAGCCCCATTTGATGATTGTTCGCTTGGTGAAGCTCTTCTCGCGCCAACAAAGATTTATGTAAAAAGCACCCTTGCTGCAACAAAGGCTGGCTATGTAAAAGCCCTTTCCCATATTACGGGTGGCGGCTTTCTGGAGAACATTCCACGTGTAATGCCAAAAGATACCATCGCTGAAGTAGATAGTAGCGTTTGGGAATTGCCTGGTATTTTCGGTTGGCTACAACAGGAAGGTAATATCGAAACCAGAGAGATGGCCCGCACATTTAACTGCGGTATTGGTATGGTTGTTGTAGTTGCCGCCGAAAATGTTGCAGCAACAAAAGCGCTTCTCGAAAAGCACGGCGAAACGGTTTACGAAATCGGCAAGATTACAAGCGGCGAAGGCAAACCCAAATGTCGTGTAACAGGTAAAGCAAACTCCTGGGGCTCTGATACTGATTGGTCCGCAATCACTGGTGAGGAGTAACACCCGTGGCAAAACTTAAATTAGGTGTAATGATCTCAGGTAGCGGCACCAATTTACAGGCCATTATTGATGCTTGCGCTGAAGCTGATTATCCTGCTGAAATACAGGTCGTTATATCAAATCGGCCAGAGGCCAAAGGCTTGGAGCGTGCAGAAAAGGCTGGGATCAATGCAATTTGCATTGATCATAAAAACTTCGAAACTCGAGAGGCATTTGAAGGTGCGGTTCATAATTGTTTGAAAGAACATAATGTAGAACTTGTCTGCCTTGCGGGCTTTATGCGCATCTTAAATTCGGATTTTGTAAACCGCTGGCGTGATCGCATGATCAACATCCACCCTTCTCTACTTCCTTCATATAAGGGCCTTCATACCCATGCGCGGGCTATTGAAGACGGTGTGCGCTTTGGCGGTTGCACAATCCACTTTGTGCGACCGGAAATGGATAATGGCCCGATCCTGATGCAAGCCGCAGTTCCCATTGCATATGATGAAACACCAGAAAGCCTTGCTGCTAAAACATTGACTTATGAACATAAAATGTATCCAGCTGCTATCCGAATGATCGCCGAAGGTAAAGCTCGGGTATCTGGCAACAAAGTAGCATTTAATGGCATAGACTCGGGTGATGTAGGTATCATCAGCCCAGCTACAAAGTAGGTTAAGTCCATAAATAGAGTTTCGAGTATTCCGGGAGCTCGATACCCGAAACTCTTCACACTAAATTTCAGCCTAAACTTTAAGTTCCCGCGTTCAAATAGCACTCTTCAAGGACAACGTTCAAACCACAACCAAATACAACCTATTAGTATAAATAGTTTATTAATCGATTACTTTTATACCTATGAGGGTATTTCATAAACGAAAGAGGTCGATAATGAAATCTCTCAAATCTTTAATTTCTATTCTTACAATCTCTACTGTCGCGGCTTGTGCGTACACCTCCGGCAACCCTGAACCCGACATTCATGGTGTTGAGATAAGCAGCGAAAATAATGGCGGGCTAAACCTTGGTGCTCACACAAGTAACTGGGGAGCAGATTATCCTAACCGCCGAACATTTAGTAACCCAGCTGACGGTGAACTCACGACATCATCATACAATATAAATTCAATGACCTGTAATGAGCTAAACACAACGCGTATTGCTTATCCCCTTGTTATTGAAAGCGAAAACGACGGCGTTGCAGCTTTCGGAGAGTATATTGGTCAATCATTTCTTCATGTTCAACGAACCATGGAACAACTTCGAACCAAACACCCTACGGCTCAGCTGGTATTCAGTTTAGGCAGAATGCAACTCGCAAATGGACAATTAACAGGTGGTGTTGGCCATTCTATTCACGGAAAATATGAACCTCTAGTGGTTGCAGATTCCGATGATTGGAATGATGAAGGAAAATTCATTCTTGAGTTAAAAGGTCTCAATGGCAACCAAAGTGTTCGGCTTGCAGAAACTCCAATGAAGGACGCTTTAATAACTTATGATTATCGTGATCCAGCCGAATGTATGGATGATTACATGGATTTTGAGCCATTTGACGGAGAAAACCTACTTGATCCTCTTCAAATGACCTTTACCGGTGAGGGTCTATCTAGAGATCTAGTTCTAGACATTACCCCTGTTGCGATCGCAATCACAGCTGATTTTCAGAATGAACAAATCGCATACTGCTTAAGAATCCCTAATTCCCTAGCATACGTCCCTAACGTTCGTGATGTGCATCTGAACATCGGAGAAAACTGGGGCAGAATTTCACCTTTTGCAATTTTAAAAACAGGCAATCAAGATTGCCGCAGCTTCTTCCCCTCTATTGGATAGTTAAAATTAAAAAGGGCTACCCAATCGGGTAGCCCTTTCCTGCGGAATGAACCGCGTGCCTAATAGCTCTTAGACAAACTTTTTTGGCTGATTAGCCAACGATCTCGTTACCAGAGAAGAACTGAGCGATTTCGATCGCTGCGTTTTCTTCACTGTCAGAACCGTGTACAGAGTTTTCGCCGATTGAAAGAGCGAATTCTTTACGTACAGTACCTTCAGCAGCTTCTGCCGGGTTTGTTGCACCCATCACTTCACGGTGTGCAAGAACAGCATTTTCACCTTCAAGAACTTGAACAACAACAGGCGCTGATGTCATGAACTCAACAAGCTCACCAAAGAATGGGCGCTCAGAGTGAACAGCGTAAAATGTCTCAGCTTGTGCTTGAGTCATTTGGATACGCTTTTGACCTACGATACGTAGACCAGCTTTTTCGAAGATCGCGTTAATTGCACCAGTAAGGTTACGGTTAGTTGCATCTGGTTTAATGATAGAAAATGTTCTTTGCACAGCCATGTGACTATCCCTTCAAGAAGGTTGGGTTAAAACTTTGATTCGCGCGCCTTATAACCAACCCTGCATCTAATAGCAAAGAGTTTATATTCCTTCATTGCAGCGAACCAAACGGTGTGATACTTCCCCGCTCATGCTTCATATTAATGACATCACATATCGAATTGGTGATCGTGTGCTTTTTGAGCAGGCGACAGTTGGCATCCCTGCAGGCCACAAAGTAGGTTTTGTAGGCCGAAATGGTGCAGGCAAATCAACTCTCCTGAAGATGATCCTGGGCGAAATCGGCCCCGAGACAGGTGAAATAAAGGTGCGCCCACGCGCGACAGTTGGCCATGTTGGGCAGGAAGCTCCTGGCGGCCCCCAATCACTTCTAGAAACAGTATTGGCCTCCAATAAAGAGTTGACGGCTTTAAATATTGAAGCAGAAACTGCAACTGACCCAAATCGTATTGCTGACATCCATACCCGCCTGGCTGATATTGAGGCCCATTCAGCCGAAAGCCGCGCCGCCACAATTCTTGCTGGTCTAGGTTTTGATGAAGAAGCCCAAGCACGCCCCTGCTCTAGCTATTCAGGTGGCTGGCGGATGCGCGTTGCTCTCGCATGCGTACTTTTTAACAGGCCTGACCTACTGCTGCTTGATGAACCAACAAACTATCTGGATCTCGAAGGTGTTATGTGGCTTGAGAACTTCCTCAAGACTTACCCATACACAGTAGTAATCGTAAGCCATGATAGAGACCTTTTAAATAAGGCTGTCACTCACATTGTTCACCTTGAGAACCAGAAACTAAATATCTATACAGGTGGATATGACCGATTTGAAGAACTGCGCCGCATCAATATGGAACGCCAAATGGCGCTTAAATCCAAACAAGAAGCAGAGCGCAGGCATATTCAAAGCTTTGTAGACCGCTTTAAAGCCAAAGCCAGCAAGGCAAAACAGGCACAGAGCCGCATTAAAGCTCTCGAACGCATGCAACCTATTGCCACAATGGTTGAAGAACATACTGTACCTTTTAAGTTTCCAAAGCCCGATCCGCTTTCTTCGCCTCTAATTGCTGTGGAGGAAGCAAGCGTTGGCTATGAAGAAAACAAGCCGATCCTCAAAAAGCTTGACCTCCGTGTTGATATGGATGACCGGATTGCACTCTTGGGGGCAAATGGTAACGGTAAATCTACATTCGCTAAACTGGTGGCCGATAAACTGAAGCCCATCGTCGGCAAAGTAAAGCGCCCTCGTACGCTGGGTATTGGCTATTTTGCACAACACCAGCTTGATGAGCTCATCCCCAAAAACAGCCCGCTTGATCACTTAAAAAAGCTCATGCCCGATACGATTGAGGCAAAGGTACGTGCACGCCTCGGAGGGTTTGGGTTTGGTATTGATAAAGCTGATCGCCCAGTCGAAAGCTTGTCAGGTGGGGAAAAAGCGCGACTTATGTTTGCACTCGCAACTTTTGAAAAGCCCCAACTCCTTATTCTCGATGAGCCAACCAACCATTTGGATATTGATAGCCGCGAAGCTCTTATTCATGCCATCAATGATTATGATGGGGCTGTACTCCTTATTAGCCACGACCGGCACTTGGTAGAGGCCTGTGTAGACCGTCTTTGGCTTGTTGAAGATGGTGATGTGAAGCGTTTTGAAGGTGATCTCGAAGATTACAAACAGCATCTGCTTAAGCTTCGTGCTGGTGAGCGCGCAGAGAAGCGTGGAGAAAAACAAGCCGACACCAGAAAGGCAGCGCGCCAAAACGCAGCCGAGGCAAGAAGAAAACTAGCCCCCTTCCGCCGTGCGGTAGAGAAGGCGGAGACTCAGTTGGAAAAACTAACAGACCAAAAAACTCTCATTGATAAAAAGCTAGGTGATCCGGCTCTATATGAGGCGGGGAATGAAAATAGAGTTGCGGACTTAAGCTTGAAAGCTTCTGAGCTTGAAAAAAAGATTGAACAGGCTGAAACAGCTTGGATGGAAGCCGAAGAAACCTACGCAGAAAAACAGAGCGAGTTCGACGTTTAATCTACCAACGGCTTCGAATATCGGCGAGCACCTCACCTCTTGTGAGCAGATCATAGTGTGTGCCTCCGGTTATCGTTAAAAAACGGTCGTTATGATCAAGAACCTCTCCAAGTGCAGCTCCTGAAGCATACGGCACAACTCGGTCATTGGTTCCGTGGTAAATTATTACCTGCCCCACAGCTTGCTTTAATTTTTCATAAGACCTTAATGGATAACGCGTTAGGAATGAAGGAAGAAGCGGGTAACGGTGCGCTGCGATATCCTCAATAGATTTCATCGGTGCAAGTAATATGGTATGGGCTACCTGCTTCACTGCAGCCACATGACTAGCGAACGTAGTTCCTAGCGAATACCCCACTACTCGTACATGATTATCGCCATAGCGATCCGATGCCCAATCGTACCAGCGTTCAGCATCCTGAAGCAGAACTTTTTCAGAAAGTGGACCAATACTCTTACCTGATCCGCGATAGTCCATAGCAATTACATCATAACCTAACCGCATGAAAACATGTGCCTGCCGCTCTGAAAAACTTATGTTTCCAAAGTTCCCTTTAAAATACAAAACCACCCCTCTTGCATCTGAAATGTTTTTGAACAAAACACCATGTAACCTGCCTTTCTCATGAGGCAGCCATATATCTTCGGTGGGGGTGGAGAATGCGTAATCGTAACCCTCTTCAACAGGCACTGGATGAAAGATAAGGTCTTCCTGATACCAATACATATAGGAAGCTATAGCTATATAGGTAAAGGCTACTAAGCCTAGAAAACGAGCAACAGCGCGCACGGGATTATCCTTTATTCTTTTTATTACATCCCTCTGAGCCTGAGATTAAGAATAAAGGAAACTGGTAAAAAAAGGGTAATTAATCGTTTTTGTAGATATCCGGCCGCACGATTTCCATCAGGCGCTCATCCGTTTTACTAACCTTGCCAAAACCTAATTTTTCATAGAGGCCATGAGCATCAGAGGTCGCCAGCATCATTCTTCTTAGCCCCTGAAGGTCTGGGTGCGCCATTATAATTTCCATCAACCACTCACCCAGCCCCTTACCTCTATGGTCAGGGTCCATATATACATCGGCAAGATATGCAAAGGTTGCTCTGTCTGTAATCATTCGAGCAATGCCTACGAGGTTTCCGCTCGCCTGAAACACACCAAAGGCCAGCGAATTGCTGAAACCGCGGTGCATAACTTCAAATGGAACACCAGTTGACCAATAAGCGTCTTCGCTGAGCCACTTGATCATCTTGGATGTATCAAACTCGGAATAATCTGTTGAAATATAATAAGGTAACTTTGGATGTTTATAATGCATAACAATCAGGCTTTTTGTTCCCAGCCACCATTTTCCCGTTGCTGCCAATAAGACATTTCTAGCCCAAGTTCCTTATATGCCTTCCAGTCGGTTCGCGCCTGAGACACAATCGTTTCATCCCTGCCATCAAACATATAGAGGCAACGATCAAACTTCTCGATCTTCTCATATGAAGCTGCGTTAATCAGCACTAAGGCATTTGCATCATTTGGGTTTTCATCTGTTATCGTAAGGAAAACTGGCTGCTCTGCCGGGTGTTTGCAGCCGTCCTTATCATGCGGGATAAAACTGTTCGCATCATATGTCCAAAGCGCTTTATCGAGCGTATCAACAAGCGCTTTGTTTTCAGCTTTGATAATTGCGCGGAGACCAGCCTGATGGACTTTCTCCATCAGTTTCGGCAGCGCCTCTTCGAGGCTCTGCCTTTGTAAATGATAAAATCTGATCTCCGCCACTTATCTTAGCCTTCGTAGTTATCTGCTACGAAACGGTCTAGAAGACGAACACCAAAGCCCGTTCCGCCTTTCGCGCTCAGAGGCAGGTCCTTTTCCGACCATACAGTACCTGCGATATCAATGTGCACCCAAGGTACATCATTGGTGAAACGCTTGAGGAACTGTGCTGCGGTAATAGAACCAGCTGCACGGCCACCGATATTTTTCATATCTGCGATATCACAGTTGATCATCTTGTCATAGTTTTCATGGATTGGCATACGCCAAACTTTGTCACCTGTTTGGCTTCCTGCCGCAGAAAGCTGCATAGAAAGTTCGTCACTGTCAGAGAAGATACCCGCATATTCATTACCCAACGAAATAATGATTGCACCAGTGAGTGTTGCAAGATCAATAATGAACTTCGGCTTATATTTATCCTGCGTATACCAGATGGCATCACAAAGAACGAGGCGGCCTTCTGCGTCAGTGTTCAAGATTTCTATAGTCTGACCAGACATGCTTGTAACAACGTCGCCTGGGCGCTGCGCATTGCCAGACGGCATATTTTCAACCAAACCAACGGTAGCAACAATATTTGCTTTTGCTTTACGGCCAGCGAGAGCTTTCATGAGACCTACAACGGTTCCTGCGCCGCCCATGTCCCATTTCATCTGCTCCATACCCTCGCCCGGTTTAAGCGAGATACCACCAGTATCAAATGTTACGCCTTTACCAACGAATGCGAGAGGCTGATCTCCCTCATTACCGCCATTCCAGCGCATGATAACGAGCTTACTCTCTTTATCAGAACCCTGACCAACACCCAGAAGCGCATTCATACCCAATTCAGCCATTTCAGCTTCACCAAGCACTTCCACTTCCACACCAAGATCGCTCAAGCTTGTAATTTCATCTGCAAAACTTTCTGGGTGTAGAATGTTTGCAGGTTCAGAAACCAGATCACGTGTCATAAACACACCGTCAATCACACGCTCACGCTCCAAGAAAGCCTCAGCAGCTGCATCAGGATTTCCTGTCGCAACAATAATAGTCTTAAGCGTTGGCTTTTTGCTTTCAGGTTCTTTGGTGCGGTATTTATCAAAACGGTAAGAACGGAGAAGCGCACCTTCAGCAATTGCTACTGCGTCATCATCCGACGCAATCACAGTTGCGGTTTCTGATCCACTATTAAGAAGTGTTGATACAACAGTTGCACCTGTTGTCAGGCCTGAGTAATTAGAATCAATCCCCTTATCACCAAGACCAAGCAGCACAACGCGCTCAACTGCCAGCCCAGCAGGAGCGATGATCTCTTTAACCTGCCCTGCAGCACCCGTAAAATTGGATACATCCTTTGCCTTCGAAAGTGCACCTGACACAGCATTATCTGCTTCCGCAGCAAGACCAGTGAATGGAGCATCTTTTTCAGCCAAAATTACGAGTGCACCATTTTCAGGTAGTGCTAGTTTATCAAATGAAACCTTCATGGGATTCCTCTTTTATTATCTGTGCGAGACGAGACAATCTCATTGCCCTTTAGTGCATTATTTGCCTCTATTTTTCGATCTTGGCAAGCTCTGCCCCTCGAAAAAGCCATAATTCCATATGACAAAGCGTGAGTTTTTATCCATCATTGGTTTTTGCGCGTTGCGGTTCAGGCTCTTTGCGTCTATCAAAACCTCAACAATAAAATGATGCACAGGGTTATTTATGTCATTGGTTTCACAGTCAGCGCTTTTGATTGCTTTGGCAGCCTCTAGTCCAGTTTATGCTGCAGAGGTTAAAGTCCAAGAGGTTACTGAAGAAAAGAAGATCGATTTCGCCGCAGATCAACTTACTTACAACCAAGACACAGGTGTTGTGCGAGCAATTGGGCACGTCCTTATCCAACGCGACGGATATACCCTTACTGCAGGGGAAGTTGTTTATAACGAGAAAACAGGTATCGGCCATGCCTATGGTGCTGTTACCTTAACCTCTCCCAATGGTGACCGTGTTTTCGCACCTCAGATGGAACTTCAGGATTCCCTTCAAAAAGCTTTTGTAGAAGATATCCGGCTTTTAATGGCAGACGGCGCGCAGGTTCGAGCAGTTTCGGGAACCAAAGATGATACAAACGGACAAACTGTTCTTAAGAGAGCTGTTTATAGCCCTTGTAAAATTTGTCTGGAGTCCGAAGAAAAGCCAGAAGCGCCCTTATGGCAAATCAAAGCAGTAAAGGTGGTCCACGATAAAGAAAAGAAGCGGCTTTATTATGAAGATGCAATTCTGGAAGTATTTGGACTGCCTATTCTTTGGACACCCTATTTCTCACATCCTGATCCTACAGTCGATAAAGCTAGTGGAGTTTTACCGCTCGACATCCAAACTACGCGCAACTTGGGTTTCTATATAGGTGTTCCCTACTATCATGTATTTAATGATAGTCAGGACATCACGGTTAAACCTATTTACACAACACGTGAAGGCTTCGTTCTACAGTCCGAATATCGCCATCATCTTAGAAATGGTAGATATTCTATTGGTGGCAGTATCACCAGAGGCAGTATTGCTCGTACAGGAAATGAAGACCTCACCGATCCACTTAACACCAGAAAAGAGTTTCGCGGACATATCGCAGCGGACGGCAGTTATAACCATACAAAAAATTGGCGTTCTTCCCTTAAGGTTAACTGGGCATCAGATGATACTTACCTAAGAAGATATGATATCTCAGATGCTGATACGTTAACCAGCGAGTATCTATTAGAGGGTTTCTTTGGACTTTCATATATTTCGAGCCGCGCTCTGGCTTTCCAGGGACTTCGTATCGAAGATGTCGCTGGTTTAACAGGGCATGCACTGCCACTAATTGACGCTGAATATGTAGCCCCATTCAAACCTTTGGGAGGTACTTTAAGCGTACAAGGAAATGCCCTAGCTCTTCATAGAACAGACGGTCTTGATACTCAGCGCCTTTCGCTTTCAGCAAAATGGGAAAAACGCTGGGTAACGCCGAAAGGTTTTATTTTTGACACAGAAGCGCTCGTACGATCTGATTTATATAATGTAGACGATGTAGCTCAACCTGATGAAACCGAATTTGCAGGTAACTTTGGGGCATCTTCAAGCGAGTGGCGCAATCTAGCACGCGTAACTGGCACAGTTAGCTGGCCCCTTGTTAAACACAGTGGTGATAGTACGCAAACTCTAGAACCAATCTTAGAAGTTACTCTATCTCCTCGCAGAGGCACACCAAACAGCATCGTAAATGAGGATAGTAGAGCTTTCGAACTTAATGACGTAAATCTATTTTCTTCTGATCGCACATCGGGTTTCGACCTCTGGGAAGAAGGAAGCCGAGTTACCTATGGCCTCAAGTGGCGCTATGAAACAGGCGATTTAAGTACTGATATTGTTCTTGGTCAAAGCTTAAGAATAGACAGCACAGACGTGGTATTGGCGGATGGAGCAGGTCTGGAAGGTGACAGTTCAGATATCGTCGGTCGAACCAATATCAATTACAAGGGCTGGATTGATCTTGAGCATCGGTATCGATTGGATGATAAGAGTTTTTCATTTAGAAGAAATGAAATTGATGTAACCTTTGGTGATGAAAATGCTTCACTTCGCGTTGGGTACTTGAAGCTCAACCGGGAACTGACATCCTTAAACCGGGAAGACCGAGAAGAAGTCAGAGCAAGTGGCTTCTATAACTTCAATACAAACTGGAAATTGACTGGCAGTTTTTCTCGCCGCCTTAAAGGTGCCGAAATTCCAGATAGAATTACAAATGAACTTATTGATGAAGGAAGCGGTAATCTTGAGTATAGCCTTGGTGTAGAATACCAGAATGAATGTATTCAACTTGGCTTACGGTGGAGAGAAACCTTCACCAGAGACAGAGATATTGAACCAGGAACATCAATTATGTTTCGGATAAAATTGATTAATTTAGGGTAGTGTCTTGTCACAAAAGGCGCTAAAACGCTTTAAACAGATTTAAACTGATCAATCGCAGTAACAGTTGGGCAATATTAGAGTGATTAAAAAAACTAAAAAACTTGTAAAGAATACAGTTTTAGGAAGCGCAGTATGTGTAGCGCTGACCATGGGAGTTTCCGCTCAACAAGCTGTGAATAGCATCGAAGTGTTAGTGAATGACGAACCTATTTCTTCATTTGATATTGATCAGCGTTTACGCTTGGTGATTGCGCTTTCTGGTGGGGTAAACACACAGGAAGAATTTCTTAAGGTGCGTGAACAAGTTCTAAGAACTATGATTGATGAACGCCTTCAACTTCAAGAAGCTGCAACAGTTGATCTTGTCATAGCTGCTGAACAATTGGATGACTTTTTTGCCCGCCGTGCCCAAGGCGTTGGCCAAACAGCAGATCAATTTGCTTCAGCGTTAACAAGTATCGGCTCAAGTAAACGCTCTATGCAAAAACAAATGGAAGCTGAAGTAGCTTGGTCACAGCTCGTTGAAGGTCGCTTAGGCTCCTTCGTATCTGTGTCAGATGAAGAAGTAGAAGCTCGCATTCAAAAAATTCGCGATAACCGAGGTAAATTTGAATATCGCCTAAATGAAATTGTTTTTGATGTAAACACCCCTGAACAGGAAGCCAGCATTAAATCAAATGCCGAGCAAATTGTTGAACGCCTTCGCGCAGGCGCTAAATTTGATGAAATAGCAAAACAGCTTTCCAGTTCACCTTCTGCGGCTGTTGGTGGTGATCTTGGCTGGATAACAGTCGATAGCATGAACGACGACTATGCCGGCATCGTTGAAGGTTTAGACGTTGGGAAAATTTCTGATCCTGTTAGAACTGCCGGCGGCTTTGCTATTCTTGGCCTTGGTGATCGTCGTCGTGTTTTAGTGGCCGACCCTCTCGATACAGAAGTAGATATTCGGCAGTTACACCTTTCTACGGAAAAAGTCGCAGATACAGCGCTTGCAACTCAGTTTGAAACTACAGTACAAAACCTTCACACAGGAACGGTTGATTGCACTAGTATAGACACAATTGCTACCTCAGCCGGTGCTGATGGACGTGTTGAAATTGGCGCGCTTCGTCTACGCGCTCTGCAAGGTGAAATTCGCACCAAAGTTGAAGCTCTTGATGCCGGCGGTGCCACTGATATGATGAAAATGGACGATGGCTGGCGTGTACTTGTCGTTTGCGACAAAAGAGCACCACAGGTTCAGGAACCCGATTTCGATCAAATCATGAATCAGATTGAGCAACAACGCCTAGCAATGATGGGCCGTCGTTATCTTCGCGACCTTAGACGCGACGCCATTATTGATTACCGCTAAACCTCGATGAAAACAGCTCAACAACATAAACCGCTTGCTATAACCATGGGCGAGCCTTCTGGTGTTGGCCCAGAGCTAATTGCTCGCATATGGGAAAAACGGCGAGATAATAAACTCTTGCCTTTTTGTATGATTGGTTCACCAGACGCGATATCAGAAGCTTCCAAAACGACACCTACCGAAGTTATTGATGATGTATCTAAGGCCGGTAGTGTTTTCGAAAGCGCGCTACCTGTACTCAATATTGAAACAGCTACACCAATAAAGCTTGGGGAACTTAATCCTGCTAATGGCCAAGCAGTTATTAACTCTATTGAACTGGCTACAGAATTGGCACTTTCAAATAAGGTGTCTGGTATTGTTACGGCTCCCATTCATAAAGCTGCGTTATATAGCGCAGGCTTTGATGCCCCAGGGCATACCGAATTTCTCGCCCGTCTTTCGGGAAAAAAAGATGATCATTCGGTTATGATGTTGGCGGCACAGGATTTACGTGTTGTACCTGTAACCATTCACATTCCGCTCAAGGACGTAGCTAAACAGCTGACAGCAAATAAGATCGTACATGTGGGGCTGGTCACCGCCCAAGACTTAAAATATCGCTTTGGTATTGAGCAGCCAAAGATAGCGGTTGCAGGCCTTAATCCGCACGCTGGTGAAAACGGCACTATAGGGATGGAAGAGGCAACTCACATCATGCCTGCCATATGGGAGCTTAGAGATCACGGCGTTGATGTGAGTGATCCTCTCCCAGCTGATACCCTCTTCCACGCTGAAGCTCGTTCCAAGTATGACGCTGTTCTTTGTATGTACCATGATCAAGCTCTCATTCCGATCAAAACCGTAGATTTCTGGGGCGGTGTGAATATAACACTGGGTTTACCTTTCATCCGCACCTCACCAGATCATGGTACGGCACTTGAATTAACAGGGAAAAATATAGCTCGGATTGATAGTATGCTAGCGGCAATTAAAATGGCGGAAGAAATGACTGCAAGGCAATTGAACCATGACTGATACAATCCCTCCGCTCCGTGAAGTTATCAATGAATTTGATCTGCGTGCCAAAAAGTCTTTCGGCCAGAACTTCCTTTTGGATTTAAACCTGACAGGTAAGATTGCAAGAATTGCCGGGGATCTATCAGATAGTGTTATTTACGAGGTAGGACCGGGCCCAGGCGGCCTTACTCGAGGGTTGCTCGCCAATGGCGCAAAGCGCGTTGTCGCCGTTGAAATGGATAAACGCTGCCTACCTGCGCTTGCAGAAGTTTCGGCAGCCTATGATGGTGCCCTTAAGGTCATTGAAGGCGATGCAATGGAGATGGATGAATTCGCGCTTCTTGCTCCAAAAGGAGGCGAAATCGCGCGCATCGCATCTAACCTGCCCTATAACGTTGGAACACTTCTTTTCATCAAATGGCTAACCGTTGATGAATGGAAACCGTGGTACGCTTCACTAACGTTGATGTTCCAAAAAGAAGTAGCAGAGCGAATTGTTGCTCAGCCAAACACCAAGGCTTATGGAAGGCTTTCAGTACTGGCGCAGTGGCGAGGCAAAGTGAAAATTGCAATGAATGTACCCGCAGCTGCCTTTACACCACCACCAAAGGTAGCTAGTGCCATCATTCATTTCGAACCAACAGAATCAATGGATAGCACCGTAAAACTCGCGCATTTGGAAAAAGTGGTTGAAAAAGCCTTCGGTCAACGCCGTAAGATGCTTCGGGCCAGCATGAAAGGCTTGGATGTAGATGCGGCTGAACTATTAAATGCTGCAGATATTGAAGAAACACGAAGAGCAGAAACTGTTTCTGTTGAGGAATTTGTAAGGCTAGCGCGCATATACGGCGAAATGCGCGCCTAATTCATCTATTCTGCAGCTGTATCAGAAGACCCCATACGTTCTTCCATCAAGCTTCTCACGAACTCGGACATACCCGGTCGACGCTCACGGCGGTATCTTTCCGCTCGAATAATAGCTTTCAGGTCTTCGTATGTTTGTTCAAGGTCATCATTTACCAGTACATAATCATATTCTGCCCAGTGACTGATTTCGCTTTCGGCTTGCTCCATGCGTTTAGCAACGGTTTCTTCGCTATCCTGACCACGAGCTTTAAGACGTTTTTCCAAAGCTGCAATAGATGGCGGAAGAATAAAAATACGTACCAAATCAATAGCACGAGAGCTAGACATCAACTGCTGAGTACCCTGCCAATCGATATCAAAAATAACATCACGGCCTTCCTGTAGTGCCTCTGTCACAGGGCCACGAGGTGTGCCGTAGCGATTTCCGAAAACAATTGCGTGTTCAAGAAGTTCATTGTTCTCAATCATGTCCTGAAAACGTTCGTGGGTCACAAAATAATAGTCTTTACCATGTTCCTCACCAGGACGCGCTTCACGTGTTGTCGCCGAAACAGACATAGTCATGTCACCGTCTTCAGCAAGCAACCGGCGTGTAAGCGTTGTTTTCCCCGCGCCCGATGGTGAAGACAATACGAGCATTAACCCTCGACGTTTATTGATAAATTGTTGTGGCATCCCTGACCCTATTTATTCAATATTTTGAATTTGTTCACGGAACTGATCTATCACAGTTTTTAGATCAATACCTACTTTTGTTAGCTTTGCATCCCCAGATTTGGAACAAAGAGTATTGGTTTCACGATTAAATTCCTGACATAGAAAATCGAGTCGGCGCCCTACAGGCTTACTTTCCTTAAGAAGTGCTCGCGCTTCATCAATGTGACTTTCAAGCCTGTCTATTTCTTCCTGAATATCAGCCTTTACGGCGATAACCGCAATTTCCTGAGCTAAACGTTCTTCAGAAATAGGCTTATCAGCGCCGGTTAACTTTTCAAGCTGCGTTTTAAAGCGTTCATTCATAGCAATCACGCGATCGCCTGACATAGCTTTAACACTATCTTTCAAGCGCTCAATTTCATCCATCTGAGCTTCAAGAAATTCAGCCATACGTGCGCCTTCATCTGCACGGCTAGCCTTAAGCTCTTCAAGCGTTTCAACCAAGCTCACCCTAAGTTCTTTTTCCAGAACCTTCCTTTCATCTTCCGAAAGCTCTTTACTTGCTAGGTCAACAACACCTTTAATCGCTAGCAGCCCGTCTAAAGAAGCTGGATTAATTCCATCTTCGTTTGCATATTTCCCGGCAACTGAAAGAAGTGTTTTAAGGCGATCCTCATTTACAACGAAGGCGCCATCGTTATCTTCTGCCTCAACAGACAGAGATACAAAAACCGAGCCCCTCGTTAAATGTTGGCCAACAATCTTTTTTGCTTCTAAATCAAAACCATCAAGAAAGCTTGGAAAGCGCATACGCACATCAAGCCCTTTATTGTTAACGCTTTTGATTTCAAGGTTCCATGTATGCCCTACGGCAGCCCCTGCACCTCTGGCAAAGCCTGTCATGCTGTTAAGTGGCATGTTTATCCCTTCAATTGTTTTGCAAGCTGCAATATTCGCTAGCTCTTGCTATCTCTTATTTTTCGCCATTTGGCTACATTTTTATTGTGCTCTTTAAGCGTGACCGCGAAAGCATGCCCCCCTGTGCCATCAGCCACAAAATATAAATACGGAACCTTTGCTGGATTAAGAACCGCATGGATTGAGGCTTCGCCAGGATTAGCTATAGGGGTTGGCGGCAAGCCATTAATTCTATGGGTATTATAATCGGAATACTGCCTGATATCGCTGCGTAGTAATTGCCGGCCTAAAGGTAATCCACCCGTTAGGCCATAAATCACTGTTGGGTCTGAACGCAGTCGCATACCTTTTTTAAGTCGGTTATGAAAAACAGCTGCAACCAGTTTCCGCTCGCCCTTTTGCCCCGTTTCCTTCTCAACAATAGAAGCTAGATTTAGTGCCTCCTCAGGTGATTTGAGCTCAACCGCAGGGTCTCTATTCTTCCAAAGTTCCAGTAACAACTCGCGCTGCTTCGCTTGCATGCGGTTAACAATCTCTCCCGCACTATCACCTCGTTCATAAAAATAAGTTTCCGGATGTAAACTGCCCTCAATAGCTTCTGGGAAGAAACCTTCGATCCAGGGGGTTTCGGAAAAAAGTTTTTCAACTTCAGCAACCGAAGAACCTTCAGGAATTCTCAACCGTCTTGTATATGTCTTGCCAGATTGAATGATTGACAGCGTGTTTTTCAGAGCGCTGCCAGCTGGAATTAAAAACTCTCCAGCTTTCAGTGATCGTGCCAGTCCAAGCTGATTGACAGCAAAAAGAAATTGCCAACGTTCTTCAACAAGCCCTGCTCGTTCAGCCTGCGCGGCAATAGCTAAACTGCCCTTCCCTGCAGGAATATAAAAATAGCTTTCCGTCTGGGTATTTGCAGGCCGTGCGAGAATCGCACCAGATAGGCCAGTAAAAAGCCCATAAGCCACTAGCACCAATCCTGCCGCCCAGATGAGCATATAAAAAAATCGGTTCAGAAACATACTGTTACCTTATCAGGTAAAAGACAGTCCCTAAACCGATCTTTAAATTTTTAGACGATTAATTAATCGCCGTTGTATTCACGCATCACGAGAGAAGCGTTCGTACCGCCGAAACCAAAGGAATTGGAAAGCGCAGCTTTCACATCGCGCTCTTGTGCTTCATGAGCCACAAGGTCAATACCTGTACAGCTTTCAGAAGGGTTATCCAAATTCAAGGTTGGTGGCACAATATTTTCATTGATCGCTTTGATACAGAAAATTGCCTCAACAGCTCCCGCTGCACCAAGAAGGTGGCCGATAGAAGACTTTGTTGAAGACATCGCAATATTGCCAGCATGTTCGCCAAGAAGACGTTTCACTGCACCAAACTCAATCTCATCACCAAGTGGTGTGGATGTACCGTGCGCGTTGATGTAACCAAGTTCTTCAACACCAAAGCCAGCGCGCTTCATAGCAGCCTGCATGGAACGGAAACCGCCGTTACCATCTGGTGCTGGTGCAGTTACGTGATAGCCGTCACCTGACATACCGTAACCAACAACTTCAGCGTAAATCTTCGCGCCACGTGCCTTAGCATGCTCAAGCTCTTCAAGAACAACGACACCTGAACCTTCACCCATAACGAAACCGTCACGGCCTTCATCCCACGGACGAGACGCAGCAGCTGGTGTATCGTTATATTTCTTAGAAAGCGCACGTGCCTGGCTGAAGCCGGCCATGCCAATTTCACAAATTGATGCTTCTGCACCGCCTGCAACCATCACATCTGCATCATCAAGCGCGATGAGACGTGCAGCATCACCAATAGAGTGAGCACCAGTAGAACAAGCTGTTACAGCTGCATGGTTTGGCCCTTTGAAACCGTACTTAATAGATACGTTACCGGACGCAAGGTTAATAATAGAGCCAGCGATAAAGTGAGGGCTTACACGGCGAATACCTTTTTCTTTCAGAACAAGAGATGTATCCGAAATCCATTTAAGGCCGCCAATACCAGCACCAATCATTACACCTGTACGAAGGCACTCTTCTTCGCCTGGCTCTTCCCATCCAGCATCCCGGACAGCCTGTATTGCGGCCGCCATGCCGAATACAATAAAGTTATCAACGCGCTTCTGATCTTTTGGAGACATCCAATCATCAGGATTAAATGTATCGTTTGAACCGTCACCCAGCGTTACTTCGCAGGCAACTTTACAAGGATAATCAGTTGCGTCGAACAAACTAATATTGCCCGCGCCTGATTGACCTTCAATCAACCGTTTCCAAGTTCCGTCAACACTGCTTGCCAGTGGTGACACCATACCCAATCCGGTTACAACAACTCGTCTCATGGAGCGATCCTTATTCTATCATTCAGCCCGTAAACTGACAGAAAAGTAAAAAGGGCAACAGCCTAACCTAAACTGGCCAAGCTGTTGCCCGTGCTGAAATCCAGTCCCAGCTTAGGAATTCGCGCTAATAAACTCGATAGCGTCTTTTACAGTCTGAATTTTTTCAGCTGCATCGTCTGGAATCTCGATACCAAACTCTTCTTCGAACGCCATCACCAGCTCAACAGTGTCCAGGCTATCTGCGCCAAGGTCATCAATAAAACTAGCAGTGTCGGTTACTTTATCGTCTTCTACACCTAGGTGCTCGACTACAATTTTTTTCACCTTATCGGCAATATCGCTCATTGCTCTTTTCCTCGTTCTTAACACTGATTAATAGGGGTTATTAACCCTTGAGTAAAACCCCACATATCACATAGTCATTCATTAAAAAATATATAAAACCATGTGCATCGGGGTGCTCGTAACATAGTTTCAACTGTTTGAGAAGCCTATGTTACGAAAATATGGTCTGCAAAAATGCAAACCACGGTTAAATCATTGCCAAACCGCCATTTACGTGGAGAGTTTGACCGTTCACATATTTGGCCTCATTACTTGCAAGATACAAGACCGCAGATGCAATATCTTCTGGCGCACCTAGTTCACCTGATGGAATTCCAGCTGTAATTGCGCCTTTTTGCTCGTCTGTCAGCACATCAGTCATTGGTGTCGCAATAAAACCAGGAGCTACACAGTTCACAGTAATGCCGCGAGATGCAACTTCCTGTGCCATAGATTTGGAAAGACCAATCATACCAGCTTTTGATGCACAATAGTTCGCCTGCCCTGGATTACCTGTAACACCAACTACAGAAGTGATGTTAACCATACGGCCCCAGCGAGATTTCATCATGCCGCGCATTACGCCCTTCATAAGGCGGAATGAACTTTCGAGGTTCACCTGCATTACAGAATCCCAATCTTCATCCTTCATACGCATCGCGAGGTTATCTTTTGTGATACCTGCATTATTTACAAGGATATCAACGCCCCCCATTGCCGCAGCTGCATCTTTTGCCAACTGGTCAACGCTCTCTCGGTCTGAAAGGTTTGCTGCGATTACATGAACACGTTCACCAAGCTCGCTTGCCAGATCCTGAAGTTTCTCGGCACGAGTACCGGAAACAACAACTTCAGCGCCAGCAGCGTGAAGCATTTTAGCAATCGAGGCACCAATTCCGCCTGTTGCGCCAGTTACCAGTGCTTTTTTACCTGTTAAATCAAACATGAATATTCCCTATAGTCTAAAGAGCGCTTGTAAACGCTTCAATATCTGCTGGTTCCTGAATATTAGCAGTAGACAGCGAACGATCAATACGGCGCGCTAGCCCTGATAGAACTTTCCCTGCACCAATTTCAACCACCGTGTCGATACCAAGTGACGACATTGAGGCAACACTCTCACGCCAGCGAACAGAACCGGTAACCTGCTCAACAAGAAGATTAGCGATTCCCTCAGGTTCGCTCACTGGAGCGGCTAGTACGTTAGCAATCACTGGAACGCATGGACGCTCAATAGTTACTTCAGCAAGCGCAGCTTTCATTTCATCTGCTGCTGGTTTCATTAGCGGACAATGGAATGGCGCTGATACAGGAAGAAGCATACCGCGCTTTGCGCCTTTTTCCTTTGCAAGCTCAATTGTGCGTTCAACAGCGGCTTTATGGCCTGATACGACAACTTGTCCGTCAGCATTATCATTTGCCGATACAACAACCTCACCTTGGCTCGCAGCCTCTACAACTGTGTTTACGTCTTCCATAGAAAGACCAAGGATGGCCGCCATAGCGCCCTCGCCTACAGGTACCGCGCGCTGCATTGCTTGACCACGAAGCTTTAATAGGCGCGCCGTATCAGCAATAGAGAATGCACCAGCTGCTGCCAGCGCTGAATATTCGCCAAGAGAGTGGCCAGCAACGTGGCTTGCAACTTCAGCCACTTTCACGCCGCCATCTTCCAATGTGCGAATAACGGCCATAGAAACAGCCATCAATGCTGGTTGAGTATTTTCCGTAAGACGTAATTCGTCTTCTGGGCCTTCCCACATGATCTTTGATAGATCTTGCGAAAGCGCATCATTTACTTCTTCAAATACCAAACGTGCAGGCTCATAAGCCTCAGCAAGGGATTTTCCCATGCCTACAAACTGACTTCCTTGTCCAGGAAATACGAGTGCTCGGGTCATTTTGTCCTCCAAAAGCCTCAAACTTTAAATGGCGGTTTGGCATAGGCCGTAAGGTAAAGGCAAGCATTTAACGTAAAATATTTATGCATAGCTAGCTTTCACTTGCTTTTCCGCCACAGCAGCGTTATAGAGGCGCGTCTTATTCACGGACCTAGTTCATAAGGTACCAGAGAATACAGATTTTTGAAGCGAGCTGGAGGCTCCTTTACCATGGTGGTGGGAGAGCGATCAGCACATAGGAGTTAAACATGGCTTTATACGAGCATGTTTTCATTGCGCGCCAAGACATTAGCGCGTCGCAAGTGGAAAGCATTACTGCTGACTTCTCTAAGATTATCGAAGAGAACGAAGGCAAAATCGCCAAGAGCGAATACTGGGGTCTTAAGAACCTAGCCTACAAAATCAAAAAGAATCGCAAGGGTCACTATGTTCTTCTGAACATCGACGCACCACACGCAGCTGTAGCTGAGATGGAGCGTCAGGCACGCCTACACGAAGATGTAATGCGTTTCATGACAATTCGCGTTGAAGAGCTTGAGGAAGGTCAATCGATCGTTCTTCGCTCTAAAGCAGACAAAGACAACCGTCGCCCACGTGGTGAAGGCCGTGGTCCAAAAAGGGAGTCTAACTAATGGCTGCTCGTCGTCCATTCTTCCGTCGTCGTAAAACTTGCCCGTTTTCTGGCGAAAATGCACCAAAAATTGATTACAAAGACGTAAAGCTGCTTCAGAAGTATGTTTCTGAGCGTGGTAAAATCGTTCCTAGCCGTATCACTGCTGTATCTGCAAAGAAACAACGTGAGCTAGCGAAAGCGATCAAGCGCGCACGTAACATCGCTCTGTTGCCTTTCATCGTTCAATAATCGCTCACGCAAAGGAGTCCTAAAATGGAAGTTATCCTACTAGAACGCGTTGCGAAACTCGGCCAGATGGGCGATGTTGTAAGCGTAAAAGACGGCTTTGCTCGTAACTTCCTGTTGCCACAGAAGAAAGCTCTTCGTGCAACAGAAGCTAACAAAGCTGCATTCGAAGCAGACCGTGCACGCCTAGAAGCTGAAAACCTAGAACGCAAAACTGAAGCTGAAGCTGTAGCTGCTAAGATCGCTGATCTTAAAGTTATCATGATCCGTTCTGCTGGTGAAAGTGGCCAGCTGTACGGTTCAGTATCTTCACGTGACATCGCTGAAGCTGTTGCTGAAGCAGGCGTTAAGGTTTCCCGTAACCAAGTTGTTCTTGATCGCGCGATTAAAACTCTTGGTCTGCACGACGTTGTTCTTTCACTTCACCCAGAAGTATCTGTAACTGTTGTTGTGAACATTGCACGCTCTGCTGAAGAAGCTGAGATGCAGTTCGAAACAGGTGCAGCTGTTACTTCAAACACTGAAGAAGAAGATTTCGACGCTGAAGCTGAATTCGCTGCTGAAGAAGAGACTGAAGTTTCTGAAGAAACAACTGAAGAAGCTGCAGAAGAAGAAACTACTGAAGAGTAATTCTTCTTATTATATCTATTATGAGAAGGCGGCCTTTGGGTCGCCTTTTCTTTTATATGCGTTCAGAGCGTAACTTATCCCCATAGTTATCCACCTGTGGAAAAAACAACGTGAAAAAAGTGCACAAAAGAGTTGCGCTGATCAGCAATCCAATTATGTTGGCACGCCTGTTTGAGACCCTCAACGTTGGAAGGTAAGCCCGATGGAAGCACTAATTGGCGATGTAGCAAACGATACAGAGCACAATGATGAGCTTAATTACCGTCAGGCACCTCATAACCTTGAAGCAGAACAAGCACTCCTTGGTTCAATTCTCGTAAACAACGAAGCTGCGCAAAAAGTACAAGGCTTTCTCGAACCTGAACACTTCTTTGAACCTGTTCATGCGCGCATTTACGAATCCGTTCTTAAGTTGATGGATAAAAACCAGATTGCTGATCCTGTTAAGCTAAAACCCTATTTTGATAGTGATGAAGCGCTTACTGATGTAGGGGGTGCCCAGTATTTGGTGCGCCTCGCAGCATCTGCAGCAACCATCATTAACGCTGAAGATTACGGTCGTACCATCTATGATTTGGCAATGCGCCGCGCGCTTATTCAGATCGGGGAGCGGATGGTAAACGATGCGTACGATGCACCCGTTGACGCTGAAGCCACAGAGCAGATTTCAGACGCTGAAAAACAGCTGTTTGATCTTGCGGAAATGGGCCAGGCGGAAACGGGTGCACAGTCTTTCTCAAAAGCTGTACGCGTTGCTGTAGAAAATATTGAGAGTGCCTATAAAGACCCAGATAGCCTATCTGGTGTAACAACAGGCCTGACCCAACTTAATGACAAAATCGGTGGTCTTCACAATTCTGACCTTGTGATTCTTGCTGGTCGTCCTGCGATGGGTAAAACATCGCTTGCAACAAATATCGCCTATAACGCAGCAGAGCGCTATATGCAGGATAAAGAAGCAGGGAATGAAGATAAATCAAAAGGTGCCGTAGTATGTTTCTACAGCTTGGAGATGTCAGCCGATCAGCTTGCCGCACGTATTCTATCGGACGTATCTAACCGTCACTATGACGGACCAGACCCCATCCAGTCTCACCAGATGCGTCAGGGTAATCTTGATGAAGGTCAGTTTGAGGCAATTGCACGCGCTGCCATGATCTTGGAAGATCTACCACTCTTTATTGACGATACCCCTGCTCTTACCATTGCTGGTTTGCGTACACGTTCACGCCGCCTGAAACGTCAACATAATCTAGGGCTGATTGTGGTCGATTATCTACAGCTACTTCGGGGTAGTAATAAAGGCGGCAGTGAAAACCGTGTGCAGGAAATCTCCGAAATCACACGTGGTCTCAAAGGTTTAGCAAAAGAACTTCATGTTCCTGTAATCGCACTTTCACAGCTTAGCCGTACCGTGGAGCAACGTGAGAACAAACGCCCAATGCTCTCTGATCTTCGGGAATCTGGTTCGATTGAGCAGGATGCGGATATGGTGATGTTCGTATTCCGTGAGGAATACTATAAAGAAAAAGATGAACCTTCTCAGGCAGATCAGGAAAAACACCTGGCGTGGCAAGCAGAAATGGAAGCGCTATACGGCAAGGCAGAGCTTGTTATTGGTAAGCAGCGTCACGGCCCCGTAGGGACCGTGCATCTAGCCTTCGATAAATCATCAACTCGCTTTAGCGACCTCGTTGAAGATGATCATCTGCCTGATCGTTTTGAATAATTAATCGCAAGTGATAACGGTTTCAGAGCCATCATCATGGGTAACTGTGATTGTTTGCCCTTCATTGCACTGAATTTCTTTACCCTTAAAGTGCACATTGGAATTTGAATACCAACCTTTATTATCTGAAGAGTAACGAACTTTCACACTGGTTCCATCACTGCTGTCACCACCAGATGATGTTAGCGCAGCAACAATGATGGCAACGACAATCGCACCACCGAAAATTATATTTCTATTTTCCATTTTTCTTTCCTCGCATTTGCTTAACGCAAAGGGCTTCCCAACCCTCATAAGAATATAGGAAAGAATTTCAAAAATTTAAAGGTGTCTGATACTTAATCCCTAAAAACCCAGCATATTTCGCTTTTCAGCTGGTAGGTAAAGTATAAGTCCGTCCAGATCTGGCGTTACATCCACCTGGCACCCAAGGCGGGAAGTCGCCGTTAGCCCCGACGCTAAATCAAGCATCTCTTCTTCATCTTCGCTCGCTTCAGGCAAGCGATCAAAAAATTCTTCAGCAACAATCATATGGCATGTTGAACAGGCCATATTCCCTTCGCAAACGCCTTCAATATCCAGCCCTTCTTCCTGAGCTAGCTGAAGAAGCGAAACGCCGGGTTCTGTCTGAATGTTAACCTCAGTTCCATCAGGCTTCACAAACGTAACAGTTACTTTATTCACGCCTTCAATCCCCCAAGTTTATGAACCGCTTCAATCAAGTAATCCGCAGCGTAATCTAGTTCTTCGTCAGTGGAAAATCGGCCAACGCCAATACGGAGTGATGATCCTGCTTCTTCTTTACTAAGCCCTATGGCTTCAAGAACATAGGAATGGCCTTCGATGGCAGAAGCACACGCCGCACCACTGGAAACAGCTAACTCTCGGATACTTGAAATCAAAAGATCACCATCAATCCCAGTGAAAGAAATATTCAAATTCCCTGCCCAACGCTGTTCAGAATCACCGTTCAACCTCAAACCGGGCAAAGCGCCGGACAGCTTGGTTTTAAAGCGCAGCATCATCAATGCTAATCGCCCTTCTTCCTGCTGCATATCAGTAGAAGCTAGTTCCGCGGCTTTCCCTAAACCCGCAACAAGCGCCGGCGCCTGAGTACCAGAACGTACACCGCCTTCCTGACCGCCACCAGACATCTGCGGTGTCAGGTAGGTTTGCCGTATATCTCTTTTATAGAGTGCGCCCACTCCCTTTGGACCATATATCTTATGGCCCGAAATACTCATGAAATCGATATTAAGATCATCAACATCGAGTGCAATCTTACCAAATGCCTGAGCCGCGTCTGTATGGAACAAGGCACCAACAGCCTTAGCCATTTCACCAATTTCTTTAAGCGGCTGGATAACCCCAATCTCGTTATTTACTGCCATAACGGAAATGAGCGCTGTTTTATCATCAAGCGCTTCATGTACACGATTGAGATCTAACAACCCGTTTGGCTGAACTGGTAATACTTCAAGTTCATAACCACGTTGAGCGCAATATAGAGCAGCTTCAAGAACACACTTATGTTCTGTCGCAACAGTTACAAGCTTAGGTCTCTTTTCTCCCCAAACATCCATTACACCTTTAATCACCAGATTATTGGTTTCCGTTGCACCCGACGTGAAAAAGATTTCCTTATCCTTAGCTCTAACAACAGCCGCCACATTTTCACGCGCGATATCCAGTGTTGCTTCTGCTTCCCAACCATACCTGTGCGTACTTGAATGGGGATTTCCGAACGTTGCACCAAGGTAAGGCAGCATCGCTTCTTTTACCCGTTCATCAACAGGTGTTGTTGCTTGATAATCCAGATATATGGGTTTCTTAATGACCATTATTTCCGCCCAAGAGTACGGTCGTGAAGGGATTTCCAAGCCTCGATGAACTTGTCTACATCGCCTTCTGTCGTTCTATAGCCCAGTGAAACGCGAATAGAGCTTTCAGCAACGTCATCTTCATATCCCATCGCGGAAAGTACATGAGATACTTTTACCTTGCCTGATGAACATGCTGAACCAGAAGACACACAAATGGATGCCAAATCAAAATGCATCACCTGTGTTTCGCCTTTCACGCCTCGCATGGCGATACAGCTGGTATTAGGCAGGCGTTCAGCTTCAGCACCAATCAAGACTGTTTCGTTAGAATGCTCTCTTATCGCGGCTTCAATTTTATCACGGTATACTGCAAGCTTTTCAGTCTCTCCAAGTTCGGCCATCGCTTCGAATGCAGCCACACCAAACCCAGCGTACCCTGCAACATTTTCTGTACCTGAACGTCTACCCAGTTCCTGGCCACCACCGACCATAAGAGGTTTAAGGGGTGCTGTTGGTGCCAACACGACGGCCCCTACACCCTGTGGGCCGCCAATTTTATGGCTGGAGAGCGTGAGATAATCTACACCTAGAGAAGCTCGGTCTAGCATCAATTTCCCTGCGGCTTGCACAGCATCAGTATGCACGAACGCCCCATATTCCTTAGCGACAACGCTTACTTCCGCAACAGGCTGAATGGCTCCCATTTCATTATTCGCAAGCATGACAGAAACAAGAGCAGGCTTTTCAGCTTTTTCTAAAAGTTCGGCAAGAGCATCCAGCTCCACGACGCCAGCCCCTGTAACGGGGATTCGATAAACCGGTATTCCAGCTGTTTTAGCTGCAGCAAGAACACAGTCATGCTCAATTTCAGAGATAATCAGGCTCTTAGCTCCTGATCCATGAAGTACAGTATTATTAGCCTCTGTCCCGCCGCCACAGAACATCACATCCCGCGGGCGGCACCCCGTGAGCGCTGCTACTTGAACTCTGGCTTCCTCAACAATTGCACGTGCCTTGCGGCCAGCAGCATGCACAGATGACGGATTTCCAACTTCAGCCATAACCTCTGTTACTTTTTCAATCACAGAAGGCCGAATCGGACAGGTTGCGTTATAATCTAAATAGCTAATTGTTTTCATAGAAGCTCACATAAGCGGAAAATTCGGCCTATTCAATTCTATTTTTAACATAAACGTCGAGTTTACTTGCGATTCATATGTAAAATTCGATATATCGTGTTCAAATAGTATCGCTAGGTCAAAAACATATATCAACGAAAAGCGCAAAAAGAATTTCATTATGTCAGAAATTATCTTTAACGGTCCTGCGGGCCGACTTCAGGGACGTTACCAACCAGGTAAAACAGATACTGCGCCAGTCGCCCTTATTCTCCACCCTCACCCGCAATATGGCGGCACAATGGACAATAAGGTTGCCTACTATCTTTTCCACGCGTTTGCGCACCGTGGTTTTGCTACACTGAGAATTAACTTCCGCGGGGTTGGCCGCAGTGAAGGAGAATTCGATAATGGTATCGGCGAACTATCTGACGCCGCATCAGCGCTTGATTGGCTACAGTCTATGAACCCGAATTCAACAGGTTCATGGGTTGCAGGTTTCTCATTCGGTGCATGGATTGGAATGCAGCTTCTTATGCGCCGCCCAGAAATTCGCGGCTTTATTTCAGTTGCACCACCTGCAAACCAATATGATTTCTCATTCCTGGCACCTTGTCCGTCATCAGGTCTTATTATTCAGGCGGATAATGATGATCTGGTTACACCAATTTCTATTCAGAAACTGGTTGAAAAGCTGAAAACACAGAAGGCAATCACAATCCACCATGATGTGATCAAAGGTGCAAACCACTTCTTTGAAACTGAACTAAACGCTTTAATGGCTTCAGTAAACGGCTACCTAAATATGCGTTTGGCAGCCGAGTAATCAATATAGCTTCCGCAGATATCATCTGCGGAAGCGCTTTTTCTGAGGGAAATGAATTTCCCCACCTTTTGTTGGCGCAGCACACCCTGTTGTGCTTGGAATACTAAGCGGCAACCCTCTTTCACTTCGTGCGGCAAGAAAGGCAAATGCCTCCGCTTCCAAGGCATCACCCCGCCATCCAAGAACTTCGACTGGATCAACAAGAACTGGTATCCGTTTACGCAAACGTCGCATAATTGTTGGGTTGTGGCGTCCTCCACCACATACGAACCAAGCCTCAGGCGGTTTTGGGAAATGACTTTGGGCAGCAACTACTGATTCCACCATAAAATCTGTAAGCGATGCTGCACCATCTTCCGGTGAAAGACCTCGAACTGTCTGGATATTGAAATCGTCCCTATCCAGGGTTTTAGGTGGCTCTTCATCAAAATATGGAGAAGCGAGAAGCCCCATTACCACTTCATCATGAGACCTACCGCGTGCAGCAAGTGCTCCATCCGTATCGCATGGTTCACCTGTATGGATTTTCGCCCAATCATCAAGCATTGCATTCCCTGGCCCCGTATCAAACGCAATAATCTCGGGGCCATCTTCTCTGTTTTCGAAGGAAACCCACGTCACATTGGCAACACCGCCAATATTTAGCACTGCCACAGTCTGATGTTTTCGAGCACGAGCGAGAAGCGCGGCGTGATACAGCGGTACTAAAGGCGCACCCTCACCACCGTTTTTAACATCAGCCGTTCGGAAATCATTCACGACAGTGATGCCTGTCTTTCCAGCCAAGCGGCCACCATCACCAATTTGCCATGTCCACCCTCTGTCAGGGCGGTGCGTAAGTGTTTGGCCGTGAAAACCAATCAGATCAATCTCATCAGGCTTTTGCCCAGTTACTGAAAGAAGTTCCTCTACTGCATGCCCATGCCAATCAGTGATTTCTGTTTCAAGTTCTCTGATGCACGGGTGCACGTCGTCATCTGGGCCAGCACTATATGCTAAATCGAGACCTTTACGAATGCGATCACGAAGGTCCTGCGGATATTCAATAGTAAGAGAAGGCCCCATACGCTCGATTCTCACACCGTCTGTGTAAAGCATCGCAGCATCTACTCCATCCATTGATGTGCCGCTCATAAGGCCAATAGCGCACTTAACTTCCCCAGTTTCCCCTAAAACAGTCATAAAACCCCTTCATTTCACCAAAACCACCCTCTTGGGCTTTGCCTTTTCCGTACCCTATGGTACATCAGCCTGCTCTGAAACAATTTATTAATCCAACCAGTAAAATAAGGCCAGATAGGCAAACCTATGACACAGTTAAAATCGGAATTTCTAAATATCCTTCAGGAACGTGGTTACATTCATCAAGTAACTGATCTTGAAGCCCTTGATAAAAAAATATCTGAGGGTCCGATTTCTGCTTATATCGGTTTTGACTGTACAGCCCCGTCTCTTCATGTGGGTAGCCTTGTACAGATCATGATGCTGCGCTGGCTGCAAAAGACTGGTAACAAACCAATCGTCCTTATGGGCGGCGGTACCAGTAAAATTGGTGACCCTTCCGGCCGCGACGAAAGCCGTCAGTTAATGACAGATGAGATCATTCAGAATAACCTGGATGGTATTTTCACTGTTTTTAACCAGCTTCTTGAATTTGGTGACGGTAAAACAGACGCTAAAATGGTCAATAATGATGATTGGCTTTCCAGCTTGAGCTACATCCCATTTTTGCGTGAGATTGGCCCACACTTCACCATCAACCGTATGATGACATTTGATAGCGTAAAGCTTCGCCTTGATCGCGAACAGCCGCTGACTTTCCTTGAATTCAACTATATGATTCTTCAGGCGTATGATTTCATGGAACTGGCGAAACGTGAGAGCGTTTCCCTTCAAATGGGTGGCTCTGACCAGTGGGGTAATATTGTAAACGGAATGGAACTCGCACGCCGTATGGGCGGAGGCCAGCTTTTCGGCCTTACAACACCTCTTATGACAACATCAGACGGTAAAAAAATGGGTAAAACAGCCAATGGCGCTGTATGGTTGAATGAAGCTCAACTCCCAGCTTATGATTACTGGCAATTCTGGCGTAACACAACTGATGCGGATGTTGGTCGTTTCCTACGTCTGTTTACAGAGCTTCCAATGGATGAAATTGCTCGCCTTGAAGCTCTTGAAGGCCGCGAGATCAACGATGCAAAGATTATTCTGGCGAATGAAGCTACAAAACTTTGTCGCGGATTGGATGCTGCGAAAACAGCTGAAGCAACAGCAAAGGAAACATTTGAAAAAGGTGGCGCGGGCGCTGACCTGCCAACCATCAATGTTTCGTCTGAAACCCTAAACGCAGGCATCAATATTATTGACCTGTTTGTTCAAGCTGGGCTTGGTTCCTCCAAAGGTGAAGTACGCCGATTGATCAAACAAGGTGGTGCAAAACTTAATGATGTGAAGGTCGCTTCTGAAGAAGTAACTGTCGCGGCGGCAGATATTGCAGATGGACAGATCAAGTTATCTGCTGGTAAAAAACGCCACGCTCTGGTGAAACCAGAATAGATACCATATTGTTAGTACCTAATATTAAAGGCTTTGCATATTTATGCAGGGCCTTTTTCTTTTGGAACGTTCTCAGAAATGTTAGCTGGGTTATCTGCAGCAGCTGGTTCTGGCTTTGGGGCTTCTTCTTCAACATCAGCAACCTTACCTTTTTTGCCTTCAAATAACAGGCGTAAGAAGCCGGGGGCTATGCCAGATAGACGACTGATATTAACTTCAGGATCATCCGTCAGCCCCTTAACACGGTAAGTGACACCAAAGAGGCCTTTACCTTCCCCTCCCGAGAATAAGCCGCCTAAAAGCGGGATTTTACCAAGTAAGCTATTGATGCCATATGCCGGCACGATAACACCATTGATGTTGATCTTACTTGAATTTGCATCAATTTGGCCTTCCATTGTCATCCCAAATGTTGGGCCATTGGCCTTCATATTGGAGATATCCAGAAGGTTGTTTTTGAGTTCAAACGGTAGATCGATTACATCCAGGTCTATTGCTCCTGACTCGAGATATTCATCCAGCCCTGAAATCGTACCGGTTTTTACTTCATCGTTTAATTGGCTGGAGGCAACTAACTTAGTAGCCGAAGCTTTCATTAATGCGTCCTGAAGATGCAGCTTACTGCCCCAACCACTCATTTTCGCCGTTAATGTCATGTCACCACGATGTAATTGAGACAGAACACCTATACCTCTTAGGAATTCACCGGCATTATTGGTCTCAATATTGAGGTCACGCCCATCAACTTCATCAGGTGCAACAGTAATTTCAATACCCTCACCTTTTATGTTCATAGCATCAGGCTCGGCATTCTTGAAACTAATACCTGCTTCAATATTCTTATATTTAGCACCGTTTAAAAGTAATAAATCTGCCGCCGTGACATCTAGATTGTAATTTAAGCCACTACCTTGACTAACTATTTGTGCGGTACTCTGTTTAGATGTCACCTCTGCTTGCTTCTCCTGTTCGCTAATGAGGGGAGCTATATCAAGTATATCAGCTGTGAGCGTCGCGGAAATATCATTAGAGACATCTTTGAAAACTTCCGCAACAAGCCCTTTATTCCGGCCTAGTTGTTCAGCTTTCGCTTTAACGGTAAATTGGTCTGCGCGCCCAAGAATATCAACCTCCGCCGTCAGATCAATATCCTCGCCTTTCACAGAAAGAGGCGAGATCTTCACTTCTTCACCATTAAAAAATATTAACCCATTCAAATTAGCCGCATAATTCGGTTCTTTTCGGTACCCTAACACATCAAGCTTTAATGCTGCCTGAGCAGCATCAGCGGAGAAATACCCCATACGGAAATTAAAATTCCGCCCTAAGAATGTGGCTTCCGCCACAGTTTTTCCCTCTAAATATTCGGATACATCTACACCTAACTGTGCGAGTTCCTGCTCACCAACCATACCGGTGAGAACAATATTCGTGGTGTCCGCAACAGGATCAAGCCGACCAGCAGCAAAGTTCTCAGTCCAATGAAAATCAACAGCGACATCATTAAGCAGACCAGAACCATCCGCCTGCAGCTCATCGGGTGTTAGATGCAAGGCCATTGTAGCCTCTTTCACACCTTCACCGTTCAGAATATCCTTAACAACAGCGCCTGTTATATCTGCATTAATGTCGTACTCAACATCTAAGCCCCCACCAACTTTTTTATAAAGAGGTAGGCTAAGGAGAGCTTGCACATTCGCATCGCCACCAAGACGGTCTAACCCAATTCCCATTTTTTTCGAAATACTAACTGGATGGTCATCAAGGACCGTTAATATCTCGCCGACTGGGCCACGCATATTAATATTGAAATTACCATGCGAACCATTTTTAACGTTAATATTGGATAGAACAGCACGAGAGCCGCCAACCGCAAGGCCTTCTACATTTGCCTCAGAAACAAAAATCTCAAACTTGCTTTCGGATAAAACGCTTCTTCCCCTAGCGTCTCGCAGAGGTTTCATTGTTTTTACAAAATGCGTGTCCAAATCTTCGAAATCAAAAGTGAGTAATAGAGAACTACCGTCTTCAAAAGGCGAGGAACCATCTGTTTCAACAATATATTGGAACTTGGTATTTCTTACTGTGCCTTTCAGCATATGTTGAGAAACCCAAGCCCTCGCTCCTCGGTGCCTACCATCAGGGAAAGTTTTAATTGGCCAGTATTTAAGAACTTCGGCTACATCTGTTTCATCAATTTCCAGATTAACTCGCATACCCGGTGTTTCAACGCCATCTTCCCAGAACAGGAGACCATCGCCGCGAACGACCGAATTTTCTATTCCTATTTCCACCTGATCCAGCGAGAATGTATCTTCCGCAACGCTATAGCTACCCGTAATCACGCCATACCGAATAGGCGCTGGCACCGGATAACTTATTTCATTTGTTAAATATCCATCGCTTAGTACGATTTCATAACCTGCCGAACGGAGCCCAACATCAGCGCCCATTTCAAGCGTTAACTCAAGCCCAAACGGCACTTCGATATAACTCAGAAAATCAGGTGCCCCCGGGATACTTAGAAGGTCAGCGGGCGTAAGTTCACTAAAAGCGACAGAGACAGACACCTCGCCAAAATCAGGTTCTGTACTCCCAATCAATCGCAGTCTGGTAGGCGTTTGCGCAAACGTAACATCCAGTTGGGAGCTAAGCCCAAGAGTTCTGTCATTACGGTCCAAAGCAAGGTTTTTCACCGAGACAGGTAGAGCTCCGTATGTAGCTCCTCTGTTAATTTCAACAACCGAGTCATTCAGAATAATGCTATCAAGCGCTGGCGCTCTCTGCATCAACCTTCGCCCAAAACGGCTGAAAGCCTCCGTTACTGGTTTTAAAACTTCTGGTTTCGGAATAGAGCCATTTACAAATAGATCATCAAATACACTTCCATCGGTATCATCACTAAAACCACCAATATCAAGAAGCTTAATATTTGCTCGGTCTATCTCTACTGTTGAAACTCGTACACCAGCGAGAATTTGACTAAAGCTTGTACCAATACGTATTTCGGGAACATCTGCTGTTAATCGCTGCCGCCTATCAACTAGGCGAATATCCTTTATCGCTAGCCAGGGCCTAACAGACCGCCAATCCCAGCCAATATCGGCAGACGCATAAGAAACATGCCAACCAGGTAAAATGGTTTCCGCCTGATCGAGAATATTTTCTCTCGCAAAATCCAAATTAATAGGAGCAAAGAAAAGACGAGCGAATAACAAGCACATCAATAACGCGATAGTAGTTAGTCCCCAGATACCAGTACGAACAATAATAGCCGAAAAGCGTGTTAAAGGCTGAACAGTTTTCACACACTTTCCCTTAATATCAATTGCGCACTTGATTTCGTCTGGTTCAAATTTAACACTGTCTTCAAATCCAATCCATGTATCAGGATGTAGAGCATGTCCGCACCCATCAGTCCATACCCTTCCGCTTATGATACGGCAAAAGCCGACGAAATTTGGGCACTTCTTGGTATTTCAAGCGATGACGACGATAAAATAGCCGACTTAAAGGCTAAATCAGCCGCCATTTTTGGTAACAGTCCTTATCTGTCATCGCTAGCTATACGATTTACAGATGAAATTACCTCGTACCTCTGCTCAGATTTAGAATCAGAGTTAGAAAAGTTATTCACCGAAATGGCTAAGGCACGGCCAGATGGTGAAACAACCAACGACTTAATGGCATACTTGAGGAACTGTAAAAGCAAACTTGCTCTCCTTACAGCAGTCGCAGATGTATCCAATATTTGGCCCCTTAAGCAGATTACTAAAGCATTAAGCGACTTTGCCAGCCTTGCGCTTGATATCGGCCTTTCACATCTTTTGCATCAACGTATGAAAAAGGGTGAGCTAAATTGGCCAAATGGTGAAGCGGAAGCTGTTACACCATCCTTAGGCCGAAATAGCGGCTATTTCCTTCTTGGAATGGGAAAGCTAGGTGCAGGAGAACTGAATTATTCATCAGATATTGATCTTATTGCGCTGTTCGATCCTGAACTTGTTCAGTACTCTGGAAATAAAACGCCAGCGCAGTGCTATATTAAAATCACACAGGAACTGATGCAAATTATCGAAAAACGCACCATGCATGGGTATGTTTTTCGGACAGATTTGAGGCTCAGACCTGACCCTGGCTCCACACCTGTTGCTATCAGCGTTTATGCCGCTGAAAGTTACTATCATTCAATGGCAGCTAACTGGGAACGTTCTGCAATGATCAAAGCCAGCGTAGTGGCTGGGGACAGACAGGCTGGAGAACAATATCTCCAATCGCTATCTAGCTGGGTGTGGCGTAGACATATGGATTTCGCTGCTCTCAAGGATATTGCCAGTATCAAAAACCAAATTGACCGTCACTATCAACAAACCGATTTAGCTGTGGGCCCTGATTACAATGTAAAACTCGGCAAAGGAGGTATCCGCGAGATAGAGTTTTATGCGCAAATCAATCAGCTGTTGCATGCAGGCAGACATCCAAACCTGAGAATTAAAGGAACAATGGAGGCCTTGAGGCTCCTACTCAAGCAGGAATTGATCTCAAAAGAAAACACAACTGCTTTAATCGAGGCCTATATCTTCCTTCGGACAATAGAACACCGTATTCAAATGGTGAATGATGAACAGTGTCATAGCATCCCCAGCGAACAAGAGCAGATTAAGAGGTTAGCCCTATTTTCCGGTTTCTCATCTGAAGCTGAGTTATTTGATGCTATATCGATACACAGCGCTAAAGTTAGTAAGATTTATGCAGAACTGCTGCCAAATGACCAAGCGTCAGGCGATACACTTTGCTCTGAAATGTCGGTCCAGCAACAGCTTGCAGAAAACAGCTTCCCGAATATTGAGGGCTGCTTATCTGCGATTAAGGACTGGAGGAGCGGTAAATATAGGGCTCTATATACAGACCGTGCAAAGCGGCTATTAGATCAATGCCTGCCTTCCCTCATCGTAGCATTCTCAAAAACTGACAATCCTGCTGCAGCTTTAATGCGGTTCGATAAGTTTCTGAAACAACTACCAGCCGGCGTTCAACTATTTTCGTTATTGCAAAGCAACCCGTCCCTTTTCAAGCTTTTGGCGCGTGTCATGGGCCTTGCCCCAGCTCTTGCCGAAACACTTGCAAAAAAACCAACCCTTTGGGATATGGTTTTAGAGCCCCATTTTTTTGAACCAATTGAAGACCACCAGTTCATAAAGCAAGATCTTGAAATCAGGTTATCCGCTGCTAGGGATTTTCAGGATGTTCTGGATTTTGTAAGAATCTTTGTAGCGGAACAAAAGTTCCGCGCAGGAATTCATCTTCTAGAATCCATTGCTAGCGTTGAAGAAGTTGGCTCCGCCCTCACCCGTGTTGCAGATGTTACTCTTGAATTGCTTGTCCCAGCAGTTGAAAGAGAGTTTTCCCGCCGTCACGGCACTTTTCCAGGCGGCGGTATTGCTATACTCGCTATGGGCAAATATGGCGGTAAAGAACTTACACATACCTCAGATCTTGATATTGTGTTTTTGTATCATGTCGAGGGGGAATGTATAGCTTCTGATGGCGAGAAATCCTTAAGTCCAAGCCAATATTATTCTCGCCTTGGCCAAAATATTATTACAGCGATCACAGCACTTACTTCTGAAGGCAGGTTATTTGAAGTAGACACACGCCTTCGACCATCAGGGTCTCAAGGGCCACTCGTGGTTACCCTCAAAACTTTTGAGGATTACTATGAAAACAGCGCCTGGACATGGGAGCATATGGCCTTAACCAGAGCACGTCTTATTCTCGCCCCTAAGGCCATGCACGCCCCATTGGAAAGAGCGATAGAAACTGTTCTAACAAAAGCGAGAGAGGAAAAATCACTAGTTCAAGCTGTTCATGACATGCGCACTAAACTATTCTCAGAGTTTGGCTCTACCAATAAATGGGCTGTTAAACATTGCCAAGGGGGCCTGGTGGATATGGAATTCATTTGCCAGTATCTGATGCTTCTGCATGGTAATGGGCATCCCAATATTTTCACCCCTACCTTATCCAAAGCGATTAACAAACTGAATGGCATTGGCGCTCTATCAGATGCTGAACAGACTGGCATGCATGCAGCACATGAATATATGCAGCAAATTCAATCGCTTCTAAGACTTTCTGTCGGGAGTGCGCCAGCTTCTGGTGAAGATATTCCCGAAGGCCTGAAATTGATAATGCTCCAAACAACACAAAAAAAGAATTTTGCAGAGTTAGAGAACCAATTAGCGAAGCATCAAGATTTTATATACAAACTTTATCAAAGCCTGATAGAAACGGCAGCAAATCAAATTGCTTAATACAAGGGATATGAAATGACACTTGAAATTGGATCTGTCGCACCAGATTTTAAACTACCTGTCGATGGCGGTGAAACACTTCAATTAAGTGATCTTCGCGGCAAGAACGTTGTGCTTTATTTCTATCCCAAAGATGATACCCCAGGCTGCACTACCGAAGCTAAAGACTTTACGGCACAGGCAGCTGCTTTTTCAGATGCTAATACCATAGTGTTAGGCATGTCTAAAGACACCGTTGCGAAACATGAAAAATTCATTGCAAAACATGATCTAACTGTTCAGCTCGTATCCGACGAAGAAGGTAGCGCAATTGAAGCATATGGGGTTTGGGTAGAGAAAAATATGTATGGCCGTAAATATATGGGCATTGAGCGAGCAACATACCTAATTGATGCTGAAGGTATCATCCAAAAAATATGGCGCAAGGTGCGTGTAAAAGGTCATGTTGGCGCCGTACTGGAAGCCGCTCAAGCACTGTAACGACAATGAGCATTGCTTTCGAAAATATTGGCGAAGCTGCTATTGCTGTTCTGAAAACAGAAAAAGCGCGAGAAAAAGCCGAACGAGCAAGAATGGTTGCGGCGGCCTGGAAAACAGGCCGCATGCCTTTTGAATTCCCCAATATGCCACCAGATCGCCCTGCCCGTCCAAAACGACCGGAACTACTTGATCCTGCTAAGATGCCAAAACGAAGAAAAGGTGGCACCGATGGCAACCGCCGTGCACTTTTACATGCCGTTGCACATATTGAGTTAAATGCCATTGATCTCGCTTTTGATATCGTAGCCCGCTTTGGCGCCATGATGCCTCGCAGTTTTACCGATGATTGGATTAAGATCGGAGATGATGAAGCACGGCACTTCACTATGCTATCCAGCCGCCTTAGATCTCTTGATTGCTTGTACGGTGATTTACCGGCCCATGACGGCCTTTGGCAATCAGCTATAGATACTAAAGAAAGTTTACCCGCAAGGCTCGCCATTGTTCCCATGGTTCTTGAAGCAAGAGGCCTTGATGTAACACCAAACATGATTGAGCAGTTCAGGAAAAATGGCGATGAGGCATCCGCGGATGTTCTTAAAACCATATATGAGGAAGAAATCAGCCACGTGGCGGCAGGTTCTCGTTGGTTTAAATTTCTTGCTCAAAAAGGCGAAATTGACCCAGAAGAATGGTTTCAGGATTTAGTGCAAGCTTATTTTAAAGGACAACTTAAACGACCTTTCAATGTACCCGCCCGCAACAAGGCGGGGATGCCTGTAAGCTTCTATGAACCTTTAGCTGATATGCTCGAAAGCACATAAATGGCTTGACCTTTTGGTCCAAAATGGTTGGAATGCAGCCGAATAAGCTTTTGTGTAAAGCAAATATAGATAAGTAGTGCGAAAGTTGAACGATTGGCGAGGGGCGCTTTAGCGCGAGGAAACTTTGACTAACGAATTGTCTTTTAAAGAGAAATTTCACAGTTGGCGTGGAAAATATTTTCCTGAACGTCAGCTGTTTTTGCGTAGCGAAGGCCGAGTAAGATTTCTTACTATTGGTAGCTATACGCAAATTGCTATGTCGACGGCACTTTCAGGCTTTCTTATATGGGGCAGCATTACAACTTATGCGTACCTGACACGTGATTTAAAGCTTGAAGAAAAAAATAAAACTATCTCAACGATGTCTAACCAGTATCAATCGCTATCCAGCGATTTTTCTGCACTAGAGGTTGAGGTAGAGCGACGCACAAAACAGCTGGAAGAACGCCAAAAATTCTTAGAAGAAATGGCTAAGAAAACAGGTGTGGTAGTTGACGAAAGCACGTCGCTTGAAGTTTCAGACCAGGAACCGCAAACGATAGTACCGAGAAACGATGAAGAAAAAACATCGTCACTCTTCCAAGAATTACTAGGATCCAAACCTGCGGCAGCGACGGAAGTAGCAACGAACATTGATCGCAGGAAATCACTCCTTACTCGTTTAGAGAATGCAGAGGCACAGCAGCGCAACTTTGCAACTGCGATGCTTGCGAAATTACAGGCCGATAGTAGTTTTATTCAAGAAACATTAAAGCCAACAAAACTGACAACAGAAGATATCCTAACGCACATGGACGGCAATGCTGATACATACGGCATGGGAGGCCCTTATGTACCAGAAACCGGCTTCTCTGCTGTTTTTGAAGCAACAGATCATAAAACATTTGATGACTTAAATAATGAATGGCTTCGCCTTGAGATGGTCACAAATGCGCTAGATAGTTTTCCTGTAGGCAAACCTGCAGAAAAATACTATGTCTCCAGCAAATTTGGACGCAGGCGTGACCCGCTCAAGAAAACTTGGGCGAACCACCCTGGGCTAGATTTAGCAGGTTGGCCTGGCACTGCGATTTACGCAACGGCCCCAGGTAAGGTAGTTCATGCAGGTTGGTTTGGCCCATATGGCCGAATGGTAGAAATTGAACACGGAAATGGCTTTAAAACCCGCTATGGGCATATGCGCAAATTACGTGTTAAAAAAGGTGAAGAAGTAACCGTAGGGACGCGGGTTGGAGATATGGGTAAAACAGGCCGTGTAACAGGCACCCACCTCCACTACGAAATCTGGTTTAATGGCAAAGTCAGAGACCCAGCCCCCTTCTTAAAGGCAGCAAATAATGTTCTCAAAATCCAGGGAAGAGATGAAGAAACCAGCGAATAATTCAGGTATGACTGCTCGCTCATCAGCGACAGCAACGCCATCCATCATTGGCTCAGATGTTCAAATTGAAGGCAACATCCGCACAATCGGTGAACTACAACTAGATGGCAACATTATAGGCGATCTAGCATGTGGCGGCTTGGTAATGGGCGAAACAGGCTCTGTTAAAGGTACTATTACAGCAGACAACGTAACTATCCGCGGCAAAGTTAACGGCGAAGTACGTGCACGTTCCGTAAGGCTAGAAAAAAGTTCTGTGGTTGAAGGTGATATTTATCATGAAAGCTTGTCTGTAGAAGCAGGCGCCAAGCTTACTGGTCACTTTGCTCATACAAACAGCCCAGCCGAGGCAAAAGCTGACAAGACAGAAACACCTTCTTTTGTAGCGAAAAAAGAAGCCGCTGAATAATATCAGATGCATAAACTATTTTAAAAGGCGCCTTTTAGGCGCCTTTTTTTGTTACGAAAAAAGGCGCTGACCAAATGGCCAGCGCCTTTAACATAACACTAGCAGAAACAGTAATTACTTAATCTCATCCTGATTTTCGATAATCTTGTGAACAAGTCCGTATTCTTGTGCTTCTGTAGCTGTAAGCCAAAAATCACGGTCTACGTCCGCGTCAATTTTTTCAAATTTCTGACCAGTTGCTTCAGCAAAAATGCGATTCAAACGTTCACGCATTACTACAATCTGGTTGGCTTGAATTTCAATATTAGAGGCATCACCACCAACACCGCCGCTTGGTTGGTGAAGAAGGAAGCGAGTATTAGGTGTAGTAAAACGGTTTTCTTTGTCAGCCGCCACATAAATTAGCGCACCTGCACTCGCCACATAACCTGTACCAACAACCTTTACAGCAGGCTTAATGAACTTGATAGTATCATGGATCATATCACCAGCTTCAACATGCCCACCTGGCGAGCAAATAATCATGGTAATTGGATCATCAGAAACATGCGCCATAGCATGGAGGCGTGCACAAATTTCCGTCGCCATTTCCATGTTGATCGGACCTGTTACAAAAACCTTGCGTGCCTCAAATAGAATTTTACTCAGATGTTCGCTTTGTTTGCTTTCATCTTTTTTGTCTTGTTCAGTCACAATAAATTCCTTTTAGTTTGGCCCTAGCCTAACTGATTAATCAATATCTGCAACATCTGCATTTTCGCCGTGCACCCGCGCCGCCAGCGCTGCTGCCATAAACTTATCAAGATCACCATCCAGAACCTTTTGTGGCTGACCTGATTCCTCGCCGGTACGTAAGTCTTTCACCATCTGGTACGGCTGCATAACATAGGACCTAATCTGATGCCCCCAACCAATATCAGTTTTTTGTGAGTTTACAGCATTAGCTTCCTCTTCGCGCCGCCGAAGCTCAGCTTCATACATTCTTGCTTTCAGCATATTCATAGCAGCAGCTCTGTTTTTATGCTGAGAACGTTCCGCCTGACACTGCACCACAATACCGGAAGGTTGGTGTGTAATCCTTACTGCACTATCAGTGGTGTTTACATGCTGACCACCCGCACCAGATGCACGGTAAGTATCAATTTTCAGATCACCTTCATTGATTTCAATATCAATTGAATCGTCAATCACTGGGTAAACCCACACGGAGGCAAAACTAGTATGGCGCTTTGCATTCGAATCGAACGGAGATATTCTTACGAGTCGATGAACACCTGATTCGGTTTTTAACCAACCATAAGCATCCTCACCTTTCACCTGAATAGTCGCTGACTTGATTCCCGCTTCCTCACCATCCAGGTACTGTACGGTTTCATACTTAAAGCCACGGCTTTCTGCCCAACGAATATACATGCGAAATAGCATGCTTGCCCAATCTTGAGCTTCCGTCCCACCAGCACCTGCGTGAATTTCAACAAATGTATCGTTGCTATCAGCTTCACCGGAAAGAAGGGCCTGCAATTCAGCTTTTTTCGCTGTTTCAACGAGTGCATTTAAAGAAGTTACTGCTTCTTCTTCCATATCTGCATCGCCATCCATTTCAGCAAGTTCAATAATTTCAGATGTATCGGCAAGATCTGTCTCGATCTCACGCACAGCTTTGATAGCGTCATCAAGCTTAGTACGCTCGCGCATCAATTTCTGTGCATTTGTTGGATCGTTCCAGAGGTCGGGATCTTCTGAAAGAGCATTAAGCTCCTCAAGCCTTAATAAAGCACGATCCCAGTCAAAGATGCCTCCTCAGCAGCGCCATTGACTGCTGAAGTTGGTCTACGGCTGCCTGAGCTTCCGCACGCATAAACAAATTCCTTTTTAAGTTCGAATAAAGATATAGGAAGGCGGCTAGTAAATACCACCCGTACCTTTACGAATTGTGCTCTTGCTTTTACCAACTGGGAGCGAGCCGTCAAGTACTGCGAACTGACCAGTGCGAGGTTCGGTGCCCGGTTTAAAGGCTTCCAAGATAATATTCTTATCGCCATACTTGGCTGGTTCGCCCGTTTTTGAGTTCACGCGCACTAACCGAATACCCGACGGCATACGGAACGGAATACCAGGTTCTCCCTTCAGTGCGTCTTTCATAAAATCACGGAATACAGGAACAGCGACACTGGAACCTTCTTCAAAGCGACCAAGTGAACGTGGCTGATCGAAACCCGTATAAACACCAACAACCATGTCTGCTGAAAAGCCCATAAACCAAGCGTCAAAACTATCGTTGGTAGTGCCAGTTTTACCAGCAAGCGGTTTATCCAGCACGCGGATTTTCCGGCCTGTGCCAGACTGCACTACCCCTTCCATTATGGAAACCATTTGATAAGCAGTAAGAGGATCAAGCACCTGATCGCGATTATCAGGGATTTCAGGCTCTTCACCAGATGCAAGTGTAGTTACACGACAGGATCCGCAGTCCCGGTTGTCATGCCGGTATATTGTTTTGCCTCGACGGTCTTGAATACGGTCTATAAGGGATGGTTCAATTTCTTTACCACCATTCACAATCATACCGTATGCCGCAGAAAGCTGGAGAAGAGTAACTTCCCCTGCCCCAAGTGAAGCCGCCAACGAAGGTTCCATATTTTCATCAAGACCAAAACGACGAGCATAATCCATCACGGTTCCCATCCCTAGATGCTGCGCTAAACGCACCGTCATCAGGTTACGAGACTTTTCAATACCAAGGCGAAGGGTACTTGGACCGTAAAATTTATCTGAGCTGTTCTTTGGTTTCCATTTACCAAGACCATCACCTTGATCAATTACAAAAGGAGCATCCAGAACAAGACTAGAAGGTGTAAACCCCTTATCAAGGCCAGCGGCATATACAAATGGCTTAAAGGCAGAGCCTGGCTGGCGCTTTGCCTGTGTGGCTCGGTTATACTGGCTTAGCTTGAAATCAAAGCCCCCTGCCATTGCATAAACCCGGCCTGTATGAGCATCCATCGCCACCAAAGCACCATTAATTTCTGGGATTTGTTGCAAGCTATAACGCTGTACGTAACCAACTTCTTCGCCAGAAGCGTCCCAGAAACCATTTAATGAATAGGCTTCAGTATTCCGAAGAGCCTTAACTGGCACAACATCACCAATACTTAGAACTTCTGCAGTATCCTTAACCTTGGCCCCTAAACGCTGACCGGAGCGCCATTTACGGGCCCACTGCACTTCCTCGAAAGGAATAAAACCGTACGAACCATCTTTAAGACCAATAATAGCACCATCTGCTCTCACCTCATGAACAACTGCATGTTTCCATGAAGACACTCCAAGTGGCTTCTTCACATTGTTCAGGCGATTATTCCAAACATCATCCACTTCAATACGGCTGATCGGTCCACGCCAACCGTGCCTACGATCATAAGCGACAAGCCCGTCCTGAAGCGTACGTTCCGCTATAGCCTGCAAACGTGGCTCGAGTGACGTACGTACTGACAGACCACCCTCATACAGAGCTTTGGTACCAAATTCTCGATCAATGTTGCGACGTACTTCTTCGGCAAAATAATCAGCGCGAAATTCAGCGTGGCCAGAGCGCGGACGCATTATAAGGTCTTCCGCAATCGCAGAATCATACGTTGCCTGATCGATATGCCCGAGTATGAGCATTCTACCTAAAATCCAATTTCGGCGCCCCACAGCGCGCTCTTTATGGCGGCGTGGATGATAATTATGCGGCGCTTTCGGTAAAGCTGCCAAGAATGCCATCTCTGCAATGGTGAGTTCATTTAGCGCTTTGTTGAAGTAATTAAGTGAGGCTGCTGCCACTCCATAAGAACGATTACCAAAGTTAATTTCATTTAGATAAAGCTCTAGAATATGATCCTTTGAAAAAGCTCGCTCAATCCTGAGTGTCAGGATCATCTCTTTAATTTTACGATCAAGCTTTTGGTCAAGTGTTAGCAGGAATGTGCGCGCCACCTGCTGGGTGATGGTTGACCCACCTTGCAGTGGCCTGCCTTGAATAAGATTAGCGACATTCCGAATATTACCACGGATCATGCCCATATAATCGAGGCCGTTATGACTGTAGAAGTTCTTATCTTCCGCGGATAGAAAAGCGTTAATAAGCTGATCTGGCACCGCATTAATTGGTACAAATAATCGTGGTTTACGAGAAAATTCTCTAAGCAGGGAACCATCACCCGCATGAATACGCGTTACCACTTCAGGCTCATACTTCGCTAGTTGCCTGTAATCTGGTAGGTCACGTCCATAATAAACGATTGCCCAAACAACCACACCTACAGCAGAAACAAAGCCAACCACACCTAGAATAAGACTATACTTAAACAGCCTACGCCAAAGTGATTTCTTGACCTTCTTGGTTTCTGTTTTTTGTTCTGTATCAGTCATTAAACGCCGAATTCGTTATATTACTTCTCTATCGTGCGGTATCGCAGGAAATTGTGTCTCTGTTAAGGCATTATCGACCAAGAGCAATTTGCAGATCAAAATACTTATTCACTCCTGCACTCACTGCTTTAGCAATGCGGCGCTGACCGTCTCTGCTATTAAGCATACGCGCATCCTGCTTATTGGTCTGATACCCCGTTTCAATCAAAACTGATGGTACATCTGGAGATTTAAGCACAAGGAAATTTGCAAATCGGTGCCCCCTACGATGCATTTTTACCTGCCTACGCATTTCAGGAACCAGTATCTCTGCGAATTGGGCTGAGTTATTCATGGTTTCACGTTGAGCTAAATCAATCAGAATACTCGAAACTTCATTATTGGTTTCAGCAAGATCAACACCCGCTAAAATATCCGATTTGTTCTCTTTTGCAGCCAGTCGGGCAGCTTCTTTATCTGAAGCATTTTCATTCAAGGTATAAACTGTACCACCTCGCACTTTTGAATTCGCGATAGAATCCACATGAACACTGATAAACAAATCAGCCCCCATACGTTTCGCTATCTCAAATCTCTTGCGGTGCGGGATATAAATATCTTTATCCCGTGTTAGATAAACCCGGTAGCGCCCGGTTCTCTCAAGCTCTCGTTTAATTTCTCTAGAAATTTTAAGAGTAAGTATCTTTTCGTTAGATCCGTATCGACCAAGCGTGCCAGGGTCAGGACCTCCATGCCCCGCATCCACGACAATTATACGTTTACCGTCATAGCTCTTCTGAACAGGCTCGACAGAAGGAACTTGTGCGACAGTTTTTGTTATTTGAGGCTTGGAAGATTTAACCGCCGCTAAAAAGTCTGACTGACTACTTTCAGCTAAATCAATAACGTAACGGTTTGAATACCCTTTACTGGCTGGAAGCGAGAAAGACTTTCGAATAACGGCAGCTTTGTTTAGATCCAACACAATGCGATACGTATCAGCAGAAAAAAGACCATGCCTGTATTTCCCAACCAGACCTGATGCTTTAGCCGTTTTTTGAGATTTCCAATTGCTGTTAGGAATATCAATAACCAACCTGCGGGGATTAGCCAGCATAAATATACGTGGTTTAACAGGTTCGGAAACATCCATCACAAACCGTGTGGTTGCACCATTCTTCCCAAAGCGAACACCTGTGATATCGACATTTTGTGCAAAAACAGAAGCGCTATCTCCCAAAAGAAGGAGCAACAGCACAGCGACTAAACCCAATTTACTCAAACTGATTTCCTCAAACCCGTCAGCTAAAAGCACAGTTATTTCTTTTAATAATAAAAACAACTAGCACCTGAGACAAGAAAAACCAAAAATTTGACGGTAATACGACAGAATAAATAGACGAACTGAGGTTTTCTGCAATTATTGGAATAATTTCGATTGTAATCCATTGCTTTCGTGGTTACCTTCATTTTGCGAGTTTTCCGATTTTTCATATTACGGATATGAGAGATCGCGGCGCTGGTAATACGCCTTGGAGGTCTACAGAATTCAGACCACCGGTATTGAAGCGCCTTAATTAAGGATACATCCGGCAATGGCCAAACGGCTTTGCGCATTGTTATCAGTTTTGATCCGCCGTCTGTACACTTCACAGACAGGCCGTTTTTTTGCGCCTGATTACCTGCCGATCCTTTCCAACTCCGTACTAATTACAACATTTACTGAATTAAGTACAACTGCCAGCGCCCCCCAGCTTACTCAAGCGGGAGTGAACGCGCGGCAGTTCTTTCGGAGATTATTTCTATGTCCACCCGTATGCTTATTGATGCGCGTCATTCTGAAGAGACGCGGGTCACCATTGTTAAAGGTAGCCGTGTAGAGGATTTTGATTACGAATCATCAACAAGAAAACAGCTTAAAGGGAATATCTATCTAGCACGTGTTACGCGTGTAGAACCTTCTTTGCAGGCTGCATTTGTTGAATATGGTGGTAATCGCCATGGCTTCCTCGCCTTTAGTGAAATTCATCCTGACTATTACCAAATTCCTGCCGAAGAGCGTGATGCAATCATGGCTTCTGAAGCAGAGGCTTATGAAGCAGGTGTAGCAGAGGAAGATGAAAGACCACAACGTGGCCCACGTCGTCGTCGTGGTCGTCGCTATCAAGCGGAAAAAACTAAAGATACAGATGCGGTAGTAGAAGCTGAGGCTGTTGAAGACGATGCTTCAACGGCTGAAGATGCTGAAAATCAAGTTGAAGAAGTAGCATCTGACGATGTTGTTGAAGACGTACATGCCGACAGCGACACCTCGGATACTGAACCTGATACAGATGAGGCTTCAGACGAAGCAGATACATCAGGTGACACAAATGAAGATGTTTCCTCCACTGATGAAGCTAATTCCGATGATGAAGCTGAAGAAACAGATACATCTTCCAGCGAAGAACGCCGCAAGGCTGCGGTTGAAGCTGCCAAACGCAAGCGAGGTTTGCGTGCTCTCAAGCGCAAATACAACATTCAAGAAGTTATCAAACGCCGTCAGGTTCTGCTTATTCAGGTTGTTAAAGAAGAGCGCGGCAATAAGGGCGCAGCTCTAACAACTTACATGTCCCTGGCTGGTCGTTACTGTGTATTGATGCCTAATTCCACCCACTCTGGTGGTATTAGCCGCAAAATTTCTAACATGAGCGACCGTAAGAAGCTTAAGCAGATTACATCATCCCTGAATGTACCGGAAGAAATGGGGTTGATTGTCCGTACCGCTGGTATGCGCCGTACAAAAACAGAAATCAAACGCGATTACGATTACCTCTTGCGCTTATGGAACGGTATCCGTGATTTAACGCTTAAATCCACAGCGCCTGCTTTAATTTATGAAGAAGGTAACCTTATCAAGCGGACCATTCGTGACCTTTACGTACGCGAAGTAGACGAAATCCTTGTTGAAGGCGAAAAAGGATATCGTGCCGCTAAAGACTTTATGAAGCTGTTGATGCCAAGTCATGCAAAGAAAGTTCAGCACTATAAAGACCGTATTCCGCTGTTCCATAGATATCAGGTAGAGAGCCATCTTGAAGCGATGTACCAGCCGGTGGTTCAGCTTAAATCAGGCGGTTACATTGTTATCAATCCGACAGAAGCTTTGATTTCAATTGATGTAAACTCTGGCCGCGCGACTAAAGAAGCAAATATCGAAGAAACAGCTGTAAAGACAAACCTTGAAGCCGCAGAGGAAGTTGCACGCCAGCTTCGCCTTCGTGATATGGCAGGTCTTGTTGTAATTGATTTCATCGATATGGAAGACCGCGGCAACAACCGGGCTGTAGAACGTAGGATGAAAGAAGTCCTTAAGGCGGATCGGGCTCGCATTCAGGTAGGGCGTATCTCAAGCTTTGGCCTTATGGAAATGTCTCGTCAACGCTTGCGCCCTAACCTTCTTGAAGCCGCAATGGAAACCTGTTCTGCATGTGATGGAACTGGTGTGGTGCGTTCAGTTGAGAGTGCGGCTCTTATGGCGCTGCGCCAACTGGAAGAAGAAGGCATTCGTAACCGTAGTGCTATTGTTCGGATTGCGGCATGTCCAGATGTGGCGATTTATCTTCTAAACAAAAAACGCGCAATGCTTACTGATTTAGAGGCCCAATACGGTTATACTATTGAAGTACTTGCACAATCCTCTCTCGGGCCATCAGATATCGAAATCACACGAGAAGCTGGCGTAGAAGGCAAACCAGAAGTCACTGCAGACGTAGTGGTAACTCCTGAGAGTTCCCCTGTAGAGCCAGAAGAAGAGAAGGCAGAAACATCTGATGAAGAAGGCGATGGTCAACGCAAACGTCGCCGTCGGCGTCGTCGGCGCCGCGGAAGAGATAATGGTTCTGATGAAAACCAGACTTCTATCTCTGAAGAAAATACGGAAGGCACCGATTCTGTAGCGGAAGATACAGATGAAGAGAAAAACTCTGAAAAGCCTTCTCGTCGTAGACGCGGAAGCCGTGGTGGTCGCCGCCGCAAATCACATAATGAAGAGCAAAAAGAAGCTGGGGATGCTCAAACTTCTGATGGAAGTACAAATGAAACATCTGAGGCTCCTTCAAGTACTGCTGATAACGATGGAACTGAAAAACCAACGCGTCGTCGTCGCAGAGTACGCAAAAAAGCATCAAGTGATGAAAATGCTGATTCAAAAGATACTTCATCTGAAGAATCAAACTCAGAACAACAAGAAGTTTCATCTGAAAAAGAGGAAAAACCTCGTCGCAAACGCCGTGTAAAAAAGGCAGATAAGGAAACTTCAGAGAAGGCCAACGAAGCTGCTAGCAGCGAAACTTCTAAAGAAGTTGCCGAGGTAAGCGATGAAGAAAAGCCAAAACCGCGCCGCAGACGCCGCGTAAAGAAAGTTGAAACTCCTGAGGCAGAAACTGCGAAAGAGACAGAGAAAACTGAAGAAGTAAAACCTCGTCGCCGTCGCACGACTAAAAAGGTTGATGCAGATACCACTTCTGATAAGAACAGCCCGGCCCCAGCCAAGGAAGCTTCGAAAGAGAAATCGGTCGAAGCCAAACCCAAGGCTAAAGCAGAACCTAAAGCCGAAGCGGTTAACAAACCAGTGGTAAAGGTAGAGAGTAAAGAAAATACCTCTGGAGAAGCCGCCACTGATCAGCCCAAAAGAAAAGGCTGGTGGCAAAGAACCTTCGGATAAGTAATAAAAGCGGCAAGGCCATAGCTTTGCCGCTTTTTTAATGTGCTATTCATTTTAGCTATGTCATCTATATCAACAATTGCTCACGCGGTTGTTAGCCTATAGCATTTGACCCTTGAGCAATGAATAACTAGCTATACATAAATATTCTGGAGGCCCTGTTGCGTAAATTGTTAAAAAAAATCGCTTCAACACTTGTATGCGTCATAGCATTGGCGCACCAAGCTTACGCGCAATCAATCCTTAGAGATGCAGAAACAGAAGCTTTCCTCCACGAAATTTCAGACCCTATTTTCATCGCAGCAGGCCTAGATCCAAGAAGCGTCAATATTTATCTGCTATCAGACCCATCTTTGAATGCCTTTGTAACAGGTGGTCAAAACATTTTCATTCACTCTGGCCTTATCATGGCCTCTGACGATGTAAATCAACTGTTAGGCGTGATCGCACATGAGACCGGGCATATTGCAGGTGGTCACTTAGTTGGTATTAGAGATGCCGCCTCAACCGCTGGTAATTTCAGCATCCTTTCTCTTGTTCTTGGTGCCGCTGCAATCGCTGCAGGCAGCCCTGATGCTGGCATTGGTCTTCTAGCCGCAGGGCAAACAGTTGCGCAGAGACAATTCCTTGCCTTTAACCGAGTTCAAGAATCATCAGCAGACCAAGCCGGTGCAAAATATCTCAATGAGTTAGGTATTTCAGGTAAAGGCCTCATTCAATTCTTTGATAAATTGCGCGACCAGGAAGTACTAGCCTATATCAGGCAGGACCCTTACATTCGCAGTCACCCTTTAAACCGCACGCGTATCCTATCACTAGAGCAGGTTTTAGGGCAAAGTGAGTACTATAACAAACCGCCAGACTCTAAACATAACGAACAGTTCAATCGCCTTAAGGCAAAGCTTCAGGGTTATATTCAGCGGCCAAGTGATACTCTGAAAGAATACCCGATATCGGATAAAACCGCATCTGCACGCTATGCTCGTGTATATGCATACCATAAGGCTCTTGAGTGGGATTTAGCGCTTAGCGAAGCCGATGCTTTGATAAAACAAGAACCTGCAAACCCCTATTTCCATGAAATCAAAGGACAAATATTGTTTGAAAATGGAAAGGTGCGCGAAGCACTTCCTGTTTTCAGGCAAGCTGTTGAACGTGCACCGCGTGCCCCTCTTGTAGCAACAGCACTAGGGCAAGCGATGGTATCTCTAGAAGATGATGTCTTAATGGCAGAAGCTATTCCAATTTTGGAAAATGCTACACGCCAAGACCCTGGAAATACTTTTGCATGGTTTAATCTGGCTAAGGCGTACAGCTGGGTTGGCCGTGAAGCGGATGCTAACCTCGCAACAGCAGAACGGTTTTATTCTGCTGGCGTTGTTTATCAGGCAGTTGGCTACGCCAAGCGTGCGATGGATTCCTTTAAAACCGGTTCACCAGAATGGCTCCGCGCGCAAGACATTTTCTTCATCGCAAGAGATGCCGCAGAAAGACAACGTAAACAGCAACGTCGTCGTAGACGTTTTGACGTTGAGTTTACAGGACAACAAGAATTTCAGAAGCAACAAGAACAGCACTGGCAATACCAGCCATAAGCTATGATGGATTAGTATATGTATAAACCACTTAAAAATATGCTTGCGGCCGTTACACTAGCCGTTCCAGCAATTTTTGGAGCTACAGCTCAAGAAGCGGCTCCAGCAGATCGTCAAGCAATTGAGAGTATTATCCAAGAATACTTGCTTGAAAATCCAGAAGTAATTGAACGCGCTATTATTGAACTTCAACGTCGCCGCCAACTTGCTCAGATGTTGCCGGCAATCAACCTGTATCGCGGGTATCTGGAAAACGACCCTGAAGCCCCCGTACTAGGTAATCCTAATGGCGATGTAACTATTGTAGAATTCTTTGATTACCGCTGTGGCTTCTGTCGTCGCCACTTCCCTGAAGTGTTAAAACTAGTAAAAGAAGACGGTAACATTCGCTACATTCCGCGTCAGTACCCCGTACTCGACCGTGAAGGTGATACACCAGTATCATTACTTACTTCCTATGCTGCTCTAGCGGCTCACAAACAAGGTAAGTTTGAAGAGTTTCACATTGCAGCAATGACATCCCCGGGCCAGCTTACAGAAGATCGTATCTATGAGATTGCAGGTTCAGTGGGTCTTAATGTCGATCAACTAAAGACCGATATGAAAGATAAACTGGTTGAGAAAAGCGTGCGCAACACGTTAAGCATTGGTCAAGACATCGGTTTCACAGGTACGCCAGGGTATATTATCGGTGATGATGTAGTACTCGGCGCAGAAGGTTACTTCCGTCTCCTAGAAGCGGTAGACCGGGCAAGGAAAGATACCTCCAAAGAAACTGCTTCAAGCAGATAAGATATACAAAAAAGGCCGCTTTAAGCGGCCTTTTCTTTTCTGGTTAGATAAGCCCTGAAAGTGGCGAGCTTGGATCCGCATATTTCTTCATAGGCATTCGACCAGCTTGATAAGCAAGTCTCCCTGACTCCACAGCGAGTTTCATCGCTCTAGCCATTTTAAGTGGGTCTTTTGCCTCAGCAATCGCAGTATTCATAAGAACGCCGTCACAACCAAGCTCCATTGCTACAGAAGCATCAGACGCTGTTCCCACACCCGCATCAACAAGCACAGGTACATTAGCCTGCTCGATCATCAAACGAATCTGTACTGGGTTTTGGATGCCAAGACCAGAACCAATAGGCGCACCTAGCGGCATAATTGCCACACAGCCCATATCTTCAAGCTTCTTTGCGGCAATCGGGTCATCGCTACAGTAAACCATTACTTTAAAGCCCTCTTTGATAAGCTCTTCAGCGGCCACGAAGGTTTCCTGCATATTTGGGTATAGCGTCTTCTGATCACCAAGCACTTCGAGCTTTACAAGGTCCCAGCCGCCAGCTTCACGAGCTAAGCGAAGGGTCCGCAAAGCGCTCTGAGCATCAAAACAACCTGCAGTGTTAGGTAGGTACGTGATTTTCTTTGGGTCCAGATAATCTACAAGCATTGGCTGGGTTGGGTCAGAAACATTCACGCGGCGAACAGCCACAGTAACAATCTCAGCACCAGATGCCTCAACTGCTTTTGCTGTTTCTTCAAAATCTTTATATTTTCCTGTCCCAACGATAAGACGGGAAGAATATTCTTTTCCGGCAAGCTTCCAAACATCATTTGCGTTTGACACTGGCTTTAACCTCCACCAATAAAATGAACAATTTCCAGCTGGTCATCTTCTTCAAGAGAAACATCGGCGAAAGTAGACTTCGGTACGATCTCCAGATTTCTTTCAACAGCCACCTTTTTAGGGTCTAACCCAAGCCCTGAAAGAAAATCCCATACACTTACACCGTCTTCCACGGTTTTCAGATCGCCATTCACTGTGATTTTCATGAAGGAAAACAACCTTTTAGCTGGTTACAAGCGCTTGACGCGCCTAAATTCTCTACCATATTTGTATAAAATATGCACAGAAACACCAATAAAATCAGTGTTCCTGCTTTGCATGCAATGCATATGGCATTATACAGATTGCTTCAAGCGATCTGTCAAACAATTGGAAATCGTGAATGAATAAAGAAAACCATAAAAAGATTTTGGTACTTAACGGACCAAACCTAAACCTGCTTGGTACACGTGAGCCGGAAACTTATGGCCATAATACGATTGATCAATTGGAATCCTTGTCGGTGGAAACAGCGGCAAAGCATGGGCTGACAGTCGATTTTAGACAAACTAATTCAGAAGGCACTCTTGTTGATTGGATACAGGAAGGCAGAAATGGGTATGTAGCAATTATTCTGAATGCTGCAGCATATACTCATACCTCTGTTGCTATCCACGATGCGATTGCCGCAATTACTACTCCCGTGATTGAAGTACATTTATCAAATGTATTCGCGCGGGAAGAGTACCGACACCACTCTTACGTTTCCGATGTTGCGAAAGGTGTGATTTGTGGGTTCGGTACGCACGGATATGTGCTTGCGATTGATTCCGTAGCGTCTATGCTACGCAACCAGTCTTGATTTAAGGGTAGACGTCAATGTCAAAATTAAAAGATTATAAAGAACTCATTCGTGAACTGGCTGAACTGCTGGACAAATCAACTCTTTCCGAAATTGAAGTGGAAGAAGATGATTTTCGTATTCGCGTAGCGCGCGAAGTTGCCGGCTCAGTAAACTATACGGTTCCTACAGCAGCACCTGTTGCAGCCCCTGCCCCTATGGCAGCTCCGGCTCCAGCTGCCGCTCCAGCTGCTCCTGCGGCAGAAGCACCAGCCGCAGCAAACGCTGCTGATCACCCTGGCGCATTGAAAGCACCAATGGTTGGTACAGCTTACACAGCACCATCACCAGATGCAGATGCCTTTGTGAAAGTAGGCGATAAAGTTTCTGAAGGTGACCCGCTTCTTATTATTGAAGCGATGAAAGTTATGAACCAAATCAAAGCTCCAAAATCAGGCACAGTAAAAGAAATTTTCTTTGCTGACGCTCAGCCTATTGAATTTGGCGAAGTACTTCTGATTATTGAATAAGGACACGTTCCATGGTTCAAAAAGTCCTTATTGCTAACCGTGGTGAAATCGCTCTGCGTATTCACCGCGCTTGCCATGAAATGGGCCTTAAAACAGTTGCGGTTCATTCCACAGCTGATGCTGACGCAATGCACGTACGCCTTGCAGATGAAAGCGTTTGTATCGGCCCACCAGCATCCGCTGATAGCTACCTGAATATCGCGTCTATCATGACTGCAGCAGAAATCACCGGAGCGGATGCTATCCACCCTGGTTACGGTTTCCTCTCAGAGAATGCTGATTTTGCAGATATCGTTAAAGAACACGATATAGCCTTTATTGGCCCGAATGGTGATCATATCCGCCAGATGGGTGACAAGATTACCGCTAAAGAAACCGTGAAAAAGCTTGGTATTCCGGTTGTTCCTGGTTCTGAAGGCGGTATCACTAACGATGACGAAGCAAAACGTGTTTGTGAAGAAATCGGTTACCCGGTGATCATTAAAGCCTCTGCAGGCGGCGGTGGTCGCGGTATGCAGATCGTACGTGGCGCTGACGAATTAAGTGTAAAGCTGAATACCTGTCGTACAGAAGCAAAAGCAGCCTTTGGTGATGATGCGGTTTACATTGAGAAATTCCTCACTAAACCACGTCACATTGAATTCCAGATCATCGGCGACAGCCATGGTAACTGTATTCACCTTGGTGAACGTGATTGTTCACTACAGCGTCGCCACCAGAAGGTTCTTGAAGAAGCCCCTTCCCCGGTTATTGACAGTGAAACACGTGAACGTATGGGCGGTATTGTTGCTAAAGCAATGGCTGATTTCGGCTACTGCGGTGCGGGTACTATCGAATTCCTTTACGAAGACGGTGAGTTCTATTTCATTGAAATGAACACACGTGTTCAGGTGGAGCACCCGGTAACAGAAATGATCACTGGTATCGATATTGTACGTGAACAAATCCGCGTAGCAGCTGGCGAGAAGCTTTCATACACACAGGATATGGTTCGCTTCCACGGCCATGCTATTGAATGCCGCGTGAACGCAGAACACCCATTCAACTTCATGCCGAGCCCAGGCACAGTAACTCAGTATCATCCTCCTGGTGGCCTGAACGTACGCTGTGACAGTGCTGTATATGCTGGATACCGCATCCCACCATACTATGACAGCATGGTGGCAAAGTTGATTGTATCAGGCTACACCCGTGAAGGCTGTCTCCTGCGCTTGCGCCGTTCGCTTGAAGAATATGTGATTGATGGCATCACAACCACAATCCCGCTTCATCAGGCACTTATGGACGATGAGGATTTCCAAAAAGGTGATTACGATATTCACTGGCTTGAGAAATTCCTTGAGGACAAGCAAGACTAAAGATATTAAACTCGGGGTTATGCCACATGAGACCATAACCCCGAATTTACTCCTTCAAGCTTATGCAAACGGTATCTTTCCCATGTCGGAAGACCGTGAAGATAAAGAGCTTTTCTGGGTTGACCCAGATTTCAGAGGCATCATCCCTCTTGATCAATTCCACATCCCTCGTTCCTTGAAAAAAGCCATAAAGAAAGAGCCTTTCAGGGTAACTACTGACGAAGCCTTTAGAGATGTGGTTAAAGCATGCTCCATGCCCGCGCGCGGTAGAGAAACCACTTGGATCAGTGAACGTATTGAAGCTATGTATGCTGATCTGCACCAGCGAGGCTTTGCGCACTCAGTTGAGTGCTGGGAAGGTGAGGAACTGGTCGGCGGTCTGTACGGTGTATCCTTAGGCGCAGCTTTCTTTGGTGAAAGTATGTTCAGCACACGCACTAATGCCAGCAAAATCGCCCTTACCTATCTGGTCGCTCGTTTAAAAAATGCTGGTTTTGCGTTATTGGACAGCCAATTTATTACTGATCATTTGAAGCAGTTTGGAGCTGTCGAAATACCCAGGGAAACCTACCACCAGTTACTGACGGAGGCATTACATGCCCCTCACCCAGACTATTTTTCGCTATCAGAAGATGCGCCTGCTTCAACCATTTTACAGTTGATAACCCAAACATCATAAACTGGATGTTCGAGCGCGTTCAGCGCTGGACTTGAAGCCACCATCCAACCATCAAACACACGGTCACGTTCACCATTACGTTTAAGGTCGTTGATCTCAAGGTACCCAAAGGTTTCTGGTGGTTCTATAGGTGGTCTTGTACGGCAATAACGTGCTGTTATCTCAAGCGTTCCAAAGGGAATGGTCTTGCCAATTTCTATTTCAAGTTCAGTGATCCGTGCGGTAATTTTATCCAGTGCACGTAATATAATGACATTATGCTGCTCAGCATTTTCAGGTGGAATTACTGAACCAGATTGATCTTCCTGTGCATTGAGGGCTGAACTGCCAATAAGAAGAGATGCAGCCGCGATAAGCGTTCTAGCGACTGTCATCATCAGAGCCACCTGATGTAAACTTACCGATCAAACCAACAAGGTCAACGGCGCCTTGTGTTTCCTCGATTTCGTCACCATTTTGAAGCATTTCTTCTTCGCCGCCAGGCAATAGGCTTAGATAAGCGCCACCAAGAAGGCTTTCAGAAGAAATCGCTGCAGCTGTATCAAGCGGCAGTTCGACATTATTCGCCACGGAAAACCTGACAACAGCCTGATAGGTTTTGGTATCAAGCGTACTATCTACGATAGAGCCAACCTTAATACCTGCAACGCGAACATCACTTCCGATATTAAGGCCGTCGATGCGCTCAAAACGAGCAGAGAGAACATATCCTTCGGATGTAACTGTATCTGTACGTTCATACGCAAAGATTAAAAACCAACCGGCAACCAACAATACGACCGCACCGATAATGGATTCTACTAAGTTACTGGACATATACTCTCCCTAATGCGCCTCTATTATGGGCGCCAAGCCTCATATTCTGGCTCATCAGGGCGCGCTTGAGGAACATGAGCGGCCACAGTACCTGTCAGGTTTGGCATATGCTCTTTTTCCCACTCACGAGTAACGACTTTTTGCTCATGTGGTAGTTCATCAACAGTATAGTGCAGCCAGCCGTGCCATTCTGCAGGCACACGAGATGCCTCAACCGGACCGTTTTTGTAGATCACCCAACGGCGCTTACCGCCTTTTTCACGGTAATATTCATTCCCTTGGTCATCAGTACCAACCAATTCACCTTTACGGCTTGTGAAAAGTCGTGTGCCAAAAGTGGCCGAATTCCACCAGGTAAAGATAGGAGATTTGAAAATACCTTCGAATAGTGAACTCATTGTTCTGCCTATAATGTTAAACCGCGTTACTAATGTTTGCGCCCGTTTAGCATGTTTAGTTTTCATAGGAAAGCATCAAGATTGCCACTTTCCGCGAAAAAGTAACAAAAACGAGTCGCAAACTCGAATTTGCCACAGATATTACAGTGCAATCCTTACCGACACTTTAAGGAAATTTTGTGGCAAGCGCCCGACTCCTTGTTTCTTCAATGAGTCGATTAGGAAACACTAAAGTTTATCTACAGAATATCCAAAATTCCTCTTGTGCTAAATGCAAAACAAACACTACAATTTGGAGCAACATTAAGGGAAGCTACAATATATTGTGGTTATGTTAGGTTTCGCACTATAGTACATCGATGTTCCCAAGCGTGTATATATACGAAGAATATCAGCTACTTAAGTGTTGACCTCTACCGGGTTTTAGGGGGCGTTATGCGCATTGAACGGCACTTTACTAAAGAAATTTCCTGTCCATATTCAGCACAAGAATGGCAAACTTCTGTCAGCGAGATCAGAAATCCAGACGGGTCTATCGTTTTCCATATGGATAATGTGGAAGTGCCAAACAATTGGTCACAAGTAGCAACAGATATTATCGCTCAAAAGTACTTCCGTAAGGCTGGGGTTCCTCAGGCGCTTAAATCCGTCGAAGAGAATGATGTTCCCAGCTGGCTTTGGCGCAAAGAACCGGATAACGCCACACTAGAACTAATGCCTGAAGCAAAACGCTATGGTCCAGAAACCAGTGCAAAACAGGTTTTTGACCGTTTAGCTGGCACATGGACTTATTGGGGCTGGAAAGGTGGCTACTTTGAAGCGGAAGAAGATGCCAAAGCCTTTTATGATGAAATGCGCTATATGCTCGCCAACCAAATGTGTGCACCAAATTCACCGCAGTGGTTCAACACAGGCCTGCACTGGGCTTATGGCATTGATGGGCCTGCTCAAGGCCACCATTATGTAGATTTTGAGACAGGTAAACTTACTAAATCCAAAAGTGCCTATGAGCACCCTCAACCACATGCCTGCTTTATTCAATCTGTTGCCGATGATCTGGTGAACGAAGGCGGCATTATGGACCTCTGGACCCGTGAAGCCCGCCTCTTTAAATATGGCTCGGGTACGGGTTCTAATTTCTCAAATGTGCGTGGTAGCGGCGAAGGCCTTTCAGGCGGCGGCCAATCATCCGGCCTGATGAGTTTCCTAAAGATTGGTGACCGTGCAGCTGGCGCTATTAAATCAGGCGGGACAACCCGCCGTGCAGCCAAAATGGTTGTCGTGGATATTGATCACCCCGATGTTGAGGAATTTATTGGCTGGAAAGTTGTTGAAGAACAAAAGGTAGCAGCGCTTGTTACAGGCTCTAAACTTAATGAAATTCATCTCAATCTCATTATGAAAGCCTGTCACGAAGCGAAAGCTGACCTCGGGGACGATGCTTTTGCCCCTAAAACAAATAAATCGCTGAAAAAAGAGATTATTTCTGCTCGTAAGGTAATGATTCCAGAGAATTATATCCAGCGCGTAATACAATTTGCCAAGCAAGGTTATGCTTCTATTGAATTCCAATCTTATAATACTGATTGGGATTCCGAAGCTTATCTCACTGTTTCAGGGCAAAACTCCAACAATTCTATCCGTGTTTCAGATGATTTCATGTCAGCTGTTAAAGACGGTAAACCATGGGAATTAAAGAATAGAATTTGCGGTACAGTCGCCAAAACCCTTGATGCAAAAGAACTTTGGCGCGATGTGGGCCATGCTGCATGGGCATGTGCTGATCCAGGCATTCAGTTCCATACAACGATCAATGATTGGCACACTTGCCCAGAATCTGGCGCAATCAGAGCCTCAAATCCCTGTTCTGAATATATGTTCCTTGATGATACGGCATGTAACCTTGCATCCCTTAATCTGCTTACTTTTCGTAATGAAGATGGCTCTTTCAAGGTAGATAGTTTCAAACACGCGGTTCGCCTCTGGACAATGGTGTTAGAGATCTCCGTTTTAATGGCCCAATTCCCTTCAAAGGAAATTGCAAAGCTATCATACGAATACCGTACCTTGGGCCTAGGTTTCGCCAATATTGGTGGCCTTTTGATGAGTCTTGGCCTTTCATACGATAGCGATGAAGGCCGTGCGATCTGCGGTGCCATCTCTGCACTTATGACAGGTCAATCATACGCTACATCTGCAGAAATGGCATCTGAACTTGGTGCTTTCCCAGGCTATAAGAAAAATGCAAAACACATGCTGCGGGTTATTCGTAACCATCGCCGTGCCGCTTATGGTCAAGAGGATGGCTACGAAAACCTGAATATCAACCCGGTACCGCTTGATATTGCCAACTGTAAAGATCAGGCAATTGCGGTCGCAGCAGCAGAAGTTTGGGATAAAGCTCTTGAACTAGGTGAAGAACACGGCTTCCGCAATGCCCAATCCTCAGTAATTGCTCCAACAGGCACAATTGGCCTTGTAATGGACTGTGATACCACAGGCATTGAACCGGATTTTGCTTTGGTAAAATTCAAGAAACTGGCTGGTGGTGGCTACTTTAAAATCATCAACCGTATTGTACCCCAAGCATTAGCGGTTCTTGGATACTCAACAGATCAAATCAAAGATATCGAAGAATATGCGGTTGGTCACGGCACCCTCAAAGGTGCACCAGCTATTAATCACGATACACTTAGAGCAAAAGGCTTTAAAGACCGTGAACTTGATATGCTCGAAGAACAGCTAAAAAATGCCTTCGACATCAAGTTTGTCTTCAATCAATGGACTTTGGGAACTGATTTCTGCAAAGAAACACTTGGTTTCACTGATGATCAGCTGAATGATTACAACTTTGATATGGTGGCAGCTTTAGGTTTCTCTAAAGACGAGATTTCTGCCGCTAACATTTATTGTTGTGGCGCCATGACACTTGAGCAAGCACCTCACCTGAATGAAAAGCATTACGACGTATTTGACTGCGCAAATCCATGCGGCAAAATCGGTAAACGATACCTTTCCTGGGGAAGCCATATACGGATGATGGCAGCTGCTCAGCCATTTATCTCCGGTGCAATCTCGAAAACCATTAACATGCCAAACGATGCAGATGTTGATGACTGTATGGCGGCTTATGAGCTTAGTTGGTCACTCGCTCTTAAAGCAAACGCGTTATACCGTGATGGCTCAAAGCTCAGCCAACCGCTGAATGCTGCTCTCCTTGATGATGAAGACTTAAGCGAAGAGCTTGAAGATAAAACGCTCGCGGAAAAAACTGAGGTTGTTGCAGAGCGTATCATCGAGCGGATCATCGAAAAGGATGGACCTGCAAAACGCCGAAAACTGCCGGAACGCCGGAAAGGTTACACTCAGAAAGCCATTGTTGGAGGCCATAAGGTTTACTTGAGAACAGGTGAATATAATGATGGCTCTATCGGCGAAATTTTCATTGATATGCATAAAGAAGGTGCAGCCTTCCGATCACTGATGAACAACTTTGCTATCGCAATCTCAATCGGCCTCCAGTACGGCGTGCCCCTTGAAGAATATGTCGATGCATTCACATTCACCCGATTCGAGCCATTTGGTCGAGTTGAAGGAAATGACACCATTAAAATGGCCACTTCACTGCTGGATTATATTTTCCGAGAACTTGCTATCAGTTATTTAGGCCGAGATGATCTTGCACATGCAACCCCTGCTGATTTCTCTCACGACACAACAGGTAGAGGTGCAAAAGACGACGGTTTGCCTGATGTTGAGCCAGAAGTTTCAGAAGCATTGGCCCGTGTACAACAGTTCACCTCGTCTGGTTACACACGTGGAAACAACCTTGTCGTGTTAAAAAATTCAAAAAAAACGGATGACAAATCGATAGAAACAGTTTCTATGGCAACAGGCACAGATACGGCTACGGTTTCTGCAGTTGGTGTTGCGGCGCAAACAATTGCGGGTCCAGACGCTAGAGTAGCTGCCAAAATGAAGGGGTATGAAGGAGACGCATGCGGTGAATGCGGGAACTTCACTCTGGTTCGCAACGGCACATGCCTGAAATGCGATACATGTGGCGGAACAAGCGGTTGTAGCTAATACCAAAGGATTTTCACCACCTGCCAACCCGTCCCGGTGGGTGGTCATCTCGGGGAAGCTTTGCTTCCCCAATTTTTTTGCCTAATTCAAATTTTTCACAGTAAAAAAAGATAAAATTTTCGGGAATGAATAGTTGCCTTTACTAATTATTTACCCCCTAATGGCGAAACTCAATTGTTCTGGTGCCATAGGCTCCGGGTTGAGCACGAGTACACTTAATAATTCTGGAGCCCCAAGTGGCAGATACACTAACGAGTAATGTTTCTTCTATCGCCCAAAACGGCGAAACCAATGCCACGGCCAAAATTGTTAATACCACTGCTGTTGCCGAATCATTGCCTGTTGGCATCTTAGTATGCGGCTTAACGCCAGGTAATGTCACAGAAGTTTTGTTTATCAATCAGTTTGCACGAGACATTTTTGAGTTACCACAACAGCTTAATCTCCCCTGCCCAATTGATGTTCTCTGGAACCCTTCAGATAGTCAGGTTCTTACAAGCCAAATTCAGGAAGTTTTCCGCTTTGGTGGCGAATCAAACTTTGAATGGAGTATTCGTGCCGGAGCTATAGAACGTTTCTTATCCAGCCAGCTTATTCCACTTAGAAATAGCGATGGTGAGATTTATCAAGTCGTTTGCACGGTTGAAGATCAAACAGCTGAAAAACTGGCAGAAAGAAACCTTCTCCATCATGCCTTTCATGATGCTCTAACAGGACAACCAAACCGCGTTCTATTTAGAAACAAGCTTGAAGAAGCAGTTGCAGAGTGTCAGCGCACAGGAGGGGAATCCGCTTGTGCTGTTCTTATCATCAATATTGACCGCTTCCAGCAAATTAATGAAAGCTTCGGTCACAGTGCGGGTGATCGTTTCCTAATTTCAATGGCGTCTACATTGAGACGCTGTATTCGCGGTGCCGACACACTGGCTCGCCTATCTGGTGACGAGTTTTCTATTCTCGTTTCCCACTTCAACGATATTGAAGAAGTGGAGATGATTTGCAGCCGCATCCATGAGGCAATGCAGCAGCCTTATGATTTAGATGGGAACGAGGTCTTTACATCTGTTTCAGTAGGTGTAGCCACAACGCTATCGAGCTCAAGCCATCCGGAAGACCTTATCCGTGATGCTGATTTTGCAATGCACCGCGCTAAATCAGCAGGTAAAGCGCGTACTGAAATTTATCGCCGAGATTCGCATCAACGCGCACGCAATCAGTTCCATTTGGAAACAGAACTTCGTCGTGCCGTAGAGCGTAATGAACTAGATCTCTTTTATCAGCCAATTATAGACTTACAGACTAACGAGCTACACGGCTTTGAAGGCCTGACACGCTGGATACATAAAGAAAAAGGTTTTGTATCCCCTGCAGAGTTTATTCCGTTAGCTGAAGAAACTGGCGTGATCGTAAAACTAGGACGCTGGGCTGTTGAAGCCGCATGCCAGCAGCTTCGTAGTTGGATTGATGATCCTAATGCAACAGCAGTCCCTGTAAATGTGAACGTATCTGGTATTCAATTCGCCCGTGATGATGTTGCTGCAATGGTAGAAAGTGCCATCAAAGAATATGAAATTCCGGGTGAATATCTTCGGGTCGAGCTAACAGAGAGCTCTATCATGGCGAACCCCACGCATATCTCTGAATCGCTTCAGCGCATTAGAAAGCTTGGTGTAAAAGTAGCGCTTGATGATTTTGGCACAGGCTATAGCTCTCTAAATTACTTACACCAGTTCCCTATTGATATTATTAAAATTGATCGCAGCTTTATCAACCAGCTGGAGCAGGATAACGAAATATACAAGATCCTGAAGATGATCTCTCTACTAGCCGAGAGCCTTGGTCATGAAGTTGTCGCAGAAGGTATTGAAGACACTCAACATATTGGTATGCTTCAAGATATGGGCTTTAGCTTCGCACAAGGCTTTTATTATTCAAAACCGGTAGAAAGTAGCGCGGCAACAAATATGGTAACTGGTGAGCTACCTTGGAGCTAAGTCTGTTTTCCCCTTTCAGCTTTACCTCTTGAATGCCTGCAACATATCACCAGATATATTTAATGGAATTTAGCTCTTAAGAAGGTAAAAAACATGAGCGAGGACACCCAAAACACAGAAGCAGCAAAAAAAACTCCTGCTAAAAAAACAACTTCGAAAAAGACGCCAACACGTAAAACAACAACGCGTAAGAGTGTGGCAAAGCCTGCTGCTAAGAAAACAACTGCCAAGAAAACCACCACAAAAAAAGCTACTGCCGCTAAAACAACTGCTACTTCCAAAAAAACAACAGCCAAAACATCAGCGACCACAGCAAAAAAGACGACCACCCGAAAGTCATCTACGGCAAAAGCTGCTGCTAGCAGTGCCGAGACTAATGAAAACACTGTTTCTGAAGCTATTGAAGCTAGTCAAAAAAGCACCGAACAAGAAAGCACTCATGCGGAAACAACAACTGGTGCTTCCACTAAACCTGAAAAGGCAAGCCCTCAACCCGACACTGAAGAAACCACCACTCGTTCACAGACACACGACGAGTTTGTGGAGCATATGAAAAACCAGGATTGGGGTACACATCTCAAACGCGCAGCTTTAATGATCTTGTTTGGTGTAATCACTTATTTCGCGATTATTGGCGTTTTCATTTTATCAGCCGCGCATCTCATCATTCGTATTGCGTTGGGTGTTGAAAATGAACCTGAATGGATTATTGATGCTAATGGAAGACTTCGGGTTTATATCTTGCAGATGTTGAACTTTATGACTTTTAAAACGGAAAACACACCATTCCCGTTTGATAAAGATTTCCCAGAAGCAGATTAATGAAAACAGAAAAAGCGCCCCATCGGGCGCTTTCTTGTTACATGCCTACTGAATTGAATAATATTTCAATACCCAACCGGATGACTACAACAGCAACGATCGCTGTGAGAAAAGCTTTGATAAAATCAATCATTGGCAGTCAAAGGCTCCAGTAATCTAAGGCTATTCCGAACGCTAATTGCAGTATCAGGAAAGTCGGTAAAAATTCCATCTACCCCCATAGAGTACAGTGCTTTAAGTTCTTGCTCAACCGTTTTAAACATAGGGTGTAATTGATCATTCCTAACTGTCCATACATGCACATCGGCTCCCATTGAGTGTGCTTTGTCAATAATCCCGGTCGGTGAACCATCTTTATGAACAAGTAGTGCTTTATTAAGCCCAAAGCCAGCCACTCGCCCTGCGAACGGTTCTAGCTGCACATCAAGTTCATACCAATCTTTTGTCTGATTCAATTTGCCACCGATAAGCATTACAAGCGGCACATCGGATATTTTACCAACTTTCATCAAGAAGTTGCCGTCAAAGCACTGAAAAAACATAGGAATATCTTTAGAAGAAATATCTGCAAACAAATGTGCCAATGTTTGATCAAGCCGTTTATGGATCTGCATGAAAGCATCAGGCCGTTTCATTTCAATATGCAGGCCAACAGTTTTTCCTGCAGCCTTATATGCCTCAACAAGGGTAATGATCTCTTCAATCGTTGGAATAGTACCCTGCCCGTCAAACTGAGTACCTCGATTTGGGCGCGGTTGCTTGGTGCGAAGTGTTTTTAATTCATCCAGTGTAAAGTCAAATACATACCAATCTTCCTTACCTTGAATAGTACGTTTACGGTCTGCGAATTCCGTTCGGTCTGCGATATCTGTAGTACCGGATAAATAAGCATCATGACGCGCAACCAAGTGCCCATCCCGAGTCATCACCAGATCAGGCTCTATATAATCTGCCCCCTGCTCTATCGCCAATTTGTATGCCTCAAGAGTGTGTTCAGGCATATAGCCGCTGGCACCGCGGTGCGCGATAACAATTGTGTCCTTTTCCGCTACGGCAACCTCTGACGATATTAAACCGCCCAAAACCAACATCACCCCAACAAACAGTTTCTTCATCGTACACTCCCTAAATCCCTTGTGAGCAAAGCGCTTTACTATTGGACTTTTATAAATTGTATCTTAGTTTCAATATTGTGAAGGGAAAACCATTAAGGCTTGAAAAGTGGGAAAAGGGACCAATTAGATGGACTGGATATTGTTTTCCGGCTCTCTGGTAACAATCGCTATTTTAGCGTTTGTTATTCATCGAGTATTTCCTGAAAAAACACTCGGTAAGCAAGCAATGCTTGATGACTATCAACGTTATAATCCGGATGCAAAACTTGATGATGCAATTGTTTCCGTGGATGAGCGTTCACTGATCGTTAAAGCTATTACTGCGTCCGGCAATCAACTCGGTTTGGTACGACAGATTGGTGATCAACTTGTGTGTCGTACGCTGGTTGAAGGTGATCAAGTTAACATCAGTGCGGGTGGTACACTGAAAGTTTCTTGCCCCGACTTTACAGCGCCAGAATTCACCTTTGCATTAGAAGCAGATGCTCTCGCTAATGCTGAAGAACTTCTAGTTCCTTATACCAACAATCAGGAGGCCGCTCATGCAATCTGAAGCATTGGCAAGCTTAGGCCTGTTTAAACCTACTGAAATGGCAGTTCCACTCTTTGTTGCGTTGATCATTATCGAACTTATCTACGGCAAAGTAAGCGGCAAGGCTCGCTTTGAAGGCAAAGATACCTTTGTATCCATGTTTATGGGGTTGGGTAGTACGGTAGCAGGTGCTTTAGCTGCTACCTTCACCGTTGTTCTTGCATACTGGGTGTGGGAAAACTTCGCTATTTTTGATTTTGGCTATGCGCCTTGGGTGTTCTTAGTCGCATTCGTACTGGATGATCTCGCCTATTACTGGATTCACCGAATGGGGCACCGCATGCGCTGGATGTGGGCCGCTCATGTTATCCACCATTCTAGCCAGCATTATAACCTCTCCACAGCTTTAAGACAGACTTGGACGGGTTCTATTACTCCTGGCATCTTCTTTAAATGGCCAATCTTCATCCTTGGCATTGAACCAGGTATTGTATTTTTCTGTGCTGGTCTGAACCTTATATACCAATTCTGGATTCATACGGAAGCAATCGACAAAATGCCTCGCTGGTTTGAGTATGCTTTGAATACTCCAAGCCATCACCGTGTGCATCATGCCAATAATCCTCAGTATCTCGATGCTAATTATGCTGGTGTTTTCATGTTCTGGGACCGTATGTTCGGCTCTTTCATTCCTGAACAAAAGGACGAGCCCTGTAATTATGGCCTTGTAACAGACTTGGGAACCTTTAACCCTCTTCGTGTTGCCTTCCATGAATGGGTGGGTATTGTCAAAGATATTGCATCTGCGAAAACATGGAAAGCGCGCCTAATGTTCCTAATTGGTCCTCCTGGCTGGACACCAGACGGCAGCCGAATGACCAGTGAAATGATCCGGGATGCATGGGAAAAGCGGCAATCTACGAAGCAACAAGCCGCTGAATAGAAAATAAAAATTAAGGCAGCATTGCTGCCTTTTTTTATATCTGCTATTCAATTTTCTGTATGGTGTTTATTTTGCACTTGCGAAATAAACTATATTTGGCACATTGGCTGCCAAACAGGCAAGCTTATCTATATGCCTGAAGGGAAAACGGGGGCTAACCTGCCACCAGTATTTAGGAGACGACGAACATGTCCCAGGATCCAATTGTAATTGTAGGTATGGCACGCACACCAATGGGTGGCCTACTTGGTGATCTATCAACAGTGACAGCCTCTGACCTCGGTTCTGTTGCCATCTCAGGCGCGCTTGAAAGCGCAGGCCTTGAAGGTGATGCTGTTAATGAAACGATTATGGGCTGCGTTCTTCCTGCAGGACAGGGGCAGGCTCCTGCACGTCAGGCAAGTATCAAATCTGGTATTCCGCAATCAACTGGCGCTGTAACCATCAACAAAATGTGTGGTTCTGGTATGCAGGCGATGATGCAGGCACACGACAGCATCCTGGCTGGCACAAATGATGTAGTGGTAGCAGGCGGTATGGAGAGCATGTCTCTTGCACCGCACATGATGCCTACAGGCCGTACAGGTATCAAATACGGCGCTGGTCAGATTATTGACCATATGGCGCTTGATGGCCTTACAGATGCATACGGCGGTGAGCCAATGGGCGTTTATGCTGAACTATGTGCCGAGCACTACCAGTTCACACGTGAAGCACAGGATGCTTATGCGATTGAATCCCTTAAACGTGCTCAAGCTGCCATTGAAAACGATAGCTTCGAAGGTGAAGTAGTACCAGTTGAAGTGAAATCTCGCCGCGGTTCTGTTGAAATTACAACTGACGAGCAGCCACCAAAAGCACGTCTTGATAAAATTCCAGGTCTACGCCCTGCTTTCAAAAAAGACGGTTCTGTAACAGCTGCTAACGCAAGTTCTATCTCTGACGGTGCAGCCGCTTTGGTTATGATGAAGGCATCTGAAGCTGAAAAGCGCGGCCTCACGCCACTTGCAACACTTAAGGCACACGCGAACCACGCACATGCACCAGAATGGTTCACTACTGCACCGGTAGACGCAATGAAGAAGGTTCTCGATAAAGCTGGCTGGACAACAGATGATGTTGATCTGTTTGAGGTAAACGAAGCATTCGCCGTTGTAGCAATGGCAGCGATGCAGGAACTTGGCCTAGACCACGCGAAGGTGAACGTAAATGGCGGCGCTTGTGCCCTTGGTCACCCAATTGGTGCATCTGGCGCCCGTATTTGTGTTACGCTGATTAATGCGCTAAAGAAACGCGGTCTGAAAAAAGGTGTTGCCAGCCTCTGTATCGGTGGCGGTGAAGCAACAGCTGTCGCGATTGAACTGAACTAAAGGCAAGTTAATGCTTCTAAATGAAGAACAAAGAATGGTGCGGGATATGGCCCGCGCCTTTTCTCGTGATAAGATTGCGCCAAATGCTGCGTCATGGGAAAAAGCCGGACTAATTCCAGAAGACTTCCTCCGCGAAATGGGCCAACTCGGCCTTATGGGCATGACTGTGCCTGCAGAATGGGAAGGCGCTGAAACAGATTATGTTTCTTACGCACTCGCACTCATGGAAGTAGCGGCTGGCGATGGTGGCCTATCAACGCTTATGAGCGTGAATAACGCACCTGTTTGCGCAGCAATCCTCCAGAACGGTGATAACCAGCAGAAAGAAACATTCCTTAAGCCGCTCGCACGTGGTGAAATGATCGGTGCTTTCTGCCTGACAGAACCACAAGCCGGTTCTGATGCTTCTATGCTGCGCACCAAAGCAGAACGCACCAATTCGGGCTGGAAACTAAATGGCACAAAACAGTTTATCACTTCAGGTAAAATTGGCGGTGTTGCAATTATTTTCGCTGTAACTGACCCAAGTGCTGGCAAAAAAGGCATCTCAGCTTTCCTAGTGCCTACCAATACGCCTGGGTATAAAGTGGCTAGCGTTGAACATAAACTTGGCCAAAAATCATCAGACACTTGCCAGATTGTGTTTGAGGATATGGAAATCCCATCAAGCTGCCTGCTTGGTGAAGAAGGTCAGGGTTACAAAATCGCACTAGCGAATCTTGAGACAGGCCGCATCGGCATTGCTGCTCAATCAGTTGGCATGGCTAAAGCAGCGTATGAATATGCACTACAATACGCCAAAGAGCGTGAAGCTTTTGGTGGCCCTATTTTCAACCAGCAAGCTGTCAGTTTCCGCCTTGCGGATATGGCAACACGCTTTCATGCAGCTGAGCTTATGGTTCTTGATGCAGCAGCCAAGAAATCAGCGGGTGAACCATGCCTCAAGGAAGCTTGTATGGCGAAACTATATGCCAGCGAGATGGCGGAAAAAGTATGCTCTGACGCTATCCAAACCCTTGGGGGTTATGGATACCTTTCAGAGTATCCGATTGAGAAAATTTACCGCGATGTTCGTGTGTGCCAAATTTACGAAGGCACTTCAGATATTCAGCGCATCGTTATTGGCCGTGAAATTGGCCGCTAAATAAAGAAAAGCCCGGTCAACTGATCGGGCTTTTTCATCTTATGACGACAAATCAAAAAGCCACACAACTTATTTCATTTCTATCAATTGAATAAGATTACCGCAGGTATCATCAAATACAGCCATACGCACAGGGCCTGCATCCATAGGCTCTTGTGTGAACCGGACATTCAGATTACCTAATCTCTTTCTCTCTGCATCCAGATCTTTTACCTGAAAAGAATGGGCTGGAATGCCATCCGCCACTAAAGCATCTTTATAAGGTTTTACCGCAGGGTGATCACTAGGCTCTAGCAGCAACTCTGTACCTTCAGGCTCTTCATCAGAAACAACGGTTAGCCAGCGGTTTTCGCCGAGAGGTATATTATTTTTCACTTTAAACCCAAGGATATCACAATAGAATTTTTCTGCTTTATCTTGGTCATCTACAAAAACGCCGGTAACGTAAATTTTCATTTTCCCTCTCCACTTCTTATATATTTTTTCAACCAATCAATTGCGTCTTGGTGCTTTTCTTCGTCATTTAAAGAGTGGGCTTTTGTTCGTCCCTTCCAAGAGGTTTTTATCAAACCTGCCTCTTGTAACACTCTTAGGTGCTGAGAAATAGTTTGACGCGATAAAGCTACACCATCATCAGTAATAGAGGCCGCACACACTTCAAATAGCGACTGTTCTGATTGCACGCTTAAACGCTCTATAATACGGCGGCGGGTCCCATCAGAAAGAGCCTTGAAAATCAGATCCAACTGTTCATTTTCCATGAGTTATTAAATGCTGTAATTTAACTGCACGTCAATAAAAACCAATAGACTTAGCCTAAATCATAGCCTCTGAAGTGTTGCTTTTCTTTAATATGGTGGGGCATTACTAAATTAAAAAAACCAGCCATTCAGGGACTGGGCTTCTTCTTTTCTTTTTTATTCCTGTAGCCAGGAGGCGGTCTATGCTCGAGCTCTTTTTTCTTTTTCTCAAGTTTTAAATTTATAATTGGTTTCTTAAATTTAATTTCTGATTTAGCCCCCTCTTCCCAGATTTGGTAAAAGCCGTTATCACGAATTTCTGAAAACTGAAGGGCGCTGGCTTTGAGATTAGTTGGAGATACCTCCAGCGAATGCCGAATATATTTAAAACTTACAACATAAGCGTCCTTTTTAGTTTCACCCTTCATGGTAAAATCAAAAAGATCACCTTTGCTTTCCAAGTAAGTGTCATCAAGTACCCAACCGATGGGCAAATGCATAACAGACGTTTCACTTATTGAAGAAAAGAGCGCGGTTTCTTCAGTGGATGAATTAGTAAGTTTTGATATTTCGTGTAATATTAGGTCCGGCTTCACCTTGAAGACATACAGGTCCCCTTCCTTTGACCAAAGATTACCTACCGTAGCATCAGCAATAAACTGCACTTCATTTGAGGAAGGGTACAGGAATACCTCAGGCACACCTTGCAAAGTAACCTCTGCAGCACGAGCATTTAGAATATTTTCGAAATAACCGCGAAAAACTGAAGTTTCAGAAGTTTGAGTTAGCTTTTCGTACAAGGCCTTTGGTTGTGAAGTCTTCTGCCAATAATCAATACCCACTTCACCAGAACTTTTGGAGATCAATGCACCAGAGCTATAGAATTTACTTACAGTAATAGTGTTTTCAACATAATCATCCGCGCTAAACACCTCCAAAGTACAGGCTAAACATAAGAGGCCCGAAACAATCGCACTACAGATTTTAATAGCCATCTAATACCTCCATCTGAATTGTTACAATATATCATATCAATTCAGATACAAGGATATAATCTAGAGGTGTTTTTCAGAATATTCTGTTTTCTATTTTAAAGCATGATGAATTTGAGGAAGTACATCATATGTAGCCTTTTTACCCAGAGCTATTAATTCATCTGCTTTGGTAAAATCAGCTACCTCAACATGCCCAATTTCAGGGCTAATTACCAACTCAGGTTTATCAATACTCATCCGAAGCTTTCCCAAGGTCTTAAGAAGAAGCGCTGCTCCTGCCCTCGCTGTTTTGAAGGCAGCTCGTTTATTAGGCCCACCGGGCTCTAATCCATAGGAACGTACTCTATGTTCATAATCATTCTGTAGATCGACACCGATTACAAAGTCCGCACCCAATTCCCTAGCGGCTCTTACTGGAACGGGATCAACAAGGCCACCATCGACCAACATCATATGCCCTGTCTCAACGGGCGGCAAAACGCCGGGAATAGCGGATGACGCCCTTACAGCTGTCACTACATCACCTTTATCAAGATCAATCTGTTCGCCAGTAAAGATGTCTACCGCAACGGCAGCAAATGGCTTTTGCAGCTGTTCAATGGTTTTCACGCCGAAATATTCACGCATTTTGCGTTCAATCTTGCCTGCGCCGATCAGGCCGCCCTGATTGAACCCAAATTCACTCATCATGAACATATCTTTATAGCCAACATCTCTGGCTAATTCTTCAAGTTCATCAAGCATATCAGCGGCAGCACACGCCCCAACAATAGCGCCAATACTGGTGCCTGATATTACATCAACATCAATACCTTCAGCTTCCAAAACCCGCAGCACACCAATGTGTGCCCAACCAAGTCCTGCGCCGCCACCCAGAGCAATTCCTAATCTCACTCGCTGTCTCCTTATTATTCTTTAAGAAAACACGTGGGTATTAAGCTTCTGTTATTCAAGAAAAGTTTTCAGTTGAGCTAAATCCGCTTGAGTATTGATATTGAAATAGTCTGTGCTTTTTGAGGCCGGAAAAAAAACGGCCCTATTTCCCAGAAATTGATGGGCTCTCTTCACAGATCTCTTGCCTTCCACTAGAAGCATTTGAAGAACATCAATCTCTTCTGTCGACCACAAAGCACATAAGCCATGAGGACCATCATCCGCCACCGTGTAACTGCACCCAGTTTCTATCAAACGGTCGTGCAGCCCACTTGGCAGAACAGGAACATCAACAGGTGTACTCAAAAGCCAGCCATACCCCTGCTCTCTCGCCCACCTCATCCCTGTGATAACAGCTGATAGCGGCCCCAAATTATCTTCTTCATAGATACAAGTATGGTCTGTACTTGAAGCCCCGACTGGCAAATTAAGTGCAATGTCTGCTACATAAGGCTGCAAGTTAGCAACAGACCAATCTAATAGGCACTTGCCCAAGAGCTCAGCTTTATATTTATCAGAACCAAACCGTTTTGAAGTACCACCGGCGATAACAAGACCAGCAATATCAGTTTTTGCTATCATCTGTTCTTGCTGTATAACCACGGAAACAATCTCTTTCTGTTCGGAGGCCTCTTATGCCCACATCACAAACTGATAATCCAACCGTTGTGGGTGGCGGTGTTAAGAAGGTTATATACACACTTAATACCGTTAGGAAAATGGGTGTTAAAAAAGCTGCCAAGGCCCTGAATTCAAACAATACCTGTAAAGCCTGTGCGCTAGGAATGGGTGGCCAACAGGGCGGGATGACCAACGAACTCGGCGAGTTTCCCTCTGTTTGTAATAAAAGCGTTCAGGCACAATCCAGCGATACACAAGCCGCCATTCCTCTTGAGATATTCGAACACACCCTTGATGAGCTTCGTGAACTGGACGGCAAGGAGATGGAACATCTGGGCCGCCTTAATACCCCTCTGCATAAGAAAGCCGGTGATGATAAGCTTTCCCCTATCAGTTGGGACGAAGCTATGGCCATTGCTGTAAAGCGTTTCAAAGCAACAGACCCAGATCGTAGTTTCTTTTACTCTTCAGGCCGTTCCTCCAACGAAGCTGGTTTTATCTTCCAGTTGTTTGCCCGCATGTTCGGAACCAACAATGTTAACAACTGCTCCTATTACTGCCATCAGGCAACCAGTGTGGCGCTTGGTACTACAATTGGCACAGGTACAGCCACCATTGAACTCGATGACTTAGACCATTGTGATTTGGTTTTTGTGGTAGGTGCGAACCCATCGTCCAACCACCCTCGGTTCATTCATAAACTGAAAGCCTGCCGTGAACGCGGTGGAGAAGTGATTATCATCAATCCGGCCAAGGAACCTGGACTGATAAAGTTTGCAGTTCCTAAAAGCCCTAAATCCTTGCTGCTTGGTGGTTCTGACATCGCATCAGATTACCTGCAGCCAAATATCGGTTCAGATGTCGCAGTATTTATGGGGCTCGCAAAGGCTGTTCTCGAACAAAAAACAGAAGACCAATATTTTATTGATAGTCATACCGAAGGCTTTGAAGAACTAATCAAAAAGCTACAACAACAAAGTTGGGCTGATATCTGTAAACTCACCGGCCTTCACAAAACAGATTTTGATCGTATTGCCGCACTATACGGCAAATCCGAAAAAGCAGTGTTTGCTTGGGGCATGGGGTTAACCCACCACCTGAACGGTGTGGAGAATATCGAAAGCCTGGTAAACCTCGCCCTTCTCCGTGGTATGGTTGGGAAACATCATGCAGGCCTCCTACCCCTTCGTGGCCATTCCAATGTGCAAGGCATAGGTACTATCGGCGTTAAACCGGTGCTAACTGAAGAAGTTTTCAAACGTATGGAAACCGCCTTTGATATCGCCCTTCCTCGTAAAGAAGGCATGGATACCATGGCTTGTATGGAAGCCGCGCATAAAGACCTAGTAGATACGGCACTTATTATGGGTGGCAATCTTTATGCCGCTAACCCCAGTTCAGATTGGGCAGCAGAAGCGCTCGATAAAATTGGCTTCAAACTGTTCCTCACTACAACGCTTAACAAAGGCCATGTGAACGGCATTGATAATTCAGAATGCATTATCTTGCCTGTAACTGCACGTGATGAAGAATGGTCCCCTACCACACAGGAAAGCATGTTCAATTTTGTGCGTTTAAGTGACGGCGGTATTATGCGGCATGACTGTGTTAGGCCAGAAAGCGTTATTCTGTGCGACTTGGCAGACAGCATTCTTCCAGATGCGCCTTTCGCGTTTAATGAATTTAAAAACCACAGTAAAACCCGCGAAGCAATCGCCGAAATCGTGCCCGGAATGGAAGCGCTCGCTGATATTGATGTGGCAAAGAAAGAATTCCATATTAATGGTAGGCTATTCCACACGCCAGAATTTAAAACATCTTCAGGCAAAGCCTCTTTTATCGCTTGCGACTTACCCGAAATAACTACAAATCAAGCCTTTCCTTTTACACTCACTACCCTGCGGAGCGAAGGCCAGTTCAACTCTATCATTTATGAAAACAAAGATACCTACCGCGGCACTGATGACCGCTGGTGTGTAATGATGAACAAAGATGATATGAAAAGGCTCGATGTTGAACAGCATAGCCAGATTACAGTGGCATCAGAATTCGGTACCATGGAAAACGTGAAAGTGTTCACTTTCGATGTACCAAAAGGCAATATCCTCGCTTACTATCCAGAAGCTAACGTGCTGACAGGTACTGCCGTTGACGCGCGCAGTAAAACGCCTTCTTTCAAGAACACTGCTGTAAACATTACCAAATAAAAAACCGGGCACTAAGCCCGGTTCCCTTTAATTTTATTTTGGCATCGCTGGCATCAGGAGCTGATCTCCAAGAGTGTTTTTTATCGCATCCCACCGCTCATTGGCTTTTGATTGAAGTTCCTCACTACGAGGGCCTTCGGTAAGTACCTTTTTATGTTTGTCAAACGCTGTATAGTGGAATGCGCGCACGTTATAGGCATCGCTACCCTTGAATGCTTTGTAAACATTCTCAACATTCTTTGGCGTATCATCAATGAACACGATATTCTTAATCGGCATATTGATATCTGCTTGCAGCGCATATTGCTCAAGCAGACATTGAAGCATCACGCCTTTATTCTGCCCCGCCAGATACATCACCCCCTGTTGGAAGGTTACTGGACGAGAACCATTGATACCGCATGGCTTAACTGGGCTTGGCAGGCTTTTTGTGCCGTCGAAGGCCAGACCATTCGCAAGCACAAACTCTTTAAAGTTTTTGTATTTAGAACCATCCATTTTGAGGTTTCTAAACTGACGAGATGTGGCATCTACATTATCTGTGCCGCGAGCTGTTTCAACGAGCAAACGTACACCGCTCTTTGTGAGCGCCTGAAGCTTCTCAGGTAAGCGCTGTTCCGTATACTGCATATTGGAAACATTGAAGATGAGCGCAGAAATTTGCAACAATTCACCAAAATCTTTAGCCACCCTATTAGGGTCATCCTTTTCAATCAGGTGATCTTGCCAATCAAACCAAGCCGCACCGCCTAGATACTGGCAGTTTTTCTCATCCACACACGGCATAGTGCTGATGGTATCGTCATTATCAAGTACAAGAAGAGTTTCGTGTGGCTTGAAGCCTTTGAAAACATCCTCAAGCTTCTCATAGCTGCTCAGCTTACCCTTGGTAGCGTCAGCCATAACAGCGGGCGCAGAAGCAACAGCAATCGCCAATGAAACGGTTGTAAGTAACTTACGCATCTAATTAAGCCCCCATTCGGTAAAATACATAATGTTCGAGGTTGATCATAATTCATCCCTCGAAAAACAGAACAAAAAAAATGAGCAGCCATGGCCGCTCATTTTTATAATTTAAAATACTAATCGACTTAGAACGGGATCTCATCATCAAGATCAGCTGCACCACCCATGCCGCCACCTTGTGATTGACCACCGCCAAACCCGCCGCCCTGTGCAGGCGCGCCGCCACCGAAGCTATCGCCGTAACTGTCCTGGCTATCACCAAAGCCGCCAGCTGCACCGCCAGCGCCCATACCCATGCCGCCAGCATCACCACGGCCACCAAGCATTGTAAGCTCGCCGCGATACTGTTGAAGCACGATTTCTGTTGTATATTTCTCTACACCAGACTGGTCTGTCCACTTACGTGTTTGAAGCTGGCCTTCTAGATATACAGAAGATCCCTTACGAAGATAGTTTTGAGCCACTTTCGCGAGGTTTTCGTTGAAGATAACCACACGGTGCCATTCTGTGCGGTCACGGCGTTCACCTGTCTGACGGTCTTTCCAGCTTTCAGTCGTTGCAACAGAAAGGTTCACCACTGGTGAACCATTACCCATTGTACGCACTTCTGGATCACGTCCGAGGTTACCTACCAAAATTACTTTGTTAACGCTACCGGCCACATTAGCCCCCTTACTTGAATTCTTATAGGCAATAGAATCTGCCCTTTGCGCGACATTAAACGAACTTATGCCCTGCTGCAATTCTCTGCATGAGTAGAAACTGAAAAAACTTGTGGATTACTTTGTTCTATTTTTGTTCTTTTGTCAAATATCACCTATAATGTAACGGCTTATCCCATTTGCTTATCTGCCTGCCTCAAAACAGTTCGTTGCTATAAACCCTTGATATAATCTCCAATCAGGGAATGAGGAGACAATTATGATAAAGATTCTTGCTGTTTCTATAGCTGCGTTCACCCTTTTAAGTTCATCCGTTAACGCACAAAACCAACCCCAGCCATGCCAATCAGACCCTCACTTCAGGGATTTTGATTTCTGGCTCGGTAATTGGGAAGTAAAAAGCCGCGCCAACGGCAAAGTCGCTGGCAACAACTCTATCACTTCTATCGAAAATGGTTGTGCCGTTTTTGAAAGCTGGAAAAGTGCCACAGGCGGTACCGGTATCAGTACCAATCACTATAACCCACTGACCAAGAAATGGCGGCAGGTGTGGTTGTCTGCGGGCTCATACTCCATCGATATTGAAGGCGGCTTGGAAAATGGTGCTATGCATCTCGTTGGTCATATCTGGTATTACACCAATAACACATCCTTCCCTATCCGCGGCACCTGGACCCCAAATGAAGATGGCACCGTGCGACAGTTATTCGAGCAGTATAACCCATCCACCGAGAAGTGGGACCTTTGGTTCGACGGTATCTATACCCGCATGGATAAAGCGGAGTAGCTACCATGACTGGGATCAAAAGCGAACGCCTGCAATCGATAGATTTCCTGCGTGGGATGGTAATGATTATTATGGCGCTGGACCATACGCGTGATTATTTCAATATCATCAACTTTGATCCCACCGATTATACCCAGGGTGACACATGGTTATTCCTTACCCGCTGGATCACCCACTTCTGCGCCCCCGTTTTTGTTTTGCTGGCGGGTACTAGTATCGGCCTGATGGAAGCTACCAAAAGTAAAGCAGATATATGTAAGTTCCTGATCACTCGAGGTTTATGGCTGATCTTCGTAGAAATGGTGATTATCACCTTTGGCTGGGCATTTAACTTTAACTTCATCACCATGCAGGTGATAGCTGTTCTGGGCTTTTCCATGCTGGTAATGGCTGCGCTTATATGGTTACCGCGTTGGTTTATTGCTGCTTTTGGGGTCGTTATCGTATTTGGGCATAACGCTCTGGATTACGGTATATTCCCAATATCGGGCATGGGAAGCCCTGCTCCCTTATGGCATGCGCTCCATAATCCTATTTTTACCACAGATTTCGGCTGGCCCACCTACATAGCTTATCCGGCGCTGCCATGGATTGGCGTTATGCCACTTGGGTATATATTAGCGCGCATTTATGAGCCAAACACTGATGCAGCGTGGCGCCGGAGCTTTCTTGTTAAACTAGGTGTTGGTATCATATTTTTCTTTATCGCACTTAGAGCAACCAACTTGTACGGTGACCCAACACCCTGGAAACAGGAAGAAACCTGGGTTCACACGCTCCTGTCCTTCATAAACGGGCAAAAGTACCCGCCGTCCCTTCTCTATCTTGCTATGACGTTGGGACCTGCGCTTATCATTCTTTCATATGCCGAGAAATGGCGCGGTTGGCTTTATGATGCCACGGTCACCTTGGGCCGTGTGCCTTTCTTCTTTTATGTACTTCACATCTACCTGATTCATGTAGCTGCAATGGCACTCGCGGAATTCCAAGGCGTTGGCTGGAAAGCACTGGCGGGTGGCTTCTGGGCTGCGCCTTCTAATTATGGTTTGCCACTCTGGGGCGCATGGCTTGTTTGGATAGGCATAGTGGCTGTGCTTTATCCAGCATGTAAATGGTTTGCAGGTATTAAAGCACGCCGGAAAGACTGGTGGCTCAGCTATTTGTAAATCTTGTGTCTACTTTCTCACCAAGTTAACATATGAAATGCAACGACGGAGGGGGAAAGCGATGCGCCAAACAATAATTTATACGCCGAATAAAATTACAGCAGCAATAGTCTTCATCGTGAGCATCTTGTTTTTGTACTTTTTTTACCAAATTCTAGTCGTTAACCAGCCCAATTCTGACACCGAAAAATCCACTATTGCTTACCTGTTTACTGCTTTGTTTCTTGTCGTCGCAAGCTTCGGCATCCTGCAGGCCTTCATTCGATTGGTCTTATCATTGATTTCGGTACCAAAATTAGAACTATCGATTGAAGGCATTCGCTATAAGACCGTTCTTTCGAATAAATTATATCACTGGAAAGATGTTGGTCCCTTTACTTTGATCGAATCTGGTAGCCGTAAGCACCGTGTCCGCACTCTCTACGCGCATACCGATATGAAGCATGATCTCCAATACGGGGCGAGTGCTTCGTCATGTGCTTCATCAAACAACGCAGATATCAAACTTAATATCACTTGGCTGAACACCCCAACCGATGTGGCGGACACCATCAATCAATGGCGAAATGAATATGGCAGTCCGAAGGATGACACTTACCATCTTACAGCTTCGCAAAAACAAGATATGCTAAAAGACCTACAAACATCCCAGCGAAAGCAACAATTAATCCGCATTATCATTGGCCTCACCGTGATTGCTGCCTGCTATTATTATCTCGTTCCTATGGTTATAAGAGCACTTAACCAATAGGCCATGAAGGCCTACTCATTATCTTCGAGGAACTGCTTCGCGCCCGGCACTGGCGGTATAGATTTCCAGCGGTTCTTCGTGAAAATTTCGTAAGTAATAGGAATATCTTCTGGCTCATCAAAAGTTGCTGTCATCACATCAAGTGTAGAAGTTACTACAGTTTTTCTGTACGGAAAATCTACACCTTCCCATGTGACCAACGAACCGCAGGATGTGCAAAAGCGTCGGACCGCCTTCTCTGTAGCCCTATATTCACCATCAGGCTTTGAAAGCCACTTGAACTGAACCGCATCGACACTCGTAAAAGGCACAAAAGGCGCACCTGCCTGACGTTGGCAATCCTTACAATGACAATTGCCCGTTTGGTGATTTTTTAGATCAATCTGGTACCGGACTTTGCCACAAAGGCAGCCGCCTTCTTTAAGGTTTGAGTTCATACTGACAATTCCTGTCATCACTATTGCATTTGTTCTTTATTTGTTCCAAAACTCAAACTATTGTCAAGGCGCTTGACAGGTTAAGGTGCAATTGCCACTTGATGGCCTGTAACTTTCGTAGAGTGAGGATTAGATGCTAACTGAAATTTCCGTTCGCGGCGCAAAAGAACATAATCTGAAATCCGTGGATGTTGATATTCCCCGCGATAAGCTTGTGGTTATCACAGGCCTTTCCGGTTCCGGTAAATCTTCCCTCGCTTTTGATACCATTTATGCCGAAGGCCAACGCCGTTATGTGGAAAGCCTGAGCGCTTATGCTCGCCAGTTCCTTGAACTTATGCAAAAGCCTGATGTAGATCATATTGAAGGGCTATCACCGGCTATTTCCATCGAACAGAAGACTACGAGCAAAAACCCTCGCTCCACCGTTGGTACGGTTACAGAGATTTACGATTATATGCGCCTATTGTGGGCGCGCGTTGGTATTCCTTACTCACCAGCCACAGGTCTCCCTATTGAAAGCCAAACCGTTAGCCAGATGGTAGACCGCATTATTGCCCTTGGTGAAGGCACACGCCTTTATCTAATGGCTCCAATTGTTCGTGGGCGTAAAGGTGAGTACCGCAAAGAATTTCAAGAACTGCAGAAACGCGGTTTTCAGCGCGTGAAAGTGGATGGCGAATTTTACCTGATTGATGAAGTCCCTGCACTCGATAAGAAATTCAAACACGATATTGATGTAGTGGTTGACCGCTTAGTTATTAAAGATGATATGCAGCAACGCCTTGCCGATAGTGTAGAAACAGCGCTTGACCTCTCTGAAGGGCTTGTAGCCATTGAAACCGTAATAAAAGGTGAAGACGGTGAACGGCACCTGATGTCTGCAAAGTTTGCCTGCCCTGAATCAGGTTTCACTATCGAAGAGATTGAGCCGCGTCTTTTTTCATTCAACAATCCGTTCGGTGCTTGCACATCCTGTGATGGCCTTGGTGAAAAGCTGTATTTCAATCCAGACCTTGTTGTACCTGATGAAACTAAAACTGTGAAAGATGGCGCTATTGCCGCATGGGCTAACAAAGCTAACAACCCATCTCCCTTCTATTTCCAAGCGCTAGACGCTGTAGCGCGCCATTTCGATGTATCTTTGGATACAAAATGGAAAGACCTACCGAAGAAAGCGCAAGATGCGTTTCTCTACGGTACAGGCAAAACACCTGTGACCATTACCTATGCCGACGGCAAACGTAAGTTTGAGGTGAACAAGCCTTTCGAGGGTGTAATTAACAATATCGAGCGCCGCTGGCGTGAAACAGACAGCAACTGGATGAGGGAAGAATTGAGCAAATATCAGAGCTCAACCACTTGTACATCCTGTAAAGGTGATCGTCTCCGTGCGGAAGCGCTCGCTGTTAAAATTGATGGGTCCCACATCAGCAATATTACTGCACTGTCCATTAAAGGTGCACATGATTGGTTCGGGGCTCTTCCTGCAAAGCTTACCGAAAAACAGAACGCTATTGCGGAAAAAGTTCTTAAAGAAATTCAGGACCGCCTTAGCTTCCTTAATAATGTAGGACTTGAATATCTAAACCTAAGCCGTTCATCTGGAACACTTTCTGGCGGCGAAAGTCAGCGTATTCGGCTTGCCTCGCAAATTGGTTCAGGCCTTACCGGTGTACTTTATGTTCTAGATGAACCATCCATTGGCTTGCACCAGCGAGACAATGATCGCCTTCTGGAAACGTTGCAGAACCTCCGTGATATCGGGAACACTGTTCTCGTAGTTGAGCACGATGAAGATGCGATCCGCACCGCTGATTATGTGATTGATATGGGACCAGGTGCTGGCGAACACGGCGGCACTATCGTTGCCGAAGGTGCCCCGCAAGAAGTGATGAACCACCCAAAGAGTCTCACGGGCCAATATCTTACTGGCAAAAGAGGGGTACCAATCCCTGCCGCTCGTCGTACAGGCCATAAAGATAAATTCCTGACCGTTAAGGGGGCAACCTCAAACAACCTCAAGAATGTGACCGGCTCAATCCCTCTTGGCACCCTAACCTGCATTACAGGCGTATCTGGTTCTGGTAAATCTACCTTCACCATTGAAACTCTATACAAGGCCATCGCAAAGCACCTGAATGGCTCACGGGTTATGCCCGGCGCGCACAAGGAAATTGAGGGACTTGAGCACCTTGATAAAATCGTTGATATCGACCAAAGCCCGATTGGCCGAACACCTCGCTCCAACCCAGCTACATACACAGGTGCTTTCTCCCCAATCCGAGAATGGTTCGCTGGACTTCCTGAAGCGCAGGCGCGCGGTTATAAAGCTGGGCGTTTCTCCTTCAACGTAAAAGGCGGACGCTGTGAGGCGTGTAAGGGTGACGGCGTTATCAAAATCGAAATGCATTTCCTGCCGGACGTATATGTGGAATGTGATCAGTGTAAAGGTAAGCGCTACAACCGGGAAACTTTGGAAATTCGCTTTAAAGACAAAAGCATATCGGATGTTCTTGATATGACTGTTGAAGAAGGTGTTGAATTTTTTAAAGCTGTTCCAGCCATCAGAAACAAGCTTGAAATGCTTGATAAAGTGGGTCTAAGCTATATCCGCGTAGGCCAGCAGGCCACAACGCTATCGGGCGGCGAAGCACAACGTGTGAAACTTGCAAAAGAGCTTTCGAAGCGCTCAACCGGTAAGACTGTTTATATCCTTGATGAGCCGACCACAGGCTTACATTTTGAAGATGTCAGAAAACTGATGGAAGTTCTGCAAGCACTTGTAGATCAAGGCAATACTGTTATCGTGATTGAACATAATCTAGAGGTTATCAAAACCGCCGACTGGATTTTAGACCTTGGCCCAGAGGGTGGTGATGGTGGCGGTGAAATCGTCGCTACAGGCACACCTGAAGAGGTAGCAAAGAATGACCGCAGTTACACCGGCCGCTATCTAGCACCAGTTCTTACTCGTCAGGCTGCCGAATAAGGCAATACTTAGGCATATAATTCCCTATACAGCGCATACATCCTGCGTTCATTTCTATTTGATAGAGATAGACGCATGATGCATTCTAAGAGCAAGACTGTATGGGGAATAATCATGAAAAAATATCTACTATCCACCCTTCTCATCTCATCCTCACTAACTTCATCCGCTTTATTTGCAGATGATTACACTGCTGATCACAAGGTTGATACCGCAACGGTTTACCGAAATGGTGGTGCGCTTGTTGGACGGAAAGCAACCTTCACTGTCGAAGCGGGCTTACATACAATTACATTTCCACGCCTCCCTAAAAATGCTGACAAAGAGTTTTCGCCCTTTATCAACATCTTAAAAGGTAAAGCGGAGATAACGAGTGTTAAATTTCAGGAAGTTTATGCTTCTGAAATCACCTCGGATGCCCAGAGAAACATTCAAGAGCAAATTGATTTTCTGCAAAAGCAAGCTGCGGAAGAACAAAGAAGCATAGAATCCAAAGAACTACAGATGAACTTCTTACGCACACTCGGCAATAACGGTGGGCAACAAACGGCCAATTTATCCGTAAATGATTGGCAAAATGCCTTTAATTTTATTGGTGAAAAAGGTGATAAGCTATTAGGCGAGATTGCCACTTCCAGATTAAAAATTAATGATTTAAGCAGCGAAATTAATGCGCTTTATCGAAAATTACAGGAAGCCGGCGACAGACAGGATGATACCATAACAGGCGTGGTAACCCTTGAAACTAAAGAGGCACAAACCCTTGAACTAGCCCTTAATTATTTCATGGAAAATGCCAAGTGGAAATTAGACGTAAGCAGCCTGCTTGATACTGAAGCGGAACAAATCACCATCACTGATAAAGCCTCAATTTCTCAGAAAACTGGTGAAAACTGGACTAACATCGCCTTAACTTTATCAAACAATTACCAGTTCGGCAGGTTCGGCTCAATTAACCAAAGACCTGAGTTTCTAAGTTTTCTGGAGCTAGAACGCCTAAAGGCTTCTGCGCCTAGGCAGGAATTTGGCCTCGTTCAGGCTGACTCTGCTGAAGCAATAGCAATAACAGGATCACGCAGGATATCTTCAAGCAATAGCACATTTAATCGCAGCTATAATATCTCCGGCGCCTATAGCCTAGAAAGCTCTGCAGATAGTTCCGAACTGATAATATCCAGTAATAAAACAGACGCTAATACAGTTATACGAGCTCTTCCGCGCGTAGATAAAACTGCTTATGTTTTTGCACAAGCCCAGTTCAATAACCTTGAAACACAGCGCAATATTGAAGCTTCACTCTATAGGGATGGTCATTTCATTGGAAAAGACCGGTGGCCTGACCTCATCAGCGGAGAGCTTCTCAATCTGCCATTTGGCGTCGATAATCTAGTTGATATCTCATACACTCTTCAGGCTCCCCAAAACGGTGAAAAGGGCGTTTTCACTAAATCCAACATTGAAGAAAAACGCGTTCTTATCTCTGTTAAAAATCAGCATAGCACTGAGCAGGTTATTGAGATTTTTGATCGTATACCTGTATCAAGCCACAAAGACATCAAGGTAACTTCGATAAAAGGTGCCACCAAACCTACCGAAGTCAACATGGATAACAAGCAGGGGCTATTGATGTGGCGAAAAACCCTGAAGCCAGGTGAAACTTGGGAAATTAAACATCAGTACCGTATTACATATCCATCTGATCAAAGGTTGCTCCGCAGATAGAAATAGAATTTTAACGAGGGGAATGATACCATTGCATTTCCCTCATATTGTTGAGGTTAGTAATTGAGTTTGAACAATGCTTGCGAACCTATATGGCCCTGAACATAAAAAACAATAAGTTCAATCGACTATTTTCCAATAAGATCAAGTTCCTAATACTTATGGGACTAGCTATTGCATCCGTTCAAACTCAAGCGAATGACACACTAAAAATCGCAACCCGTCACGATCTACCCCCTTATGTTTATGAACGAGCCGATCATGGGATTGAAATTGATCTCATAAGAAAAATTGCGAAAATTGCCAACCTTAATGTTGAGTTTGTACAAATGCCGCGCATCAGAATGATCCAGTCATTCGACGCTCAACAAATGGATGGTATCCTTACTCAGAACCCCAAAGCTTCGAAAGTTGGCTGCGCAACTGAATGGTACCTAAAACATCAAAACTTTGCTTTCACACTGAATGACCGAGATCTGAACATCCGCGGCCTTGACGATTTAAAATCTATCCGGCTTGTCTCCTTCGATGGAGCAACCCAATACCTAGGCCCTCGGTACAAAAATACCGTTTTACAAAACCCAGCCTATACCGAAGCAGCTGATCAAAGCACACACATAGCTCTTCTCTACAAAGGCAGATTTGATGCCGTGGTTGGAGACGAATGGATTTTAAAACTGGCTCAGCGCAGGTATTATGAGGCAACAGGTAATTATATGAAAATGCAGCAACACGAGATCCTGCCAGCTTCATACTATATTGCTCGCTTCCATGATCAGGCCATTTGCGATGCCTTTAATACTGCTTTAAAAAATATCAGGGAAAACGGCACATACCGCCAGATTGTAAGCACATATTACGATACCATCTCAATGGCTGGAATATTAAATAGCCCAAATCAAAAGATAGTGGTACCGTAAATAAAACCGTATAGTAAAGGGTACTGTGTAAGCAGGCATTCAGTAATATGTCTTCAACTTTAATTGCACCAAAAATCAATATTTCACTACTTCATTTGAAGACTTTGCTCTCAAGCATAGGCTTATTTACTTTATTCTGCTTTGCAGCTAGCCCTTCTCTTGCGCAAGAGAAAGAAACTCTTCTTGTTGCCAGCCGTATAAACACGCCACCTTTTGTTTTTGGTAAGTTTAAGGGTGGCATTGATATGGAAATTCTCGCCGCAATAGAGGAACGCAGCAACCTTCAATTTGAGTATGTTCACCTTCCCCGTAAGCGAATGGTAGCACCTTTTGAAGGCACCAATCTGGATGGATACTTAATTCAACCGAAGAACACGAACACAGATGGCTGCATAACAGATTGGTATATTCAGCATTTAGCGCATGTCGTTACTTTAAAAGAAAAAGGCCTGAAGATCGAAAATGTAAATGATCTTGCCAACCTAAAGATCATATCCTTTGACGGCGCTTCAAAGTATCTATCTCACGCCTTCCGGAAGGCTACAAGAAACAACCCCAACTATGTTGAATCCTACCACCAACAATCGCACATCGAAATTTTATACAAAGGCCGGTTTGATGCGATTGTCAGCGACAGCCTAGTTATCAAATACCACCAGAAAAACCATTTTGATCGCACTGGCGAATATCAGGCAATGGAATCTCATAACATTCTGGATCCGGTTCAGATTTCAGCGCGCTTCAAAAACCCTGAACACTGCAAGCAGTTCAACAAGGCATTGAAAGAAATCAAAGCAAACGGCGTTTATGATCAAATATTATATAAATACGAGCATGACGTATTAGAGATTACTCAAGCGCCATCGCCTTAAAAGCGGCTTCCCGGCTGTTTCAAAAACTCAAGTTCTTCCTCCGTACTCTCTCTGCCCAGAATTGCATTTCTGTGAGGATAACGACCAAATCTATCAATAATCACCTTATGCCTAAGCTCAAAACCCAGGTTATCTTCAAGCCCAGGCGTGCTGAATAACTCTACGGCTTCTTCATGTATCTTTGGCTCTTCACTATGCATATAAGGCATGTAAAGAAATTGCTTCATCTCCGATGTCCAGTTTTCACCAACACCGCGCAACACCGCTTCTTGCGCCAGTACTAGAGCAATCGGATCAGCGGAAAAGGCGCGCGGAGTATCACGGAACATATTTCGCGCAAACTGATCAATCACAATGATTTCAGCTAGCCTACCACGGTCTGTCTCTCGCCATTCAGATAAGCCGCCCACAATAGCCAACTCATATGTATCTATAAATTTCCGGCGAATAATGGCATCAAAAGCCTCAGATTTTTGCCACCACTGTTTTGGCCCATTTTCCGTAAACCAAAAATATAAAACATCTTCAGCGCGCATCCCGCTTACCTTTCATTTCCGGCAACATCCGTAATATTGCTTCTCCAAATTTAGAAGCTTTTTCCATAGCTTCTAAATCTGGCTTCTCTTGCACTCCAAGTTTAGAAGTAATCGTCAGTGCCGTATAACCCTTTCGAGCACACAGCACACTTTCCGGTAAAACAGTATCTGCATCTATGGCTCGTATCTTACTATAGGAAGGGTTTAGCTTAACCAAGCCTTGAGCAACCATCTTCATAATGTTCTCAAACCCGGTAGACGTAAACACCCCCGCCTTTCCAATATACGCAACTTCCTCATTTTGCGGGGTATCGTAATTTAGAACATAGATATCGCGTTCCTCGAACTCAGAGGCATGGTGTTTAAGGTAATGCTCAAGTCCGTACCCCAACAATCGGCCACCAGTTGAAACAACCAACCTAACCTCTGTACCATGCGGCATTTTTCGCCATAAACCACATGCCGCAGACGTAGCTGCAGCAACACCGGCTAAATGACCTGAATTCATATCATTCATTGAAACTCGGTAGAGGCAAAAAATGCTTAATAAAGAAACGGTGATTAATAACTCGAACCAGCCAGCAAGCCCGAAACCCAATATATAAAAAACAGGGATAATAACAGCCCATAAAAAGACAAATACATATGCATAAAAAATTATGTTTTTATGTACACTTAATTCAACCTTTTTATTCAAAAATTTAAGATCATTATCTAGTGATGCACTGACAATATAGAGCCGCTTCCCGCTCCCCTTTTTCGCGACTAAATTAGAAGATATTACTGAGGGTACCAACCAGTCTATTGGTGTTCTGCGACCGTCCATATGCAGCATAAAGCAGCCGACCAATAGAAGCCCTACAAGCAAAGCTATATACGGCATAATAGATGCCATCCATATCGCCCCTAAAGCGCCACTAACCATCACAAATTCAATAAACCAGATTGATCTAGGGAGACGAAGGCCTTCTTCTGCTATTTCAACATCAGGTTCAGCTAGCAATTCAGTCATCAGCGCCTCACGAGCCATCATCTCGTCTTCGCTACCAATCTTGCGCTCAGGCCATTCCGATAAAATACTATAGATATGCTTAGCCGAAATCGACATAACCTCTCAAATCCCGCTTTCTTCCCAGAAACTTATCTTTTTTGCTTACAATAAAAGCCTGTCTCCGGTAAACAGGCGCCAAACGTAAAAAGCAAATAAGTTGGTTTTGTAATGGATCCTATTCATATCATTGGTGGTGGCCTCGCGGGCTCGGAAGCAGCATGGCAAATAGCGGAACAAGGCGTTCCCGTAATTTTGCACGAAATGCGCGGTGTTAAGAAAACAGATGCCCACCATACTGACAGGCTGGCGGAAATGGTCTGCTCCAACTCATTCCGTTCTGATGATTATGAAAATAATGCCGTTGGCCTTCTACATGAAGAGATGCGCCGGATGAACTCACTCATCATGGCGGCGGCAGAACGCAATAAAGTACCAGCGGGCTCTGCTCTTGCGGTTGACCGTGATGCATTCTCTGAAGATGTAACCAAAACGCTTGAAGCACACCCACTTGTAACTATTGAGCGTGAAGAGATAGCAGGTCTCCCGCCTAAAGAATGGGACAACGTGATTGTGGCAACAGGCCCCCTAACCTCACCAGCACTTTCAGAAGCTGTCCTTGAGCTGTGCGGTGAAGACGGCCTTGCTTTCTTTGATGCGATTGCACCGATCGTATACAAAGAAAGCATCAACTTTGATAAAGCATGGTACCAAAGCCGCTACGATAAAGGTGACGGCGCTGATTATATCAATCTACCGATGAGCAAAGAACAGTATGATGAGTTCATTACTGATCTAAACGAAGGTGAAAAAACAGATTTCAAGGAATGGGAAGAAAACACTCCTTACTTTGAAGGCTGTATGCCGATTGAAGTGATGGCAGAGCGCGGCCCTGAAACACTTCGTTTTGGTCCAATGAAGCCCGTTGGCCTTCAAAGCCCTCATACAGATGAACCACACCATGCTGTTGTGCAGCTAAGGCAGGATAATAAACTAGGCACACTTTATAATATTGTTGGTTTCCAAACCAAGCTGAAATACGGCGAGCAACAACGTGTTTTCCGCAAAATTCCAGGCCTAGAAGAAGCCAAATTCGCGCGCCTTGGCGGTCTTCACCGCAACACCTTCATCAACAGCCCATTGGTACTCGATGGCTTGATGCGCATGAAAGCAGATACACGCCTAAGATTCGCTGGCCAAATGACAGGGGTAGAAGGTTATGTTGAAAGTGCAGCTATGGGCCTTATTTGTGGTCGCTTCGCAGCAACAGAACGCAAAGGCGGTACACCAATAGCGCCACCAGAAACTACAGCCTTTGGTGCCCTTATTAATCACATCACAGGCGGCGCTGACGCTAAAACATTCCAACCAATGAATGTGAACTTCGGCCTGTTCCCTCCGTTTGAACACAGAGTGAAGAAAAAAGAACGCAAACCAGCCATGAGCAAACGCGCCCTTGAAGATTTAGCAAGCTGGATGGAAAATCTTTAGCAATGCAAAAGCCCTGAAATATCAGGGCTTTTTCTTTACTCAAAGTCGCCAAGGATGGCGGAGCGTACAAAACTATATTCTCTGCCATTTAACATGCGGTGAAGCTCTTGACTGAAGGCTTCCATATGCTCCTGCACCGCTTCAATTCCCTGACTATAGAATACAGCCGCCATATACATACCAGCCTGTCTAATCGGCCATTTATCCCCGGAGCAGCATAACAGCACACGCCTTTCTTCAACCTCCGCATTCATAAGATTCACGAAGCTGAACAGTTCTTCTCTGCATTCAAGTTTATCCGACAACCTTTCGGGAATACCCTTAGAAGGTAGGCCATAGGGCGTAACGTTCGGTGCCAATTTTTCCAGCCGCCTGATTTTCTGACGATCGTTGATACCAATGTTACAGATGTGTGTCGGCTGAAAACTAGCATGTACTAAAGGAAGATCACCTTCCCGAACACAAACGGCTACGGAACGTTTTTTATTCAACCGAAAGATATTATGGCCCTTCAGCCGTTCCATCTGTACAATCACAGTATCCGCTCCCGTTCATATTTCTCAACCATCCATAAGGTGGAAGCATCTTCTTTAATGATAGACTGTGCGGCTTTTATGGCAGCATCATATTCTTCGATATCAACACAGACAGGCTTCAAACTATTATAACGCCAGTAAAACCCTTCCGTATCACGGCTCTTATCATCTCTACGTGGGTTAGACCAACTATCAATATAGACCATTTTAGAATAGCAGCGCGCGGTACAAAAAAGCCACCAACATTCCCAAACACCGCAGTCACAGCCATAAGGAATCATTGTGAATTCCCTGTTCAAAGACCGGCACATAATCTCAACGGTTCCCAGTGTCGGAACATAAGCGCCAGCAGGTTCATAACCGCGCTCGGCTTCATACGACTTTATTGTCTCAAGATACGAGATGCCATCAATGATCATGTCAAACACCATGCCTTTATCTGCATAATGCCCAACAGGCTCGAGCTCGAACCGATTTAAACCCTGAATTTCCATATTCCCCCACCTGGCTTCCGGAATGCTGTTATTTGTATAAAGCACACAACCTTTTGATTTCACAACAGCTAAACTTAGCCCTTAACCAAAGCCTTGATACTTGACGCTCCAACTGCAATCCAGCACTGTAGCGGGCGAAAACCTACTAGGGGGAAACCATGTTACTTTCCAAGTCATTGCAGGCAGCAACAGCTGCCGCACTTTTATTTGCGGCGCCTGTTCTTGCGCAGCAACCAGACCTTTCAGATCAAACAATTGATACAGCCAAAATGCTGAGAGATGCGGGTCTGAAAGATGATACAGCCTATAATCTGTTGGAATCACTTACGACAGAAATCGGCCCTCGCCTTGCTGGCAGTCCTAAAGAGCAAGAAGCGATTGATTGGGCTATCGCTAAATTTAAAAAGCTAGGCTTTGATAAAGTTTATACCGAGCCAGTAATGGTACCTTACTGGGAACGCCTTTCTGAACACGCCGAAGTGCTAGCCCCATTTACACAGCCACTTCACATCACAGCACTTGGTAAATCTGTTGGAACACCAGAAGGTGGGGTAACTGCTGAAATCGCACACTTCAAAACCTTTGAAGACCTTCAAAAAGCAGATGCAAGCGATGTTAAAGGCAAAATCGTCTTTATTTCCAACCGAATGGAACGTCATATTGATGGCGCTGGTTATGGCCCTGCTGTTCGTGCCCGTGGTGCAGGTGCGGTTGAAGCCTCGAAAAAGGGTGCGTTGGCCATTGTGATCCGCTCTATCGGCACAGATAGCCACCGCCTGCCACATACAGGCGGCGTGAACTACGTTGAAGGCGTGAAGCCAATTGCTGCGGCAGCTCTTTCCAACCCAGATGCAGACCTTATGGAACGGATACTAACACGCGGGAAACCAATCACACTCAAACTTGATATCCAAGTTAAGCACCACGGCGACGTGGAAATGGCAAACGTGATTGGTGAAATTACTGGCCGTGAACAACCAGAAGATATCGTGCTCATCGGCGGACACCTTGACAGCTGGGATCTAGGTACGGGCGCGGTTGATGACGGCGCAGGCGTTGCTATTACCATGGCTACAGCTGATCTTATTAAACGCCTTGCACCACAGCGCCCTCGCAAAACAATCCGCGTTGTATTGTTTGCCGCCGAGGAAATTGGTCTCGTTGGCGCACGTCAATATGCCAAAGTTCATGGTGATGATGCCGGAAAACACCACCAGATTGGTGCAGAGTCAGATTTCGGTGCAGGCCCCATTTGGGCACTGGCTTCGAATGTAAATCGCGATTCTGCTTTTGTGGTTGATAAAATGGCTCAGCTGATGCGCCCTCTTGGAGTTCTTCGCCACGAACGTAAATCAAGTGGTGGTCCAGACGTAGGCCAGATGGGCCGTGCAGGCATGCCAACCCTTGATCTGATGCAGGACGGTACTGACTATTTCGATCTGCACCACACCGCAGACGACACACTTGATAAAGTGAAACCTGAAAACATGCGGAAGAATGTAGCTGCGTGGGCTGTATTCACTTATATCGCCGCTGAATGGCCGGGTGAATTCAAATAAACACCATAATGACCCAATAAAAAAAGGCGCCGATTGGCGCCTTTTCTTTTGAGGTGATCAATATAGCAAGTTTTAACCTTGCTCTTTCTGATCCTCATCAGCTTTTCTAGCTTTATAGCCTTCAATACTGGTCTCAACAGTATCCAGTGCCTTACAGCCATTTGGGCAAAGACGCGATAGCTTAGAAAGATTACTTTCAGCTCTGTCAATCATGTCTCGCTTTAGAAATGCCAGTGCCTGAGCTTCAAGAGCAGGCAGTGCGTTTGGTTCAATCTCAAGCGCATGGCGGTAATACTTAAGGCTACGGCCAATACGACCTTCCGCCTCATGGGTTTGACCAAGACCAATTAATGCTGTCACATTTGCAGGATTTGCTACAATAGCACGCTCAAACAAAACCTGTGCTTGGGCATTATTCTCTGATTTAAGCGCAACATTCGCTTCAGCTACATACTTTTCTGAAACCTGCTTATATTTTTCATTTGTTTGCGCAAACGCTGGTGCAGCAAATAAACTAACAGCTACCACAGCGGAAAAAACGGAACGTACAATCATTGATACCTCTGCTATCTATTACAAAACCAACCTAACGGCATTTATACTTATTGTCTGCTTTTTTAGACCATTCGTGCATTTTACACGACGAATCTATCTAAAATCATAACACCGAAGTTGGTTATCTCTGTAAAATTGCGATAAAGAATCCGTCAGTACCATGCATATGAGGGGCAAGCTGCAAGCATTCTTCCATGCTAGAGAGGCTTTTAGGTGCCTCAGTTTCAAGCACTTCATTCCATACGTTACGGTAATCAACGAGCTTCCATTCAGGTTGCTGCTTCATAAACCGACTAACAATCCGTTCATTTTCTTGCGGGAGCACAGAACATGTCATGTAAATCAAGCGGCCATCTTCTTTCACAAGTGGTGCAGCTTCCTTAAGTAAGCCTAACTGCATCGCATACATATCAGAGAGGTTTTCACTTGAGAAACGCCAACGTTGATCAGGGCTACGACGCCAAGTGCCAGTTCCCGTACACGGTACATCCACATAAACACGATCACAGGCAGCTTTGAAGCCAGCTAGTGCCTCAGTCCGGCTCTCTGCATCCATATTCAGAAGCTTTACCTGAATGTTACGTGCCCCTGCTCGCTCAATTCTCTTTTCGCATTCACGTAACCGTTTACGCGAAACATCCATAGCATAGAGTTGGCCTTTATTGGCCATTTGGCCTGCAACCGTAAGAGATTTACCACCTGCACCAGCGCAAAGATCAAGTACCTGCATACCTGGCTCAGCGCCGACAAGAAGCGAAGCCAATTGCGCTGCTTCATCCTGCACCTCTACTTCACCAGCCTTATATTCTTTCATACCCGCCAAGTTTGGCTTGGTATGAGATCGAAGACCAAGGCTTGAATATGGTGTGCGTTCCGCGCCTTCCGGCAATAGCGTCAGATAATCAGTGATATCTCGTTTGGCTTTAAACTTATTGATACGAAGATCAAGTGAAGCTGCAATATTAAGTGCTTTTGCCGCTTCTATAGCGTGTTTACCAAATCGTTCTTTAAAACCAGCTTGTGCCCATTCAGGAATATTTGCTGAAATCTCTTCCGGCACTGTATCAAAGCTCTGAAGCTTTTCAATTAGATCAACTTCATCCTCAGTCAGCGCATCAGGGCCGTAACCACCTTCTTCCCCAAACAGAGGCAGCATATCTGCAGCTTCTACGGCTAAATAGGACAACACAGCATAACGCGCCGCAGGTTCCACACCTACATTCTCAAGCGCCCAAAGGTGATAAGCTCTCGAACGCAGATAACCATAAACCCACTCACTGATAGTGCGGCGATCTTTGGAACCTGCGTAACGACGCTCACGGAAATATGTGTTTACGATAGAATCAGCAGGGGCACCGCTTGCTGCGATGCCCCCTTCGATTTTCTCAATCAGCTCAATAAAAGCTGCGATTCTTGCGGATGGCCGCATTGATTACCTTCCTGAAGGATAGTTAGGCGATTCACGTGTAATCGTTACATCGTGAACGTGGCTTTCGCTGAGGCCAGAGTTTGTAATACGAACAAATTCAGCGCCTGTGCGCATATCAGTGATTGTACGGCTACCTGTGTACCCCATACTGGCACGAAGACCACCAACAAGCTGGTGAAGCACATTTCCGGCCGGGCCTTTATATGGCACCTGACCTTCAACACCTTCAGGCACAAGCTTCAGTGTATCTTTCACATCGTCTTGGAAATAACGGTCAGCAGAACCACGTGCCATCGCACCAACTGATCCCATGCCGCGATATGCTTTATAAGAACGACCTTGATAAAGGAACACTTCACCTGGTGCCTCTTCCGTACCCGCAAGGAGCGATCCAACCATACACACGCTCGCGCCGCCTGCTACTGCTTTCGCCACATCGCCAGATGTACGCAAGCCACCATCAGCAATAATCGGAATACCGTGTTTATCAGCTGCTTTTGCAACATCAGAAACAGCGGTAAGCTGCGGCACACCAACACCAGCCACAATACGTGTCGTACAAATAGAGCCTGGGCCAATACCAACTTTAATACAGTCCGCGCCTGCGCCAATCAGTGCCTCAGCGGCAGCAGCTGTAGCGACGTTACCTGCCACGAGCTGAACATGGCCCCAAGTTTTCTTGATCTTTTCAACCTGTTCAACAACACGTGCTGAATGGCCGTGCGCTGTATCAAGAACGATCAAATCACACTCTGCATCAACAAGAGCGCCAGCACGTTCGTAACCTTTGTCGCCTACAGTCGTTGCAGCCGCAACACGAAGGCGGCCCTGCTCATCTTTACAAGCATCAGGGTTGGCAACCGCTTTTTCCATATCCTTAACAGTGATAAGCCCCACACAGCGGTCTTCACCATCAACAACAATCAGTTTTTCAATGCGGTGTTGATGGAATAGACGCTTTGCTTCTTCACTGGAAACACCTTCACGAACCTTAACCACTTCTTTGGTCATCAGTTCTGAAACCGGTTGTTCACTTGCTGTTAGGAAACGAACATCACGGTTTGTGATAATACCTACAAGCTTTTTGGGACCCGCGCCGTTTCCGCGCTCAACAATCGGAATACCCGAGATTTTATGACGGCTCATAAGCGCCATAGCATCAGCAACTGATTGATCTGGGTACATTGTAACCGGGTTCACTACCATGCCAGATTCGTATTTTTTAACGCGGCGGACCATTTCGGCCTGCTCATCATCTGTCATATTGCGGTGAATAACGCCCATACCACCTGCTTGCGCCATGCCAATAGCCATTGGCGCTTCTGTCACTGTATCCATAGCGGCAGAAAGAAGGGGAATGTTAAGGCTAATGCTTTTTGTAACGTTTGTGCGCACATCCACTTGGGCGGGCATTACATCACTAGCTGCTGGGACGAGAAGAACATCATCAAAGGTAAGACCGAGGCGAATATCCATAAGTTTTCCTGCTCAAAGTTAATACTGACTGATGACCAACCCATCAAGCCAGATCCAGGTTTTGGATGTTCGCCGTTCCATACCCCGAACTGAGAGCAAAGACAATGCTAATCTTCTAAATTTTACAAACTATTCATCTTCAGGCTTTTTTATGCCCTTAAAGCCCTGCGCCACAACGAACCATTCCTTGGAGCCTGCACGACTTGATGGTGGTTTGGCATGCTTCACTGTTTTAAAGTGTGTTTGCATCTTTTTCATAAGCGTTGCATCAGCCCCGCCTGCAAGTACTTTCGCGGCAAAGCTACCGCCCTCACCCAGCACTTTTATGGCAAAATCAAGTGCGGCATCAGCCAGAGACATAGTTCGGATCTGATCTGTCTGCTTATGCCCGGTTGCAGCATTGGCCATATCTGAAAGTACAACGTCCACAGGTCCGTCCAATTCTTTCATCAAACGCTCTTCAGCATCCAAGCTCAGAAAATCCATAACCCAAAGGCTGGCGCCTGGGATTGGTTCCACTTCCTGAAGGTCAATACCAACAATCTGCGCCTCTTCGCCAAGACGTTCCGTTAGGACCTGTGTCCAACCACCTGGCGCACAACCAAGGTCAACAACCCGTTTAGCTTTCTTGAGGATTTCAAAGCGTTCATCAATCTCGATAAGCTTAAAAGCTGCCCGAGAGCGATAACCAAGACGGTTAGCCTCCGCTACATACGGGTCATTCAACTGACGCTGTAGCCAACGGGTAGAAGATGATTTACGGCCACGAGCTGTTTTCACACGTACCTTTGCACCGCGTGCTCTACTACGTGGATTTGATTCGGTATTCCAACCTTTAGCCATTGTTACGGCGCCTCTTGTTTTTACCACGCCTGTCTGCGCGTATGGGCATTTTACCAGTTTGCATCAAGCCGCGTAAGATACCTTCTCTGATACCTCTGTCGGCCACACGAAGGCTGGGTACCTGCCACATTCCGAGGATCGCTTCAAGTATTGCGCACCCAGCAACCACTAAATCAGCTCTTTCAGAGCCAATACAAGGCTGTGCTGAGCGTTCTTCATGGGTCATCTGCGCCACACGGCGGCTCAAGGATTTAATATCTTCGGACTTCATCCAGGCGCCATCTACTTTTTCGCGGATATAACGCGGTAACTCCAGATGAAGGCTGGCTAGCGTGGTTACCGTACCTGACGTTCCCAGAAATTGGGTTTTTTTTCGCCGCACCACCTCAGAAATATCATGAGCCTCTTCAAATTCGATAAGATGATCCTTCACCGTACCAACCATACGGGCATACTGCTCGTCTGGTAAACGCACACCCGGCTCACCATATTCTTCAGAAAGGTTTACTACCCCCCATGGAATAGACATCCAACCCCGCATTTCAGTACCACCACCAGGTAGTACGCGAACCCAAATCAATTCGGTACTTCCACCACCAATATCAAATACCAATGCATTCTTATTACCGGGCGCGATTAAGGACTGACACCCCATAACAGCCAATCGGGCTTCTTCACCCGTGGAAATAATATCAAGATTGATACCTGTTTCTGCCTTCACCCGCGCAACAAACTCTTCGGCATTATCTGCCACACGGCAAGCCTCTGTTGCTACATGGCGCATACAGGTTACATTTCGGCGCGCAATTTTTTCCGCACAAACTTTAAGTGCAGCAATAGTACGGTCCATTGCTTCATCAGATAATCGGTTATTCTGGGAAACCCCTTCACCTAAGCGAACGATTCTGGAAAAAGCATCTATAACCCGAAAGCCTTGACGAGTAGGTTTTGCGATTAGCAGGCGGCAATTATTAGTGCCTAAATCTATCGCACTATATACACCTCGGTTGGTAAAGCGATTAACGGCTGAGTCAGTTTGATCATTACGAGCAGAGACACGATGGTTAGGCGCTTTTGAGCCAGACTGGTCTTTCCCACCACGGCGGCGACGGCGTCTATTCCTATCGTTCTTAGAGGCTTGAGAGCCTTTCACATTGTCAGAAGCCGCATTACCGCTGCGATCTTCCTTTACTTCCAACGACATTACACGTCTCTGTCTTCTTATATTTCTTTCATAACCAACATACTATTCATATGAGGCTACTCACTTAATTCCTGTTTAGCACTGTTCCTGCGCAAAACGAAATCAATTGTCACAAAACTGCTATTTTCAAGCGTTCAAGAAAAATGTTCTCATTTTGTTCTTGACGTAACATTTTATATGACATAAGAACATAACAAGAACGGAGGAAACTATGCTTACACTTTCACAGGTTATCATTCTGTTGGTTTTCATTGCCCTCGGCAGCGCAGGTATTGCTGCTATGCAAGATGGCATTTCAATAGTGTTTAAGCATTTCACTCGTGATGTAGAGTTCAAAAAACCCGAGCCTACAGGGGTATTTTCACGTTCGTCCAACACCGGCCGCCCATTACATTATTGATTACGGCTTTTCAAACCATCCAGAAACGCCCTTACTAAGCCTCAGTAAACTGAGGCTTTTTTTTATGATGTTTATTACTGTAATTTGGACATAAGAAAGGCGCAGAGAACAGCCAAGACAAACCGTTCACCTGCGCCTAATCCGAGCTAACCCCCCAGGTGTGCCCGGCCCTCAAAACTTCAGGCTGCCATTTCTGGCGCCACTTGCCAACCGCACCTCCCCAAGTTGATTGGCGAATAAGCTTAATGAAGGTGATTAGCATCCGACAAAATTTTGCAGCGGGTGTCAAGCCGCATTATGAATAAAAGTCACTTTTTGTTAATAATTAGAAAATGAAAAGTCACAGTGTGCCAATGAAAGCACACTGCGTGCTGACCTATCAGCTGATAGGCTCACCTTGATATTCGGAAACCCTGCAATATTGCTCTGGCGCAGCTTCCTTAATTCGGCCACACAACTCTTCTGCTTCCTGCTCGTTTACAAGAGGCCCGGCAATTAATCGTAAGAAAGTACCAACGCCTTCTTGAGTTTGTGTATAGATAAGAGGTGTCAAACCATCCAACTCTGATGAATATGAAGATTGGATACCGCTCCAGCCAGATGCAACTTGATCTTGTGACCGATATGAGGACAGATGCACGCCATAAAACGTTGATTGCGTTTCTGCCACTGTTTTGCTCACAGGAGTAGCCTCAGTTTCGCCAGAGGTATTAGCACTCACCACCGAATTCCCTGTCGGCGCTAGGTCGCTATCAAATTCAGCTGTTTGCTCTGCCATTTCTACAGTAAAGATACGCGTTTCAAGCTTTTTTAACTGCTCACGCATAAAGGTAACATCTGACTTTACCTTTTTAATATTCGCATCTACCTGCGGGTCACGTTTAACAGTTGAAAGCTTGGCCTCCATGGCTGAAAGCTTACTATCCTGCATTCTTATTTGCTGTACTAGCTCAATATAGAGACGTTCAAGCGCATCAAAGCGATCTCGGATTTCTCTATGGTTATCAGTTACAACACCAACTTCTTCTTCAAGGACCTGTTGCCTCGCCTCCACAAGAACTTCTTGGCCTTGCCAAAGATTACCGCTGGAACCGCATGCTGAAAGTGCAAATAAACTTGAGGCAGTAATTACCGCCTTAAGGCCATTTTTTCTCAGTCCCATTTGTTTTCGCTCAACACCCGCCATTTTCTTGCCTTTCCGATAACAAGATTTCTCCTTTAAAAACAGCCTTATAATCTGCTTCACAGAGAAAAATCAGATATAGTCGGTTTTTAAATAAGCAAGTTAGGTGCCAAAGATTAGACTAACCGCGAGTTTTACGCTCAACCCGTCTACGGTAAGAAATATAGGTAAGCGGCATAGTAGCAAGATAACCTAACCCAATAATGATAAGCACCAGCCAAGTACGCACAAAAAGGCCAGCGATAAGAGTAGCAATGACGACAAGAAGCGGTACAAACCAAGCTTTTGGCGCCCTTAATGCCTTCAACGACAATGTAGGTAAAGTAGACACCATAAGGAAGACTACCACGATCGCATATCCGCAGATAATCAGGCCATTTTCTTTTGCGAGATTCTGCCCAAGGGCAAAATCAATCATCATAGGCAGGAGTAAGAGTCCAGCCCCCATAGGAGCAGGAACACCAGTGAGAAAGCCCGTACGCTTAATCGGCTCTTCTTCATCATCAAGACGCGCGTTAAAACGTGCCAGCCTCAGAGCCATTGCACTCGCATAGATAAGCGCAACAGCCCAGCCCATACGGTCTAAGCCTTCAAGCACCCATAAATAAAGAATTACAGCAGGTGCAACACCAAAAGCCACTACATCTGATAGAGAATCAAGCTCTGCACCAAATTTACTAGTACTTTTCAGAAGGCGCGCCACTGTTCCGTCCAGACCATCAAAAATGCCCGCCAGCAACACAGCCCCTACGGCTAATTCCCATTTTCCAGACAAGGCAAACTTAATGGATGTCAGGCCTGACATAAAGGCAAACAGCGTTACCACACTTGGTAACACTGTTCTGATGGAAATAGATTTGAATAAAAGAGGTCGCTTCTGGCTAGACAAGATCAATCTCGCTTATTTATTGCGTGCAATAACAGTTTCGCCGCCGATCATTGTTTGACCAACCTTCACCATAGCTTCCTGTCCTTTATCCAGATAAATATCCGTACGACTACCAAAACGAATCAAGCCAAAGCGATCACCGCGCTCAACCTCTTGATCTACCTCAAGATCACATAGAATCTTACGAGCAACAAGGCCAGCTACCTGTGCGAATGCAATGTCGTGGCCTTCTTCAGTTGTCATACGAACCAACTGCCGTTCATTTTCTTCGCTTGCTTCAGCTGCAGCTGCATTCAGGTATTTGCCTGGAACATATGCAAGCCCTGTGATTTTACCTTTTGCAGGAACGCGGTTCACATGAACATTGAAAACAGAAAGAAAAACAGAAATACGTGTGCGCGGCTCGCTACCCATACCAAGTTCCGCAGGCGGCGTAGCTTCAACTACCGCAGAAACTGTACCATCAGCAGGGCTGATAAGTACACCTTGCTCATCTGGAATAACACGTTCCGGATCCCGGAAGAAATAAACACACCATGCAGTCAGCACAAGGCCAACCCACCCCAAAGGCTCAGCAAGGAAGAATAATCCGATTGAAGCCAACAAGAAGATAAAGACAAATCTATGCCCTTCTTTGTTGATCGGTGTCATCACCACGTCCATTGCATTCATGTTATGCCTCTATCTTTCAGGGCTTTCGCCAATATTTATTACTAAAACAGTGCCACTATTACATAATTAGGGATCATCTGCTTATTATTTAAGGGATATTTACGGCAAATTTGCTCCAGCACAAATTCATTTTTTTATTCTTTACATTTTTTAGCGGACAACCTTAACTCTTAGTTAAACATAAAAAGAGATGCTTATGGGCATCTGGACTGCTGTAGTTGGAATTCAAACCTATGAAATTAAATGAACATCTCTCAAAAGCTGAAACACATCTAGACAGCTTAGGTGATCATGAAATCAGTAATTTTGATTTTAATTGGGAAGGCATTCAGTTTCATGCTGCTGCAGTAGAAAGCGGCGAAGGCGCATCCTTCATTAAAGTTGACGGAACACTTGGTAGACTATTCTATACAATAGAAGACAAAAACCAGCGCGCGATTGCCATAGAACAACTTTATTCGACCAACAGGCAAATTGATGGGAAATACTCAATCAGCCCTCGCGGCGATGTAAGCTTTTCCAGTGTCACCAAGACAAATAAGACAAAAAGCGGCTCTGAACTTATGACAGCCGTAACAGTTATCCTGCTGGAAGCAGAACGCCATCTCCGTGCGCTGCGCACTCATTTAAAAGAAGCTTAATTTTCCGGCTTGTTCGGATTTGGGAGCTTAAACAGCTGGCCCGGATATATTTTATCGGGATCAAGAATCTGTTCGCTATTTTCCTGGAAAATAAGCGTATAGCGGAAGCCTGAACCGTAAAGCTGACGCGCAATCTGCCATAAAGTATTACCCGGTTTTACGAGCACACCTCCAGATGCCGCTGACGCATCAATTGGCTCACCAGTTTCAAATGGCTGCTCCACACGGAGCTGAACTTTACCTTCAGCTATGGTTTGATCAAGTCTTATAATATGCTTTCCAGCTTCAAGGGTATTATTCGTATACGGCACAGCCCAGCGGCCACTATCATCAGCACGCACGCTTCCAACGAATCTACCGTCCAAGTATAGTCGCACTTCTACACGCGGCAGTGAACGACCTGTAAACACAGGGTCTCCGCCGCTTCCATAATCAATGGTATCAAGGGTAAGACTTTCACCAACCTCGGCATAGGCTGCCACACCAGGTTTCTGAAGAACAGTACTGTTACCCTGCCCATCTTTAGGTGTCAGAACAGCAACAACACCATTCTGGGATCGTTCCAAGAAACGGTTATCTTCTCGTTCGGGGACTGAAACAACAACAACATCATCTGCTTCAGCAACTTCTGATGCACCAGTTTCTTGAGCTTTTAGGTTTAATTCTACTGAACCTGCTTCAAGCGGCTCTTCAAGAATCATAACCCACTCACCATTTTCATCAGCAGTAACTTCAGAAATTTTCCGGCCATTTGCATATAGTTCAACTTGGGCACCTGGCGCCATGCGACCAGCAATAACCCCTGTACCACCACGAGAAATACGTACCAGATCAAATTCTGGTACCTTCGCATCTTCTTGGGCCACCTCTTCTACTGAAGACGTTGAAGAAACTGTTGAAACAGGCTGCTGCTGTGGAACAGGAATAACGGCATCTTCGACTGGCCACATCATATAGCCAACAGCTGCAATTACCGCCGCTATAGAGACACCAACAATGATGTTCCTTCGTGTATCATCACTTTTTGTAACGAGAGGCCCCATATAACTCCGCTTACTCTTCTAACAAAGCCTTAACAATCAACTGTATATATATAAAGATGATTTCGTTAAAAACATGTCAAAAGTTTGTCTAATTGTATTTTTATTCTATGAGGATATCTAAGTGACTGAAAATAATATAAAATCTGTCTGTGTTTATTGTGGCTCAAGGTTAGGAAACAAACCTTACTATCAAGAGCTGGCAAATAGTCTTGGTAAAATGATCGCGGACGCAGATATGTCACTAGTATACGGCGCAGGCAGCGTTGGTTTGATGGGCGTTGTCGCTCGCGCAGCAAGGGATTCCGGAGGTGAAGTCATCGGGATTATACCTGAACACCTAGATGATGTAGAAATCACCCAAGAAGGTCTTACCGAGTTACACATTACAGACAATATGCACGAACGAAAAAAAATGATGTTTGACCGCTCAGACGCCTTTATCGTGCTACCTGGTGGTCTTGGTACACTTGATGAAACAATGGAAATGATGACCTGGGCACAACTCAGCCTGCATAAAAAACCTATCATTCTGATAAATTACAAAGACTTCTGGTCGCCGTTGGTTGAGTTGATTGAACACGTTGTCAGCGATGGTTTTGCATCAGACGAACACGGAAAATTGCTTACGGTTGTCGAAACCGCTGAAGAAGCAATGGAGCTATTAAAATCATAAGAAAAGCGGACATATAACAACCAGTTCAAGGAAAAATTATTGAAAAAACTTCATATTCAACCATTTTTCCGCGTCTTAGCTCTTCAATAATCCTATTCTTGGTGATAGGGTGCGCGCAAAATTCTGGTCGAACAGTCAAGTTCGGCAATAATTAGCCCGCCAGGCAACTAGCTATACTGAGGGACCTATGAGCAAAATTAGAGTAAAAAATCCTATCGTTGAAATTGACGGCGATGAAATGACACGCATCATCTGGCAATGGATTCGTGAACGTCTTATCCAGCCATACCTAGACGTAGACCTTCTATACTACGATCTATCTGTGACAAAGCGTGACGAAACTGACGACCAGATCACAATCGACGCTGCAAACGCTATTAAAGAACACGGTGTTGGTGTGAAATGTGCGACGATCACTCCTGATGAACAGCGTGTTGAGGAATTTGACCTTAAGAAAATGTGGCGTTCTCCAAACGGTACAATCCGCAACATTCTTGGCGGTACTGTATTCCGTGAGCCAATCATCATGCAGAACGTTCCTCGCCTGGTTCCAGGCTGGACACAGCCAATCATCATTGGCCGTCACGCATTTGGTGACCAATACCGTGCGACAGACTTCAAAGTACCTGGCGCTGGTAAGCTAACAATGAAATTTGAGCCTGCTGACGGCGGCGAAGCGATTGAGCGTGAAATTTACGAATTCGCTGAATCAGGCGTTGCAATGGGCATGTATAACGTTGATGCATCTATCCGTGATTTCGCACGTGCATGTATGAACTACGGCCTTGCGCGTAACTACCCTGTTTACCTATCTACTAAAAACACAATCATGAAAGCATATGATGGTCGTTTCAAAGACCTGTTCATGGAAGTGTTTGAAACAGAGTTTGAAGAAAAGTTCAAAGATGCTGGCATTTCATACGAGCACCGTCTGATTGACGATATGGTTGCTTGTGCAATGAAATGGGCTGGCGGTTTCGTATGGGCTTGTAAGAACTATGATGGTGACGTTCAGTCGGATACTGTTGCTCAAGGTTTCGGTTCCCTCGGCTTGATGACATCTGTTCTTATGACACCAGATGGGAAAACTGTTGAGTCAGAAGCAGCGCACGGCACAGTAACTCGCCACTACCGTCAGCACCAGGAAGGTAAAGAAACATCGACTAACCCGATTGCTTCTATCTTTGCTTGGACACGTGGTCTTAAATACCGCGGCAAAATGGACGGTACGCCAGAAGTTACAGCGTTCGCTGAAGCGGTTGAGAAAGTTTGTATCGGTACAGTTGAGAGCGGCAACATGACAAAAGACCTTGCCCTTCTGATTGGCCCGAACCAAAGCTGGATGACAACAGGCCAGTTCTTCGACAAGATCGACGAGAACCTGAAAGCAGAACTTGGTTAATTTAACCAACACCTGAATACAGAAAGGCTGCTCAATTGAGCGGCCTTTTTTTTGATATACAAAAAAAGCGCGATCAAATAACCGCGCTTTTAATTTTAGTATTTCAAATAGCCTATCCTGCGAGAGCTGCTTCAATTGCGGCAATAGCGTCAGCCGCTTTTGATCCATCAGGACCGCCAGCTTGCGCCATATCCGGGCGTCCGCCGCCGCCCTTGCCGCCAACTGCAGCTGTACCGGCACGTACAAGCTCAACAGCGTTTGCTTTATCTTTAAGATCATCTGTCACAGCAACCAAAAGGCCAGCTTTTCCGTCATTCACAGCAACGAAGGCTACAACACCGCTGCCAAGTGCTTTTTTGGCGTCATCAGCCATACCGCGCAGGTCCTTCGGGCTTACCCCATCAAGCACCTGACCTAAGAATTTAATACCGTTGATCTCTTTAGCTGCTGGGCCAGAAGAAGCACCACCACCAAGGGCAGCTTTCTTCTTCGCTTCCGCAAGATCTTTTTCGAGCTTCTTACGCTCAGTCTGCAGAGCAGAAATACGCTCCACCAGATCTTCTGGCTTTGTTTTCAAACTTGATGATGCTTCCTGAAGCATAGAACGCTGACTAAGAAGATAATCATGTGCTGCTGAACCTGTAAGCGCTTCAATACGGCGTACGCCGGAAGAAACAGCACTTTCAGAAATAATGGTAAAGAGACCGATATCTCCAAGACGCTTCACATGCGTACCACCACAAAGCTCAACAGAATAGCTATCGCGGTCATTCTTTTCGAACTCATCCCCCATGGAAACAACACGAACTTCATCACCATATTTTTCGCCAAACAGTGCCATAGCCCCTGCATCAATGGCGTCATCATAAGAAAGAAGGCGTGTTACCACATCTGCATTTCCGCGCACGATTGTATTCACCTTGCGCTCAACGGATGTTAATTCTCCGGCTGTTATCGCCTTAGGGTGGGAAATATCAAAACGTAAGCGATCTGGCGCTACAAGAGAGCCTTTCTGTGTTACGTGATCACCAAGTTCACGGCGAAGTACTTCATGCAGCACATGTGTTGCTGAGTGGTTTGCACGCAATTTTGTACGGCGTTCACCATCAACATCCATCTGAACAGATTGCCCAACACTCAGTTCACCTTCAACAACTGTTGCTTTGTGAACATGAAGCGCACCAATGGCTTTCGATGTATCAGACACTTCAGCTTTAAAACCATCCAGGCTGATAATACCTGTATCACCCATCTGACCACCTGATTCACCGTAGAATGGTGTCTGGTTTGTGAGGATTGATACTTCTTCACCAGCAGACGCTGTTTCAACACGTTCACCATCTTTTACAATAGCGACAACCTGACCCTCAGCGCTTTCAGATGTATAACCAACAAATTCGGTCGCGCCGTGTTCATCACGGATATCAAACCAAACTTTCTCTGTCGCAGCATCACCTGAGCCTGACCATGCTGCGCGGGCTTTCGCACGTTGCTCATCCATAGCAACATTGAAACCGTCTACATCAACTTTCAAATCCTGACTGCGAAGGGCATCTTGAGTTAAGTCGAGCGGGAAACCATAAGTATCATAAAGTTTGAATGCCACATCACCAGCAAGTGTATCACCGGAGATTTTAGATACTTCATCATCAAGAAGGCGCAAGCCTTTATCCAGCATCTGGCGGAACTTGCCTTCTTCAAGCTTAAGCGTTTCGCCGATCAATGCTTCAGCGCGAGTAAGCTCTGGGAATGCCTGGCCCATTTCACCTACGAGCGCAGGTACAAGCTGATGCATTACCAAATCTTTAGCACCTAGAAGGTGCGCATGACGCATAGCCCGGCGCATAATACGGCGTAGCACATAGCCGCGTCCTTCGTTTGACGGCAGAACACCATCAGCGATAAGGAAGCTACCTGCACGCAGGTGATCAGCTATCACGCGGTGTGATGCAGCTGTATTTTCATTTTCACTAGCGCCAGTTGCTTCAATAGACGCATCAATAAGGCGGCGGAATGTATCGATAGAATAGTTATCATGCGTACCCTGCATTACAGCAGCCATACGCTCAAGCCCCATACCTGTATCAATACTTGGCTTCGGTAGATTTTCCCGGCCTTCGGCAGTTTGTTCATACTGCATGAATACAAGGTTCCAGATTTCTACAAAACGGTCACCATCTTCCTCTCGCGTACCTGGAGGGCCACCCCAAATATGATCGCCATGATCATAGAAAATCTCGGAACATGGGCCGCAAGGGCCTGTATCACCCATGGACCAGAAATTATCATTGGTAGCAATACGAATGATTTTTTCGTCCGGCAGGCCCGCAATTTTCTTCCAAAGGTCGAAAGCCTCATCATCGGTGTGATAAACAGTTACACAGAGTTTATCTTTGTTTACGCCGTATTCCTTGGTGATCAATTCCCACGCATGAGAAATAGCTTCGTCCTTGAAGTAATCACCAAAGGAAAAGTTCCCCAGCATTTCAAAGAATGTATGGTGGCGAGCCGTGTAACCAACATTATCTAAATCATTATGTTTACCACCTGCGCGCACACATTTCTGCGAAGAAGTAGCACGTGTATAATCGCGAGTTTCTGCGCCCGTGAATACGTTTTTAAACGGAACCATCCCCGCATTTGTAAACAACAGGGTTGGATCGTTAATTGGTACAAGTGGTGAAGACGGAACAACTTCGTGGCCGTTTTTCTTGAAGAAATCCAGGAATGTTTTCCTGATATCATTTGCACCTGACATAGAACCGGACATAGAAAGCCTCAAATCAATAATACTGTTTGCATGCACGCGCATGCGGCCATGTTTTCCGCCGTTTTAACCTTCATTCCTACCAGTGTCCAGCAGTGAGCGCAAAGTTAAGGCATATAAACCAACAATTTTGTCGATTACAGAAAAAGGGGCAGCAAAAGCCGCCCCTTTTTCATACATATAGCTTTATAATTAGTCGTCTTCTTTGCGTTCAGACGGATCCATCAACATAGCTTCGTTCACAAGGCCCGCATTCTTACGAATTTCATGCTCAATCTCTTGTGCCACTTCTTCATTCTCTTTCAGGAAGCGCTTCGCGTTTTCACGGCCCTGGCCTATGCGTTGGCTTGAGTAACTGTACCAGGAACCTGATTTCTCAACCACACCAGCTTTCACACCAAGATCGAGAACCTCGCCCATCTTGGAAACACCCTCACCGTACATAATATCAAACTCAACTTGTTTGAACGGCGGTGCCAATTTATTTTTCACCACCTTCACACGGGTTGCGTTACCAACGATCTCATCTTTTTCTTTGATGGCCCCGGTGCGGCGTATATCAAGACGAACAGACGCGTAGAACTTTAGTGCATTACCACCTGTTGTTGTCTCTGGGCTACCGTACATCACACCGATTTTCATACGAATCTGGTTGATGAAAATAACGATAGTTTTGGACTTGTTAATCGAACCAGTAAGCTTACGGAGCGCCTGGCTCATCAAACGCGCCTGAAGACCCACATGGCTGTCACCCATTTCACCTTCAAGTTCAGCGCGCGGCGTAAGGGCTGCTACAGAATCGACAACAAGAATATCAATTGCACCTGAACGAACTAGCGTATCTGTAATCTCAAGCGCCTGTTCACCTGTATCGGGCTGGCTGACAAGAAGCTCATTTACATCAACACCAAGCTTGCGTGCATATACAGGATCAAGCGCATGCTCGGCATCAACGAACGCTGCAATACCGCCAGCTTTCTGACATTCTGCCACTGCATGGAGCGCCAATGTTGTTTTACCTGAACTTTCAGGGCCGTAAACCTCAATGATACGGCCTTTAGGTAAACCGCCAATACCAAGCGCAATATCGAGGTTCAATGAGCCAGTAGAAATAGCTTCAACTTCAATATTATTATCTTTCTGGCCGAGCTTCATAACGGAGCCCTTGCCGAAAGCCCGATCAATTTGACCCAGCGCAGCTTCTAGCGCTTTATTCTTGTCCATGGACGTTCCTTTAACCAACTGTAATTCAGGCATTGACATTATCTGGTCTCCTTATTCCACAGGGCGTTCGCCCATGCAACGGAATGTTTGTACCACCTTTGTTCTTTCTTGCCAATATTTTATGTTCTTTTTTTGTTCTCACCTAATCTACAGCCTGAAACCTAACTCAACATCATCTTTACTTTTTCTGCTAAATCATTGAGAGAAAAGGGTTTCGGCAAGAATTGAAATTCTTCTGCCTCAAGGTTTTTACGGAACATATCTTCCGCATACCCAGAAACAAAAATCACGGGAAGATCAGGAAAATCTTTTCTGGCCTCTTTTACAAGTGTTGGCCCATCCATCGTCGGCATAATTACATCCGAGATCAGCAAATCAATAGTTTCCTCGCTGGTTTGTAAGATCTCTAAACCAGCCTCACCTGAATCAGCTTCCAGTACTTTATAGCCCTTATTTGACAGGGCACGACAGGCAAACATGCGAACAGGCGCTTCATCTTCCACAACAAGGATGGTCCCCTTGCCTGTCAGGTCTTTTGCCGCCTTTTCTTCTTCTTTTTCTTCTTCGATTTCTGAAGCAGTAACTGAGTGTGCTTTTAGGAATACTAAAAAGCTTGTACCGCGCCCTTCTTCTGAATCTACAAACACGAAACCGCCAGTTTGTTTTACAATTCCGTATACTGTTGCAAGTCCTAAACCAGTTCCCTGCCCTACTGATTTAGTGGTAAAAAACGGTTCGAAAATCTTATTAAGGTTATCTTTTGGAATGCCGCATCCTGTGTCTTTCACTTCAATCAGCACGTAATCATCAGGTGTCATAATATCAAAACGGTCAATATAAGTGTGCGTTGGGCCAATCATACTGGTTGCTATTTCCAGCTTACCACCCTCAGGCATTGCATCCCGAGCATTAACAGCCAGATTTATGATAACCTGCTCAAGCTGACCCTGATCCACCTTAACAGGAAGAAGATCTCGGCCATGAACTACCTGCAAATCAATATTTTCGCCAATCAACCGGCGAATGAGATTAGAAATCTCAGCCAGAATGTCTGTAAGCATCAACACCTTTGGACGCAGTGTTTGCTGGCGAGAAAATGCGAGTAACTGGCGCACCAAATTGGCGGCGCGGTTCGCATTCTGTTTAATCTGAATAATATCAGAAAAGGATTGATCGCCTGCATCGTGGCGCACCAACAATAGATCACAAAACCCAATAATTGCTGTCAGCAGATTATTAAAATCGTGTGCAACACCACCCGCAAGCTGACCAACGGCTTGCATTTTCTGCGCTTGTACGAATTGGCGTTCCAGGCTCTTTTCTTGTGTTGTATCAATAAGGTAGAGAATAGCGTGTGGCTCGCCTCCCTTAGTGATACATGTAGAGTAGATTTGCCCTAGCCGTTCTGGCTGCGTGTTGAAAACAATATCAAGCGGTACAGAAGATGGTCGTCCATCATAGGCGAACTCGATAATCTGCTGCAGCTCCTCTCTATCTTCCTGTTTAACCAACTCAAGAACACTATCACCAACAGCTACATTTTTCCCCGCAGCATGTAATTTCAGTGGTTGGTTAAATTCAGAGATACCTCCCTCACGGTCCACAACAGCAATCGCAACAGGGGCAGCATCAAAAATTGGGTCGATCAAAAACTCTCTGCTATCGTCCAGCGCAATCTGACGAAGGTGATCAAGCTTACGGATAATACGGTAACGCCCAAGGTAACGATCACTTTCTCTAGTTTGAAGCGGCACATCAACCACTTCAACATCAATTCCTTGCCGACTGCTCACAAGTAACTGGGTGTCATCATGCTTTAGGCTAACCTTATGCGGAACACCATCCTCATCACCAAGCCGAAGCCATTCACGAAGAACCCGATTAAGAAAATGCGGCTTACCATTCCGATCTTCTAGTAGTACACCACATTCAAGTTGGTCAAAAATAGGTTCCATCCAGCGAGAAAAACTGGCTCGTTCATGAACCAACCTTTCAACATCATTATCTCTAAAAGCCTGCCAAACGATATAGCGACCTATCCGGCGCCCAGATACTGTAACGGAACCACCTCTCCCTTGTATAACATCCTTAGCTTGCCCAACCTGTCCAACTCGGTGCAAAAGGCGTTTCACCTGTGTTCTACCGTCTTCAGAGAGCGCCAGTTCATTTACGCTGGTAAAGTTAGACCCTGCCATCTTTTCAAAGGCATAATTATTCGTAACAGCTGTACCATCAACATCCGTAATAAGCAGAGCTCGTCGGTCGTTTGACGCAAGAGCATTTAAAAGCTCCAGGTCCATTACTTCTTGACGATGTTCGGGATCATCCAAATTCCTTAAGGCACGAAATATTGTAAAAGCAGTCAGAACGAGAATGATAGAACCAACCAAAATCGCGCTTTTGCTACCCCAAAACAAATAAGCCAACAAAGAAACACCACCGGCACCAAATAAGCCAGAAAGTGCAATCGCCAACAGCTTAAAAGCAGATTTTACTTCGTTATCAAGAAGAGCTTCGCGAATAGGTTTAGGCAAGCGGCTTTCCATACAGACCTCATTTTAAAAACTGGAACCAAACATTACTTAGGTATCCAAACAATATGCAAGAGCATATCAGGACTTTAGCTTGGTTTCAGGCCTGCACGCCTGAGTTTCATAATATAACTAATCACTTCAGCAACAGCCTTATAGTGATCGGGTGGTATTTCTTCATCAAGTTCAACAGACGCATGCAAAGCACGGGCGAGCGGTGGGTTTTCCATAATGGGAATGTCGTTTTCCTCTGCGATCCCCCTGATGCGCATAGCAACGTCATCCACTCCCTTCGCCACAAGCACAGGTACTTCCATGGTTTCGTGTTTATATTCAAGCGCAACTGCATAATGGGTTGGGTTGGTGATCACTACATCAGCTTTTGGAACATTAGACATCATACGCTGGTTATGGCGTTCATACCGGATTTGCCGAAGCCGTGCTTTTACCTTGGGGTCACCATCCGTTTGTTTTTGCTCGTCTTTTACTTCCTGCTTGGTCATTCTCAGGTTTTTAACGTGCTCATAACTTTGATAGGAATAGTCAATCGCTGCAACTACTGTCAAAACAATCAACACCCCTATCAAAAGCTTAATCGCCAGCAATTTTATAAAAGCCAGAATTTCAATGGGCGCTAATAACATAATTGTATCTAGCTTTTCTCGCTCGGGATAGATAATCAGAAACAGAACACCAGCAACTGCTGCGAGTTTTGCCGATATTTTCCCGAACTCAACAAAGAAGCGAGCTGAATAAATTTTCTTAAACCCTTTCATTATAGAAAGGTTTTTCAGATCAGGCTTAATTTTCTCGGTAGTGAACAGAAATGGCTTTTGCATTCGATTGGCAGCAATAGCTGCAATCACAAAAATACCTAGTGGTAATGCCATCACTGCATAAATATCTCTGAACAGCCTGGAAACCACATCCAAATAATCCACTTCGGCCGAACTCAAAGAATGGCTTTGACTTAAAAATCCTTGAAGGGGTGCCATCACGCCACTAGCAAAGCTGTCGCCAAACCCAGCTAAAACTCCTGCGGCAACAAGAAGCATAAGCCAAGTCTTCAACTCTTGGCTCTGAGCTACTTCACCCTTTTCTTCCGCTTCACGCAGACGCTTGGCGGTTGGCTCTTCAGTTTTCTGGCTGTCATCTTCTTCAGACATTACCCAAGCATCCCCAAGAGCAGCTCTTCAAATCTACCAAGAAACAGAGACATCAGTGCGCCAAGCAAAAGAGCCATCAACAAAAAACCCATCGCCAGATTGAGAGGAAGACCTACAAAAAACACCTGAAAACCTGGAATCATGCGGGAAATCAACCCCAAACTGATATTGAAAACCATCGCATATACAATGAAAGGCGCCGCCATCTGAAAACCGAGGGCAAAACTACTGGAAACAGACTGCGTTGCCGCTGTAGCAAAGTCTGCATAAGGAATCGCTTCACCAATTGGGAAATTCGTATAACTATAAACAATAGCCATAATCATCATATGGTGCAGATCCGTTACCAAAATCAGCGTAACAGCGACTAAATTCATAAAAGCTGCAACAATAACGCTCTGCGTTCCCTGTGCAGGATCAAAGGATTGAGCAGCCGCCAAGCCAGTTTGAAATGCAATTACAGATCCTGCGACATGGGTTGCAGACATCAGGAAACGCATCGCCATACCAATCATAGAGCCAATCAACAGTTCACGGGCGGCCATCACGGTCAAAGTTACAATACTATCAGGAAGAGCAGGAATACCTGCTTGAACACTTGGATATATAACAAGCGTCAGGAGGATAGCAAAACCGGCACGTACACGTCTGGGAATACTACGATCACCCAAAACCGGTATAACAAGAAAAATAGCGGCGAGCCGCATTGAAATAAGGATAAAGCCGAATGCTTCCTGAGGGAGAACGTCACCAAGCACGGCGCTAGCCGCCTACGATACGTTCAGCAATACGCATCATGAAATCGCCCATAAGCCGACCCATATACGGCATCAGAATCAAAATCGCCCCAAAAACAGCTATGATTTTAGGAACAAAGGTTAATGTCATTTCCTGAAGTTGAGTTAGCGATTGAAAGAATGCAATAGCCAAACCTACAATCAGTCCAACCGCCAAAATTGGCGTAACAACATACAATAATGTGGTGAGTGCGTCACGCGCAACATCCATTACCTCAAGGTCGGTCATAGAACCCCCAACGATCTGATTAGATTGGCATCTTGATAATGTCGTTATAGGCGGAAATTACCTTATCACGCACTGTTACAACAGTTTCAACAACCAGTTCCGCATTGGAAACGGCTGTAGCGACATCAACCATATCAGCTTCATCAACGAGAGCTTTAGCCGCTGTTACCTCAGTATTGGCGGTTGCTGCTTTCACATCCCCCAAAGCATCATCGATCAAACCAGAAAAGGCAGACCCACCAGAGCTTACACCATCTTGCCCTTCACGGGCACCAATACCATTTTGGAGCTGTTTCGAAGCTTGAGAATAAGCGCTGAGAGCGTCTAGCTGTTTAATATTCATCTAACCTCTCCCAATTATCGAAGTAATTCAAGGGTCATTGTTGCCATGCGGCGGCTCGCTTCCAGAGCATTCAGGTTTGACTGATATGTACGCTGCGCCTGCCTCATATCCATCAACTCAATCAAACCATTTACATTTGATGTTTTAATATAACCAGAAGCATCTGCCGCTGGATTACCCGGATCATATTTCTTACCGAACTCTGCCTGATCATAGTCAATACCGTCAGCTTGAACGAGCGTTACACCGTTAGCCCGGTCCAACTCGCTACTGAAAGTAACAATCTTTCTGCGATAAGGGTCCGCACCAGGGTCTGATGCAACAGAATTCTGGTTAGCAATGTTTTCAGAGATCACTCGCATCCGTACCGTTTGCGCCCGCAAACCAGCAGCTGATGCCATCATTGCCTTTTGAAGATCCATTTAAAACCTCAACTTAGAAACGGTGTTAAGCGTTCTAGCTTATTGCCGCTTGCCAAGAGCCGTTTTCAACAGCCCTACATTCTTTTTATAAAGGTTCACAACCATGCCATATTGCATCTGGTTATCAGCCACCTTTAACATTTCTTCTTCGAGAACCACATTGTTTCCAACGAGTGATTCTTCCCCTTCGTCGTTTTTTTCCACACTGAAGTTCTTCCCGGCAACGCCACCATCAGCTGTGATATGGCGTTCGTGGTTCGTACGCATCTTCATAGATGGTTTTGCTTGATTCCCACCAGAAAGATTATCAACCAACTGAGAAAAATCCTGCTTAGCCAATTGCTTAGCTTTATAGCCTGGGGTATCTGCGTTGGACACATTTTCACTAAGCACAGCCTGATTTTGATTAAGCCAAGCCATACGCTTCTTAAGCGCTGCCATGAGTGGTAAGGAATTTATATCCATCTTTGCCCCGCAATTTTACGCAGATATACAGATTTACATTACACTAACATGCCATAAAGCCAGTTAACAAGTTCCAAACACTGGAAAAAAACTAGCTACCTTCATCAAGCCCTTGCAATTTATTCACTATTAGCGCTCAATGGCTTTATGAATTCAGAAAACGATCAAGAAAAAGACCTAACGAAAGTTGTTGCTGTCAAACAGCATTCCGAAGCCTTGGCTCCGGTTATCACAGCCAAAGCAGAAGGTGTATTGGCTGACAGACTTCTGGAAATTGCCTTCGCTAAAGATGTCAAGGTTCGCCAGGATAAAGATCTTACCGAACTTTTGAGCGCACTAGATGTTGATTGCCCTGTTCCTCTCGAAGCATTAAATACTGTTTCAATCATTTTAGAGCGTGTATATGCCGAGAATGAAAAAATGAAACGCCAACAAGAACAAACCAGACAGCAAGAAGGGCACCAAAAAGCATGATTGGAGATACTCTCGTCGCTTTTGCAGCTTTGCTGTTTGTACTTGCATTAATGGTGGGCATGTCATGGGCGGTTAAGCGCCTTGGCCTACTTCCCGGCCAGCCTCGCATTAAAGGCGGCGAGAAACAACTGGAAGTCCTTGAAAGCAAGCTTCTTGATGGCCGAAATCGCCTGGTTGTTGTCCGGTGGAAAAACAAAGAATATTTAATCGCTACAAACCCAGGCGGAACACAAACTATTTCAGAAGCAGATGTTGCCTTTAAAGAGTTAGTTGAAAAAGATGAAACACCTGAAGATAAACTCTCTTAAATTTCATAAGGGTTTGATCCTAAAATCCTTTTTCTTTTTCCTACCACTTTTGGTGGCAGGCTCTTTTATGTTTGCCCCCGATGCGCTGGCACAGGAAACACCAGGCATAAATATCAACCTTGGTGAAAGTGGCACGTTAAGTGGCCGCGTGGTTCAAATGATCCTTTTGCTTACGGTGCTTAGCTTAGCACCAAGTATTTTGATCATGATGACCAGCTTCACTCGTATGGTGATTGTATTTTCTCTTCTCAGAAGCGCGATGGGAACCCAGCAAACACCGCCTAACATGGTGATCATCTCACTTGCTCTGTTCCTAACCGGCTATGTAATGGCCCCAACCCTCACCGAGGTTTATACCCTTGGTATTGAACCGCTAGTGAACGAAGAAATTGATGAGGTTGAGGCCTATAACCGCGCCTCCGTACCCCTTAGAAACTTTATGCTTTCTCAAGTGCGCGAGAAAGACCTTGCTTTATTTGTGGATTTATCGGGCGAAAACATTTCTACCACCACACCAGATACAGTTCCTATGACGACACTGGTACCAGCTTTCATGATTAGTGAGATTAGGCGTGCCTTTGAAATTGGATTTCTTCTTTATATACCATTTGTAGTGATTGATATGGTGGTTGCTTCCATCCTGATGTCTATGGGTATGATGATGTTACCCCCGGTTATGATTGCCACCCCATTCAAGCTAATTTTCTTTGTTTTGGTGGATGGTTGGAATTTGGTAGCAGGTTCGCTGGTTCAAAGTTTTGGTCAGGCACCGCCACCCGGAGTGGGCGGGTAAAATCTTGAATTATCTCCCTTTATTCCAATATATTCTATTGCGAGGGAGAAATTAGATGACAAATCAAAAAGATAATCTCTATTTCCATGAAGAAATTATGCTGCTTTCACTCCGTGAGGAGGATGGAAAGCTAGAGACAAACGCTGCCTATATTTACGGAAGCCACGTTGCCTCTGCCGTTATGGCCGAACTGATCATGCTTGGTCGGATCGAAGTTCAAAAAGACGACAATTTCACAGTGAAATTGCTTTCAAACGAACAAACCGAAAATGAGCTACTTAATACGGCCCTCAACCTTGTAAACGAAGACAAGAAAGATCGAGGAGCCAACCACTGGCTTTCAAAATTTGCAGCAATCAAAAACTTACGAGAACGTATTGCAGAGGGCCTGTGTGGGCGAGGCATCCTTAAAGCCGTTGAAGGGAAAGCCTTTTTCTTCTTTGATAAAACCTATTACCCAGAACTGAACCCGAGACCAGAACAAGATTTGGTTGCCCGGCTTGAAAAAGCTATTTTCACAGAAACCCGAGAAATTGATGAACGTACATTGGTACTTCTGTCACTTCTTAGAAAATCAGAACTTCTGAAAATTCCGTTTGAAGGCAAGGCTCTGAAAGAACGTCGCCACCGGATGAAGGAAATTACCGAAGGTAATCTTGTTAGTGAAGCAGCTCAGAAAGCCGCGGAAGCTGCACAAACCGCTATTATGGTTGCCACCATGGTTCCCATCATGGTGACAACAGTTATTACCTAAGCTTAAAACGCACAATCTGCGGGGCTTCAAGACTGCCTAAGTAGAGCTGATCGCCCACCTGCTCCGCGGATGTAATCATAAACACCTTATCGCCATCACGGTCATGAAGGGTACGAACAACTTCACCCCGTTCATTAACACCGATAACCGTGCCTTGCTTAATAGCGGACGGCTGCATAAAAGTTGGTAATTTCGATATGAGCCCCTTTAGCCACGGTGTTGGATGAGCACTATCCATAGCGGGGTTTCTAGGGCTTGGGATAGCAAGCCAGAAGATACCATTTCTGTTCGCAGAAACACCATCAGGGAAACCTGGCAAATTATCGATAAAGATATCGCTTGCGCCTGCCTTTTCCCCTTTCAGCCAATAGCGCGTAATGCGGTACCGGCCAGTTTCATTCACGAGCACGAAATCCTCATTCTTTGAAAGTGCAATACCATTAGCGAAATAAAGCCCATCTAGGAGCAGGCTCGTTTCACCCGTCGCAGGGTCATAGGAAAGTAATCTGCCATGTCCGCGCGCTTCCAACAAATCAAGGCGGTAGTCAGGCTGATTATATTTATCACTTGCGTCCGAGAAATAAATCTTACCATCACTCGCGATATCAAGATCATCAGCAAACTCAAATGGCCTGCCATCATGCTCCGTTGAAAGAACTGTCATTTCACCGCTTGGAGAGAAAGACAGCAGCCCCTTCCACGCATCTGCTACAATAAGGTTACCTGCATTATCAAAATGAAGACCAAGCGGCCTACCACCTTCAATAGTTGCGAATGTTTCCTGATTTTTACCATCTGACGAAAGACGAATAACCCGCCCATCATGAAGCCCGCCATAGATACGCCCTTCAGCATCTACCGCAACATCTTCTGGGCCATGTCCATCCTGAAGAGAAAGCACTTCTGCACTGTGCAGATCATCATTAAAGGAAAAATCCCCAGTAAAGCCTTTATCCACTGGCGGCTCGTAAGAAACAGCATCAATATTTGAAGGCCATACCAGAAACACGCCAAGTGCGGCCCCTAAACCATATCCAATCCATTTTGCCTTCATAACATCCCCCTTTAATTAATGTTAAGGCGCGTCACCAACCTGTTCCCAAAGTTCTATTTTCGTGCCTTCTGGGTCAACAATCCATGCAAATTTACCATAATCATGGTTTTCAGGCTCCCCAACCAGTTCAACTCCTTTGGTTTTCAACTTCGACAGAAAAGCATCCAGATCATCCACACGCAGGTTAATCATGAATTCTTTTTCAGACGGTTTAAAATAGTCGGTTTCCTGCTTGAAAGGCCCCCAAACGCTATAACCGCCCTTGTTATCATCAGCCAGAAAATTAGAACCATATCCATCAAACGGAAATTCCAACACTTCTCGGTACCACTTAACAAGTGCATCCACATCCCGGCATTTAACGAATATACCACCAAGGCCGGTAATTTTTCCTGTTTCACCCATTTGTGTCTCCTCTTCCCTAAAGGCAATCTAGCGGAATTACCTGTTTTCTGCTACGGGAGATGCGATTTTATCTGTAAAGGTGCTTTATGACGTTTGAATCCAGCCTAGCATTTATCGTTGCCATGATCGTATTCGCAGCCTCTCCCGGCCCGGGAAACTTCGCGGTTATTGCGCAGGCAATTTCAAAAGGATCAAGGTCTGCTTTTGCTCTTCTAACAGGTATCACCTTTGGTGATCTTACATATCTTCTCGGCGCATTTTACGGGCTAGGCTACATCGCCTCAGAGCTCGAGTTTGTTTTTATCGTCATCAAATACCTTGGTGCAGCTTATCTTCTCTGGATGGCCTATCAAGCTTTCACAAGCTCAACAGAAGCTGCTGATTTAGAACAGGTAAAAGCTAAAACTGGCCGCACACTGATAACAGGCTTTACGATAAGCATCAGCAACCCAAAGGTCATCGTTTTCTATCTGGCATTTTTGCCAACTTTCCTTGACCTCAAAGCCGCAACAAGCGCTGATATACTGCTGGTTATGGTTCTCACTGTTCTGGTTATATATGGAGTTATAGGCTTTTACATTGTCAGCGCAGCTAAACTACGGACAAAGTTAAACCAGCCCCGTGCTAGGCGCTGGTTTAACCGAATTACTGGCGGCATGTTAACAGCAGCAGGTATTGCCATAGCAACACGAAGCTGAAGGTTTAGCTCAACACTATATTAACGGAGCTATTCTCGAAATCTGCTAATGTCAGACCACGAATAAATATCTCTCCGCCACCTGTATCAATGACAACACCGTTCACATCTGTGCCCGATGTCACATCCGTCCTTGTTTCATTGGAGATAAAGTCAGCAACATTAGCAATCAAACTCAGATCTGTAACAGTATTAGCCAAAAACAAGGTATCATCGCTTATACTAAAATCGAGAATTTCATCATTGCCGTGGGCATTGGAGAAATAGAAGGTATCAGCGCCCTGTCCTCCCAATAGAATATCGTTACCAGCGCCACCATATATACTGTCATCTCCGCTACCAGCATCAATCGTATCATTACCGGAGCCCCCAAAAAGCTGATCATGGTCGGCGCCACCATCAACTGAATCGTTTGATTCACCTGCAAATATAAGATCATTACCGGCACCACCAATTAGTGTATCGTTCGTAACGAACTCCACACCATTTTCACGGCCACCATAAATAGTATCGCTACCATTGAGGCCATAAATCAAATCGCTGCCGGCACCGCCGCCGAGAATATCGGTCCATTCCCCCACCACCGTATCATTACCAGAACCGGCATAAGCAACATTGTCGGAAAAACCCTGCCCAACTTCATCTATTGAATCAAATCTATTGTTGCCACCAGCATCCTCGAAGGTACCAGCGATAATCACATCATTCCCCGCCCCGCCATAGAGTACGTCATCATGATCAAAGCCATTGGCATTACTTGTCCCATCAACATCTAGGGAGCCAAATGAACCTGACAGAAAAAAGTCACCGACAATAAAGTCGTTACCCGCTCCACCGCCAACGGTGTCCTGTCCACTGCCACCAATAAAAATGTCATCCCCAGTGTCGCCGGGACCTGCAAATATTTGATCAAACCCCTCACCACCAAGAACAATGTCATTACCTGTGCCGCCCGATAGAAAATCATCCCCATAGCCGCCACTCAAGCTGTCATCGCCAGTTCCACCGATCACTCGATCAATACCGCCATCGGCATTCACCAAATCGTCCGTGCCATCACCTCTAAAGACTGTAATTTCATCGGTGTTAGACGCGCCATTAAAACGCGAAGCCGTCGGCTCAGAGAAAGTAGCGTTGAGGCTAAAGAAACTAATGCCATTGTCGTTATCCCCTGCCGCTGCAAGGATTGCCTCATTATTAGGGCCTACGCCAAATACGGAAATTGCAGTTACGCCATCAAGAGCGATTGTGGCATCATCGAAGAAACTCTCCTCGTGCGTTAAACGTCCATCTGAACCAACAGCAAAAGCACTTACGCCGTCGCTCAACTCTGATGAGACAAAAATATATTGCTGACCATCTAAAATCGCGGGAACTAAACTAAGTGGTTGATCAAGAGCAATGTCTGCCGTCTTTGTAATTGATTGAAGATGCGTCAATCGGCCTGTGCCACTCATGCTAAAAACTTCAATTGCATCCCCAAAGCCGCTAGCGACATAAATGTAAGGTGTATTACCTATATATATAGTTTCAATCACAACAGGGGCATCAAGAGAGGGAGAGACACTAGCTGTTACAACATCAATTTGAGTTAGCGCACCATTTGAAGCTACGGAATAAACAGATAAAGTATCTTCTAACTGATTAGTTGTTATGACATATGATCCCCCGGCAGTTTGAGCTACCGTAAGGTCAGTAATAACAACCTCTGCTGCGTTACCACTATTAAACTGTACATCCGCAGCTGATAAACTACCATCGGGATTTACCAAAAAGCTACTTACGCCGTTTACAAACGGACGCACGGAAAAAGCAAAGGTCTGTCCATCAACTTCGGCTGTGGTTACAGCTTCCCCCGCTCCCAGTCTGGCGGTTGTGCGGCCATTGTCAGTTACGGCACCAGCAACCTCCAAAGTTCCATCATTATTAATTCGGTACGAAAGCACACCTCTTTCGTCACGATCTGAAACCAACAGAATTTGCTCACCATTAACAACTACAACTTCAGCAGCAGTTGGTTCATCATCTAGAGAGTTTGGTATTTCACTCAAATCAGTAATAAAGCCGATCGAATTATCGGTATTATATCTAAAGATCGAAGTGTCTCCCCTGTTTTCAGGAGACGTAATAGCCAAATAGGTATCGCCATTTACTACAAAAGGAGTAATTTGATGAATAGTAGAAAATGGTAAATCTAATGTGTTCCCATCATCATTTTCTGTAACCAACACAGTGAAAAGATGCTCGATATCGTTGCCATTGATAGATCCATGAATTGTGCCAGTCGGCATGGCGTCCCCCAATCATGTTAAGCCTTAAACAATATCCTCCAACGAGTAATAAATTAGAACGTCCCCTTCAATAGAAAAATGAAACCTAAAGGTCTAAAAAACTTTGAACCCAATAACGGCAACCATATGAAACATATCCAGTTTTTTAAGCTCTGAGCGCATCAAAACCAGCAACCAGGAACAATAGGCTACCAGTCTGATAAGTGTTTTATATGGATATAGGGATGACGTCTAATTCTCTGACACACTGCGGTTTAACTAAGCACCCAATTTACATTACCATCCAGAAAATCCTGAAGCGTAAGACCAACAATAAAAATATCTCCACCCCCGGTATCAATGCTCACCCCAGATATGTCTTCACTACCATCATTAGGCATTAAAACAGCATCGAAGACAAAAGTACGTACATTATCAATTTGGCTTAAATCATTCACTGTATTAGCAAGGAACAGGATATCTTCATCCACATCGAAATCTTCAATCTGATCACTTCCGTGTTGGCCAGCAAAGAAGAAAGTATCCGCTCCCTCATCGCCAGTCAGACGATCCTGACTAGCCCCTCCAAAAATACTGTCATCGCCAGTGCCGCCTTTAATGGTATCGTTACCGGCCCCGCCAAATAAACTATCAGCGCCATCTCCCCCCATCAGGGAGTCTATACCAGCGCCAGCAAAAATAACATCGTTGCCAGCGCCTCCGTTTAGCTGATCATTTAGTATCAAAGCTTCGCCGTTGCTCTCACGTCCACCAAAGAGCGTATCATTACCATCGCCTGCTTCAATATAATCAGCACCGTCACCACCACCTAAAACATCTGAGCCCGCAGCACCGTATATCGTATCATTATCAGCTCCTGCATAAGCAATGTTACCAGTCGTACTAGAGGTTATCTGCTCCCCGCTTTGGAAGCGACCGTCCAGGTTCTGATCATCAAACCCGCCGACGATTAATACATCTGTACCAGCGCCACCAAACAAGGTGTTACTGCCCGCGTTGGCATTAATGCTGTTCACACCCGATACGTTGCTAACACCACCAACAATTGTGTCATTGCCTGCACCGCCGCCAAGGACATCATCTCCAAGGCCGCCAACAAACAAATCATTTCCTTCGTCGCCTGAACCCGCGAAGATTTCATCATCGCCTGCGCCGCCGAAAGCTATATCATCCCCGTTGCCACCCGAGATAAAATCATTACCCCCTCCCGCTTCGATAAAATCATTACCATTTTCGCCCCTGATATTGTCAGCGCCACCGTCACCATCAATTGTATCATTCCCACTACCGCCAGAAATCCTATCTCCAGCTGTTCCGCCTATAAGAGAGTCGTTGCCAGTAAAGCCATCAAGTGTGGTAGATTGATTTGCAAGGCCTACTAATTGGTCATTAAACTGCGAGCCAAACAGTTGCCTTATGTTAATCAACACATCTCCTTCAGCATGCCCACCCGATGGGTTTTCGCCTGTAGCAAGGTTGATTGAAACAGCTTCGTCAGACGAGAAATACAGAGCGGCAGAACTGGTACCTTCTGCACCGATTAGAGTATCATCCCCTTCAAACCCTTGCAGAAAATCGTTACCACCATTTCCGTCCAGAATATTGTCAGCTTCATTGCCAAATATCTCATCGGCAAAAACGGAACCTATTACATTTTCAAAATTGCTGAGGACATCAAAAGCTCCAGAACCTGCAAGAGGATTTGGGAATCCCACAACGACCCCCAAAGAGGTCATGAGAAACCCGGCAGATGAAGCACTATAATCAATCGTATCAATGCCCTCGCCACCATCGAGCACATCTGCTCCAAGGCCGCCAATCAAAGTGTCATTACCTGCTCCGCCAAGGATAGAATCGTTCCCGCCCAAGCCCCGAATAACATCATTGCCGCCAGTACCAATTATAGTATCGTCGTTCTCAGTACCTAAAATATCAGTCATACGCCCCACCATCGCAACTTTTAGAAATCAAAATACACTCAACGAAACCAACACTGAATAGAAAATGCGGCATTTTATCGGCAATGATAAAAGGCTATACAAGCATCACAGGAACGTGACCTTCACATCTTTGCTCCCTTGAACGACACCGATAATGCTCCCCTTCTACATTTGATCGTCTTCAGCAAATAAAATATGCGATCCTGCGTCTCGTACTGTGCAAGCACAAATAAAAAGCCAGCATCTCGATGCAGATGCTGGCTTGAATTCATAAAACAACTAATGAAAATTTCTATGCGACTTCTTCCTTGGTGCGGAGGAACTTAAGACTTGGGAAGTCTTCCTTCGCTTTATCAAGGTGCCAGTTGTTCCGCGCCAGATAAACTGGTGAGCCAGTATGATCTTCCGCCATGGAAGCACGGTTCCCGTCCGAGAACTGTTTCACCTCACGGTGATCCCCTTCAACCCACTCCGCAGTGAGAAGCGTTGTCGGCTCAAAAATCACAGGAACCTGGTATTCCGTACGGATGCGGTCAGCTAGAACGTCAAACTGCAGCGCTCCAACAACACCAACTACCCAGTCACTACCAAGATACGGCTTAAACACCCGAGCAGCGCCCTCTTCCGCAAGCTGTTCAAGCGCGCGGCCAAGGTGTTTTGCTTTCATTGGATCTTCGGAGCGTACCTTCTGGAGAATTTCCGGTGCGAAGGATGGTACGCCAGTAAAGCGAAGTGTTTCACCTTCAGTGAGCGTATCACCAATGCGGAGGTTACCGTGGTTTGGGATACCTATAATATCTCCAGCGAACGCTTCTTCCGCAATCTCGCGGTCCTGAGCAAGGAACAGCTGCGCATTATGCACAGCCATAGTTTTACCGCTGCGGATATGCTTCAGCTTGATGCCTTTTTTGAACCGGCCCGATACAATACGCACAAACGCGATACGGTCACGGTGTTTCGGGTCCATGTTCGCCTGAATTTTGAAAACGAAAGCTGAAACCTTGTTTTCAAGTGGCTCTACTTCCCGTTCCATGGCCTTACCAAGGCGTGGTTTAGGCGCAAAGCTACCAACACCTTGCAGCAGTTCCTGCACACCAAAATTATTGATGGCAGAACCAAAGAAAACAGGTGTTAGTGTGCCGTCCAGATATTGTTCGAGATCGAATGCTGGGCAAAGTTCCCGGACCATTTCAACATCTTCACGGAGCTTCTCAACAGCATAATCCGGCAATAGTTCATCAAGCTTCGGGTCATCAAGGCCTTCGCATTTAATGCCTTCTGAAAGACTATCTCCCTTACCACGATCAAACAGAATAAGCTGATCATGGATCAAGTCATAACAGCCTTTGAAATCGCGGCCCATACCAATTGGCCAACTCGCTGGTGTTACATCAAGCGCAAGTGTCTGTTCCACTTCATCAAGTAGCTCAAACGGGTCTTTGGCTTCACGGTCAAGCTTGTTGATAAAGGTTGTGATAGGCATATCACGCAGACGACATACCTCAAAGAGTTTGCGGGTCTGCCGCTCAATACCTTTTGCGGCATCAAGTACCATCACAGCACTATCAACAGCAGAAAGCGTACGGTATGTATCTTCAGAGAAATCTTCGTGACCTGGCGTATCGAGCAGATTGAAGGTATTGCCTTCAAAATCAAAGGTCATCACAGAGGACGCAACCGAGATACCACGTTCCTGCTCCACCTTCATCCAGTCAGAGCGGGCACGACGGCGCTCACCCTTAGCTTTTACCTCACCTGCCATCTGAATAGCACCACCAAAGAGAAGTAGTTTCTCTGTCAGTGTGGTTTTACCCGCATCCGGGTGCGAGATAATCGCAAAGGTGCGACGTTTATCAATTTCCTGCTCTAAAGCCATGAAACTCTTCCAACCAAATCAAATTCCCGCGCAAAATAGCGACTTTTGAGAAAGATGGAAGGGATTTATTCTATTTTGAAGGTACCGCTTTCAGGATAGTCTCGAAGTTCTTTTGCCAGCCAGCCTCTGTTTTGCGTTCACCGAACTCGTTCCATGATCCATCTGCAGTGCGGCGGAATGTGAGGCGGTATGAACCATCTTCCACATTGCATTTGAATTCTTGCGCCTCCAGCACGCATTTAAACGGCCTGCTTACGCCCTTTGCGGTGTATGGATTATACCAATAGTGCCCTGTTTCAACATCGTAGTTGATAACGGTATGAAGACCGTATGTTTGTCTGCCCCCCCGAAATCCCCGTGCCTGAATGATAAGCAGGCTCTTCTGCACATCAAACCACACGCTTTCTTTATCGTGGTACTGGCTTTCTGTACCGTCTTGCCGGTAAGAAATACCTGGCCCCTCCCACTCGCCCACAAGGAACTCAAGTTTCTCAATCGCGGTTTGCTCAGGTGTTTTTGTATCCTGCGCTTCAATGGCAGCGGTGAATAAAAAGGTGGCAGTAAGACAAGCAGATTTTACAGCATTGGGAAACATGGGATACATACCTCAAGCGAATATTAGATCTTCGCCAACATAAACCTTCTTGAAAAGGCTACAACAGCGAGCTTATCCGCTCTCTCGAACGTGATGGAGCAGAGCAATACTTATCGAGTAAGGCGATTACTGAAATCTATTTAAATTGATTTAAAGGATATATTTTCTATGCCATGAAGTAAGTATATTTGTTTCGAACATAGAATTTCGCACTTAACCCGATGGTATCAACAGCCTTAAGTGCGGAACGAATGGCCCCCTTTTCATCAACAGCCTGGGGGCCATTCACCCCTTTAACACGATATCTTTATTAGCGTGCCCTGTATCACCAGTATAGGCTTCTCTGGTTGCTAAATCGTTACCTTTTTAATCAGGTTATGCTGTGTCTCGAATTCTTCTTACAATTTCTCTCATTTTTGTGTTGAGCCTTTCCGCCTTCGCCTCTTCATCTGACTTTGATATCCGGCTTGCTAATAACTCTCCCCGGGAAAAGGCAGCTGAAAAACAATTGAAACGGCTCCTTGATACCTATGATGTAAGTCCTTTCGTTTTCACCTACTCAATTAAGATAGACCAAGATGACGCTCCGCACAGTCATCCAATACTGACACTGAATGATTATTTTATTGAAGACGATGCTTCAGCGCTCTCAACCTTCATTCACGAGCAGTTACACTGGTTCGGTATCGCTTTTGAACCACAAGTGAATGCGGCTATTAAAGATTTGAAGACTTTATATCCGAAAGTACCAAGTGGCAGGCGTGGCGGTGCACGTGACGATTACAGCACCTATGTACATCTTATTGTAGGCCTGCAAGAATACTATGCATCCGCTTCTCTGTTCGGAATAGATGAAGCCAGAAGAGTTCTCCTTGGCAAAACTTGGTACACATGGATTTATAGAGAGGTTGTAGAAAACGAGGAAGAACTCGCGAAACTGCTTAGAAAGCATGATCTACTGTTTATGGTGGAATAATTCGAAAATGATGGCGGCCACAAGACCACCACCAGCACTTAATTTACGGCAAAATCACACTATCGATTACATGAATTACGCCATTTTCCGCTTTTATATCTGTCGCGACTACCCGGGCATTATCGATCATCACACCCATATCTGAAACCGTAACTTTCAAATCCTGTCCCTGCACTGTTTTCGCGGCTTTCAAACCAACAACATCTTTCGCAAGCACCTTACCCGGCACCACATGATATGTAAGTACTGCAACTAGTTGCTCGCGGTTTTCAGGCTTTAAGAGATTTTCTACTGTACCCGCTGGTAACTTGGCAAAAGCTTCGTCTGTTGGGGCAAAAACCGTAAAGGGGCCACTGCTTTGCAGGATTTCTACTAAGCCTGCAGCCTTAACTGCAGCAACCAGCGTCGTAAACGAGTTATTACTTGCAGCAATTTCAACAATATCTTTGTTAGGCTTATGCTCGCCAGCAAGCGTTACCGTACTGCCTGCCATAACAAGCGAAGCTGCTATTATCATAGTTCCAAAAGATTTAATCATTATACCTATCCTCTGATTAATTGGCTGCGGATCAGGTATGTGCGAAAAGATGCCAAACATATCGACCGCAGATTAAGCGTTGTCCGCCGCACCATAAGAGAGCGGCAAATCTATTTTAGAATGTCTGACATCTTCACTAATGGGCCCACTTTCTGTGATTTTCATCAGTGATATTTAGAATACGGCGACAGGATACAACTAGATCACATCGTATTTAAAAACTGTAGGAAACCCCAAAACCTGCGCTTATCTCATAATCATCCGTAATGCCCGGGTTATCGGTAACGGTATCTGCTAAAAGCACAGCACTTCCAAAACCAATAAATCTGATACGATCTGTTATCTGATACGTCGTGAATATGTTCACCGAATAATTGATAAAGCTCTCTTCAACACGAAAGAGCGGGAGAAGCAGTTCTCCGTTTTCGCGCATACGCTCCCTTTGCTCGGCTGTTACACCGTAGGAAAAATTGCCTAATTTCTGACTATTCCATGATGCACGAACACTTGGAATAAATGCGAGCTCACCCAAAACAAAACGATACCCATATCCTAGAGAAACTTCCTGCCCGTTATACTGGCCTGTTATATCCTGCCTGAATTCAGCTTCAACAAACCCCAGTCTACCTCCCAAACGAGCCCTGAGGCCTGCATCAAGGGCAAAGGCGCTACGAGACTGCCCAGCCACACCTCGCGCAGCAACAAATATATCAGCTGATAACTGCAGGTTATTTCGATAATTGGGAGTTAACAAATGATACCCAGCTTCCAACCCTTGTAGATAAAGGCTGCTGCTTTGGTAACTGATGCTGGGAAACAGGCGTAACTGGGTATCCTCAAGTTCAAAAGGGCTGTCGTACAAAAGCCCTACTGCCCCCACTTGCCAACGCTCACCGCCTTCCTGCCCCATCACGCCTCCTGAGGAAGCTACAAGAATAAGTGCGAGCGACAATTTTACTATGAATAAATGTTTCATATTTTTCCCACCGAAAATCATAGACACCTCTAAAATTCACTAATAGGTACGGAAATTCAGCATTTCTGGATGAAAAACCGCGTAGTTTTCTCAAATTCCTGTGGCTCATAACTACTCTAAAGTTAAAAAGAATCTCTCAACCATTCACAAAATTTAGAATATCTGAATTTTATTGCCATTTTTTCACGAAAATTAAACTTTATAGCTGTAATTAACCACCTTGACTGGCACATGCTTTGCTTATAGAGGCATACGTGGTGAGAAAATCACCCGTGTAACTGAAAAAATTGCCTTGTCTACGCTTTGTTGAGTTGATGTTGGTTTTTTTAGTGAGCGTATGACACGGCACATTCTGCTGAGAAAGAGAGTGCCAAATGACTTATGCTACAAAGATTTCCCCGGAAGGAACGTTCCACCGGTTTTCCTATCAAGGTTTCCCTGTACATATGAAAGAATATGCGCCTAATTCTACCACATTACCGCTTGTATTCATTGGCGGTGCCTTCCAAAACATCACAGCCGTTGAAAAATTGAGCAATGCGTTTAGTCAGGAAACTTGGGTAATTACTGTCGATACGCCAGGCAATGGCGAAACTGGTGTATTGCCACATGAGTATGACTTTGAATTCATCTGCCAAGCCATTCATCACGGCCTCTGTGAATTAGGTGTTGCTGAACGCGTCAACATGCTGGGCTGCAGTTACGGTAGCATTATCGCAATGCGCTATGCTCAGATGTATAACAACATTGAACACCTAGTTCTTGGTTCCGCAATGGATAAAATGCCCGACAGGCTTGAATATGCATTCAACCACCTATTGTTCTTACTGGAGTGGGACAAAACAGAAGAGTTTGCCGAGAGCTTTACCGATCTGATGACCAATCCAGCGTTAAGAGAAACTAATAGATTGGCGCGCTTAACCGCAGATAAGTTACGTCACGCCCTCTTAAACGCCAATTGCGGCATCAAAGAACAGTTCAAGCATAATACCAAGCGTATTCTGGATCATGCTGATACTGATTTGAGCAAAATGCCAAATGATATGGATGTCACTGTCTTCACAGGCGAGCATGATCATTTTCTACCTGTCGAAGCAAATATGAAGATTGCCGATAATTTTGCAAATGGGCGTTTTATTTCGCTGCCAAATGCTGATCATATGTTCCATGTAGAACAGTTTAAAGGCACGGTACGTACGATTTTAGATTCTATCAAACCCGTGTATGACCGCACTTTAGCTGCATAAAACATAAAGAAAAGCCGAAGGGGAGAATCCAGACATCCCCTTCGGCTTCAGCCAGGTGCCCATTATCAGAAGTCTAATCAGGGAGGAAGGAAGATATACCCTCCTGATAACAGGCTGTTTCGACGTCCCTCTGTTTGATTATAACTCAGAACAGTCACGCCGATGACTTAATAGACTATCTAGTCCAGTAATTAAATAAATCAAGCAAGATTCTGTTAAAGTTACATTAGAAACGTTTATCTCATTGATTTTTCATATAAAAAAAAGGGCAGAAAACTGCCCCTTTTTCAGATTTTATTCAGCTCTAATTTCTTATTTAAGCTTACGTTCAAAGAAATCTAGCGCCAATTTCCATAGGTGCTTACGGGTGTTTTCACCACGAATACCGTGCTTCTTGCCAGGATATGTCATCAACTCAAATGGCTTTCCTTCTTTCTGCAATGTCGCCATAAGCTTAACGGCGTTATCGAAGAACACATTATCGTCCGCCATACCGTGGATTAGCAGCAAGTCACCCTTGAAGTTATCTGCATATTTAAACACAGATGAGTTTTCATACACATTACCTGGATCATTCGGATGGCTCAGATAGCGCTCTGTATAAGCTGTATCATAAAGGCGCCAATCCGTAACCGGAGCAACTGAAACACCTGCCTTGAACACGTCTGGGGCTTTGAACATGTTGATGATGGTCATGTAACCACCATAAGACCAACCCCACATACCAATTTTATCACCATCGATAAAATCAAGTGTTTTTAGGTAGTTAGCACCAGTAACCTGATCTTCAACCTCAACCGTGCCCATAGCATTTTTAATATGGCCTTCAAACTCAATACCTCGGTTCCACATGCCTCGATTATCAAGAACCATTACAACAAAGCCTTTACGTGCAAGGATTTCATTGAAGTTCACACTCCATGTCTTCCGTACGCTCTGACCGTGCGGGCCACCATAGGGCGCCATAATAGCCGGGTACTTTTTACCCTCTTCCATGCTTGGTGGCAGGTATAGGCGATAATAAAGGTCGCTACCGTCACTCGCTTTAATCGTACCAAAACTTTGTTTTGCCGCACCGTCTATATACTTACCGTATGGGTGGCTATCATCCAGCTTATTCTCGTTGATCGCGAAACGAACTGCACCATCTTTCAGATCTTTTACGACAATCTGCGGAGGTTGGGTCGGGCTTGAGAAGTTATCAATGAAGAAACCATCACCAACACGCGCACCGTGCCATCCCTCTTCTTTGGTAATCCGGGTAATATCACCACCTGCCATTGGAACAGAATAAAGGTGGCTTTCAATCGGGCTATCTTTAAAACCAGAGAAGTAAATAGTACCATTTTCTTCGTCCACACGGTTCACGCTGCTCACAACCCAGTCACCAGAAGTAATTGGTGTTGCTTCACCTGTTTCCATATTCACATTGTAAAGATGGCGAAAACCAGTGCGCTCGCTAGCCCACAACATATTATTGCCATCGTTGGTGAAACGCAGAATATTATGCAGGTTTACCCAGATATCTGATTGTTCCGTAAGCAGCGTACGCTGGCTGGAACCATCAGCTGCAGCTAGCACCATATCAAGCTGTGTCTGCGGACGATTGAGGCGCTGGTAAATCACCGTTTGACTATCTGGTGTCCAGTTCACACGGCCAAGATACGTATCCTGATCTCCCCCTGCATCAATCCAATCAACCGATTTATCCGCAACAGAAACAACACCGAGTTTGTATGTAACGTTCGTAGTACCTGCTTCAGGATAGCGCTGTTTGATAGACGTTACCGAACCGTCACCTTTTACTTCGTAACGATCCTTAATAATTACATCGCTTTCATCAAATTGCTCAAATGCAACTTTGGTTTCGTCCGGAGACCACCAGTATCCCGTAAAGCGGCCCAGTTCTTCCTGAGCGACAAATTCAGCCATACCATTAGCAATTGTATCAGTCGAACCTGATGTAAGCTTGGTCTCTTCACCGGTTTTAACGTTAACAATGTAAACTTCACGGTTACGAACAAAAGAAACATAAGTGCTTTTAGGGCTGAAACGGATATCCGTTTCAAATTCCGGTGTATCTGTAAGGCGTTTAACCTTACCGCCCAACGGTAGTACATAAACATCACCGCCCACAGGGAACATCAGAGATTTACTGTCTTTACTCCAGAAATACCGAGTAATACCAGAAATGCCACCAATACGCTGACGTTCACGGCGTGCTTTTTCTTCTTCAGATAGCTCTTCTTTTTTTCCGCCCAGAAGAACGTTTGAATCAATCAGCAGCTTCGCCTTACCGCTTTTTGTATCAAACTCCCATAAATCAAGTTGATTACGGTTGCTTTCTTTACCTCGCAAGAATGTAATACGCTTGCCGTCAGGCGACATTTGAAGGCCGCGCATACTAGAGCCATTGATAGACGGCCCCGCAACGAGACGATCAATTGTAAATTCTTCCGCCACTGCAGGCATGCTTGCTGCAAGAAGGGCGGCAGCTAAGATCGTTTTCATAAACTCCCCCTGTGTACTAACCCAAATGTTGTTATTTTCTATGTGTATTTATCATGTGTCATAGACCCGAAAGGCACAATAATGCGTGATCTATCCTTTTTCACACATTTTTTTAAAACCTGCGGCCATAAAAGGCACCATACGCTCATACGCACCCACCATATCTTCCGATTTCACGGCCCCATCGGAAAGCTGATCAATACGACCTGTATGTGCCATTGTAAGAGTGAGAGCCCCTGAAAGGAAGTGATAGCACCAGTAAAAATCTTGCGGCTCAGCATCAGGCAAAGCTGCCTTAAGAGCTTCCATAAACTTGCGCACGAGTGGGTCAAAATATTTAGTCATCAATTGCCCACCCCATTCGTAGGAGCTGTTCACTTGTGCAATGAGTTCAAAATAATGAAGCCAACCTTCATCAGCCTGCAACCCCTCCCCCAAAAGAGGATGCAGAAATGCATCAATAATGGCCTCAACGCTCGGCCCATTCCCACCAGCTTCAGCCTGACATTTTTCAAGTGCTGCTAAACGCAGATCATTCAGAACTTCTGCACGGCGCAAAAGAACCGCATCAAACAAACCGCGTTTACTGCCAAAATGATAGCTAGCGAGGGCGAGATCAACCTCAGCGGAATCAGCAACCATCCGCATAGAAACGCCTTCAAAACCGTGTTTGGCAAACAAAGCCTCAGCCGCATTGAGAATACGATCTTTTCTTCTAATTCGGTTTTTCTCCGGTGCTTTTGTCACGTACTAGCCTCCGCTCAAATCACTTCAGTAGTTTTGTAACATTACTTTATTGAAAACGAAAACCACATATTTTTTCAATGATCGTTGAATTTTTGTTGACATTTCAACAAACGTTGAATTTAATCAAGCTGACATAACTTGAACGTTCCTGGGGAGGGATGAAATGAGAACGAATAAAACTGCTTTGGCAGTAATGATGGCGAGTACCTGCCTATCAGGATTAACGCTAACCCCCGCCGTTTCCGCACAAGACAGCGGCTCCAATGATGTGCAACTGGAAGAAATTCAAGTAACGGCTCGTCGCCGTTCTGAATCGTTACAAGATGTACCTGTCGCAGTAACTGCCTTATCAGGCGAGCAACTCGCAAAGCTGGGTGCGCCGGACATCACCTATCTTGCCCAAAGTATTCCAAATACAACGCTTGAGGTTTCTCGCGGGACCAATACAACAATTACAGCCTTTATTCGCGGCGTAGGTCAACAGGACCCTGTCGCCGGTTTTGAAGCTGGTGTTGGTATTTATCTTGATGATGTCTATCTGAACCGCCCACAAGGTGGTGTACTTGATGTATATGATGTTGAGCGTATTGAGGTACTTCGTGGTCCGCAAGGTACACTATACGGACGTAACACTATCGGGGGCGCAATCAAATATGTAACCAAGCGCATTGGTGATGAACCATCCCTCAAGCTTAACTTGGCAGGCGGTACTTTTGGTCAACACGAGATCGTAGCTTCCGCTGAATTACCAGTTTCTGATACTGTTCGCTTTAGTGCTTCTGGCGCATACCTACAGCGTAACGGATACGGTGAAAATATCGAAACTGGCGCAGAGCATTATGACAAAGATATTCTGGCGTTCCGAGCAAGCAGCGAAATCTTACCATCAGATGCTCTCTTCATCCGCTTTACAGCAGATTACCTGAAAGATAAGAGTAATCCGAAATCAGGTCACCGTTTGATTCCTGGCCTATTTAGCGGCGCACCAGTTCTAGATGATGTGTTTGATACACGCGCGGGCCTTGATGCTCGTAATGAAGCAGAACAATATGGCGGCTCCATGCTCGTAGAGTATGAAATCAACGAAAACTGGACCATTAAAAACATTCTTGCATACCGTGAAGACGAAAGCTTCCAAGCTATTGATTTCGATAGTCTACCTGTAGCTGATGTTGATGTACCAGTAATTTATGAGAACGATCAGTTCAGTGAAGAACTGCAACTTCTTTATAATGGTGAGACTATAAGTGGTCTCCTTGGTTTTTATTACCTAGATGCCAATGCTTCCAACGAATTTGATGTACTTCTTGCACAAACAGGTGCAGCCATTGGCCTGCCTGGTTTGAACGCAAACACTTTCGGTGATGTAGGTACGAAATCATGGTCTATCTTTGGTGATTTCACCTTTGATCTGGCAAAACATTTTGGCATGGATACTGGCTTAGAACTAAGCGTGGGTGGCCGCTATACAAGCGACAAACGTACATCTAATGTGCTGCGCCGTACCTTTATTGGCGGTTTTTCTGATACATTTGGTGGTGATGCAACGCTTATCGCTACAACATCAGATTTCAATGGCTCACAAACGTTTAAGGACTTCACACCACGTGTAAGCCTTTCATGGCAGCCAAACGATGATCAAACGGCTTACATCTCCTTTAGCCAAGGCTTCAAAGGTGGTGGGTTTGACCCACGCGGTGCAACAACAGCTGCGCCTGACCTGAATAATGATGGTACAGTTTCTGAGGCCGAAATCTTTGACTTCATGCAGTTTGATCCAGAAAATATCACTACTTATGAAGTAGGTCTGAAATCAAACTGGGCTGATGGCCGTGTACAAACAAACCTAGCCTTCTTCTACAGCGATTACACAGATGTTCAAATCCCGGGCTCTGTTGGTGTGGATACAAATGGTGACGGTATCAACGATAGCTTCGCAGGCGTGACAACAAACGCTGGTAAAGCAAGCATCACAGGTATTGAACTTGAAGGTAATGCAATTCTCGGCACAGATATGGGTGTTGATGGCGATAGCCTTGTTGCTACTTTCTCCCTCGGTTGGGTAGATGCTCAGTATGATGAGTTCCTTACAGCTGTGACAGAAGGCGGCGTGACAACAATTCAAGATGTGGCGAATGAGCGAGTGGTACAAAACACGCCTGACCTCTCCACTAACCTACGCCTAACTTACAATCGTCCGCTGGAACTACTGAACTCTGACGGCGAAATCTCTTTCTCAGGTGCATGGTCCTATAAAAGCCGTACACACCAGTTTGAGGTTCCAAATGCCTTCCTTGATCAGCCAGCGTATTCATTGTTCGATGCAAGTATCGTCTGGACATCTGAGGACGGCAAATACAGCATTGGCCTGCACGGTAAGAACCTGACTGACAAAGAATATATTGTTGCGGGTTACAACTTCGCGAATGCCGACGGCACAGCATCTACATTGGGCTTAGAAGGCATTGCTTCTGCGTTCTACGGCCCGCCACGCACTGTTACAGCGACATTTGGCGTGAAATTCTAAACCTCCCATGGGGTCGGTTCCGCCGGCCCCTCCCTATTATCATTCTTTTTGTTATTTTTATTATTGGATGATCACGTGAGCCCTTTCAACACATCGGCACCTTTACTCCCGGAAATCCTCTCACTTCACGGCAAGTGGAAAGGCAATAAAACCGCGTTAATTTCCGGCAAAGATATGCTTTCTTGGAAGGAATTAGACGCCGCCACCAACCAGTTGGCTAATGCGCTTAATCAAAAGGGTATCGGGCGAGGTAACATGGTTGGCATTGTAATGAAAAATGGCCGACAGATGGTTGAAGCAATTATCGGCGTGATGAAATCCGGCGCTTGCAGCGTTCCTGTAAATCTCTCCGTCACTGACGAAGCTGTTACGGCTATGATGACAGATGCTAAAGTTAAGGCCATTATCACAACAACAGACCAAGCCGAACGGCTCACAAACTATGTAAACCAACATCCTGGCACCCTTCACATTATCGCAGGCGACCGATCAGAGGGCGATGCCTTCGAAACCTTTAAAAGAGAAGCGCCAGACCATAAACCAACAACAAACATTCAAGACGATGACCCGCTCAACGTAATATACAGTTCTGGCACAACTGGTATGCCGAAGGGGATATTGCACACCCATCGGGGCCGCAGAGACTGGGCATATGATATGAGTATTGCCCTCCGTTATGACGGCAACGCCCGTACACTCTTTAACATTGGTCTATATTCAAATATCAGTTGGGTGGGCTTTCTTGCTACCTTACTTGCTGGTGGCACTCTCTATGTGCATGAAACATTTGATACAAGGCTTACACTGGAAACTATTCAGAACGAGAAAATAACCAACTTTTCTATGGTGCCAATCCAGTATCAGCGCTTAATGGAAGACCCGGAACAAGAGAAATATGACATCTCGTCCCTAAAAGCGGTAATGAGCTGCGGATCACCATTACATGCTGATTTGAAAGCTAACCTTTATCAACGTTTTGGCCCAGTTATCATTGAACTTTTCGGCCTTACAGAAGGTATTATCACCACACTTGAACCCGAGGAAGCAGAAGGCCGCATGTCATCTGTAGGCAAACCGCTTCTGGGTACTGATATCCGTATCATCGGTGATGACGATAAAGAAGTGCCCATTGGTTCCTCTGGCGAAATCGTTGCAAACGGCCGAATTGTTATGCCTGGTTATTTAAACAGGGAAGACGCAACCAGGGAAGCAACATGGCTGGATGAAAACGACAATGCCTGGATAAGAACAGGTGATATTGGACAGTTAGACGAAGAAGGCTATCTTTACATTGTAGACCGTAAGAAAGATATGATCCTGTCGGGCGGGCAAAACATTTACCCACAGGATATCGAAGCAATGCTTATAACCAGCCCTGACGTGAATGATGTTGCTGTAATTGGCGCAAAAAGCTCTCGCTGGGGGGAAACACCTTTAGCAGTTGTGGTGAAGGAGCCTGGCGCCAAAACTGACGAACACGCTTTAAAAAACTGGGCCAATGAACGGCTCGGCAAACAACAACGGATTGCAGGTGTAGTATATACAGAAGCCCTGCCCCGCAACCCGAACGGCAAAATCTTGAAGCGCGAGCTGCGCATAACATTTGGGGGACTTGAGTTTGACTAAGTATACTAGTGAGTATTTCACGAACCCAGACGGACTGAAACAGCATTACCGAGATTATAATAATGCACCAGAAGGCGCTCTAACCGTGCTATGCATGCCAGGTCTTACCCGCAATTCAAAAGATTTTGCAGGCATTGCCGAACATCTGTCTTCGAAATATCGAGTGATATGTGTCGAGCAACGTGGGCGCGGCCTTTCAGATTGGGACCACGATCCAAGCAGGTATCGCCCCGATATATATGTTGAAGATATGAAAGCTCTTATTGAGCACCTAGGACTTGATCAAGTGGTCGCTCTTGGCACCTCCCTTGGTGGTTTAATGACCATCATGATGAGCGCTATGTTCCCGGGAATTTTCAAAGCAGCTATTATCAATGATATTGGTCCGGAAGTTGACCCCAAAGGCATTGAGCGCATCATGTCCTATGTGGGTAAAGGCACACCACCCCAAACTTGGGATGAAGTGATTAAGGCTACCAAGCTGGCCAATACAGGCGTTTATCCTGATTTCACTGATGCAGAATGGCTCGCATTCGCCAAAAAACTTTATACCGAAGTAGACGGCATTCCGACGGTTCAATATGATCCCGCGATCAGAAACAATTTTGAAGGCCAAAGCGACCAATCTGCTCCAGATCTCTGGCCAGTTTTTGAAGCGACTAAAGGCTTTCCAATGGTTGTGGTGCGCGGAGAGGTTTCAGATATCCTCTCTCACGAAACATTGATGAAGATGGCCGATGTGCACCCAGACTTAACACCAGTTACAGTCCCCGGCGTAGGACACGTACCTTTCCTTACGGAACAGGAGTGTACAACAGCCATAGATAAGCTTCTTGCGTCTATCAGCTAGTCACTTTGTTTCTCTAGACAATTACATACGGTCTGTGGCATTGCTGCAGACCGTATTTGTTTATGGAGACAGGCAATGGGCACTCAAGAACTAGCAATCACACCACAAGATGTTCTCGATGCAGCAAAAGCCATTAAAGGCGCTGTTAATCGCACACCCACAAGCATGTCTCGTACTTTGTCGGACATCACCAGTACAGAATGTTATCTGAAATTTGAAATCTTCCAGTTTACAGCAGCCTACAAGGAACGCGGCGCGCTAAATCGCCTTCTCTCCCTTGATGAGAACGCTAAGGGCGTTATTGCTGCATCGGCGGGCAATCATGCGCAAGGTCTCAGCTACCATGCAAGCCGTCTCGGCATTCCTGCCACTATCGTAATGCCTGAAGGTACACCGTTTAACAAAGTTAAGCGCACAGAGGAACTTGGTGCTCGTGTAGTTCTCACAGGAAAGACATTTGAACAAGCAACGCAGTCTGCTTACGACTTAGCTGAAAAAGAAGGCCTCACATTCGTCCATCCGTTCGATGACCCTGAAGTGATGGCTGGCCAAGGTACTGTTGGCCTGGAAATGCTAGAAGATATACCAGATCTTGATACCCTCATTGTTCCAATTGGTGGTGGTGGTTTGATTTCCGGTATTGCCACAATTGCAAAGCACATTAACCCCAACATTCGCATTGTTGGTGTTCAAACTGAGGCGTTCCCAGCCATGAAAGAAACCGTTGAAGGTGTCTCTCTCGGCGGCAGCAATATTACGATTGCAGAAGGCATTGCGGTTAAAAACCCAGGTATGAACACTCGTAAAGTGGCAAGCGAACTGGTTGATGAAATTCTGATCGTACCAGAGAACCGTATTGAAGCAGCCATCGTAATGATGATGGAAATTGAGAAAGTGGTCGTTGAAGGCGCTGGTGCTATCAGCCTGGCAGCACTTCTTCAGTATCCAGGCCGTTTTAAAGGCCAAAAAATTGGCATGGTTCTTACAGGTGGTAATATCGATAGCCGTCTGCTAGCAACCGCCATTATGCGCGGTATGGCCCGTGATGGCCGCTTGTCTCGTCTGCGCATTACGATGATGGACCAGCCCGGTATGCTTGCGAAAGTAACCGAAGTAGTTGCCGAAGTGGGTGCAAATGTTCAGGAAGTACGCCATCAGCGCGAGTTTGGCGCGGTATCCCTCAAGCTGACAGAGATGGAACTAGTTGTTGAAACTAAGGACCGCGCCCACGCTGACCAGTTAGTAACAGCGCTTGAAGAAGCTGGTTTCAAGGTAGACGCCGCAAAGACCGTTTAAGAATAATAAAATTCCAAAAAAGAAAAGGCCGGAGACTTCTCTCCGACCTTTTCTTTTATTCTGCAGGCTTTCCTGCGGCTTCATCTCGCTCAAATTTTCTGAGCTGCGCTGCAATGAAGCCCGGTGATTTGGTGTATTTCGCCATGACATCGTAGAATACTGGTACAATGAACAGCGTGAAGAATGTTGCTACAATCACACCACTAAACACCGTTACACCAATAGTAATACGGCTACCTGCCCCAGCACCAGAAGCAAGCATAAGCGGTACAGCCCCCATCGCAGTTGAAAGACCTGTCATCATAATTGGGCGTAAACGAGTTTTAGAAGCATTCAAGAGAGCATCTCTGATCTCCTGCCCTTCATCCCTAAGCTGGTTCGCGAATTCCACAATCAAAATACCGTTTTTCGCCGCCAGTCCAATCAATAAGATCAAACCAATCTGGCTATAGATATTGAGTGTGCTATCCGCTACCCAGAGCCCAAGCAAACCGCCAAGGATTGCCAGAGGTACAGTGAGCATAATAACCATCGGGTGAATAAAGCTTTCAAACTGAGCTGCAAGCACTAGGAACACAACCACAAGAGCAAGCGCAAAGATGAAATAGATATCACTACCAGCCTCTTGATATTCGCGAGATGCACCTTTGTAATCAATTGCCGCTACATCAGGCAGATTATCAATAACAATCTGCTCACCTTCTTTAAGCACTTCAGCAAGCGTATAGCCATCAGCTACGTTCGCAGAAACTGTGAGTGCACGAATACGGTTAAATCGACGAAGCGACCCCGCACCTGAAACTTCTTCAATGATTACGAGGTTATTGAGCGGGATAAGCGAACCACCACGGCCTGATGCCACGTGGATATTTTCCATATCAAGCGGCTGCCTGCGATCACTTTCCTTTGCCTGAAGGATCACATCATATTCTTCACCGTCCTGCACATAGGTAGTTACACGGCGGCCACCCATCATAGTTTCCAATGTGCGGCCAATCGACTGCACTGAAACTCCAAGATCAGCAGCACGTTCGCGGTCAATTCTCACCTTAAACTGCGGCTGCGTTTCGATATAATCAATATCTACATTCTGAAGGCCTTCATACTTACCGAATTCTTCCAGAAGAATCTCACGGTAACGACCAAGATCGTCATAAGTCGCAGCGCCAACAACCAGCTGAAACTCGGAAGAACCTCCGCCCCCACCTAGGCCACTACGAGTAATAGGAATAACCATAGCACCCGGAACATTCGCATTGAATTTCTGGCGTAGTTCTGCAGCAATTTCGTGTGTAGAACGCTCACGTTCATCCCATGGCTTCATAAAGAGAATACCAAAACCGTTTCCGCCATCAATCCGAAGAATATAGCGTTCAACCTCGGGGCCATTTACAAGCGGCATTACCTGCTCTTCAATATGTTCCGCCTGCTGCGCCATATATTCATAGCTGGCACCCTCTGGGCCTCTTACAGGCATGAACACCACACCACGGTCCTCAGGTGGCGCAAGCTCGCTAGGCACTCGCTGGAACACACCGCCGATCAAAGCAATACATACAAGGAACGATAAAATAACCAGTGTTTTATTGTGCAGACACACTTCAAGGAAACGACCATAAGCATTCTGTAGTCGCTCAAATATCTGATCAAGTTTCTTTGCAAAGGCTGGCTTTTTATTTCTACGACGCACAAGCTTTGAACACAGCATTGGGCTCAGCGTTAACGCTACAAGACTTGAGAATGCCACCGCTGCGGACATAGTAATCGCCAGTTCTCCGAACAAACGACCAATATTTCCTGGTAAGAAAGCAATTGGTACGAACACGCCAATTAACACAAGCGTTGTCGCGATAACCGCAAATCCAACCTGACGAGCACCTCGATAAGCGGCAACAAGGCCCGGCTCACCCTCTTCTACACGGCGATAAATGTTTTCAAGAACCACAATGGCATCATCTACCACAAGGCCGATAGCCATCACCAAGGCGAGAAGCGTAATAAGGTTGATACTTACGCCCGTCAGGCTCAAAATCCAGAAGCTAGCGATAATACAGATTGGCACTGTGATTGCTGGCACTAGAACAGTCTTCACATTCCCCAGGAACAGGTAAAGCACCAAGACCACCAGAGCCATTGCCACGCCAAGCGTGAAATACACCTCTTCAATAGCTTTATCGATGAAAACTGAGCTGTCATACGCTACAAACAAGTTCATGCTTTCAGGCAGTGTCTGCTTGATCTTCTCAACTTCAGCCTTAGCAGCCTCAGCCACAGCAACAGTATTACCCTTAGATTGCTTTACAACTCCAAGGCCGATCATGCTCTCGCCGTTACCGCGGAACAGGCGCTCATCACGCTCTGCTCCCAGCTCTACAGTAGCGATATCGCCCATGCGAACAAATTCGCCTTGGGCATTTTCGCGGATAACCATCGTTTCGAAATCACGTGGATCTGCATACTCACGGTTCAAACGCACAATTGTATCGCGTTCAATTGATTCAACGCGTCCGGCAGGAAGCTCAATATTCTCAGAACGAAGCGCAGATTCTACATCTGTTACAGTCACACCCCGCGCCGCCATCGCCTGACGATCAAGGTGTACACGGATTGCATACCGTTTCTGCCCGAGAACTCTTACCTGTGCTACACCATCAACAACAGAAAGGCGGTCAACAATATTGCGCTCCGCATAATCCGTTAGCTGAAGAATATCCATTACTGGACTTGTTACATTGAAATACAGGATAGGCCGTGTATCGCCATCGGCCTTAGAAACTTCTGGCGGGTCAACTTCTTCCGGTAAGTTATTAAGAATTCGGCTTACACGGTCCCGCACATCATTGGCTGCAGAATCGATATCTCGGCTTAGTTCAAATTCAATTGTTACATCAGAGCGACCATCCCGGCTTGTGGATTCAATGGTTTTAATGCCTTCCACACCAGCAATAGCATTTTCAATAATCTGGGTAACTCTGGTTTCCACTACATTCGCGTTAGCACCGCCATAGTTAGTGCGAATACCCACAATCGGGGGATCGATATCAGGAAGTTCGCGAACAGCAATATCCTGAAAAGATACCAATCCAAAAGCAACCAGCATCATGCTAATTACCGCGGCAAATACCGGGCGTTTTACGGATACATCAGAAAGGATCATTATTCCGCCCCTTCCCGAACAAGTTCTTTCACTTTAGTACCTTGTCTGCCTAAGCGCATTGTACCTTCGGTAACTACTTTTTCACTGCCATCAAGGCCAGAAAGTACTTCCACATAACCCGGGCGGCGAATACCAAGCGTTACCTCACGCCGTTCTGCTTCATCTCCGTTCAGGATAAAGACATAATTCTTACCGCCAGTCGGCACTACAGCTTGCTCAGCAACCGAGAAGGCATCCCACGTACGGCTAACAACCTGAACCCGCATCAACAAACCCGGCCTTAGGGCATGATCTGCATTTTCCACCTCTGCACGCACAAGAACAGAACGTGTTACTGGGTCAACACGGCTGGAAACCGTTTTTACGGTTCCACTGAAAGTACGATCAGGATATGCGGAAACCTTGGCATCAACTATCTGGCCTTCATCAAGCGTTGCGATAAAACGCTCAGGCACACTAAAATCTACATAAACCGTGTCGATTGCATCAATAGATGTGATCACTGTATTCGCGGACAAAAGCGACCCTTCACTGATTTGTCGCAATCCCAGAACACCATCAAACGGCGCTACAATACGGCGGTCGGCAAGGCGAGCTTTTGCAGCATCAAGCCTGAAATGGGCTTCATCCACCCTGCGTTTCTGTGCATCTCTGTTCGATGTAGAGGCGTTACCTCGTGTAACCAAATCCTCAATACGTGCATATTGGCTTTCAGCTTCTTCAAGGTTCGCTTTAGCTTCCCTTACATTCGCTTTTTCTTCTCGATCCTCAAGGGTTACAAGTAGATCACCCTTTTGCACCACTTGGCCATCTTCAAAATGTACCGTTTTAACCGTGTCAGAAACCCGCGATGTCAGCATTACGCTTTCACGCGCATTTGCAGTTCCGATAGCCTCAACAATATCGGAAAAACTACGTGTTGCCACTGGGTCAGCAACAACAGAAACCACCCGGCCTCCACGGCGACCACCTTGTGCCTCAGGCTCAGCTATATATAGCCAACCTCCAAAACCAACTAACCCGGCAAGTACAGCCCCCAAAATTATACGTCCGCTTTGCACGACAATATCCTTGTTTTTAAATTTGGGGCACTTGTACCCCAAGATACTCTAACACGGTTATCAAAGGTCTGTGAGACCCAAGAATACTCGAATAAGTATAAATCGATTATTAAACTGTAACTATCAGATACGAATATGAAGCTACCGGCCCTTCGGTAATTTTATGAATTACCCCAATTATTTGCGATAAAGTCTTCAAAAGCCGCTCCCACAGTCTCAAACCCCGTAGGCAGCTTGTAGGAAGGCTTGAAGAGTGCAAGCCTCCGTGTGTAATCAAAGCCCTTTAATTTACAGGCATGAACCCTTTCATCAACAAGGCTTTCAGGAACTACTGTACCGCCAATTCCCGCTGCAGCCATTGCAAGTGCGCGGCTGTCATTCGGCGTTCGGTACACAAGCCTTGGCCTTACATTACGGTCAGTAAAATATCTGCTGGTTTCCGAAAGAACTTCGCAGCGGCTCCGCACAATCATATAATCTTCCGCTAAATCTTCTGCTGAGATTACAGCTTTACCAGCGAGTTTATGATCAGGCGGTAAGACAAAACGGTATTCTTCAGTTTTCAGCGGAATTGCCTTCTCCTCATTCTCACCTCGATGCAGCGAAAGCGCATAGTCAAGGCTTCTATCATCAAGCCTATTTGCTAATTCCTGCTCAGTACCATCCGTAAGCTCAATAGCCACATGGGGCATGACCTTTCTAAAGCCGGTAAGAAGCGTCCCTACTGCTCTATTGGATAAGGTAATTAAGACACCTAATCTAAGTACTGGTGCTGTTTCAGCTTCCTCCAGAACCTGCATAGCCATATTACATTCGTGCAAAATCGCTTTAGCACGAGGCAAAAAACGCGTACCCGCATCGGTTAGAAAAACACGCCTGTTTGAACGTTCAAACAACACATGCCCCACCTGCCCTTCAAGCTTTTTAATACCCGCAGAAAGTGTTGGTTGCGTAACGAAAACCCGGTCGGCAGCACGCGTAAAGCTGCCAGTTTCAACCACCGCTAAGAAGTACCGAAGTAAATACAAATCCATCATAGACAAAATCTATCAATTACATTTTCAACATCAATTTTACCAATACCACGCGTAAAGGTAAAATGCCACCAATCCAATTGATAAACCCGGTGGAGCCAACATCCGTAGGCTGGGAGTAACCGAATATGACCATTCTTCATTCCACTATAGTGGTAGGAAGCGAAACTTTTGCGGAAAACGCTGCGCACATGCAGGCGCAGGTGGATGACCTTCGCGAAAAATGTGAGAAAATTGCCCTCGGCGGACCCGAACGTGCCCGTGAAAAGCACTTAGCGCGCGGTAAGCTATTGCCAAGAGATCGCGTAAATACGCTTCTTGATCCCGGCACATCTTTCCTAGAGCTATCCCAGCTTGCAGCCTACGGCATGTATGATGCTGATATCGCAGCAGCTGGTGTGATCGCCGGCATTGGTCGTGTTTCCGGCGTTGAATGTATGATCGTATGTAATGATGCCACTGTTAAGGGCGGCACTTACTATCCGCTCACAGTAAAGAAGCACCTTCGCGCGCAGGAAATCGCCAAAGAAAACCGCCTTCCATGTATTTATCTGGTGGATAGTGGCGGCGCGAACCTCCCTAATCAGGATGAAGTGTTCCCAGACCGTGATCATTTTGGTCGTATCTTCTATAACCAAGCCAATATGTCTGCGATGGGTATCCCGCAAATCGCGGTGGTTATGGGCAGCTGTACTGCGGGCGGTGCTTATGTACCTGCGATGGCCGATGAAAGTATTATCGTGCAGAACCAAGGCACGATTTTCCTTGGCGGCCCTCCTCTCGTGAAAGCTGCAACCGGTGAAGTTGTTAGTGCTGAAGACCTTGGTGGTGGTGACGTGCACGCCCGCACATCTGGTGTTGTGGATCATTTGGCAAAAGATGATTATCATGCACTGTCAATCGCACGTCAGATTGTAGCTGATTTGAACCATAAAAAGCCTGAACCGCTTGAGCGCCGCGATACTGTTGAGCCGCTTTATGCACCAGAAGAAATTTACGGTGTTGTACCAAAAGACACACGCCAGCCATATGATGTACGCGAAATTATCGCTCGTATCGTAGACGGCAGTGAATTCAACGAATTTAAAAAGTTATACGGTGAAACGCTTGTTTGCGGCTTCGCGCACATCCACGGTTATCCGGTAGGTATCGTTGCAAATAATGGCGTGCTCTTTTCTGAAAGCGCACTTAAAGGCGCTCACTTTGTAGAGCTTTGCGCGCAGCGCGGTATCCCGCTTGTATTCTTGCAGAACATCACCGGTTTTATGGTTGGTCAGAAATATGAAAATGGCGGTATCGCCCGTGATGGCGCCAAAATGGTAACTGCCGTTGCTTGCGCAAACGTTCCAAAGTTCACAATCCTTATCGGCGGCAGCTTCGGTGCGGGTAACTACGGCATGTGTGGCCGTTCATACCAACCACGCTTTATGTGGATGTGGCCAAACGCCCGTATTTCTGTGATGGGCGGCGAACAAGCAGCAAACGTACTGGCAACAGTGAAACGTGACGGCATGGAAGCTCGCGGTCAGGAATGGTCCGCAGATGAAGAAGAAGGCTTCAAAGCGCCAATCCGCGATATGTATGAAGAGCAAGGTCACCCGTATTATGCTTCTGCCCGCCTATGGGACGACGGTGTGATTGATCCTGCTGATACGCGCCGCGTTCTCGGTATGGCCCTATCTGCCACGCAAAATGCCCCAGCTGAGCCGACCAAGTTCGGCGTGTTCAGAATGTAGGGGGATATAATGGTAGATACACTTCTTACATCCATTGAAGATAATGGTGTTGCAACAGTTACCCTTAATCGAGCTGATGTACACAATGCCTTTAATGATGATCTGATCTGGGAACTAAATAACGCTTTTAAAACACTCGGCGAAAACCCTGATGTACGCGCGATTATCCTGACAGGCGGCGGTAAAAGCTTTTCTGCGGGCGCAGACCTTAACTGGATGAAAGCCGCAGCTTCTTATACGGAAGAGCAAAACCAGCGCGATGCGATGAACCTTTCTGGCATGCTCGCAACCCTGAATAACTGCCCAAAACCAACTATTGCAATCGTGAACGGTGCAACATTTGGTGGCGGTGTTGGGCTTGTGAGCTGCTGTGACATGGCGATTGCTGTTGAAAGCGCCAAATTTTCTCTTTCAGAAGTACGCTTAGGACTAACTCCCGCAACCATTTCACCGTACGTGGTGGCAGCCATTGGTGAACGCCACGCACGCCGCTACTTCCTTACAGCTGAACGCTTTGACGCTGCGAAAGCGCAGGAAATTGGTCTTGTTCACGAACTGGCGCCTTCCCTTCAGGAAGCTTTCAGCCTTGCAAACGTATTGGTCAAAAACATCCTTGGCGGCGCCCCTACTGCTCAGGCGGAAGCGAAAGACCTGATCAATTTTGTAAAAGGCAAAGAAATTACCGAGGAACTGCGTACGAATACTGCGGAGCGTATAGCTGCCCGCCGCGCAAGCGAGGAAGGCAAAGAAGGCCTTTCCGCATTCCTTGAAAAACGTAAACCAAGCTGGATTAAAGATAAGGGCGAAGACGCATGAGCCGTAAAATTGCAAAATTGCTAATCGCAAACCGTGGTGAAATTGCCTGCCGTGTGATGGCAACCTGCCAAAAGATGGGCATTAAAACTGTTGCTGTTTACTCAGAAGCGGATAAAGACGCAATGCACCGCCACATGGCTGATGAAGCTGTATTTATCGGCCCAGCCGCCGCGAGCGAAAGCTATCTGATTGCAGATAAAATTATTGAAGCAGCCAAGCGCACAGGCGCTGATGCCGTACATCCTGGCTATGGTTTCTTATCAGAGAACCCTGAGTTCGCAGAAACTTGCGAAAAGAACGATATAATCTTCGTTGGTCCTTCTGCCGCTTCTATGCGCGCAATGGCGCTCAAGGGTGCCGCCAAAAAACTGATGGAAGATGCTGATGTTCCGGTGGTGCCAGGTTATCACGGCGATGATCAATCCCTTGAAACGCTAACTGCTGAGGCCAACCGCATTGGCTACCCTGTGCTTATCAAGGCTGTTGCCGGCGGCGGCGGTAAGGGAATGCGCATGGTATACGGCGCAGATGAGATTGAAGCTGGTATTGAAGCCGCGCGCCGCGAAGGTGAGAACTCTTTCGGTAACGGCAAGCTCCTTATTGAAAAACTAATCCTAAAACCACGGCACATTGAAGTGCAGGTATTCGGTGATGCTGACGGCAATGCGGTTCACCTGTTTGAACGTGACTGTAGCCTTCAGCGCCGCCACCAGAAAGTTGTGGAAGAAGCCCCTGCCCCAGGCATGACAGACAGCATGCGTGCGAAAATGGGCGAGGCAGCTGTGAAAGCCGCTGAAGCCATCAATTACACAGGTGCAGGTACCGTTGAATTTATCGCCGATGTTTCAAACGGGCTTGATGAAAACAGCTTCTATTTCATGGAAATGAATACAAGGCTGCAAGTTGAGCACCCGGTGACTGAAATGATCACAGGCCTTGATCTTGTTGAATGGCAGATCATGGTTGCCGAAGGCCAAGCCCTACCTCTAGCGCAGGATGAAATTGACCTTGCTGTCGATGGTCACGCTGTTGAAGTACGCCTTTATGCGGAAGACCCATATAATGACTTCCTGCCGTCGATTGGACGCGTTGGTATGTTTGATCCGTACGCAGAAACGGCCTTCGGCGCACGCATTGATGCAGGCGTACAAGACGGTGACAGTGTAAGCATTCACTATGACCCAATGATCGGTAAGCTGATCGCATGGGGTGAAAACCGTCTTGAGGCTATTGAGGCACTAGAGCGTCTTGTCGCTGAAACACCAGTTACAGGCCTTGTAACCAACCGTGATTTCCTTGGTAAATGCTTAGCTCACGTGGATTTCAAGGCAGGTGATGTACACACAGGTTTCATTGAAGAATATGCGGATACCCTGCTGAAACCTTATGAAGTTACCGCTGAAGATTATGCGGTGGCAACTGCCGCTATTCTTGCTGCACGCCAAAACCGTATGCCAGCGGATGACCCTTGGGCATCGGGTGATACATTCCGCTTGAATATGCCGCGCACAGAAGAGCTTTGGTTCGATGATGCAGAAGGTGAAATGGTGACGGCTACCATCAATCACACTGCGCCAAACCTGAGCATTACGGTTCTTGGCCAGGAGTTTGATCTAGCCTCCTTCGAATTAAACGAAGGCACGCTGTTCTATACATTGGACGGTCTTAGCACACAGCTGTTCACTGAGGTAACAGATGCTACCGTTACCTTTATCAAAGGTTCGAGCACTATCAAAATCGCTCGCCACGCTCGTGATGGCGGTGCTGATGATGATGCAGACGGACCGGGCACAATAGTAGCGCCAATGCCTGGTAAGATGCTTGAAATCAAAGTTACTGATGGTGAAACCGTTGAAAAAGGTCAACCTCTTCTCGTGATGGAAGCCATGAAAATGGAACAGACCATCAATGCCCCAAGAGACGGCGTTGTATCTGGCCTCAGCCTGAAGGCTGGTGATCAAGTTACAGACGGCACCGTGCTTCTAACAATAACAGACGAATAAAAACACCACATAGGGATAGTCTCATGTTTGAGTTTCCACATCTTAAATTTAACCACGGCGAAGAAATGGAAATGCTTCGCGAAACTGTTGCACGTTTTGCAGCAGATGAAATTGCGCCGCGTGCTGCTGAAATTGATGAAACCAATGTTTTTCCAGCTGATCTTTGGCAGAAAATGGGTGAACTTGGTCTTCTCGGCATGACAGCCCCCGAAGAATATGGCGGCACAAACATGGGCTATTTGGCACATGTGATCGCAATGGAAGAGATTAGCCGTGCCAGTGCTTCTGTAGGCCTTAGCTACGGTGCGCATTCAAATCTTTGTATTAACCAAATTACGAAAAATGCCAGTGAAGAGCAGAAAGCCAAATACCTGCCAAAGCTGATTTCCGGTGAATATGTTGGTGCGCTTGCCATGTCGGAACCAGGCGCTGGTTCAGATGTTGTGTCCATGCGCCTGAAAGCAGACCGTAAAAACGATGGTTATGTGCTGAACGGTAATAAAATGTGGATCACAAACGGTCCTGATGCAGATGTTTTGATGGTTTACGCAAAAACCGATGCGGATGCAGGCTCTCGCGGTATTACAGCCTTCATGATTGAAAAAGGTATGGAAGGTTTCAGCACTGCACAGAAACTGGATAAACTTGGTATGCGCGGCTCTAACACATGTGAGCTTGTATTTGAAGATTGCTTCGTGCCGTTTGAAAACCGTGTTGGTGAAGAAGGTGACGGCGTTAAAATCCTGATGTCTGGCCTTGATTACGAACGTGTTGTGCTTTCCGGCGGCCCTCTCGGCATTATGCGCGCTTGCCTTGATACTGTGATCCCTTATGTGCATGAACGTCAGCAATTCGGTAAACCAATCGGCACTTTCCAGCTTATGCAAGGTAAAATCGCTGATATGTATACTGCATGGGGTTCAGCTCGCGCTTATGTTTACGCTGTAGCCAGTGCATGTGACCGCGGTGAAACAACCCGTAAAGATGCTGCGGCTTGTATTCTCTACGCATCTGAGAATGCAACAAAGATGGCTGGTGAAGCGATCCAGTCCCTTGGCGGTAATGGTTATATCAATGAATATTCCACAGGGCGTTTGTGGCGCGATGCCAAACTTTATGAAATTGGTGCCGGCACTAATGAGATCCGCCGTATGCTGATTGGCCGCGAACTATTTGGCGAAACAGTATAATTAAAGTTTACGCTACGTAAACCTGAACTAATCGCGCCAAGGCGCTCTGTGCCTTGGCTTTTTCTTTGCGGTAGATTATGCACAGATAGTTTTTGTTCACATATTTCAAAAATGAACATAAAAACTATCATTTCATTGCTTAAATTTTGAATCTTCGAAAGCTCATTTCGCGTGAATGGTGCCATAATCCCCCGCAATACATGAGAGGCTAAAAGCAGCTCACGTACTCAGGTTAAAGCATTCAGTCTGGTTCTTGTTAGAAAGCTTTGCCTGCAACATAGGAATAAAAGAAGCCCCATCAGACCAGATGATAAAGAGTTCTTATGCTTCTTTTGGTATCGAGTATTTGCTCGGGATATTATTGGGAAGAGGATAATCGTAATGCCCGTTTTTGATTCGCGCAGTTTTAAAAACCACGAACAAGTTGTTTTCTGTGCAGACGAAGCAACAGGCCTTAACGCGATCATCGCAGTTCACTCAACAGCGCTTGGCCCTGCAACAGGTGGTACACGCTTTTGGGATTATGCTGCAGCACACCGCAAAGTAGCTCCTATTGATGTAGCGGAAGCACGCGGTGAACAAGATGCAATTTATGACGTACTTCGCCTTTCACGCGGTATGTCTTTCAAAAATGCAATGGCTGGCCTTCGCCTTGGCGGTGGTAAGTCTGTTATCATCGGTAACCCTAAAGAACTTGGCACAGCTGACCTTATGCGTGCTTTTGGCCGTATGGTGAACCGCCTTGGCGGTACTTACTATGCTGCGGAAGATGTTGGTACAAACACTGATATGCTTGGTGCTGCATCAGAAGCAACAAACTTCGTTTGTGGTCTAGACGGTGGTGAATTCGGTACTGGTGATCCATCTCCGCACACTGCTCTTGGTGTATTCACTGGTATTCAGGCTGCTGTTAAACACAAGCTTGGAACAGATAGCCTTAACGGTGTAAGCGTTGCTGTACAGGGTGTTGGGCACGTTGGTCAGTATCTTGTTGGTCATCTTCTTAAAGCTGGCGCTAAAGTTACTGTGACAGATATTGTTGATGCAAACATCGAAGCTGTTAAGGCAATGGGTGATGTAACTGTTGTTGGTACTGACGGTATCCACGCCCTTGATGTTGATGTATTCGCACCATGTGCTCTTGGTGGTGGTTTGAACCCTAAGACAATCGACGATATTAAAGCGAAAATCATTGCAGGTGCTGCAAACAACCAGCTTGAAACTGAAGGCGTTGAAGACGAAGAGCTGCGCAAGCGCGGTATTCTTTACGCACCAGATTATGTAATCAACGCTGGTGGTATTATTTCTGTTGAATCAGAAGTTTACAAAGAGAAGCTTGATGAAGCTGCTCGTGAAGAAAAAGTACTTCGCATTGGCGAAACACTTACAAAAATCTTCCAGGCAAGTGACGCTGAAGCACGTCCAACTGGTATCATCGCCAACGAAATGGCTGAAGATATCATTCGCCGCGCTAACGAAGAAAAATTGGCAGCTGCTGCTGAATAAGCAACAACTCCTTTAAACTCAAGAAGCCCTCACCATTCGGTGGGGGCTTTTTTGTTGGCAAATACATAGTTCTTTAAGCAATCCAAATTAAACTTCTTTGTGAGTTGTGTCTAGTGAACCGTAAACCCCACCACTGGAGTTCCCTCATGAAAACAGAAGAAGTACTTGATAAAGGATTTGTCGCTCATTCAAACGTAAAAGCGCGTCTCAAACGCATTATTGCTGGCGAAGAAGAAGCTGCGCCAGAAAGTGTACGTGCCGACAACAAATGTATTGTTGGCGAGTGGATATATGGCCCGGGCAGCGAGTTCTCCGACACTGAAGAATATAAAAAGCTAAAGTCTATTCACGCAGACTTCCACGAAGAAGCCTATCAGGCGTTAATGTTACATAAGAAAGGTGATACGAGCGCCGCGCAAGATTATGTGGAAACAGGGCCTTTTGAAGATAAATCGCGAGAGATTAAAACCGCACTATTTGCGATGAAAAAAGCAGCGCAGTAATCTTGAAACAGAAAAAGGGCTGCCTCAATGAGACAGCCCAGTCCAGCCCAATATTATTGTTGTTATTAGTGTTATGAAGCTTGTTTAGCGTGGCGGCCACCGGCCTTGGCATAGGCCTGTGTGCCTTCATGGTGCACATCATCGCTAGCTGCAATTTCTTCAACGCTGTAAACTTTATCTTCTTTTATGAGCGCATCATAAAGCGGACCAAAATCCTGATATGTAGATTCAAGCAGTTCTTCAAAACTGTTGATCACCCAATATGTCTGTTGGAAATCATCGATGATATAGTCCGTCTGCATAAGGCGCTTAAGGTCAAACATAATCCGGTTCGGGCTCTCGTCCTCAAGGCAATAGATACTCTCGGACTTGGAACTGAGAATGCCTGCACCATAAATGCGCATACCTTCATCTGTTTTGATAAGGCCAAATTCCACAGTGTACCAATAAAGGCGCGCGAGGTTTTTAAGAACACCCTGCCCCATAGCACGTTGGCCGCCCTTACCGTAAGCTTCCATATAATCTGCAAACACTGGGTTCGCTAGAAGCGGCACGTGACCATACACATCATGGAACACATCTGGTTCCTGCAAGTAATCCAACTGCTCTTCACTGCGGATAAAATTACCTGCCGGGAAACGGCGGTTTGCCAAATGATCAAAGAAAACCTCATCCGGCACCAAATCAGGCACAGCAACCACACGCCAACCGGTTAGCTTCTCAAGACGGTCTGAAAGATCATCAAAGTTTGGAATGCCGCTTTTGGAAAGCTCAAGTTTTTCAATGCCTTCCATAAATTCCTTACACGCCCGGCCCGGAAGAAGCGCATTCTGGCGCGCATAAAGACGGTCCCACCTATCATGCTCTTCAGGGGTGAAATGCTCCCAGTTCTGATCAACAGTATAATCTTCGTTAACCTCAACTTCACGGCCTAGCCTTGTTTTAATAAGCATGTCTTCACTCCGTCTAACTGTTACTTCGGTGTGTCCGGTTGATTTTCTGGTGCAGCATCAATGAAAGCTTTAAGTTCATTACATGCTGCTTCAATACGAGTAAGTGTCGGGAATGCTTTAAGCGGGGTATTAAACCGGCGTGCATTCCAGATTTGCGGTATCAGATACACATCTGCGAGCGTTGGTGTATCTCCAAAACAGAACTTGCCTGTTTGCTCGCTCTCAGAAAGCATTTTTTCAAGCGCTGTAAAGCCTTCAATGATCCAGTGATGATACCATAAATTCGCCGCTTCTTCATCGGCTCCCAACTGTCCCTTGATGCGCATCAGCACAGAAAGGTTATTGAGCGGATGAATATCACAGCCAATCAGGCTGGCGATTTGGCGCACGCGAGCACGCCCTTCTTTGTCCGCGGGCAGCAGAGGCACACTATCGTATGCCTCCTCAAGATATTCCAGAATAGCTGGTGACTGGGAAAGCCCCATCTCACCATCAACAAAGTAAGGCACCCGCCCCTGCGGATTCATTGCTTTATAATCGTCTGATTGGTGTTCACTTACACCTGGTTTGAGATTGATGCTCGCATGCTCATACTCAAGCCCCTTAAGGTTAAGCGCAATACGAACCCGGTAAGCGGCAGACGATCTGAAATATCCATATAGCTTGCGCATGTGGCTTAGCCTTTCACCACAGTTTGCTCAATAGCACCAAAGATAGATGCGCCGTCTTTATCGAACATTTCGATGCGAACTTTATCACCGAAAGACATAAAGTTTGTGCTTGGTGAGCCGTTCATGATTGTCTCAATCATACGGATTTCCGCAATACAGCTATATCCAACACCACCTTCTGAAACTGGTTTACCTGGGCCGCCATCAAGCTTGTTGGAAACTGTACCAGAACCAACAACAGCACCGGCACCCAGAGGCCGCGTTTTCGCAGCGTGTGAAACAAGCTTCGCGAAATCGAATGTCATGTCTACACCAGCTTCAGGTTTACCGAACATGTCGCCATTCAGGTGAGAAACAAGCGGCAGGTGTACCTTGTTCTCTACCCAAGCATCGCCTAATTCATCCGGAGTGATACACACCGGACTAAAAGCGCTTGATGGCTTTGACTGGAAGAAACCAAAACCTTTTGCCAGTTCACCTGGAATAAGGCCACGAAGGGATACATCATTCACCAGCATCAAAAGCTTGATGTGCGATCCTGCATCTTCATGGCTCACGCCAAGCGATACATCATTCGTGATAACAGCAATTTCTGCTTCAAAATCAACGCCCCAACCATCTGTAGTTGGGAATACGATATCTTCACGTGGGCCAAGGAATGTATCTGAACCACCCTGATACATCAGAGGGTCTGTCCAGAATGTTTCAGGCATTTCAGCATTGCGTGCTTTGCGAACAAGCTCAACATGGTTCACATATGCGGAACCATCAGCCCACTGGTAAGCGCGCGGCAGTGGCGATGCACAATCTTCCTCACGGAATGATTCGCCTTCAATCGCACCTGAATTCAGGCTTTCGTATAAACCACGAAGACGCGGTAATACCGCATCCCAATCATCAATCGCAGCCTGCATTGTTGGCGCAACCTCTGCCGCAGATGTCATGCGTTTCAGGTCGCGGGATACAACAACCAGTTTGCCGTCACGGCCTTCATTAAGTGAAGCTAATTTCATTGGTATCTTCCCTTAGAATTCTTTTTATCAAACAGCTTATTCTTCGTGTGGTTTGAACTCACCGCGTCCATGAACCCAATCGGCATGGTTTGGTGCTTTTTTAGTTCTAGACCATTCTTCCAGCATTTCGGGTGCAACTCGTTTCAATTCTTTGTGCATACCCGGCTTTGCCGTATTAGCTGCGAGTTCCAGCCTGTGGCCGTTTGGATCGAAGAAGTAAATAGATTTGAAAATCGTATGGTCCGTAGGCCCCAAAACATCTATGCCAGCTGCCTCAAGGCTTTCTTTAGCAGCAAGAAGCGCATCCATATCTTCTACTTGGAACGCAATATGCTGCACCCATTCTGGTGTGTTACCGTCACGGCCCATCTCTGGCTGTTCTGGTAGCTCGAAGAACGCAAGTACATTGCCGTTACCAGCATCAAGGAACAAATGCATATATGGATCATAAGCGCCGGTTGAAGGCACATGGTCCTCCGCAATCGCCAGCTGGAAATCCATATTCATATGCTTTTGGTAAAATTCAACTGTCTCTTTTGCGTCCTTACAGCGGTAAGCAACGTGGTGAATACCTTGCAGTTTCATTTTGTGGCCCTTTCAAACAAGAAACCCCGGCGCCTGAGCACCGGGGTGAACTAATTACTCAGCAGCGTTACCTGTATCTAGAACACCGCGCGCAATCTGATCGCGCTCGATAGACTCGAACAGCGCTTTAAAGTTACCTTCGCCGAAGCCATCATCTTCTTTACGTTGAATGAACTCGAAGAATACAGGGCCAAGTACTGTTTCTGAGAAAATCTGTAAGAGTAGACGAGGCTCACCACCTTCTGTTGTACCATCAAGAAGGATACCACGTGCCTGCAGTTCATCTGTTGGCTCACCGTGACCAGGAAGGCGCTCTTCGAGCATCTCATAATAAGTTGTTGGAGGCGCTGTCATAAACTTAACGCCGTTAGCTTTCAGGCGGTCCCAACATTCAATCAGGTTATCACATGAGAATGCGATGTGCTGAATGCCTTCACCGTTGTATGCCATCAAGAATTCTTCGATCTGACCGCTACCACCAGCTGCTTCTTCATTCAGTGGAATACGGATTTTACCGTCAGGTGCTGTCATCGCCTTGGAAACAAGACCTGTATATTCGCCTTTAATATCGAAGTAGCGGATTTCTTTGAAGTTAAACAGCTTCTCATAGAAATCAGCCCAATAAGCCATACGGCCGCGGTACACATTATGTGTTAGGTGGTCAATTACATTGAAGCCACAACCAACCGGGTTACGGTCAACGCCTTCAATCCACTCAAAATCGATATCATAAATTGTCTGACCTTCTTCAAAACGATCAACCAGATAAAGTGGCGCACCACCAATACCCTTAATCGCAGGTAGACGAAGCTCCATTGGCCCTGTAGGCACTTCAACTGGTTGAGCACCAAGTTCAAGAAGTTTGTTATAAGCAAAGTGTGCGTCTTTAACGCGGAACGCCATACCACACGCTGATGGACCGTGCTCTTCCGCATAATAGTGTGCAGGGCTCTTTGGTTCATAGTTTGTGATAAAGTTAATACCGCCCTGACGCCAAAGTGAAGCATCCTTCGAACGGTGGTTCGCAACCTTTGTGAAGCCCATTGCTTCGAAAAGCGGCTCGATAATGCCCTTTTCTGGTGCTGTAAATTCTACGAATTCAAATCCGCATAGGCCCATTGGATTTTCAAAAAGATCTGACATGACTCCACAACTCCTCCAGTGGCATGTAGAAAGGGATTCGGTGTTTGGTTAAAAACACCTTTGAATTAAGTTGCGATCATATTAGTTACAAACGAAACTAATTGCAAGAACAGCATGAGGCCGTAATGGAAAAAAAGCAAAATGGTGCGTTATATCTGGGCGAATTTCTACCTTACCGTTTGTCGGTTTTGTCGAACCGAATAAGCCAGGGAATTGCCGCTCAATATGAAGAACGCTTCCAATTAAGCCTTCCAGAATGGCGCGTTATGGCTGTTGTCGGCGAAGAACCTGAATTATCTGCCGGACAGGTTGCTGACCGAACTGCAATGGATAAAGTAGCTGTATCGAGGGCGGTGAATAAACTTATTGATGCAGGGCGCCTGGAACGTAAATTTTCACCGGAAGATAAGCGCCGCTCGGTGCTAACGCTTTCAGACTCGGGCATCGAGATTTACAAGCAAGTTGTTCCAATCGCCCTTAATTACGAAGCGGACATCATCGAAAAGCTATCGGATAATGAATTTAACACCTTAAATTCACTCCTAATGAAACTTGAAGCAATCCAGCTCAAAACATAGAAAAAGGAAGCTTAGCCAAGCTTCCTTACCGCCTCAATAAAGCGTGCTTTTGCTGTTCCTGCATTTTCTGCAAGCAGCAACGATAGAAGGATACGGGCCTTACGGCCTTTTAGGTATCCAGAAGGCAAAAGCCCTCTGTTAAGCAAATCGATTTCTGCGCCTTTATAACCGTATGAGTTTTCAAGAACAGGTCCTTCAGTGATCCGTGTCGAGAGCACTACCGGCATTTCGCTTGCCAATTCTGCCGCAGCATCAGCCCAAGCCTCAGGCAAATGCCCTGCCCCAAAAGCTTCAATTACCATTCCCTTAAAACCAAGATCAGGCGCCTTTTCTATAAAAACAGGCTCCAAATCCAGTGCAGCACTCACTAGCGCCACTGATTCTGGTTCACAAAATTCAATATCCGCGATTGGCTCAATCGCCCGTAATGTGCGAACCTCGCCCTCAATTATGCGGGCTACAGGGCCAAATCCGCGGGAAACAAAAGCCGAAACCTCTGCCGTATGTTCTTTTGCTACAAGCGCAGGATCATGAATTTCCGTGTTCATCAAAAGTGAAACACCGTTCACTTCACCGCTGGCAGCCGCCAGCACCGCATTATAGAGATTAGAGGGTCCATCAGCGCCCGGCTGATTTGGTGTACGCATGGCACCTGTGAAAATAAGCGGTTTATCACCTTTATAAAGAAGGCTTGCGAGGAAAGATGTCTCTTCGAGCGTATCTGTACCTTGCGTAATAACCACACCATTACAGTCAGCAGCCTCAGCGCGCCTGCACACATCATATATCTGCTGAAAACTCAGGTTGGCACTGCCAACTGCAGCCAAGGTTTCGGCTTGGATTTCTGCAATATCAGTGAGAGAAGGCACTGCATCCACAAGGGATTTTGCATCAAGTGAAGGCACAACCCCGGCGGTTCCCGGGGTCATGGCAATTGTTCCGCCAAGGGCGAAAACTTGTATGAGCGGCATCTTTTCCATGCCGCCCTTGTAGCTTATTTTCCGTTACGCGCCAATAACTTCTAGTGCAGGCACATAATCAAGGTTCTGATCACGAGCAACAGCTTCATATGTGATCTTACCTTCACAAACATTTAGACCTTCTAGAAGGTGCTTGTCGTCTTTAAGCGCCTGTTTCCAGCCTTTGTTAGCGATTGCTACCGCATGCGGAAGCGTTGCGTTATTAAGTGCCAGCGTAGATGTACGCGCCACGCCGCCCGGCATGTTAGCCACACAGTAATGCACCACACCGTCAACATTATATGTTGGCTCTTCGTGTGTTGTGGCTTTTGATGTTTCGAAACAACCACCTTGGTCAATCGCCACATCAACAAGCACGCTACCGCGAGGCATACGAGAGATCATTTCGCGTGTCACAAGCTTCGGTGCAGCGGCACCCGGAATAAGAACCGCACCAACTGTAAGGTCAGATGTAAGAACCGCCTCTTCAACAGCATCCTGTGTTGAGTAAACAGTTTTCACAGAACCTTTAAAGATATCATCAAGCTGCTGCATACGACGGATTGAACGGTCAAGGATAGTTACATCAGCACCCATACCAACAGCCATGCGAGCGGCGTTTGTACCAACAACGCCACCACCAATAATCGCAACTTTTGCAGGAGCAACGCCAGGCACGCCACCAAGAAGCATACCACGGCCACCTTGGCTCATTTCAAGGGCATGTGCACCAGCCTGAATAGACATACGGCCAGCAACTTCTGACATTGGCGCAAGCAGTGGCAGACCACCGAAATCATCTGTTACAGTTTCGTAAGCGATAGCAATAGCGCCTGATTTGATAAGGCCCTGTGTTTGAACTGGGTCTGGAGCCAGGTGAAGGTATGTATAAAGAATCTGACCTGGGCGAAGCATTTCGCACTCAACAGGCTGTGGCTCTTTTACTTTTACAATCATGTCAGCTTTTGCGAAAATTTCAGCCGCTGTTTCGATGATTGTTGCACCAACAGCTTCATACATTTCGTTACTGAAGCCAATTTCAAAACCTGCATTATGCTGAACAATCACTTCATGACCGTTCATAATAAGTTCACGTACAGATGCTGGTGTTAGACCTACACGGTATTCACGGTTTTTAATTTCCTTAGGAACGCCAACTAGCATTACCCACCTCCAAATTACTCAATTTAACTGACTAAGCTTCCCGCTTGAATTCGTGATGCAAACTTATAGAAAAAGCCTCGCAATGTCCTTGCAAAGGCAATCACAATTTATTAAAATTTTGCAAGATATTACGAATAAATGAAAGTTATATGCAAGATTTCACCAATGATAAAACTAGATAAGATTGATCATGCGATTTTGGACACACTCCAAAAGCAAGGAAAACTCTCAAATGTTGAGTTGGCAGAAATTGTTGGCCTTTCTGAATCCGCCTGTTTGAGGCGCGTTAAAAACCTTCACGAAAAAGGTGTAGTAACCCACTATGCTGCACACCTGGATGCAAAGGCTATCGGCCTACCTGGCACTGTATTTGTTCGGGTATCGCTGGAAAAACAGCAGGAAGAGCGCCTAAATGCATTCGAAGAAGCTGTAAAAGATGTACCAGAAGTAATGGAATGTTACCTGATGGGCGGCGATGTAGACTATATGATCCGCGTGGTCGTGAAAGACGCGCCAGATTATGAGCGCGTCCACAATATTCTCACTCGTCTGCCCGGTGTTGCTCGGGTTCATTCAAGCTTTGCCTTGCGCACAGTGCTTAAGCGCACAAGGCTACCGCTCCAGAAAAGTTAGTCTTCAGTTTCTTCAGTTTTAACGGGCTCTTTTGAATACAGCAGACAAACAAGCGCTGTAATGATGAAAAGTGCGCACCCTGACAGCAGAAAAGAATCGATATAAATACGTTCATTAAACTCAAACGTTCCTGCGGATATCTTCTTCCAACCGTTAAAATGCTGCATAGAAGCAACCACTGCACCCAGGAAACCAACAACAGCACCAATATATCTGAGTATCCAGTGCCGTGGGTTCGGCATGATCAGCAAAACTCCCAAAAGACCAATAACAGTTCGCTGCGTGCGGCAGTATGGACACACATAAACAGCACCTGAAAGATCACTCCACCAAGCAACAATACTGATAGCAATAGCGATAAAGCCGATTAAACGCAGACGACTGGAATAAGTCTCTAAGTCAAATAAATGCTGCATTTCATTTCCCTCAATGAATACATGAAAGCGTTATACAATAACTATTCACGAAGGAAATGAAATGTAAATCTGTAATTAGTTATAGGAAATTTTACTTATAACCATCCCGGAACAGGCAAATTCTTACTACGTAAGAACTCAGGGTTAAACATTTTTGACTGATATCGAAGGCCGCTATCACAAAGAAGCGTTACAATCGTATGACCTGGGCCCATCTCACGTGCGAGCTTAATAGCGCCAGCCACATTGATGCCAGACGATGATCCAACACACAGGCCTTCCTTCTTCAAAAGATCAAAAGCAATGGGAAGGGCTTCATCATCAGGAATTTGGAAGGCATGATCAACAGGTGCTCCATCCACATTAGCCGTAATACGGCCCTGCCCGATACCTTCTGTGATTGAGCTACCTTCTGATTTCAACTCACCTGTTTTAAAGTAGCTATACATCGCAGCCCCCATAGGGTCAGCAAGGCCAATCTGAATATCTTTATTAAATTCCTTAAGGCCAATGCCTGTACCCGCAAGCGAACCACCAGAACCAATAGCAGTGATGAAACCATCAACCTTACCATCAGTCTGTGCCCAGATTTCGCGAGCTGTTGTTTTAATATGCGCTTCACGGTTTGCCACATTGTCAAACTGGTTTGCCCAGATAACACCGTGCTGCTCAGAACCAGCCAATTCTTCAGCGAGGCGTTTCGCCACTTTTTGGAAGTTATTTGGATTTGAATAAGGTGCAGCTGGTACAAGTTTCAGCTCGGCTCCCATAACACGCAAGGTATCGATCTTTTCCTGAGACTGAGTTTCAGGCATCACAATCAAGGTTCTGTAACCTTTTGCATTTGCAACTACAGAAAGCCCAATTCCTGTATTACCGGCGGTTCCTTCAACGATCAAACCACCTGGTTCTAGAAGGCCTTTTTTTTCGGCCTCCTCTACAATATTCAGCGCAGGGCGATCTTTTAGTGAACCTCCAGGGTTTGCATACTCCGCCTTACCAAGAATGGTACAACCCGTTAGCTCTGATGCATATTTGAGCTTGATAAGCGGGGTATTACCAATGGCAGCGATTGCACTTGTTTGGTCAGACATAAAAATCTCCGGGGTCACAAAAAAACTCTATGTGGGCACCCCTCTCATATTTTCAATGCATTATTCAACTAATAAAAATGTTATATGGAAATATTTTTCTAACAAATCAGAAAATTAATCTATTCAGAATCGAAAAGGCGGCTGATGCCACCTTTTCCAAACGATAAGCGATATGCTACTCGGCTGTTGCCTTTGCAATCCAGCGGTCAATACGTCTTTCAAGCAGATATAGCGGAATACCACCAGCTGCCATTACCTGATCATGGAAATCACGTACATCGAACTTATCACCTAATGCTTTGGTAGCGCGGGCGCGAAGTTCCAGGATTTTCAGCTCACCCATTTTATACGCAAGTGCCTGACCGGGCCAAGAAATATAGCGATCCACTTCAGCACGGATATTATGCTTCGAAAGCGCCGAATTTTCTTCCAGAAGTTTAATAGCCTGTGCCCGTGTCCAACCTTTTGCATGCATGCCCGTATCAACAACAAGGCGACAAGCACGCCACATCTCATAACTTAAGCGGCCAAAATGATCATAAGGTGTTTCATATACCCCGATCTCAATACCCAGCTTTTCTGAGTACAGCCCCCAACCTTCACCGTATGCATGCGGATACATGCCAAGGCGGAATTCAGGTACGTTCTCGAGTTCAAGCGATAGCGCTGTTTGCGTATGGTGGCCTGGTGCACCCTCATGAAGTGTCAGTGCAGCAAGGGTATAAAGTGGGCGCTTATCAAGGGCATATGTGTTTACCCAGTAATATCCGCCGCGCGGTGCATCAAGTTCCGCTCCAACATAGCGGCCTGTTGTATAGTTTGGTGCCAAGCTCGCAGGAACAGCTTCAACACCATAAGGCTGACGTGGTTGCTTATTGAAGAATGCAGGCATTCGGCCATCAATAATTTTGGCATAATAGCTGGCATGCATTAACAGCTCTTTTGGTGTTTTGACATAGAACTGCGGATCTGTGCGCAGGAATTCAAGGAATTCAGCAAACGTGCCTTCAAACTTCACATCTTTGATAATTTGTTCCATCTCAGCACGGATACGCTCCACTTCACGAAGGCCCAGTTCATGCACTTCATCAGCCGAGATATCAACGGTGGTATAAAACTTCACCATATCTTCATAGTAAGCTCGGCCCCCCGTTTTTTTACTGGCTGCAATCTCTGTTGTCGCATTCGGGTAATAAACTTCACGCATATATTTTGCGAGATCCCTATACGCAGCAATAACCTTATTTTCGATAATGTCCTTTGCTTTCGCCCTCAGTTCGTTTTTTTCTGCTTCATTTAATACGCGGGACATTTCCTTGAAAGGTGTATAAAAACTGCTGCTCTCTGCATTATCAGCAACGAGGGCATCAAAGGTTGGCAACAAACCATCCAGCACCACCTGCGGCATGGTAAAGTTTTCATCCAAACCTTTCTGAAGGTTCTGGCGGTTTTCTTCCAGATAGTTTGGCAAATCCTCTAACTGGGAAAGATACGCGTTATAATCTTCAACCAATTTAAAGTTTATATTACGGTACATTCGCGCAGGCGCAGTATGAAAGCCACTATCTGCATATAGCGGCATCCGCCAGGCATCATGTTTGTTAAACACCAAATAGCTGTTCAAGTGATACCGCATCAGTTCTGCATTTAATCGGTCAGCTTCATTCAGCGTACCCAGATCAATTTTATCTAACTCAGCCAAAAGGGCGGTCCATGCCTGGGTTCTGCGCCGCTGGTCGGCTTCACTTTCACCTCGCATTTCATACGCTAATTTACGCGGAGCATCCTTTGGGCCCGTACCCGGGTTTTCCGCATAATGGATTTCACGCTCTTTATTGATAATGGCTTGAAGTGCCGCATTTTCCGCATCCTGTGCAGAAATGCCCATGCTTAATAAACCGCAGCCAGCCAGCAACGCAGTTTTTAAAAGTGCCCGCATTCTGAGTTCCCCCTCATTATTGAAAGCTATTGTGTTTTTTCAAACGATGCTCGACAATTAAGGTGCTGTCAAATGGAGGGACACGTATGTGGGTTAAAATATTTTCAATAGTAGCATTACTTTTGTTTGTTTCTTATGAGGGGTTCGCAAAAGCTGAACGCCCTGAATATATCATGGTTATCCACGGAGGCGCTGGAAACATTACACCAGAACGCCTAACTAAAGAACGTGAAGCGAAAATCCATGCTAAACTTAACGAAGCCCTTCTGGCCGGTGAAGCCATCCTTAAAAATGGTGGCAGTTCAATGGATGCCATCACCGCAACGATCAAAATCCTGGAAAATTCTCCGCTCTTCAATGCGGGCCGAGGAGCTGTGTTTGCAGCAAATGGCAAAAATGAGCTCGATAGCAGCATTATGGACGGTAAAACCTTGAATACAGGTGCTGTATCTGGTGTCCGGAATATCAAGAACCCTATCGCACTCGCACGTGCGGTTATGGAAAAATCCGTTCATGTGATGATGCAGGGAAAAGGCGCTGAAAAATTCGCAAAAAAACACGATATCGAGCGCGCACCTGATAGTTATTTCCGCACCGATGTTCGCTGGCAGCAACTTTTGCGCGCTAAAGCCAATGAAAAAGCACAACTTGATAATCCTGTAGATTACAAATTCGGTACAGTTGGTGCTGTTGCACTTGATAAACACGGCAATATTGCCGCAGGTACTTCCACTGGCGGCATGACAAATAAATCCCATGGCCGTGTAGGCGATAGCCCAATCATAGGCGCTGGTACATACGCCAACAATGAAAGCTGCGGCGTATCAGGCACAGGGCACGGTGAGTATTTTATTCGTGCAACTGTCGCTCGCAACATCTGTGCGATGATGGAATATGGCGGTAAATCCCTAAAGGAAGCCGCTGACGCTGTAGTTATGAAGCAACTGGTAGAAATGGGTGGCAATGGCGGTATTATCGCCGTTGATAAGGACGGCAATTATGCCCTCACCTTTAATTCAGCAGGCATGTACAGAGGGGTGGTCGCCAGCAACAAGCCAGCAACGACCGTACTTTATAGCTCAAAATAATTCAGAATAAAAAAGGCAGAGTATCAACTCTGCCTTTTCTTTTAGCCTAATTCTTCCAATAGAGAAGACAAAGGATCATCCTTCTTCTCTATCAGTTCTTCCTTGATGCTAATTTCTTTTACTGGTTTAGGAGCCACTGGTTTCTCAGTTTTTTCCAAAGCAAATGTATGGATCTCTTCGCCCAACACTGTGTTCATCACCGTTAACAGGCGCCCTTTATTCACAGGCTTGGTAACAACATCTTCCATTCCTGCCGCTTTAAATTTCTCTAACTGCTCAGGGAAAGCATCTGCGGTACAGCCAACAATCGGGATTTTAGCTTTATCACCATCCATTGCACGGATCCATTTGGTGGCATCAATACCGCCAAGAACCGGCATATGAATATCCATAAGGATCATATCAAAATCTTGGTTTTCTGCTTCGCTACATGCTTCTGCGCCATTAGAGACTACCATGACATCGTGACCAATTTTTCCAAGCATACTGGCAAGAATTTTCTGATTAATCACATTATCATCAACCACGAGAATTTTAAGTTTCTTGCTGATTGCAACACTTGAAATTGTGACAGCTTGATTGAGTTCGTTATCAGCAGGTAAATCATCGACAGAGCCAGCCTTACACTTAAAGGTAAACCAGAAAGTGGAGCCCGCGAGCTCCTTGCTCTCTACGTTAATTTCACCGCCAAGCAAGGTCACCAATTGTTTACAGATCGCCAGACCAAGACCTGTTCCACCAAATCGGCGTGTTGTTGAGGCATCTGCCTGCATAAACTTCTGGAACAGCTTCTTCTGCGCTTCTTCAGAAATACCAATACCGGTATCTGTTACAGAAACTTTGATAGTATGTTCGCCGTGCACAGTATTTACGTGCTCAGCATTAATTTCGACCTTCCCAACTTCAGTGAATTTAATGGCATTCCCAAGCAGGTTAAAAAGAATTTGCCGGAGGCGCGTTGGGTCAGAAATAATAACTTCGGGAATCTTATTGGAAAAATTCCAGATGACGTCGAGGCTTTTTTCCTGAGCCTTTGAACCAAGGAACTGCACAGCATCAGCAATAACCCAATCCAGCCTTGTGCCTTGATAATCCAGTTCAACCTTACCCGCTTCAAGCTTAGAGATATCAAGGATATCATTAATTACCGCCAGCAGGCTTTGGCCAGATTGTTGTAGTGTTTCCGCGAAATAGCGCTGATTTTCATCAAGCCCTGTATCCGATAGCAGGTCGATCATGCCTATAACACCATTAAGCGGTGTTCTGATCTCATGGCTCATCGTGGCTAGGAATTCTGATTTAGCAATATTCGCTGTTTCCGCAGCATCGCGAGCTTTTGAAAGCTCGTTCGCAAGTTTAGCAAAAGCTTCTCGCTGCTCTTTCAGAACAGCTTCATTCCGGCGCTTATCCTGCACTACTTGTTGAAGATTTTGTTCGATTTCAGAAAATTCTATCAACCGGGCCTTTGAGCGTACCGCGGCTTCTTTCACTGCATTTAATGCTTCATGAAGGTCGGGCCTATCGGCTAATTCTAAATCCTCGGAAGCTTCGTGGGAAAAATCCCCCTCAAGATATGCAGCGATTGCATCAAGGAAAGCCCGTTCAGGGCGCACAGTAAAGCGTTCAAGCACCATCTGCACCAGAACACCAGACAAACTACCAACAAGGCCAGCGGCAAGAGCGGGCAAATACCCCAACATTTCTCCACTAACCAAAAAGAATGCGAGCGCAGCACTCAATACACCCGAAAGCCCTGCGACCCAAGGAATTGCTCGTAAAACTCGTTTCATAACACCCAAGTATTAAATTAATCAGCTTGAGACTACGGTTTAAATGTTAACGAACAGATAAAGTCTGACCAAATCAGTATTTTAAAATTGCACCCTGTTTGTGAAGCCACCGTCGACCACCATATTGGTTCTCGTAACCCAGGATGCTTTGCTACTTGAAAGGAATAATACAGCATTCGCCACTTCCTCGCATGTCGCTAATCTGCCTTGCGGATGTCGCGCTGCAACGGCCTTATACATATCGGGCTGAGAACGTTCAACGTTACCCCAGAAACCATCATCCACATGCACAGGGCCTGGTGATACACTATTCACCCGCACACCATGCGGAGCAGCGATTTCACCCAATTGGCTTGCGTATGTAATAAGCCCTGCTTTCACTGTATTATAGGGTGACGGACCTCCGCCAGAGCCTTCAAGGCCAGCAATACTGGCAATGACGGTAATAGCACCACGGGATTGAGCAAGGTGAGGTACAACAGCTTCACAGCCGCGTACCGTTGCCATAAGATCAACATCAAAGGCTGCTTTCCAGCCTTCTTCGCCTGCGTTCGCACCACCACTTACATTAGGTACAAATACATCAAGGCCACCTAGTTCAGCGATAGCAGTGTTAATCCAGCTTACGTAAGCATGTGGGTCCGCGACATCACAGGCGCTACCAAAAACCTGATGGCCCTTGGATTTAAGATCAGATACTCTTGCCGTTACTTCATCCTGATTTCTGGCACAGAAGGCAACAGTGGCGCCTTCGGCTAAGAAACCATCAACGATTGCGGCACCAATACCACGGGTTCCGCCTGTTACCAGAACCCGCTTTCCCTTAAACCCAAGATCCATAAAGTATCCTATTCTGCGGCTGTACCGCGCGCATCATCTCTCAGTTCACGACGAAGAACTTTCCCAATCGGAGATTTAGGAAGTTCATCAATGAACCTGATTGTCTTGGGTCTTTTGTAATTAGTCAAATGTTCTGCGCAGTGTTCATGCACTTCCTCTTCAGAAAGTGACGGATCACCTTTCACAATATAAGCAACCACACGTTCACCAGTTTCATCATCCGGCACCCCAACAACTGCGGCCTCACCAACTTTATCAAAATTGGTCAGAACGTCCTCAACATCCGCTGGATATACGTTAAAGCCGGAGACAATCACCATATCCTTGATACGGTCAACGATGGAAAGATATCCCTCATCATCAATCATACCCACATCACCTGTGCGCAGCCAACCATCTACAATAGTATCTGTCGTGGCTTGTTCGTTATTCAGGTAACCTTTCATGATCTGAGGGCCTTTTACCCAAATCTCACCCGCTTCATTACGGCCGAGCGTTTCCCCAACATCGCTCACAATACGCACTTCAGTACCTGGCACAGGAATACCGCATGTACCGCGCTTTGGTGGTTTATTGAACGGCATGGAAGATACAACACATGTGCCTTCAGTCAGGCCATAACCTTCATAGATAGCGGCCCCTGTCATTTCTTCCCAGGCTTCAGCTGTAGCAGGCTGTAACGGTGCGGCACCAGAGAAACACAGGCGCAGGTTCTTGGGCGGGTTTGATTTAAACCACTCTTCCTGCATCAAACCGATATATAGGGTATTAATCCCTGGCAGGATAGTGATGTTAAATTTCTCGAAAACCGGCTTCAGGTTCGAAAGCGGCCGAGGCGATGGTACAAGCGCTACATGCGTGCCTGAATACATACAGTTCAGCGCACCAACTGCCAAAGCATATACATGATAAAGCGGCAACAACAGCATCATGCAGTCATTCTCATCCTGCTCCGGAGCATCATCTCGTTTTTTAGACTGTGAAATGTTCCCAACCACATTTCTGTGGGTAAGCTCTGCCCCTTTACTGCGCCCTGTAGTACCCCCCGTATATTGGTAAATCGCCACATCATCGAGCGTTAGGTTCCGCATGTAATAGGCCAGATCAGCGCCAGCATCTACGTGCTTAAGCCCCGTTTTAATAACACTCGCCATCGTACCTGCTGCATCACCTTCGAAAGCTGGAACAATCTTCTTCACATAGCGCATAGCAAAACCAAGCAGCGCTTTCTGAACTGGCGGGAAGAAATCAAGCACTGAGAGCTTATAAATGCGTTCCACATTAGTGCCTTCGGTAGATTCTTTAATGCGGTCACCAAATACATCAATTACAAACCAAACCTTCGCACCGCTATCTCTAAGCTGGTGATTGGTTTCATCCGGCGTATAAAGCGGGTTCACGTTCGTGATGGTAAGGCCTGCTTTAAACACACCAAAAGCCAGAACAGGATATGCCAGTGCGTTTGGGGACTGGATCGCCACCACATCACCACGGCGTAAGCCAAGTTCTTCCCGCAGATACGCAGCTACGGCATCAGAATATCTGCCTAGCTCTTTAAAATTCAGTGTTTGATAATGGCCTGTTGGCAAAATACAGCTAAACGATGGCTTTTCACCATGTTCGGCTACCGCATGGTTCACCATATCCCCCATGTGGTTCGCCAGCATATCTGTTTCATCAAACGGTACGTCACTTAAAAATGGTGCACCCATTTTCTTCCCTTCTTCCCAACACGAACGAATAAGCTATTGCGGCGGTGCCTCCATACGCGCCAGAAGCATATCGGGGTTATCGAGGCACGCTGCAAATTCATCAGCTAATCGTTCGCTTTCATTGATCACAATCGTCCAATAGGCCAGTCGATCATCATCGGTCATATCTGTGAAATTGTTCCGATCCGGAATTTTTCCACCCGGCAACGTCTGCACAAATTCGTCAGATGGTGCCAATAGTAAAGTTTGATCCCAGGTTGCGCCCGTTGCACGGCGCTTTTTATGGCTTTTATCAAACCACCCAGGGATAATATGCCCATAAAAGTGTGGGTAGAGAACAATCCCCTCATCCAGCTTCCATGGTATATCAAAATGGTAATCAATTACACCGCCATCACGGTAAACACCTTCCGGAGCCCCTTTGATATTAACAATAGGGTCTGCAACAAAAGGTATGGAACCGCTCGCAAGCAGCACATCGGCAAGAATATCAGGTGTTAGCGTCACATCCTTACGGCGGAAGTCATTCCATGCGTTACTGCACGGCACTCCTTCGCCTGAATGAAAAACCACACGGTCAAAAAACTTCGCCAGATGGGCACGATCCACAGCATTAGCACCCGCAGATGCAAGAATGGCAGCGCCTTCCTTGAATTTGGAACTATCGCTGCGCATGCCCCGTGACCGCACGGTCACAATATTCAAATTACGCTTCGCATTCGCCGTAATCTTTTCAGCCTCACCGCCTTCGAAAAGGCGGTCAAGAAACTCGTAAGAACTCCGAGTAAGCGCTTCAGGCGTTTTGGCATGCTCTGATCGAAATTCGAAATACTGGGATATGAATTTTTCAATAAAAGGGCCTGCATCGGGATGCGCTGCATTCGTCATTCGCCATGCGCCAATGCTGGAGCCAACTAGATCAATTGTGTGATCAGAACCTGCGAGCCATTTCCCGAACAGAAACTTATCAAGCCCGAGAAGCACAAGCCACTTTGGCCCACCTGAAGCCCCCACAACCATACGCACCAATTCTGGTGTCAGGCCGTGTTCTTCAATGCGTTTTTTTGCAGTATTTCCTGCAATAAGGCGAAGGGCGTTCATATGCTTCCCACTATCGTTGAAAAAACAAAATATCCGCCCTTCGGCAAATTTCAAGACCAATGAGTCCAGAAATTGAAATTAATTTTTATGGCGTCAGGATAACCTTACCCTTAGCCCTGCGTTCCGTAAGGCAAGCGTATGCCTTTTCCACCTCTTCAAGCGGGAAGACATCATTTACAGAAGCGCGTACTTTACCGCTTGCCACCATGCCTAATATCTCAGTCATGTTCTGGATTTGGTCAGAAGGATTCGCGCGCGCCCACGCACCCCAGAATACGCCCACAAGCGAAGCCTGCTTCAGGAGGCATAAATTCAGTGGCACTTTCGGAATATCACCCGCGGCAAAACCAATCACCAAATGGCGACCATTTGGCGCCATTGATCGGAAAGCTGTCTCAGTATAATCACCACCAACGGGATCATAAATTACATCAACACCTTTACCTTCTGTAATTTCTTTAATACGGTCACGAAGGTCTTCTGTTGAATAGTTGATCAACTCATCAGCCCCAGATGCTTTACAAAACTGAAGCTTTTCATCAGTACTAGCTGCTGCAATTACCTTTGCGCCCATGGCTTTTGCAAGCTCAACAGTCGCGATGCCAACACCGCCCGCTGCGCCAAGTACAAGAACAGTCTCACCTTCTTGAAGCTGGGCACGCTGTTTGAGCGCATGATAACTGGTGCCGTATGTAAGCGTAATACCAGCCGCCATTTCAAAAGAAAGCCCGTCAGGCATTGGAATGGCCGTAATTGCAGGTACCATTACTTTTTCAGCAAAAGCCCCTGTTTGGCACATAAAGATAACTTTATCGCCTTCCTTAAGGTGCGAAACACCTTCACCAATGGCAGATACAACGCCTGCGCCTTCACCGCCTGGTGTAAACGGCATTTCCGGACGGTGCTGATATTTACCCTGAATAATCAGCGTATCTGGGAAATTAAGGCCAGCAGCCTTTACATCAACAACCACATGGCCCGGCGCTGGTGCCGGATCAGCCACATCTTTAATTACCAGCTTATCAGCAAGCCCAAGTTCCTCACAAAGAACAGCTTTCATGCCCTAAATCCCTTCAAAAAATACAAGAAGGGCGACAACAGCCGCCCTTCCCCATAAAAACTTATGCTACCTCAAAGAGGCCAGCAGCGCCCATACCGCCGCCTACACACATTGTGCAGACAACATATTTTGCACCACGACGCTTACCTTCGATCAGCGCATGACCAACCATGCGTGCACCAGACATACCGTATGGGTGACCGATGGAAATTGCACCACCATTTACGTTGAGTAGCTCATTAGGAATACCAAGTTTATCACGGCAGTAAAGAACCTGTACAGCAAATGCTTCGTTCAATTCCCAAAGGCCGATATCATCCATAGATAGACCGTGGTTTTTAAGCAGCTTTGGAATAGCATAAACCGGTCCAATACCCATCTCGTCAGGCTCAAGACCCGCTACAGCGATACCGCGGTAGAAGCCAAGAGCATCAAGGCCTTTTTTCTCTGCTGTTTTCGCGTCCATCACAACAGCAGCTGATGAACCATCAGAAAGCTGGCTTGCGTTACCAGCCGTGATAGTACCACCTTCAATCACAGTTTTCAGGCCAGAAAGTCCTTCGATTGTTGTTTCCGGGCGATTACCTTCATCTTTTTCAAGGGTAACATCATGGAATGTCATTTCCTTGGTTTCTTTATTCACAACGGCCATTTTCGAAGAAATCGGTACGATTTCATCATCAAACTTACCAGCTTGCTGCGCTGCATGTGTTCGCTGCTGTGATTGAAGACCATATTCATCCATTGCTTCACGGCTAATACCGTAACGCTCTGCCACCACTTCAGCTGTTTGAAGCATTGGCATGTGCATATGTGGATGCATTGCTGTAAGACTTGGATCAACAGCCTGGAAACGGTTCATATGCTCATTTTGCACCACAGAAATGCTGTCAAGGCCACCACCAACAGCAACATCCATACCATCATACATCACCTGCTTTGCAGCCGTTGCGATCGCCATCATGCCTGATGAACATTGACGGTCGAGTGTCATACCGGAAACTGTTGTCGGTAGGCCTGCACGCATTGCAGCCAAACGGCCAATATTTGAGCCAGATGAGCCTTGTGTGAGCGCACAGCCCATGATCACATCTTCAACTTCACCACCATCAATACCAGCACGCTTAACTGCATGCTCAATGGCATGGGCGCCAAGTGTTGGCGCAAGAGTGGCATTTAGTGAACCACGGTAAGCACGGCCAATTGGGGTACGTGCGGTTGATACAATTACTGCTTCACGCATCTGAGGTCTCCTTAACTGATTTTCACGCCAAGGGCCTGAGCCGCTTTGCCGATAAATTTCATGGATTGCTGGCCACCCTGGATAAGTTCCTGTTGGCCTTCTGGATTATTGATATCGCCCATCGCAGCACGCACATTCTCTGGTGTCTGCTCTTCTGGTTTCAGGTAAACACCGTCTGTTTCATAGATAACAGCTTTTGCATAACCACCTGAACCAGCACAAAGAATCGTACGGTTTGGCGCTTCATCATCACAAAGCGTGAGAAGACCCGCAGTTACAGATTCTGGTGTAGATAAATCAAGCGCAGCCTGCGGCAGAAGGCCTTCTGTCATCCTGGTTGCCGCCATTGGCGCTAAGCTATTTACATGAATGTTATACTTCTGTCCTTCTAAGCACAGAGTATTCATGAAACCAACAAGACCAAGTTTTGCAGCACCATAGTTTGACTGACCGAAGTTACCGTACAGACCAGATGAAGAGGTCGTCATCACAATACGGCCATAACCCTGCTCGCGCATGATTTCCCAAACCGCTTTGGTACAGGTTACAGAACCCATCACATGCACTTGCATAACGAAATTGAAATCATCCAGCGTCATTTTCGCAAACGTTTTGTCGCGCAATACGCCAGCGTTATTTACGAGAATGTCAATGCGGCCCCATTTATCCATAGTTTTCTGAACCATGTCTGCCACTTGCGCTTCATCACACACGTTTGCGCCGTGTGCGATCGCTTCACCGCCCGCATCGATAATTTCCTGCACAACAGCTTCAGCTGCAGCGGAAGAGCCACCTTCGCCAGTTACATCGCCACCAAGATCATTCACCACAACCTTGGCACCGCGTGCAGCCAGCGCAAGAGCATGTGAACGACCAAGGCCACCACCAGCACCAGTTACAATCGCAACCCGATCATCAAAACGAATACTCATTAAATCTCTCCAACCAATCGGTATAAATTCTTAGACAAAAACCATGGTCAACCACTCAGCGATAAGCGCTGGATGCTGTTCACCATTAATTTCTACTGTCACTTCATTTTTCAGCAGCAGGCGGTTACCCGGCTTTTCTGTTATTTCAACAAGCTTCACACGAGCACGGATTTCGCTATCTACTTTCACAGGTGAAAGGAAGCGTACTTTTTCCGTGCCGTAGTTCACGCCCATTTTTGTCCCTTCAATGCTAAGCATTGAACTTGTCGCAAGGTGTGCAAGCATGGAAAGTGTTAGAAATCCGTGTGCGATTGTGGTGCCAAACGGTGTTTGGGCCGCCGCTTCCGGATCAACATGAATGAATTGGTGATCCAGTGTCACATCAGCGAACTTATTAATGCGGTCCTGATCAATCAGGAACCAATCTGACACACCGGTTTCCTTGCCGATGTAATCTTTAAGCTCTTCTTTTGAAACAGTTTTACTCATTATTCCCTCCAAATCCCCAGATTCGAGTATAGATTCAAGAAACTTCTATAAGCCATTGTTACGAATCGTTTAATTAAAACGAATCAAATTGATTCGATCGATTCGCTACGGTAATGCAGACATGCCTCCGTCAAGAGGAATGATCCCACCAGTGATATAACTGCCCGCTCGTGAGGTAAGCATCAGAAGAACACCTGCAATATCTTCACCTGTACCAACTCTTCTAAGCGGCACAACAGATTCCATTGCTTTCCTGCGCTTCTCATCCTCTGTGATATGGGCCATCATCCGGCTCGGGAAAGGTCCCGGCGCGATTGCGTTCACCGTTATGTGGTCTACAGCCAGCTCGTGAGACAAAATCTTGGTAATATGGTGTACAGCCGCTTTACTTGCACCGTAGCTATAAGCCATGTTTGAAACCGTACGTGTCCCTGCAACAGAACCCAGGTTAATAACCCGCGCAGGATCATCTGCTTTACCAGCTTTTTTCAGCATCGGATGCAATAAGCGCGTAAGATCAGCAACCGCCGTTACATTAAGCCTTAATACATCATCCCATTTCTGGCGTGGGAACTCCTCAAACGGAGCGCCCCATGTCATACCTGAATTATTCAGCAGGATATGCAGTTCTGGTTCCACACTCTTCAGGTGGTTTGCCAGTTCTTCTGTCCCCTCACCTGTTGAAAGATCAGCGGAGAGCGCAATCACACGCCCCGGACCAATTGCATTCAGTTCATCAGCAATCGCCAAGCAGCTATCAAGGCGGCGAGAAGCGATATAAACCTTACAGCCTGCTCTTACGAGCGCCTCAGTTGCCATCGCTCCGATACCTGAGCCGCCCCCTGTTACGAGAGCGACTTTACCTTCAATATTATAAAGTTTGGAAATATCCATCGGCAGGCTTACACGCTGTTCGAACGGTATTTCTTCAACTCAGTACGCGCAATCACCATCCGGTGCACGGCATCTGGCCCGTCCGCGAAACGAAGCGTACGCTGGCCGTGCCACATAGATGCAAGCGGGAAATCCTGGCTAATACCGCGGCCGCCATGCATTTGCATCGCCTCGTCGATCACTTCGAGCGCCATGCGAGGTGCCTGCACCTTGATCTGCGAGATATAAGGCTGTGCAGCCTGCGTGCCGATTGTATCCATCATATAAGCAGCCTTCAGGCATAGCAGACGGGTCATCTCAATGCTGATACGTGCTTCCGCGATGATATCATAGTTAGCGCCAAGTTTCGCAAGCGGGCGACCAAACGCTTCACGTGTTGTTGCGCGCTTACAGAGTAGATCAAGCGCACGCTCAGCAGCACCAATAGAACGCATACAGTGGTGAATACGGCCTGGGCCCAAGCGGCCTTGGGATACTTCAAAACCACGACCTTCACCAAGAACGAGGTTTTCTTTTGGTACTTTCACATCAGTGAAACGAATGTGCATATGCCCGTGCGGTGCATCATCATGACCAAACACCATCATTGGACGCAGGATTTCAATACCCGGCGTACCAGCCTCCACAAAGATCATGCTATGGCGGTTCTTACGAGGTGTATCTTCATCACCCGTTTTCACCATTACAACATAAACTGCACAGCGTGGGTCGCCAGCGCCAGAAGCCCAATATTTCTCGCCATTAAGCACATAGTGATCACCATCAAGCTTTGCACTCATTTCAAGATTTGTAGCGTCTGAAGATGCTACATCAGGCTCTGTCATCAGGTAAGCAGAACGAATTTTACCTTCAAGAAGCGGCTTCAGCCATTTTTCTTTATGCTCATCGGTGCCGTACCGCTCAATTACTTCCATGTTACCAGTATCTGGCGCGCTACAGTTAAACGCTTCTGCAGCGATATGCGAACGACCCATTTCTTCGGCCAGATAAGCATATTCAACAGTTGTAAGGCCGTAACCTTCTTCTGAATCTGTCAGCCAGAAGTTCCAAAGACCGTCTTTTTTCGCTTGTGCCTTCAGTGTTTCAAGGATTTCCGTCATCCGCGGAGTGAATTCCCAGCGGCTGCCGCCTTTGCCAATTTCGTGATGATATTCATCTTCAACAGGCACTACATGTGTTTCGATAAAGTTACGGACCTTATCGCGCAGCTCAGTTGCGCGTGGAGAAAGACCTAAATTCATACTTAATTCCCCTCTTGTTCAGTTTGCCACATTTCCTGGTAATGGGCTTTCACTGCTTTTCTATCAATTTTACCGGAAGCGATAAGCGGCATTGGCTCTTCTCTGATCCATACTTTTTCAGGAATCTTAAAGGCCGCAAGGTGCGCTTTCGCTTCGTTCAGAATTTCTGCCGCGTTCACACCTGCTTCCCCAGGCACAATCGCAGCCCCCACAATTTCACCCAAGTGCGGACAAGGAAGCGAAAAGACCATTACGTCTTCCACTTTTGCATGTGCATGCAACACACCTTCCACTTCAAGGGAGCTAATATTTTCACCACCACGGATGATGATATCTTTCATACGGTCAACGATAAAAATATATCCTTCATCGTCGATGTAACCAACGTCACCTGTATGCATCCAACCGTCTTTGAATGCACGGTCTGTGGCTTCCTGGTTATTCCAATAACCTTTCACGTTGGTAACGGATTTGATGCAAATTTCACCACGCTCATAATTAGCGAGCGGTGCACCGTCCGCGCCAGCGATTTTCACGCTTACCATCGGAGGTGTTGCTTTACCCACACTATTTGGGCGTTCCACATATTCTTCACCAGAAAGAAGCGCACCAAGCGAACCTGTTTCTGTAAGGCCGTACCCAATCCCAGGGCTACTTTCCTTAAAAGCTTCTTTGATAAGTTTTACATGCTCTGGTGGGCGTGCGGCACCACCGCCACCGATATCAACAAGCGTAGACAAATCGTAATTTTTACGAAGCGGGGACGCCGCCATATCATACGACATAGTCGGCACACCCGTAAATGAAGTCACACCCTCAGCATCAATCATCTGGAACGCCATTTCCACATCCCACTTGTGCATCAACACAAGCTTACGGCCCGCAATAGCGGAAACCATAAGAACTGGCATAAGCCCCGTTACATGGAAAAACGGTACAGCAACCAGCATAATAGGCTGAAAATCAGGATCAGGGTTCGTACGGCCAAGCATTTTGAGCGAAAGCGCCACAACAATCCAGTTAAAGAGAACGGCATTCACAGCACGGTGGCTTGAATATGCTCCCTTTGGAAAGCCTGTTGAGCCCGATGTGTAAAGCATCTGGCACGGATCATCAGCTTCCATGGGAATGGAAGGCCATACAAATGGTGATTTTCCTTCAAGAAATGGTTCCATCCGGCGGATATTTGCTGTCTCTTCGATTTCATCCCGTGCAACAAGAACCTGTGTATCAGGATTATCGCTGATGTATGCACCAAGGCGGTTCGCACGTTCACCGTCACAAACAGCAACTTTGGCACCGCAATCATTCATGGCCCACGACATTTCTTCTTCGGTCCACCAAGCGTTCATCAACACGGCAATACCGCCGGAGCCCACAATCGCCATATAAGCGATTGGCCATTCAGGATAGTTACGCATTGCAAGCGCGACACGGTCGCCCTTTTTCACGCCCAGATCATCAACAAGCGCCTGTGATAGCTGCGTAGCGCGCGCCAGTGTTTCCTTAAAGCTAAGACGAGTATCTCCGTAAACGAGAAACTCCTTCTCATCATGAGCCATCAGCATCATGAGTACTTCACGCATCGTTGGCGGCTGGTTTTTAAAAACCGTATGCGTGATACCGTCTATTTCCTGCTCAACAGTTTCAAACGGCATACCCGGCGCACAAAGGCCGCGCATAACGGTATCTATCGGTGTAGCTGGATCAACTTCCGGCAATTCCAGTGCATCAAGCATCTATTTCCCCCTTAATAACCGCTAGTGCGTGCGAAACGGTCTGCGTGGTAATTGAAACCGCCATAAAGTGTCTGCGCAACACGGGCACGTTTGATAAAGAAACCGATATCAAATTCATCTGTCATGCCGATGCCGCCGTGCATTTGAATAGCTTCATTCGTAGCAAGTTCAGCCGTTTTAGAGGCTTTTGCTTTTGCAAGGCTTGCAAACCAACTTACATCGCCGCCCATCTCTGCCATCTGCTGCGCTTTCATGACCGCAGAGCGTGTTACTTCAATTTCACTGAAAAGCTGAGCTGCGCGGTGCTGAAGCCCCTGGAAAGAGCCAATTAGTACACCAAACTGCTTACGCTCCTGAAGATAAGCAACTGTACGGTCTAGGCATTCCTGCGCAATACCAAGCAGTTCAGATGCCAGAATGATATTTGCTTTATCAAGCACTGGTCCCAGTGCTTTCATCGCTGCACCTTCTTCACCAAGAAGGTTTTCGGCAGAAACTTTCACACCCTCAAGCGTAATTTTCGCCCAGTTACGGCTATCTGACATCACTGTACGGTCCGCAATCACACCAGCGGCACGGCGATCAACAAGGAACAGGCTTAAACCGTTCGCACCACCCGCATCACCAGATGTGCGGGCAAGGACGATGATCTGATCAGCCACATGGCCTTCAGGTACAAATGTTTTCATGCCGTTCAGCACATAACCGCCTTCCGCCGATGTAGCTTTTACAGAAGTACGTTCGGGATTGTGTGTGCTTGTTTCATCAACAGCGAGCGTAACAATTGTCTCCCCAGCGGCGATTGCAGGCAACAACGTAGATTTCTGCGTATCATTTCCTGCTGCTTTAATAAGAGATGCACCAACGATAGAGCTGGCAAAATACGGTGATGCGGAAAGCGTTCTTCCCATTGCTTCCGCAACAATGCCTGCCCCCATCACGCCAAAACCTGTGCCGCCGTGGTCTTCATCAATAAGAAGGCCCGCAAACCCCATTTCTGACATTTCGGTCCAAAGCTGTTTCGAATAGCCTGTCTCGTCTTTATCATCACGAAGCTGACGCAGCTGGGAAATTGGTGCTTTTTCGTTAAAGAAGCCTTCTGCAGATTCTTTCAGCAGTTGCTGCTCTTCATTCAAAATCATAGCCATTGGTCAAACTCCCCCTTACGCCGGCAAATCTAGAATGCGTTTTGCAATGATATTCAGCTGTACCTCTGTGGTACCGCCTTCAATTGAGTTGGCCTTCGTACGTAGCCAGCTTCTTGCAATTTCGCCATTGTTTGAGAATTGACCTTCCCATTCGAAGGCATCAGAGCCGTTTACTTTCACGATAAGTTCATGACGGGCTTTATTAATTTCTGTACCGTAGCCTTTAAGCATGGAAGAAAAGGCCCCCATATCACCGCCAGCTTTGGCTTCATCCTTCGCGCGCTCCATAGTGAACACAAAAGAAGCAGCGTCAATTTCATGCTCTGCGATCTGGTGGTGAAGCATTTTGTCTTCCAACTCACCATCAACTGTACCTAATTTTTCAACTGCAAGGCTGTTGAGCGGCGCTGGCATACCCATATCGCTGATACCGGTGCGCTCGTGAGTGAGAAGATATTTGGCGATCGTCCAGCCCTTGTTTTCTTCACCAACAAGGTTCGTTTTAGATACAGTTACATTATCAAAGAATGTTTCGCAGAATGGTGAGTAACCGGAGATCAACTGAATTGGTTTTGTGGAAACGCCTTCACTTTCCATATCGAAAAGTACAAAGCTGATACCATTATGCTTGTCATCAGGGTTGGTACGTACAAGACAGAAAATCCAATCCGCCTGATCCGCGTATGATGTCCATACTTTTTGACCATTTACGATATAATGGTCGCCTTTATCCTCAGCCTTTGTCGCCAATGACGCCAAGTCAGACCCGGCGTTTGGTTCAGAATACCCCTGACACCAGCGAATTTCACCGCGTGCGATTTTTGGAAGATGCTCAAGCTTTTGCTCATGTGTTCCGAATTTAAGCAGCGCAGGGCCAAGCATCCAGATACCGAAAGAAACAAGCGCTGGTTTCGCTTTAATACGGCGCAGTTCTTCCTGAAGGATTTTCGCTTCATCCTTTGAAAGGCCACCGCCACCATATTCGGTAGGCCATGTTGGCACTGTCCAACCGCGAGAGCCCATACGTTCAAGCCAAAGCTTCTGATCTTCTGATTTAAACTGGAATTTACGCCCACCCCAGCAAATATCGCCTTCGCCGCTTGTGAGGGATTCCCCTACTCCGCTTCGCATGGTTGCCGGGCAATTTTCTTCCAGCCAGGCACGGGTTTCGCTACGAAACGCCTCTAAATCACTCATATTACCCTCCCACTCGCCGATCTTCGGCCAAATTCAATCCGCATATAAGGGGTAAGGCGATTAGGCGTCGCTTCAAGGTTAAAAGACATAATTTTTTGTATTTGACAAAATCCAGCACAGCCCTAGCAAAGCCATAGTGCCGTAAAGGCCGCAGAATAACGCCCTTCCAGATTTTTGAAGAAATTCTGTGACACCCATCACATTCGAACTAAGTCATTTTAAGCTAATGTTCTTTTGAGTATTTTATCGCAGTATATATGTGAAAGTTCATCCAGTTTTATGGATCAATTATCTTACAGGAAAGTCTGGCAACTGGCAGGGCCGAACATCATCAGCAATATCCTGATGGTTTCGATTTCATTCGCACACTTGTGGATTGTTGCACCTCTTGGTTCTGAAGCCAGCGCTGCTGTTGTAACAGGTGGACGCATTCATTTCCTTTTAATGGCTGCAGCTATGGCACTTTCAGTGGCAACAACCGCCGTTGTCGCCCGAGCATGGGGGGCTGAGGATACCAGCGAAGCCTCAGCAGCCACAACCAGCTCGCTCTCTCTTTCTATACTCATTTCTATTATACTCGGCACTGTTACCTATCTATGTGCTGATCAAATGGTCGGGCTTTTCAAACTAGATCCTGCATCCAGTAAAATGGCTGCTGATTACATCCGCCCAACTGCTATCTTGAATATTGTCTTCGCAATCACACTCACAATCGCCACCAGTTTTCGTGCGATTGGAGATGTAATGCGACCTCTTGTTTTCACTGCATATTCCACGATCCTGGGTATTCTCGGGTCCTACGCATTTCTTTACGGCAAGTTTGGGTTACCTGAACTGGGCATTTCAGGCATTCCGTGGGGCACAGGCTTAGGTCAAGGTCTGGTACTTTTGTGGTTTTTCCTTCACTGGCTAACGCGCAGCTATGTGCTGAAGCCAAAACCCAGTGAAGCATTTAATAAAGACCGCCTTAGCCAGCTTATTCAAATCGGCGCCCCCGCTGCGCTAGAGCAAATCCTTATCCAATCAAGCTTCCTCCTCTTTATGATGCTAGTCGCTGGTTACGGCACCGCCGCGTTTGCAGCCTACGGTATCGGCATCACGGTGCTGAGTGTATGCATCGTGGTGGGCCTTGGTTTCGGCACGGCAAGTGCAACGCTATCCGGCCAGCATCTGGGGGCACTTGATCCCGAGGGTGCTATCGCCAACGGCTGGATGACTATGAGGCTCGCCATCATTTGCATGACTATTATGGCGCTTATCACATACGCTCTCAAAACACCTCTGGCCGCTATGCTGTCAATCGACCCAGAAGTACGTGCTCACACAGAATACTTCATCCTGATCCTAGCGATTATACAGCCATTGATGGCGATTGAATTCGCAATCGGTGGAGCGCTTAGGGGCGCGGGTGACACGCGTTATCCCCTGTTCGTAACCTTTGCAGGTATGATTGTCGGGCGTCTGTCCATTGGCTTTGCCGTTGCCTATATGGGGTATAGCGTAGAAATAATGTATGCGGTTATCATCGCTGATTATGCCATCAAGGCACTTCTACTTGTTCTCAGGTTCCGCTCTACCGCATGGCTGGAGGCAGCAGGCAAACACCTTCCCCTTGCCGTTCAATCTGTTGCTGGCGTTGGTCGAGAGCCTGTTAGAGCCTATGCCGTCGAGCACCCAGAAGAATAACCACCTGCTGGACCTTTTTTCAATTCAGCCTACCTTTTTAATGAATGTCATTTATAGTGGCACAGTCTTAGGAATTGGGGACAGGAGGTTATCATGGCAAAACCGGGAATTTTGGAAATTAACTCGGTAAAAGATCAAGTTTCAGCTGAAGAATGGGAAGCACGAGTAAACCTAGCTGCAGCCTACCGTCTTGTGGCGCATTTTGGCTGGGATGATTTGATTTACACCCATATCTCCGCTCGTATCCCTAATACCGATCACCATTTTCTTATTAACCCCCTAGGGCTAATGTTTGATGAAATCACGGCCTCCAGCCTGATTAAGGTGGATCTGAACGGTAATGTGTTGATGGATACACCTCACATTCCGAACGCCGCTGGCTTCGTGATCCATAGTGCAATCCATGAGGCAAGAGATGATGCCAACTGTGTGCTTCATCTGCACACAGACTACGGCGTAGCTGTTTCCAACCAGAAAGAAGGCCTTAAGCTTCTTTGCCAAAGTTCCATTCCTGCGTGGGCCAATGTGGCCTATCATGATTATGAAGGCTTCGCTGTAAATGACGGCGAAAAAGAACGCCTAGTAGCTGATATGGGTGAAAAGAATGCCTTGGTTTTAAGGAACCACGGCACGCTAACTGTTGGTGATAGCGTGGCAAAAGCCTTTGAGCTTATGTATTTCCTTGAGAAAGCCTGTAAAATCCAAATCCTCACTGAAAGCACAGGTCAGGAGCTTTACAGCATGAGCGAAGACGCACTGAACAATGCCTTGCGCGATCTGCTGGTGGTAGCTGGCGCTAACGGTGCCGATAATTTCACATGGCCTGCACTTCTCCGGAAAATGGACCGTCTTGACCCAAGTTTCCGCGATTAATCCCCGAGTTAAGGAATTTTATGTCTAACGTTAAAGCTATTCTTGATGGCTTAGAAATTGAACGTCTCGATAATCTCCTCTTTAGAGGTGATCCAAATGAATGGCCCAATAAGCACGTGTTTGGTGGCCATGTGATTGCGCAGGCGATGGACGCCGCCACACAAACAGTGGACCCTGAGTTCCGTCTGCATTCGCTCCATAACTATTTCATCCGTCCGGGTATAGCGGGCCAGCCTATCATCTATGATGTTGACCCAATCAGGGACGGCAGAAGCTTTGTTACACGGCGTGTAAACGCTATCCAGAACGGGCAGGCAATTTTCACACTCGCCGCCTCTTTCCATGTGGGCGAAGTGGGTATGGAACACCAGATTGATCTGAGTGACGTACCGGGCCCTGATGACCTAGAGAGTGACGAAGCTTATTACGAGCGGGTTATGAAAGAGCTTGGTAAATCAAGGCCCAACTCAGCGTTCCTGCCTGTTGAAATGCGCTCTATTGACCGGATGGATATCCTGAAGCCTGAACCAAAAGATCCGGTAACTGGTTTCTGGTTCAAAATGAAAGAACCAATCGGTGATGAGCAACTACTCCACGACCGTTTACTCGCTTATGTTTCTGATTTTGGTTTGATATCAGCCAGTATGCGCCCACACGCTATTATTCCGCGTGATAAGCGCCTTAAAACTGTGGCGAGTCTTGATCATGCTATCTGGTTCCACCGGGAGAATTTCCGCGTAGATGATTGGGTATTCTATAAAACCGAAGGTTACTGGAGCGGCAAAGGCCGAGCCCTCGCCCGCGGTGCGCTATATGCACGTGACGGTCGGCTCCTTGCTTCTACCTCACAGGAAGGCCTATTGCGCCTGACCAACGAGGAAAAAGAAAAGCTTTCAGGCAAATAACGCACAAAAAAAGAGCAGATACAAGAAAGGCGGCACTCATTGAGTACCGCCTTTTTTACTTACGATTAATAGCTGTCTACATACCCGGTTTTTCGATGAGCTGACGAGCATAGTTACCGAGGATATCCACCTGTACACCAAAACCAGCGAAGTTCTTGTTTTTGGTCTGCCCGTGGAAATAACGGTAGTAAATCTGCTGCAAAATCACCGCCAGGCGGAATACACCGTAAACATAGTAATAATTGAAATTGCTGAGATCATAGCCCGTTTCACGAGCATAGATTTCGCAAATTTCAGCGCGTGTCGGCATACCTTCAGCGAAACTTGGCTGCATCGACATGGCTTTCATACCTTCTGGATCATCAGCCTGTGTCCAGTAGGCCAAAGTATTACCAAGATCCATCAATGGGTCACCCAGTGCACTGATTTCCCAATCAAGTACAGCTTTGATTTCAAAAGGGTTTTCTTCACACAGGATCACGTTATCCAAACGGTAATCACCGTGCAGGATAGAATGCCCTACTTCAGCCTTCGGCATATTTTCTTCAAGCCATTTCCGAACGTCAGCAAAATCCTGTACATCATCGGTCATGGCTTTTTCGTAGCGCTTGTTCCAGCCAAGAACCTGTCGCTCAACATAGCCTTCCGGCCGGCCGAAATCACCCAGCCCAATAGCTTTGAAATCAACCTTATGCAGCTCAATAAGCTTATCGAAGAACGAAAGCCCAAGCTTGCGTGTGTCTTCTGTGGTAAAATTCCATTCAGCAGGAATTTTACGCTCGAGCTTACGGCCGGCCACAAGATCCATCACATAAAACTCGGCACCTAACGGGCTGCCTTCAGCCGGCACATGGAAGTGCGTATTTGGAACCGCGCCGTAAACAGGCTTCAGCGCATTCATCACGCTATATTCGCGGATCATACTGTGGCCTGATTTTGGTACTGTACCAAACGGTGGCCGGCGCAATACAAGGCTTCTGTTCGCATAGGCGATTGAATATGTAAGGTTTGACTGACCGCTCGCGAACTGGCGAATTTCAGGTGTACCTTCAAGGCCTTCAATGCGCTCCTTCAGGATGCCATCAATCAATCCAGCATCCAGTTCCTCACCTTCTCGTACAGCAACGGTTTTATTAAGTTCAGACATATCAGTTCCTTATGCTGTTACGCCGCCGTCCATCACTAGTGTAGTGCCTGTTGTAAAGGCTGCTGCATCTGATGCCAGATAAAGCACACCACCCACCATATCATGAGGCTGGCCTGCACGTGGAATTGGGAACTGGTTTGTAAACTTCTGAAGCATTTCATCATTTGATGTGAATACTTCTGTCATCTTCGTTTCAACAAGGCCCGGGCAAATTGCGTTTACGCGGATACCATCATGACCATATTCACGAGCAAACGCCTTCGTCATGTTAATCATGGCGGATTTAGTCATGGAATAAATGCCTTGAAGGTGGCCGGGTGTAATACCGTTGATAGACGCCACATTCACAATTGCGCCTTTACCTGCTTCTTTCATCATCTTCACGGCTTCTGAAGAGAGATAGAATGGGCCCTTAAGGTTCACATCAATGGTTTTATCAAATGCTGCTTCTGGGGTATCAGCAATTGGGCCGTAGAACGGGTTTGTACCGCCACAGTTCACGAGCACATCAAGCTGGCCGTATTCTTCTTTAATCCAGTCAAATACAGCCGCTACATCTTCCATTTTTCCTGCATGCGCCGCTTTTGCTTTTGCATCACCACCATCAGCGCGAATGCTTTCCGCCACCGCATCACAAGCCGCCTGATCACGGGAAGATACAATAACTCGCGCCCCATTTGCCGCAAACGCACGTACAAGCGCTTCGCCGATACCACGAGAAGAACCAGAGACAAAAACCACCTTGCCGGTGAAATCCATTAATTTTGTATAATCCATTATCAATACTCCTAAATCGGCTTACCGGTTGCTTGCATCTGATTACGGCGGAACTTACGCATACCGCCAATCCAGCGGTCATAATCCGCTGCTTTGGCTTGGAAGTATCCTTCCACAGTATCGTGCGGACGGATCATAAAGCGGCCTTCCTGCATCTGCGCATACACACGGTTTGCAAACTCATCTGCTTCCATCACACCGTCGACCGCTGCAGAGCTATCTTCCGCATCTGCCGTCATTTTGGATTTAACGGCCTGCGGGCACAGGCACGCCACGTAGATACCGTCATCACCGTGGGAGATCGCCATACTTTCTGCGAAACCAACGGCTGCATGCTTTGTCGTGGAATAGGATGTATCGCCAATCTGGCTAAGAAGGCCGGCAGCTGAAGCCGTTACAATGAAAGCCCCACTTTTCCGCTCAATCATCTGCGGCAACACAGCGCGGCAAGCAAGAATGTGCGCAAACACGTTCACTTCCCAGATTTTTTGCCACTGTTCATTCGTTTGGGAAATTGTTGTCCAGTCTGGTGCATCAGAAAAGATAATACCCGCATTTGATACATACATATCAATTGGGCCCTGAGCGGCTTCAAAATCATCCACCATGCTTTGCACAGCTTCCTGATCCGTTACATCAAGACGGTACGCTTTGGCCTGTGCGCCAATTTCATCAGCTACACTTGATGCGCCATCATAATCCAGATCAGCTACCGCAACAGCTTTTGCACCTTCAGCAGCGAACTTTTTACACAGAGCCGTACCAATACCGCTCGCGCCGCCTGTTACAACGACAACTTTACCTTTAACGTCCAAACTTCCCTCCCAATCAGTGGTTTACGCCGCTAGGAGGAGTGTCTCCAACAGCGAACGCAGGTCCTTTGGTAATGAAGTGGGGCGACGAGACGATCTGTCCACATAAACATGAACAAAATGTCCTTGCGCTACGGCTTCCTCGCTATTTTCCTTAAAAAGGCCGATCTCATAGCGCACACTGCTATTGCCCAAATGGGATATAGCTACGCCTGCTTTAAGGCCCTCAGGAAACTCAACTGGCGCGAAATATTCACACTTGGTTTCAATCACCAGCCCAATGACTTTACCTTTATGAATATCGAGCACACCAGCTTTGATGAGCATTTCATTCACAGCCGTATCAAAGAAGCTGTAGTAAACAACGTTGTTCACATGGCCGTAAACATCATTATCCATCCAGCGGGTTTGAATATCAGCTACATGAGGATAAGCAGAAAGTGGCCGTTTTATTGTTTTATCACTCACCACGCGGCCTCATAAATTGCGCGGGCATCACTGAGCGTTACCTCACGGGGATTATTCACCAGCAAGCGTGTTTGCTTCATTGCGTCTTCTGCAAGGCCTTCAATAGCGCTTTCAGGAATGCGAACATCTCTTAAGCGCCGTTCAATACCCACCGCCTCTGCGATATCATCAAGCCATTTAATAAATTCGATAGTTTTCTGCATATTGGTGACGCCCGCCAACCCAACTACATCCGCAAGTTCTGCATAAAGATGATCAGCTTTCGGCGTATTGAATTTCAGTACATGCGGTAATACCAGTGAATTTGAAAGCCCGTGCGGAATATGGAATTGCCCACCGAGCGGGTAAGCCAGTGCATGCACTGCCCCTACTGGCGCATTCGCAAAAGAAACACCAGCCATCATAGCACCCGTAAGCATAGCGCGTCTTGCATCCACATTATTGCCGTTTTTACAGGCCTCAACGATATTCCCACCAAGAAGTTGAAGTGCCTCTTTAGCGAGCGCATCAGACATGGGGTTTTTCTTGATAGCTGTTGTGTAAGCTTCAATTGCATGCACCATGGCATCAATGCCCGTAGCCGCAGTTATATGCGCGGGCAAACCACATGTAAGCGTGGCATCAAGCACGGCGAGATCAGCCATAATCCGGCTGCTTACAACACCCATTTTGGTGTTTTCACCTGTCGTGATGATAGAAACAGACGTTACTTCTGAACCTGTCCCCGCGGTTGTTGGGATTTGAATAAGCGGAACTTTACATACTCTAACCTGATCAACGCCATACATCTCGGAAAGCTCTTGCTCACCTTTCACCAGAACAGAGACAAGCTTGGCAACATCCATAGGGCTACCACCACCAAAACCGATTACACCGTCAACACCGAAGGATTTTGCCTTGAGCGCAGCTTTTTTAACCGTTGCTTCAGAAGGATCAGCCTCTACTTCATCAAACACAATCACTGGAATACCAGCGGTTTCAAGCGATTTCACAACGGGTTCAACAAGGCCTAGGTCCACAAGACACTTGTCAGTTACCAGCATAATATTCTCAAGCTCAAAACGAGCTTTCAGGATTTCCCCTAAACGGGAAGCGGCCCCATCCTCAATCAGGACAGAGCCAACACTGTTAAAACCAAACTCAGGCACACATTCCCCCTAGCGTTTCAATTGGCGCTCAATATTTTTGGTAAGTTTGCTCGTATATGGTGGCACCACCCCAAGCAGATTACCAATACTAAGTTTTGGATGCTTGAGCACGGATTTCTGGTGGCTAAATTCAAGGAAACCTTCATAACCGTGATAATGGCCAATACCACTGTTACCTACTCCGCCGAACGGTAGTGTCTCATGGGCACCGTGCCAAAGAACATCATTCACTGTTACACCGCCAGATGTCGTACGTGTAAGCACTTCATGCTCTTCCGCGGCATCCTGCCCGAAATAATAGAGAGCCAGTGGGCGTTCATGATCATTCACATACTCAATCACTTCACTTGTGCTTTCATATGTGCGTACAGGTAAGATCGGGCCAAAAATTTCTTCCTGCATAACCTTCATATTCTCAGAAGGATCGAGGATAAGGGCAGAAGGCAGTTTGTTGGCTTGATTTTGGCCAGCAAAATCCTCGTCTGCTGGATTAATAATGCGTACATCTGCGCCCTTCTCGCGGGCATCTTCAATATAACCTTCAAGACGCTCCCGGTGCCGCTTGCTGATGATAGAGGTATATTGATCATTTGAAAGCATGGCCGGGTACATGCTTTCTACCTTCTTGGTGTAAACATCTACAAATTCATCACGCCGAGCTTTATCAATATTCACATAATCTGGCGCAAGGCAGATCTGGCCCGCATTCATATGCTTCATGGTCGCCACACGCTCCGCCACCATAGAAAGATCAGCACTTTTGCCCACCACAACCGGGCTTTTACCGCCAAGTTCAAGCGTTACAGGCGTAAGGTTCTCGCTAGCTGCTCGCATAATCAGTTTACCCACAGCCGGTGCGCCCGTGAACATCAAGTGGTCAAATGGTTGGCTTGAAAAGGCCTGACTTGTAGGTACTGAACCCGTAATTACCGTTACTTCAGTCTCATCAAAATATTTGGCAACAACTTCCGCGAGGAATTTTGATGTGCGCGGTGTGGCTTCAGACGGCTTGATCATCACCCGGTTACCAGCAGCCAACATCTGCGCAAGCGGCACAAAAACCATCGTAAGCGGGAAGTTCCAAGGGGTGATAAGGCCAACAACGCCTTTTGGCTGCGGCACAACAGCAGCCTTTGCCCCCAACAGGCCAAGCGGAAACTGAAGTGAACGCTTAGAAGGCTTCATCCACCGATCAACATGCTTGATAGCGTCACGGAGTGCGCCAGCGCTCGCCGCTACATCAGCAAACAACGTGGTTTCAGCGGAGCGGTTCCCAAAATCATCAGAAATTAATTTAATGAACTCATCTTTATGATTAAAAAGGCAATCCTGCGCGCGGCGAAGGCGATCTTTCCGAACCGCGGATGAAACTCCCCCTTCAGCAAGATAGGCTGCACGCTGTTTTGCAAGCTTTTCAGCAATTACATCTGCTGAAGTTTCAAGAAACTGAATATCATCCATCGGAACTCCCCTTCCCCTGTTTCCGTATGAGTATATTCACAGGAAATTAGTTCAATCCAGAGGAAAGTCAAAAACATGAAAAAATTCATATTTGATAGAATTACCTAATAATATCAGGGATAAATCTCGCCTTGCTCCCAACCCTTTTCATCATCATTAAGCGTATAGGTTTTGCGTTCATGAAGACGGAACATCTTATCGTTCCAGAATTCAAAATATTTCGGCTTCAACCTAAAGCCTGACCAGAATTCAGGGCGTGGAATATCGCCCGCTCCGAACTTGGCAGTATATTTGGCGATCGCAGCTTCAAATTCGAAACGACCTTCCATCTCGGACGACTGCTTAGACGCCCACGCACCAATACGGCTTGCCCGCGCACGGCTTGCAAAATAAATATCCGCTTCCTCAGGTGTAACGGGCTCAACAGCGCCTTCCACCCTTATTTGCCGTCTCAAGCTTTTCCAGTGGAACAAGAGAGCAGCATTAGGGTTAGCTCTCAATTCCTGCCCCTTGCGGCTTTCAAGGTTAGTATAAAACACAAGGCCATTTTCATCTGCGCCTTTTAGAAGCACCATACGAACACTTGGCATACCCCGTTCGTTCACTGTAGCAAGCGCCATAGCGGTCGGATCATTCAGTTCTTTTTTCTCCGCTTCACTGAGCCATTCAGCAAGCGTTTCAAACGGTTTCCCGAATGCAACCATCTTTTGTGTCATTTATGCTAACTCCTCGTAACCACTCGTTAACATTTAATAGCTTAAAAAAAATGCGCAAGTCGCATGATTTTATTGTATGCGGCAATAAGCCTATTATATTGGGCATAGAGATGTACGAAGTAATCAGTTCTACGGTTTGATACAGCATATATGAGCGACCTATATAATCGATTGGGGATAAGTAAGGGCGCCTCTGACGAGGAAATTAAAAAAGCCTATCGGTCCCTGGCAAAAAAATACCATCCTGACCGAAATAAAGACGATCAGAAGATTGCTGAACGCTTTAAAGAGGTTTCTGCCGCCTATAATATTTTAGGCGATGCTGATCAGCGCGCGAAATATGACCGCGGCGAAATTGATGAAAATGGTAATCAAAGAGTTCATTCCGGGCCACAAGGTGGCTTTGGCGGCGGCTCAGGATTTGCTGGTGGCACGCGCAGGCGCGGCTCTTTTGGCTTCGATGATGCGGAAGATATCTTTTCTGATTTTTTCAGCTTCACTGGTCGCGGCAAAAAAGAAAAGCGTTCATCTAGCGCAAAAACAAACCCTTATAAATCCGCTGGTCGCTCACAAGGCCTGAACATCAGTTATGAAGTAACCATCGGCTTCGAAGAAGCGATCAAGGGCGGCACCCGTCGGCTTAAACTGAATGATAACCGCCATGTGGACATTAAAATCCCGGCAGGTATTAAAAGTGGGCAGGTTATCAGACTATCTGGCCAAGGTGGCCCTGGTGTAGGTGGTGCTCCTAAAGGTGATGCACTTGTCGAAGTACATGTGGCTGATCACCCCTATTATACCCGTGAAGGCAATGATATTCACCTCGAGCTTCCTATCTCGCTTGATGAGGCAGTGCTTGGCGGTGATATTCAGGTTCCTACACCGAGCGGCAGGCTAACCATCCGCATTCCAAAGAACAGCAGCACGGGGAAACGCTTGCGCCTTAAAGGTAAAGGTGTGAAAAAAGGCGATACCGTTGGCAATATGTATGTGTCTCTTAAAATCACTCTACCTAATGAAAGAGATGCGGAACTGGAACGCATGATTAAGGAATGGGGCAAAAAGCACGGTGAGAATATTCGGAAAAAAGCCGGGCTTGGATAAAGCTGTATGGATCTGCTGAAAAAACATCTGAATATCTGGCAAAGGGCCTTAAAGCTCTTTATGCAAAATGATGCACTTGCAGCAGCGGGAAACATGGCCTTCCTAACCATGCTTTCCATGTTTCCTTTCATTATCTTTTTAATCTCGCTTTCAGGTTTTCTCGGGCAAACAGAACGCGGTCTGGAAGGCATTGCCTTCATGCTGGATGTACTTCCACCTGAAGTTTCCAAGGTAATTGATGGCCCTATTCAAGGCGTTGTGAAAAACACAGGCCGCGAAATCCTGACAGGTTCTATCCTTTTTGCTATCTGGACAGCAGCCGCTGTTGTTGAAGCAGCACGCGGTGTGCTAATCAAAGCCTACGGCAAGGAATACGCACGTTCTATCATTATTCGCCGCCTGGAAAGCCTTGGTGTGGTTATCTTTGGTGGTATTGCCGTTATTGCAGCAATGTCTACCCTTGTACTTGGTCCGCCACTTATTAAAGCTTTCACAAGCCTGTTTCCCGATGCCGCTACAGACGGCATTAACGAAATATGGCGATATCTCAGCTTGCTGGTCAGCCCCCTTCTATTGATGCTCGGGCTACATTTTGCTTATTTTTCGCTTACACCAAGAAGAGTAAAAAAGCCCTCTCACCTGCCTGGTACCATATTTTCGTTGCTTATGCTCTTTGGCACAGCAAAAGGTCTTTCGGTTTACCTGAAGTATGCAGGAAACTATGACGTAACCTACGGTTCACTCGCTGGTGTGGTTATCCTACAACTTTTCTGTTTTCTCATAAGTATTGGCTTTATTTTGGGCGGAGAGCTTAATGCTGCCTATACTTTTGAAAAAAATAGCATTAAAACCCCTCATGAAACTGAGGATTCCGATACGGAAAGCGAAAAATCGGAATCTGATGCTGTTTGACCAATCAATCCCTTGGTGTACATTATCAAACAGCAGATAACCGAAACAATAAATGGGACTGTCATGACAAAATTGATGGAAGGAAAACGCGGGCTGATTATGGGCGTTGCCAATGATCGCTCGATGGCTTGGGGCATTGCAAAAGCATGTGCAGAACAAGGCGCAGAGCTTGCTTTCTCATACCAGGGTGAAGCACTGAAAAAACGTGTTGCTCCACTCGCTGGATCCCTTGGCTCTGATTTCCTCGCTGAATGTGATGTATCTGACGGAGCATCTATTGATGCTATGTTCGATAAGCTGAAAGAAAAATGGGATAATATCGATTTCATCGTGCATGCGATTGGTTATTCTGACAAGTCAGAGCTTCGCGGCCGTTATGTTGATACAACGCTTGATAACTTCCTGATGACAATGAACATCTCTGCCTACAGCTTCGTAGCCGTTGCCCAGCGCGCAGAAAAAATGATGGCAAACGGCGGCAGCATGCTGACCCTTTCCTATTATGGTTCACAGAAAGCAATCCCGCACTATAACGTGATGGGTGTTGCCAAAGCTGCTCTTGAAGCAAGCACACGCTATATGGCGAAAGACCTTGGTGAAAAAGGTATTCGCGTAAACACACTTTCAGCTGGCCCTATGAAAACCCTGGCAGCTTCTGGTGTTGGTGATTTCCGCATGCTTTTGAAATACAACGAAGCAAACGCACCACTGCGCCGCAACATCACGCTTGATGATGTAGCAGGTTCTGGCCTTTATCTTCTTTCTGATCTTTCAAGCGGTGTTACTGGCGAAACACACTATGTGGATGCTGGTTTCAACACTACATGCATGGTTAATGACGATGCACACATGAAAGAATTCATCAATCTTCTGGATTAAGTAGTTTTATGTCGTTCAATACTTTTGGGAAACTATTCCGCTTCACCACTTGGGGCGAAAGCCACGGCCCTGCCCTTGGCTGCACCGTTGATGGCGTGCCACCAATGCTCGACCTTTCAGAAGCCGATATCCAAAAGTATCTGGACGAACGTAAACCAGGACAATCCAAATATACAACGCAGCGCCGGGAACCCGACGCTGTAAAAATCCTTTCCGGTGTATTTGAAGGCAAAACCACCGGCACGCCAATTCAGTTGATGATCGAAAATGTAGACCAGCGCTCAAAAGATTACGGCAATATTGCTGAAACCTACCGTCCGGGCCATGCTGATTATACCTACACTACCAAGTACGGTATCCGTGATTACCGTGGTGGTGGCCGTTCAAGCGCGCGAGAGACTGCTGCCCGTGTTGCAGCTGGTGCTGTCGCTAGAAAAGCGCTGGGCGAAGGTATCAAAATCCGCGCTGGCATGGTGCAAATGGGTAGCCATAAAATTGACCGCGACCGGCTTGATTGGGATGAAGTACGGAAAAACCCATTTTTCTGTCCTGATCCTGTAACAGCCGAGGAATGGGCAACTGAACTGGAAGCTATTCGCAAAGCAGGCAGTTCTATCGGCGCTGTGGTTGAAGTGGTTGCAGAGGGTGTTCCCGCTGGCTGGGGTGCACCAATTTACAGTAAGCTGGATGCTGATCTGGCTTCTGGCCTTATGAGCATTAATGCTGCAAAAGGCGTTGAAATTGGCGAAGGCATGAACGCAGCCTGCCTCACCGGCGAAGAAAACGCCGATGAAATGCACCCTGGGCCTGACGGTAAACCAGTGTTTGGGGCAAACCACGCAGGTGGTATCCTTGGCGGTATTTCAACAGGCCAGCCAATTGTGGCTCGTTTCTCTGTAAAGCCAACCAGTTCTATCCTCACACCGCGTAAGAGCGTAAGCAGCAGCGGTGAAAGCATTGATGTGGTAACCAAAGGTCGTCATGATCCATGTGTTGGTATCCGCGCTGTACCAATTGCTGAAGCGATGATGGCTATTGTTCTTGCTGATCATATGATGCTGCACCGCGCACAATGCGGTTAGCCTACTAGCAAATTTGAGCTTTTAGGAAATCTGTGTAATCTTTCTTCTATTCATAGGGGGAAGGTATGAAGCAGGTTCTTAAATATCTCTTTGCAGTTCTTATTTTAATCGTTGGCGCAGTAGTGGTTATTTTCTGGACACCAGATATCCCCCGTCACGAACTGGTTAACAAATACGCAACTGGTGCTTCTGATTTTATCGAACTCCCATCAGGCGCTTATGCGCACTACAGGAAGCAAGGCAATGAAAATGGTGAAACCCTTGTGCTTATTCACGGGTCCAATTCATCACTTCATGCATGGGAAGACTGGGTTGAAATTCTCAGCAGCGACTATTTGATTTATACTGTTGATCTACCGGGCCACGGGCTAACGGGCCCAACACCTGCTGATAGCTATACATACGGCGCATTTGTGAATTTCCTCCGAGAATTCAAAGCCGCAATGAATATTGATAAATTCATCATCGGCGGCAGTAGTATGGGTGGCGGCACCAGCCTGCAGTATGCACTTATGTACCCACAGGACTTGAAAGCCTTAGTGCTCGTTGATCCCGCTGGTATTTCAGCCCCTGAAGGCAGCAAAGTTGATCGCCCTCTCGCTTTTGAGCTTGCTGGCCGTTGGTACACAGACTGGATATTACTGAACATCACCCCGCGCAGCATTGTGGAAGAAGGCTTGAAGAAAGGTTTTGTAGACCAGAGCAAAATCACCGAAGAAATGATTGATCGTTATTGGGAACTAGCCCGGCTGCCGGGCAACCGTGCGGCAACCAGCAAACGTTTTGGTAGCTATAGAGAAAATCGTGGCGATCTGCCTGTCTCAAAAATTAACCTACCCACGCTTCTACTTTGGGGGGAGAAAGACCTGCTCATCCCAGTCGAAGCCGGAATTGAAATGCATAAACGCATGCCAAACAGTACCCTCATTACCTTTGATAGTGTAGGTCATGTACCCATGGAAGAAATCCCGGAAGAATCCGCCCGTATTGCAAAGGAATTTATCGAAAGCCTGAATAATTAGGATTTTGTAAACACCCCAACAAGCTCAAGATGCGGTGACCATAAAAATTGATCTACCGGCACCACATATTCAAGCGTATAGCCTCCATCCGCAAGAAAACGTGCATCACGGCTAAAGGTGTTGGGGTTGCAAGAAACCGCTACAATTCGTTTCACATCCGAGTTTGCTAGTTCCTGCGCTTGTTCTTTTGCACCAGCTCTTGGCGGATCGAACACAACAGCTTCAAACCCTGCGAGTTCTTTACCTGTCATTGGCCTACGGAACAAATCTCTGTGCTTGGCAATAATCTGCTTAAAGCCTGTCGCAAAATTAGCACCTGCCTGCAAGCTGTCCAGCGGCTGCTTCGCGCCTTCAACCGCTAACACCTGATGATCTTTGGCGAGAGGGAATGTGAAAGTGCCCATTCCGCAGAAAAGATCAGCCACACGGCCATATCCTTCGCATGCTTCAACAACTGCAGCGACAAGTGCATTTTCCCCCTCGTCACTCGCCTGAATGAAAGATGCAGGATTAAGTCCTACCATAGCGCCCGCCATATCCATTACAGGATTGCGGCGGATGATCACAGGATCAAGAAAGCCCTGATCACGCCAGTGGATCGCTGCTAAATCATGTTCATTCGCGAAATCTACAAGCGCTTCACGCGCGGCCAGATCAAGCTCAATAGGCGCATCAACAAGCATATCAATGCCAGTAGCCGTTTGAGTTAAATGAACTTCTGCCTGATTACGCACTTTAAGCACTGTATTGAGCACGCTACGAAGCGGTTTCAGAAGGCTGGTAATTTCACGTCGAGCAACAAAACATTCTTTAAGATCAATGATCTGGTGGCTTTTATGTGCGTTAAAGCCGAGAACAGTACTGTTGCCAAGCTTAAGCGCCTTTAGCGCCACGCGTCTGCGGCTACCTTCCGGCGTAATAACCGGGTCACGCACTAATGATCCGCCAAAACCGTGATGTGCGAGCGCCATAACAGCGCGTTCTTTCACCCAGTTTTTATAAAAATCGCTTTCCAGATACTGAAGCTGGCATCCGCCACACTTGCCAAAGTGGCTACAAACAGGCTCCACACGGTGCACGCTTGGCTCATTAATCGACACCAACTCCGCGTAAATGCCGTTCCGCTTGGTTTCTTGAACTTCAGCAGTGACTTTATCACCCGGTACGGTGTTTGCTACATAAACAGGCACGTCACCGCTACTGCCTACACCGTCCCCCTGAGCACCAAGAGATGTAATTTCAATGGAAAGTGTATCAGCCACCGATTTTCTCACCATAAATCAGGAATTCAATATTACCTTCAGGTCCTTTGATGGGACTTTCAGTTATCCCGACTGCGTTCCAGTCTTCAAGGCCATCAAGCCAATCGCGGGTTTCATCACATACCATCTGGTGAAGGGCCGGGTCGCGTACCACGCCGCCCTTGCCTACATTCTCTTTGCCCACTTCAAATTGTGGTTTAATAAGAGCAATCAGCTTACCACCCGGTTTCACAAAACCCATGGCTGCTGGAAGCACCGTACGAAGGGAAATAAAACTGGCGTCACACACCACCATATCAACTGGTTCGGTGATTTCTTCCTCTGTCAAATAGCGAGCATTTGTGCGTTCAAGCACCACAACCCGGTCATCATTTCGTAGTTTCCAGGCAAGCTGGCCGTGGCCTACATCAACGGCGAACACTTTCTCTGCACCATTCTGAAGCGAAACATCTGTAAAACCGCCAGTGGAAGAACCTACATCAATAACTGTGTAACCCCTTGGTTCGACAATAAATTCTTTAAGGCCTTTTTCAAGCTTAAGCCCACCACGGCTTACCCAGTCATGGTCTTTTCCGCGCACCTCAAGAGCTTGGCCTTCCTTGATTTGCTGGCCCGCTTTTAGGATTTTTATCTCGCCGGAGAAAACAACGCCCGCCATAATCAGCGCCTGCGCCTTGGCTCGCGATTCAACAAGCCCGCGATCAACGAGCGCTACATCTGCACGGGTCTTTCCGCTCATGGTGTATCTTTCAGTTATTCAGCGCCAGCTGCTGTTTTAGACCGCCCAACATCATTACGGCCAAGCGCCTTAAGAACAGCTTCAACAATACCGGAAGCATTCAGGCCTGCTTCTTCATACATGTCATCTGGCTTACCGTGATCCTGGAACGCATCTGGAAGCTTAAGCGCACGTACCTTAAGGTGCCCATCAAGGATGCCCTCACCCGCAAGGAAATCCATCACGTGTGCACCGAAGCCGCCGATGGAACCTTCTTCCACTGTTAGAAGCAGATCATGGCTTGCAGCCAAATCACGCAGCATTTGTTCATCAACAGGCTTCGCGAAGCGAGCATCAGCCACTGTTGTGGAAAGCCCTCGGCTTTCCAGGTCTTCCGCAGCTTTTAATGCTTCGCCAAGGCGTGCACCAAGAGAAACAATCGCAACAAATGTACCTTTTTTAACAATACGGCCTTTACCAATTTCGAGAACAGTACCTTCCGCTGGAACTTCAACACCGAGGCCTTCACCGCGCGGGTAACGTACCGCAGAAGGACGATCGTCAATCGATGCTGCTGTCGCAATCATATGCTTAAGTTCAGCTTCATCAGCAGCTGCCATCACCACCATATGCGGTAAGCTTGCAAGATACGTTACATCAAAAGAGCCCGCGTGTGTTGGGCCGTCAGCACCCACGAGACCAGCGCGGTCAATAGCAAAGCGCACAGGAAGTTTTTGTACCGCTACATCATGCACTACTTGGTCATAGGCACGCTGCAGGAACGTGGAATAAATAGTTGCAAATGGCTTATAGCCTTCTGCTGCCAAACCCGCCGCGAATGTAACAGCGTGCTGCTCGGCAATGCCTACATCGAACATGCGGTCTGGATAAGCTTTTTCAAATTTATCAAGCCCCGTACCAGATGGCATCGCAGCAGTGATCGCTACGATCTTATCATCCTTACCAGCCTGATGGATAAGTTCTTCAGCAAAGATATTGGTGTAAGTTGGCGCTTTTGGTGTTGATTTCTTACGCTCTTTTGTCACCACATCAAACTGTGGCACCGCATGGTATTTTTCAACATTAGGCTCAGTAAACGGATGGCCTTTACCTTTTTCCGTTACCACGTGCACAAGGATCGGACCATCAATGGCATCGCGAACATTCTCAAGCACAGGCAAAAGGTGATCCATATTGTGGCCATCAATCGGGCCAACATAATAGAAACCAAGTTCATCAAACAGCGTACCACCGCCTGTTGCCATTCCGCGGGCATATTCCTCCGCCTGACGGGCACGATCAGCAAGTGGGCGTGGTAGAAGCTCAATCATCTTCTTGCCCCAGTCGCGCATTTCCATAAATGGTTTGGAGCTGATGATTTTAGCGAGATATGCACTCAAGCCACCAACAGCGGGGGCGATCGACATATCATTATCATTCAAGATAACAACAAGCTGATTGCCAGCCTGTTTGGCATTGTTCATGGCTTCATACGCCATACCGGCACTCATGGAACCATCACCAATAACTGCGATAGCCTTACCTGGTTTGTCAGCCATTTTGTTGGCAACAGCCATACCAAGTGCGGCACTAATAGACGTTGATGAATGCCCTGCGCCGAACGGATCGTAATCGCTTTCACCACGCTTGGTAAAAGGCGAAAGGCCTTCTGGCTGGCGAATGGTGCGAATTTTATCGCGGCGACCAGTAAGAATTTTATGCGGATAGGCCTGATGACCTACATCCCAGATCAAACGATCCTCCGGCGTGTTAAACACATAATGCAGTGCTACTGTAAGTTCAACAACACCAAGGCCTGCCCCAAAATGGCCTCCAGTCGTTGAAACAGCGCTAATCATCTCCGCACGAAGTTCATCAGCTAATTCCTGTAGCTGTTCTTTCGGCAGTTTTCTAAGCTCTTCGGGTGTTGGAACCTTATCCAGCAAAGGTGTATCGGGGCGTACGCTCAACTTTCAATCCTTCATTGCAGCGATCTTTTCGTCTCTGCTTATATTTATTATTACTACTTTTGCTTAGGGCCTATCAAGTGCGACGATTTATAGCAAAATGCGCCACAGCACGCAAAAGCAGGGCTTTATCGTCGAAATCCGATAAATGATCAATAGCCTGATCTGCTAATATCTGGGCTTGCTGGCGTGCGCGTTCAATACCCAGAATGCCCACAAGAGTTGCCTTCCCTGCCCCCTCATCTTTGCCAACAGCCTTGCCAACCTCTTCTTCTGTACCTTCCACATCGAGAAGGTCATCAGCAATCTGAAACGCTAGTCCCACATCACGGGCATAACCCTGTAGGCTGGCGTGCGCTTGTTTGCTGGCGCGCGCCATAATGGCTCCTGCCTCAGATGCAAAACTAATCAGCGCGCCAGTTTTCATATTCTGCAAGCGGAACACATCATGCTCGGAAAGATCATGATCTTCCGCGGATAGATCAATCATCTGGCCACCAACCATACCCGCCGCTCCAGCAGCTTTTGAAAGTGCTTTAACAAGTTCTACGCGGACACGTGGATCTGGATGAGTTTTCTCATCAGAAAGAATTTCAAAAGCAATAGTAAGAAGTGCATCACCCGCAAGAATAGCTGTCGCTTCATCAAACGCGACATGAACAGTTGGCTTGCCGCGGCGCAAGTCATCATCGTCCATAGCAGGCAGATCATCATGCACAAGCGAATAACAGTGAACACATTCAATAGCTGCCGCTACGCGGAGCGCACAGGAACGTTCAACTCCAAACAGTTCAGCGCTCGCCAGAACCAATAACGGGCGAAGCCGTTTACCGCCGTTAAACACAGCGTGTCGCATCGCCTCATATACTTTTGCCTCAGGACCATCCGGTACCCTCAGAATAGGGTCCAGAACTTTCTCAACAGCAACGGAAGTTGCCGAAAGTGCCTGCTTTAATGCTGCTTCCACGGATTTGGCCTATTCCACATCAAATGGCTGTGTGCCAGCGGCGGTGCCATTTTCATCCAGAGTGATTTTCTCGATTTTTGCCTGCGCATCCTTGAGCTTTGCTTCGCAGTGCGCTTTCAACTGTGTGCCTTGTGTATAAAGGTCAATAGATTGCTCCAGCGGTGCATTCCCTGATTCCAGTTTTGCCACCACTTGCTCCAGCGCGCCCATTGCTTCTTCAAAAGAAAGATCTGCAATAGCTTTTCCGCCGATTTGCACGTCGCTCATCTATATCCCCTAATAGTTATGAAAGGCCCATATATTCAGATGCCTATATAGGACTGTTCACCACATGCAGTAAAGCAGTTTCGGAGCTATTAAGAGAGAGCTTCTTCAATTTTTCTAAGTGCCATACCGGGAAGCTGTAGAGTTGCAGCAACAATATCTGTCACTTCCATGTTTCCCGACGCCTTAAAGCTATAAACACTACCATCAAAGTCACGCTCAAGCAGGCCCAAGGCCTCAAGCAGATGCAAATGCGCAATCGCTTCGCCCAGCGCCATAAAGAAATCAAACCCAGTGATTTTGCGTTTAAAAAGTGCTGGGAATGTATCTACCGGGCTTCGGCTTTCAGCGCACCATTCGTACAGTTTTTCAAGCTTACCAATATGGCTGTTCACTAGTGTATCAAGCCGGTTATGCAGGTTCCTGAACACAGGGCCGTGGGACGGCATTACCAGAGGGTCAGCCTTGATTTGCTTCATTCGTTCAAGGCTGGCGATCCAGTGTCCGAGAGGGTTTGCCATAGGCTCACGAGCGTAAACGGAAACATTAGAGGTAATCTGCGGCAAAATTTGATCACCAGAGATCATCAACGGTTCATCGATACAGAGAAGGCAGGCATGCTCCGGCGAGTGCCCTCTTCCAACGAGCACACGCCACCGCCTGCCACCAATGGTGATTTCACTGCCATCTTCAAGACGTGTGTACTGGTATGGTAGTTTGTGAACACCTTTTTTAAAATTCCCGAAACCCGCGGAGCGGATCATTTGTTCAAGATCGGGGTTCACACCAGCCTTAAAGAAGAAATCTATTTCTTCGTCTGGAAAATCACTGCTTGCACTCATCCACAGATGTTGTGCCATCAGATATTCAGTTTGCGTAATACAGAATTCAGCGCCGTGACGTTCAACAAGCCAGCCTGCCAGCCCCAAATGATCAGGATGCAGGTGGGTAGCAATGATACGTTTGATTGGCCTGCCGCCCATCAACCCGTTTTCAAGCTGCTCCCAAGCTTCCCTGCCTCGATCACCGCGTGAGCCGGTATCTACAACAGTCCAGCCATCACCTTCATCGAACAAATAAACGTTGATATGGTCAAGCGACCAAGGAAGCGGTATTCGCGCCCAGTGCACGCCTTTTGCTATTTCAAAGGTATTCTCAGCATCAGGTACATCTTCGCCAAAAGGGTAATCCAGATTTTCATCACCACGCGACCATGTTTGTGGTGCGGTTCTATGGTCCGCAACCTGTTGCGCCTTGGCTTCTGGTTTCTCCAGATTATCCTGTTCGGTCATATATCTTGGCCCTCGGTATTTTAGAATATTAGTTACGGACGAATGCTTCGTTATCCATTGCCATCATGGATGCAGAACCCGCTTTCACATTCTCCAGCAGCGCCACCGCTTGCGGCACTAACTGCTCAACAAAAAATGTCGCTGTTGTCATCTTCGCATTCAGGAATTGGGGATTACCTTCCCCGGCATCCAACCTGCGCTCTGCTTCAACAGCCTGTTTAGTGAGCATATAACCGCCAAGGACAGTGCCAAACAAGCGCAAATATGGTGTTGCAGCTGCAGCTGTTTCAACCATGCCTTCATTCCCGTTTGCAACAAGCACATCAGCCGCAGCCTTAAGCGCTGCCACACCAGCAGCAAGGCCAGCTTTACTGCCTGCCATTTTCCCACCAAGGGCGCTGATAAATGCTTCCATTTCAGCAATCAGACCCTGCCAGTGCACACCACCATCAGCGCGCAATTTACGGCCAACCAGGTCAAGCGCTTGAATACCGTTGGTACCTTCATAAATTGGCGCAATCCGGCTATCCCGATAATGCTGTGCAGCACCCGTTTCTTCAACAAAGCCCATGCCGCCATGCACCTGCACACCAAGAGACGACATTTCAACACCAATATCTGTGGAGTAACTTTTGGAAATTGGCGTGAGCAAATCCGCTTCAGCAGCACCTCGGCGGCGTTCCTCTTCACTTTCCGCTTTATGAGCACGGTCCAGCGCCCAAACATTTCGGTAAACAATAGCTCGGCATGCTTCCGTTTGCGCGCGCATAGTCATCAGCATACGGCGAACATCCGGATGGTGGATAATAGTGACCGGCTCGCGAGAGGGTGATCCAATCGCTGCTGACTGAACACGGTCGTTCGCATACCAAACTGCTTGCTGATAAGCGCGCTCTGAAATAGCAACACCTTCAAGGCCAACCTGAATACGCGCATGGTTCATCATGGTGAACATATTGCGCATGCCTTGATTTTCTTCACCAACCAGATAGCCGATACAATTATCTTCTTCGCCAAAAGCCATCACACATGTTGGGCTTGCATGGATGCCGAGCTTATGCTCAAGACTTGCAACCTTCACATCATTACGTTCGCCAAGGCTACCGTCGTCATTTACATGGAATTTAGGTACAAGGAACATAGAAATGCCTTTAGTGCCAGCAGGCGAATCCGGTAACCGTGCGAGCACGAGATGGATCACGTTTTCTGCTAGATCATGATCACCCCATGTAATGAAAATTTTCTGGCCTTTAACTTTATATGAGCCATCAGGCAGGCGCTCTGCCTTACTTCTTAGAGCCCCTACATCAGAACCTGCACTTGGTTCAGTAAGGTTCATGGCACCCGTCCATTCGCCAGACACCATTTTGGGAAGGTATTTTTCACACTGTTCAGCAGTGGCATGTGCTTCAATGGCTTCAATCGCACCGCTCGTCAGCATCTGCTGAAGGCTATAGGCCATGTTTGCAGATGTCATCATTTCAGTAACAGCAATAGCGAGAGCATTCGGAAGCCCCTGCCCACCAAATGCAGGATTTGCAGCAAGTGTCGGCCATCCACCTTCAACAAATGACTGTTGCATTGGTTTGAAGACATCTGGTGTTTTTACTGTACCATCATCCTGCAGAACAGCACCTTCAAGATCACCGACCTTGTTTGTGGGCGAGATAACTTCTGATGCCAGTTTTCCTGCTTCCTCAAGAACTGCAGAGGCTAGTTCAGGCCCCGCTTCTTCACAGCCAGGAAGGCTTGTCCAGTCAGCCATTCCACCAGCAGTTTCCAGAGCAAAAGTGATTTCTTCAAGTGGTGCGCGATATTCGCTCATGTGCAAACTTCCTACAAAGGCATTGCCAGCCCTTTACAGCTGGCCTATCAGCATAATAAACCTGTATCCGGCTCTGTGGCCGTTAGAATTGATGTAATCCTTGTCCCTCAGTTGAGATTTGTGCATGGCAACAAAGAAAACTCAAGTCGTATTCTCCAGTGAAGATGGGGCGATTTCGCGCGCTGTCGAACAATTAATTGCTGGTGAATTGGTGGCTATTCCCACCGAAACTGTTTACGGCGTAGCGGCAGATGCTCTCAATGATATTGCGGTGCAGCAAATTTATACCGCAAAAGGCAGACCTTCAAGTAATCCTCTTATTTGCCATGTTTCTTCGATTCAGATGGCTGATCATTACGTTTACGTTAACGAAAATGCACAAAAACTGATGAATCACTATTGGCCGGGTCCTCTTACGCTGGTTCTGCCGCGCCGTGATGAAAACGGTATTTCTGATACTGTTTCCGCCAAACTACCTACTCTAGCAGTACGTTGCCCTGATAATGAAACCACACGCGGTATCATTGAAAGCCTTGATCGCCCTATCGCCGCACCAAGTGCAAACCCGTCGGGGAAGCTATCACCAACCACAGCAAAAGATGTGGAAGAAGGCTTAGGTGGTAAGATCGCAATGATTATTGATGGAGGTTCTACCAATGTGGGCATTGAATCCACCATCATCGGCGTGGAAGGTGATAAACTCACACTGCTCCGCCCCGGTACATTAACGGCTGAAGATATCGCCGAGACCATGGGCATGGCAGTGCATAACCGGGAAGACAGTACGATTACTGCACCGGGCCAGCTTAAAAGCCACTATGCCCCTAATTCCGCTGTTCGCCTAAATGCTTCAGAAAGAAAAGAAGGCGAGACATTGATTGGGTTTGGTGATGTAGATTGTGACATTAATCTGAGCCCAAGCGGTGACTTTGCCGAAGCTGCAAGAAACCTGTTTAATATGCTCAGAGAAGCCGACGCGAAGAATACAAAAACTATCGCCGTTACATCCATTCCCAATCACGGTATTGGTATTGCCCTTAATGACCGGCTGGAACGAGCCGCCGCCCCAAGGAACAATTGATGTTAGACCAACGCCATATAGATGCTTTTACGGATATGTTGGGGGCCAAAGGCACAACAATAGATCAGGAAGCTATCTACCCTCATGTAAGAGAATGGCGGGATAAATTTATTGGCAAGGCCCCTATCCTCTTGATGCCATCCAGCACAGAAGACGTACGAAATATCGTTCGTTACTGTGATGAACACCACATCGCTATTGTACCGCAAGGCGGTAATACTGGCCTTGTTGGTGGGGGTATTGCAGGCCTTGAAGGTCGCAATGAAGTTATTCTCAGCACCAAACGCCTTAACAAACATATCAGTGTGGATGCTGAAGATTTCTCGGTCACCGTTGATGCAGGTGTAACCGTTAGCGCCATCCAGTCAGCGGCAGCAGAACACGGACTTCTGTTTCCATTGTCACTCGCCTCCGAGGGAAGCTGTACAGCGGGAGGCATTGTATCTACAAACGCTGGTGGTGTGCATGTTATTCGTTACGGCACTACACGTGCATTAACACTTGGCCTTGAAGCTGTACTGCCAAACGGTGAGGTTTTCAGTGATCTTTCATCGCTCAGAAAAGACAACACCGGCTATGCGCTTAACCAGCTCCTTATCGGTGCGGAGGGCACTTTGGGCGTTATCACCCGTATCACCTTCAAATTATATCCCGCTGAAATGCAGAAACATACATTCTGGCTGGGTGTTAACACACCACAAGATGCTCTTTCATTGTTTTCAAGCGCCCGCACGGCATCTGGCGACCGGGTTTCCGTTTTTGAAATCTTGCCGCATACAGGGTTAGAGTTTGTCCTTGAGCATATTGAAGGGACACAGAACCCGCTGGATACAGCATGTAACTGGTATGTACTGATGGAAGTAGCAACCAGCGCAGCAGACAAACTTCTTACAGAAAGCATGGATGACTGGGTGGCAAAGGCCTTTGAACAAGGACTTATTAAGGACGGTGCTGTTGCTCAATCAGAAACTCAAACCTCAGCATTCTGGAAACTCAGAGAAAGCATGTCAGAGGCCCAGAAATATGTCGGCGGCAGTATCAAGCACGACATTTCTGTACCAGTTTCCAAAATCCCCGCCTTCATTGAGGAAGCCACAGCCCTGCTTGCGGAACATTTCCCTAGCTGTCGCCCTACCCCTTTCGGGCATTTAGGGGACGGAAACCTCCACTTTAATGTAATGCAGCCGGAAGGCGCTGATAAAGCTGAGTATTTAGCCAACTGGGAAGAAATGAACAGGCTTATTCATGATCTCACGATCAAGTATGGTGGTTCTATTTCGGCGGAACACGGTATTGGCACACTTAAACGGGAAGAACTGGCCAGAACCAAATCAAACACGGCGCTTTCCATGATGAAAGCAATCAAACAAGCAATTGATCCAAAAGGTATAATGAATCCGGGTTCTTTATTTTAGTTATTCCTTGGCTTTACACCGGGTTTGCTTTTGTAAAACTGGTAGATTTCTTCCATATCCTTCGCCATATCCCCAGAAGGTACATACCGCGGACCAAAACCAATTTCTTTCTTTTCACTATCCAGATAGGCCATATGAATAGGCACCCCAGCCCCTTCTGCAATCCGGTAAAAACCTGATTTTAACTTTTCTACCTTTGACCTGGTACCTTCTGGCGCAATACCTAAAATCAGTTCATCATTACCAGCAAAAGCTCTTATCGCCTGATCTACAATATCAGCAGCTTCCGGTCCTTCCCTGTAAACAGGGATACCGCCCATATAGTAGAAAAACCTACCGTGCAGCCCCTTAAACAAACTATCTTTTCCAAGGAAAGAAGGCCTAAGCTTTAAATATCCAGCAACAGCAATAAAGAGAGGGAAATCCCAGTTACTGGTGTGAGGCCCTGCGATCACCACATATTTTTTATCGTTTGGTGCTTCCCCAATTACGGTCCATCCAGTCACCCTAAGAAACGCTTTCGCAATCACATGCAAAAGACCACGGAAAAAACCGTTGTCGTAGATTAGTTTTCTTTTCACGGAACTTCCTTCACTTCCCCCGAGCGAGGGAAGCTATTCTACTGCACAGGGATTTGGCAATAAAAAAACGGACAGGATTGCTCCTGCCCGCTGATAAGTCGAGCCTGCTCCACTCAGGCAAAATGGAAGCAGGCTCTTCAAATCACGTCTTGTCACCTCAGGCAAAGATTTCCAAGACACTTATATAACAGCATTAAGCGTGCCAAAAATAAAAACCATATATATCAATACCTTAATTAGACACGTTTCAAAAAACTACAGATATTTTAATCGAAATATGTGCCATTTTGAAACAACGCTTCAGATCGAAACAGACTATTTCAAGCTTTTAAAAACACTTTCAAAACGATCGAGGTCATTTTCATTCACCCATAGGTGTGGAGCAAGGCGCAACATGTCCCCGCGGATACCAGCCGAAATATTGTTTTCTTTAAGTTTACCAAGCACTTCATCTGCACGCTTTCCCACGTGAACTCCCAAAATATTTGGTGATCGGTATGCTGTTTCAATTGGCTCAAATCCGGCAGCTACACAAATAGCAGCAAGCTTCATATTCAGCGCATCAATTGAAGTTGCGATATTTTCCACACCCCACTCAAGAAGCTGACGAATACCTTCTGCATAAACAGGGCTTAGAATAAAGTTGGATTTCTCCCCCATATCAAACCGCGTGGCACCCGGTTGATACCCATCTTTATAGTCAACAAGTTGGCTGAAATTTTCACTATCTTTACGGGCGATCCAGTTCTGTTCAAGCGGCCTGCCTTGCTGGTTACGTGGCGGTACATACATGACCCCCATGCTATATGGGCCCATCATCCATTTATAGCTACCAATCACCGCGAAATCGGGATCAATTTCCGACAGATTAATTGGGACTGCGCCTGCTGATTGGGTAAGGTCCAGCACAAGCGAAACACCATTTTTTCTGCACTCAACAGAGATAGCTTTCAGATCGAAAAGAGCGCCAGATGACCAATGCACATTTGCGAGCGCCAACAAACCAGCAGCCTCTCCTTCTTCAGCAAGCACCTCAAGAATTGCGGAAGTCCAATCATGGTTTTCAGGTGTTGGAACAGTGATAATTGAAGCTTCCTGTGCTTCAGCTAAATCACGCCATTCATAGACATTTGAGGGAAATTGATGTTCGAGAAGGATAATCTTCTGTCCGGCTTCCAGTTTAATGTTTTTCGCGGCGCTTGCGATGCCGTAACTCACCGAAGGAATAACAGCCATATCTTCAGGATTAACCCCAAACATTCGGGCTGAAAGGTCCTTCACCGGCTGGACAGTATCGAAAAAGTCCTGAGGGCTCACGGTCCAGGGCTGCATGCATCGTTTGAGGGCAGCCTCGCCCACTTCCGCCTGCTTAAGGGTGAGCGGCGTCATGTAAGATGCGTTAAGGTAACAAATATCAGAAGGAATATCGAAAAGATGGCGCTGGCAGGAAATAGTCAAAACTCACTCCAATTATTTAGTGCCCCCGCAACAACCTTTCGTAAGCAATCAACAGCACACCAACAACAGATTTAGAAAAACCAGCTGTTTCAAAAAGGCGGGCCATTATCTTTTTATCGCCGCGAGCAAGAACAGGTTCTACGCTTGAAAAGGGCTTATCAATTAATACCGCTATTGCTGCTGTGAACAGTCGCACATTTCGGCTCTGCATATAATTCAAAAGAACGTCAGAATTCAGCGCATTTTCACCACGTAATTGTTTGAGGTAGTTTTCCACCTCTGAAAGCGGGGCCATTTCCAGCGTTTGGTTAAACACCTGCCGATTTACGATAGACGCCAAATAGGATGCATAATCTGTAGAAATACGGAACTTCTTAACCAGATATTCCCCGAACTGCCGTGAAACCTTGAAAATAATGCGTTCTGCCAAATCGGCTGGCAAATCAGAACGCTGAGAAAGTTTTTCCAACAAACTGCGCTCTTCCGGGAAACGCTCCATAACACGTTCACTGCCGCGCTCAGAAACTTCTGCTGTCTCATTTTCCATGAGGATTTCAACAGCTGATTTACAAGCGACATCACAAATCGCATAACTGACTGCCTCAGAAATACCTTGCCTCGTAGCAACAGCTTCCTGCGCATTATCTCCACAATTGCGGATAATATCCTCTAGAAACTCATCATCCATAGCATCTGACGCCACAAGAAACGGCAATGATATTTCATCAACATCATTAACGAGTGATGAGACTAATTCAGGGGGCAGGAAATTACAGACACGTAGTTCCGCAGCAAGAGCGGATCTAACAGAGACCGCAGCATCTTCAACTAAGGTACGCGCGAGTTCAAACGCGGCCTCTTTATCGGAGGCAGATGAATCTGATGCAATTATTCGCCCAATCTTGCTTGCAATCTCTTCCCGAGATTTAAGCTCCAAATGGCGCAAATTATTAATATCGGACACACGCCCCTCGCATACTACGGTACAGACAAACCTAACCTTTAAAGCGAAACTTGTGAACTATCTAGCTAAATCTTCACTTCTTTCAGCCCTGTTTGAAAACGCTTCGCATTCTCTACATAGACATGAGCAGATTTCTTAATCATTTCAAGCTCTTCTGGCTTAAGTTCGCGCACTACGCGAGCAGGACTACCAACGATTAAAACATTCTCTGGAAACTCTTTTCCTTCTGTTACTAAGCTATTGGCACCGACAATAGAATTGGCGCCGATTTTTGCGTGGTTCAGGATCGTGCTCCCCATCCCGATTAGAGTGTTTTCGCCGATCGTACAGCCATGAAGCATTACTTTATGGCCAACTGTTACCCCCTCCCCGATATTGATGGGTGCACCAATATCCGTGTGAAGTACGCTGTTATCTTGGATGTTGCTTCGGCTGCCGATATTGATCGGATCATTATCGCCTCTGATGGTGCAATTGAACCAAATACTGGCTTCTTCAGCCAAGCTAACATTACCAATCACTGTTGCTGTTGGAGCAGTCCACCCAGTTTTCGCAATTTCAGGTGTCACGCCCTCAAGTGAATACAGCATACAATCCCCCTTTACCTTCCAGTCCCAGCGTATAGCTGGGTAATTTTCCTTATTGTTTATCTAATTCAAAGCAGACAAAAGCCCAATGACCGAGTATTAAAAAGCAAAAATGAGGTCTGTTATGGTAAAAAAACTCAGTGAAGCATCTCTGGAATGGCGCGGCAATGCCCCCATGGCTCCAGCGTTTGGTGATGTTTATTACTCAGAGGAAGATGGCCTTTCAGAAACTGATTTTGTTTTCCTGAAAGGTATTGGCGCTCCTGATGTATGGATGGATACTGAGCATTTTGTCATCGCAGAAACAGGATTTGGCACTGGCTTGAACTTTCTTGCCACCTACAAAGCTTTTCTCGCCTCAGGCGCCAAAGGCAGACTTACCTTTATCTCAGTAGAAGGATATCCGCTTTCTGAAGAGGCTCTTAGAAAAGCTCATGCTACCTTCCCTGAGCTTGCAGAGTTTTCCCAAGCGCTCTGTGCTGCGTGGCCCGCACCTTCTGAAGGGTTTCATCACCGCTATTTTGAAGACGGAAAAATCGAGTTGCTCCTCATGTTTGGGGACAGCGCCAAATGTTATAGCGAACTTGATGCCACTGTTAACGGCTGGTTTCTTGATGGTTTTGCCCCGGCTAAAAACCCTGATATGTGGTCTGATGATGTGTTCGATCAGATCGCCCGTCTTTCAATACCGGGCACAAAATTCGCAACATTCACTGCCGCTGGTTTCGTTAAACGCGGCCTTAGGGATCGAGGCTTCATAGTTGATAAAACTAAGGGATACGGCCGTAAACGCGAAAGATTAGTCGGCATCTTTGATAAGCACATTCAGCAGATCGAACCGAAGCGAGCACACTGGATGCAGGCTACAAAGCCAGCACCAAAAGGTGAAATAGCTATTATTGGTGGAGGGATTGCAGGTTCAGCATTGGCTTCAGCCCTTCAACGTAAAGGGCGTAATGTTACCCTTTTTAAAGATGCCTCACCAACTGGCAGCAACGTGCCAGCTGCGATTATGGCTCCTGCTTTTCAGCTTGGAGAACAACCTGCCGAACGCTTCATTACTTCTGCCTTCATTCATGCCTGCAGCTATCCACCATACGTGGCGGCATTTGCTGAAAACAAAGGTGTAAAACTAGTTAGCAAAGACACCGAAGAGCGAGAGAGGCTCTCTCAGTTGGCAAACAAACTTGGATGGGACAAGGACTGGTTAAAACTTGAAGATGAAGCGCTCGTATACCCTAAATCAGGCTCGTTATCGACCAAAACAGCCCTTTCCAGTCTTACAAATGATATCAGGGTTATTACTGAAACCGTTGAACATGCTACAAAAAAAGATAAATGGCTCCTTAAGACAGCAAAGCAGACCTATGAATTTGACGCGGTTATTCTGGCAACAGGACCAAATACTCCTGCTTTTGATTTAGTAGGCGATCATCTGGGTTTAACAGCCAAGGCCGGACAAATTGAGGTGGTAGACCAAGATAATGCCCTGCCCCAAACCAGCACAGCGTTTGGCGGATATGTGACTGCACCGATCACTGGGGCGCAAACCATTGGATCTACCTTTGAAGCAAGTACTAGCTTGACCTCAAGCGATGAGAGCACAGCTGCAATCTTTGAAAAATTAAAAGATAATACCGGTATAACCTTCGATCCGGCCCCCTCAACAAAACCCTGGAAGAGCTTGCGAGCGACATCTCCAGATTATCTGCCCTTCATCGGCCCTGTACCAGATTGGGATGCAGCAAAAAACCTTATTGAACCGCTCGCTAAAACATCAAAGGCGAAAATAGAGGGCCAAATACCATATCAAGAGGGTCTCTATGTTATGACGGGATTTGGTTCTAAAGGATATCAGCAAGCACCACTGGCTGCTGAATATCTTGCGGCACTGATATGCGGGGATCCAGTTCCTATGCCTATTCCGGTGCAGGAACGCTTGCACCCGATACGCTATATGGTGCGGCAAACCATTAGAGGTAAGAAAGTTTAGGTGAGCTCAGTAAGTTCATCTATGCGTGCTTGAAGTTCAGCGATCAACGCTTCTTTTTTACGAATATAAAACCCACCGAAAACCGGGTATAACAGGGCTGTAATACCAAGGCCGATCAATACGCCGTGAAAGAAGTACTTGAAAGGATCATTACCAGTGGGCAGAAGCGTGCCGTGTTCTTCATATATGACCCAATAACCGAGAGCCAATATCACTATTGAGCCGTAGCTCATATATTTGTTTACAACAATATACCTAATCGCAGATTCTGCTCTTGCAACCTGTAATTTGAGAAGAGAAAGCGCCGTATCGTCAGGCTTACCCCAAGCACCACGGCGGATATAAACTGCGCCCCACAAGCTTATAATACAGAAGCTGACCCCAAAGATGGCAAACAGCGTAGTCGCAAGAGAGTTGATATCAAAGAAGGTAGCGAAAACAGCCAAACCAAAGATACAAGCTGCAACCTCAGTAATGAAATTGAAACGCATACGCCACCATACAAAGCGAGCGTTACGAGCTAGTTTACCCATATCAATATCAGGGCTTTGTTCCTGCCACATCTCCTGCAGGTCATCCCACTCTGGCATATCGTCGTTCATCGGTTTCATATCATTATTATTGTCTGTCATGGTCTATCCTCTTGCCAAAGCTTTCTTCAACTCGGCCTTCGCACGACTGAAACGCACCATCGCGTTATTTTCACTGATATTCAGTGCCTCACCGATTTCCCGGTGAGAGAACCCTTCAAGAGCAAGTGTCGTAACCTCTCTGAGTGAAAGAGGTAGTTGCCGCACGGCATTCAGAAGCAATCGGCGCTGCTGGTCTTTCTCAAGAGTTTCAACAATAGAGGCGCTCCCACACGGGATATTCGTATCAAGTTCAGCGCTTTTCGGCTGTTTTACGGCTTTACTTACATGTGAAATACAGCGGTTCTGAGCAATACGGGCAATATATCCCTTCATGCTTCCCTCGCCTTTGAATTTTGGTAGCGCTTGCCAAAGCGCCAATGATACTTCCTGCATAAGCTCCTGTTGCAAAGCCTTATCAGCCTCATAAGATGAGACGATACGGCCAAGCATAGCGCTATGCTCCTGAAGTATCCCTTTGAAATTCATATCTTAAATACACATCCAAGCAGTGATAGAATATAAAACTGCATCTACCAGAAAAGAAAAGCCAGCTACAACAGGTAACTGGCTTTTTATTATTTTACGCTGCGTCCAAGAGTACTTCGCTCTGCAGTTTACGCGATGTAAACCACGTAAGCACCAATGCTCCTACAACACTAATTGCAACTGAGATAAAGAAGTTAGTCGCTGCAAATTCACCAGTGAACAACAGGCTGCTAATGCTTTCCATATCAGTCATCACCGGGAAATAGTTCGCAACTGGTGGCAGTTTAGCACTGCCATATATCTTAAGATAAGCCACAAACATCGGCACAAACATGAACATCGAGATATAACTCTGTCCTTCTTTGAAGCTCTTCACCTGAATGCTGATAAAGAGCTGACAAGCTGCAATGAAAATCGCAAACGGAATAAGCTGCATCAGCAAAAGAGTGATTGTTGATGCATCAATGTAGATGGAAAGAGGTAACATTTCCGCAGGGATGAATGACATAGTCGTCATTGTTGTTGTCACCATTAACACTGTACCAATGATACTAAAGCTGGACACCATCCCAAGTTTACCAAGTATAACGGCCATAGAAGTAACAGGCTGTGCTAATAGTGGCTGCATGCTATGGCGCTCGCGTTCCCCCGCAAGGGTATCAACAGCCACAGATAAGCCGCCTACGAATGTTGCCAGAATAAACATCATCGCCAAACCATCACCAAGCAACTGCACTGCCAGATGCTTTTCCGAGATATCATGACGCGAAGGCACCACGGATGTTAGTAGCGAAGTCGGTATACCGCGCGCTGTCATCCGGTGAACAGTTAGATAACTGTTATATCCCTCAACAAGGCCCATAATCGTACGGCCACGTTCAAGTCCTTTACGTGAACTTTCATCTGTAAACACCTGAACTGAAACAGGATTACCCGATTTCAAATCTTCAGCATATGTTGATGGTAACATCACAAGAGCATCAGCGCCCTCAGGTAAGGCTTCACCGACTTTGTCGCCAGTATATGGGGAAACAACAAGCCCTTCCCGTTCCATAAAAGCAACCAAACCAGGTGCTTGTTCCATATAACTAACTGCAGCGGTAATCTTCACTTCAACTGGATCATCTTCCTTTGTAAGGAAGGCAATAAAACCCATAAAAGCTGGCCCAAGAAGGGCAAAGGAAAAGGCTGCGATCAACATACGACGATCGCGCAACATATCCCGCATCTCTTTTTTATAAACTGCTAAGGCCTGAGCGATCATGCTACATTCCTTTCCTGATGGTCTTTTTGACCTGTTAGAACAACAAATGCTTCCTCAAGATTTGGCTGGCCTGATTTTGAAATCAGTTCCAGAGGGCTACCTTCGGCGCATACAACACCGTCGGCCATCATCACCACATGGTCAGAAAGAATTTCTACCTCTGCCATAACGTGGCTGGAAAGAAGTACACAGTGCCCAGCATCTTTAAGTTCCTGAAGAATATGGCGCAGCAAGCGGATATTCATCACATCCAGACCACGTGTTGGTTCATCAAGTACAATATTCTGTGGTTTATGCATAATTGCCCGCGATAGAGCCACCTTCATACGCTGCCCTTGGCTGAAACCTTCAGTACGTCGGTCCAGAATATCCTCAAGGTTAAGACGCTCGGAAACTTCAGATACAGCAGCGTCTAATGCAGAACCGTGAAGACCATGAAGCTCAGCAAAGTATTCCATATGCTCACGCGTGGTGAGGCGTGTATAAAGGCCAAAACTATCAGGGAATACACCGAGGCGTCTTTGTGCTGCAATGGTATCTTGCTTTACATCAATACCATCTACTTTCACGGCACCACCGTCCTGCTTCAACAAACCTGAAATAGAACGAAGTGTAGTTGTTTTACCTGAACCATTCGCCCCTAACAGTGTAGTTATCTGAGCATCCTGCGCTTGAAACGTCATGCCTTTCACAGCTTGTACGTCACCGTAGGATTTAGAAATATTTTCAACAGAAATCATAAGTCTTCCCCCTACTTCACGTTGCCGTTTGCACCGATGATAATCGGCATACGCTTCAAATGATCCAGACAGCTTGTATCAAGCGCTTCCGCATCAAGAGTGGTTATAAATTCAGTCATAAGTTCCGGCATACAAGCAGTAAAGCTCGCGTTGTGGCCAGTTCCCTGAACCACAATATGGCGCCCGTTTGAAACACCTTTCATATAGTGGTCACCGAACTCAGGAGGTGTGATTGGATCGAGGTTACCAGAGAGAACCAGCGTTGGGATATCTGTATCTACCGGAGTTTTATAATCCCATGTTGGCACTTCATAATTCCACTTGGTACACATCTGAGACCATACGCCGTAATAGCTATCTCTAGCAAAACTACCTTCACCAGCCGCTTTCGCTTCTTCTGGTGTTACGCGGGAAACTTCATCGCCACAAAGCATGGAAAGGGTAGCCCCGATATACATACCACCGCCGCCGCTGCCGAAGAGAGGGGACAACATTGGGAAAATGTTTCCGTTAGAAGCCTCATTTACAACGAATGGCAACAGCGTTGTGCCATCAGCTCGGTACATAACAGACCGCAGGCTTTCAACCGCCATTGTAAGCTCAACCTGCATATCAATCATTTTGCCAGAAATCGGGTTTAACCCTTTATAGTGCAGTTCACCATTCGCGGCCTTTTCCATCAGGTCAAATACCTGAGCCCGGAAATTTGGAAACTCTTCATTGCAGCTACTTTGAGCTTCACACTCTTCGATAATTTTCTCGAGCGCACGTTGTGCACTTTTGGGAGCAGTTTCAAAGAGCGCTATATCAGATGGAAGAATGCCGTCCAATACCATGCTACGCACATGCTGCGGATATTGCTTGATATACGCATCAGCCGTACGAGTACCCCAAGAAGCGCCCCACAGGTTGATTTTATCGTATCCTAGTTCTTCACGAATGGTATCCATATCGCGGAGCACATTTTCCATAGAGAATTGTCGCGTATCCAACTTCATTCCCGCATGACACTTGCCAAGTTCCTCAAGCGTTTCATCCATGGAAGTAACATTTTCATCCATCTCGCAGTTCATGCCATATGACTTGCCTGTACCGCGCTGATCGATCATTACGATATCTCGTTTTTCTCTGATACCAGAAAAAGCCAGCTTTACGAGCGCGCCATATTCTCCAGCAGCCTGCCCCGGGCCACCTGCAAGAATAAAGAGTGGATCAGCTTCTTTTTCCGTGTTGCGTACTTCCGCAATTGCAACATGAATAGATACTGTCTCACCATTTGGCTGGTTATAGTTCACTGGCAGTTCGATCGTGCCACACTTGGTTCCGCGGGTAATTCCGCTGACGAAGCATGGCTCCATCTGCAATTTCTTATGTTGTTGAGCCTCCTGGGCTGTTACAGGCGTTAGCGCTGCAAAGGCCAAAAGGCTCGCTGTCGTACCTCGAGTTATAAACTTCAACTTAATGCTCCTCGCCATTAAAGTGTCCCCCTTAAAGTCAGCGACTATAAAAAAAGCTTACAATTTTTTTTCGAAATATTTCTGAAAATTAAATTTTATGGTAGGGAAAGGCCATGTTGTTAAAAGGATTGTCAGTATGAAAACCATTGAAATTGTTGAAGTTGGCGCTCGTGATGGCTTGCAAAACGAAAAAGTTCATTTTTCTACCGAGCATAAAGTAAACCTCATCAACAAAGCGGTTGATGCAGGTATCCGCCGACTTGAAGTAGCAAGCTTTGTACATCCAAAACTTGTTCCCCAAATGGCGGACGCTGAAGCTGTTATTGCCGATCTCCCTGATAACCCTGATATCGAATACATCGGCCTCGTACTTAACAAACGAGGCTATCTTCGCGCCCTCGCAACACGTGAAGGCAACAAACGCGGCGTTGATGAAGTAGGCTGTGTAGTGACAGCGTCAGATACATTCGGACAAAAGAACCAAGGGCAAAACCGCGCTGAAACTATTCAGGAAGCTGGCGCCATTATGAAGCTTGCAAAAAATGATGGCGTTGGTGCACAGGTTACAGTTTCTACAGCCTTTGGCTGCCCTTTTGAAGGTAAGGTTCAAGCTTCCACGGTACTCGATATGGCCAAAGAGCTCGCAGAGTTTGAACCACGCGAAATCGCTATTGCTGATACAATCGGCGTAGGCATACCAAATCAGGTGGAAGATATACTCGCAAGCATCAAAGATGCAGTGCCGCACATTCCGCTCAGAGCCCACTTCCACAATACACGCAACACGGGGATAGCTAATGCATGGGCAGCCTACAAAGGCGGTGCCACCGTGCTTGATAGCTCTGTTGCGGGTCTTGGCGGGTGTCCGTTTGCACCGCGCGCTACAGGTAATATCGGGACAGAAGATTTACTGTATCTTCTATCCCAATCCGGTGTTCAAACAGGTATTGAACTGGATAAGGTGATTGAGCTGGCAAAATGGATTGAAACCATCCTGGGACGCCCTGCTCCATCAGCAGTTTCTCAGGCAGGTGGCTTCCCTGTCCCTCAAGCCTAAAGCACCATCCAAACCCAGAAGAATAGCAAAGCAAAGTTACTAAGCATCCATACAAGGGCTCTGAGCTTCACGTTATTAGAGCCTGCATGGACCATTACGTGAAGGCCGCGCAGCCCAACATATACCCAGCTTGCTGCCCACAACACATCATCAACACGTCCAAAAACCGTTGCCGCCAAACAACCGAAGAAAAACAGCATCGGCATTTCAAACTGGTTGATCATATTACGCTGTACAGCAGTTACATGTTCAGGCTCTCCAGAACCCTGAAAGAACTTGAAATATTTCAAATCACTTTCTTGTCTGGCAATAGCGGTAAAGCGCCGTTTTGCCAGAAGAATGACGACTGCAAAAATCAGAAAGGCCTGCGCAGCCATAGGGTAAAAGAGAGCCTCAGTCATTTATCTATTCTCCGAAAACTGTTTTGTTCGAGTATCTTGAAGGGAAGATAGGGCGGTTTGTATAGTCTGACTAGTTGGATTAATAGCATGTGCTGATTTATAAGCCGTTTCCGCCGCTTCCAAATCACCTGCTGCTTTGTAGATATTGCCCATATTTACATGGGCCTGCCAAAAATTACGGTCAAGCTTTAACACATTTATACAAGCCTTCAGTGCTTCATCATGGCTACCTGTCGCATATCCAATGGCACAAAGATTATTATAGGCCGCAACCTGATAGTTCAGGGCCAAGTTGGACCTAAGCGCACGCTTAAAATAACTCCGTGCTTTAGTTAATTCACCAGCCTGAAGGGCATTTTGCCCCTTTGAGAACTGATGATTTTCCCGAATATGTAACGTTTTAATGTTATCAGCAGCAACGGCGCCAAATGATAGAACTAGCGATGTTGCAACCAAGATAGATTTAAGGGTGGTATTCATTTTTCTCTCCTGCCTTACAAACTCGCGAATGGGGAGATGCGAGTGACAGAACAAAAATAATATCAACATTTGTGAATAAAACTGTTGAAATTATAATATTAAATATTCATTTTTGAATAGATATAAAATTTCAAAGGCGGGAAACATGTTAAACTGGGATGATCTGAAATATTTTCTGGCAATCGCAGAAGAAGGCAGCCTCTCGGCTGCGGCCAGAAAATTGAAAGTAAGCCAACCCACTCTATCAAGAAGGCTGGCCACGCTGGAAGAAAACTCCACTGCCGATCTATTTGCACGAAATCGGAATGGCCTTGAACTGACAGCACTTGGCGAAGAGCTTATTGAGCACGCCAGACATATGCGAGATGACATACATGCAGCAGAGCGGCTAATTACCGGCCATGATAGCAGCCTTAAGGGCACCGTCGTCATTTCCTGCATTGAAATTATTGGCGTTGAGTGGCTTTTGAAAACAGCAAAGAAACTCAGGAAAGCGTATCCGGGTATATCCATTGAAATTAAAATTGATAATGAAGCGACAGATCTTTTACGCAGAGAAGCAGATATCGCGCTCCGTATGTTCCGGCCGCAGCAAAATGATCTGATCGCCAAAAAAACAGTCACACTGAATTACAGTTATTATGCCAGCAAAGACTATATTGCTGAGCACGGTAAGCCAGAGGTTTTGAGTGACCTGAAGCATCACGAAAACATCATGCCAGATGAATTTATTATGGCTCGCACAAGCAAGGGCAGAGTTGCAACGGATCGCCCTGCTCTTACCCCCGCTATTCGCGCAAATAGCCTTGTTGCCTTATCAGCTGCTGTTCAAAAAGGATTAGGGGTTGGGGCATGCAGTTGGTTTGTCGCCCATGATGACCCCAATTTAGTGCGTTTGTTTGATGGTTTTGTAGTATTTAATGCTGATATTTGGCTGGTTTGCCACTCTGATCTACGCCGGAGCGCAAGGATAAGAGCAGTTTATGATTTCATTGCAGAGGAACTTCAACGAGACAAGCATAAATTTTCAGGGGATTAATACCCAAAACGGTGTACTGCGCGCACACGATTTCCGTTACCAAAATATTCCAGTTCTTCAAAGCAGCCCTTAGCCATCATAATACCGCGTCCATGCTTTTTAAGGTGCCCTTTATCAGCCGCGATATAGGATTTGTAATCAAACCCGTCACCATCATCCGACACGTCAAAAATCAAACAATTCTGCTTACGCTCGAACTTAACAACAACGCATTTATCACAATATTCTGGGCTGGCTCGGCGGCGATCAATTTCGTCCGCCAATGTGCCTGTTTCAATAAGTGCACCTTTTTCATCGTGCCCAATACCTAAGCAGCCATGTTCAACGCTATTGATCAACAATTCCGTTAGGCCTATCGCAATAGGCATAGGATTCGGGCAGGTAAGCGAAAGCATCGTTGCCAAATTCTGTGCTTCACGGCGGGTTTTAAACCGGAAAGTGCCATCAACAATTTGCCCAATAGCAGAGGCACGGCGCTGCAGCTCTTCTCGCAATTTACAAATGCGTTCGAATTCATCGATCTCAATGGAAAGTACTAGATTGAGAGCTTCAATACCCAGCCTGCGCTGGAACACCTTTGTAACCCCCAGATTTAAAAGAGCCTCTTCATTTTGCTGCTCTTCTTCTCTTACGGCAGCAATAACAGGCCCACCAATTTCCATATAATTGAGGTCCAGCTGCTCAATAATCTTTTCCGCTTCCTCAATCCCTTGGGCTGTTGAGAAAACCAGAGCGCTCAAATTGCAGGATTTATCATGAGCAACTTTTTTCAGTTCGATAAGATCAGATATCTCGATAACCTGATACTTATCCACATTAAGCTCAGCAGAAAGTTCCGTAAAGTCCCCCTCGACACTAGAGAAGAACGCAACAGAAGGCTTACGGCTAGTGACCCCCAAACTATTCATCAACATCCTTTCTGTGTATCGCCACCGCTGTTAAATCATCAGGTAGCAAATCAGATTGAACAGAAAAGAAACGTTTGAGCAAACGTGACACCAATTTAGGTCGTTCAACTTCCTTAGAAAGTTCTTTAACCCAGGAAACCAATCCTTCTTCACCTAGGAAGCCGCCCTCCTCCTGAGGAGCCTCAACTAGCACATCTGAATAACAGAAAAGACTTTCGCCGGGCAGCAGTTTATCTTTGAGATTTACATATTCAGGCTTCCGCGCAATCCCAACCGGGTAACCGCTACTGTCCAGCAAACGAACATCATCACCAGATATAACCATTGGTCTTGGCGCACCTGCGCCTGCATACGTCAATTCATGAGTGGCACAATCAAGCACGCCGTAAAACATGGTCGCAAACTGCCCCAGCGGGAAACTTGGCTGCAGAACGCGGTTCAAATCAGTTAAAAAGGCAGCAGGATCATTCTTTGAGCGTTTGAAACGCGCCATTGTAGCATGCACCCTGAAGGTATTAAGAGCCGAGCCCACACCGTGTCCTGTAATATCGAGAACATAGATGCCAATTTTATTATCGGGCAGTTCCCAACATCCCCAAAGATCGCCGCCCAATTCAAAAGAAGCTCGATAAAAGCTCTCAATTGTGGCGTTGGTACGTTTTTCAATTTCTTTGATAACAGGCCGTTCAGGCAGCAAAGATTGCTGCATTTCGCGTGCCATAACCAATTCTGTTTCCATGCGTTTTCGGAAATCTGAAAGGCTATGGATCATTAACTTATTCTCGAGATGCATTTGCACTCGTGCAAGCAATTCTGGCTGGTTGATAGGTTTGGAAACGAAGTCTGTAGCACCAGAAGCAAAAACCTGCACTCTCTCTTCATCAGTTTCAGAAGCAGACTGCACTAGAATTGGTAGGCTTTTATATTTCTCATTTGCTCGAAGTGCATGGCATACTTCATAGCCATTCACCTTCGGCATATTCAAATCGAGAATAAGGATATCTGGATTATGCTCTTCCACCATTTGAAGAGCTTCTTCACCATCTTCCGCATAAAGAAGGTTCTCATACCCTCCGCGAGTAAGGCAGACACCGATGATTTTTCTCATCAGTGCCATATCATCAATAATAAGGATTTTTGCGGCTTTTACGCCTGCAACCAACTCCTGGTCACGATCATTACCGCTGACCGAGCTATTTTCAGAGCTATTCATACACACTTACCAAGCTGCAAAATTCCAAAAGCTTAACCATCAAGTAAATCAGATAGCTTTGTAAGCTTTAACATGCTTGCAACATGGCCTTGTGCACCAGATACGGAAAGCTTCCACCCGGCTGTTTCTGCTTGCTCGCGGGCAATCAAAAACATACCAAGGCCTGCGGAATCCACCATATCTACTGAAGAAAGATCAAAAACACAGCTCTCGACTTGCTGTTCAGCAATATCTTTCAACAGTTGGCGGAAACTTACATTTTCTGAAAACGTAATATCGCCAGAAAAAACTACCGTTGCACTACCGCCGTTATTATTAATTTTATAATCCATCGTGACTTTCTCCCAATCTAAAATAGCTCAATGTTATCGTCATCGTCTTCATCATCTAAGCTAGCGGATGGTTGACTGATATCCCCTAAAGCAGCATCAAACATCTCAATCTCGTCATCATCATCGGATGCGTTTGAAATTTCAACAATCTTATTACTACCATCAGTACTTAGCAACACACCCTGTACAAAACGCTGACGCACTTCTCCAAGTGTACATTTTTTAATTACTGTATCGACCCAGCCCTGCATATTTTCAGACGTATTTTCAACATCCTCAATGCTGTTCTCCGTAATGGTCTCTACGGCCAAGTCTTCTGTGATATCATTTAAAACACCCATTGTAATCTTGATACTATCAAGCTGCTGTTGTGCTCTATCCTGGAACTGGAACTTCTGAATAACGGACGACATATCATTTTGCAGCTGCCTGGAAAGCTCTGTTGAGTGTTCAAGACGACGGGTAAAGTCTTCATTCTGAGAAATAAGAGCATGCATCATACCTTCAATACGGTCTTTAGCTTGAAGGTTGCTGCTCATATCAAGGCTGGCAATGGATTGAAGCTTTTCGTGTCCGTTCTCAATACCCTTATGAACCGCATCAACTCTGGTTCTCAGAGTAGTGGACATATTATTAATATCTTTAGAGAGTTGTCGCACTTCATCGGCAACAACACCAAAGCCTTTACCTGCTTCGCCTGCCCGCGTTGCTTCAATCTTCGCATTCAGGGCCAGAAGGTTAGTTTGTTTGTTGATCTGCTCGATCTCTTTGATGTTTTTAACAACTTCATTTACATCGATCACAACATCATCAAGCGCATACACAAGGCTCATAGCCGTTTGTGCAAGCTCAAGCACATTCATAATACCTTCGGAGAAAACCTCTTCCAGAAAGCCTACAACTTCCTGCAAAGTGAGTTCTTCGCTATCCAGTGTGATACGGGAAGCAGAATGAATAATCTGCTCCATACTCTGGCTCTGGCTTTGAGCATTTCCTACAAGATTATGAAACAACTCTGAAAGTTCATCAGTGCTTGTTGCAACAAGCGCTGCAACCAAATCAATTTCACCACCCAATGTTGAATAACTACGGCCTAGAATATGGCGCAGTTCCAACCATTTCTTTAGAGACGCCTCCAAAGATCTACCTTCCGAAATGCTAGCTGAAACGCCTTCAGGCACTGGTTGTGTTTCCAAGCTATTAATTGATGACATGTTGTATCCGATTTAAATTATTGTTCTATACTTACAACTTAGCCTTATCATAAGGTTAACAAAGCCAGATTAATTAAGCCCCTGGCCAGCAAGCTTTTTGAACCTCTGTCCCGATCTTGGAAAGGGGTAGCACCTTCTCCACCCCGCCAACTTCAAATGCCACTCGCGGCATGCCATACACCACGCAAGTATCTTCGGATTGACCAATGGTCAGAGCCCCTGCTCTACGAAGAGCAAGCATACCTCGGGCACCATCACGGCCCATACCTGTAAGGATTGAAGCAACCACTTTGCCTTTAATATTTTCAGCAATGGATTCAAAGGTTACATCAACACTTGGCCTGTGCCCGGAAACAGCTTCGGTATCGCACTGTTCGATATACATTTTCGTGCCACGCTTCACGATTTTCATATGCTGTCCGCCATTCGCCAGATATGCACAGCCGGGCTTAAGTTCCATACCGTCTTCAGATTCAACGACGTTCACTCTGGCTGCAATATCAAGGCGTTCAGCGAACCCGGGAGTGTATGCTTCCGGCATATGCTGAACAATAACGATAGGCGGACTATCGATCGGAAATTCAGGTAACACTTCTTTTAATGCCACAACCCCGCCTGTTGAGGCGCCGAAAGCAATAAGTTCAACTGCGGAACGGCCTTTACTTGCCGTTTTTTCTTCACGTCGCATTGCCATAGGAGGACGAATACGTGCAGTTGCCGCGGCCTTTACCTTTGTGATGATTTCATGCTTCATCGTCTGGAAGTTGGTCTGAAGATCACTTGTTGGCTTACCAACAATATCACACACGCCAAGTTCCAAAGCACGAAGGGTTTGAGCGGTTCCCTGCTGTGTTAGAGAAGAAATCATAACAACAGGCATCGGGCGAAGCGTCATGATTTTCTCTAAGAAGGTGAGACCATCCATTTCTGGCATCTCAATATCGAGCGTAAGCACATCAGGGTTGAGTTGTTTAATTTTTTGACGTGCAATCAAAGGATTAGAAGCAGTTCCCACCACTTCAATCTGAGGATCACTCTCAAAAACACTATTCAGTATCTGCCTTACGAGAGCGGAATCATCACAAATCAATACTCTTATTTTCTTCTCAGACATCCAAAATCTCTAATCAAATAACTCAATATCACCACCAGAAGATTCTTCCGACGGTTTCATATTTTGTTGGTATTTGCTTTCACTTGAGAAGACCTTACGATCTGATGCTCTTCTGAGCAAAAGCCGTTTCACCTTTCCAGTAGCCGGGAAATAATGAATACGCCGCCCATAACTGCCGCGTAAATCCACTGCCGCTGGCGTGAAGCCTTCATTTGCCAAATACTCTTCCACAAACGTTGCATTCCGGTGGCCTACATCCCCACCAGCACCGATAACATTTGCGCCCCCGAATACTTTAACTTCCATTCTCTCGCGCGGGCAGCCAAGCCGCATCATTTCGTTGATAAGCACTTCCATTGCATGGTTGCCGTAGCGCATGGCTGCGTTAAGAGCACTCCAGCTATTCGCATCACCAGCAGGCAGCATGAAATGGTTCATACCGCCAATACCGGTTTCAGGATCTCGAATGCATGCCGCAACACAGCTACCCAACACGGTCACCAACATTTCGCTGGGCTCACCGGAAACATAATGATCACCCGGCAAGAGCTTCACAACCATATGCTTATATTTACTATCAAAATATCGCTTAATTTCAGGCTGATTTCTAGCAGCGAGCCTGCGTTCGTTTGTTGTTACAGCCATTATGCGCTCTTCCTATAATCATCAGCTACCCGGAAACTGGATCGACCAACAGAAATTAGGGAGGGGTGGTTGGCAACCAGAGCTTCCGCGTGCCCAACAAAAATCAAGCCTTCAGGCCCAAGTAAATCCATATAACGCGTAACAAGCTTCTGTTGGGTGGGAACGTCAAAATAAATCATCACATTCCGGCAAAAAATAGCATCAAATGGCCCCTTAATTGGCCAACTTTCCATCAAATTAAGATACTTAAAGCTAATCAACGATCGCAGATCGCTATTCATCTGCCCTTTACCGTCCGGCTGAATATCTACAAACCGCTTTAGAAGCTTAGGTGGGATACTTTCACAGTCACGGTCGCGGTAGAGCCCAGCTCTACCAGTATTCAACATATTGGTATCAATATCGGTAGCGAGGATTTTTACATCCCACTTTTCATTGGATGGCAATGAAGCCTTCACCGTCATAGCAATTGAATAAGGTTCCATGCCCGAAGAACATCCAGCAGACCAGATGCGTAGCTTTCGGTCAAACAGTCCTCTTCTTGCACCTTCAACTTTTGGCTTGATGACATCATTGCGGAGATACTGAAAATGATGACCCTCACGGAAAAACCGCGTTAGGTTCGTTGTCATTGCATTAACAAAATCACCAGCTTCCGCATCACCTTCCGGACTTTTAATATATTCAAGATATTCAGCGAAATCCTGCATTTTAAGCGCGCGAATTCTACGAGCCAGACGGCTGTAAACCATTTCGAATTTGGTTTCTTTAAGGTGAATTCCTGTACGCGCATAAACAATTTCACGCAGCGCATTAAATTCAGATTTTCGAAATGTAAATTCGCGATTAGTCATGAATTCCATCTACCCCATCAAAATAAGCAAGCGGGGCGTACCCCGCTCTTCTTCAATCTAAATCAAACAGTTCTTAGAATTCAGCCCAATCATCGTCATCATCCAGCGCTGCTGCCGCAGGCGTTGGCTTAGGTGCCGGAGCGGCCCTCACTGGTGCCGGCTGACTTGGGGCTGGCCTTGAAACCGGAGAAACAATCTTCGGCTGCTCAATGCCATCAATTCTGAAGAATGAAACGCGCTCACGCATGAGTTCTGCTTGTTCCTCGAGCGAACGACCAGAAGCAGCTGTTTCCTCTACCAGAGCAGAGTTCTGCTGGGTCATTTCGTCCATTTCAGCAACGGCACGGTTGATTTCCGCAATACCTGTGGCTTGTTCCTGGTTTGCAGAAGCAATCTCTGACACAAGTTCAGTTACCGTTTTAATGGAGTCCACAATTTCGCGAAGCTGTGTACCAGCCTCGTTTACCAGCTCCACACCGTCCTTAACTTGAGTGTTACTATCCACGATGAGTGACTTAATATCCTTCGCAGCCTCAGAAGAACGTTGAGCCAGAGCCCGAACCTCAGACGCCACCACAGCAAAGCCTTTACCGGCATCCCCTGCTCTCGCCGCCTCAACGGCTGCATTCAATGCAAGCAGGTTAGTCTGGAAAGCAATCTCATCAATCACACCGATAATATCAGAAATCTTCTGCGAAGATTCTTCGATGCGAGACATCGCTGATACGGCTTTATCAACCACAGCGCCGCCATTTTCAGCCACACCACGAGCCGCAAGACCGCGGGAGTTAGCTTCTTTGGCATTATCTGCGTTGGTTTTAACCGCACCTTCCATTTCTTCCATAGAAGCCGCTGTTTCTTCGAGTGAAGAAGCTTGTTGTTCGGTACGCTGAGATAGATCAGCACTTCCAGATGCGATTTCTGTTGATGCATTGCTAACTTCATCAGCACCAACAGAAATTTGAGACAATGCCTCTGAAAGCTTCTCAGCTGCTTCATTAGAATTGCGCTTTAATTCGTCAAACGTACCATGATATTCATTGGTAATACGTTTGGTTAGATCACCCATCGCCATTGCTTCAAGCATATGAGCAACATCACCAAGGCCTTGTGCACATGTTTCAGCAAATTCGTTGATACCTTTCGACACATTCAGAAGGAAACCATCTTTACCGTTCAGGTCAACGCGCTGCGAGAGATCACCTGCAACGGCAGCATCTACCACTGCGTTAATTTCGCTTTCAACATTACGTTCAGCTGTAACATCACCCCACTCCACAACTGTACCAAGACGTTCGCCTTCCGCATTATGAACAGGGTTCGCAATAAGCGTAAATTTCCGGCTACCAACACTGATTTCAGTACTGTGCGTTGCAGCTAGGTTTGTAATCAAACCACGTTGGTGCGCAGGATTTTGGTGGAAGATATCTGGGTTCTGACCAATAAGGTTTGATGCATCAAAACTTGGTAGAACCTGACGAATATCAGTTTCCGCCGTCTTAAACATCGATTGCATGCTCTCATTCATATAAGAGATGCCCATCTCAGCATCAGCTACCATCACATTCGCTGTTACTTTATCAAGCGCCTGCTTGATTTGTGCGTTTTGAGCAGCTTCTTTCTTTTCAAGTAACTCACGCGCCAATCGTTCGGTAATATCCGCCCATTCAACAGATGTACCAATACGATTACCGTCTTCGCCCATTACAGGGTTAGCAATCAAATCAAACGTGCGGCCACCAACTTTAATCTGCGTTTCATAGGTTCGGTCCAGTTTCCCAACCAAACTGCGTTGGTGGCTCGGGTCTTTATGGAAGCCATCAATGTTAGTACCAATAAGGGTATCGGCGTTGAAGTTCGGCAGGTCCTTCTTCAGGTCCGCCTCTGCATTCTTCATCATCGCTACCATGCTTTCATTCATGTAGAAGATGTTGAAGTTAGTATCGGCAAGCATCACATTCGTTGTTGCGCTATCCAGTGCCACCTTAATACGGGCATTAAATGCATCCTTCGCAGCCTGAAGCTTTTGTGCTGTGATATCTGATGCATATTTCACAACCTTGAACGGATTACCATTCAAATCCATAATCGGGTTATAGGAAGCGTTAATCCATACTTCCTTAGCACCTTTACCAAGGCGCTTATATTCACCAGATGCAAATTCACCTCGGTTCAAAGCTTCCCAAAAAGCTGCATATTCTGGGCTTGCTGCCAGAATTGGGTCGGCAAACATTCTGTGGTGTTGGCCCTGAATTTCGTGAAGCGCATAGCCCATGGTTTGAAGGAAGTTATCATTGGCGGTAATGATTGTTCCATCCATGTTGAATTCGATAACGGCCTGAGATTTGCCAATGGCCTCAATCTGACCTTCGAAGTCAGCAGACTGCTTTTTCTGGTCAGTTACATCCACTGCATATTTCACAACTTTGAACGGTCGACCTTCTTCATCAAAAATCGGGTTGTAAGACGCCTGAATCCAAACTTCACGCCCACCTTTACCAAGGCGTTTAAACTCACCAGCTTCAAACTCGCCACGACCTAGCTTTTCCCAAAATGCCCGATACTCAGCGCTTGCCGCATAAGCTGGTTCAGCAAACATGCTGTGATGCTTACCTTGAACTTCAAAGAGGCTATACCCCATTGCATTCAGGAAGTTTTCATTGGCGGTGATGATCGTACCGTCCATGTTAAATTCGATAACAGCCTGCGATTTTTTAATCGCATTAACCTGCCCTTCCATATCTCGAAGGTGTAAAGCGTTGCCACCAGATGAACCAGTGCCACTAGCGCCTACAAAAAAGGCTGCCGTACCAATAACACCAGCAATAACTGCCAGCGTACCGAACGTACCAAGTTGCTCATTGAATGTTGTAAATGCTACCGCAATCACAACAAAAGCCACGATCATAATCAACCATGCTCTCGCTGAAGCAGAACTTAGGAAACTACCAGTTTCCTGTTCGCCCACATTTGAAACACTAATATCCGCCATTTTTGCCTCCTAAGGGCTTACAAATCTAAAGTCTATTCCACGTGGTCTGCTATTCAGCAGCAGCACCCACGCGAGCAACCAGCTCGTCAATATCAAAAAGCTTCTCAATTTGAAGAAGCGCCACCATACGGTCCTGAACAGTAATCAACCCATTAAGGAAACGCTGATCAGAGCGTGCCTCAATCTCAGGGACAGGAAGAATTTCTTCAGTACCGATGGTTAAGATGTCAGATACAGCATCTACGAGCAGGCCCATGATGCGTTCTCCAACAGCTACAATAATCACAACATGAAGGGGAGTAGCGTCTGTGAGGCCGTTACCGAAACGGCATCTCAAATCAAAAATCGGAACAATAGTACCACGCAGGTTAAGAACCCCACGTACATACTCAGGGGTGTTAGGAAGAGTAGTTACAGTTACCCACCCCTGAATTTCACGAACCGCCATAATATCAATGCCGTATTCGCTATCGTCTACCTTAAACGAAACATATTGAACGAGCTTTCCACGCTGAACATCCTGCTCATCCACATCTGACTGTGCCTTACCAAGCAGCCGGGGATCAAAACCCGCCGGTACCTGCTGTCCTTCAGCAACATCATCTGTCATGTCGACTTCCTTTTGCTTTTAAGCAGTGACTGCTTCTAAATGTTCAGCGGATGGCATCTCTGTTTGTTCGGTCTGTTTAGGAACGAAGCTGTCTGCCATCAGCTCTGGTTTCTTTATTTTTGGCACTTCCATCCGGGCGAGCGCATCAATATCCAGAATGAGGCATACACTGCCATCACCAAGAATTGTTGCCGAAGCAATGCCTTTAACGGCCCGGTAATTGGTTTCAAGAGACTTAATCACTACCTGTTGCTGACCTGCGAGCATATCAACATGAAGGCCAATCACCTTACCGCCATCTGCTTCTACAAGCACAACCAACCCTTTGGACGGATCGTTTGACGCATTCACATCACCAAACATACGCGCCACTGAAACTACACGGATATATTCACCACGAATGCGGATAACCTTGTTACCATCAATGAGTGTTTCCACGTCGCTAGAAGGCGGCCGTACAGTTTCAATAATATTATTGATTGGAATTACATATTTTTCATCTGATGCACCGACGATCATGCCATCAAGTACAGCCAGCGTCAGTGGAAGTGTTAGCTGAAAACGAGCGCCCACGCCTGGTGTAGAGGTTACGGAAACCCGGCCACCCAGTGCCTGAATATTTCTGCGCACCACATCCATACCGACACCGCGGCCAGAAAGGTCAGTAACCTCATCTGCCGTGGAAAAGCCTGGAGCAAAGATAAGATTATCGATTTCTTCGTCGCTCAAAGATGCATCCTCGGCAACGACACCTTTTTCCTTGGCGAGCGAAAGAACCTTTTCACGGTTAATCCCGCGACCATCATCTGTGATTTCAATCACAATTCTGCCGCCACGATGCTCAGCAGAGAGGCGAATTGTACCTTCTTCCCCCTTACCTGCCGCAAGCCGCTCTTCTGGTGTCTCTAGACCATGATCAAGCGAGTTACGGATCATATGTGTAAGCGGATCAGCCAATTCCTCAATTACAGTTTTATCAACTTCCGTTGTTTCACCTTCTGTAATGAGTTTGACCTTCTTACCAACTTTTTTAGAAACATCCCGAACAATTCTGGGCATGCGCGCAAACACTGATTTTACAGGCTGCATACGAATAGACATTACATTTTCCTGCAACTCACGGATATGCATGGAAAGCTCTTCCATACCGTTCGTTACGTTGCTGCTTTGGTCCATCGCACTATTATTGACTTCCTGCGCAAGCATTGACTGCGTGATCACAAGCTCACCGACCATGTTTACAAGTCGGTCGACCCTATCCACATCAACACGAATAGAAGCACTTTTTGGCATAGCGGCTTTTGCTGTAGGACCAGTTGGCGCAGCAGGTGTTGTCGCGGCTGGAGCTGCAGCAGGCGCTTTAACTTCAGCTGGCTTGGTTTCGGCTACAACTTCTTCAACAGGCTTCGGGTTAGCATCTACAACGCCGGATTTCAGGGCTTCGTCATCAACAAAGAAACCAAAATCATCGTCGTCGTCACCAGCGTGCCCAGGGCTCACATCAACGCTTACAACCTCATTATCATCACCAAGGGTAACGATAGTAAGATCACAGTCATCAATAACGAACTCAAATACTTCATCGACATCATCACGACCGTAGCGGGTCTTTAGCTCAAACACCCAACTGAAATAGGCATCTTCAGGTTCGAGCTTGGCAAGTTCTGGAAGGCGTTCTGTATCGATAGTCGTCGTAATTTCGCCAAGTTCCATAAGCTCACGAATAATAAGCAGTGGCTCATTAGCGTGCCGATACATCGCTTCTTTAGGTGTAAATTCAATACGGAAGTGGTTGATGCCCTCTTCTTTCGATTGAACATCTGCTGTTTCGACGACAGCCTGATCCGTTTTTTCTTCGACAACGGGTTTATCTGTTGTTGCTTCCGCCGCTGGTTGGCTTCCAACATCGCCGCTTAGGTAACCCTCAATTGCGGCAAGCGCATCCTGTCCATATTCCGCATCAGGTTCTTCTCCGTTCTGCGCAAAACTTACAAGATCAGAAAGAACATCAAAGCTTTTAAAAAGTGTATCAACAAGTGGCTCATCTACCGCCAGTTTTTCTTCCCGCAGCAAATCGAGCAAAAACTCAAATCTGTGCGTAAAAGCAACCATGCGCTTAAAGGAAAATGCATCCGCACCAGCCTTAATGGAATGAACAGCACGGAAAATCGCATGCAGGGTTTCATTGTCAAAACTGCCGCTTTCAACAAGCCCCAGATTTTGCTCCATATCTGTCAGCAGCTCTGTACATTCTTCGAAGAATGTCAGCTTAAACTGAGCAAATGGGTCATCTGTCATGGCAGGAAGCATCTAGCACCTACATATTAATAAATTCAGGGAAACTCAGCACTAAAACGAGTTAAAACTTAAGCACAAACCTTATCAACAACCTTCAAAAGCTTTTCAGGTACAAAAGGCTTCACGATCCAACCGGTAGCGCCAGCAGCACGACCACGCTGCTTCAAACCATCGTCAGATTCTGTTGTTAGAATAAGAATAGGCGTTGCACGGAAACGGGGATCTGCGCGAAGCTTTTCCACCAATTCAATTCCGTTCATATTTGGCATGTTGATATCAGTAATAATGAGATCAACAGTTTCACCGGTCAAAGCAGATAGAGCATTCACACCATCATCAGCCAGAAGCACATCATGCCCCGCGCCTTTCAGTGTAAATGAAACCATGTCACGCATGGTCTTACTATCATCTACTGCCAGAATTTTTTTGCTCATTGGATTGTTCTCCAACCTTTAAACTGTTCATCCAGACCAAGCGCACTAAACGCATCAACCAGCACTTGAGATGAATTAGAAATTTGGAAACTTTGGCTTGTTGCCACACATGTTTTTTGCGCGGAGACAAGCACTTCGATACAAGGGGTAGATACCCGTTCAACATCAGATGCATCCAGAAGAAGGCCCTCACCTTCATCCAGTTCAGCAAGCAATGTTTCCTTGAGAGATTCAGCTGCCAACAGATCTAATTCCCTTGGTAGCTTTACCTCTCGCGCAGAGGTATCCTGACTATTCGTCATAATAACTTCCGTTTTTCACGCATATTGTGAATTCCACACCTACGTTGAAAATATGCTCTAATCGTTAACCGAGTTTTAACAATGACTGACGATTTCGAAAAAATTTTATTAAAATTCAAAAATAAAACCGTTTACTTACAATAAGTAAGCAAAAAATAAGTTCATACCAAAGCGGCAAACACACACTTAGGTGGATTAACCATATTTAACAGGAAGGGAACGTCAACATCTAATTACGTAGCAAACACAATGAGTAATCATATTGTGACCACCTACTCGATATGAATTAATTTTAAACTTCTAATTTCACCTATGCATCAGACATTAATAGTTACCTATCAAAATGTTACGAAGCACATTCAAATCCTTCACAACTGCCGTTCAATTGGTTAGAAGATAGAAAACCAAACATTGGGATTCGAAAATGAAAACAGTATTTGTGATGATTAAGTGCGAATTGGGCAAAACATATAATGTTGCTGCTACTATTGCTGATGACATCCCTGAGGTGCGGAGCGTATATTCTACATCAGGAAACTACGATCTTCTTGCACAGTTTCAATTAGGAAGCGATCAGGAGATCGGTCGTTTTATTGCAAATACCGTACAAACAGTGGCTGGTGTAAAAGATACATATACTATTATTGGCCTAAACGCGTTTACCGATGACACGCCAGCTACAGGCCCTGATGGAATTTAGCTAGCCCCAGAGCTTAACATCGGGGCAATAGATTTTTACATCGTCAGAAATTTTAAGACCGCTTTTGCGGTCTTTTTTCAGAAGCGCTGGCCCATCCAGATCAACATAATCAGCCTGTGACGCCAGATAGTAGGCGGGAGCCATAGCAAGGCTAGTACCAAGCATACAGCCAACCATTACTTTCATATCTTCAGCGCGGGCTGCATGCATTAAATTGCGCCCTTCTCTCAGCCCTCCGGCCTTATCAAGTTTAATATTCACAGCATCATAGCGATTTTTAAGCCGCGCAACATCAGCTGCAACATGGCAACTTTCATCAGCACATACAGGAACATCTCTGGGAAGTTCTGATAATATCTGGTCGGCATCAGCAGGAAAAGGTTGCTCCACAAGTTCTACACCACACGCAGCCATTACAGGCATGTAACGTCGGTATAGCGGTTCATTCCAAGCTTCATTCGCATCCACTACAACGCTCAACTCGGGTACAGCAGCTCTCACAGCCTTAACCCGTTCACCGTCACCATCACCTGCCAGTTTCAGCTTGATATACCGAATACCCTCACCAAACAATTTTTTAGCCTGAACCGCCATATCATCAGGCGTTCCGACCGATATGGTATAAACAGATTGTACGGAAGAAGCCGGAGGTAAGAGAAGTCGCTCGGAAACGCTCACACCCTTCATTTTCGCTTCCAGATCCAGAAGCGCGCAATCAAGTGCATTTCGAGCAGCTATACTGTGCAAACCATCAATAGCTTTCATTAGGTTTTCAAGCGTAGCTGGAAACAGCGCATTCAGCTCATCAATCACGCTATCAGGTGTTTCATCATACCTTGTATTTGGCTGACATTCGGACCGACCAACAAATGTACCATTCGTAATTTCGAGATAAACAACCGTTGCATGAGTTCGACTTGATCGAGAGATAACAAAAGGAACTTTTAGCTCCCAACTTTCGGTGATCGCTCTTCCTTCAATCATCGGAGGCCAACTTCAAGTACTCACGGGAAATCCATAAAAGTGATCCAAGCCACATTAAAACGACGACAGAAACCGCAGAGCCAACAAACATTGGCATATCTGGGTTCATTGTAAACAGGAGTCCCGCAACTAATGGCCCCGTTGAACGGCCAACAGACATCATTGACTGGAACGCCCCAAGAATTACGCCCCGTCGGCTTTCCCGTGCTTGCATAGACGCTATAGCCAGAACATTAGTATTGAAGAGTGCACCACCAACACTTGTGAAGGCTAATCCCACGAATATACCGAATGATACGGGCGTGTAGATCAAAATCATAAGCCCAACGAACTGTAATAAAACACCAGTTACCACCAGCTTTCGTTCACCGTACCTTCTCGCAAGCGGGCCCACTAAACCTCCCTGAACGAGGATGATAATCAGCCCTACATACCCGAAGACAGTTCCAAGCTCTTTAGGTCCCCATCCATAACGGTAATCGAGCAGCAGTGGCATAATAGGTTCGGTAAGTGCTGTTGTAGCAGTAAACAAAAACATCAAAAATGCCATTTGCATTAAAACAGGCTTGGCTGCCACCAACTTCCAGCCGCCTATCTCTTCTTCCTGATTATCAATAGAGAGAACAACAATTTTCAGTCTGATAGCGCTCAGAAGCCCCAAAACCACAAATCCTAGTGATGCAAGAACCGGTGTTTGAATAGTTGCTTCTATAGCATTTTCCGCCCCCAGAAATGCGCCGATAGCAGGTCCCAATGTAAAAGCAAGACCAATGCCGGCTCCCATTGCTCCCATACCCTTTGCTCGGTTTTCAGGAAGTGTCATATCAGTGACTGAGGCAAATATTACCGCCACAATACCAGATGAAAAGCCTGCGAGTACGAGCCCTGCTAACGTGCTTACCAGGTCAAAAGCATGTAGATGAAGAAACCCATAAGCAGCAAAAGCACCAAACAGCCCGGCAACAAGAACTGGCTTTCTACCTATCCGGTCTGATAAACGCCCAAGAAGTGTACCGCTAAAAAACTGTGCAAAACTATAGCATGCAAGAATTTGCGTCGCCTCAGCACTTGTCGCGCCAAGATTCTCCAAATGATATACAATGGTGGGCAAGAGAACAGCGAACCCTGCCATTACAGAAAACATGATTAGAAATAGAAACGGCATATTCTTTTCACAAAACTAAAGCGCACTAAGAAAGTATAGTGCGCTTTTTGTAATGAAGTTTAAAAATCATTCAACCGATTAGTGAAGAGGTGGCTCATCTGCAGGCGGTTCATCATCACCTTCATCTGTGGTTTCCTCTTCTTTTTGCCCTTCTTTCAAACGTTCTTGGCGCTCTTTACGTTGCTCTGCACGTTTGGCCTTACGCTCTTCTCTTGCCTTAGCTTCTTCTTCGCGTTGCTTCTTATCAATTTCCGTCCACTCAGCGATCAGGTTATTTAAATATTCATTGAGTTTTTCGTGTCCGCCTGAATAGGAAATAGCTCTCTCAGCACGTTTGATCGCTGTAGAATAATATCCAAGTTTTGCAAGGGCCTCTGAATGATCGGCATGTAAAATAGCAGATCTCGGGAAGGCTTCCTCGGCCGCCTGAAAATGCCCCAGAGACTCTTTGGCATCTCCGGTTTCAAGGAGTGCCCTACCAAACATACCTCTCGCCTGTGCATCTCGTGGATTAGCCGCAACCACTTTTGCCAAATCTTCCCGTGCTTCCTGGAATTTTTCCTGAACCAGATAAACAAGAGCTCGGTTTTTAAGCGCTGAAACATACTCGGAATTCTGTTCAATTGCCTTGTTGTAAAGCTCAAGGGCTTCATCAACTTTGCGCTGACGATATCTGATAGACCCCATAAGGTTGGCCCCTACAGGACTGTCCGGAGCAGCAGCTAATAGCCTACTGGTTGTTTTCTCTGCACTTTCCAGATCACCCGTCTCCATCTGGAGATTGGCCATCAATGTCAGTGTTAACAGGTCTTTATCATCCTCAGCTGCCATTGCTTCCAATTGATCAATAGCAACCTTATCGTTACCTTTTTGGAAGTTATTGATAGCCAAACGACGCCCAAGCGAGCGAATTAATTCCTGATCATCAACGCTACCATTTTGTGCCAGATTTTGAGCGCGGGTTACATATTCACCAACCTTCTGGCGGTCCCCCATAATCCCAGCGGCGGCCGCGGCTTGCAAGTTAGCCTCCAGGTCAGCCTCATTTGCATCAAGTAATACTTTTAGCAGACGAAGTGCCTCTTTCGCCTTACCTCTGCGCGTATAGGATTCTGCCAGCGCAAGACGGGTAGGCCTGTCTTCTGGCAAAAGTCGCAGAAACTGCTCTAAATAAGGCGTCGCCGTACTATATTTGCCGAGACGATAAGCAATGTGCCCGTATACCCGAGCTGCTGGAGGGTAGATTTTCGGCAGGTCCCCAAGGCGCAACATAAGCTCTTCGGCTTCTTCATTCTTTCCTTCAGAAGCTAACAGAAGGGCGGAGTAATAACGCGCCATCCGATCTTCTGGGGAAAGAGCATAAACTTCATCAAGCTGCTTACGAGCTTCTTCAAATTCATTCTTTTCGATATAGATGGCCGCGAGTTCAAGAAGTGCCAAATAGTGTTGACCATTGAGTTCTAGTGCGCGCTTAAGATATGCAATTGCTTCATCTGGCTTCAACAGATAGCGGCTTGTGGACCCCAAAAGATAAAGAACGATCGGATCATCGGGCTGAAGCTCATTCGCCCTGCTGGCATTTGCAAAGGCATCTTCAATAAAACCCTGATTCAACTCCAACTGTGCTAATCCAACATAACCATAATAGTTATCGGGTTTATCATCCACTGCAGCCTGATAAAAACCTCTGGCAGCTTCATACTCTCTTAGTTCGTTTTTAATATCCCCGCGCAGCAATAGTGCTTCATACGCTAAATCATTGGTAAACGTTGTTTCAGCTAAGAACTCCTCCGCTTCTTCCAGCTTCTTCTGTAAAAGAAGGACGCGTGCCCGAAACAAATCAACCTGCTCCCCCTCTGCGCCCAGTTCCACAGCTTTACCAAGCTCCACCTCAGCAGCTACACCGTTCAGAAGCGTGATATAAATTTCTGTTGATAGAAGGAAATCTTCAATCGTCGCCAAATTAAGCTGCTCTTTACCACGAATAATTTGAATGGCCTGAACAGGCTCTCCATCCGCAACAATTTTTTCAAGTGTGGGGATGTCAAAGGCAGAAAAGTCTATTTGCTGCTGTTGTTCTTGTTCTTCAGAAGACCCACAGGCGGCTAAAACCATGAAGGAACACGTTGCCAATATACCAAGTTTTTTCATCGAAACCCCACCAACACTTATTTCGGGTGAACAATATTTAATTAAGATTTAAAACAATATCTTACAGATAATTCAAGCCAAAGATAGTGCTGACACGGACATATGGGCGGTATTTATTCTAATTTTACGCCTCTTTAAAGCTTTCACCAAGGTTTCCGGGCAAATATCAATACAACCTTCCTAGTCCGTCTATGAAATGAATTTTCATTTAAATAAAGTTCTCTAGTTCATTATTTGCATTTTTAATTTTATCTCATTATATATTTATTAAATATATGTATGAATAACTAAACTTAAAATACGCGTTAGTCATTTAAGTAGTTGATGGGGTCATCATGTTAAAAACAGCCTTAGTAGCTTGCGGTGTGCTGGTTTCTGCTCTCGGCATTTCAGTAGAAGCCAAAGCAACTTTCAATTTTTATTTCGATGTTTTGGCGCAACAAGACAATTACTCTCCCATTGCGCTTGGTGAAGATCTTACAGTTGATGCCTGTGGCTCCACTCTTCACAGAGCCACTCACACACCAAATTCTCAGCCTTCTTATGGCTTTTGTACTCTGTCCAATACAGCTCTGGAGAATTTTGAATTCACGTGGTCGATTAGCCAGAATGGCGTGACATCAACACTTGCTGAATATACTGGCTCAAATGCTGTACACGGCCTTACACCCACATTTTCTACAGGAGCTGGCACTCTTATTTCTCAAGTTGGTAACTATACTATCGGCCTTCTGATTCACACTCCAGAGTTTTGGAATGATGTCCTGCTGCCTGATGGAAATGTTGCGCGAGCATGGTGTGATCCAGGCGTAAATATTGGCGGCGTTCATTATGGTCCCCCTGGTACTGGGTGTTCCACTTCAGGATACACAACCAACGGATACCGGAATACAAGCTTTGCGCAGGCTAGCTTATCAGTTACCGCACCAGTTCCAGAACCAGAGACTGCCCTTATTCTTATTCCGGCGCTGCTTATAGCTATGAGGCGAAGACGGAAAACGTTAGTATAATAAAATTTAAAAACAGCGCTCCGGTTTGAGCGCTGTTTTTATTTACGGCCTCAAGTCAGGCTGACCAAAACAGCCGCATTTTCTTTATTTTTCAGAAGAAACAGGATATAATCCATATAGATATGGGGTCGCCTGAAAGGCGCATGAATGATGAAGAATTTTATAAAAACAGTTAAAGTATGTTTAGCGGCAATAGGTTGCTCTCTGCTTGTCAGCGCACCATCGCAAGCTACATTCCCAATTCTCACAACTGATGTTGGCCTTTATACCCCAACCACTATCGGGAATAATTTACTTCTCGATGCTTGTGGGACCACTGTGAATGGTTTTTCACTCTGTGACCTCGCCAGTTATGCAGCTTTCCGCGTAAGATGGGATATTAACGGCGTTCGTTATGCCCGGTTCAGAGATTTCAATAACAGTAATTTCGACGGCGCTGTAGCAGACGGCCTTCAGCTTACAGTTCCAACAGGCCTTGGTACTGTGTTTCCAACAGTCGGCGTCTATACAATTAAGTTATCTGTACGCATCCTGCGTTCAAACACAACAGGCGTTGGTACAATTGCACTGCCAAACGGTACTATACTTAATGTTAGCTCAAGCCAACATTTGACAAGCAACGACACAACTACTGTAAATATTGTTGCTACTCCAGAACCCGGAACTCTCCTGATACTTCTTCTGGCGCTTGGCTTTATCGGTTACAGGATAAACCAAAGAAAAGCCGTTTAGTTTCAGCTTTCTAAACAACTAAGGCCTGTTTCATAGGACAGGCTTCCGAATTAAATTACTCGTAACGCTTCATAATGCGCTGCAATTCACCAGATTGCTGCATATGTGCCAAATTCGTGTTAACTCGCTCAAGCAATTTTTCATGCTTTCTGCTTAACCGAAAACGCAGTTGGAAATGCTGAAGCGGATGCGGATGTACCTCTATTTCATAAGCATTCCAGATATTCAAAAATCGGTATAGTAGCTTTGAAATGTATGTATAGTCACACCGCGACACCTCAAGCATCCGCAGTGCCTGCACTTCATTGAGAACATACAATTGGCTAGCGCTGTCATACTCACTAGGAAGATAATCTTTCAACGCATCAGGGATTTCATATCCTCGAACACCACAAAACCTCAACTTACGCATATAGATTTTATTATAATCTTCCCGGTAAGCATCTTTCGCAAATAGAAGGACCTCTGCATCTTCCATGAAAGGTTCACTATAAACAGACCCAAGAACTTCTTGAGGGCGCTGCCTCCAGCGCATATCGATCCCGGGCTCAACATCCAGGCCTCCCTCTTCCATCATGAGACGAAGACGAGTTTGCGGCAAACGGTGAAATTCAAGGCGAACGTTCGTACCAGCAAAGGCTTCATTTAGCAGGTCAATATAAATACCTTCAAGAGAACCTTTTTCACTAGAAGCCATATAGAATGGAGGACGGTCTTCAGTCAGCAAGCCAACCTTCAATACATCTTCGCCCTTTACCGCTCCGACACAGATGGTCAGCAGCATAATCAATATGAGCTTTACCCCGGACAACACTTAACAACCCTTATACAACCTTATGGTTAGAAGAATTTAACTATAAACAACTTAACGTACAATTAAAAAAGGGAAGCAAAAGCTTCCCTTTACATTTTACAATACTGTCTCTGTATTTAATTTACGCTTCGCTTGCAATCTGCTCACGGGCAACTGCCATAAACTCTTCAAGGCGCTTCTCAAGGCGGTGATCAGAAAGATCAACATTCTTCGCCTCCAGATCAGCATGAACCTTACGGAGCACATCATCATCGCCTTCTTCTTCAAGATCGGCAGTAACAACGGAACCTGCATATTCCCCTACCGCATCACCAGAAAGGCCCAGAAGTTCCGTAGCCAACCATTCGCCAAACAGGCGGTTACGGCGTGCACGTACCTTGAAATCAATCCCTTCATCATGAGCAAATTTGTCTTCGAAGGCTTTTTCGCGGTTGTCAAACGTTGTCATTAGTTGTTTTTCCTCTCGTCCGATTCCTATTTTGGACATAATAAATTTAGCATAGTCTTTCAACAGGTACAGGAAATTTCTTTGCGTAATTTCCGTATGTTACGAAATGTTCACAATAAATGTTACAGAAAGATTGTCGCAGGCTCAATGTTCGGTTATGTAGTGCGCACCACTACAAACCCTAGCGACGAGAAAGAGCACATGTCCCGCCGCAATACAATTTATGAAGGCAAGGCCAAAATTCTGTTTGAAGGGCCGGAGCCAGGAACTATTGTTCAATACTTCAAAGACGATGCCACTGCGTATAATGCCGAGAAAAAGGGAACCCTTGCAGGCAAAGGCGTGGTGAACAACATTATATCAGAGCACATCTTTAAAGCGCTCAGCGATATTGGCATCCCAACTCACTTTATCGAACGCCTGAATATGCGTGAGCAGCTGGTAAAAAAGGTGGAAATTATCCCGGTTGAGATAATTGTCCGCAATATCGCCGCTGGCAGCATGTCCAAACGGCTCGGTATTGAGGAAGGCACCAAACTTCCGAATCCAATCGTCGAATACTGCTATAAATCCGACGAACTTGGAGACCCGCTCATTGCCGAAGAACACGTTCTTACCTTTGGCTGGGCCGAGGAACACGAACTGGAAGAAATGTCTTATTATGCCCTTAGAGTGAATGATTTCCTCTCAGGGCTTTTTTCTGCCATCGGCATCACACTTGTTGATTTCAAGCTTGAGTTCGGTCGCCTTGAAGACGGTGAAGACGTTATCACTGTTCTGGCGGATGAAATCAGCCCCGATGGTTGCCGCCTATGGGACATGAAAACTGGTGAAAAACTGGATAAAGACCGTTTCCGCCGCGATCTCGGTGGTGAAATGGAAGCTTATCAGGAAGTTGCCCGCCGCCTTGGTATTCTACCAAACGCGGATGTTACAGAAATTGCTGATCACAAGAAGGAAGGCTAAGGCCAATGAAAGCCCGTATCTTTGTAACTCTTAAAAACGGTGTTCTGGACCCACAAGGTAAGGCGATTGAACACGCTCTCGGTAACATGGGCTTCGGTGGTGTTGATGCAGCACGCCAAGGCAAATATATCGAGCTTGACCTTCAGGCAACTGATCGCGCCAAAGCTCAAGAAGAAGTAGACGCAATGTGCCGCAAGCTGCTTGCGAACACTGTGATTGAAAACTACAGCATCGAGCTGGAGTAGCGCATATGAAATCCGCAGTCATTGTATTCCCGGGTTCAAACTGTGACCGGGATATGGCTGTTGCCCTTGAGAAAATTACAGGGCAAAAGCCACTTATGGTCTGGCATCAGGATTATGATTTCGACAAGGTCGACTTCATTGCCCTACCCGGCGGTTTTTCTTATGGCGACTATCTGCGCTGTGGCGCTATGTCTGCACGCTCACACATCATGAAAGAAGTGATCAAACGCGCGGAAGATGGTGTACCAACTTTTGGTGTGTGTAACGGTTTCCAGATCCTTACGGAAACTGGCCTGCTGCCGGGCGCCTTGATGCGCAACGCAAACCTGCATTTCGTATGTAAGGATGTGAAGCTGAAGGTGGAAAACACTGATAGCCTCTTCACAAACGGGTATGATGAAGGTGCAGAGATCACGATCCCGGTTGCTCACCATGACGGTAACTATTTCGCAGACGCCGATACACTTGACCGCCTTGAAGGCGAAGGCCAGGTGGCATTCCGCTATGCAGACGACATCAACGGTGCCCAGCGCCGCATTGCGGGCGTGATGAACGCCAAAGGCAATGTGCTTGGCATGATGCCGCACCCTGAGCGGATGATCGAACCAGCCCTTGGCGGCTCGGACGGTCGTGTGATGTTTGAATCTGTAATGAACCGTCTCGGGTAAGGATTAGTGACATGACAAATGTGAATAACATTAAAATCACGCCTGAAATCGTTAAAGAGCACGGGCTGAACGAAGAAGAATATGCACGCATCGTATCTGCGATGGGCCGCGAACCGAACTATACCGAGCTTGGTATCTATTCGGTTATGTGGTCAGAGCACTGTTCTTACAAATCATCACGCTTTCATCTGAAAAAGCTGCCAACGAAAGCCCCATGGGTTATTCAGGGCCCGGGTGAAAACGCAGGTGTAATCGATATTGGTGATGGTCAGGCGGCTATTTTCAAAATGGAAAGCCACAACCACCCATCTTATATTGAGCCCTACCAAGGCGCAGCCACAGGTGTTGGCGGTATCCTCCGCGATGTATTCACCATGGGTGCACGCCCTGTTGCCAATATGAACGCGCTGCGTTTTGGTGAACCTGATCACCCGAAAACACGCCACCTTGTATCTGGCGTTGTTGAAGGTATTGGCGGCTACGGTAACTGTGTGGGCGTACCAACTGTGGGCGGCGAAACCAATTTTGATGCTTCTTACAACGGTAATATCCTTGTAAACGCTATGACAGTGGGCCTCGCGGATACAGATAAAATCTTTTACTGTGCAGCAGCAGGCGTTGGTAACCCTGTTGTTTATGTGGGGTCTAAAACTGGCCGTGACGGTATCCACGGTGCGACTATGGCGTCTGCTGAATTCACGGAAGATAGTGAAGAGAAGCGCCCAACTGTTCAGGTGGGTGATCCGTTCACTGAAAAACTTCTTATCGAAGCCTGCCTTGAGCTGATGGCAACAGATGCAATCATCGCTATTCAGGATATGGGTGCCGCTGGCCTCACGTCATCAAGCGTTGAAATGGCATCCAAGGGCGGTGTTGGGTTTGAACTGAACCTCGATAACGTACCACAGCGCGAAGCGAACATGACACCATATGAAATGTGCCTGTCTGAAAGCCAGGAACGCATGCTTATGGTCTTGAAGCCGGGCCGCGAGGAAATGGCAAAAGCTATCTTCGAGAAGTGGGAGCTTGATTTCGCTGTAATCGGTGAAATTACCGACACAGGCAAGCTTACACTGAAGTTCGGCGGTGAAGTTGTTGGTGATATGCCAATCAACAGTCTTGTGGAAGATGCACCAGAGTATGAACGTCCCTATGTTTATACAGATAAGCGTGATGCGGCGGATGTAGCAGCTCCCGCTGACCTGAATAAAGCTGTTCTTGATCTGATTGGTGGCCCGAACCTTTGTTCCCGCCGCTGGATCTGGGAACAGTATGACCATATGGTAATGGGTGATACTATCCAGCGCCCGGGTGGTGATGCAGCTGTTGTACGCGTGCACGGCACAGAGAAAGCGCTGGCGATCTCTACCGATGTTACCCCGCGTTACTGTTATGCTGACCCGCAGCAAGGTGGCCGTCAGGCTGTTGCTGAGACATGGCGTAATATCACCGCTGTGGGTGCAACACCGCTTGCGATCACAAACTGCCTCAACTTCGGTAACCCAGAACGCCCAGAGATTATGGGCCAGTTTGTCGGCTGTCTTGAAGGCATGGGCGAAGCCTGCCGCGCGCTTGATTACCCAATCGTATCCGGTAACGTATCGCTTTATAACGAAACCAACGGTTCCGGCATTATGCCAACCCCAGCGATCGGCGGTGTGGGCGTGATGAAAGACAATGAAAAAATGGCAACAATCGCGTTTAAGAATGCGGGTGAAGCTATTGTTCTTATTGGTGAAACCAAAGATGAGCTCGGCGCAAGCCTTTACCAGAAACAAATCCTTGGTGAAGATGCAGGCGCGCCTCCATTCGTTGATCTGGATATCGAACGCAGAAACGGTGATTTCGTACGTGCACTGATTGAAAATGGTCAGGTAAGCACCTGTCATGATCTTTCAGACGGCGGTCTTATCGCGGCGCTTGCTGATATGGCAATCTCTGGCGGCATGGGTGCCGATGTAACGCTTGAAAGCGATCTACAGCTTCACACAAGCCTCTTCAGTGAAAGTCAGGCCCGCTACCTTGTGGCCGCTGATGCTGATACTGCTGAAACCATCCGCAAGGAAGCCAAAGATGCTGGCATCCCTGTAGCTGTCATCGGTACAACAGGCGGTGATACACTTTCAGTAAACGGCGACGTAAGCATTGCGATGAGTGAGCTGACAGCAGCACATGAAGGTTGGCTACCGAACTATATGGCAAAAGCCGCTGAATAAGTAGCTTTCACTAAGCATCAAAAACAAGAAAGGCGCTCAATCGAGCGCCTTTTTGCATCCTAAAAGCTCAGGCCAAATCAACTCATTAAAAGCAGCTAACTTACTAGCTATTGTCCCCCTAAAAAACTAGCACTTAAGCAAGTTCTAGTCTTTTCAGCACATTTAGCAGCATCATCTTCAAATTCCTGACTAACATAATACCCATACGCCCTTTTCGAGAGCGCTTCATTCTCCTGTTCGTGCGCAAACTTTCCCAACACCGCTAACATAAAGAGAGTAAAGGCCCAAAACTTTGCGCCATCTGGATGGTAAGCAAGGTTGCCTTTTTGCCCACCCCATCTAATCGGAACCACTCCTAAAAACCTGATTAAGGATAGGACTAGCAACAAAGACAAATGCAGAAGTGAAGTGATTAACATTGTACGGCCAAATATGGCGCGCTTCTCTATAGTACTAAGTTCCGAAAAGTAAGTTGGCTCTATGAAAAGGACATTTTTAGCATGGTAAAAATATTGCTCCGCACATTCTACCAATTTCATTTGTTCCACATATCGATCAGTAATATTTATTTGAAACCTGCTGGCAGCATCGGAGTTGGTTTTAATTTTTTCAACTAATTGCTTAACTATCTCTTCATCAGAAAAACAAATAGCGGCAAGTTTCTTAACTTTTTTGGATTTTAATAGCATTTCGCCTAACGGATAGATTTTTTCATCTTTAAATTTAGGCCACTGGCCGGATCTCTTCTCCAAAGCAGGTAGCTCTTTAGAATTAACTAATTCCTCAAACGAGGTAAGGGACCTCGCCCTTATAATCCATTCCGGTGTTAATAGAATGCGACCGTATAAAACACTACTTTCTTCATTTTGATAGAAAGCCTGTTCACTGATATTAGTGATGTTTTCTACGAGAATGCCTGCCCCAAATACAAACCCAATGATTACCGGGGCAAAAAGCGAGAGTCCCTCACTTTTTGTCGATGGAGCTTGCTCCTCAACATCACTATCATCGTTGTTTATAGGAGACGTGCCACTTTGACCATTGTTCCCTCTAGCCGATGCAGAATTTATGAATGTTCTAGCATCTCTCAATAAATGGGTATCAAACAACACGTGAAAGGTGATGGCCAGCCCTAGTACGGCATATCCACCAATTATAAGAGTGCCTGCGATTTCTGCTAAGCCTAAATCCATTTTTACCCCCCCGAGAAATAAATGGAAAATTCAAAACATCACCTATAATAGCATAAATCCCTCATAAATTTAAAAACAATAAACGCCACAAAAAAATCAAACTTTTGGTATAGTGTGTTCCAGCAACCAATTCAGAGAGGGAAATGTTATGAAACATGCTCTTATTCTATCCGCGACAACCATTGGCCTGATGCTTTCCGGCTGTGGTGACAGTTCAAACAGTAACACAGCAGAAAAAGCCGCAGAAAAGCCTGCTGCTGAAACACCTGCTGAAAAATCTGCTGCGATGGACACAGTGAAGGAAGTAGCCAAGGATGTGGCTGCGAAAGCTGCTGAAACGCTGAAGCTTGATACAAGCAGCCTAGAAAGCTTTAAATCATCTGTGGCGAATATGAAGGCTTCTCTCACCGATGAGCAGCAAGCCCAGCTTACTGATGCACTTAAATCCCTTGCAAAAGCAGAAATGAGCGATGTGGGCAGCCTTGCGGGCGCTGCTGCAGGCCTCGCGACCGGCAAAGACACAACAGAGGTTGTTTACGATAAGCTCAAGGACAAACTGAGCGGCCTATCGTTCGAAGAAGTGCTGGCACTGGCGAAATAAGCCACAAGCATACTAAATCAGCTATGAAGCCGTTTTCCGCAAATGCCGGAGAACGGCTTTTTATCATGCAGCATTGATACGTTTGGTAAAAAAGCTGATCCATGCCTCCGCTTTTTTGGTTAGGCCCTTCCTGCTTGGGTATAAGATATAATATGAAATCAGCTTGCTGCGCCAATCCGGCAAAACCCGCACAAGGCGCTTGGCCTGAAGAGCATCTGCAATCACATATTCAGGCATAAGGGCGATGCCGCCCCCCTGCTCTGCCACGCTTCTGAGCGACGTGAAATCATTCACACTGCCTGCTGGTTTTACATCAATGGCCTGAAGTTCACCGCTGGTGCTTTCCAGCACCCATTCGGTAGTATTGTTACTGCTGCTCATAACAATTTTCTTATGCTCACCGAGTTTGCGGATCGAGGTAGGATTACCGTGCTCCTTCAAATAATCAGGCGAGGCACACATAACTGCTCTGGCATTCCCCAGCTTCTTGCTCATCAACGTGCTGTCTTCAAGCTCTCCCACCCTGATAACCAGATCATAACCTTCGGTGATTAAATCCACCCGCCTGTTGGTGAGATCAAGCTCAACATTCACTTCAGGGTATTCAGCCATAAATTCACCCAGATAAGGCGCGATAAGATACTGCCCTGTGCCGACAGAGGCACTTACCCGAAGCACACCCCTTGGGGCTTCCTGCAAACGATTGATGGATTCAAGCGCGCTTTCTGCTTCCTCAGCAATGCGTTTACAGTGCGGAAGGAAGATGGTGCCCATTTCTGTTAGCTCAATGGCGCGGGTTGTGCGTTCCAGAAGCCGAGTGCCGAGGGCTTCTTCAAGGGTCGCAATTCTACGGCTTACCCTTGATTTGGGAATATTCATTACCTTTGCCGCCGATGAAATACCTTTGCATTCAGCCACCTTCGCAAACAGCACCATATCATTTAAATTCATCATCAAGCTTTCATCACATCAAATGTTCTATTTATAGAACAATATAGTTCATTATTCGAACTACACAACAAAAACGAAACCACATACATTCTTAATCAACAGCCACGAACAGCAGATTGAGGATGAGTAAGATGAAAGAATTAACCAGAGTGAACCACATTGGCCTTAGGGTTAGTGATCTGGAAAAAGCGAGAAGCTTTTACAGCAAACTAGGCTTTGAATTTATTGCAGGCCCAATCGGGCCAGAGCCAGTAGCCATTATGGAGCATCCATCAGGCATTAATATCAATTTCATTCTGAACGCCAATCAGGGCAGCAAGAACAATATCCTGATGGAAGGCCCACAAAAATATACAGGCTATACCCATGTTGCGCTTGAGGTGACAGATGCAGATGCTGTGCTCAGCCAGTTATCCAGCCTTGATATTCCGCTTAGCGGTGAGCCACACCGAGTTTCAACAGGCTTATCCTTCTTTGTGAGGGACCCTGATGACAATGTTATTGAGTTCATTGAATACACAGGCCTTGAAAGCCTTAAACAGTAATACCGCGACAGGAGATATCCCATGAATATTCTAGCATTTGCAGCAACAAACAGCAGCCAATCCATTAACAAACAACTGGTAACACATGCAGCAGAAATGCTAGCCAGCGCTCAGCCTGATATCACAACAGAAATTCTGGATATTAATGATTATGAACTACCGCTTTTCAGCATCGACCGCGAAAATCAACTAGGGAAACCAGAACTAGCTCAGGCCTTTTTCGATAAAATCGGCGCCGCGGATGCAGTGATCATTTCTTTCGCGGAACATAATGGTTCCTATACAGCAGCTTATAAAAACCTGTTTGACTGGGTTTCAAGGATTGACCCAAAGGTATTTCAGGGTAAGCCGATGGTGCTGTTGGCCACATCGCCCGGTGCGGGCGGCGCACGTAATGTGCTTGCAGCAGCAGAGACATCCGCACCTCATTTTGCAGGTGATGTGAAAGCCAGCCTGTCTATCCCTAGTTTCTATGAGAATTTTGATATGGAAACCGGCGCACTTTCAAATGAAGCTTTAGCCACAAAACTGAAAGACGCCTTAGTGAGCTTGCTTTAAGCGGCCCCACCATTAAACACCCGGCTAAACCGGGTGTATAATGGTCTATTTAGTGCCCATAAATCCCCTGACACTACCAACCAGCAATAGGATCATGCCAATGAGGAAAGCGTACCCACCCCATTCAAAATCCAGTACATTGCTGAAAATCTGCTCTGTTACTTTCTGAAGTGGATCTGCGGCTGCATCAGTAATCTTGCCAAGAAGGCCGCCATCATCTTCACCACCTGAACCAATATTCTTGAGCACGGGCCACAAGAGCACAAGCCAGGCGCCGATAGCAGCAAACAGTGAAAACTTGCGGTCTTTGAACAAACCGATAAGCGGCGCAGCCAGCGCCAATACCACAAGGGCATATACTTCAGGACTGGCAGCATCGGCATAGGAAACCGTATCAATTCCAGCCAAATTGATCATCGGCCCAAACGCCCCGACAACTGTAAGCGCTGCCGCGATCAGTAATAAAATATCGTTCTTTTCCAGATTTATCTGCATAGAGCTTCCCCTGTTGAAGTATTACCTCGTACCCAACAAAAGTTTAATCACAGTAAAAGCGAGAGCACAAGATGTGATGAGCCCTAAGGCTCACCAGCCAAATAGAACGGCTTCAGCAGTTAATCGAACTTCAGAATGCTTTTAATTTCATCTGAAATTTCAAACATATTTTGTCGTTTCTGATTAGAAAACACGATGATAGTAAGCTCATCATCACCGCTGTAATATCTTCGCATGACGCTTTCAAAATTGCCGTTTTCGCCGTGATGTGTATGTTCAACAACATTCTCATCACTCCACTCAACCGACCCCAGCGGAGCCTGAATATTACCGAAGAAATCCGCTTCTTCAGATAGCAGCTTAAAGGATTCTGCATTGATGATTTTATTGGCGTGAAGCTGATCTACCCACTGATACAGATCACGCGCAGTGAAATAAAACAATGCCCTTGAAATTTCCAGCTTCCAAGCATCTTCCTTGAAGGCCTTATCAAACGGAATAGCCATTAAATGCTTATCTACAAACGGTATTACCGTATGTGTTGTAGTATTGTTTATGGAATACGGAAGAAACAGATTTTGGAATACATAATCGTTGAATGTTTGGCCTGTAATTACTTCAACAATTTGAGCCAGCAGCATAGGGCTATAATTAGTGTATAAATAATCTTCGCCAGGCACAAAGTTTAATTCTTCAACATTGAAGAGGTCCTGTTGAATTTTTGCATCCGTTATTATCTCACCTCTTTCTAGATACTTTTCCCATGCTACTTTCGGCAGACCACTTGTATATTGCAGCAAGTTTTTGATTGAGATTTTTGATGCCCAGCCTGGAAGGCCTTTCAGGTAAGTATCGATCTTATCATCTACACTCAACAGCCCCTTTTCCTCTAGCTGCATGATGGCAACCGCAGGAAACTCTTTGTATATCGACCCTAAACCGAAACGGTGTTCTTTGGTGAGCTGTGCTGTTTTAGAAGCATCTGCAAAACCGAAAGAATTTTCGTAAAGCGTTTCACCATTTTTAACGACGAGAATATTGCCGTTAAACTCACCTTGGGCGGCGAGTTCATCCATATAGGAAGCTATGGAAGTGTGGCTTTGACAGCCTGATAGCGTTACCGACGTAAGCAGTAACAAAACAGAAAATAGGTATTTCATCTTCGTATCGCTTTATAGTTAGAAGTAGCTTTGTTGGTAAGTGCACTCGAAAGTGCACAGCTATCTCTAGTTGCCCTGTATCCAGCCTTTGATTTTCTCAATCATGGCTTCTGCATGAGTGTTTTCAGGGTTTAGTTCAAAAGCACGCTGATAGCTCTTAAGCGCCAGATCAAACTGCTTTGCTTTGACATAGGCTTCGCCCAAACTATCATAGGGATTGGCGGCTTTCGGGAATTCGCTCACCAGCTTTTCAAAAATGAGGATTGCACCTTCGGTATCCCCATTGCCAAGGAAATGGTAACCAACGTTGTTGAGTGCAAATTCATTATCAAAATCATAGAGATCAGGATCGCTTACTTTCAACTTCTCGTATGCCGCAAGGCATGCTGCCGCGCCTTTCCCACATTCACCCACAATTACTGTACTGAATGATTTTTTAGGGGAACGATAAGCTTTCCCATCCAGAATATTTTCAACAGCGATTGTAATATCACCGATCTTTCGGCTTTTGCTGTTTGTCAGTAAAACAATAGAGATATCATCTGTTTTTCTGTAGGTAACAAGCGCTTCATAGTTCGAATGAGAACCGTGATGCCTGTGATAGTTAACGTCACCATTGGGGCTGTATCTACCTTCCCCCATTGCGCCAAGTTGTTGCGGTGAAAAAGACGCAAACACAGTCTTCATAGACTCTTTAGTTATCAACTGTTGGGAATGCAGTGCCTTAAACCATTTCACCATATCTTCAGCGGTTACAAACACCCAGCCTTCGATTGGTGGATGCGAGTGTGCATCATTTACAAATTCGCTACTGAATGAAGCCGTAACAGGCCCTTCACCAGGAGCGGGATCAACGAGTGCGCCTGTCATGCCCAGTGGTTTAAGAATATTGTCTGTTGCAAAGGCCGTAAACGATTGCCCTGTGACCTTTTCAATGATCATCCGCTGAAGGAATACATTGTTATTAGTATAGAGATAGCCCTCACCCGGTGTGAACGGCAGCTTTTCAAGCTCTTTTAGATCATCAAAAGCATCGTTGTGGTTTTTAATCTCGCCCCATTTCACACGCGGTAGTCCGCTTGTGTAGTTAAGAAGGTGCTTCACTTTTACAGTGTTTGCCCACGCAGGCAGATCCGGGAAATATTTTGATACCGGGCCCTCGAGGCTGATTTTACCCTCTTCAACCAGCATCATGATAGCTACGGCGTTAAATTCTTTCGCTATTGAGCCTATGCTGAAAACGGACTGGCTATCCAGCACTCGGGTTTTATCGCCACTAAAATACCCATAAGATTTTTCAAACAGTATCTCATCACCCTTAGTGATCAGAATATTACCATTATAGAGCCCGCGTTCATGGCTCGCTTCCATTAATTCGGAAAGGTTGTGTGTTACATCATCTTCAGCATGTAAAACCGTTGAGAGTGTAGCCATAAAGAGTACAGCGGCAAAAGCCAAAGACCTTTGAACGCCAACGTAAGCGCTTTGTATCATTATAAATCCTCGCAAATATTATTATTTATTGTGTCTAACGCACATATCTTTACGTAAAGGTATTTACTTTGATGTCAAGATAAATTACAACCAAATGATGAATAACGAACAAAGTATGTAGTATGACCAAGCCGACTAACGATGCGATTGATGAACTATGTAGCCAGTGGAAAACTGAATGCCCTGAGCTGGATACATCTGCGATGCAAGTGGTTGGAAGAATTCTTCATCTTGGGAACCGCTTTGAAGCCGATGCCAATCGAACCCTTAAAAAGTACGACCTGAAATATACGGATTTCGATATCATCGCTACACTCAGGCGGAGCGGCGAGCCTTACCGCTTAACACCCACTGAGCTTTGCCGTTCGGTGATATTAACATCGGGCGCGATGACAACTGCACTAGATAGGTTAGAGCGAAAAGGTTTAATTGCTCGTATTCAGGACACAGCAGATAAAAGAGTACACTTAGCGTGTCTGACCGCTGATGGTGTTACACTGGCCGAAACAGTTGCTGTAGACCGGTTTAATCTGGCGCATAGCGAATTATCTTCGCTTACAGTAGAAGAAAAACAACAACTTGGCGCCCTATTAAAGAAGCTATAGCTAAACCGACTTACTTTTTGTTTGATATTGCTTGCGGAACACCAAGGCTTACTCGCCACCACGCTCAAGCCTTGGCAATATCATCATTTCAACTAGAAACTTTCTTTACAGGCCGTCTTAACCACAAGATTAATATAGAGATAAAGACGATAAGCCCAATAACAAGTGCTAACTTTATAGTCCCAAGTATCTCATTAAAAATAAGACCAATATCTGGTTTTCCGGTTTTCCAAACACCCCATTCACCGGCTATTTTTGTGGCTAAATTCCTATGTCCCGTCGCCAGTATGATAATCCCATCTCCCGTCGATGGATTTATTCTGGCTGTCGTGCCAATTGCTGGACGATTGCTGCCATCGTGGCCAATAACATATTCACCTGCCTTATCTGTTCCGTACAGCCCAACTCCGACACCATATACCTCAAACCCAAGGCTGTACCCCATAGGCATTCGCATTATTTCCAGCGTTTCTGGCGATAGTATGTTTCGGCCCACAGGTTCCCCGTTAGGACCTACTGCATGTGCCTGAAGAAAGCGGGCAATATCCAATGCTGGGGCATATAACGAGGCAGCTGCCAAAGCAGTATAACGATAATGAGGGGCAATCTGGCCATTTTCATCAAAGAACTGCGCGAGATTATCATTATCCTCACTCAACACATATGTTGAGTGCTCCATCCCCAAGGGAATAAGTACTTTCTCCCGCATATAACTGTTGAAGGATTGCCCACTCACCTCCTCAATTACGAGCTGTAGCAGCGTGAAACCACCTCCTGAGTAATTATACATGGTCCCAGGCTCAATACCTACGCGCACCCTGCCGTCCGTATAGTCTGGTTTATCCCTTGCCTGCGTCAAAGACTCCTCAAGTGACTGTATAGCTTCATCTGCACTGAAGCCAGAATACCCCAGTCCGTCGGTTAAACCTGCCGTGTGGCTCAACAGGCGACGAATAGTGACTTTATCATGATCAAAATCACTCGAAGGCAAGGACCATCGGCTCAAATACCGTGCCACAGGAGCATCTAGATCAAGCTTCCCTGCCTCCACCAACGTCATCACCCCCCAAGCGGAAACCCACTTACTGAGCGATGCGAGCTGAAAATGAGTATGACGGTCAACCTTTTCGCCCTTTGCCACGGAATATTCACCGACTATTGCTCCGTCTTCCAGAAGCATCATGACAGCATTGCCCCGGTTCTCCGTGTTCATATATTCAGAAGCTGCGCTAACAAATGCATGCGCATCACCGCTTGGCGCAATAGCCGTTCGTGTCCAGCCAAAAACTGCATTTGCAACAATGAACGCCATAATTACAAAAGCACTAATGGCTGCAACAAGGCCGCCTAGAACATACCGCATATACTATCCCCCTTTTAAATAAGCTTCTTTAATACACAATACGTTATATCGTATCAATATTTATTAAGGAGAAATATAATCTCTTCACGGGTAATTGAGCATTCCCACTTAGCGGGCAATAAAACCATAGGAAGTTTCGCTAAGGCATTAAATGCAGGCACGGTGAAAACAAAGCGCCGACACCTGCACACTGACTGGTGAACCTTTACTAAGCACAGAACTTGAACTTATCTGCGCTCACCATAAAGATGGAAACTGATCAGCTCTCACATGCAGTTTTATAACCTTGCTCGAAGATAAGGCCCCAACCAAAATTGTAACCACCCCAGATGCCTTCGGCACGCTCTTTATCACCAAACGCTTCCCAATTGCTCTGCTTAAGCTCCACCATAGTACGCTGAGCATCAAGAACTGTGAAGGTTACCTCCACCAGGCTTGCTTCATCGCGCATACCATTGGGACTTGGGATATGAAAATCCATAGCGACATAACCAAACGGATCATAGGTTTTAATACGGCCCCAATGAGTTTCACTTCCGTCTGAACTCACCTCGGTGATTGTACCACCTTCCTTTGCTTCCACTCGGATATCCTCTACCTTTTTACCACTCATGGCAGAGGTGGTGAAGCGGTCAACAGGCCACCAGGTTATCATTTCACCTACAAAAATATTAAATGCTTTTTCTTGGCTACACGGAACTTCAATACGCTTAACGATAGGATCGAACATAAAAGTCTCCTAATTGGTTTTCATCCGGCGTTCTATTTCGGCCTGATAGGCGCTTAAGGCATCATTCCAGAAGCTATCTAGATACTCTCTCAGCTCCCTTAGCCCTGCCCAGTTAATGGAATAAAGACGTTTTGTACCTCTGGCTTCCACATCCACTAGATTTGCTTGTTGAAGCACCTTTAAATGCTGGGAAACCGCAGGCCTGCTTACTGGCTGTAATTTAGCCAGCTCACTGACAGTTTTTGGTTCACTGCGAAGTGTTTCAAAAATATGCCGACGGGTTGGGTCAGCCAGTGCTGTGAATATCTCTTGGTAAGCCATGACTTACGGTAAGCAATGGCTTACCGATGAGTCAAGTAAAAATATTCGTTTCGTAAACACAAACGCCCGCAGGAAATACTATTCCAGCGGACGTTAGAAGGCTTTAAGCTTTTGTGCTTCAATAGTCAGATAGCATTACTGCGCCGAACGAAAAGGCCTCATAAATGCTGCCAATACTTTCCGGCGTGCCTGAAACACTGCAACACCGAAAACAGATGCTGCCACCCAAAAGCCAATTTCCGTTACAATTGCTGTCGCGGTAACCAGATATATGAATGTTTGATTATCTACATCTAATAGTAACCCGGCAATCATAGCGCACCACATGATACCTGTTACAACAGCTGCCGCGATAAGGATAATCTTCTTCTTAAGCATAATTCGTCTCTTCTTTTTTGGGTTCACAATGCCCATGGCAAACACTCTTTCGAGCAAATCTGCTTCTATGGGCGGTTAAGTTAACGTTCGAATTTCCTGATAGTTTTTGGCTCGATTATTGACCTGTCAGGTGACCATTTTGCATCACCCACAAAATGTCCCTCGTCGCCCTGATATCTGCGTATGGATTATCTTTCAAAAGCACCAAATCAGCTCTTTTACCTGCCTCAATGGTGCCAATTTGATCACTCAAGCCAAGCAGGTCTGCGCCATTTTTGGTGGCAATTGTAATAGCATCACGCGGTTTTATCCCTGCATCTACCATCAACTGAAGCTCTGTATGCAAGCTCTCCCCAGGGACAACCCAAGGGTTATTCGCGTCTGTTCCCGCGGTTAGTGTTACACCACTATCAAAAAGCAGCTTTGTAAACTCTTGCACCCGCGGCCAAACGCTCTGTGCATGGTCAAAATCCTCTGAGGTCCAGCCAAGGTTTGCATTAAAAAATTGGTCCAGTTATCCACCAGCTCTGTTCCAGCATCTGAAAGTGCCGGGTTTTTGATGTAGCGATCATCATCTCCGTATGTCATCGCATGGAAAAACACGAGCGTAAGATCGATAGAAACGTTGTTCTGTTTCAAGGTATCAATCATTTGCTTGATGGCTGGCGAATTAAAATCGGCAAGCTCAAACCATTTCAGGATCGACGTGGTTTTCATTGATGCATCATGATACTCATCGCGCTTAGCCGCAGGAAGAAGCTCAGCTGAGGCAGGAATGATATGAACGATAGAATCGATGCCAAGTTCCGCAGCATCTGTCCATGTTGTCGCCTGCAAATGACCAGTTACCTTCAGGTTTCGAGCATGGGCTGCTTCAATACCTGCGCGAAGCATCTCTTCGGGCAGTGTGTTATATAGCTTAATCCAATCAACACCCGCGTCTGCTTGGCGGTTAACTTCATCCTTTATGGTCTGGATGTCTTTAACTGCAGTTGTCAGATTTTCGAAAACCGTTGTGTCAATTACCTCACCAGCAACCTGCAACATTGGTCCAGAAATTTCTCCAGCTTGCTGCTTAAGCTTTGTAGCCACTGTAATTTCAGTTTTACCACCAGGATCGCGAGCAGCCGTCACACCGTATTTCAAGAGCGAAGCCATCGTATGATCTGCAATCGCATGAGACGGTGCCTGGGACGGTACCGGAATGCCCTCTTCTATCTTTAACGCAACAGGCCCCACAGCTGTATGAACATGGGTGTCAATCAACCCCGGGATAAGATACCCACCCTGCGCATCAAGAATTTTTGCCTCTGTATTCGTTCTGATAAAATTCCGCATGCTCTGAATTTTAAGTATACGCCCTGCACTAATGGTAACAGCCTGATTTTGCTTCACATCGCTGGCATCCCCAACGATGACGTGCGCATTGGTGATAACAAGCACATCGTCTTTCGCTTTCCGAGCAGGTTCATCCATGGCGGTTGATCGCACTGCAAAAGATAATAGGCATACGCATATTTTCACGGTAAAAATTATAGCTTTATACTTCATGACTAACTCCTTCGTGTCTGCCCAAAACAGTCAGCCCGAAAAAAAGTTTCTTTCATTTGAAAGGATTTTTTTCTTCCGCAGACTAATAATGTGTCGGAACAAGGTCACAGGGCTGAAAACGTGAAAGAAGCGGTTAAATTTGAAGAGGTAGTTCAAGAGCATGGGGGCCTTTTGTGGCGAATTTCCTGTAGCTATGAACGTAATCCGGATTTGCAGCAGGAATTACATCAGGAAGTACTGACAGCCGTTTGGCGTGCTCTTCCTAAATTCAGATCAGATTCCAAGCTAAGTACCTTTTTGGCTCGCATCGCTCATAATCGGGGCCTTAGCTATGTAGCTAAGGAAGCCTCCAGCCCTACGAGCGTGGAGATTGATCCCGGTTTTCCTTCCGACCAACCCAGCCCGCTTGAAGAAGCTGTGGCAGGAAACAGGCTAACCTTGCTTATGGCAGCCGTTCATCAGCTCCCAATCAATCTAAGGCAGGTTATCACTCTCACCCTCGAAGGTTTTGCCCCGAGAGAGATAGCTGACGTACTTGGCGAAAACGCCAATACAGTATCCATCAGATTAACTCGCGCGAAACAAATGTTGCGCCATGATCTAAAGGCACTCGCAAATGACTGAAAATGATACCAACAATTTTGATGATATTGCTCAGTTATGGCAAACGAACGAAACCTCAGACGAAACCATAACTGATAAAGATGTTAAACTTTCCCTGTGGGCCCAATATTGGGTATTCGCGCTTGAAACCATGATCTCATTGGCAGGTATTGGCTTTGGCCTCTATTTAGCCATCAAAGGCAGCCTTTTTGTGGGCCTGAGCGTAACTGCTTTTTCACTTACCGCGCTAGGCTTCAGCTTATGGGCCAGACTTGGTGAACACAGTGTGGCTACAGGGGCTGTTAAAACAGAACTCGTAAGGGCATTAACTATTGCAGAACGCAGGTACCGGTGGGCCTGGAGCGGAATTTTCGTATGTGCTGCTGCTGTCCTGTTTGTGGCTGGGTTAATGTTTAACCAATTCGTACTGGGCACACCAACCCTGGAAGAATACGAAGCTTCCATAAGCCTCTATGTGTTCGCCCTCGTATATGTCAGTGGTTTTATCATCGCATTAGGCATTTTAATTGACCGTGCGCGGCGCAGCCTTGCCTCGTTGCAGACACTCGCAAAAGAGCTTGGATAAGCGGCCTTCAGGGCCGCCTATAATTCTTAGTAGTTTACAGCTTGCTTGGGCGCGAGGCTGTGCTTTTCAACAAATGCTTCAATCGTTTTAAAGAAGTTCAGGATATCTTCTTTTTCATTGTTTGCGTTGATAGTAACAAGACGAATGAAAGTGTTACCGTCAGAAGAACCATAACCGACTGATAATTCAGATTTTTCATACAGTAGCGTACAGATATCTTCTGCTGGTATGCCTTTATAATTGAAGCATACAGAAACCGTATCATCCACGCTGTAATCAACGTAATCTGGGTTTTCACCGATATAATGTTTTGCGGCCTCTGCCAGTTCAAATTGCTTATCAACGATTTGTGCCAAACCGTTTGTACCAACGCTCTTCCAAAGCACCCAGAACTTCAGCGCATCATTCCGGCGTCCACACTGGATAGATTTTTTGCCCAGATTAAATTCATCATGATCGGTTTGGTAAAGATATGATGCGTCGTTAGAGAAGGAATCATACAAATGCTTCTTATCCTTCACCAAAATCAGCGAACAACTGAGCGGCGTACCCAACATTTTGTGCGCATTCACTGAGAATGAATCAACACCTTCAATGCCTTCAATCAAGTGCCTGTATTTATCGCTGAACAGAACAGCACCACCATAGGCGCCGTCAACATGCAGCCAAATATCAAACTCTTTTGCAATTTCCCCAGCTTCAACCAGATTATCATATGAACCAAGAACTGTTGTTCCTGCCGTACAGTTGATCAACACCGGCTGGCAACCCGCTTCAATATCATCCCGAATAGCTTTCCGGAGATCGGCCATATCCATCCGCCCTTTATCATCGGTCTCAATTGCACGAACATTTTTGCGGCCAATACCAGAGAAAGCTGCATTTTTAGGGATGCTATAGTGGCTGTCCGCAGAGGTATAAACTGTCAGCTTCTGTTGCATGCCTTCGTAGCGGATTTTTTCACTGAAAGCATCACGCGCCATCACCATGCCCATAAAGTTGGTCATAGAACCACCAGGAGCCAGCGTACCGTCTGATGCATCGCCCCAGCCAACCATCTTGCACATTTCCCGCACGATGGTTTTCTCTACGCCAATCTGTGGGCCCGCCGCCTTATAGGTGTACATACTATTATTGAGGATAACAGAGAGCAAATCCCCAAGGATTGCTTTATCCTGACGCCCACCAAAAAGCTGATTAAAAAAGGCGTTCGTAGCTGTACGAGGTGTTGCAAAAACAAGCTCTTTCAGAGATTTTTCAAGTTCCGCAGAACTGATCCCTTCTTTCTGTAATTTAAGATCGAGATGTTCATATAACAAAGCTGACGGAATATGTTCTGCCATTGGGTTCTTGGCTTCATCGGCCAACAGTTCGCCCACTAACCTGTTAAAAATCTCTAGAGTTTGTTCCATTATACTCACACACTAATTTTTACATTTGTCATTGCTCGTTATTCAGCAATGATGAAGCTAATCCATACGAATAATTCGTTAAGTGATACCTAATATGGGCCAATATATAAATTAAACACTATGTTATCGCTGCAAAACCGCTGACACTTAGAACATATTTTCAATCAAAAGCGCAAACTTATAATTTTATAAAAAACGGCCCCTTAGGGCCGCTTATTCATAGGTTATATTTTTAAAAGCTATACAATACCGTATGCAAGCATGGCATCTGCCACTTTAATAAAGCCCGCGATATTAGCACCTTGAACGTAATCAATCTTACCGTCACGTTCACCGTGCTTCACGCACTGGCCGTGGATATCATTCATGATGCCCAGAAGCTTATTCTCAAGCTCTTCGCTCGACCATGCAAGGCGCATGCTGTTCTGAGACATTTCAAGCGCTGAAACAGCCACACCGCCTGCATTTGAAGCTTTACCCGGTGCATAAAGAATGTTGTTTTCAGCAAACAAATGTACTGCCTCTGGCGTACACGGCATATTCGCACCTTCAGAAACCGCAATACAGTTATTTGCAGCAAGTGATTTCGCATCTGTTTCATCAAGCTCATTCTGAGTAGCACACGGGAAGGCAAGATCAGCTGCCACACCCCAAGGCTTTTGCTTTTCAAGGAACTGTGCACCAAGTTCCACCGCAATTTCAGACAGACGCTGACGCTTATTGATCTTCCGATCTTTGATGATCTCTAGCAGATCTTGCGTCAGGCCATCCTCAAAATAGATACTACCGCCAGAATCTGAAAGTGTAAGAACCGCGCCGCCTAATTGCATGATTTTCTCTGCGCAGAAAATGGCCACGTTACCGGAACCTGAAACCAGACATTTCTTGCCGCTAATAGACCCGCCGTGTTGCTTCAGCATTGCTTCCATAAAGTAAGCATTGCCGTACCCTGTCGCTTCGGTGCGGATCAAACTACCACCGAATTCCAAAGCCTTACCTGTTAGTACGCTTTCAAACTGGTGTGTAAGGCGCTTGTACTGGCCAAACATATAACTGATCTCACGAGCACCTACCCCGATATCTCCTGCCGGCACATCTGTATTGGCACCAATATGCTGGTAAAGCTGTGTCATGAAAGATTGGCAGAAACGCATAATCTCGCTGTCTGATTTACCCTTAGGGTTAAAATCAGAACCACCTTTACCTGCGCCAATTGGAAGTGTTGTCAGACTATTTTTAAACGTCTGCTCAAATCCAAGGAACTTAAGTACGCTCAAGTTCACTGTTGGAGAGAAACGAAGGCCGCCTTTATAGGGCCCAATTGAGTTATTGAACTGCACCCGATACCCACGGTTAATGCGAACATTGCCTTCATCATCTTCCCAAACCACACGGAAAGAAATCACTTTATCTGGCTCTGTCATGCGCTCAAGGATATGGGCATCCTTATATTTTGGATTAGCGTTGATAAAGGGAATAACAGATTCAGCAACTTCCTTAACTGCCTGGTGAAATTCAGGCTCGTTAGGATTACGCTTGACCAACCCGCTCATGAAATTTTCGATGGTTAAATCGTCATACATATTGGTATCGCTTTCTTTAGCTGCCTATAACCCCCAACGCCAATTTTGGGTAATAGCTTTGTTCAATTGCAGGCTTCAATTTCTGCAAAATTAGTTTCGTACGCAACCATACTTTGTGATTACTTAAGGAAAGTTCAACGGGCTTTATCATTGTTTTATAAGAATAAATCATTTGTGTTCCGCTGTGATCATTCTTGACAAAAGCTTCACACCCCAGCGGCTAGCATCATCGAGAATTCCACGACAGGAGACTTGGCAATGCGGCGCACAGCCTTTTCATTGATGATATCGGCATGCTTTTTAACGGGCTGCTCGGAACCACATTTAGAGATATTCCCCCCACTTGACGATCCGGCCCTTATAGAAAAGAAAATAGCACCTGCTGATCTTAGAGAAGATATTGATGCCTTTTATTTTGGTGCGCTTGAAAGGCACCCTGATCTAATAGGCTACGCTGATATTCCAGCCCTGGAAGCATTAAGTAGTTCTTTGAAAACCAATATTACAAAGCCTTTAACGCGCCTTGAATTTTTTAGAACTGTTGGACAACTCACACATACTTTTGGTGATGGGCATTCCATGCTTATCTGGCCTTATCAGGAATATGAGCAGTTACAGGAAACAGGCAGCAAGCCCTTCCCTTTCCGTGTTCATATTGATCAGGAAAATCAATTACTGATCAAGAACAATTACGAAACACCCTCCGGAGAGAATATTACTGCTGGCAGCCGCATTACAGCAATTAACGGCATATCAGCAGAAACCTTAATTGATAGCATGCAGCGGTATGTTGGCGGAGAAACTGAATATCTGCGGAAGCAGTTTGTTGCAGCGCGCTTCCCCATTTATATATGGGCAGTTCACGACGTGATGAACGATTTTACCCTAAATCTGGAAACAGATAGAGGCGACACTTATTCAATGCCCATATCAAAAAATCAGCCATGGCAGGAGATCGGTGAAACGGAAGAAGAAAGCCGTGATTTCTACTATAAAAATCTAGGTACCAAAACAGCTTACCTTCATGTTGGCCATTTTGATATTGACCCAGACTGGTTTGAAGAATTCATTGATGAAGCATTTGAAAGCTTTAAAAACACTGGGGCAACATCTCTTGTTGTCGACGTTCGAGCAAATACTGGTGGTAATACTGATACCGCCCTTTATCTCTCTCGTTATCTGGCGAATAAACCGTTTCGCATGGTTTCTAAAGTTCGGGAAAAATTAAATTCCGATAACCGTGGCTGGTTCAATTATAAAGGCAATGTCGGCGATCTTATTGATACTGATTGGGACGACTGGATTGATCCAATGCCTGAGGGTAAGCGCTTCAAAGGCGAGAAATATGTGCTGATCAGCCCTATTACCTATTCATCAGGTATTGTGTTCGCGTCTACCATGAAAGATTTTGGCTTTGCGACGCTAATCGGGCAAGAAACTGGCGGTAATGCAAACCAAACCGCCCAAGGTAATCTCTTCAACCTGCCTCATTCCCAATTGCGTGCCTATATAACTACACGCATGCTCGTGCGTCCAAGCGGGGCCAACACGCCCGGCGGTATCAAGCCTGATTATGAAGTACATGCAACACAGGCAAGCCTCCAAGCAGGCGAAGATGTAGAGTTAAATCAAGCCCTTGAACTTATAAGAAGCAAATGATCTAACTATGATGATCATTCCAATAAGGGAACGCTCGTGAGCCATCTACGTATCCTAATCGTTGAAGACAACTCTGCTATTGCTGAGCAGCTTTATGACTATCTCAGCGATCAAGGGCACATAGTTGATTATGCGGAAAATGGGCACCGGGCGCTCACCCTTGCAGAAGCTCATGATTTTGATGTGGTCGTACTTGATCTAATGTTGCCTGATATAGACGGTATTGATCTTTGCAGTCAGCTCAAGCAGCAATCTCGCATCAATATGCCTGTTCTTATGTTAACGGCGCGCGATAGCCTGTCTGACAAGGGTAACGGCTTTGCAGCCGGCGCTGATGATTACCTAACCAAGCCTTTCGAGCTTGCAGAAGTTGCCATGCGCTGCGAAGCCCTTTCCCGGCGACACCAACTGCATAAATCATCCCTCATCACGATTGGTGACCTAGTGATTAATCCGGGCAAACGCTCTGTAACCCGTGCTGGAAATATCATTGAACTTAGCGCTACAGATTATGAAATCTTATGGCAACTTGCAGAAGCATACCCCAATGCAGTGAGCCGGAATGAACTTGTCAGCAAGGTATGGGGTGACGATTTCCCTGATAGCGACGTTCTACGCTCTCATATCTATACCCTTCGCAAATCCGTTGATAAGGCATATGATACTGCCCTTATTAAAACCATTCACGGGGTTGGTTTCAAACTGGAAGCGGCTGATGGTAAAAAAGCATAGTATCCAAAGGCGTATCTATCTTCTATTTGCCAGCTTCACACTGTTTACCTGCCTTGTATACAGTATGCTGTTACTCACATATTCATGGGTGGTCGAAGATAATGTTTTCAACCGTATCGTATCAGATGAAGCTCAATACATTGAACAGCAGTTCGCCAAAACCGGCTTAATAAATGCACCCAGATCGCAATTTTTAATGCTCTATGAAGGCTGGAACAAACTCCCCGAACCAATCTATAAAGAGCATCTTAAAGATCCTGACAAAATAGAATTCACCTATGCAGGCAACACCTTGCATCTAAGCCCACTAACACTAGGACAAGATACCTATATCCTTGTTGCTGATGTTAGTGCTTTTGAGGTGGGTGGAGAATATCTACCCTACATTTCCTTATCGCTTATTCTTGTGTTAGCTATTTTTTCAGCGCTTGCTATCGCATTCGCATGGCCCGTTGCAAGTGCTGCTTCCAAACCGCTTATCGAACTTAAGGAAAAAGTGGAAACCCTTAATTTAAAAACATTTAAACCGGGTTTTGCAAAACCATTTCCTGATAATGAAATTGGCTATCTCGCCAGTGAAATTGAACGCAGCATGCTGCATATTCAAACTGTTTTAAAACGCGAGACTGATTTCACCCGCGATGCAAGTCACGAACTTAGAACACCGACTACGATCCTTAAAAACCTCGCGGCTCAGATTGAAACAAATACACCTCTGTCTGCGAAGCAGCATGCCCAGTTTACTAACGCTGTAAAAGATTTAGAGCAAACAATTGATACTCTGCTTGCGCTGGCCAGAGAGGAAACTCAACAGCTTGAGACCATAACGTTCCTTCATGCACTAGAGAACGCTATTCTCAAAAACAGCGAAATTGCCAACACAGAAGCATTTCAACTGCATATTGAAGTGCCGGATACCCTGACAGTGACAGCTAACGAACAGCTCCTTTCCCTGCTTATCAATAACCTGCTTTCAAACGCGCTGGCTCACAGCGCAGAAAAACAGCTTACAATCCGCACAGATGGTGATGAAATTATCTTTGAAAATCCAACTACAATATATCCGGTAGAAAACCCTCTTCACGACCGCAGCAAAGGAAATGATAGTAGCGGGCTCGGACTTGGGCTTTATCTAGTTGAGCGCATCTGCACCTTGTTTGGCTGGACAGTATCTGTTTCTACAGAAAACAATATGTTCTCAGTACATCTCACATATAAAACACCCTGACCTTCACATAAGCTCGACACACCCTCCTCTACCGTCTTCAGAACGACAGAAAAGGAGGAACCCATGCGGTATATGTTATCCCTGTTTATATTGCTTTGTACGGCATTCGCTAACTCAGCTTCAGCGCAAGAGAAACGTGTCGCGATACTTGTTTCAAGCTACGGCGAAGAAGGCCGTGAAAACCTGAGCTATGATTTGGAAGAACTCGCGCAAGCCTATCTGGTTCTTTATGAAAATGGCGTAAAGATAGATATTATCAGCCCAAAAGGCGGCCCTGTTCTCATGCATAATAAAAAGGATGACCTGCCGTACATCCAAAAATTCAAAAACGAAACCCCAGCCCTGAAACAGCTTAGAGCAACTCTCGCCAGCGATACTGTAACGAGCGAAGGTTATGATGGTATTCTTATCGTTGGCGGTGACGGCGCCATGTTTGATCTACCAGTCCATGAACCAACAACATTTCTGATCAACGAATTCGCAGCAGCCAACAAACCTATCACTGCTGTATGCCACGGGCCTGCAGCCCTTGTGAATGCAAAAGCTGCTGATGGCAGCTATCTTATTTCGGGCAAGCGCGTAAACAGTTTTACCAACCTTGAAGAACAGGCATTTGGTGGAGACGTTATTGATCAGCTTCCTTTCCTGCTTGAAGACAAGCTCAAGGAACGCGGCGCCATTTATATGAAAAACGCACCTATGCTGCCCTATGTGGCGGTAGATGGTTCGCTCATCACCGCCCAAAACCCAATGGCAGTTGCAAACGCTGCAGAAGCTTTGCTTGTACAGCTTGGTATCACACCGAAAGAACGCCAGCTTTTCAAGGATGAAGCAACCATGAAACTGGTACAGGAAGCACGCATATCTGGCCCATACCTTATTGATGTTGCCTTGAAGAAATCCCCAGAGCTTTATGATCTTAACTATTTAGCGCTGTATGGTTTCTACAGTTACAAACTAGCGGAAAGTGATGAAGCCAAGAAACTTGAGCTTGAAATCATGCAGACCGTTAGCAGGCACTTCAGTCATCCCATGTATTCCTATGGCTTAATCGAGGCCCTCAATGAACAAGGTTACACAAATAAAGCACACGCTGAATTCAACCGCGCCACCGCCATGTATCCTGAAAGTCAGGAACTACAATCTCTCCGCGTCTTGTTTGAGTAAACTCTTCCTTTAACTCAGACAAGTGCATGCTCACTGCGTCTTCCATGCAGAGGCGTAGTGAGCAACTTATTACCCAATCATACTATTTTTCTGAAAGCCGCCGCTCTGCGCCAACAGCATAAATAGCAGACCTTACACGAAGCATAGGATCCTCAGAAGCATCAAAGCCCTCAGTCACCAGCGTTGGGTCAAAGTTCATACGGTCACACGTACCATCTTCTTCCTGCATTACATTGGTGACCTTCAGCTTTGCAGCAAGTATCTTGGTGTTGTCATCAGACCATTTAATAGCTGGGTTAAGGATATCATCCCCTTCGCTTGCAAAGGAAATCAACATATCCCAAACCACTTTCCCTTTTTTCAGATTGGCCTGTATATTTTCGAAAAAGAAGCTTTCTGTAGGCTCAATAACAAGCCCCTGCTCGCCTGACGGTACAAATGACCAACGAACTGCGGACCTGCGGCCATCCTCAGCCACCAGATGGAATGTGTTAATGCTGTTATACACAGCGCCTTCATAGGGTTTCAGGTTTTTCGTTATTTCAGCATGGTAAGCATTATAGAATTTAAGCTCAGGGTGCTTTGCCGCAAATGCTGCCGTGGCTTCTGCTCCCGCCGCTTTAGCTCTCAATAATTCAATAAACGCTTCTGTCGTTGAAACAGGGAAGAAATGCTCGGTATTCATATTCATGATATGCTTTTCATCATTCGGCGCTGTAATTTCAAAAGCTAAACCATAATGGCCGGGCGTATCATCCGCAGGATTTGGCTTACCGCCTTTATGGGAAAGGCGTCCCCTGACAGTAGATTTCTCCCTAAAAATGGGACTGTTGCTATGTTCCTGGATAGCACTTCCTTGGGGAATGAACTCACCCGTAAAGCAAAAACCCTTGGTATGATTACGGCGCATACCTTTTGTTACGCCGAACAACTGCTCAAACGCTTCAAGATTTTTCTGCGCAGCTGCACGCTCATCTGCTGCAATAGGCATAGATGCCAGCGCCACTGAAAGTGCCATCGTACTTCCTTTTAACATGATCAGTTATTCCATTTAATTCGTGTACATACTATTCGTATATAAACATTTTGAATATCAATAATCAAATGCTAATTAAAAATGGAAGGTTGAGTTTATACAAAGGACGTACTGTGAGCAGGCACCCACAGCCCAATATCCCTGATGATCTAACGCTGGATAAGCAGCTTTGTTTTGCTGTGCATTCAGCCTCGAACGCTATTGATCAACTGTATCGGCCGCTTTTAAATGAACATGGTCTGACGTACACCCAATATATCACTCTAATGGCGCTCGCTGAAGAAGACGGCATCACAATCACGGAACTGGCTACAAAAATTGGCGTAGGCAAAGCAACCATGACCCCACTTCTACGCCGTCTGGATGATAAAGGCTTGATTTCACGTACCATTCCGAAAGGTAACGAACGGCAAAAAATTGTTGAGATAACTGATGCTGGATTAAGCTCTCTTGAGGGCAGTTGCTATGTAACTGATAAGGTGTTTTCGGAAACTGGCCTTACAGACAGTGAAGCAGTGACTCTTATTTCTCTCTGCAAAAAGCTTGTTAAAGCCTCCAAATGAACTGAGGCCCAAGATATGCCACAGGGAAAATACAATTGCGGCACGGTTACCTTTAAGGTGGGGTCAAAAGCCCACTGGGATGGGATCAGTAGTTCAGGAAAACAACATATGAAAGCCTTTAAAGACTGAAAAAGTCTGGTACCTGATACTTCTTTCTTTTTAAATGGGGCTAAAGACTCGCCATAAAAGAGAAATCACGCTACCACTTCATATCCATTGTTTCGAGTATTACTCAAAGGGGGAAACCATGGACGAACTGGAAGAAAAGCTACTTAAGCTGGAAATTGACGAGAAAGAAAGAGACTTAAAAGACCGCGACAAACCTCGCTCAGCGGCCAGCCGCGTGAATGATTTTTTGAAAACTGCAAGCTCTGTTATAGCGCTGATAGCCGGTTCCATAGCCTTATGGCAGCAGATGGAGAACAGTCAAAAGCAGACCGAAATCAAAAATTCACAGATATCTATTACTTCGACCCAGCAGCGCTTAGATAAAACTCAGTCGGAAATTGAAGCTCAACAGAAATTGCTTGATAGGAATGCTCTTTTTTATTGGGAAAACCGAGAAATAGAAAAATTAAACTATCCTAAGTTTGATATCCCTATTGAGGTAGTTGGTCTTACAGACAATCGCCTTCATTCGTGGAACAGATATGCCACGTGCCTCGCTTATTATAAAAATGAAAGCAAAGCCGGACTATATCCAACACACATCTCAGCGGCCGATTATACAGACTTTCTAAACACCTCTAGAGAAGCCAGGCAAGGTTGCCTCGTTTATCTACAAGAGCAAAAAACAGATAACTGATACCTAAAAGAATAGCGTGACACAGCATCACGCTAATACCCTTACCCCTTAGTAAATTATAGGAGGGTTCATCACATTCGCGGCTTGTAATTTATAGCAGAGGTCAGCACTACAAATCTCCAGTATTGCGCTGGCCTCCACATTCAACAGCTTATCAATTTCATGTTTCGAAAAGCCCGCTACATTATGCCCGTTTACATGAGTATAGACACCAGCCTGAACCTCAGCTTTCTCAGCAGGTGAATTCGGTTTGATGCTTGTTACATGCATCCCCTGTTCATGTGGATAGGCTGATATCCCGGTATAGCCTGTTGCATATGGTTTAAAACTATCCTCAAGCGCCTCAATGATAAGTTTCTCACCAGAATAATCTACGGTGTATCTAAAGCGTTTTAGGAAACCATGCCCTATTCTGCCATGCCTGCCTTTGGTGGAGCTGCCTTTTGGCGCGTAAACTGTGCGAATATTCTCTAGCCGTTGACCTAATAGAATGGCATCCGTTGAAGCACGCCACGCCACCTTCGCTTTCCCCTGAATACCACGGGAACTACTTATCCAACCATTTTTTATGGCCTTAATGGCTGGATTACTCCCGGGAATAAGAGAAAGAAAAAAAGACGATCCCGTATCAAGATGCAAATTGGCATCAAAGAAAACATCGTCCTCCTGCGCTAACGGCATATCAACAAATGATGTTCGCCCGCCTGAGAGTGCGGTCGCACCATTCACTGAAAGAGAAAAAACATCAAAAGCGTCATCAGGCTTATAAGTTTCCGGGTCTGACAGTGTTACAGTTTTTGCCTGCGCATCAAACGTAACCATATAGCGAGAAAACAGATCATAGCCAATAACCCCATCGATAGGATATTGTCGCCCTAGCGCGAGACCTTCCGAAACGCTTGCAGGAAAAGCTAAAACTGTCATTCCTTCAAATTTCAGTTCCCCAAAACCAATGGTTACATCCTTCACCTTTTTGGTTTTTGGTTTCTCTCCCTCTCCTGAACCATTTGGAGCAAAAACGCTTTCAACACCCTTGATACCTAAGGATTGCGCCTTTTCATGCATAAACAGTCCCGTGAGTGTTGAGCCTGTATCAAGCACAAACCGAAAACCGGGCTTCCCATTTACTGATGCTGTGACCACTGGAAATCTTGGATCTTCCTCCATTTTCAACACAATTGGTGCCGCAAGTGGTTGGGGTGTGATTTCAATATCCAGATTATCCAAATCCGAACAGCCAGTGAAAATCACCATAAGGCCCAGTAAAAATGGCACCTTAATAATCTTATTACTCCGATAGCATTGCATTTTTTATCCTCGCAGTTATTATACAGATTACTTCATGCTTAATAATTATAAATTAATATAAAACATGAATTTTTGTATAAAGGGCATTAATCATGAGTCACTTTTCTGTGATAGCAAGGCTTCTAAGACTGTTATCAATATTCGGGGCTATGTTTGTTCTTCTCCAGCCTTCGCTTACACTCGCAGCAGTTACGATAGGCGCTGAAACCATAGATCTAGGGCCAGTGGTTTTCAGATCTCCTGCCGAGATAACTTGGTGGAAAGCCATTTTAAGCTTCCTGCCTAATGCAATCGTCGCTTGGGGACTTGTTCAATTATCCCTGTTCGGTAAGCATTTGATGCTGGGCGGGCGTTTCACAAAAGCCGTTAGTGGCAGCTTGCGCAAAGCATCACTTCTCTTCGTAATTGGCGTAGTAATTTCCTGGCTTGTAGAACCTGTAATCAGCAACCAATCACTTGTTGGTGCATTCGTTCAGCTACTGGAAAATCATGGCCTTTTACTTTTGATCAGCTTGGCATTTACGCTTGTTGCTACGCTGCTGAATGAGGCGAGAGATATTGAGGCAGAAAATAAGGAGTTTTACTAATGCCCATCAAAGTGACCTTAAATGTCGTGATGGCGCAGCGTAATGTGAAATCCAAAGAACTCGCCGCCTACATCGGTATGTCCGAACAAAATCTATCGATATTAAAAACCGGTAAGATCAAGGGAATGCGCTTTTCTACCCTTGAAAAAATATGTGAATATTTAAAGTGTAAGCCAGGAGATATTATGGATTATGAAGAAGAATAAGTGTGCCACATAATCCATAACTTCATTTAGCATTCAGGCACTAACCAAAAACGTCTTCGCCTTCCACTTCATGGGTGCGAAGCAATCGGCTGTCTGCTACAGCAGCTTGCCTGTGTTTCACCGCAATGCGGTAGTCAGGGTCTGTTACCATTTCAAGGAAGGCACTTGCCGTTGGATAACGTGCAACAAAAGCTATATCCCATGCCTCATTCGATGGCCCAATCAACATAACTTTAGGCTCACCACGCCAAATAATTGTACCCCCTACACGCCTGAAGATCGGACCACTATCACGGCCATAGGCCGCGTAAGCTTCAACGCCTGAACACTCGGTACCATCCTCATATTTAGCTATCTCTTTAAGCTTGATAAGGTTGAGCATATTAACAGGTACGTCACGTGGTAAAGCTTTAAAGGCATCGAAAGCTTCGCGTTCCGGATCGACATGTTTCATTGGGTTCTCCCTCTATTTATTCGTAAACTAGAGGGAGTACTTCACTTGGCAAGTTATGGGCCGAAGATCGCCTCAAGTTCTTCTTCGGTACGGTTATGAAAACGGCACCAATCCGCCATCACAGCATTATCCGTTACCCTATTAAGTGCATGAAAGCCCGGGGCACGTCCTTCTAAAAGATCATTTAGCGCCACAGTATGAGCATAGAAAATCGGGTCCAGAAACTTCATCAAGGTTGGTTCATTTTCGGTAAAATTCACTGGTACTTTAGCACCCAGAATATCACTATCTTTAAAGTCATAGCCGAACTCGTCCTCGGCGCCAGCGTTGGCAAGCAGTGGGCCATTCAAGAATGCCGAAGTATCATAGCTTCTACTAATAATGTCTTTCAGGCCTGTGGCTGTAATAATTACATCAGCAGAACGCGCTAATGCCTCCACTTCATCGGCCCGATCAGCGCTTACAACCTTTAGATCACGATCTGTAGCCACCTTCAGGCGCTTTTCATCCATCTCAGCAATAGTGATATCATCAGTGATGGTTTTAAAATAATGCGCAATCCCGCGGCCAACCTTACCAAATCCGAAGATCACGACCTTTGCATCCGTCAAATCACGCCCTGCAAGGTTCACAATCGCCCGGTGCACCCCCTCTCCTGTTCCCAGGCAGGTTTCAAGCTGCTTCAGACGTGTATCATCCACAGAGATAACAGGGTAAGGCGTATGAGCATTTTGGTAAGCTACGGCACCTGTACGAGTAAGTTCTACCGCGCCTAGTTTGGCCGTACAGTTTTCAAGAAGTTCAGCCCCACAATCCATCAACACATCAAATTCGCCACTTATTTCATGAACAGGCTTGTATGGAATATTGTTTTCTTCAAGCACCTTGAGCGCATAAGCGTCAGGTGTGCAAAAGCTAAAGTTTGAAACCAGGAGGTCAGCACCGCCTTTTAACAGGCTATCCACCTTGATAAGTGTCGTACGTGTAAGCGGAATATCATGAGCTATACGCAACCCTTTATAAGGCTTCGTATCTTGCACCTCATCGCGAAGCCTATGCATAAAAGGTGCTACATCAGCTCCAAATTCCTGATAAATTGCTTCTAACGCTGACATACCTCACCTCTCCACTTCAACAAATAATAACGCTTTAAAAGTGCCTATTATGCTAACTTCAACATAGCAAACACTTTATGCTCCAGCCCTTCTGGCTTACGTGCAGCAAACCAAATTATGTACAGAGCAACACCGTAGCTGCCCCCGCCAACAACAACACCAACGATAAGTTGAAGCCATGACTCTGGTAAAGAAGGGAAGAGCATATGTGCCATAGCAAGATATACAATTGACATAACGATGCATGCTAAAAGCGAACGCAACACCTGCATCAACGCTATTCTCCAGCGCACCTCAACATGTTTTGCAAGAAACCACAAAACAGGAATTAAAAGCATCAGCGATGTAAAAGATTTGGCCGCAATAGCACCATATAGACCAAACAAGAAATAACCACCGAGCACCATTGGAATAAAGAAAACGACCCTTACCCACTGCAGAATAGAAAGCTGCCTTAGATATCCTTCAGCCATGTAGATTTGTTTCGAACTGGCATATATGCCCTCACCAAGAGCAAACGGGGCAGCTAGTTGAAGTGCAAAAATTAATTCCGGCCAATTGTCACCAAACAAAGTCAAAGCAAGCGGTTCAGCCACAAGCGCAAGACCAAACGCGACAGGGAAGCACAGGGCAATCATCGCGCCTACCGCTTTCGCATAAATTTCAGCGATCAGCTCTTTACTTTGTTCTCTAAGCTTATGAAGGCCTGGCAGGAAAGCACGCCCAATAGGCATGATAAGGTTTCCAATCGGCAAAAGAACTAAATCTAAAGCCTGTGAAAACACAGCCAGCTGACCAGCTGTACCAATTTTAGCGAGAGAAATTCGATCAATTCGTTCTTCGGAGAAAGTAGCCAGAGCTTCAACACCCGCCCATTTAGAAATATCCCAAACGTCCCCAAGAGCGGCTCTATCTGATTTAAGAGACCTCCCCCAACACATAATATGACTAAGCACCACCCGGATCACGGCGGCAGCGAGAATACCCCACACAATTGCCCACAAACTCCTGAGCCACAAAACAAGAGCTATTGTAATCAAAATACGACCAACACCGACAATTGTCTCGAAAATGAAGTCTTTTTGATATTGAAGCTCTCGCTGGAATGAAATCACCCAAGATGTAGCAATCCCTTCTAGCGCTAGAGCAAAACCTAAAATGTAAAGCCCTGCCCCAAGAACTTCCTCTCCATAGAATGAAGCTGTAGGTTCTGCGAGGGCTGCAATCAATCCGCCGGCCAGTATTCCACACCAAAACCTTAGCTTAAATGCCGCACCATAATGTTCATTTCTTAATTTCTGGATACGCACCAGTGATATGCGCACAATCGTATCAAGAAGAAGCTGCAAAATTGCTGTAAGTGAAATCAGAAGAACTACAAGCCCCACTTCCGCTTTGGTGAGTACGCGCGCATAAACAGCAACGTTTACTAACCCAAGAAGCCTTACAATCAGTCGCATGCTTACGGTCCAAATGGCACCTCGCGCGACTTTGTCTCCTATAGATTGTTCTTTTTCAGCCATTTTCAGCTACCTAAAGAAAGTCGTTCAAGTTCTAACAGGAAGGTTTTAGTCTTTTGATCCCAACCTTGCGTTCTTGCATATGCCTGCGCCTGACTGGCCAACTTAGCGCGCCTATCATCATCACTCAGCATTTGTATTAAGGCTTCCGCTATATTAGTCGGGTTTTCTGCTTCAATCAGCAAGCCAGTATCACCGTGTTTTATAGCATCCACCGCTCCCCCAGCTCGTCCTCCGATACTTGGCGTCCCCATGGCAGCTGCCTCAAGGAACACCAAACCAAAACCTTCTGTATCGCCGTCCGGCATTGTTCTGTTTGCCATAATGAATACATCTGCCATTCCATACCAGCTAGTTAATGTATCTGTATTCACCCAACCAAGTAGCTCTACACTATTCGCGATACGCTGTTCTCTGATCTGCCTTTTAAGTGTTTCTTCAAGAACACCACCCCCAGCTACTTTCAGCTTTGCGTCTGGTATTTTTTCCAGAACCAAAGACCAAGCCTCTAGGAGCTTGTCAAATCCCTTACGGGCTACAAGCCAACCGCAAGAAAAAACAAGCGGTGCCTTATCGAGTTTCTTCTCCTTGCGTTCCGCACTCGTATCCCGTCCGTTAAACACCTTTAGATCAACACCGTTTTGCTGAAGGCGGATACGTTTCTCCGGCACACCATATTCATCTTTAAGGATACCAGCTGTAAAACTGCTCACAGCAAAAACCAGATCAGCACTCTGGAGTGCTGCACGCCTCCGTTCCGTAGCACGATTGGAATATGCACTCTGAGACACTTCCTCGCCGTGAACGAAAATAGCTGTCTTCACATGTCGCTGCTTTTGAACCGCAGCAGCTAACCAGCCAAGCGTATCAAGAGCACCAATACAGAGCGTATCGAAACCACACTCGTCAATCAGTTCCAATGTCTTTTCAAGGACAAGCCGGTTAAGCTGCCATGCACCTACTTTGCCTAAAACCCGGTTCCGGAGTGACGGTTCCCTGTCTCTGATAGGCCTTAATTCTTTAATACGGTGAATTTTATATGGTGCAGCTTCATCAAATGCTCTCCAGCCATCCACCTCAGAGCCATTCACATAATCAGTGTGGGCTGTGAGCACTTCTATGGCCCCGCCAGCATGGCTGGCAAGTGCATCATAAACTGTTAGAGCGCCCCCAATGAGTGGCTTGTAATGTGTTGTAACCAAAAGGCATTTCATACCAATCGCTCCGAAAACTCAGGGGAACCATAGCAGATGAAAATATGATTAACACCGGATTTAACAATTATTTTCGTTAAGTTAGCGCTTTCTCTTCGCTTAATAGGTGACGAAGCCATTTCTGCCCTGCTATACTGATTCCAAACTTAGGAAGTTAGAGGTATTTTTATTATGGCAATGCTGTCAGACGATATTATCGCTCTTATCAAAGAAGATATGCCGGGCGCGAAAGTGCGCATCGAAGACCTGCGCGGTGATGGCGACCACTATGCAGCTTTTGTAGAGTATGAAGGTTTCCGCGGCAAATCCCGCGTACAGCAACACCAGATGGTTTATAAAAGCCTGAAAGGCCGCATGGGTGGTGAACTCCACGCCCTTGCCCTTCAGACAACTGTACCTGAATAGGCTTTAAACCCTGTTTTTAGAAATTTAACCAAAATAGTATGATTTTAGCTTTCTCCCCTTGGAAAAGAGGCATCAAGCCCTTATCTTACAGCTAAAATCCGGCAAAATTTAAGGAATAAAGTAATGAGTGATAACCCAGCGTTTGATCAAATCAAAAGCCTCGTATCAGAAAATGATGTATTTCTGTTTATGAAGGGTGATCCAACCTTCCCGCAGTGTGGTTTCTCTTCTGTAGTAAGCCAGGTTCTTATGCACCTTGGTGTGAAGTTCCAAAGCTTCAACGTGCTTTCAGACATGGAAATCCGTGAAGGTATCAAAGCCTATTCAGATTGGCCTACAATCCCGCAGCTCTATGTAAAAGGCGAGTTCGTTGGCGGCTGTGATATTGTGAAAGAAATGTTTGAATCAGGTGAGCTGCAGCAGCTGCTGAAAGACAACAACCTGATCGAAGCATAAGCTTCTAACAGCACTATTTTTTCAAACATCCTATAGGGGCGTGTTCTTATGGAAATGCGTAAACTTGGCCGCACTGGTATCAGTGTAAGCAAAATCTGCCTTGGCACCATGACATGGGGCGAACAGAACACAGAAGCAGAAGGCCACGCCCAAATAGATATGGCGCTTGATTATGGCGTTAATTTCCTTGATACGGCTGAATTATATTCAGTGCCTGCACGCGAAGAAACTTACGGTGCCACGGAGCGTGTGATTGGCTCTTGGCTCAAAAAAACCGGCAAACGTGACAAGGTGGTGATTGCCAGCAAAGTTGCAGGACCAGGTGAAAACCTCAAATACATGCGCCCTCACTTGCACAGAAACGGCAGAAATGATCTGTCTTATGATGCAGTGATCGAAGCCTGTGATGCCAGCCTCAAACGCCTTGGTACTGATTATATTGATCTATACCAAATTCACTGGCCAAGCCGACCAACCAATTTCTTTGGCAAACTGCGTTACCGACAACCAAAAACGGATGATAGCGTTCCGCTTGAAGAAACGCTGTCAGCAATGAAAACACTGGTTGATGCAGGAAAAATCCGTGCTGTTGGCCTTTCCAATGAAACTGCATGGGGCACTATGCATGCGCTTAATCTCGCCGATACCAAAGGCTTGCCACGTGTCGCGAGCGTGCAAAACCCTTATAACCTTTTGAACCGTTCATACGAAGTAGGCCTTGCAGAGGTTTCAGAACGCGAAGCGTGCGGCCTGCTTGCATACTCACCACTGGCGTCAGGTTTCCTTACTGGGAAATACTGTGACGGCGCTCGCCCGGAAGGCGCTCGCCTAACCCGCTGGGGTGGTACTTTTGGCCGTTACCTGAATGAAGCAGGTACTGCCGCGATGGAAGAATATGTGGCTCTCGCCCGCAAACACGGTATTGATCCAGCACAAATGGCAAATGCCTTTGTGAACATGCAAACGTTCCTTACATCCAACATCGTTGGTGCAACAAGTCTTGAGCAGCTCAAAACGGCGCTTGATACCCATGATATGGTGCTCCCAAAAGAGCTAATGAAAGAAATCGACGCCATTGAGACCAAATACCCGATGCCGTGCCCGTAGATGAGTAGACAGGTCAAAATAAAAATCGATCCAGAACCGCAAAGTGGTTACTGGATGAGTTCCAGTGAGATAGTAGTATTATATTGGGGCTCAATTATCGGAAGCTTCGTTGTGAACCTTACCGACTTTCCTCCGGCTTTAAAGTTCCTTCCTACTGCCGTGATATTATCCATTTATATTATCTGGCCCTACTTATTCATTCGTGAACTATCCACGATACAAAACAAACCACTGAAGAAGTTTTCTTATTTCCATCTGTGGACATTCATTACTTTCGCGGCTTACGCGGTTATACTCGCTGTGCGTATACTGGCCCCGTCGACGACTTTTTCTGTTGAACATAACCTTTTGGAAACTATCGTCATAATCTTTGGTAGTTGGTCGCTTTTTGCCTATTTCGGATGTATTGCAAGCCGGTTAGTGGATGCGGAACAAACCATACTAAATATAAAAAAATCAAAGTTTGTTACGTTCCTGTGCCTGTTTTATTTGCCGTTTGGTATATTCTCTATTGTGAACAGACTAGAAAACATATTTCTCAGCGTATCAGATGAAACAACCCCATAAAAAAAACCGCCTGAGCGATGATCAGGCGGTGAAACAGTATATTTTCCAAGAAAACTAAATCGGGAAACGAGACCCGACTAGCAGATAGTTTTCATTGGTTGCCCCCACTATATTCAGTATGCTCGGGTAGCACATCGGGCACAGGACGCACCACACCTCCGCCTTAAGACCGAGGCCAAGCTCCGCCAAAAGCGCTATAGACATAAAAAATAATAAACGGCAGTGGGGGCTATGTTTAGGATACAGAACATTAATAAAGCCAGATCAAAGCTTTGGTGGCGTATGGCGCGTAACAGCGTTCTCGCATTCGTCTTTGTCTTCTTTGTGATTAATCTTGGTACCTTTATGGTTACCAATTATCATGATCACCATACAGCGCTTCAGCATCACCACTTGCAAAAATGGGTGAATGAAGAAGCCCTGCCTCACCTTGCTCATGCAATGGAAACCGGTAAGCCATTATCAGAAGAAGCAATCAATACCGCAGCCGGCACTTTTGATCATTACCATACCCGCGTGCCTTGGAGCAAAGATCCACTAGGCTTCTATTTTAACAAAGCCCGCAGTGGAAGAGTTTATACAAAACTTACCGTCACCAATTATATTCAGGATAAAAGCACAACCGCTTTCTGGCCGAGAGAAGTTGAAGAACTTAATAAAAAAAATCATATTTATTACCGCTCTTTCACGCTTCCAGTTATCACTGAACAAGGTGAAGAAATTGGCTCTGCCCAATATCAGATATATGCTCCTTTTGAGTTTTTAAGAGCTCTTCAATGCGGCCTTACTTTTCCCTATTACCTTTGGGAACTTTTGTTTTCTGCTATTTTCGCAGGTGTGATAAGTGCCCTACTTACAGCTTCTGGGTATTCCTCTCGCCTCAGTGAAATTGTAAAAGTAACAGACCGCTGGTCAGCGGGTGACTTCTCCAAACGCATTCAGGAAAAAGGGTCTGATGAAATTACAGACCATATGAAACGGCTGAACGAAATGGCAGAAGAACTTCAGGAAATTGTCCAGTTAAGGCAGTTGATCTCAGCACGTAATGAGCGTGATTTTTTCGCAAGCGAATTACACGATACTGTAAAGCAGAATGTATTTGGCCTCTCAATGCAGCTCGGTGCTCTGAAAGCAAATCAGAACTTGCCGAACGAAGTTTCAGCTCAGATCGCAGAAGCCAGTAAAACCGTTGAGGAAATCAACAAGGAAATTGTCACTCTCCTCAACAATTTAAAAACTGATGCAAGCGCGACAAGCAACTTGGTGGAAACTCTGGAATCCATAACTGCTAAATTCCGTGAAGAGAAAGACCTAGCCATCAGGCTTCAGGCAACCACTGTAAAAGTATCGGAAAATGAAGCGCACCATATTAAGCGTATTGTGCAGGAAAGCCTGAACAATATATGGAAACATGCCTCAGCAACCGATACTGAAATCACTTTAGCTCTTAAAGGTAACCGCTGGGTGCTCAGCATTTGCGATAACGGCAAAGGCTTTGATGAAACCAATATAAAACCAAACCAGTTTGGTTTAACCAATCTGAAAGAGCGTGCCAGCAAAATTGGTGCAGAAGTTTCCATCATCACGGGCACCGGAAAAGGCACCTGTATTGAAATAAGCTGGCGTGCGACAGCAAATAACGGACAAACCTATGGAACCCGCTAACCAGATTTCCATTCTGATTGTTGATGATCACGCTATCGTACGGCGCGGGCTGGTTTCTCTTTTAAAAACCATTCCTGAGTTTTCCGTCATCGGGGAAGCTGGTAGCGGTGCAGAAACCCTTGAGTTTTGCGCCCGGCATACCCCCGATATTATTTTAATGGATTTATTTCTGCCTGATATCTCGGGTGTTCAAGTAGCACAGAAAATCAAAGCAACCTGCCCTCAAACCAATATCATCATGCTAACGAGCCATGAGGGTGATGAGTTTCTTGTAGAAGCAACTAACGCGGGGATCACATCCTATCTTCTCAAAGATGTTCCACCGGAAGAACTGGTAAAAACCATCAAAAGCAGCCACCGCGGCGAAACAACTCTCAGCCCACGTTTGGCTAAATCCCTAATGCAACAGATTGCTAGCACCAAAGAAGATGAGCCGCCCCATGAGCAGCTCACTAAAAGAGAATTCGAAGTATTGCAGACCATCGCAAAAGGCTTCTCTAATGCCGAGATAGCAGAAGAGCTCTCTATTGGCGAAAAGACCGTGAAAACCCACGTCAGCTCGATCCTTAGTAAACTCTATCTCTCTGACCGCACACAGGCGGCCATCTACGCTTGGCGGAATAAACTGGTTTAGCCCGGCTTGCGGTATAGGTGCGTAAAGCGGTCACTTTCACCGATCGCGCGATATTTATCTTCATCACCGCTTCTGAGGCTTGGAGGAAGTGAATAAAGCCCATCCGGATGGTCTTTGGTATCCTTAGGGTTTCTGTTTACATCGCTTTCTTTTACGAATTCAAAACCCGCCTTCTCTGCCATTGCACGGAAATAACTGGCATTAACATAACCGCTTTCAGCTTCCGGGTCCTGCGGGATATTTTCATCACCTGCGTGATCCACAATTCCAAGATAACCACCGGGTTTCAGCATTTTGAAAAGATCATTCACATGATCCTGTGCTGGATCACCATAAATCAAGAAACCATGGGCACGGAACACAAGCGCCATATCTATTTCACCATACGGTAGATCTTCTACCTGCTCGGATGGCCAGCCAATACCACCATTCACAGGGTAATAGGCACCGCCCTTTCCTGCGCCTTCAATATAAGGTTCAATAATCCGGCGGTAGAAACCACCCGGACCGCCCGGGAATATTTCCACGACTTTCATTTCAGGCTGTACATCAAAGAAAGTAAGCGTTTCAAGCGGATGACGATACTGATCTCGGGCCTTATGGTTTTCAGGGCGATCTTCACTTGTCACCAGTGCCATCAAGCTTTGTGGGCCTGCTTCCGAATAATCTTTATCACGCTCAGAAAATATAGCTGTCGCCGAACCAATAGCGATTATCAACAGAGCAAAACCACCAAAGCCTTTAAAAAAACTGCGCTTCTCTTGATCAGTATCAGACATAAAAATACCCTCCCGTCATTTCGACAGGAAGGTACAGCATTTTCACACACATCCCAGTAACGATGGTGTTAGCGTTATTTTTTCATGAATTTGAAAATGAAACGATCCGTTTTACCGCGAATGCCCTCAGCAAATGGAGAGATCGTATGAGGGTCTTCAGAATTCGCCAGAATATCGCTTGTTTCCACCAGCTTAAAACCAGCCGCTAATACTTGTTCTTTCACAAGTTCTGGATCAATACGGTGAAGAGTATTACCTGCTTCTGTACCGCTTCCTGCTGGTGCCACATGATCAACCACTACAAACACACCGTCATCCTTTAGTACCTTACGGATAGACGCCAGTATTTCAGGGATGTTCTCATCACCCTTACGGGCTTTATGTTTGAAGAAATAATCATGATAAGACAGCACAGCCATCGCTACATCCACTGTCCCCTCAGCAGCTGCAACATTTTCAGAACCTGTATAGATATTTCTAACATTTCCGAGGCGACCTTCATACCGCTCACCAATGCTGTTTTTCACGAAATCCCAGTAAACCGGGCCGTTATGTGCAATAACGGTTCCTTCCATTCCCACAGCACGCGCGAGAATTTCTGTGTAGTATCCAGCACCGGAATTTACATCGACAACTTTCATGCCAGGGGCGATACCAATAAATTCAAGTACCTCAGCTGGTTTCCTGAACTGGTCCCGGGTAACATCATCTGCAGGCCGGTCTTTATGGGCTACTGCTGCTTTAATGTGGTCATCAGCAATAACACCACCAAAAGCAACTGTTGAAAAAACGACACTTGCCAGAGCCAATTTCGAAATAGAATTCAGTTTCATTATATATTCCCTCTCGCCTGATTTTTGCCGAGTGTACACGGACAACCACCGATACAAAATAAAAAAGGCGAGAGTGTATGCCCCCGCCTCCTTAATTCACAATTCGCTAAGCGCTTATTTTGGCTTACGGAACTTCAGTGTCATACGGTCACTTTCACCGATCGCCTGCATTTTAGCACGCTTTTCAGCATCATCACGTGAACCGGCAAGCACCGGAGGCAAACGCCATACAAAATCACCTTCTACAGGCTGATCTTTGCGGTTTGCATTCACTTCTGAAACATCAACAAGTTCAAAACCACCTGCTTTCATTGCATCAATGATTGTGGACTGCTTCACATAACCGTTGAAACCTTTTGCCCAATCATTATCTGCATCTTCCGGTGCACGGTGTTGAACGATACCAACAATACCGCCCGGCTTAAGCACTTTATAGATATCAGCAATCGCATCTGTGCGAGTACCTGTTGTGTCTTCATGCTTGTTCAGGTGGTGCATCGCCCGGAATAGAAGGAATGCATCAACCTTGCCTTCAAGGTCTGCTGGTACATCGCCAAACAGGAAAGCACCTGTTTTGATTTTGCTGTCACCTGTCCATTCAGCGACATTCTTCGCAAAGCGCTCTGGCCATGCTTTATGGTTTGCAAGGCGTTGATCTTTATCTTCGCGTGTTGCCCAATCAGTACCGCGGTGCTTCAGGGAATACTGAACACCGTAAAGGGCACCTTCATCGCCCAGGTAAGGCACGAGGATGTTGCCGTAATATCCGCCCGGCAGAGCATCAACCACTGTCATGCCAGGTGCGATACCCAAAAACTCAAGTGTTTCTTTAGGATGACGGAAAGGATAGCGCGCCTTTGTTGCCTCTGGCTGTGCTGCAAGAATTTTATCAAGCTTGGCGCTTTCAACGTGGCCAGCCTGCATATCTGCTGTTGTACTCGGCACAAGCGCTAAAGAGCTTGTTGCAAGCAGCGCGGCACCAGCAACCGCTGTCAGTAGTTTCTTCATGGATCAGTTCCCCACTTGTTATGCGTTAACATTCCCGACTGACCTTAGGGCCCAAGCCATTTTGTGCCAAGGTGACAAAAGCAGTCAGAGCATCAAAAACTTGTGATTGATATTAAACCAAAGTTTTCCAGAATTTGACCTGTTTTTGACAAATGAGCGCCCAGACGTGACAAACAACCGCTCAGGTATCACGCCGGAAATTAAAGCTCTATGCCCTTAGCATCATAAGCTTGTTTGAACGTAAAGGCCTGTGCGCTTGGGCCGTGATTACGGAGGTGAAGCAAACGTTCCGTAGCTTCCTCAACTGTTGGCTGATGCCCCGCAGGCACCCACCAAAGCACCATGTGCGCCTCAGCCGGCATTTCAAACCATTCTTTTCGCCGTCCGATATAGTGCGTGTGCCCAGATTTATAAACATACTTATGAAGGCTCGCCACATCCTGCCACACGCTCATATTCACCAGTGTTTTGTCATCAAACATAGTGTAATCAGTGGCATTGCCTGTATCGTCCTTCAACCGCCATACAAAACCCGGAGAACATTCCGCAAGCAGGTTAATGCCGTCGAGCGCATCCATGAAGTCCTTCATTTCTTCGCTTTCTTTCGGATATTTAATGGTGGCGATATTCAGCTGTGCCAGATGATACGCAGGCGTGTTTCCGTGCGGCATAAAACTCTCCCTCAAATCCTCAGGAATTTGATATGGGTACGAGAATCCAAACTTAAAGGGAGATGTAGAAATTCAGAGCGAATATTCTCCGCTCTGATGTTGTCTTGGCTAATGAAATTAGTATCGGGCCTATTCAGCGGCCACTGCGTCTGACGTGTTTGTCGACGCTTCTGTCATCTGTCGCACTTGCATCAACTGCTCTGTCGCAATGCTGAACTGCTTTGAAAGCCCCATAAATGTTTCCATTTCACGGGAGGCGGAAACACCAAGCGCATCAAGCCCTTTCACCAGTTGGGAGAGTTGGGTTTCAAAGTCTTCAGGCTTTGCGTCCTGAATGGTTTCCGCTGCCCGCGCAACTGCGGCCTGCCCTAAGGCTGACCGCCGCTGTTGGTTAAGCACTGCATCATGAAAAGCGAGAGAGAGCGCATGCGCGTATGACTGACAGAGGCTCGAAAGCGCTAAATCAGCGGCCCCTTCGCCCGTCGCAATGCTACCCGCCAGTTCAGCAAACTGGGCCTGCGCCTCTTCAGGGCTTGCAGCCATGGTAGCTACATTATCCTCTGAACTTGCTGTGGCATGCTCTGCAGCCCGTAAGGCCTCTTCTGCAAGCTCGTGGTCTTCTCCCACTTCGGCATGGTCCGCGAATGTCTCCTCTCGATCATTCGCGTCCGCCGAAATATTTTCAGCGATATCAACCACATTATCATCGCCAGAAGGCGCCTCTGCCTCAGGCGTAGCAGGAGCATCTGCGTTTATGCTTTCTTCAACAAGGTCTGCATCATTTTCCTGTGTCATGCTTTGCCTTTCGCCTTACCTGAAGAAGCGACAGCACCAATCCGCATGCGCGCTGCACTCTCGGCGGTAATCTGGTCTGCCAGCAAGTGGAGCCTCTGGTTTGCCTGCACGCTGCTTGCAAACAACACCGAAAGTGATGTCACCGCAGATTGCTGAAGCACACCAGAGGCCACGCGCCCGCTTTCACCCAGCACCCGCTGGTTCGCATAATCCACTGCTTCTGTGATTTGCCTGTTCAAACTGCCTGAACTATCCGCCATAAAAAATCCTTATGCGCTGTTGTTAACGCCGGAAATTATGTACGTTCGTCTGTAATAGCTTCAAAACTATCCGCGAGCTTGGCCTGTGCATCCACAGAATTTGCAAATAAAATGGAAAGCGCATTCGCCTGAGCCTGATAAAGCGAACCCATCGCCATCGCCGGAGCCTGCGCAAGAACTGTAATATTAGCCTGAGTTACCGCATCTGTAATCTGACCATTCACTGGTGTTGGCACTGCCATAATAAATTCCCCAAAAAAATCATTAAGAGTACTCTCAACAACACACACCAGAGGGTACAGGAGCTTCGCAAAAGCCCAAAGAAAAAAAGCATATACGGGTGTTATTCTATTTTAGAATGTATACAGAGGGAACCAGCAACATGCTTGTAGGTGGCGGGAAATCTGCTATGAAAGGCACAGTAACAGTTACACCGCGTTCGGGGCCTAATCACCATGCCACTATCTATTGAGCTTATCGGCTATGTCGCCGCCTTTCTCACCAGCTTTGCCTTTTTGCCGCAAGCGCTGATGGTATGGCGCACCAATGATACAAAAAGTATATCTCTTGGCATGTATAGCCTGTTCACACTTGGTGTAGCACTTTGGCTTACATATGGCTTTATGCTGATGAGCTATCCGCTGATTGCTGCCAACAGCTTCACCCTTATCCTTGCCAGCAGCATACTCGTTAAAAAAATAAACAACACACGGCGGGGTGAAGGCTAGTGACAGAGGACACGCAAAAACAGCATCTGGGCGCTTTCAAAACATATGTGGCCATCTGCCTGTCATGGCTTGTGGGCATGGTGGGCTTCTGTATATATCATGTCGCCGATTATGAGTTTGACCGTATTGGCCCCACATTCTTTTCTACGGTGCTTGATAAGTTCACCGACCTCTTCCTCGTAACCTCATTTATTGGCCTCCTGTTTACCCCGTTTATATTGGGGCTCTGGCTGCTGGTTCGGGAAGTTCTCAATGAAAGCCCCATCACCACCACAATTTTCGGCGGTCTTATCGGCATCAGCTTTGGTATCTTTTTCCCCTTCGGCACGGCATTACCTTATATAATCACCGGGCTTATCTGCGGTATCAGCTACTGGAAGGTCAGCCGCTATATGCTCAAACCAAAACAGGCTTAACCTTTGGTTTAGAGCGAATGGTTGCAAATCCACAACAGCTCAGTTAGCGTAACATGCATAAGAGCGGTAAAAACACCGCCACACATATGCAAAGCGATAACGACAGCTTGAGGAGGAACCAACCCATGACCCGGAAAATTCTGTGGCTTACCATGACCGTGCTTGCGCTCGGTGTAGCGGGCTATGCGCTCACGAATGTAGCGGTGCCAGACCTGCGCTCTAATTTTGCATCAAACATGTTTGAAACCACCCCCGTGGCAGCTTATGGGCATCTATTCTTTGGCTTTCTTGCCATGGCAATCGGGCCATTTCAGTTCCTTGAAGGCTTCCGCGCCAAACGCATCAACCTACACCGCTGGATGGGCCGAGCGTATGTACTTTCTGTGCTCCTAAGCGCAGTTGCGGGCTTCGCGCTCGCCCTAAATGCCTATGGCGGGCTGGTTGCTAAAGTGGGCTTTGCCTTGATGGCGATCATCTGGTTCTGGTCCGTGAGCATGGCCTATACCAGCATTCGCGCCAAGAATGTGGCAGAGCACCGCCGCTGGATGATCCGCAGCTATGCGCTCACCCTCTCTGGTGTAACCCTCCGCATTTATCTGGGGCTGGCCTTCGCCGCCGGCATGAAATTCAGCGAGTTTTACCCAGTGCTGGCCTGGATAAGCTGGGTACCAAATCTATTGATTGTAGAATGGTTTATGCTCCAGCGAGAGAAGCGCTCCGGCATAGCTAACAATAATCATTGAGCAAGCCACCCCTCTCACCTAACTCGATGACTCCAAGCTATTTGTGTAATCAAAACGCTAATTGCTAATAAACAAAAACAACCGCAGGCTTATCCAAAACCATCTTGTATTTGTATTTAAAATTACATAATACACTTATAGCTTTAAATAAGACACACACTAGTTAGAAGAAATCGGTTGGGAAATTACTAACAGACTTACTTGGAATTGATAGGAAATCACGTCTTCTATTCTGTAGTAACAGCCTAGCCAACATAGTGGCGGCTTGATGGCTTGAAAGTCGATACTTTAATTGCCAAAGTTAGGAAATGGATATGAAACCAATTGATCCGAAAAAAACATCAACGGACCTAAGAGGAGTAGTAACCATGCCACCATCAGCCAAACAGGAAGTTCTTGACGCAGTTTACAGTGGTCAATTACCAATCGCAAATATTGAGTTAGATTGCGCAGTATTAGATGGCGGAGTCAGAGTTTTATCGGAGCGTGCTGTACATAGAGCATTCGGAAGTAAACGAGGCGGCTCACACTGGAAGCGTATCAAAGAAAATAGTGATGACTCTAATCTTCCTTCATTTCTATCCGCAAAGAACTATTCCGAATTTATTTCTGAAGAATTAGATATAGCACTCAGACAACCTGTTTTATACCGAACTAATCTAGGTGCTACTCCTGCAAATGGTATTAAAGCAGAGCTTCTACCCGAAATCTGTGGTGTGATATTATCTGCTAGGCGGAGCGGGAAATTACATCCATCGCAGGAACACTTAGCCATTCAAGCTGAAATCCTCATGGAAGCGTTCGCTAAAGTCGGCATCATAGCATTGGTGGACGAAGCAACTGGATACCAAAGAGATCGTTCGCACGATGCGTTGAGGCTTTTACTTTCAAAATACATTGCTCAAGGCCTCCAAAAATGGCTCAAAACATTTCCAGATACATTTTTTGTGGAATTAGATCGACTATATGGGAACGAGACAAGTCATGGGAAAAGGCCTCAGTATTATGGAAAGTTTATAAATAAGTTTGTCTATGATCCTATTGAAAATGGTTACGTAAAAAAAGAGCTAGACAACCTGAACATTGCTGATGATGGAAGAAGAAGAGCTAGGTTTCATCAATGGTTAAATGATGACGGACGAAATATGCTTATTCATCAAATCGGACGAGTACAAGGTTTAATGGAAATGTGTGATGGTATTGATCATTTCAAAGGTGCAGCCCAAAAACAAAAGAATATCTCCATTGCTCCATATCTTTTCGATGACATGAACAAAATCATTGAATAATGGTCAACAATCAAAATGGTAGGCCTATATTAAAAAACCTAGGACCACCTATTACTTGGCACTCATGCTCCCTGAAAGGTATCAGCATCTGTATTAGGTTAGAGACATAGAATATCCTGAAATCTTAACCAAAAACTCGATATCATCGACGCGATTATATTAATACAAGAAGCCGAGGTGAAATCACCTCGGCTTCTAGCTTCCCGCTTTCGTGGGTATATCGCTTTTATGCGTGTGCTAGTTACTCAGCAGCGTCGATCTTCTCCGCTGGCAGGTAAAGCTCAGAGCCCAGCTTTTTGAACTCTTCAGACATTTGCTTCATGCCTGTCTCTGCCTCTTCCTTCTGCGCTGCATAATCCCGCACTTCCTGCGTGATTTTCATCGAGCAGAATTTCGGACCACACATAGAGCAGAAATGCGCTACTTTATGCGCTTCTTTCGGCAAGGTCTGATCGTGGAAATCACGAGCACGCTCTGGATCAAGCGACAGGTTGAACTGATCTTCCCAGCGGAATTCATAGCGCGCGCGAGAAAGCGCATCATCACGAATTTGGCTTGCCGGGTGGCCTTTCGCCAGATCAGCCGCATGAGCTGCGAGCTTATAGGTGATCACTCCCTCTTTCACGTCGTTACGGTCAGGCAAACCAAGGTGCTCTTTCGGTGTTACATAGCAAAGCATTGCTGTGCCGTACCAACCGATCTGCGCTGCGCCAATCGCCGATGTGATATGATCATACCCCGGTGCGATATCCGTTGTTAGTGGGCCAAGCGTGTAAAATGGTGCTTCGTGGCAGTGTTTAAGCTGCTCTTCCATATTCACCTTGATTTTGTTCATCGGTACGTGGCCTGGGCCTTCGATGAACACCTGCACATCATGTTCCCAAGCGATTTTGGTTAGCTCACCAAGGGTGCGCAGTTCAGCAAACTGGGCTTCATCGTTTGCATCCGCAATCGAACCCGGACGGAAACCATCACCAAGAGAGAAGGCAACATCATATTTTTTAAGGATTTCACAGATTTCCTCAAAGTGTGTGTAGAGGAAGCTTTCCTTATGGTGCGCCAAACACCATTTCGCCATGATGGAACCACCACGGGATACAATACCTGTTACCCGCTTTGCTGTTAGGTGGATGAACGGCAGGCGTACACCAGCGTGAATGGTGAAATAATCAACGCCCTGCTCACACTGTTCAATCAGCGTATCACGGTAGATTTCCCATGTTAGGTCTTCGGCGATGCCGTCTACCTTCTCAAGCGCCTGATATATTGGCACGGTGCCGATTGGCACGGGTGAGTTACGGATAATCCATTCGCGTGTGTTGTGGATGTTGCGGCCCGTTGAAAGGTCCATCACCGTATCAGCGCCCCAGCGGGTTGCCCACACCATTTTATCCACTTCTTCCGAGATGGAAGACGATACGGCAGAGTTACCAATGTTGGCGTTGATTTTCACAAGGAAGTTGCGGCCAATGATCATCGGCTCGCTTTCCGGGTGGTTTACGTTATTTACGAGAACCGCACGGCCGGTGGCGATTTCCTCACGCACAAACTCTGGCGTGATATAATCAGGAATATTGGCACCGAAGCTTTCGCCTTCGCGCTCAAGCTTTTCAGCCTGCGCTTTGCGGCCAAGGTTTTCCCGCACGGCCACGAATTCCATTTCAGGGGTGATGATGCCTTTGCGCGCATAATGCATTTGAGTGACATTCATGCCCTCTTTCGCGCGCAGTGGAGTTTTCTTCACCGGGAATTCTGGTGCCAGATATTTTTCAGATGCGTTGCCGTTATCTTCCGGCTTTACTTCGCGGCCTTCATATTCTTCTACGTCACCGCGCTCAAGGATCCACTGCTTGCGCATTTCTGGCAGGCCTTCGTAGATATCAATCTTCGCTTTTGGATCAGTATACGGGCCAGAGGTGTCATAAACACGTACAGGCACTTCGTTCGCAGAAGGATGTAGATGGATTTCCCGCATTGGTACGCGCACATCATCCCGGTTTTCTGAGCGAACAAAAATCTTCTCAGAACCCGGCAGTGCGCCAGTGGTTACGTTAAATTCGGTATTAGCGTTATCAGGCATTATAAAGCTCCGTCCCTTACGCTGGTGTTAGCCAGATCAGGTTCTAAGGGTCATTGCCTGTAGCCAGCCCGCTACGCAGCAAACTCTCAGCCCACTTGCACGCCATGACGCAGTTAGGCTCCCCTCGGAACACGTTGTGTGTGGAACAGGTTTACGCGGGGGCGCGCCCGCACGCAAGCAGTTTCGGTTCACTTTTCAGGAAAATACCAGATTGAGCAGAAACGGCATTATGGAAGATACCCAACGGGGGCATAGAGAGGGGCACAGTTTTGGGCACAGGGTTGGCCCTTTTTCTGCATTTTTAGTGGCATAATACAGCGTATGCCCAAAACCGTGCCCTTATATTTGCCGGTGCAGCGACAACGACAACACCGGGTTCATTCAATCTATATTAGCCTGTATAAAGCCGAACGATATTTTCTTCTTTCACACCAAGCTCGGCAAGGGATTTTGCGATTTCCGCTTCTGAGAAATAGGAAACGACAACAACCTTTTCACCTTTATACTGCTCCTGAAAACGTTGACGGCTGATTACCTTATGCTTCCCAAGGGACATCCCTTCCTTGATTGGGCTGCTATCAACAATATTGATGATATTTGCCTTATCTGCAAACCCGGTTTCGAAAAGAAGCTGGGAGGTGTGGTTACCAGCTGCATAGATATAAGCTTCTGAAATACCTTCAAGTTTTTTCGCTACACCATCCCAATGAGCTTTATCCGCTTTAAGGAATTCATTCACGATATGCTTATTCAGCTCATACTCATTGAAATGATTATGAACAACTTTTGCCGATGCTTTTTTACAGATAATACATACGGCCGGGTAAAGGTGATATTCATCATCCAGAATGGTTTCAACAATTTCAAGGCCGCATTCTTCTGCCAGTCTACTAATGGTACCTGCTGAGAAATAGAGAATATGTTCAAGGCTTAACCAGCCCGGCATCAACCGGTGCGGCTGCCGCGTACATGGTACTTCAAAAATGATAACGCCATCATCTTTCGCAGCGTTCATCGCTTGTCGCATTATGCCTTTTGGGTCTCTCACATGCTCGATAACATGGGAGATAAACACCGCATCATAAGAAACTTCAGGGATATCTATATCATGGGAGAAACCTACGGAAACTTTCTCTTTCCCTAAACGTTCAATCGCCTTTTCGCTACAATGTGGTGATGGTTCACAGCCATATGAATCCCAGCCATCCTTTTGGAGGTAAAATAAATTTTCACCTGATCCACAACCAATCTCTAACACCTTACCCTTTTCAGGTTTGAACCTCCTCAACGCATCCCGAATTCTCAATCTGGTGGAAAAAGGTTCTTCTGGTAATTCGGCAACAAAATTCGGCAAGTGGTAGTTGATATTCTCCGAATAGAACGTTTCAACCTGTTCCATAGTTGGAAATGGATTCTGGGCAACCTGCCCGCAAGTCCGACAAATAGAGAAATTTAACTTAAAAGTTCCCTGCCCTGTAATCTGCCATTCCACAGATTTCAGAACCTCAAAATCCGCCTCCCCGCAGACAACACACTTTTCAAATTTCATCATATACTTCAACACCTAATAAAAAATCCCAACCAACCCTATGTAGAATATATTAAAATTGCCTAAATAGTCTTGGCCTTCAATGCAACTGATTAATCCACTCCTGCAATATCGTTAAAACAAATAAAGCCGAATTCTATATAGATACGGCTGGGCGGCATTTTGTCAGATTTAGTGGTAAGCTCTATGAGCATCGAACACATGATCACTCACTACGAACTTTCGGAACTAAGCACAGCTATTAGTTAACCCTCTGCATTCCCATTCATATCAATCATATGCATATAAAAAGCTAACACAGCCCAATTTTGTTTGCCGTGTTAGCTTCAATAATATTCAGCAAAGTTATTGCTTTAAAAGCTTGCTGATATAGAGGCAATTACACCTGCCGACCCCGTACCACTTCCGGTATTGGTGTCCACATAGGAAACCCCGAGGGTATACCGCTGGAAGCTATAGGAAAGCCCCGCGTTCCAATCCCATTTATCGGTACCAAACGCGCCGTCTTCATAGCCTATATACCCATTTACTGAGAACCCGCTATTGCCAAATGGCCTACTACCACTCAGGTAAACATAGATGTTATCCTGCCCGCCGATATTATTCTGATCCCACGCATATGCCGAACCCAGTGTCCATGAAATATTCTTCATGGTACCGCTTACAGACCCATAAACCTCATAATATGTGGTGTTATCAGACCCCGGATAAATATAAGCAATTATACCAACATTTGTGGAAAGGTTGCCGATTGACCCGCTATATCCACCATAGAGATCGAGTTCGGTTTCTGACCCCGCGAACTCCTGAATGGAAGAAGCCCATGTGCTTACGTAAAAGCCGCTTTTATGGTTAAGGTTCAATCCACCCTGAATTGCAAAATCTTTGTCTGACAGAGAAAGACCACGGAACCTGTAATCGCTCACAAAGGTAGCACTTCCGGAAAATGAAAAATCATTCCCTGAGTTTTGCGCCAAAGCTGGCGCTGAAAATACACCTAGAGCGAACGCGAAAAGACCTAAGGTTGTTTTACTAGATACAGCATTACGGTTAGTATTCTGATGAAGTTTCATAAGTATATTCCTGTTTTAACTAGGGAAATTACTGTTCCATTACACGCCTTACGTCCTTCAGGAACTGCTCTACAGATGTTTGTAAATGTGTCGACACCCGCGCGACTTCCTGTGATGCACTCAGCACCTTAGAAGACGCTGCCTGAGTGTCGGCAGCTCCCTGCGCAACTTGTGAAATGTTTATGTTCACTTCATTGGTGCCCGCTGCAGCCTCCTGTACGTTGCGGGCGATTTCCTCGGTAGCAATCCCTTGCTCTTCAACAGAGGAAGAGACAGCCGAGGCGAGCTCACTTGTCATGGTTACAGCGTCCTGAATCTGGCTCATTGATCCTGCTGCGATGGTCGTTTTTTCCTGAACAGATTGAATTTGCTCTTCAATTTGCTCAGTTGCCTGTGCTGTTTGACCCGCAAGCGATTTCACTTCGCTTGCCACAACAGCAAATCCTTTACCAGCATCCCCCGCCCGGGCAGCCTCGATGGTGGCGTTCAGCGCCAACAAGTTCGTTTGCTCTGCAATGTCGTTGATGAGCTTCACTACGTCAGTAATCGACTGGGATGCATCACTTAATTGCTGCATTACCGTACCAGCTTCATCTGCCTTACCTGCTGCCGCACTATTCGCTTCATTCGAGCGTTTGATTTGCTCACCGATTTCAGCGATAGAAACGCTCAATTCCTCTGTAGCGCTGGCCACGGTTTGTACGTTAACCGTGGCTTCTTCAGCCGCTGACGCGACAGTTGCAGACTGTTCATTGGTTTGCCCTGCTGTACCACTCATGGACTGAGCCGTACTTTCAAGCTGAGTTGCAGCCGATGACGCCGTTTTAAGAAGCTCTCCCGTTGTTACATCAAAGTTAGAGATCAACTCTGTCATCTCAATGATGCGTTTTTCGCGTTCTTCAGCTTCCTCGCGCTGCCGCTCGAGTTCTTCTTCACGTCTTTTAGCTTCTCGTTCCTGCCGTTCATGTTCTTCTTGAACTCTTGCCTCTTCAGCAGCCTTGCTTTCAGCTTCAAGACGATGGCGTTCTATAGAGTTCTGCTTGAACACGTTAACAGCTTTAGCCATATGGCCTATTTCATCAGTCAGCTCCTGACGAGGGACTTCAATCGTATTGTCCCCGTCAGCCAAGCTACCCATCGCGCCAACCATTTCATTGATGGGTTTTGTGATACCTCTGGCAAAATAGGTGCTTACCACCGCCATTAAAACTGAAATGAAAACGGCAAGCCCTAACATCATCCAGGCAAGACTGTTCACCGGTTGCCGCATTTCTGCTACATCAATTTCAGCGAGCAACGCCCATTTGGTTCCAAGGAATTCAATCGGAGTATAGGCTGAGACAACATCAATGCCTCGGTAATCCTCAACAACTTCAAGGCCAGCTCTTCCAGCTAAAGCGCCGGAAACCGTTGCCCCAACAACACGCTTTTCCGGGTCGAGAATCGTAGATTCTTCAGAAAACCGAGAATTCGAACGCATAAGATTATCGGTGCCGACGATATAGGTCTCACCGCTTTCTCCCATACCTTCGCTTTTCTGCATGATCCCATCGATACGCTCAATCGGCATTTGGAAAACCAGTACACCAGCCAGTACGCCACCATCATCAAAGATAGGACGCGCAATGAAACTTGCTGCAGCACCGTGGCTAGGAGCATACGGACGGAAATCATAAAAAACATCCTGTGCCCGGCTCATGTTTGCCGCATCTCTAAAAACGTTGCCTAAATCGGATGCCCGCCATTTTCCGGATACCAGATTTGTTGCATAGTCCAGTTCCTTGAAAACCGAATAAACGAGATCGCCCTCTGGGTTAATCAGGAAAACATCATAATATCCCCTGCTCTGCTGTAGAGCATGGAACCAGGGATGATGTTTTGCATGCGCTTCACTATATGCTGACCCATCAAGCGCATCATACAGTTTGTCTTTTTCACCAGTCGGGTGCTTATTATCCTGAATATATAAGCGCTGGAGTTCTTCTTCTGCTGCACCATCAAACTGCGCCCAACCATCAGAGAAAGCCTTGAGTGCATTGAGTGTATTACTGTTCTCTGCAACAAGCTTCAGGTCTTCCTGAATAGAAGCCAAGTATGTACCAAGTTCTGATTTTCTTGAAACAAGTACCGCTTCCAGTCGGTCCTGCACCTGTGCCTCAACTTCGTTCCCTGCACTTAAGAAAGCAGAGAAGGAAACTACACCACTTGTGATGATCACAATAATAGAGATGACTAACGGTAGCCGAACAGAGATGTTCAGCTGCTTTAGATTTAACATAGATTCACCCTTCGCAAAAGCGCCCTACACGCTTTATTCACTTTTAGGCTCGTCCAAATCTACTGCCCCAACAGGGTAACCTCTCACAAATACCCTAAATGTAATTTGGCCTGCACTTTTGTGCACCGCTCCTACACCGAGGATAATAGATAAAATTTTAATAATAGGTTAAATCATTGAAATCATTAGAGTTTTAATAATTCATTAACCATAAACTTATGTTATTTGATATTTTTTCAGGCTAATCACAGCGTAGAATATTTAAAAAGAAACTCTTGGGTGAAGGTTAAGCCTGGCTTAACCATAAGAGTAAAACATCATTGATCAGTTTTTATTATTCACATTTTGCATAGAAGTAGACTCCATAAAAAAAGGCCGCAGGCAAAATGCCCACGGCCTTTCTGGAAACTGTCCGTATCTCGTTAAAATTAACGAGAGTAGAATTCCACCACTAGGTTCGGTTCCATGATTACTGGGTATGGAACTTCATCAAGAGTAGGAACGCGTACGAAAGTAGCTTTAGCACCTTCAACTGTTACATACTCAGGAATTTCACGCTCTGGGCTACCAGCAGCTTCGATAACCATTGGGATCTGGCGCGCTTTTTCGCGGATCTCAATTACATCACCAGGCTTAACCATGCGTGATGGGATGTTACAACGCTGACCGTTAACAAGAACGTGGCCGTGGTTTACGAATTGACGAGCAGCGAACACTGTCGGAACAAACTTCGCGCGGTATACAAGAGCGTCTAGACGGCATTCTAGAATACCAACCAGGTTCTCACCTGTATCGCCTTTGCGACGTACAGCTTCATCATAGTAGCGACGGAACTGTTTTTCCTGAATGTTACCGTAGTAACCTTTTAGCTTCTGTTTAGCACGTAGCTGGATACCGAAGTCAGAAAGTTTACCCTTACGGCGCTGACCGTGTTGACCTGGGCCATATTCACGAGTGTTTACTGGAGACTTAGCGCGGCCCCAGATGTTTTCGCCCATACGGCGGTCAATTTTGTATTTCGCTTGAATACGTTTAGTCATATCGAATCGCTTCCTTCATTATTAAGCGCCACAGACCATGTTGTCTGCGCGGGGCGTGCCACCAATTGGCTTCCCCATTCATTGATCGAGCGTGCATATAGTTGATTGGGCAAAAAGTCAAACAATTTACACATGCCTCTCTGTATTTTGGGGCATGTGCAAAAAAAGGTCAGAGCATAAAATCTACTCCGACCTCAATTCATTACCAAATAGCTGTTTTATGGAATTTCTGGATCAGGCTCTCCTCGAGGAATACGTGTAGCGGTGTAAACCTTCGTTCCAGACGTTCCTTCTACACTCCCCCCACCAGGGCTACGCGGCTGCGTTCTCTCTAGTTCACGACAAATTTCCGCCGCATCTTCTGCGGAAATGCCACTATCCCGAAGGTCTAGTGGGCAACCACCTGCAACCAGATTAGTTTCATCGTATTTCAATTCTTGAATAATCATTCATGCCTCCATCATGCGGAAATAGAATTTCCTAATAAGTGATGGGGATATCCCCACGAGCAAGCGCCTCACTGTGCATAAGTACACATTTGAAATCGCCATTGTCATAGCTATCCATCTTTAAGAAAATCAACTATAACGAATAAATTACAATCTATAAGGAATTACAATACAAGCGAAAAATGCAATTAATTGCACCTATTAGTGTAATATGCTAATAGGTGTGAACTAACAGAAAATGAAACATTACTATTAACTTTGGTATTCGAAGAAAATTTCATTTCACATATGGAGAACGGTGGCCTAAATAACTATTTATATCGGCCATCAAGTTACACAGAAGTAATATACTAAAGTTTTATAAAAGACCGCATTGCGATCAATTAATCATTTTGCAGCGCTTTCAAAACACCTTCAGCTAACCTGATATTTTTTGCCGAACCTGCAATTGCAGCCTCTGTATCTGCTTTAAGCTGCCCTAAATGCCCAACCAGTGAAGCAAACTCGCTGCTTTGGCTGGATGCTTCTTCAGCAGTTTGGGAAGACTGGCTCACCGCACGATCAATACATTCACCAATCATTGCAATTTGTGAGAGGTTATTATCTCCCGTCGCAACGCTATCAGACATGCTGGTTTGCAGACTGCTGCAATCTGCAACCATCGCATCAATGCCACCTGTAAGCTCGTTCGATAGCTCGCTAATTTCATTGGCAGATTGGCTTGTACTGCTAGCCAGGTCCCTAACTTCCTGAGCAACAACCGCAAAGCCTAACCCCATTTCACCAGCCCGTTTTGCTTCAATCATCGCGTTTAGAGCCAGCATATTCGTTTGCTTGGCGATGGCTGTGATTTCATCTGAAATCAGCCCTACCCGCTCAAACCGCTGCTCAAAGGCTTGAAGAGCCGAAGCCATTCGTTGGGCGTTATCTAAACTGGATTTAAGAGCATTAATAACTAGCTGCACATCATCGACGATATTACGAACTTCACTGGATGTTCCTTCAAGAACGTCATAGTTTTCTCTAGCATTACCTTCAATACCTGCAACACTTGCAGTTATACGCTCTGATTGGGATACCAGTTCTTCAATAAACGTAACTCTGGCTTTAGATGCGGCATTTACAGCCTCTGCATTAGCCTTGATAACTCCCACGGTTTCTGCTGCATTTTTCAGGTTTTGATTTGTCTCTGTCATAACTCGGCCCCCTCGTGCCACTATTCTTTATTCCCCGGATGAGTTTTGCTGTTCCTGCAGCGCAGTTGCAGTTGAATAGCTGGAGACACAATAAGGCACGATATAGGTTAAGATAACCTTGATAATATCAAGCGGAACATCACCCGTAAGGGCTTGCCACTGATTAATGGTTACGAGAATGGTACCGACAACAAGCGCTACTTTCAAAGCGCGCTTAACTGTCTTCTTTTCAAATACGAATTGCCAAAACATAAAAACCCCCAGCAAGTGCTATGTGTATTTAGCTGGGGGTATGTAGAGTTTCAAATCACGTTTTACCTAACTGCGGAAACGGCGGATAAGGCTGGATGTATCGTTTCTATTCCCCCCCATCTTTTGGACATCTGCATAAAACTGGTCAACAAGTGCCGTTAATGGCAATGAAAGCCCTGAGCGGCGCGCTTCATCCAGTACAATAGAAAGATCTTTACGCATCCAGTCCACGGCAAAGCCAAAATCAAATTCGCCGTCAATCATCGTGTTGGCGCGGTTATCCATCTGCCAGCTTTGAGCAGCACCTTTGCTGATAACTTCCACTACACCCTTGGCATCAAGTCCAGCTTCCATGGAAAAGTGGAGTGCTTCTGCAAGCCCTTGTACGGTACCTGCAATACAAATCTGATTGGCCATCTTTGTAAGCTGGCCAGCACCCGCTTCACCCAGTAGTTTAATAGATTTTGCATAAGCCTGCATTATAGGCTCCGCTGCATCAAAGGCTGCCCGATCACCACCGCACATAACAGTAAGCACGCCGTTAACCGCACCAGCTTCACCACCAGAAACAGGACCATCTACAAACGACAGGCCGTATTCATTAGCCTTATCCGCCATCTCACGTGCACAAGCTGCTGAAGCTGTAGTATGGTCAATAAACACGGCGTCTTTTTTCATTGCAGCAAAAGCGCCCTCCTCACCCACACAGATTTGCTCAACATCTTTATCCGCACCTACGCAGGCAAACACAAAATCAGCATCAGCGGCAGCCCCTGCTGGCGTTGGAGCAGCATAAAATTCCCCAGTGCATTTATCGGAATATTCTTCAACCCAGGCTTCAGCTTTAGATGCAGTTCTATTATAAACAGTTACATCATGCCCAACTGCCGCTAAATGCCCAGCCATCGGATATCCCATCACTCCAAGTCCAAGAAATGCAACTTTTGCCATACTAATTCCCCTTGATGACTAGACTCTTCAGTCTAATTCACTTTAACTGCGATAAATCTACTTTTGTGCATAGGGGCAGTTCTTTTAGCTGTCCAGCATTCTATTCATGGTTCGGGGGAGGAAACATGAGCAAGTTAAAGTTTATTCTAATTACAATTATTGGCTTACTGATCACTGCAGGCCTTTTTGGCTATGTATGGCTAACAAGCAGCCTGCCGCAAACTAACGGCACTATCCGCATTGCAGGTATTTCAGAAGATGTCACGATTGCGAGAGATGAACATGGTGTCCCTCATATTCTAGGATCATCTATCGACGATATAAACTTCGCCGTTGGTTTTGTTCATGCTCAGGACCGTTTGTGGCAAATGGAAATGAACCGCAGAATAGCACACGGCCGCGTTGCTGAAATTCTTGGTAAAGAAGCTCTCCCTCTTGATAAATTCTTCCGCACACTCGGCTTTACAGAAAGGGCTACATCAGCTTGGGAAGCGCTTCCTGCTGATACTAAGAAACACCTCGAGGCTTATGCCGCTGGTGTAAACGCATTTCTAAAGCAACACAGCGGCGCCCTTCCTCCTGAATTTCTGCTTACAGGTGTAACACCAGAGCCATGGCATCCTATCGATTCAATTATCTGGCAAAAACTGATGTGGCTTGATCTTTCAGGCAACATGCGCCACGAAATCGCCCGAGCTCGCATGCTTACCAAGCTAAGTCCTGAACAGGTTTTGTCTATCTATCCAACATACCCTGGAGATCCGGAAGAGCTTCCTCTGCCGCAAATCACACAAGCAATTGCAGATGCAGGCCACTTTGGTATTGCTGAGGTAATTGGTGCTGAGAAGCCTGCAGGTTACGGCTCTAACAACTGGGTTGTAGATGGCAGCAAAACCAAATCCGGCAAACCACTCCTGGCGAATGATCCGCACCTCGGTTTAACCACACCGTCTATTTGGTATTTGATGCGCACACATAACACCACAACAGGTAAAAATGTCGTTGGTGTAGGCTTTCCAGGCTCCCCTTATGTAGTGCTGGGCCGCAACGATACCATTTCTTGGGGTTTTACCAACACCTACCCTGATAGTCAGGACCTGTTTATCGAAAAATTGCTTGAGAATGGCAATTACCTTACACCAACTGGTCCAGCAGAATTCGTCAAGAGGCAGGAAATCATCAAGGTAAAAGGTACTGAAGACGTTATCCTTGAAGTACGGGAAACACGCCACGGTCCGGTTATTTCTGATATTCGTCCAAACGACAAAGATTTCATTGATGGCGATTATGTACTTGCCCTTCAATGGACAGCCCTTCAGGAAACCGATACAGCTGTGGTTGCACTTGAAAAACTTTCTACCGCCGAAAACTTTGAAGAGTTTAAAGCTGCAGGGAAATATTATTTTGGCCCTGAACAGAATATGATCTATGCGGATATTGAAGGTAACATTGGGTATTATGCGCCTGCGCTCGTTCCTGTTCGTCACCCTGAAAATCAAATCAATGGGCGCCTGCCTTCACCGGGCTGGAACCCTCTTTATGACTGGCAAGGCTACTTGCCGTTTGATGAACTTCCTACAAGGTACAACCCTGAAAGCGGTTTGATTGCTACCGCGAATGAAAAAATCGTGGATAAGGATTATCCATACTTCATCACGCGGGATTGGTCTTTGCCTTATCGAGGCAACCGGATCAGAGATCAGCTATCTCAGACTGATCAACACGACGCGGCCTCTTTCAAGAGGCTCCATAGTGATATCGTATCAGATATGGCGCGTGATATATTGCCGCATTTGTTGGTTCTTCTTGATGATGAAAGTGATGTTAAAAACATTCTAGCAGAATGGGATGGTAACATGCTGACATCTGAGGCTGGACCTCTGATTTTCGAAAGCTGGTTCCGCAACTATCAAAGACTTTTAATGTCTGATGATTTGGGTGAACTGTATGCTCCTTACTCTGCACAGCGTCCAGTTCTCGTAAAAAGCTCTCTCTTCTGGGGCTCCGGCAAAACAGCATCCGATTTAAACCGTGCATATTTTGATATCCCGGTATCTAGCCGGGATGTCTCCCTTGCCTGGTGCGACGATATTAATACAGCTGATATCACTGAAACTTGCAAAGTGATGGCAAACCGAGCAATGGAAACAACGATAAAAGAGTTAAGCGAACGTCACGGCGTAGACCCAGTAAATTGGACATGGGGCAAAGAGCATGTATTGCACCAAACCCACCGCCCGCTTAGTAACGTACCACAATTACGCAGCATGTTTGAAGTTGCTTCACCAATCGGAGGCGGTCGCTACACAGTGAATGTATCAGGTATCAGTAACAATCCCGCGAGCTTGAACCAATCAAGTTTCGGTGCAAGTTACCGAGGTATTTTTGACATGAACGCACCAGACAGAAGCCTTTTCGTGCAGCCAACAGGGCAATCAGGTAACCCGTTTTCCAACCATTACCGGGATTTATTCCCTCTTTGGCGGGATGTAGAATATTTCGAAATTCCAACAAGTGGCTTTAAACAACAAGCGGGGAAAAGAGTGCCTGAAAGCGCTAAGGACGTACTTACACTCGAATCCGCAAACTGATTATAAGGCTTGAATTTACAATATTTTAAGGACTATTGTTCCATTACTTTCAGAGCAAGAGTTTCGGAGATTGGCACGTGGCCGATGTTGATGAAAAACAACTGAGTACCGAAGATATCATCATTATCGAAGGTGATGCCTCCCATGGTGGCGCGTGGAAAGTGGCTTACGCTGACTTCACCACCGCGATGATGGCCTTCTTCATGCTTTTATGGTTACTGAATGTTGCTCCACCAGAAACGCTTGCAGGCCTTGCTGATTATTTCTCTCCAACAACAGCAGCTGTGGTTGGCAGTTCCGGCACAGATCAGATTAACCCGCCTTCTGAAGACGCAAGAGGCAGTAACCCATCTCCAATCGTGGCAATCAGCATCCCAGGTCCACCGCAAAGCGGCCCGACAGACGAAAACCGTGATCAGGGGCAAGATGGAAAGACAGCTGAGCAAGCCGAACAGGAACGGATAGAAGAACTGGCTGAACGCATTAAAGAGCGTGAAGATATGTCCTTCGAGCAAGCACAGGAACAGCTTCGACTTGCTATTCAACAATCTCCTACCTTGTCTGAGATGCAAGATCAGTTGATTATGGAAATCACGGAAGACGGCCTTAAAATTCAGCTCATAGATAAAGATCAACGCGCAATGTTTCGCCCTGGTTCTGATGATCTCTATGAATATGCCCGAACCCTGATTACTGAAATTGGAAAATCAGTACAAAACCTGCCAAATCGCCTGACTGTCCAAGGTCATACTGACGGCGGTCGTTATCAAGGCTCCGATGGCGCCACAAACTGGGAATTAAGCGCAGACCGCGCGAATTCAGCACGCCGAGTACTAGATACCTCTGGTGTTACTGAAGACAGAATCTTTGAAGTAGTAGGTAAGGCAGGCACCGACCCACTTTATCCCGATCAGCCAACCAAAACTGAAAACCGTAGAATTACAGTACTTGTTCTTCGGGAAGCACCTGTTGTTCCGCCAAGCTTAAGTGGCAGTTATTAACAGATAATTTTCACCTCTGATATGATTCCAGCTTGTGGTACCACCCTTTCGGCTGTAACAATTACAGCCTAGGGAGAGCCATATTTTGGCTGAAACAATACAGGGGGCTTTGTAAAGCTGCTTATGGAACTGGTTGAACCAACAATTCAAATGTGGCTTACATTCATGATCGTTGCAGGTGCTATCTGTGCCTATGCGTATGACAAAATCCCACTTGAAATTTCTAGTATAGCAACCGTTGGCGCACTACTTCTTATGTTTGAGGTAGCTCCTATTCTTGATGATGGCGGCAAGCGGATAATCTCCAGCAAAGACCTATTAATGGGTTTTGCCGACCCAGCTCTTATTACCATTATGGCGCTACTTGTTGTGGGACAAGGTTTGGTACAAACAGGTGCTTTAAACGGGCCTGCTCGTTTCCTTATCAATGTAGGGAAAAGCACTCCTCGCCTCGTTATTATTGCCTGCTTGATTGTGGTAATGCTGATTTCCGCCATTATGAACAACACACCAGTTGTCGTGATTTTCATCCCGATTTTGGCGGCTCTCGCTGAAAAACTGGGCAAACGTTCTGCTATGGTCATGATGCCGCTTAGCTTTGCAGCTATCCTCGGCGGGAACATGACCAAAATTGGCTCCAGTACAAACCTTCTCGCAGCAGGTGCCTTTGAAAGTGCTGGCGGCGGCACTATCAGTTTCTTCGATTTCACTATCCCTGGTGCGGTTATGGCCATGGTTGGCCTTGTATATGTGGTGCTTATCGCACCCAAACTGCTCACTTCCCGTGAGAACATGGCAGGCCAACTGGCAAATCGTAGCGGTAAACAATTCCTGTTCCAGTTAGAACTGAATGACGACAACGGCCTTGTTGGCCAACGGGCGATTGCAGGCATGTTCCCGGGGCTTAAGGATGTAACAGTTCGTATGATCCAACGCGGGCCAGATAAACTCCTGCCTCCATACGATGACATTACCCTTCAAAATGGCGATATCGTTTTGGTAGCCGCTACTCGCAGCGTAATGACCGAAATCCTAAACGCCACACCAGATGCCGTAACCAGCGCAGAAGGCGAAGACACAGAAGAACAAAAAGGTAGCCGCAGAGTTATTGCTGAAGCGATTATTGCGCCAGCCTCACGCATGGATGGCCGCACTATCGCACAAACAGGTTTTCGCTCTGAAACCGGCTGTAATGTACTCGGTGTTCAGCGCCGGAGCCGTATGATCCGGGCTGCTATCTCCCAGCTTAGACTTGAAGCTGGCGATGTACTACTTGTTATGGGCAAGCGTAACAACGTTTTAGCACTCAGAGAAAACCGCGATGTAATGCTGATGGAATCCTCAGCAACAGATATTCCTATGAAGGAATATACTGTCCGAGCTCTCATGATTTTTGCAGGTATCGTATTCACAGCGGCATTTGAAATTCTGCCTATCGTTATTTCGGCTCTTCTTGGTGCTACACTTATGCTTGCTACCCGCTGCATCAATGTACGCCAAGCTGGTCGAGCTATTGACCGCAGGGTGTTCACAATTGTTGGCGCTGCGCTAGCGCTGGGCACAGCTATGCAAGGAACTGGTGGTGCTAGCTGGCTTGCCCACACCACTATTGAAGCTATGTCAGCCGCACCCGTGTGGGTACTCCTATCTGGTTTCTTTATGCTGGTAGCGATTTTAACAAACGTTCTATCCAACAATGCGACAGCCGTTCTATTCACACCAATCGCAGTTTCACTGGCCGCAGAACTTCAACTCGACGCTATGCCGTTCTTGCTCGCGGTTATCTTCGGCGCTAACTGTAGCTTTGCCACACCGATGAGCTATCAGACCAATCTATTGGTTATGGCACCGGGTCATTACCGCTTCATTGATTTCGTGAAAGTGGGGACACCCTTAATTTTTGTTATGTGGGCTACTTTCACTATTTTCGTTCCGTGGTATTATGGTCTCCTATAATTAAGATAAAACGGACCATCAATGACCGACCAGGGCTTGCAATTTCCAAAATTCTACGTGACGGCACCGTCACCTTGCCCGTATTTGGAAGGCAAAGTTGAACGGAAGGTTTTCACTGAACTTAGAGGGCCTGATGCCCCTGCTCTTTCTGAAGCACTTGGGAAAGTTGGTTTCCGGCGTAGCCAGTCTGTTGTTTATCGACCAGCCTGCGAAGCCTGTTCGGAATGTATTTCAGTAAGAGTTCGCACCGATGAGTTTGAAATCCGTAAATCGCAAAAACGGCTTGTTAAGACCAATAGCGACCTAATTGGTGAAATCAGACCACCTCTCGTTACAGAAGAACAATTTGCTCTGCTGCAACAGTATTTGAATACACGCCACCAAGATGGCACCATGGCGGGTATGTCCTTCATGGAATTCAAAGATATGGTGGAAACCAGCCCGGTTACGACAGTTCTTATCGAATACCGCAGAGCTATAGATGGGTATTTGATGGCTGTGGCTCTTTCTGACGAACTCAGTGATGGGCTTTCCATGATCTATAGTTTCTTCGACATTTCAGAAGAAAAACGTAGCCTTGGCACTTATATGATCCTTGATCATATCAATCGCGCTCAAGCAGCTAAACGGCCTTACGTTTACCTTGGGTATTGGGTCGAAGGCAGCCAAAAGATGCGCTATAAAGCCCGCTTCCAACCTTTGGAAAAGCTTGGTCCGAACGGCTGGTATCAAAATACCGAGAACAAACCCATAAAATAAGCTCTGAAAGCTTGCTCCCTTATAGTTGCTGCTTATACTATCGGACAGCGAATCAGATTCGCCAGTAAGGGATAAAGGGGAAGAGACAGTGCGTAAAAAGGCCGCTTCAGAAGCCACAGAAAATAAAGGCAAAGCAACAGACCTCGGTCGCAGAGCATTATTGCGTGGCGCAGGTGTTGCGGGTGCTGCTGCAGTTATTGCAGCCTGTGATGGCGGAACAACCACGACAGCAGATGGCGCGCCAGCAATTGTTAGCAAAAAACGTAACCTGAAAATGGTAACCAGCTGGCCTAAGAACTTCCCCGGTCTCGGCACTGGCGCTGACCGTTTGGCAAAACGTATCGAGGCACTCTCTGATGGTGCTATTAAAGTTAAACTATATGCTGCAGGTGAACTTGTAGGTGCGCTTGAGTGTTTTGATGCTGTAAGCCAAGGCAAGGCTGATATGTATCACGCCGCGGAATATTACTGGCAAGGCAAATCCCCGGCTTTCAATTTCTTCGCAGCTGTTCCAATGGGTATGACAGCAAACGAAATGAATGCCTGGATTCAATTTGGTGGTGGCCAGGAACTATGGGATGAGCTTTCCGGCGGCTTCAACATCAAACCATTTGCAGCAGGTAACAGCAGCACACAAATGGGTGGCTGGTTCAATAAAGACATCAACAGCATTGAAGATTTCCAAGGTTTGCGTATCCGTATGCCCGGCCTCGGCGGTGAGGTAATGAAACGTATTGGCGCCACGCCTGTCACCAAACAAGGTGGCGAAATCTTTCAAGCACTTAGCCAAGGCAATATTGATGCAACCGAATGGGTTGGCCCATGGAACGACCTCGCCTTTGGCTTCCATACCATTGTGAAAAAATATTATTACCCAGGTATCCATGAACCTGGCACAACTCTCAGCATGGGTCTGAATAAAGAACTCTGGGAAGATATGAGCCCTCGCGAACAGGAAATCATTCGCTCCGCCTCTATGGCAGAAAACGATATGATGCACGCTGAATTTAACGCGAATAACGCCCGTGCTCTTAATACACTCATTAATGATCACGGTGTAGAATTGAAGCGTTTTGACGATGCTATTCTTAAGCGCTTAGCTGAAGTATCCGCTGAGGTGATCGCAGATGCCGCGAACACGGATGAACTTTCACAGAAAGTATTTAAGAGCTTTAGCGAATCCCGTACATCAGGCATGCAATGGGGTGAAATCGGTGAACAAGCCTTCGTTCACGCACGTGGGCTCCTAGATACATAATCATTATGCTCGACCGTGTTGTTACCCTTATCGATGGGATTTTAGAAAAGAGCGGCCAAATGTTGGCCGTTCTTCCGCTTTTATTGGTGCTCGTACAGTTCGCAGTAGTACTACTTGTTTATGTTTTCTCATCTGGCAGCATTCAGTTACAGGAAAGTCTGCAGTATATAAATGCCGTTATGTTCCTTGGTGGTGCTGGATATACAGCTCTTAAAAACGAGCATGTGCGTGTAGACCTATTTTTCAGCAAATTCAGTGATCAAGGCAAAGCCAAAGTGAACTTCTTCGGCACCTTATTCCTTTTGTTCCCGTTTCTAACGCTCATGTGGGCTGCTGGCGTGCCTTATGTGCTTGATAGCTGGCGTATTCTGGAAACCAGTGTGGAATCGAGCGGGTTGCCTTTTGTGTATATTCTTAAAACAACGCTCTTACTGTTTGCCCTTACCATGACCCTTCACGGCATTGCAGATGCTATCAGAAGCTTCAAGCAAATGAGGGCAAACTAATGGATATGTCTCTTATTCTTACCATCAGCATGTTTATAACGCTGGTTGGGTTTCTGCTTTCAGGCTTTCCGGTTGCTTTCACACTTGGTGGTACCGGTTTGTTGTTTGGCCTTATTGGCATGGCGACAGGCACACTGGATTTCACCTTTCTTGAAATCCTGCCCAACCGCCTATTCAGTAATGTGATCAGGAACGAACTGCTATTTGCTATCCCGCTTTTCGTAAGCATGGGTGTAATGCTTGAAAAGTCCAACGTTGCAGAAGACCTGCTTGAAAATATGGGGCGCTTGTTTGGCCCGCTCAGAGGTGGTTTGGGTATTTCTGTAACCATTGTTGGCGCATTGCTCGCTGCATCCACCGGCATCGTTGGGGCAACCGTTGTTACGATGGGGTTATTATCCCTACCTACTATGATGCGCCGAGGTTATGATACATCGCTTGCCACAGGTTCTATCGCGGCGGCAGGTACGCTTGGGCAGATTATCCCACCTTCTATCGTACTTATTTTGTTGGCGGACGTGCTCTCTTCAGCATGGCAGCAAGCGCAGTTGAATAAAGGTGTGTTCTCTCCCACCCCGATGAGTGCAGGTGAACTGTTTGCCGGCGCGCTTTTGCCCGGCCTTGTGCTCGTTGGTCTCTATATTCTTTATCAGATTGTTACCGCTATTCTGAAACCGGATAGCAGCCCTGCCATTCCTCGCAAAGAAGGTGAAGCACTAGATAAAGCGTTTTACGGCAAACTTCTTATCGCACTTCTACCGCCGCTGGTGCTGATTGTTGCAGTATTGGGTTCAATTCTATCAGGCATTGCCACACCAACAGAAGCTGCATCTGTAGGGGCTATTGGCGCTATCCTACTAGGTGCTGCACGTTTAGATGATGGCACAAGGCGATTTGTATTTATTGCTGTCGCGGCTCTACTTTCCCTTCTCTTCATCGCCAGCCAGTTTGATCTACGTCAGTCGAGAGAGATTGTACCAACAAGTGATGTGATTGCGTTTTGGGCTGCTATTATTTTGACAGCCACATTTTTCATCTGCCTCGCTCGTGCTTTATGGAAAACATATAAAAGCAATATCCTGAATGAGGTAATGCTCTCCACCGTGCGTATTTCCACAATGATTTACGCTATTCTTATTGGCGCCTCGCTATTTGCCCTGGTGTTCCGTGGGCTTGGTGGTGATGATATCATTGAGAGTATGCTCCATAATCTACCTGGTGGGCAATTCACCGCGATCTTGTTGGTAATGATTTTGATGTTTGTATTAGGGTTCTTCCTTGATTTCATTGAAATTACTTTTGTTGTGGTACCTGTGGTAGCTCCTGCTCTTCTCGCAATGGACGGTACATACGGCCCTATCTGGTTAGGTGTTTTGATGGCTATGAATCTTCAAACCAGTTTCCTTACACCACCATTCGGATTTGCCTTGTTCTACCTTCGTGGTGTGGTGCCAGAAACCGTACCAACGTCGGCGATTTACAAAGGCGTAATACCCTTTGTTATCATCCAGATAATTGCTTTGGCACTGATTGCTGCTTTCCCTGAAACCGTTACATGGCTGCCTGAGCAACTGTTCTAGCGCTTTCTTCACAAACGTTTCATTTGCACCAGAGAGCCTTAGGCCTTAGGTGCAAATGTATGAAGATTTCAATGAAGAAAATTATTGCGAGTTTAGGTATTACTGGCGTTATTGCGGTGATGCTGTTTGGTAACCTGATTTATATGAACCTGCGCCCGGATGATCCTATCTTAGCTGGCTGGGAAGAATATGAACCAGCACGCTTTGAACAGTTGCAGGAACGCGGTGAACCGCTTCTCGTTGAGGTCTATGCATCATGGTGCCCAACATGCCTCCTGCAACACAAGGCATTTGAAGGCTTGGTTGAGGAAGGGAAGGCGCCAAAAATCCGCGCTATCCGTGTTGATTTTGATACAAATGAAGCTTTCAGACAGGCTCACAATCTTCACGGTACAGGATTGCTTATTCTTTTTGAAAACGGAAAAGAAAAAGCACGAGCTGCTGGCCTTGTAACAGGTGATAAAATTACAGCTTTCCTTGCAGAAAATGGTGTTTCTTAACCCTATTCAATCCTGAATAATCGCTATTCAAGAGATTAAAGAAGCCTGCTGACAATTTTTGGCATATACTCCGTTATAGTAAGCGCATTACTTACATACATGAGGGAGTATTTAAATGATTGGCTATACGACAGTAGGTGCAAACGATCTCGATAAGAGTGCCGCTTTTTACGATTCAGTTCTTGCTGAACTAGGTGCAAAACGCACGATGGAATTCGATGGTTTCATCGTGTGGGGTTCTGGTGACCCAACCGGTTCACCAGGTTTTTCCATTACAAAACCTTTTGACGGTAACGCCGCCAGTGTCGGCAACGGCGTGATGATTGCTCTTCTTGCCAAAGATCAAGATCAGGTTGCTGCTGTTTACAATAAAGCCATCGCTGAAGGCGGTAAATGTGAAGGCGAGCCAGGTTTCCGCGGCGATCCATCCATGGGCTTCTATGCAGCATATTTCCGTGACTTAGACGGTAACAAGCTAAATGCATTCTGCATGGCTCCTCAGGGCTAATTCCCACATTTATTCCTTACCCATTTGGTAGGAGCCAATAAAAAAGGCCGGAGTATTTCTCCGGCCTTTATTTTATCTGAACTTATTATTCCTCGGGAAACCCATCGGCGGAAGCCTTCCAGCATTCCCGCGCTTACCTGTCCAAGGAGCAAGCTCTGTTTCCGTACGCCAGCGATCACTGCTGCCACCCATCGGCCATGTAAGGCCTTCTTCACGGTGGAACATCATCACATCAGACATGCCGCCATCTTTATAGCGCTGAAGAGCAACACCCTGCCCGCGGTTCATAGTAGGAATTTCATCCACACCAAATACCAGAAGCTTACGGTTATCGCCAATCACGGCAACACTATCACCCACCACAGTGAAACAGTGAGTTGCAACAGCATCACCCGGCAGGTTCAGAATTTGCTTACCGCCCTTCTTCATAGCTACGGCTTGATCTGCTTCCAGAACAAAACCTTTACCAATAGAGGAAGCAACAAATATCTTCGCACCCGGCGCGTAAGGGATAAGCGCAACAACTTCATCGTTCGGGTCCATATCCACCATCAAGCGAACAGGCTCACCGTTACCGCGCCCGCCCGGCAGCTTATCACCGCCGATGGTGTATATCTTACCGTTCGTAGCGAAGAGGAAAATTTTATCTGTAGTATAAGCATGGAAACGGAATTGCTCCTCATCCCCATCCTTATATTTCAAGACTTCCTCTGGCTTCGTATGTCCTTTAAGTGCTCTGATCCAGCCGCGTTTCGAGCAAACAACCGTAATCGGCTCTTTCTCAATCATAGCTTCAAGTGGTACGGCCTCAGCAATTGGCGCTTCACCAAATGTAGAACGACGCTTACCAAGCTCGGTGGACTGACCAAATTTTTCTTTGACCTCAGTGAGCTTTTCACCCACAGCAATCCACTGCAAATCTGAAGATTCAATAAGAGCTAAAATGCCAGCACGTTCTTCTTCAAGCTTCGCATGCTCGGAACGGATTTCAACTTCTTCAAGCTTGTGAAGAGCGCGGAGGCGCATGTTGAGGATAGCTTCAGCTTGCACTTCGGTCAGCTTGAAGGTGCTCATCAAGCCACCTTTTGCATCATCCTCAAAACGAATGATACGGATCACTTCATCAAGGTTCAGATAGGCAATCAGATAACCAGATAGAATTTCAAGGCGGCGCTCAATCTTCTCGAGACGGAACCTGTTGCGGCGCAGAAGAACCTCAATCTGATGCTCAAGGAAACTATCTAGTGTTTCCTTGAGTGACAGCACTCTCGGACGGTTATCCAGTGCGATAACATTCAAGTTGAGAGAAAAACGCACCTCAAGCTCAGTAAGCTTGAAGAGGCTTTCCATGAGCATATTTTCATCAATCGTGCGGTTCTTCGGCTCAAGAACGATACGAATATCTTCCGCAGATTCGTCTCGAACATCCGTAAGAATTGGTAGCTTCTTATCAGAAATCAGATCAGCTATTTTCTCGATCAATTTCGATTTTTGAACCTGATAGGGAATCTCTGTAACAACAATCTGGTAAAGGCCGCGTGGCAGTTCTTCTTTTTCCCAGCGTGCTCTCAGGCGGAAACTACCTTTGCCCTGCTCGTAAGCGGCAATAATATTTTCACGCGGTTCAACAACCTGCCCACCCGTTGGGAAATCTGGGCCCTGAATGCTATCCAAAAGATCGCGCGTGGTAATTTCGATGGCTGGATTACGGCGCGCTTCAATAAGACGCTGCATACCATCCACAAGCTCACCAACATTATGAGGCGGGATGTTTGTTGCCATACCCACCGCAATACCAGTGGAACCATTCGCAAGAAGATTAGGGAATGCACCGGGGAAAACAACAGGCTCTGCGTCTTCACCGTCATATGTCGGGCGAAAATCTACCGCATCTTCCTCAAGGCCTTCCATAAGCTTGGCAGCAACCTCGGTAAGACGCGCTTCTGTATAACGCATAGCCGCCGCGTTATCGCCGTCGATATTACCGAAGTTCCCCTGCCCGTCTACAAGTGGGAAACGAACTGAGAAATCCTGTGCCAAACGCACAAGAGCATCATAAACGGATTGGTCACCATGTGGGTGATATTTACCGATAACATCACCAACAACACGGGCACATTTTTTGTAGCCTGTTTTTGGATCCAGCTTCAAAAGGCGCATCGCATAAAGCAAGCGTCTGTGTACTGGTTTCAGGCCATCCCGCACATCAGGCAATGAACGAGACATAATCGTGGAGAGTGCGTACGCCAGATAGCGCTCGCTAAGGGCATCGCTAAACGGTGCCTCTACAATGTTTTCACTGAAATTAGGTTCACTACTCATGCAGTGACTATAGCAATCAAAATCCGCTTGGCTACTATGATCTTGCTGTTTTCCACAATTTGTTTGGAGTTAACAAAACCGCTTAACGGATAAGCTGTATTAGAGTGCCCGAAAACGTTGTCACAGCCCTAATAAAACCATCCATACAGGTCATCAAGGCTGTGACATAAAAGCTAATATTAGCTTCTATTTTTCAGATCTATTGGCAGGATCTCTAACCTCTCGGCGAGTTTCAGCTGTGAAAGCCCAATCGCGACGGTCAATCCTGATTTCAGAAGTTGGGATGGTATAGTCTTCATCAGCCAGTTTACGAATACCTTTGGCAAAGGTTATCTGGCGTGCCCAAGGAATTTCATGCCCCATACCTTCGATCTTAACCGTCTCTCTATACGCAGCACTCGTGATATATTTTTCCATGTAGGATACATTACCGTACGGAACAAGCAGATCAGCGGTACCGTGCATGATAATGGTGGGCGCTGTGATCGTGCTAAGTTTGCTCTTCATTGCCTCAAGTTGCTTGGGAAGAGATAAAAGTTCCCGGTTCAAGATAAGCAGATCTTTAGGCACGAACCATGAAACAACTGGCGCATTCCCTAGCTTTTGAACAAAAACTGGATCAGGCTCCAACTCTGGGTCCATAGAGGCAGCAGCCAGCATCAACCCGCCTATTTTATCACCATGACGAATAGCAACCATCGCAGCAATCGGACCGCCAGAGGAATGCCCAACAACAATCGGCTTCTGGCCATTTTTCTCTATCAGTAGCGGCGCAATAGCATCAGCCTGTGCCTCAAGAGATGCTAGAAGTTTATACGGCGTTGTTTCACCGTATCCAGGACGGTCGACAACCACATATTCCATATCCGCGGGTGCATTACGAATAGTACGGTAATAATCAGCCGCTTGGCCGGGTGTTCCGTGCAGAATTATTACTCTACGGCCACTGCTCTGTGATTTCAGGTAAGATACATTAAATGTACCGTCGCTGGTTTCAGCGGCAACTGAGCCACGCTCTACATACTCGTTGCCCTTAAAAAAACTCTCATTTCCCGACGCACAAGCAGCCAAGGCAAAGAAACCAACGGAAGCAACAAAGATTCTTACTGTTTTTTTCATCATACTTCCCCTACTGCGCTTGCTTACTATCTGATGAAACAGGTTTATAATCAGGTTCTAAAAGTACCCGAACAAAAGCTGGTAGAGCCTGCCTAGCCTCACGGCTCAGTGGGGTATTTCCTGCAAATATGACAACCGTGTCTTCCACCGGAAAATAGTGATATGTAACCTTAAAGGCTGGTAGATTGGCGCGAATAACGCTCGATCCGATATTAAATATCCACGGCGTACCAGACCATGTTTCAGAAACCTGAATACCATAAGCCGCATCGATATCTGCCTCAAAAGCTTCAGGTATAGCGGTATGTCTTTTATGAAGAAGCTTGAGCGAAGCGTTAGAAAGGACTTTTCCACCATATAGTGCAGTATGCCATTTATATAAATCGCTCGCAGTTGATAGCAGGCCCATACTTCCCTGTATATAAGGTGGGAGTTTTCCTAATTTGTTAAGGCGTTCTGGTAAGTTACCCCAGTTTTCTCCATCTTCACCTACATACCCATTTGCAATCCGTGACTTATCCCAATCAGGCAGAAGATATCCGGTATCGGTAATACCCGCTGGATCAAAAAGGTTTTCCTTGAGAAACGCTTCAAATGACTGGCCGGATTGTTTTTCAATTATAAGGCTTAGAAGACCGTAGCCTTCACTAAATTCGATAACCCTATCACCCGGCTTAAAACTAAACTTTGGCAGATATACGGCTGGGCTAATTTCATTCTCTGCGGAGAACACATCCTTTAAAAACTCATCCGTATCGATAGTTTCGAAGGCATCCCATTCTTCTACACTCAACAGCCCGGGGGTGTGAGTAAGTAGATGGTGAACAGTAATATCCTGCTTATCAACCGGTACATTATCAAAGAATTTACCAAGTGTATCCGAGAGGCTTAGTTTACCCTGCTCCGCTAACTTAAGTATAGCAGCCGCCGTAAAATACCGTGTCAATGTACCTGTTGAATATACGGTATCTAGCGTGTTGGGTATTTTGTTTTCCCGGTCAGCAAACCCATAGCCTTGCGCGTGAACGATCCTGCCGTCTTTAGCGATAAGTAACGTTCCAGAAAATCCCTCTGTAATATGTTCATTCAAAAAGCTTTTCAGCTTTTCATCGCTTGTTACCTTCGCAGTAATATTTATGTCTGAAGAAATACCCTGTGTGGTTATTAATCCCACCAACAAGCCAGCACTCGCAACCTGGCGAGCGGCCATTTTTAAGCTAATCATCTAGCTTTCTCCCTAACTGTCGCGTCGTATTTAGTTATATATTTATAGTTGAGGAATTTTACCTCAAGACATGCCTAACACACCGAATAAACACGTATTTTTCACTAAAAATCACAACCATGTGATGCATAGTCGTGCATTTACACACTAGGCGATTGATATAAAATCAACCCTAAAATACGAGAAATAGTTGGAAGAAAATACCCCAACTAGGAAAGGGTATGCTTTTGAAGGCTTGAAAGAAAACGCTCTCTAGCAGCTGGCTGCCCACCAGTTCGAACAGCCCATACATACCGATCCAGAAAATACCCGGTAAGCCGAAGGGCTTCCACACTGGCCTGCATATCAATTTTACCCTCACCAGGTGAAGCAAGAAATGCCGGTAAACTTAGTAACTTGTCACGGTACAAAAAACCCGCCTCTTCAGAAACAGCACGGCCAGACTTTGGAGAAACATAGATAAGATTTTCGGTCGAACCTGTACCTGCACATTCGCTCAGGTCAAGGCCGTAGCCAAGCTCTTGCAATATTCCAAGTTCAAGCTGCGAAAAGGCTGCCCCCCACCCTTCAAGTGAGCTATCAGACGCTTCTAAAAGCTTAACAATCGCGCCCAAGCCTTCATAAACACTAAGATGTGGCTCACGCTCTGTCATGGTAGTCACCACAACAGATGTAACGGCCGCAAGTGCTGCCAAGCGGTTACCATCACCAAGCATATTACCAAGAGGGCTGTGAAGTAGTTCAACGGTGAAACGGCCTAAATTGGTTTCTAACCTTGAACGCCAATTTACGGAAAGGAAATTACCAGCCTGAAGGTTCGCTTTATTACGGCGCCCCATACCGCCTTTAATAAAACCACGAGCACGCCCATGGTTTTTGGTCATAATCTCAAGAACAGCATCACTCTCGCCAAGGCGAGTGGCAGAAAGAACAATCCCTTCATCCTGCCATTCCATACCTACGTTCCTGATCTCTGCTTTAATTTACGAAATCTAAACCCATACCTTCATACATGGATTTATCATCGGCCCAGCGTTCTGTCACTCGAACATGTAGGAACAAATGCACACGGCGTTGGAACTCTTCTTCCATTTCTTCGCGTGCCATCTGGCCCAGGGTTTTCAGCATACTGCCGCCCTTACCGATGACAATACCCTTCTGAGTTTCACGCTCAACATGGATAACCTGTTCAATGCGTACGGAGCCGTCTTTGCGGTCTTCCCACTTCTCGGTTTCCACTGTTGTGGCGTAAGGCAGTTCATCGTGCAGGCGAAGATATACTTTTTCCCGTGTAATTTCCGCTGCAAGAATTCGCATTGTTGTGTCGGAAAGCTGGTCTTCTGGGTACATCCACGGGCCTCTTGGCGCTTTATCAGCAAGGAACGCTTTAAGGTCAGCAACACCTTCACCGTGAAGGGCAGAAATAAGGAAAGTATCTGTGAAGATGCCATGCTCGTTACATTCCTGAATAAGCGCGAGAAGGCCATCCTTTTTCATGCCATCAATTTTATTCAACACGAGAATAACTTCACGCCCAGTATTTTTCAGGCCCTCAACGATATGCTCAACCTCTTCTGTAATGCCTTTACGAGCATCAATCATCAGAACAGTTGTTTCTGCATCCTCAGACCCTTTCCAGGCTGCGCTGACCATCGCGCGGTCAAGCCTGCGTTTTGGTGCAAAAATACCCGGTGTATCAATGAACACCAATTGAGTTTCTTCATGCATACCGATACCGGTGATGCGAGTACGTGTGGTTTGTACCTTATGCGTAACAATCGCAACCTTTGCACCCACAAGCGCGTTCAAAAGCGTTGATTTACCTGCGTTTGGCGCACCAATTAGCGCCACAAAACCGCATTTAGTTTCAGCTGTCTGGTTTTCAGACATTATTTCTCTCCTGCAAGGATACTAAACAGTGCCGCTGCTGCAGCTTGTTCCGCAATCCTTTTCGCGCTGCCTTGTGCACGGGCAGAGCCCTTGCCTTTTACAGTCGCTTCAATTGTAAAAACTGGTTGGTGATCAGGACCTGATCTTTCAACAACCTCATATTTGGGAAGTGCGGTCGCACGGGCCTGACACCATTCCTGAAGCAGGGTTTTGCTGTCTTTCACAACATCCTGATCTTCATTCATCATAGGTATCCAGTGCTTCCGGATAAATTCTTCTACAACACCAAAGCCCGCATCTAGATACATGGCACCAATAATGGCTTCACATACATCCGCCTGCACGGCTTCTTTATCGCGTGTTCCTTCTGTTTCAGCGCCAGGCGTTAACTTGATCGCTTTAACAAGATCAAGTTTCTTAGCCATCTCCGCCAGAGTTTCCTTCCGCACAAGTGAGGTAAAACGGCGGTTAAGCTGCCCTTCCGCTTCACTTGGATAGGCTTCTAGAAGCCATGTGGAAACTGCAAGACCGAGAACACGGTCCCCTAAAAACTCAAGCCGCTGGTAGTTATATGTGCCTGATAAGGATGGGTGTGTTAGTGCCTCATCCAGCAAACTTGCTTTAGTAAAAGTATATCCGGCGATTTTCTTCAGTGGTGCCATTCTATTTTATGCTCTCGCTTCATCCATATGCCGGCGCATCTCTTTCACAGACGCCTCAAGGCCGTGGAAAATCGCCTCACCAATCAGGAAGTGGCCAATATTCAGTTCGCGTAATTCCGCAATCGCTGCAATAGGGCCAACTGTATCATAGCTGAGGCCGTGGCCCGCATGCATTTCAAGGCCATTTTCATAGCCGTAAGATGCAGCTTCTTTGATACGAATGAGCTCTTCCTCACGCGCCTGGCCTGTAAGATCACAGTATGCACCTGTGTGAATTTCCACCACGGGCGCACCAAGAGACAGCGCTGCATCAAGCTGCGCTTTATCAGCATCCAGGAATAAACTCACACGGATACCCGCTTTATTCAGTTCTGAAACATAATGCTTCAAACGATTATGCTGCCCTGCTGCATCAAGGCCGCCCTCCGTTGTGAGCTCTTGCCGTTTTTCTGGCACCAAACAACAAGCATGAGGCTTATGGCGCAGTGCGATTTCAAGCATCTCGTCAGTCGCTGCCATTTCAAAATTCAGAGGAACCGTTAACACATCAGCAAGTGTTGCAATATCTTCATCAGAAATATGGCGGCGATCTTCACGCAAATGAGCGGTGATGCCATCAGCTCCCGCTTTAACTGCTAAGCCTGCGGCACGTACCGGATCGGGATGGCGAATACCACGCGCATTTCTAATAGTGGCTACATGATCAATATTCACACCTAAGCGAAGTCTATGCACTATCCTTTTCCTCTTCTTTCATCACTGTTTCTGAGGACCTTATTTTTGCTTTTTCTTCCATCTTCAAGCGGCGACTATCACGGTACCCTGAAATCAATCCTCTAAAGGCGAAGTAAAACAGGAACCAAACAATAACTGCAACTGGAAAACCACCGACAATCAAAGGAAATACAACGGGCAAAAATGAGGCAAGATACCCAAACGGATCATCTGCCATCGCGCCCATATCCCATGGAGGAACTTCAGCAGTTACATCAGTACCCAGTATAGCTGAGCCAATTTGGCTGGTAAGCGCGAAAATAAAAGGGAATGTCCATGGGTTACCAATAGCCGTACCGATAGCTGACGCAAGTAAATTACCCCGCACCATCCAAGCAACTGCAAACCCCATCAAGAAATGAAGGCCAAGAAACGGTGTAAATGAAACGGCCGCACCGGAAGCGAACCCCGCAGCAATGCTATAAGGTGTTCCCGGCAACCGAGCGATACGGTACCAGATATAAAGCCACGCTCTTTTCAAGCCTGAGCGCGGCCAGAAAAAATCTACCGTTTTTTGCCAAAAAGTAAGTGGGGTCCGCCGCTTAAATACCATGGATTATGATTTCAGCCCACGGCTACCAGGTTTAATTGCTGGAATTTCAGCAAGCTCAACAGGTACATCTTCAGGCTTATATGTTGGCGCATCAATAGTTGCGAGCGCTGTAACTGGCGCACCAACTTCAGCACGGCCACCGGAACGGTTAATCAAGCAGCCCGCTGCCACAACTTCACCACCCCATTCAGTGATGGTTTTAATACATTCTCGAGAAGACAAACCTGTCGTGATGATATCTTCCATCATCAGGATTTTCGCGCCTTTTGGAATTTCGAAACCGCGACGGAGCGCGAATTCACCATCTACTCGTTCGGTAAAAATACCAGGAACGCCAAGCTGACGAGCAACTTCATATCCAACGATAACGCCCCCCATCGCCGGGCTCACCACAAGATCAACTTCTACACCAGTTGCCTTTAGTTTCTCAGCAAAAGCAGCACACAAGCGACCAGCGCGTTGTGGGTCCATCAGAACTTTTGCACACTGCAGATAAACAGGGCTGTGAAGGCCCGAAGACAGCTTGAAGTGACCTTCAAGCAGAGCGCCTGCCGCGCGAAATTCATTCAATACAGCTTCCTGATCCATTGCTGGCTCCTGATAAGTGAAATTATTTATCTGCGCGGATAGTACCCGCGCGAAGGTTCGTCAAGTCAAATACGCTTAAGTGGGACGAATTATCCCAAAACCCGATCAACTCTACTGATTACACGGCTAACCCTTAAGGCTCTGGTGATATCGTTCAGGTGTTTCACATCTTTCACTTCAATATCTATGATCATTACATAGAACTCGGGATCACGCTGTGGGATTTCAAGGTTTGAAACGTTACCACCCGTCTTGGAAACTGTTGCAGCAATTGCCGCTAAAGCGCCGCGTTCGTTCACCACTTCAAGGCGCAGCCGGCCAGTATAGAAAGCGTCACTGTCTTCCTCACCTTCTTCCCAGCGTAAGTCGAGCCACATTTCTGGCCGATCATCGAATTCAGAGAGCCTTGAGCAGTCGATAGTGTGAATTTCCGCTCCCTGCCCCGGAACACGAAGCCCGACGATACGGTCACCCTTCACAGGGTGGCAACATGAAGCCAACTGAACCGCTGACCCCCTCGTGATTCCTGAAATCGGAATAGCGCCGTCATCGATCTGCTCCCAATCCTGGTGAACATTAGGAAGGCCTTCATTCCGAGCATCTTCTTTAAAGCCCGGGAAAGCGGCCCGCAGAATTTCTTCCTCAGAAAGAGTTCCTTGCCCGACAAGAGCAAAGAGCATATCCGCGTCAGACAAGTTAAGAACGCTCGCCGCTTCTTCAATTACACGACCCGAGAAATCAAGGCCGTTCCGGCGGCAAGCTTTCTCGATAAGTGTTTTCCCTAACTGACTATATTCTTCATGTTGCTGGAAGCGCACATGCCTTCGAATAGCAGAGCGGGCTTTACCCGTTACGACAAAACTATCCCACCGCGGTGAAGGCGCTTGCCCCTTTGACGTCAATATCTGAACCTGATCACCATTATCAAGCTGGTGGCGAAGGGGCACCATACGGCCGTTTACCTTCGCGCCAACACAGTGGTCCCCTACCTCGGTATGTACTGCATAAGCAAAATCTACAGTAGTTGAACCACGCGGCAACGGCACTAGTTCGCCCTTCGGAGTAAAGCAGAATACTTTATCCTGATACATAGCCAGCTTAGTGTGTTCCAGGAACTCTTCTGGATCATGTGTATGATCAAGAATTTCAAGAAGTTCCCTGATCCAGCGGTATTGAGAGCCCTCAGCATTTTCAGCTTTCTGTTTATACTGCCAGTGTGCAGCAACCCCGATTTCCGCTTCTTCATGCATATCATGGGTACGAATTTGTACCTCAAGCTTGTTGTTATGTGGACCAATCACTGTTGTGTGGATCGAGCGGTAGAAATTCTGTTTCGGAAGCGAGATATAATCTTTAAAGCGCCCTAGTACCATCGGCCATTCACCGTGGACGATACCGAGAGTGCGGTAACAGGTAGAAACATCATCCACCATAATACGGAAGGCCATCACGTCTGAAAGCTGCTCAAAGCTGATGTTCTGCCGCTCCATTTTCCGCCAGATGGAATATGGGCGTTTGATACGGCCACTAACTTTGGCTTCAATACCATTTTCTTTAAGAAGTTCCGTTAGCGCCGCTACCATGTCAGCTTCAAGATTAGGGCTTTCTTCAATAAGATAATGGAGCCGTGCATTGATGGATTCCATCGCCTCAGGGTCCATATGCGTAAAAGCAAGATGCTCAAGTTCATCTTTCAGCTCATGCATACCAATGCGTTCAGCGAGCGGCGCGTATATATCAAGCGTTTCCTTGGCAATCCGCTTGCGTTTTTCGATTTTCTTGATGTGCCCTAACGTACGCATGTTATGCATACGGTCAGCAAGTTTAACCAAAAGCACGCGGATATCATTAGACATAGCAAGAAGAAACTTCCTGAAGTTCTCTGCCTGCCGCATGCTCTCGGTCTGCATTTCAATTTTCGAGAGCTTGGTAACACCGTCCACCAGTTCAGCTACCTTGGGGCCAAAGAGCTCATGGATTTCGTCAATGGTTGCAACTGTATCTTCCACTACATCATGGAGAAGTGCCGTAGCGATCGTATCACAATCCAGCTTCATATCCGTTAGGATACCAGCCACTTCAAGTGGATGAGAAAAATAAGGGTCACCAGACGCTCTCGTCTGACTACCATGAGCTTTCATCGCAAATACATAGGCACGGTTAAGGAGAGCCTCATCCACGTTTTTATCGTAGGCTCTTACAAGGTCAACTAACTCAAACTGACGGATCACGCGGCAACCTTTACTCTTTTAATTCATCTAACTGATAGCAATACTCTTTTCGAGAAAGAATTTCAGCCCATTTATTATGCTATGGTAAAATTCATTAACAGTTACCGAAGAAGTGTGGGAAATTTTCAAGCGGAGGGACTTTATGTCTGAGCTCAAACCTCAAACAGGCATGCTCGAAGGGCAAGTGGCATTCATCACCGGCGGCGGCAGCGGCATCAACTTAGGCATTGCAAAAAACATGGCAGCAGCAGGTGCGAAAATAGCTATCTGTGGCCGCACTTTTGAAAAACTGGAAAAAGCGGCAGAAGAAATTAGAGAACACGGAGTGGATGTATTCCCTGTTGCAGCCGATGTACGCGATCTTGAAGCCATGGAAAAAGCTTTTGTGGAAACCAAAGCCACACTGGGTACCGTATCAATTGTTGTTGCAGGTGCCGCAGGTAACTTTATGAGCAAGGTAGAAGACCTTAGCTACAACGGTTTTAAAACAGTTGTAGATATTGACCTGATCGGATCATTCAACACAGCAAAAGCTGCGCATGAACAACTCAAGGAAACTAAAGGTTCCATCATCTTTATCTCGGCGGGACAATCGCTCGATGGTTACAGCCATCAAGCGCATGTATGTGCAGCCAAGGCTGGCATCGACAAACTCATGAAAACACTGGCTATTGAATGGGGACCACAAGGTATTCGTTCAAACAGCATTATCCCTGGCCCTATTGACGGCACCGAAGGCATGAAACGCCTTAGCTCTCCTGAAACTCTTCCAATGCTTATACAAAGCGTACCTGCCCGCAGGCTTGGTAGTGTAAATGATATTGGCCAAGCGGCCGTGTTCCTATCCTCAAACCTTGCAGGATATATCACAGGTGCAGTACTTCCTGTTTGTGGCGGACAAACACTTGGGGGATCAGGCCTCTTTAACTTTGCGGCAGACCAGTTCCACAAGCCAGCAAAATAATCCACTAAACTTCAGGCAATAAAAAACCCGGCTCTAAGGCCGGGTTTTCTTTAGATATGAACTCAGAATTACTCTGAAGCTGGAGCCTGATCTTCCATACCAGCCATAAGAATAGACATATCCACTTCTTCCGGCTCATCAGACTCAACAACTTTACGCATACCATGAATTACTGATTCAGTCAGATCATTTGCCTGAACATGTTCATCAGCAATTTCACGCAGAGCAACAACTGCGTTTTTATCGTTATCACGCTCTACAAGGAGCGGAGCACCAGAAGAAATCTGGCGAGAACGCTGTGCAGCAGCAAGAACCAAATCAAAGCGGTTATCTACCTTGTCAACGCAATCCTCAACGGTAACGCGAGCCATTCATTATCTCCAAAATTCTTTAATTGTGGCGTGCTATAATGCGCACTGCCGCCATATAAGCGCCTGCTTATACATATACACTTCCTTACTGTAAAGGAATGAATCTGCCTTTCAAAGGCTATTTATTGGTTTTCTTTCATTTTCCTGATATGAGGCATTTGTTCCACAATCAAATCTGCCTTCATCATTTCTTTTACAGTCCGCCCAAGAACCGGGTGTTTCCAATCGCCCGCGATCTCTGACAAAGGGGCTAATACAAAAGCTCTTTTATGCAAACGTGGATGCGGCACGACAGGTTCCGCCAGAATTGCCGCCGGATCAGTATCATTCACAACCTCTTGCCACGCCTTGGCATTCGGGAACACACTATCACCGTATGCCAGTATATCGATATCAATGGTTCTGGCGCTCCACCGTTCAGCTGGCTGCCTCCCAAGCTTTACTTCAAGCTCCTTAATCAATCCTAACAGCACATCACACCTATGAGTGGTGCACCCTATAACTGCAGCATTTATAAAATTAGGCTGCCCTGAAACCGGCACTGGCTCTGTTTCAAAAAATGGCGAGACAGCGGTAATCTCAATTTTCAGGTTCTGCATCAATTCTATACTTTCACGTACAGTTTGAAGCGGACTACGCTGGCCAGAAGGCAAATTTCCACCAAGACCCAGTAATATTTTTACTTTTTCCGCCTTCACCCAAAATACCTTTTCAAGAACAGGCCTTTCACTTAACCATAATTTTACCAAAAGTTAACTGCCTGCGGTCAATATTAGTTTATGGTACATTTAACCGTAATGTGTAGTTACCTACACTATTTTGTACAAATATACTTCTGCGCGTATTTTTTTTGATAGGAACTCAAAATGTTGATTTATCCTGAAGAACGCATTGCGTTGTTTATAGACGGGGCTAACCTATATGCAACTGCTCGTGCCCTCGACATGGAAATAGACTATAAAAGTTTGCGTGAACATTTCTCCCAAAAGGGTCGATTGGTTCGCGCTTTTTATTATACGGCTATTTTGGAGGATCAGGAATATTCACCACTTCGTCCTCTTATTGATTGGCTTGATTATAATGGCTTCACTCTGGTTACCAAACCAGTGAAAGAATTCACTGATGAAAATGGTCGCCGTAAAATCAAGGGCAATATGGATATCGAAATTGCTGTGGATATGCTCAACATTTCAGAAAACCTTGATCATGTGATCCTGTTCTCCGGCGATGGTGACTTCCGCAGACTCCTCGAAGCAGTGCAGCGCCGCGGTGTAAGAGCCACTGTTGTGAGCTCCAATAAAACACAGCCCTCCATGATTGCTGATGAGTTAAGACGCCAAGCTGACCAGTTCGTTGACCTGATTGACCTTAAGGACATGATTGGCCGCCCTGCATCAGGCCGCCCAGAAAATGATCCATGGGATTCAGAATTCGGAGAAGACTAAAACTCTTCCCTATTTTAAAGAAGGCGGCTTATGATGAGCCGCTTTTTTTATGCCTACGAGATATACCATGCCTGAATTGATAGAGCCTGAAAAACACTGTAATACATGCCCTCGCCTAACGACCTTCAGGCAAGAAAATAGAGAGCTATATCCAGATTATCACAATGGTGCCGTGAACAATATTGGCCCAATGGACGCCGAGATTATGATCCTGGGCCTGGCCCCAGGGCTTCAAGGCGCCAACAAATCAGGCAAACCTTTTATCGGTGATCAATCCGGGGACTTACTCTATGCCACACTAAGTAAACTCGGTTACACCAACGGCGAATTTCATAACGGAAATGCATTCACGCTAAATAGAGCCTTAGTCACAAATGCGGTGAGATGTGTCCCTCCACAAAACAAACCCACGGCAGCTGAGATCAACAATTGCCGCCCTTACCTTCTTTCATTAATCGATAATATGCCGAAGCTGAAAGTGATTTTTGCTTTAGGCAAGGTGGCGCATGATACGGCGCTTAGAACTTTTGGCCTTCAAGTGTCGGCACATAAGTTCATGCACGGTTGCGAATATAATTTGAGAGAGGGCCTGTGGCTTGTCAGCAGCTATCATTGCTCGCGCTATAACCTGAACACTAAAGTGCTAACGGAAGAAATGTTTCTCAGCGCCCTTAACCAAGCTCAGAAACTATCAACGCAATAAAAAAGGCCGGGAAACATCCCGGCCCTATTCATTCAATAACTAGAACTTTAAGCCTAGAAACGACCCGTGATAGAGAAACGAGCGTTAAGCGGTGCACCAACTGTAATGTTGTTTGCATTGTGTGAATTTGGGAAATATTCTGTATCAGTTAGGTTTTCCACGTTCACCTGTAGGCGTACACTGTCGTTTAGATCGTAATATGCAGCAGCATCGATACGAACAAAGCTCGGTAGCGTTACAGAGTTACCGTTATCTGAGAAGCTTTCATCCTGGAATGTAAGACCAGCACCAAGACCAAAACGCTCAGTTACCTGATAATTAGTCCACACGTTGATTGTGTGTTCAGGCAGCTCGCGTACGCGGTTGCCATTAGTTTGGTTACCTTCAAGATAGCTATAGCCGGCAGATACGAACCACTCATCAGTAAGTTGGCCAAGCACTTGTACTTCAATACCTCGAATTTCACTCTCGATAATATCAAGCTGACCAGCATCCGCATCGGATACAACTGGTGATCTCTGCTCAACTTCAAACAAAGCGGCAGTAAAACTCAGGCTATCAGCGAAGTCCCACTTCAGACCAACTTCAATATTCTGGAATGTATCTGGATCAAGCGCCTCTGTCGTCTGGTTAATATTAGCAAACTGCTCACCAGAACGCGGGAGGAAGCTCTCACTGAAGCTACCGTAAATCGAAATATTTTCCTGTGGCTTGAACACAAGACCTAGACGTGGAGAGAATTCTGAATCTCTACGCTCACGAATTTCTCTCTCTCCAGTGTTGATGAATGTTTCAACATTATCAACACGGATTTTGAAGGTATCGAAACGACCACCAATGATAAGATCTAGCTTATCAGAGATTTCAATCTGATCCTGAATATATAGAGAGAATACTTCAAGGTCAGCTTCGGTATCATCATTCAAGTCAACCGAGAAATCATTTGTTGTTGCTTCGCCAGCAGCATTAGTACCAACACCGTTATTCAGGCTTAGTGGGCGTGTCGCGAGGAATGTTTCGCGGTCATCTTGTGAGCCACTAAAGAATGAATTGAAACGGTCATTATTGTTAACTGTATCAATGTACTCAGCACCAGCAAGAATAGTGTGACCGAAACCACCAAAATCAACTTCACCAATTAGGTTTGAAGACAAAATCAGGTTCTTACGCTGTGTGGTGTCAACATAACCGTCAAGTGTAACTTCATTTGATGCCGCATCGTAAGCAACAGGGAAGAAGTTTGAATAGAGCTTGTCATAATCACCGTATGACGCACTAAAGTTACCTTTAAAGCTATCATTGAACTGGTGCTCAACGCTGGCGCGGAAAACATGTGCATCAAGCGTTGTAGTATTAATGTCAGGATCGCCAAATGTAATATCTACAAGCTCTTCAGCTGGGCGACCATTCACAGATGGGATACCGCGGTCTATGAAGCGCTGGTTATCAATATATTCATACGAAAGGTTAACTGTTGTAGCTTCCGAAAGTTCAAACTTAAATGTTGGATTAATACCAATACGCTCACCATCATAGAAATCACGGTGGTTATTGAGTTCTTCATAATATGCATTCAAGCGGAAGGCAGTTTTTTCGCTAACAGCCAGATTGTTATCAATCTGAAGATCAAACGCACCGAAAGTATCTACGCTTGCTTTATAACCAAAGAAGTCTTCGCCGATTACGCCTTTTTTCGTCACACGGTTCAGAACACCACCTGTACCACCACGACCAAACAAAAGCGCATTAGGGCCACGAAGGATTTCAACCTGCTCAAGGTTATAGAAAGAGCGGTAATACTGAACATCATCGCGTACACCGTCGATATAGAAGTCCGCTGTTGAACGTACGCCACGGAAAACTACTGCATCACGGTGACCTTCACCTTGTGAACTATTCACACCAGGAGTGTAAAGAACCAGGTCACTAACGCTTGTAAAGCCTTGGCGGATGATCTGATCAGCAGAAATGATTGAAAGGCTCTGCGGTACATCGATAATCGGTGTTGGTGTTTTAACAGCGTTAATCTTGTCTAGAGACAGATAACGGCCTTCAACAATGATTTCATCAATATCATCAGCGTTCTGCTGCGCAACTTCTGCAGCATTTACAGCAGTTGCACCGATAAGCAGTGCGGCAAGCGCTGTACCTGATTTAAGATTGAAGTTCATAGTAACTCCTATGGGGACAGAGTGGTTTAACAAGTTATGGAGGCCGTCTAGCATTTCATATAATGATTTTGCAAATCACTCTTACCTAGAAACATGAAACTTGAGATCAATTCTCATTATCTGTTGCAAAAATGCATCGAACCATTTCCGTAACAAGATCCTACGCCCTACACCATTAAGGAGAATAAAACTGGCAATTCACGCAAAGAAACAAAATATGAAGAATATAATGAAATATCGTAATAGATTGAAACCATTGATTAATATCTCTATTCTATCATACAGAATTGTACATAAATAAATACCATTCCACGGTTGTTCATATATCTATAGGGAACAAAATGAGCGCTGAAAGTTCATTAGGTGAAGAACGTTTCTTCCAAAAAGGGGACACCATCTATCGGCAAGGTGCTGAAAGCGATGGCGTCTATATGATTATGGAGGGTCAGGTGGAAATCTGGCGGCAGGAAGGAGATGATGCTTACCATGTAGCCACTATTGGCGAAGGAGAACTACTAGGTGAAGTAAGCGCTATCAAACAACAGTCTCACTCCGTTACCGCAAAATCATCTGCTGATAGAACAACCACACTCTTCATTGAGGCAAATGCCTTCAGGCGCAGCTTCTCTGATCCGCTCGTTCGCCACGTTGTGCACACCCTTGCAGCTCGCCTGAGGAACAGTTACAGCGTTGTACAAGCTATTCAGGCAGAGAGCGAACATCAAATACAGCACTTCAAAAGCGAATACCCTACAATTGAAGGGCTTTCTCGGCTCGTTGCAGATAAATTCCTTACCTATGTAGAGCTTAAAGACTTCCCTTTTGGCATTGGGAATATATCCTCAAAAATGCAGCATAGCCTCGTTAGCCCCTCCAGCCTGAAAGTGCCACTCCACGGCATTCCAGAACTTAGCGATAATCACTTCGAAGTATTGCGAAGAGACGGCGGCTATATTGTCCGGGATATGGGTAGCCAGCAAGGCACTATTGTTAACGGCAAAAGCATCAGCAAATACAGTACATCGGCAACAGCTAAGCTACGTCCAGGAAAGAATGAAATTATATGTGGCAGAGCTGATAGCCCGGTAAGGTTTGCGATAACCATCCCAGCCTAAGATTAGGAATGGTCTTTCATCAAGCGAGCTTTCTGCCTGTTCCAATCACGCTGCTTTTCAGTTTCACGTTTATCATGAAGCTTCTTACCTTTGCCAAGGCCAAGCTCAAGCTTTGCCCTACCCTTCTCGTTAAACACGATGCGAAGCGGTACAAGGGTCATGCCTTCACGTTGAATGGCACCACCAAGTCGGCTGATTTCGCGCTTATGCATCAAGAGCTTACGGGGTCTGCGTGGTTGGTGATTAAAACGGTTACCGTGTGAAAACTCAGGGATATGTGCATTAATCAGCCAAAGTTCGCCATTTTTTTCTTCAGCATAACTTTCTCGAATATTAGCTTCACCACTGCGCAGTGATTTAATCTCGGTACCAGTGAGCACAATGCCCGCCTCAAATTCATCCTGAATACTATAAAGGTGACGGGCTTTACGGTTATCTGCAGCTATACGGCTTGGGGCTTTATCTTTTTTCTTCTTTTTTGCAGCCACGTTTACTTATCCAAAATCAACAGTTTCCAGTTCTAGATCTTCCACAGCTTTACGGATAGCAGTCTTTGCTTCATCAGAAACTGGCAAGATCGGCATACGAACTGTAGCACCACATGTGCCAATGAGCGAGCCTGCATATTTTGCAGGCGCCGGACTTGGTTCCATAAACATTGCACGGTGAAGAGGCAAGAGCTTATCTTGTAACTCTAACGCTTTCGCAAAATTACCAGCTAGTGTGGCTTCCTGGAATTCAGAGCACAGTTTTGGGGCAACATTAGAAGAAACACTAATGCTACCAACGCCGCCCATTGCATTAAAGCCAAGCGCAGACGAATCGTCACCAGACAGTTGAACGAACTCAGGGCCCATTGCCGCCCGTTGATCTGTGCAGCGGTTCATATCACCTGTCGCATCTTTCACACCAACAATACGTGGCAGTTCAAATAAACGCGCCATTGTTTCAACCGACATATCAACCACAGAACGACCCGGAATATTATAAATAATAATCGGCAGATCAGCAGCATCATGAATGGCCTTAAAGTGCTGATAAAGCCCTTCTTGACTTGGCTTATTATAATAAGGCGTTACGATCAAAGCCCCATCCGCCCCAACCTTTTCAGCGTGCTGAATAAAGCCCACCGCTTCAACGGTATTATTAGAGCCTGCTCCCGCGATAACAGGCACGCGCTTATCTGCGGCTTCCACACAAAGCTGAACAACAAGCTTGTGTTCTTCGTGCGTAAGTGTCGGGCTTTCCCCTGTTGTGCCTACAGGCACCAAACCATGTGTTCCTTGTTTTATCTGCCAATCCACAAATTTCTGGAAAACAGAAGTATCAACACTGCTGTCATCTTTCATTGGTGTAATTAGCGCTGTGATAGAACCTTTAAACATGGTGAATGCCCTATATATTTCAGAATTTTGCGGCACACTAGCGCTCGCCTCACAAAAGGGCAAGTCTCAGAAGCCATTGAACACCATCTGTTGATCAATAATTTCTTATCCAACAACCAACAATTCCGAAGCAAGGCAAAGATTGGGCAGTCATTTTAATAAAAGAAACGCCCGAAGGCAAAGTTAAGGGGGCTTCGGGCGTTTCAAACACATCAGGCTAAAAGCGAGGATTTAGCCACGATGTTTCCGTTTATGCTTCCTATGGCGCTTCTTCGCGAATTTAGCTTTCGCTTCTTTCGCTTCTGCCATTGTTACCGAGCCATCACCGTTACCATCCATACGCTTGAACATATGGATCATACGTGACCCAAATTCTTCCACAGACAAACGCTCATCACCATCACGATCATGGCGCGCCATAAATTTCATACGAGTTGGCTTCCAGTCATGCATTTTCTTCATGAAAGCATCTGTATCTTCCACACCCTTTTCTTTAAGGCGCTTTTCCATTTTCTCTTTTTTCTTTTCAAGCTTTTTGGACCGTTTTTCGCCCATTGGCATTTCTTTAGGAAGTTCATCAAGAACAATAAAACCATCACCGTTCTTATCAAACTCGGCAAACTTGCTTTGCACCTGTGCCATCATTTCCGTGTGAGACACTGCACCATCGCCGTTAGTGTCAGCTTTTTTAAAACGTTCCCCATATCCCTCTGCCATGGCTGCTGTACCTGCAAAGCCGAACGCTGCAGCCATAAGAGACATTTTCAAGACTGTCTTGCTTTTCATTATCATCCTCCGTCGCGACCATTTCATTGGTTTTGATGTTAATTACATCTCAGATACGAAAAGCTCTTTTGCTCCCCTTCGAAAAAAATAAAAAAACTGTTAGAAGGTAACTTGCCTAACAGGCTGCCCCATCCTACTCTCGCCCCTAACTTAGAAAAGTTTCACACAATTAAAATACCTTGGGGAGAAACACATGCGTATTTGGGGCTTAATGTTAGCCGCATGTATTGCTTTGCCCGCGGCAGCGCAGGTTGAGCAAACTAAAGGCAACTTTGTCGATAAATTCCGTCAGCTTGAGGAACAGTTACCAACACCAAATGTGTACCGCACAGGTTCTGGTGCACCTGGTCACGAATACTGGCAGCAGCAAGTAGATTATAAAATCAAGGTGTCGCTGGATGAAAAAAAGCGCACGATCACTGGCTCAGAGAATATTAAATATATTAACAACTCTCCTGATACGCTCACCTATCTCTGGCTTCAGATGGATCAGAATAAGTTCTCAAAACACTCTGATGCTTTTGAGACAATGACCCAAAGCGACCGCGCCAAAAAACGCCTAAGCTATTATGCGATGGATTATATTGCACGGACCAAAGGTACAGACTGGGGTTTTCATCTCACAAAGGTGGAATCAAAAGGCAAGAAGCTCGATTACGTGGTCAATGACACCATGATGCGTATTGACCTGCCTAAGCCTTTAGCACCGGGCGCAAGCATCGAGTTTGATATCGATTGGTGGTACCATATCCCTGAAGCTAAAAAGATGGGTGCACGGGGCGGTTTCGAACCTTATGAACGTCATGGCAATGATGTTTATTTCATCGCACAGTGGTTCCCTCGCCTCGCGGCATACACTGACCTTGCCGGTTGGGAACACAAACAATTCCTCGGCACAGGTGAATTCACACTTGAGTTCGGCGATTATGACGTGGAAATCACTGTTCCTGCTGATCACATCGTTGGCTCAACCGGCGAACTGCAAAACGCCAAGCAAGTTCTAACAAAAGAACAACGCGAACGCTTTGAAGCAGCTAAAACCGCCGAGCGCCCTGTTTTCATCGTGAACCGTGAAGAAGCATTGGAGAATGAAAAAGAAGGCACAGACAATACGAAAACATGGCGTTTTAAGGCCGAAAATGTTCGTGATTTTGCCTTCGCATCTTCTCGTAAATTCGTATGGGACGCATGGGGCGTGAAAATGCCTGAATCTGACCGCACTGTTCTTGCAATGTCTCTTTACCCAGAAGAAGCAATGCCGCTTTGGGATAAATACTCCACACAGTCAATTGCTCACACGCTTGAAACATACAGTCGTTATTCAATTGAATATCCGTACCCTGTTGCCTGGTCAGTAAATGGTCCGATCGGTGGCGGTATGGAATATCCAATGATCACATCAAATGGCCCACGCCCAACCATCACCAAAGATAAAGACGGTGAAGAAGAGCGTACATATAGCCGCCGCGCAAAATACGGCCTGATCTCCGTGATTATTCACGAAATTGGCCATGTGTATTTCCCAATGGTTATCAACTCCGATGAGCGTAACTGGGCATGGATGGATGAAGGCTTGAACAGTTTCCTCCAATCTCGTGCCGAACGCGAATGGCAAGAATACTATCCATCTCGTTATAGCCATCCACGTGCAGCTATTCCTTATATGCAGAGTGAAAACCAAACACCTATCATGACCCAGTCTGATAGCATTCTTGGCTATTTCCCTAATGCCTATATCAAACCAGCTGTTGCACTGAATGTTCTCCGCGAAACAGTGATGGGTAGAGAGCTGTTTGACTTTGCCTTTAAAGAATATTCAAAACGTTGGGCCTTTAAGCGCCCTTATCCAGCTGATTTCTTCCGCACCATGGAAGATGCTTCAGCTCAAGACCTGGACTGGTTCTGGCGCGGTTGGTTCTATTCTACGGACCATGTGGATATTGCCATTAATGGTCTTACACACGCACGCCTCGCACAAGATCCTGAAACCGAAGCACAGATTAAACGAGAGAAAGAACTTTCAGACCGTGATTACATCGCTGAGCTCCGCAACCAGGCTGAAGGCATCAACACACGCGTGAACAAATTCCCTGAATTGCTTGATTTCTATAATGAGTACGATCAGTTCACCGTGACAGAAAGTCAGAAAAAAGGCTATGAGCGCAAGCTTAAAGGCCTCAAAGACTGGGAACGTGAACTTTTGCAACACGGCCATGAAATCTATTTCATTGATTTCGAAAACATCGGCGGTTTAGTGATGCCTCTCGTCCTCGCGATTGAATATACAGACGGCACTACTGAAGAGCTTCGTATACCTGCTGAGATCTGGCGTAAAAATGCCAAGAAAGCCACAAAAATGCTTGTACGCGATAAAGAGATCAAAAACATCATACTTGATCCACATCACGAGCTTGCCGATGTGGAAATGGCAAACAACTATTGGCCTGAACGCGCTATGGAAAGCCGCGTTGAAATGTTCAAAGGCTCCGCGCGTAAGAACCTGATGCAGCGCGTACTCGCCGATAAAAAGCGAGCAGAAAAAGCCGCCAAGGCAAAAGCCAACAAGAACTAATAATTCTAGTTTAAATTGGATAAAGAGGGGTTTAGGCCCCTCTTTTTTGTTGTTAACAGAATAACAATAGACTCAACAGTATATTGAGACTAACGTAGCCTCGTTTTGGGGTATAGCTTTACAATAAGAGCAGTTTGTTTTGCGTAAAGAATATAGGGTAAATATCTTTATATCGGTTCTCGCGTTAGTGCTTCTGTTAAGCGCGCTTGCTCCCGATATTTCCAATGAGCTTAGAGAATGCTTATTGATAGCTAGTGGCGTTCTACTTGTAGTTGGCGTTTCTGTGTTTTTCATCCAGAAAGCGCCCGTCAATACGGAAGCATCACCAAACTGGCGCCTCAACCCAGATGATTTAGATGAGGCAATATTACTTACAGACCTGAACGGCGTGATTATCACTTGCAACACCGCGGCACGTGAGCTCATTGAATTTTGCCCTAAATGCAAAAACGTGAAGGAACTTTTCGGGAAATGGCATGAACTGGCAACCAATGCCACTCAAGCAAATGATGTAATAGACGCCGTGCTTTCAGCACCTGATCTACAGTTTACGGATACCGTTTTTCTTGAAGACAACGTAACTGTAGAACGATCAACAAAACCGCTTGAAAACCAGCAGGTCAGAATATGGACATTGCGTGATGTTTCTCAAATGCACATAGCACAAAATGATAAAGCAATGCACACTACCCTGCTTGCTGAAGATGCCGCTAGAAATGCGGAACTTGCGGAGCAGCTTTTCCATGCAAAAGCGGAGCTTGAGGAAAAACAGGCAGAGTTAACACGCCTTGCCAATACAGACTCTCTCACGGGTCTTTGGAACCGCCGCCGCTTTACATCAATGGGCGAAGAAACAATTCAGAACACTAAAACCAATAGTATTTGGGTGCTCATGATGGATATTGATTATTTCAAACGCATCAACGACACCTATGGTCATGCTGCTGGTGATGTCGCTATCCGTGATTTTGCAAATATAGCCACCACAACGATCGGTGATGCAGGCTTTATTGGACGTATGGGTGGAGAAGAGTTTGCCGCAATCCTACCAGATACAGAAATTAATGATGCCGTTCGAATGGCAGAATCTGTTCGTAAAAATGTGGCTGACAACCGGACTATAAGCGATAATGAAAAGCTTCGTTTCACTTGTAGTATAGGTGTTGCTCAGTGGAATAAAGGTGAAGTTACAATCGAAGCCGCCCTTGATCGAGCAGATCAGGCGCTTTATAGCGCAAAATCATTTGGCAGAAACCGTGTTGTAGGGTACGAACTCAGCTAGATTGAAGTCGGGAGAACACAATGCGGCCGTTTATAATTTCATTGGTCAGCGCTGCTATTTTACTTTTAGGAACGCTACCTGCGGCTCCCCATAACGTTTATACCTCTTTTACCCGCATAGACTGGAATGCCAGCGATAATTCTATAGAAGTTGTGTTTGAAATCTTCTCTCATGAATTGGAAGCCAAGCTTTCAGTTATGGCTGATCGGCGCATGACCTTCCTCGACGACAATGACTACGAAGCACTTTCTGCCGCTATCCCTTCTTATATGGAAGAAAACTTACTGATCTTAGGTGATGGTAAAGTAGTCCCCCTCAGTTATCTGGGTTTTGAAATGCAAGATCAAATGATTTACATGTACTTGGAAGCAGATCTCCCGGAAGCTCCTAAAAAAATCTCAGTAATGAATGCTGTTTTGCTGGATGATCTGCCGGGGCAAACCAATACGGTAATGGCTGTGGTAAACGGTGACAAACAAACAGACGACATTCGCGAAGGTACTGGCCCAGTCACATTTGAGTTTAATTAGTATTTATCCACTTGCTTGCCACATTTATGGGCTTTAGTGTTTATCAAGTGAACGACACCGAATGGATAAAGATATGTCTTTGATAAGAAAAACAATAATCACATCCCTCCTAACAGTGACTGTTGCAACTACAGCGGCTGCAAATGCGCAAAGCGCTTCTAAAAAGCAAGAAGACACTATTTTAAATTACGCTCGTAATAACGGCGTTGTTGCTGGTGGTGCGAAATATTGCAAAGTGGCAGATGATCTTCTTGAAGAATATATTGCGAAAACAAATGCGCAAATCGCTTTTCTTGCTCGCGATGACTATCAAAAAGTATTAGGCCGTTTGGAATTCAAAAACACCATGACGGCAGCTACTGTAAAAAAGCCTAAAACATCATGTGATGACATCATTGAGCGCTTCAAAACTATCCTGCGTGAGTCTCGTTAATCTACTGATATTTCCATCAAATGCGTTCAAATGTTCATTCTGCGCGTTAAAGCGTGCGGCGAAGCATTGACTATGTCTGCTACACTGTACCAATGTGCAAGCTTGGGCATTTATAACTATAACTAACGGCCGAGCGAGGCCTTCAACAAGGAGAAAACACGGTGATTAAAATGGAACTTAAGTTTCGTCACCTGCTAGCTGGTGTAGCGCTGGGGGCGCTTACAGTAACTGGCGCACCTGCGATCGCTCAGGATGATAAACCTGCGAAACCTGCTGCTGAAAAAAAGCAGGAAGAAGCTGACACAAAAGATAAAGCGAAAGCGGATAAAAAAGACGGCGAAAAAGCCGACAAAAAGAAAAAGAAGAAGAAAAAAGATAAAACCATCAAAGACCTTGTGAAGGACCACGAGGAAATGGATGGCCTGTTCAAGCTTTACCGCGATAAGAAAACAGGCAAAATGATGATGGAAATTTCCGAAGATCAAATCGGAAAAGATTTCATCTACTTCTCTCACATTGAAAACGGTGTTGTTGAAGGTGGTCACTTCCGTGGTCAATATCGCCAGCAAAAAGTATTCAAGCTTAACAAGCACTTCGATAAAATCGAGTTTGTTCAGCAAAACCCATTCTTCTATTTTGATCAGGATAATGCACTCGCTCGTGCAGAAGATGCAAACATCAGCCCTTCCATTATTGCAGTTAGCAAGATTAAAGCAAAGAACGCTAAGGAAGATCAGGAAGAAAATGGTGTCCGTTATCTGATCGATGCTGATACACTCTTCAAAACAGAAGCATTTGACCGTCTCAAGCCTCGTGGTAACCCGCGGGTAAAACCTTGGGAGCAATTTAGCCTAGGCAAAGTTTCCAAGGCAAAAACACGTATTTCTGACGTAAACAACTACCCGGAAAATACAGCAGTTACAGTTGATTATGTATTCTCAAACCCAGCTCCAGCAAATGGCGGCAATGGTTTTGAAATTACAGATGCACGTAACGTGAATGTTCGCATGCAGCACACACTACTTGCTATGCCTGAGAATGATTTCAAACCTCGCATGGATGATGCGCGCGTTGGTTACTTCCTTGATTATGTAAACGATATGACATCGCATTCGGCAACCCCGTGGCGCGATATGATCAATCGTTGGCATCTTGTGAAAAAAGATCCAAACGCAGCAGTTTCAGAGCCAGTAGAGCCAATTGTTTGGTGGATGGAAAACACAACTCCGGTTGAGCTTCGTCCAACAATCAAAAAAGCTGTTGAAGCGTGGAACATTGCGTTTGAGCAAGCTGGCTTCAAAAACGCAGTTGTTGTGAAGCAGCAGCCTGATGATGCTGATTGGGACGCAGGTGATATTCGCTATAACGTGCTGCGTTGGACATCGAGCCCAACACCACCGTTCGGCGGCTATGGCCCAAGCTTCACAAACCCATATACAGGCCAGATTCTTGGCGCTGATATCATGCTTGAATATAGCTTCATCACAAACCGCCTACGTTCAAGCAACGTATTTGAAGATGCAGGTGCAGCTATTCATGAAGAGCATGACGATGAAACAGCAAGCTTTATGGACCGCCTCCGCGCCCACGAAGCAAACTGTAATATGGCAGGCCAGATCCAGCTGAATAATATGGTAGGTAAAGCCCTTTCTCTTGCGCAAGGCCGTGATGAAGCAACAACACGTCGTCTTGTTGAAGAGTCTATTTACTACCTGATGCTTCATGAAGTTGGTCACACTCTTGGCCTGAATCACAATATGAAAGCAACACAAGCCCGTTCATATGAAACAACATATGATATGGATGCTCAAGGTAACGGCCTTGCCGGTTCTGTAATGGATTATCCTGCTATTAACTTTGCACCAAAAGGCAAAGAGCAGGCACATTATTACACCATCCGTCCCGGTGATTATGACATCTGGGCTATTCAGTTTGGTTATTCACCAGACATGGAAGACCCTGAAACTCGTAAGGCACACCTCGCCCGTTCAAACGAGAAAGGTTTGGCCTTTGGTAACGATGCAGATGATATGCGTGCACCAGGCCGCGGCATTGATCCTCGTGTAAACATCTTTGATATGACTGATGATGCAGTTCGTTTTGCTGAAGACCGTCTGAAGATGAACAAGGAAGCGCTTAAATCTCTGCGCCAGAAGTTCACTAAAGAAGGTCAAAGCTATCAGGAACTACGCGATGCATATGCTGTTGTAACTGGCGATATGTATAGCCACGGTAATATCGCATCTCGCTATATTGGTGGTGTGTATGTAGACCGCTCTGTTGCTGGTCAGCCGGGTGCTACAGCACCTTACCGTCCTGTTGAAGAAGAAAAGCAGCGTAAAGCAATGAAGCTTCTTGCTGATTACATCTTCTCTCCAGATGCGTTTGAAGCAAGCAGTGATCTGTTGCAACACGTTGGTATTCAGCGTCGTGGTTTCTTCCACTTTGGTGGTGAAGATCCACGCGTTCATAACCGTGTAGGTCGCTTCCAAGGTATTATCCTGTCGCATCTGCTGCATCCAAATACGCTGCAGCGTATCAGTGATAGCGCTCTATACGGCAACACATACTCAATTACAGAAGTAATGGATGATCTGACATCTGCTATTTTCGATGCTGATAGCCGCGGTGCCGTAAATACACTGCGCCAACAGCTTCAGCTGCACTATGTGAACCGTTTGATCGGTATCATGAATGCTGGCAACTATGATTATGTGGCAAAATCAAACGCCCTAGCCAACCTCAAGAAAATTGAGAAAAATATGGCGCGCTGGCGTGGTGATGCAGCAACAAGAGCGCACCGTGATCATGTTGCCTTCATTATTGCAAAAGCACTGGATGTAACTGAAGGTTAATTTCCTTCACACCAAAACATTTAAGAGGCGGTTCAATTGAGCCGCCTTTTTTTAATGAACTTCCAACCACTCACGTGCCTGCTTAAGCGCCTTAACAAGGTCTCTGCGGCTCATTTCATGAGCAAGCTCTTCACGATCAACCTTTGCACGGTTAACGCCCCGTTCCGCAGCCAAGTTGAACCATTTATGCGCAGCTACATAATCCCGATCAACTCCTTGCCCCGTAGAATAAAGAAGTCCCAAATCATAAAGCGCTTCCGCTCTGCCATCTTCAGCGGCGGCTAAACGGTCAGCTACATAATCATATAAATCCCTGTCTTTTTGTCCCATATCATCCTCCAACAGCCAATTTTCTCGTGCAGCGCAAAGCTTGCACAAGGTCCCTTCCGGCTTGTTCAATACATATGATGAGAGGATTTTATTATAGGGCAATTGCCACTTTTGTACTTTACTGTAGCAAAGATATTAGGATTTACGAAGAATTTTTAGGCCAACTACAGTGCAAGTGTAACCACATTTTCATGGGAACAACGGTGCGGTGGCAAAATGATTGAAGCTTTTGTTCCCTTCCCCATACGGCTTTTTAGTTCAAAGTAGCCTCCATGTGCCTCTGCAAAAGCTTTCACCAAGGAAAGCCCTAAACCGCTTCCTTCAAATCTTCGATTATGACCACTTTCAACCTGCACGAAGGGTTCCATAACCTTATTAAGGCTCTCTGGGTCCATACCCGGACCATTATCAATGACCGAGATTTTAACTCCTGAGTTCGGCAAGATATTATATTCCAGGCGAACGGTAGCATTATCTGGCGAGAATTTAATGGCATTGGAAACCAAATTGATAACCGCCTGCCTGAAGACCTGAATATCAATCAATAATTCGTCTTTGTTATTGAACCCAGATGATGTCAGTGAAATTTTCTTAGTCCAGGCCATACCTTCCATAATACGCATTACCTGATCAGAAATTTCATCTGGTGAATAATAATCCTCACTCAATTGGAAAGCGCCTGCTTCAAGTTTTGACATATCAAGGATAGAGTTAATAACACCTAGCAAGTGTTTACCGCTGTGATGAATGTCCTGAATATACCCTCTTACATCCGCTGAATTTGCTTCCTCTTTAGGCTTCCCCATAATCAATTCAGAGAACCCGATAATAGCGTTCAGTGGGGTTCGAAGTTCATGGCTCATATTGGCAAGAAATCTTGCTTTTGCCTGGGCAGCGCTTTCTGCCTTCATCTGAGCAAGCTCCAGCGCCATCATACGTTCTTCAGCACGTGCCATATTAGCCTTTAAAAGCTCTGCTGCTGTCCCGATCCCTTTATAAAAGCTATTTTCAGTGATGATAAAACCGTCACGCAAAGCGCTTTCATCCTCCACCATCATCTTATTAAGAATATCTAAGGTGAAAGTATCTTCCACAATCACAGGATTCGGGTCCATCAGTACTGAAACAGGTTTGGCTTCAAAAAGTGGACGGCCAAAACGGTCTGCCAGTTTAGAAAGGAAATCAACACGTTTTAGCAGGCCAACAGGCATTCCTTTATCAACAACAGGAATAGCAACTAATTCCTCATCTGCGCAAAACCTATCATAAGCTACGCCGCAAAGCTCCGCCTGCGAAACTGGTTTAACTGCAAAAGAAATCAACGTATTGGTCATACACACTCAACCCCATTATACCGATGATAACTTTAAACAAATATGTTACCTATTGATTACACTCGCCTTTTTATACTTTATTAAAGGAATGCGATTACCTTCTTAATTGTACAAAATAAAATCAGAGGTCAATGTGCCCGTAACGCCCGCAAAACGTATTTTATTGGTTGAAGATTCCAAGTTTTATGCTGCAGTTATGCAGCAACAACTGACGAGCTTGGAAAATGTAGAAGTTGATCATGTTGTTACGTACGCAGAAACCAAAGCTAAGCTTGCTGATGGTTCGACATCGTACGATCTAGCTCTTGTCGATCTGAATTTGCCCGATGCCACACAAGGTGAAAGTGTTGATTTCACCATTCAGCATGATATCCCGACCATTGTATTTTCCGGTCAGTATGACAGTGACTTGAAGTCTCGGCTCTTTCAGAAGGGTATTCTGGACTATGTGGTAAAAGACAGTCCTGTTGCGGTGAACTATTTATTAGATGTCGTTACCAACTTCCTGTCACCCAACAAACATAAAATTTTGATCGCGAACGCAAACAAACGCGAACGGCAAAAACAGATACAAACACTTACTGCTCTGAAAATGTCTGTATGGGTATGTGACAGCATCAAAGAAACAGAACAAGTTCTTGAAAAACAAGACGACATCAACTTGGTTCTTGCAGGTGAGGAACTATCGGATGGCTCCGGCATTCAACTAGTGACCGCACTCAGAAAACAATTTGATTTTGCTAAAGTTGCAATACTGACAATTCTGGATGAACATACCAATAATGCCGCTCAGTATCTGAGATATGGCGCCAATGATTTTTTACGCACACCTTTTTCACCGGAAGAATTTCAATGCCGCCTTGCCAGCCTTTTCAAGATTCAAGATCAAATTAAAACGCTTGAGTATGCCGCGACCAGAGATTTTCTAACTGGCATGCTTAACCGCCGAGCTTTTTTTGAAAGTGCGGAGCCCATGCTTGCGCTCTCTAACCGAGAAAATAATTCGCTAGCACTTGCTATCATTGACATAGATTTCTTCAAAAAGATCAATGACACTTACGGCCATGACATAGGTGATGTAGCTCTAAAGGAAATGGCTCAAGCCCTTGAAGGAATTATCAGAAAATCTGATGTTGCGGCTCGTTTTGGCGGTGAGGAGTTCTGTCTTTTACTGCCTAACCTAACCAAAGAAGCAGCGCCGGAATTCTTCCTTCGTCTCCAAGCTGCTATTAAAAGCATCGCCATTGAAACAGAGCAAGGTGTCGTTTCCTTTACCGCCAGTTTTGGTGTGTGTTTTGAGCGCAGTCTGTCAATAGATGATATGATTAAAAAGGCTGATGAAGCTCTCTATCAAGCAAAAGAAAATGGCCGAGACCAATATATCATCGCTTCCTAGAATTCTATTCAAGTCCCGTTCAGCTTTGTTCCTTTAAATTGCTAAAAATTGCCATCTTCCCGCCGTTATTGGCGGGCAAATAGTATGGAAACAAAAAGCAGCACAGGACACAAACAATGAAAAAAACAGCCAAACTTGCTTTAGCCCTGCCTCTCGCTCTTGCTGTAGCAGCATGTGGCCCGAGCTATTCTTCTAACAGCTACGACGGCAGCGCTGTTGGTGAAGTTCGCCGTGTAGAACGTGGCACAATTGAGAGCTACCGTTTTGTTAAGATTGAAAATAATGACAGCGGCGTAGGTACACTTGCTGGTGCCGGAGTTGGTGCTGCTGCTGGTTCAACTGTTGGTGACGGTGCTGGTGGTGTAATTGGCGCAATTGGCGGCGCACTTATTGGTGGCCTAATCGGTAACAGCATTGAAAAATCTGCGAGTGATAGACGCGGTTTTGAATACATCATTCTTACCGAAAGTGGAAACCGTGTAACTCTGGTGCAGGTTGATGATCAACCTTTCCCTGCTGGTACACCCGTAAACATTCTGTTCAGTGGTTCAAGAAGCCGGATTATCTTTGATCCAAATGGTGCGCAACACACCTACAATGACCGACAAGATAACGAGCCAAAAGAAAATTACTGATAGACAACGGCTATAGAAAAATCGGTTTTTCTATAGCTTTTATATATCAACATATGTTTCCATATCATAGTTGGGCACTGTGATAGGAAACATTATGCACCAGACAGCTTCTAACTATTTCAAACAATTCATTCAGCAGGAAGCCGCCGGTGGTATCTTGCTTATCATAGCAGCACTATTGGCAATTATTCTCGCTAATAGCCCCTTCTCTTCATTCTACAGTCTTCTTATTGATACCCCTGTTGAAGTGCGCGTAGGTGCGCTTGAAATAGCTAAACCTCTCCTCTTGTGGGTGAATGACGGCCTGATGGCAATTTTCTTCCTGCTTGTTGGGCTAGAGCTTAAACGAGAACTCCTTATCGGAGAACTTTCCAAACCGGGTTCCATCATACTTCCTGGCATAGGTGCTGTTGGCGGCATGCTTATACCAGCTGCTATTTATATCTGGTTTAATATGGATGATCCGGTAGCGCTTAAAGGCTGGGCCATTCCAGCTGCAACAGATATAGCGTTCGCACTTGGAATTTTATCTCTGCTTGGCAACCGAGTACCTGTTACCATCAAAATATTCCTAACCTCACTCGCTATCTTTGATGATATCGGCGCCATTCTCATTATCGCTCTGTTTTATACCAGTCAGATATCAATGATTGCGCTGCTGATTGCTGCTGTTTGTACGCTTGGGCTATTTATACTGAACCGAATGCAAGTAGGTGAACGCAGTGTCTATTTTTTCCTTGGCGCTGTTATGTGGATTGCTCTTTTGAAATCTGGTGTCCATGCAACGCTGGCAGGTGTGCTTCTAGCGGCGTTTATTCCGATGAAACATAAAAACGAAGATATGCCCTCTCCTCTTATAAGCCTGGAGCATGATCTTCACTCTGTTGTGGCCTTTATCATCCTCCCAGTTTTTGCCTTCTGTAACGCCGGGATAAATCTTTCTGGCGTTGGTATTGCTGATATCAAACATGCCATGCCGCTGGGTATCATCCTTGGCCTGTTTATTGGAAAGCAAATCGGGATATTCGGTCTATGCTGGCTGAGTATCAAACTTAAACTTGCTGAACTACCAAAAGGCATGAACTGGAGCACACTTTGGGGGACATCAATCCTGTGCGGCATCGGTTTCACCATGAGCCTTTTCATTGGTTCACTGGCCTTTGAAGAAACAGGTGTGAACAAGTTATTTGATGAAAGGCTTGGTATTTTAATCGGGTCACTTTTGGCTGGCGTCACAGGATATATAGTCCTGCACTTCAATCTTCCACACACCAAAGAAAAAGGCGGCTCATAAGCCGCCTTGTTATTCTACAGGTGATAGGCCTTCTAATCTTTAGCCCATTTTACACATTCATACCCACCATCAACGGGTTCATAGCGCACACATGACCGAGCTTTACTTGGTGGCACATATGCTTCACGCTCATATCGGTGACGACCATCATAATCGTAATCGTCGTCATCATCAGCGATAGCGGCTCCGGCTACTGCACCAGCGATAGCGCCAATTACAGCCCCTGTTGTTTTATTGCGACCACCATCAATTTCTGCACCGATGATACCGCCAACAACACCACCTAATAGCGCTCCGGCAAATTCATCGCCATCTATGTCATTGTCATAATGGGCGTGTGTTGGCTCATAATAATAACCACTATTATAGCCTGGGCAGTATGTCCCATAGTGGTAGTGGCCGTGATTATGGAACCAGCCCCAAGAAGCATGGGTATGATAGAAACCACGGTGATAAGGCCAGTCACCATAATAATCATAATAACGGTTGCCATACCAATAACCATAATCGAACCGGTCATAACGACTGGTGTAATAACCAAAGTGCCAGCTATATGGGAATACATTCACATACCAATAGTTATTGGAACGGTGTCTATAGCGGCGGTCATAATAATAGTTCCGATTATAATAATATTTATTCCGCACGTGTGTTCTGCGGTTATCATAATAATTCCGGTGCCTGTTATTTTCACTGTATGTACGGCGTGTATTATAGGCATTTGAACGTCGATTATGTGAAGAATACACAGTATTCGAGTGCCTGTTTACCGAACGTGTAACATGACGGTTTCCATTACGTGTTGTACGTTCAAGATGACGCTCATCCCTGCGTGCTTGTTGCGTACGGCGATTTTCATCACGGCGGGCACGTGTTTCCGCCTCATAAGGGCGATAAGTTACAGAAGAGCGACGTTCATTTGATGAACTTGATCTGGAACGAGTGTATTCCTGCTCCCGCCTTCTTTCAGTTGCACGAGAACCACGAGTGTTACCTGTCTGTCGTCTAACTTCTTGCCGCGCAGTTTGACGAGGACGCTCAACCCTGTCCTGCCTTACTCTTGATGGCGCCGAAAAAGCCTCGCGGGAGTTACTACGAGTACGAGCACGACTTTCCTGCCGACTACTGCGGCTGCTGGAGCGAGTTTCTTGCCTGCTTCTACTCTGTCGCGATGCCTCGGAACGCTTTGATCTTCTTTGAGAGGCTCGGCTATCCTGTGACCGGTTACGCGAGCTTCGCGCTTGTCGTTGAGATGATTTGTTTGATCTTTCCTTAAAGGTTGGCTCTTTTCTCGAACCTCGATCACCCTCAGCCAACGCGCTGCTCACAGGCATGATCATCGCTGTGGCACTTAGTAGGAGTATAGTTTTCTTCAACATATCACTCTCCTTATTATGGAGTGAAAATTACGAGAATGAACCTGAACCGGGAATGAACTGTTATTTCTTTTTATTTTTACCGTCTCGCTGAAGCCAATGGGCATTTTGCGGAATGGGATGTGACGGATTATAATAAATATCGTCGCCACGTTCCCATGACTTCCTCTGCTCACGGTATTGCTCTTCATATCTGCGGTCGATCTCGAAATTATAACCAAGACCAGCCCCCAAAAGGCCTAAACCAACAGCCCCCGGCGCACCTGCGATCCCTTCGCCAAGAACCGCACCAGCAACACCCCCAAGAACACTGTTCAAGCGTTTTCTTCCTTTAACTTCCGGATACAAGGAAGGCCCACGCGTAATAAACGGCAGGTAAGCATCGCACCCATCGCCAATACACAGATTGGAGTAATCAGGTTTAACGGCCTGTTCAGTTTGTTCTTTGGGTTTTCCTTGCTCTTCTTGCTGGTCTTGAGCAACAGCCCCAATCGACCCCAGCAGCATCATTGTCATGAGTAAAGTACGCATATCTTCCTCCATTCAAAGGAAGCTTATTGATGCCATTGGGCGAAATTGAGGCATAAAAAAAGCCGCTGGAATACAGCGGCTTTTTCAATTCTTTAAATTTCAGATAAGACTAGCCATCAAGCTTTGGCTTTAGAAGCTTATTCACAACGCCCGGATTTGCTTTACCGCCAGTTGCTTTCATTACCTGACCAACAAAGAAGCCGATCAGCTTATCTTTACCACCACGGTACTGCTCAACCTGCCCTGGGTTTGCTGCAATCACTTCATCGATGATCTTCTCGATCTCACCAGTATCAGAAACCTGCTTCAGGCCTTTTTCTTCAACAATTGCTTCCGCGTCTTTGCCTGTTTCGAACATTACCTCGAATACGTCCTTAGCGATACGGCCAGAAATTGTGCCATCTTCGATAAGGGCAAGAAGATCAGCGCCTTGAGCTGCTGAGACCGGGCTTTCAGTGATTGTTTTGCTCGCTTTATTCAGCGCACCGAACAGATCACCTGTCAGCCAGTTAGAAGCCTTAACGGCTACTTTGCCAGCATCTTTACCAGCTTTCTTCGCTAGTGCATCAACAAGCACTTCGAAGAAGTCAGCCGATTCTTTTTCAGCAACCAGAACGCCAGCAGTGTAATCATTCAGGCCCAGTTCTTCCATGAAACGGTTTTTCTTCGCGTCTGGAAGCTCAGGCAGACTCTCACGCGCTGCTTCGATGAAATCATCATCAAATTCTACAGGCAAAAGGTCCGGGCAAGGGAAGTAACGGTAATCGTGTGCCTCTTCCTTCGAACGCATAGAACGTGTTTCGCCTTTGTTCGGATCAAACAGGCGTGTTTCTTGATCAACCACACCACCGCTTTCGATAATGTCTACCTGTCGACGTGCTTCAACCTCAATTGCCTGACGTACGAAACGAACAGAGTTGATGTTCTTCAATTCACAGCGTGTACCAAATGGCTCGCCGTGTTTGCGAACAGAAACGTTCACATCGGCACGCATACTGCCCTGCTCCATGTTACCGTCACAGGAACCAATGTAGCGAAGGATTGTGCGAATTTTAGTAACATAAGCCGCCGCTTCTTCAGGGCTGCGCATATCCGGCTTGGATACAATTTCCATAAGTGCAACACCAGAACGGTTCAGGTCAACATACGTGAACTGAGGGTGCTGATCGTGCATGGATTTACCAGCGTCCTGCTCCAGGTGGATACGCTCAACACCGATCTCTTTGGTTTTACCACCTTCAAGATCAACGGTTACAACGCCTTCACCAACGATTGGATGCGAGAACTGAGAAATCTGATAGCCCTGCGGCAAATCAGCATAAAAATAGTTCTTACGGTCAAACTTGGAGAATTTGTTGATCTGCGCACCAAGAGCAATGCCAGAACGCACCGCCTGGCGGATACATTCTTCGTTAATTGTTGGCAGCATACCCGGCATCGCAGCATCTACGAGAGATACCTGTGCGTTTGGCTCAGCACCAAATTCAGTTGCTGCACCAGAGAAAAGCTTCGCGTTTGAAGTTACCTGAGCATGGATTTCGAGGCCAATTACAACTTCAAAATCATCATGAGCGCCTTGAATAATATAAGTCATAGCGCTTACCTCCACCAAACTTTAGGCTCATGGTTGAAGCTTGCCGCTTCTTCCAGAACGCCTGATACTTTTAGAACTGTTTCTTCATCCCAAGGCTTACCAAGCACTTGAAGACCAAGCGGCAGACCACCTTCATCAAGGCCAGCAGGAACACTTGAGCCCGGCAGCCCCGCAAGAGATGCGGGAACCGTGAACACATCGTTCAGATACATTGCTAAAGGATCATCTGATTTCTCACCCGGTGCGAACGCAGCCGACGGAGCCGTTGGAGTAAGGATCGCATCAACAGATTTGAACGCTTCTTTGAAGTCGTTTGAGATCAACTGACGAACCTTCTGAGCTTTCAGATAATAAGCATCATAGTAACCAGCAGAAAGAACGTATGTACCAATCATGATACGGCGTTTCACTTCGTCACCAAAGCCAGCCGCACGTGTTGCTTCATACATATCTTCCAGGCCGCCGCCTTCAACTGTTTCGCGAAGACCGTAGCGAACACCATCATAACGCGCGAGGTTCGAAGAAGCCTCAGCAGGCGCCACAATATAATATGTTGGCAGTGCGTATTTTGTGTGTGGCAGGCTGATATCAACGATTTCAGCGCCAGCAGCTTTCAGCCACTCAATACCTTTTTGCCACAATGCCTCAAGCTCTGAAGACATGCCGTCAAGATAATATTCTTTTGGAATACCAATCTTCATACCGCGGATATCACCCGTAAGGGCCGCTTCAAAGTTTGGTACAGCAACATCAACGCTTGTGCTGTCTTTACTGTCGAAGCCCGAGATCGCCTCAAGCATAATAGCACCATCACGAACATCGCGGGTGATTGTACCTGCTTGGTCAAGCGAGCTTGCGAACGCAACCATACCGTAACGGCTACAGCGGCCGTATGTTGGCTTAATACCGAATGTGCCAGTGAACGCCGCAGGCTGACGGATTGAACCACCCGTATCAGACGCCGTTGCACCCATTGCCGCAAAACCAGCAACAGCAGCCACGGAACCACCAGATGAACCACCTGGTACAGTATCTGTGTCACCGCGACGCCAAGGGTTTTTCACCGGGCCGTAATAACTTGTTTCGTTTGATGAACCCATGGCGAATTCGTCCATGTTCACCTTACCAAGCATAACGGCACCGTTATCCCAAAGCTTTTGGGTTACTGTGCTTTCATACTCTGGCTTGAAACCATCCAGAATTTTTGAACACGCCTGTGTGTGCACGCCTTTGGTCGCGAACAGGTCTTTGATACCTACAGGAATACCTGCCATTGCTGGTGCATCACCCGCTTTGATCATCGCATCAGCTTTATCAGCCTGCTCTAGCGCGATCTCAGGTGTTTTCTCAATATAGGCATTCAGCACATCAGCTTCATCAACAGCTTTAATGTGAGTTTCCGTTAGCTCACGTGCTGTAAGCTCACCTTTGCGTAGCAAATCACGCGCTTCAGCGATTTTAAGTTTATTTAAATCAGTCATCAGGCCAGCCCTACTCAATTACTTTAGGTACAGCAAAGAAGCCGAATTCTGCGCGTGGCGCATTTTTCAGAACGCTTTCCTGCTTGTCGCCGTCATTCACATCATCTGTGCGCCAACGCAGCTTTGCATCAACAACACTCGCCATTGGCTCGATGTTATCTGTATTTACTTCTTCAAGCTGCTCTACCCAACCAAGGATATTGTTAAGCTCACCCGCTAGTGGCTCCAGCTTGTCTTCTTCAATTTTGATGCGCGAAAGACGCGCAATTTTGGCAACAGTTGCCTTGTCAATGTTTGACATGGAAATTCCCTATGAGTAGTCAGGAAAAACGAATAAGATCAAGCGCGGAACTTAGCGCCAGAAACCCATTGGGGCAAGTAGGGAATCACTATAGTGGCAGCAAATATTGAAATTCGTGAAGCTAAGGCCTCTGACGCACGTGCTTTGAACGCATATATTAAGGAAATTTACGGTACTTCTGACCACTTGATTACTCGGCAATCAGAATTTCGAACTGGCGGCTTTAAACAGCGTTTCTGGATTTCCAAGAAAGCTCTACACCCTTCGGAAACATGCCTATTGGCTTTAAGGGATGGTAAAATCATCGGCATGCTTGATAGCTGGACAGATATGCGTGCCCGTGTAAAGCACAGTACAAGCTTCGCTATGTCTGTGAAACAAGGGCACAGAGGGAACGGCATCGGCAAAGCAATCCTCAATCATTTTATTCTTTGGGTAAAAAAACACGAAACGCTTGAGCGTATTGAACTTCACGTGCACAGTGATAATGTTGCAGCGCAACAACTTTATAAAAATCTTGGCTTTGAACTCGAAGGCACACGTCACAAAGTGCTTAGATATGAAGATGGCCGAGTGATTGACGATCATATTATGGCGCTATGGCCGTAACAAAACGGATTATGACGGGGGAAACCGATGGCTAAAACCAAACCAGCCGCGATATTTTTAATTGTGATTGCCGGACTCGTGGTCCTGAGCGCAATTGTAATGATTGCCTTTTCACTCTGGTTTAACAGTAATCCAGAGGCAGCACTAAGAATTGCTTTCACACCATCTCATCCATATGCAGAAGATACCCCTTCCCCGCAGCGCGACTATACACAAGAGGCATCTTGGGCAGCTTTACCAGGAAGTGGCTCCACCGCAACATCCCTTCCCGAAGGTATAGCTCAAATAGCTATGGTGCCTGAAGCAGATGTATTTTTTGTACATCCAACAACCTATCTGCAAAAAGATGCGTGGAACGCTCCTGACGATGCAGAGCTAGCCAATATACGTGTTGATAAACGCTCTATGAAACTACAGGCGAGTGTTTTTAACGGCGCAGGCCAGATTTACGCACCGCGCTATCGTCAAGCAACGTTCGGTGCATTTTTTGATGAAACTGGCGAAGGCTTAAAGGCACTGATGCTAGCTAACCAAGATGTAGTTGCTGCTTTTGATGAATTTATTGCTAATCGCAATAACGATCGCCCCTTCATCCTAGCTGGACATAGCCAAGGCTCTTTACACCTCCTCTACCTTCTTCAGCAACGGATCAGCGGAACTGATCTTCAGAAACGTATGATCGCAGCCTACTTAATCGGATGGCCTGTCAGTATTGAAAATGATCTTGGCGCACTTGCAGATATTAAAGCTTGCGAACGAAAAGCGGAAACTGGTTGTGTAATTTCCTACCAAACCTTTGGCCTTGGCGGCAACCCGGCTGGTTTGCAGAAATATATGGATACGACATTTGGTTTAAATTTCCAGCCACGTAAGGGCACACAAATGTTGTGCACAAACCCGCAGGATTGGCTGATCGGTTCAAACGAAACACGTTCTGCGCACCGCGGTGCGATGGCTCGCAGTGATGATGCTGATGCACCACTCGGCAAACCAGTACCACACTTCACAGGCACACAGTGCGGCAAAGACGGCGTTCTCTATATTGTTGATCTGCCCGGTGAAGCTTGGCAGCAATATAAAATGGATGGTGAAAACTATCATGTTTACGACTATCACATGTTCTATATGAATCTACGTGAAAATGCTGTAGAGCGTGCCCAAGCATGGTTAAAAGCAAACAGATAGGATTTGCTCAGTGAGCAACACAGTTTCCATTTCAGAACTCAAGACGGGGCTTAAACCCCGTCAACGCCTTTTGGGCATGGACCCGGGCAGCAAAACAATCGGCCTCGCCCTTTCGGACCTTACCCTTACAATCGCAACACCACTTGAGATTATCCGCCGCAAACGATTTAAGGATGATGTCGCGCGTCTTAAAGAAATTGTAGAAAAAGAAAACGTAGGCGGTTTTGTTATCGGTTGGCCAGTTAATATGGACGGCTCGCTTGGCCCTCGCTGCCAATCAGTGACTGCTTTCTCAAATAATCTCGCTGAACATTTTGACCTGCCCCAGACCCTTTGGGATGAGCGCCTTTCCACCGCCGCAGTAGAACGCACCCTTTTAGAGGCTGACAGCAGCCGTGCTCGGCGCAAGGAAGTCGTTGATAAGATGGCTGCAGCCTATATTCTCCAAGGAGCTTTGCACGCCCTGTGAGCACGAAGCGAGAAAATATCCCGCTACCGGGCACCCCAGTTAGAGGATCAGACACTGGTCGCTCTATAATGGCAGCCCTTGACCTGCTTGGGCGCCGCTGGACACTTCGCATTTTGTGGGAATTACAGTCAGGGCCTCAAGGGTTTCGGCAATTGCAGAAATCATGCGATAACATGTCCCCGAGTGTATTGGACCGCAGGCTTAAAGAACTTAAAGCAGCTCAAATTCTGGAACAAACCCCTGATACTATGTGGACTATAGCGCCACTTGGACTGGAACTTAGCGAGAAACTACGACCACTCAATGAGTGGTCAAAAAAATGGCAAGCACACCTGAAAAAATAGCCCGCCCGGGTTAAACACTGTCTCGCTCCTAATACTCACCTTTAGTTCAATTGAGAAAGCACCTTTTTTATGAGATACTTACCTATCTTCAAAGGTGGAGTTCATGCGGCATATAATCCTATTATTGGTAGCCTTTTCTCTCTCCCTTCCCCATGCCTCTGCGCAGTCACCACTAAAATCACCTATTAAATTACCCATCATACAGTGTGGTATTTATTTCGTTTTACCTCTCAGCATCCGGTCTAAAACAACAAACACCACCGCAACACTGAACATGCTACTGGATACAGGAGCCTATGAAAGCTTTCTTGACCCAGATGCCTTTGAGCGCATTACCGGGAAAAATGTCAAAAGCCGTACATATACAAAAATATCAAAATCAAGCATCGGTGCCTTCAAGATTGGGCGCAGGTACGTTCATCTAACGGAATTTGACTCAATAGAACTGGTAATGGGAACACGCATAGACGGTATTCTTGGCTTTTCAGTATTTGAGAATACAATGCTAACCCTTGATTACACCAAAGGAGAGATTTTTGTCTCTCGCGGCCATATTTCAGCTCCTAACGGCATTGATATCTTCTCTACTTCAGGCCCGGATGACCGCCCCTGGCTAAATACACGCCTCGGCGATAAAAAGCTGAAATTACTGATGGATACCGCCGCTGGGGAAATGCTTGTTTTATCTAGCTTGAAGAATGTTGACACGCATACATTAGCTGTTCCCGCCACAGTTTCCCAAGGCGTTAACGGCACAGATATTTCTCTCTCCACGAGAGCAAAAGCTAATCTGACCTTCGGAAAACATACTATCAATGAACCTATTGTCTCCGTAATTCCGGGAGAAAACATCTTCTCTGCTCAATTGATGAAAAATTACAGGCTGACTTTTGATACAAAAAACAAAAGAGTTCAGATTACAAACCCATTAGGCATTACGCCAGAAATGCCTTCACAACAAAGAAGCGGGGCTCTCATTGCACCGGTAGATGGAAAACTCCGTATTCTTGAAGTATCACCTTCTTCCCCAGCCGCAGTGGCAGGATTACAGGCCGGTGATACTATTGAATCGATAGACGGAAAAAAACCGGAACGCAGAGGGTGTGATCTTCACTCCATCCCCGAAAACTCTATACTCACTTTCAAGAGAAAAGATGCTGAGTTTACACACACAATGAAACGAGAAATTTTAGTGAAGTAAACTATCCAGTTTCATTTCCTTTAAATATCAAATATCGTCTCTTGCGAGCCAGTATTTTACCTTCTATAAGACGGTTTTAATGAGCACGCAAAACACCAGCATGGCATCCTACCCGCGCGCGGAAATTTCTCCGCCCTCGGGCTCACTTTTTCCGCATAAACATCTTCTTGGCATATGGGGTATGGACCCAACCTCCATCAAACATCTGCTTGATGTTGCAGAAAAATATGTTGATCAAAACAGACAGGCCAAGAAAACCACATCAACATGTGCAGGCCTTACGCAGATCAATCTGTTTTTCGAAAACTCAACACGTACATTGATGAGCTTTGAGATTGCAGGCAAACGCCTAGGTATGGATACCATTTCCATGTCCACGGGCTCTTCCTCTATCAAAAAGGGGGAAACGCTTCTGGATACAGCTGCTACACTGAATGCCATGCATCCAGATGTACTTGTAATGCGCCATGCTGATAGCGGAGCTGTTAAACTCCTGTCGGAGAAAATGGATTGCGCTGTAATTAATGCTGGTGATGGCCGATCAGAACATCCAACACAGGCCTTGTTGGATGCGCTCACTATCCGTCGCCGCAAAGGCCAGATACATGGCCAAACCATTGTGATCTCCGGTGATATTGCTCACAGCCGCGTTGCACGCTCAAACATCTACCTTTTAAATGCCATGGGGGCCCGTGTTCGCCTTATTGCCCCTCCTACTCTCCTCCCAGCAGATGTGGAGCGTCTTGGTGTGGAGGTATATCACCGGATGGATGAAGGTCTTGAAGGGGCCGATGTAGTGATGATGCTTCGCCTACAACAAGAGCGCATGAACGGTGCTTTCCTGCCTTCGCTCAGAGAATATTACCGCTTCTGGGGTCTTACGAAGGAAAAGCTAAGTGTTGCCAAAGATGATGTTCTGGTTATGCATCCCGGCCCAATGAACCGCGGCGTTGAAATTGCCTCTGATGTGGCAGATGATCTTGACCGTTCGGCGATTGAAGAACAGGTCGAAATGGGTGTTGCCGTTCGTATGGCGTGCCTTGATGTACTCACCCGCGGTTTGAGAGGGGATGAATAAGATGGCAACTCTCTATAAGAATGCCCGCCTTATTGATCCGTCAAACGAAACGGATGTCAAAGGCGATCTACTGGTTGAAAACGGGCTAATTGCCGAAATCGGTGAAAACATCACAGCACCTGAAGGCGCAGAGATTGTGGACTGCAAAGGCCGCATTCTCAGCCCTGGCATTATTGATATGCGCTCCCACAGCGTGGATAGCGCAGCAGCTGCAGCTGGGGGTATCACCACCGTAATTCTTCAGCCTAACCAAACAACTCTGATTGATAGCGATGCCGTAGTAGAGCGTATTCGCCGCCGATCAGAAGATGGTAACAGTGTTCGCGTTTACCCAATGGGTGCGGCCACCCAAGGTATGGCTGGCGAGCAAGTAGCTGAAATCGGCCAGATGCAGGAATCTGGCGCAGTTGCTTTTACAGACTGCAATAAAGCTGTGAGCAACCCGCTCGTAATGCGCCGTCTACTTGAATATTCAGGATATTTTGGCGCACTTATTGTGCAGTATGCGCAGGATGATAGCCTCGCAGCAGGTGGTTTTGCTCACGAAGGCGAACTTGCAACTCGCCTCGGTTTGGCTGGCATTCCAGCTGCGGCAGAGGTGATCCAGATTGAACGGGATGCACGCCTCTCAGAACTCACAGGATCACCTGTTCACTTTGCATTGGTTTCATCTCGAGAAGGCGTAGAAGCAGTAAGACGCGCTAAAGCACAAGGGATTAAAATCACCTGTGCAACAGCACCGCACTATCTGATGCTTAACGACAACGCTCTGGAAGGTTACAGAACCTTTGCCAAGGTACTGCCACCTCTGCGCGGTGAAGAAGATAGATTAGCGCTCATTGCAGGACTTGCGGACGGTACAATTGATGTAATGGTAAGCGACCATAACCCAAAGAGTGCTGATGTTAAGCGTCTGCCACTTGGCCAAGCGGCTGCAGGTATTGTAGGTGCAGAAACACTGCTCGCTCTCACGCTTTCTGTTGTTCATTCTGGCAAGGTTGAATTGATGACAGCTTTAAAAGCCCTTATCTCAACCCCTGCCCAACTACTCAAATTGCCTTATGGTACTCTCAAGAAAGGCACACCAGCTGATCTGATGATCTTTGATGCGGAAAAGCCCTGGCGTATTCTTTCGGAAGATTTTAAATCAGTTGCGAAGAACACACCGTTTGATACGGTGCCTGTCCAAGGCCAAGTTTGGCGCACAATTGTTGGCGGTAAAACGCTCTTTAGTCAGGAAGCATAAACTTATGTCAATTGAACTCACGATTGTTCTGGTTGGAAGTTATCTTCTGGGTTCTGTACCTTTCGGACTTGTTTTCACTAAACTTGCTGGCCTTGGTGACATTCGTGAAATGGGGTCAGGCAATATTGGTGCAACAAACGTACTCCGCACAGGTCGGAAAGATTTGGCTCTTGCCACTCTATTTCTTGATGCAGGCAAAGGTGCTATTGCGGTGCTTCTTACGCGTTATCTGGCAGATGAATGGATGGCTGTTTATGCAGGCATGGCTGCCTTTATGGGCCACTGTTTCCCTGTTTATCTAAAGTTCAAGGGCGGTAAAGGCGTTGCGACCTTCATTGGTACTTTGCTGGCTATTTCACCCCTTATGGGGGGTGCAACTGTTGGCGCTTGGTTACTTTCTGCACTCGTTTTCCGCATCTCATCCCTTTCAGCGCTTATCGCTGCGGTTGCCGCACCAATTATAAATTATGTCTTGGTCGGTGGTAACAGCTGGATGCCTATCGCCTTCATGACCGCGATGATCTATTACCGCCATCAGGAAAACATCGGACGTATCTTGAAAGGCGAAGAGCCAAAGATTGGTAAAAAGAAATAATCCTTATGGGTGTATATTAACACCGTATATTGACAGAATTTTAAATGGGGGTCACTGTGCCCCCATGTTTGTAGAAAAAGACGACATAGAGGAAAAGTTTGCCAGACTGAGGCTTATTCGCTCGGATGGCATTGGCCCTGTTTCTTTCTCCAAGCTTCTTGAAGAACATGGCTCAGCTCGAAAAGCTGTTAGTCATCTTTCCACCACAACCAATCGTCTACCAAAGAACTTCAAGCTCGCTTCTGAAGATCAAATAGAAGAAGAACGCCAAAGAACGCTTGATTTCGACGCTGTCTTTATTTTTTTAGGGGAAGAAAGATACCCGGAAACTTTGGCAGCAATACCAGATGCGCCGCCTGTACTCATTATCAAAGGGAAGGAAGCTCTCCTTCATTCAACATCCATTGGCATCGTAGGCGCGCGGAACGCCAGTGCCGCAGGGCAGAAAATAACTTCAAAAATCGCTACAGCTCTTGGCGAGCAAGGCATAACTATCACCTCTGGTCTTGCACGCGGCATCGACACTTCAGCGCACAAAGCCTCTCTTTTAACTGGCACTATTGCCTGTCTTGCTGGCGGGATAGACTTTATATATCCGCCAGAAAATACTGATTTATACAACATGGTCGCCAAGCAAGGGTTACTGGTAACCGAAATGGCGATAGGTACGGAACCTAAAGCAAGACATTTCCCTCGCCGTAACCGTATCATATCAGGGCTATCAACTGGGCTTCTTGTGGTAGAGGCAGCAAAGAAGTCTGGTTCGCTCATCACCGCACGGTTTGCAGCCGAACAAGGGCGTGACGTTTTCGCAGTACCTGGTTCACCGCTTGATCCTCGTGCGCAAGGTACAAATCAATTAATTAAAGACGGCGCCATTCTCACCCAAGGCGCTGATGATATTATTCCGGAATTGGGTCAATCAATCCCCGCGCCTTCGGCATTACCGAAAAGTCGGCCAAAGAGGCCATCTCAAATCCAGCGACCTGTGGCAACCGTACCTAGTGGACCGTTAGTTGAATATTTAAGTCACAGCCCTATTCATATTGATGAGATCGTTAGACTTACAGGAAGAAGTAGCAGTGATCTAATGGCTGAGTTTCTGGTACTGGAATTAAGTGGTGAAATTATTCGCCACGCAGGTGGTAAATACAGCCTCGCAGCCGTGAAAAATTAATAATGTCATTGCAAAACGTGGCCCGACGAACTAGGTGAAAGCAATGATCAGGCAAAAATTTGTAGCCGAACTACAGTCATAGGATACGCGCAGACATGAATGTCGTTATTGTAGAATCGCCGTCAAAGGCTAAAACAATCAACAAATATCTTGGTAAAGATTTCAAAGTCTTAGCCAGCTTTGGTCATGTGCGTGACCTCCCTGCAAAAGATGGTTCGGTGAAGCCCGACGAAGAATTCGCAATGGACTGGGTTGTTGATAAAGACTCAAACAAGCGACTCACTGAAATTGCAAAAGCAGTTAAAGAATCTGACAAACTGTATCTCGCAACTGACCCCGACCGTGAAGGGGAAGCCATTAGCTGGCACGTGCTTGAGGTACTCGCAAAAAAACGCGCCCTTAAAGATGTTGAAGTGAAGCGCGTTGTCTTTAACGAGATTACAAAATCAGCAGTTCTGAAGGCGATTGCCGAACCACGTGAACTGGATCAACAGCTTGTTGATGCATATCTTGCGCGTCGCGCACTTGATTATCTGGTGGGTTTCACACTTTCACCTGTGCTGTGGCGTAAACTGCCTGGTGCTCGTTCAGCGGGCCGTGTGCAGTCAGTTGCTCTCCGTCTCGTTTGTGAGCGAGAGAATGAAATTGAAGCGTTTGTTGAACGCGAATACTGGTCCGTTGAAGCTGACCTCACTGGCGGCGGCAAAGGCTTTGGTAGCCGTCTCTTTGCGCTAAACGGTGAAAAACTTGATAAGTATGCTCTTGCAAACGAAGAAGCTGCGAAAAAGGCAGCAGCCCTTGTAGAAAACACACCGCTAACTGTAGCAGGTGTTGAACGCAAACCGGCGCGCCGTCATCCGCAACCACCATTTACAACATCTACACTTCAGCAGGAAGCTGCCCGTAAACTTGGTTTCCCTGCCGCGAAGACCATGCGTGTTGCCCAGAGCCTTTATGAGGGTAAATCGCTGGGTGGTGAAGTAACTGGTTTGATCACCTACATGCGTACTGATGGCGTTACGATCGCGCAGGAAGCGCTGAATGCAACACGCCAACTGGTAAGCAACCGCTACGGTGATAAGTTCCTGCCCGAAAAGCCACGTGTATATAAAACAAAGGCGAAAAACGCGCAGGAAGCACACGAAGCTATCCGTCCTACAGATCCAATGCGCACACCATCTGATGTAGCTGGAGTTCTGGATGCTGACGAGAAGAAACTATATGAGCTTATCTGGCGCCGTACTGTGGCCAGCCAGATGGAAAGTGCGCAAATGGAGCGCACTACTGTTACTATTCTAAACGCTGACAAATCAGCAGAACTGCGCTCAACAGGTACAGTAATCCAGTTTGAAGGCTTCCTTTCTGTGTATCAGGAAGGTAAGGATGACGAATCTGACGAGAATGAAGCACGCCTCCCGGCTCTGAAGGAAGGCGAAGAAGTAAACCTTGATAAGGTGAACCCGAAACAGCACTTCACTGATCCTCCTCCACGTTTTACTGAGGCAAGCCTCGTTAAAAAAATGGAAGAGCTGGGCATCGGTCGTCCTTCTACTTACGCTTCAATCCTTACAGTACTTCGTGACCGCAGTTATGTGTTCATGGACCGCAACCGTTTCGTGCCGGACGATAAAGGCCGTTTGGTTACAGCGTTCCTTGAGAAATTCTTCCAGCAGTATGTGGAATATGATTTCACAGCGGATCTTGAAGCACAGCTTGACTATGTTTCAGATGGCAAAGAGCAGTGGCAGAAAGTTCTCGAAGCCTTCTGGACAGCCTTCAAACCAAAAACAGAAGAAATTCTTGGCGTTCGCAACGCAGAAGTTATTGATGCGCTTGATGAATACTTGGGCCCAATGCTGTTTGAAAATGACGATGAAGCGCGTAAATGCCCAAGCTGTGACGATGGCCGCCTTGGCCTGAAAACCAGTCGTTTTGGTGCTTTCGTCGGGTGCTCAAACTACCCGGAATGTAAATACACACGCCAATTCGGTTCCAAGAATGCCGAAGGTGAAGAAGGCGGTACACCAGAAAATAAAGTGCTGGGTATCGACCCTGAAACCGGTGGTGAAATTGAAGTAAAAGTTGGTCGCTTCGGTCCCTACATCGAGGTTGGCAGCGACGTTGAGGGTGAAAAACCAAAACGTGCCAGCATTCCGAAAGATATGGATGCAGGCCTTGTAGACCTGGAAAAAGCTTTACAGCTTTTATCCCTTCCTCGCGAAGTGGGGGCGCACCCGGAAACTGGTAAACCTATTACTAGCGCCATTGGTCGTTACGGCCCGTATGTGGCACATGACGGCACCTATGCGAAACTGGAAAGCAGCGAAGATGTCTTTACTGTCGGCCTAAACCGCGCTGTCACACTTATCGCTGAAACAGCGGCGAAAAAAGGTGGCTCTAAAACAGTTCTGAAAGAACTTGGTGAGCACCCTGAGGAAGAAGGCCCAGTACGCGTTCTTGATGGTCGCTACGGCCCATATGTGAACCATAAGCGTGTGAATGCAACGCTGCCAAAAGATACTGATCCACAGTCTGTAACACTTGAGCAAGCTCTTGAATGGTTAGCCGCGAAAGCTGCGAAAAAACCAGCGAAGAAAAAAACTGCTGCCAAGAAAAAGACTACGACAAAGAAAACAACAGCTAAGAAAGCTGCCCCGAAGAAGAAAGCGTCATAAGGCGCTTTCATACCGGGTTATAAAGAAAGAGACCTTAATTGGCTAAAGACCGTACGGGAGAGTTCCCGACAAAAGCACAACTGATTGACTTCATCAAAGGCTATGAAGGCAAGGTTACAAAGCGCGAGGTTGCTCGCGCTTTTGGCATTAGAGGCCAGGAAAAAATTATGCTGAAGCAAGTTCTGAGAGAACTTGTTGAAGAAGGCCATATTGCCAAAGATACACAGCGTGCCCTAAGGCCTGCAAATCGTCTGCCCGGCGTACAAGTTATTGAATTCGCAGGTCTTGATAAGCATGGTGATCCTCTCGGAAAACTCGAAAACTATCAAGGTGATGGCCCTCCCCCCACTATCTATATTCAGGAAGGTCGACGTAAAAAGACGCCTGCAATGGGTAAAGGCGACCGCGCCCTTGTTCATCTAATTCCTGTGAAAGATGATCCACCAATTTACCGCGCTAAAGTAATTAAAACGCTGCGCGCTGCCCCTTCTGGCATCCTCGGTGTATTCAAGGGGAATGAAAATGGTGGTCGAATTCACCCAGTAAACAAGAAAGACCGTGATGAATATTGGGTTGACCGCGAAGATACTCGCGGCGCTGCAGACGGCGAACTTGTAACCGCTGAATTCATCAGAAGCAGCAACCGCCGCAAACTAGGCCCTCGTCGTGCGCGCATTAAAGAACGTTTAGGTGATGTAGCCGCTGCAAAATCCATTAGCATGATCGCTATTCATGCCCACGATATTCCGTATGAATTTCCGCAGCATGTAACCAAAGCGGCTGACCGCGCGAAGCCTGTTGACCTTGGCAACCGTACAGATTTAAGAAACGTGCCGCTTATCACAATTGACCCCGCTGACGCACGCGATCATGACGATGCCATCTGGGCGGAGGAAGATCCTGATCCTGCTAATCCAGGCGGTTGGCATGCGATCGTAGCAATCGCTGACGTTGCCCATTATGTGCAGCCTGATAGCCCGCTGGATAAAGAAGCACTTCGCCGCGGTAACAGCTGTTATTTCCCGGATCGTGTGGTCCCAATGTTGCCTGAAGTACTTTCAGCCGGCCTTTGTAGCTTGCAGCCGGGAAAAGAGCGCGCCTGTATGGCCGTTCATATGTGGTTCGATAAAAACGGCAAGAAGCTTCGCCACCAGTTTGTACGCGGCTTGATGAAAAGCCATGCCAACATTAATTACCAGCAAGCCCAACGTGCGCTGGACGGCATGCCTGATGAAATGACCGAGCCACTACTGGAGTCCGTGCTAAAGCCGCTCTACGGTACTTTCAAAGCCCTTATGAGTGCTCGCGAAAAACGTGATCCGCTTGAGCTTGATATGCCTGAGCGCCGTATCCAACTGGATGATTTGGGACAGGTAAAAGGTATTGCGCTTAGAGAACGGCTAGACACCCACCGCCTAGTGGAAGAATTTATGGTAACAGCCAATGTATGTGCGGCTGAAACCCTCGAAGATAAAAACGTTCCAGCCATGTACCGCGTGCATGAAGAACCATCAATGGATAAGCTTGATAGCCTGCGGGAATTCCTTGCATCGCTGAAGATGAAGCTCGCCAAGGGTGCCGTGATGATGCCGCGTCTGTTTAACGGCATTCTTAATCAGGTAAAAGATGGGCCTTATGAGCAGATGGTGAACCAAGTAGTGCTCAGAAGCCAGACACAGGCTTACTATAGCCCAGAGAACCTTGGGCACTTTGGCCTTGCTCTTAGACGCTACGCACACTTCACCTCCCCTATCCGTAGGTATTCAGACCTGATCGTGCACCGTGGGCTCGTGAAAGCCCTTAAACTGGGCGATGACGGCCTTACAGAACGTGAGATGCTGGATATGGGATCAATCGGTGAGCAGATTTCTGGCACTGAACGACGAGCTATGGCAGCTGAACGCGATTCGACTGACCGTTATATGGCTTCATACCTTTCTGATCATATTGGTGATGAATTCATCGGCCGCGTAACAGGTGTAACTCGCTTTGGCCTATTCGTAGAACTAGAGCCTTCCGGCGGCGATGGCCTAATTCCAATCTCAGAGATCGGCAACGATTATTACGTACTTGATGAAGATCAACACAAATTGGTTGGTGAACGTTACGGACAGGAATTCAAGCTGGGTGACAAGCTTGATGTACGTCTCACAGAAGCAAACCAGTTCACCGGCGGTTTAAAACTTGAGCTGGTAACTGAAGGCGATGCAGGTTCTGTATCTGGTAAACCACGCCGTAACAGCAAAGAACGCATCAAAAACCAAAAAAGGCGCCACAGCCGTAGCCGCAACGCCCCTAGAAAGAAGAAATAGGTATTCTTTAGAGAATACCCAGTTGTACAAACACATCAGCCACATCATCCGCGAAATTTGATCCTTTCCGGAGCACAGGAACAGATTTCGGCAAGCCAGTTAGTTTGCCGTCATCTGTTGCCAAAAGCGCAACAGGGATATTCTTCGTTGTTGGCATAGCCTTCAGAGCCGCCGCCAAATCAACACCTGTCAGTTCAGGCATATGGCGAGAAATGATCACTGCATCTGGCTTCATAGAAGGAATCAACTGAATAGCATCCATAGTGGTTGCAACATTCACCATACGGTAACCACATTCAAGAAGTTCACGAGTTACAATTTTGGTTGCAGTACCTGGCGCCATAACAAGCATCACTTCGATTTCAGAGACAATGATATCTCCTACCTCAAAGCCGCCTTTATTGGGAAGCTGACGCACCATTTTAGAAACATCATATTCTTTACCCGCAATAAAGGCTTCTAAACATTCAGCCATGCGATCAGCAAAAAATTGAATATCACTAACATTAGATTCGGTAAGTTCTGTCAGGTTAAAGAAATAATCTTCAAACCGGTGACACATCACCTTAAGCGCTTTCATTTCAAAGCTAGATGCCACAGACTTCAGAGAATGTGCTTCTAGGCGAATAGTCGCCAACGCTTGCCTGCCTTCAAGGGTACCGTCAAGAATTCCCTTTAAAGCATCATGAATATTTTGGAGTCGATCTTCGACGGTATCGATTGCCTCATTCTTGAGTTCTTCAAGCAGATCGTTTTCCAACCCGGACATAAGCCTTCCTCACAACTAAAAAATTTCTACTTCTATTCGCACAAAAATAGTTACTTGTTCGTTAGTATCCTGAAATAGTTTTAAAAGAATACATAAAAATGATGTGCTTTGATAAACAAAGCTTGACTTCTGCCCCGCTGTGGGTATTTTGCGCCCTCACACAGGCTGCATTGTGCGGCCGGGAATAACTGTTTTCTTGGAGTTAATCAGATGGCAAAGCCGTCCAGCATCAAGATCAAGCTTGTTAGCACTGCTGACACAGGCTACTTCTACGTAACTAAAAAGAACCCTCGTACAATGACCGAGAAAATGGTTAAGCGTAAGTACGACCCGGTTGTACGTAAGCACGTAGAGTTTAAGGAAGCTAAGATTAAGTAATCTTGGATTCTATGAGATCTAAAGAAACGCCGCGCCTAACTGGCTGCGGCGTTTTTTTTTGCATATTTGCCATCTCTTATTCTCTTTAAATCTGGCTGTACCATTTCCTTCAATTTAACTTCACAATGAATCTACCTACTGATAGATAGTTTTTCTTGTTTCTCAAAAGTCCCGAACATAAGTTCAGAGGCCAATATCTAATTAACATGGAATAAACTGATGATCGCACCCAATATCCTAATTGAGCCTAAAGAACTCGCCTGCTTCATGGCAAAAGATAATATCGCTATTGTGGATACGCGTTCAAAAGAAGCTTTTGAAGCAGCTCATATAAAGGGTGCTGTCAACATACCAGATATCTTCACCTATCTAGCCTCATCCGATAAAACTGGCATAAGCGCCATGCGGAAATTTCTGGCTAAGAAATTTGGAGACGCTGGTATAAATAACAAAAAAACAGTGGTCTTTTACGAACAGGATATGCGGAGTGGATTTGGCCAATCATGCAGAGGCCATTTCATCCTTTCCTACTTGGGAAACGATAATTCCCATGTGCTGCATGGAGGCTTGGATGCGTGGGTTTCCAATGGATACTCGGTGACAGAATTTATCACAAAAATTACACCCGCAAATTTCGAATTATCTGAAGCTGGCAAAAGCCTTATCGTGGACAAATATGATGTACTTTCATCACTCAATCAAAATATGGTAACACTTCTTGATGTAAGGGATGTCGATGAATGGATTGGTGAAAGCAGTTCACCATACGGGAAGGACTTTTCCCCCAGAAAAGGCCGTATACCAGGCGCAAAGTGGCTTGAATGGTATCGAATGATGAAACCAGATGGTTCAATAAAGTCCCCAAATGAAGTAAGAGCAGAATGTCTTAATGCTGGAATAGATTTTTCAAAACCTATTTGGTTATATTGCTTTAAGGGGTCCCGCACCTCAAATACCTATGTTGCGCTGAAGCAAGCGGGTTTCAAGAATATTGCTACATATTTTGGGTCTTGGAATGAATGGTCACAAGATCAAAGACTACCTATAGAAACAGGCATGCCTGAAAGATAGGAAACTAAACTTTAAAACTTAATACGCTTGATCCTCAACAGAGAGGCTTATCATAAACAAGATACCAAAACTAACGAGAGCATAGAGGCTTTTTTGAGTTTTCGTCTTGTTCAAATATTTCATCAAACCAAGACTGAGTATAATTGAAAGTACTGAACTAATAGCTATCGCAACACCTGCGCGAAAATTTATAGCGTACCACGCTTCTTCAGAAGAGAGTGAAACCGCGGTACGAACACCAATCGCGCCATTAGGAGGTACGATCTCTAAAATCATTGGAAGTGCTGTGAACACCATTAAAGTGGGCAGGACAAAAACCATCCAAAATAATAGCTTTTCAGCTGCTTCATTATTCAAGGCTTTTCCTATTATGCGCCTGCAATAATTACACGGTTACGGCCAGCTTCCTTCGCTGCGTAAAGAGCTTTATCCGCTTCTTCCAGAAGCTGGGATGGTGACTGCCCTTCTTTATTTGATGCCACACCAATGGATACAGAAATATTGATAGGACCTTCAGCCAAGCCAACCTCAAATGGGTTATCACACACTTCCTGACGAAGGCGATCACCAATCATATAGGCCCAATCTGTTGGTGTTTCAGGCATCATCACAACAAATTCCTCACCGCCATAACGTGCTGCCAGATCAACACCACGGATATTTTTCGCGATACGGTTTGCAAATTCTTTGAGAACAATATCCCCAACAGCGTGCCCATAGGTATCGTTCACCTTTTTAAAGTGATCAATATCCATCATAAGCACTGAAAGCTGCTTACCGCTGCTGTGAGCAGCTGCAAGACGGGTATCCATGTGGCTTGTAAGATAATGACGGTTATAAAGCCCTGTCACCGCATCTGTTGTCGCAAGCTGCATGGATAAATGGAAGTTTTCCCAAAGTTTGTCTGCATAGCGTTTGCGTTTCAACTGAGTTTTGACCCGCGCAAGAAACTCAAGACGATCAACCGGACGCACCACATAGTCGTTCACACCCATTTCAAGTGCACGAACCAGCAACTTGGTATTGCCGTCATCCACCATTACCAGAATCGGCACATGGCGTGTTTCTTCAAAAGACCTGAGTTTAGAACATACACGCAAGCCATCTGTATTGCGCATAGTGAGAGATACAATAATCAGGTCAAAATTCTTTTCACGAGCACGTTCAGCGGCATCATCACCGCCAGCGATGAACGTCAACTCACCAACCCCTTCGAGAGCACGTGCGATGCGTTCCATTACACGTTCTTGCTCATCAACGATCAGGATATTGCCGTCCGTTGGTACTTCGAAATCAAGCGGAGCATCTTCTTCGTTTTCCCAGCCCATATTCGCACCAGTTGCTTCCCGGTTGCGGAGTTCATCCATCATAACTTTAAGCCGGACGAGAGAGCGAACACGTGCAAAAAGCGCTAAATCCTGTACAGGCTTGGTAAGAAAATCATCAGCGCCTGCTTCAAGACCCGCAACACGATCAGAAGGCTGATCAAGTGCTGTTACCATAACAACAGGGATATGAGCTGTGCTTGGATCTGTTTTAATACGGCGACATACTTCAAAGCCGTCCATACCAGGCATCATAACATCGAGAAGAATAATATCCGGGTGCTCGCGCCCAATTACATCCAGCGCTTCAGGGCCACTGAATGCGGTGAGTACGTCAAAATACTCACTCGTGAGTTTCGCTTCTAAAAGCTTTACATTTGGTGGAACATCGTCAACCACCAGCACCCGTGCTGTCATGGAGGATTACCCTGCGAACTGCTTTACTGTTTCCAAAAAGTGGCCAACTGAAATTGGCTTCGCGATATAAGCTTCACAGCCGCCTTCGCGAATTTTCTCTTCATCACCCTTCATAGCGAAGGCTGTAACAGCTACAACAGGAATCTTACGCAGGTCTTCATCCTCTTTCAGCCATTTGGTAACTTCCAATCCAGAAACCTCTGGTAACTGAATGTCCATTAAAATCAGATCAGGCTCATGTTCACGCGCTAGTTCAAGCGCAGCCATACCATCTCTTGTCTGAATAGTTTCATATTCATGTGCTTCAAGAAGGTCGCAGAACAACTTCATATTCAGTTCGTTGTCTTCAACTATCAGGATCTTTTTTCCCATCGCGATTTCTGGCCCTTCGTAAGGTGCTAGTAATACTATAATTTAAATAATAGTCGTGGTTTAGTGGAAAACACAAGCCCGACTAGGGTGTTAAATACTGTTTTTTGCATTTTAATGTTAACACTCCCTAAATAAATCGATTATCTATCTCTAATTATTACGGAATACACCAACATCAAGCAGGTTTTCTCTCATGTCACCCGATTTTGCATCAGAAATCGCCTTTAAGGCAATTGGATTTATTGTAGGTGATGACACGCTCAGAGATAGATTCTTGGCACTGAGTGGTCTTTCACCAGATGAGATACGTGCCAATCTCGCTGAAGTGGATTTTCAAGCCAGTATTCTTGATTTTTTGATTTCAAACGAGCCTGATCTAATTTCATTTGCTGAAGAAACCGGTGAAAAACCAGAGAATATTGTACATGCCTGGCGCGCCCTTGGCGGCGGCGTAGGCCAAGAATGGTGATATATGGAAACGCTTCTACAAACCTTAAACTCAGAGCACCCCATCCTGCTGCTGGATGCAGATGAAGTTCTCCTGAAATTTGTAGAAACACTTGAAGGCCACATGCTTAACCATGGCTTTGAACTTCGGCTCACCAGTTTTCAAATATCCGGGAACGTTTACCACAAAGCCACAAATAAGCTCGCAGACCCTCTTCAGGTAAAAAAGCTAATCGGCAGTTTCTTTGATGAATGCGTTGATCATGTACCGGTGGTAGATGGTGCCGTAGACGCTATTGCGGAGCTTTCAGAACATTTTCAGGTAGCAGTGCTTACAAACGTACCTTCACATTGTCGCGAGCGACGTGAAAACAGCCTTCGAGAACAAGGTATTCACTGCCCAGTAATCTCAAACAAGGGTGATAAAGGCGCTGCGGTAAAACGTTTTACGGATTTTACATCTGGCCGCACGGTATTTGTTGATGACCTCCCGCCGCAGCATGCATCGGTGGCGGAACTAAGTCCTGACACCCACAGGGTGCATTTTGTGGCGGATAAGCGTCTTCGTGCTATGATCCCACAAACTGAATATAGCCATGCGCGTATTGATACGTGGCCGGAGCTAACACATTATTTAAAAGACCTGCTAAAGGCATGATATGAAGATTGGTATAGATCTAGGTGGTACTAAGGTTGAAGCTGTTGGCTTATATGCCAATGGAAATGAGACAAAACGAATTCGGAAAACCACTCCTCAAGGCCTATACCACGAAACAGTTCACACGGTGGTTCAGCTTATCAACGAACTGGAAGCCCTTGAAGGAGCGGCTGAAAGTGTTGGTATTTGTACCCCCGGTTCAATTTCTCCATTCACAGGTGTTATGCAAAACTGCAATTCAACGTGCCTGAATGGAAAGAACCTGAAAACTGATATCGAGCAAGGCCTGAAACGAAGCATAAAAATGGCCAATGATGCTGATTGCCTGACTTTATCTGAGGCAACTGACGGCGCAGCAGCAGGTGCAGCAACCGTTTTCGGTGCCATTCTAGGCACCGGCGTAGGTGCTGGCTATGTAGCGCACAACAACCTGATAACAGGTCCAAATGCTCTTACGGGTGAATGGGGCCATAATCCCCTTCCCTACCAGGTTACTACTGACAGAAACTGCTATTGCGGCAGAATAAACTGCATCGAAAACTGGGTTTCAGGCCCCGGTATCAGCCAAAGCTTTGAAACTGAAACAGGCAAACATATCAGCGCGGAAGAAATAGCAAATATGCAAACGCCAGAAGCTCAAGCAACGATCGATCTGTTTATTGAACAGCTTGCAGCCTCTCTTGGTACAGTAATTAATACGCTTGATCCCGAAGTGATTGTGTTTGGTGGTGGTCTATCAAATATAAAGCAAATCTATCAGAAATTGCCGAAACGCATCACTAATTATATTATGCCAAACGCATGTAACACGCAGTTTATTCAAGCTAAACATGGTTGCTCAAGCGGTATTCGCGGCGCTGCCAGACTTTAACCTTATGACTGATTCTGAAGAAACCATTTTCAGTTTATGTCGTAGTTGCCTTCATACTTTTGAAGGCAAAGGGCATTGCCCTGCCTGTAAGAAAACTCGTATCATTTCACATGCAGAATTACTGGATCTCAGTATAGCTCATATTGATTGTGATGCATTTTATGCGTCTGTCGAAAAACGCGATAACCCTGAATATGCGACCAAACCCCTTATCATTGGCGGCAGTTCAAACCGGGGTGTAGTTTCAACAGCATGCTATATTGCCCGTATGTCTGGCGTTCGCTCCGCTATGCCAATCTACAAAGCTAAAAAATTATGCCCAGATGCACTTTTTGTAAGCCCACGAATGAAACGTTACGGCGAGGTAGGCAGGCAAATTCGTGAGAAAATGAAAGAACTTACACCGCTTGTTGAACCACTTTCCATTGATGAAGCATTCCTTGATCTTACAGGCACTGAAAAACTACACGGGGCAAAACCGGCCGTGCTTCTCGCCAAGTTTGCCAACGAAGTTGAAAAAGAAATCGGGATTACAGTTTCAGTAGGACTTGCTCCAAATAAATTCCTCGCCAAACTAGCATCTGATATGGATAAACCTCGCGGTTTTACTGTTATAGGGGATAGTGAAAAAGAAGAACTTCTCGGAAAGCTACCGATAACCGCGATCTACGGTATTGGAAAGCAGTCAGCTAAAAACTTAGCCAAAGATGGTTTCACCCACATTTGCCAATTACAAGAGCAGAGCCAAAGCTCTCTTGCCCGTCGGTACGGCGAAACGGGGATGCGGCTCTATAATCTATCGCGCGGCATTGATAACCGAAAAGTTCAGCCACAAAGCGGTGCTAAAAGTGTATCTGCCGAACGCACACTCAGCAGAGATCTGGCGGATTACCCTTCCCTTGAAGAAAAACTCTGGGATATTAGTGAAACAGTATCAAGTGATCTGAAACGGAAAGAACTGGCGGGCTCAACCGTTACACTCAAGCTGAAAACCAGCATGCACCGCATTATCACGCGCTCCCGCACCTTAGACGCCCCCACTCAAATGGCTGGAACCATCTTTGAAGTGAGCCAAAGCCTTTTAAAGCCTTTAATTGACGGAACTCCATACCGGCTTATTGGTATCGGAATGAGTCATTTCCGCCCTCTGATCGAAGCAGATCAACCAGATTTGATTGAACCGGAACGCACCAAGCGAACCAACGCTGAACGAGCAATGGATAAGCTTAAAGGGAAATTTGGCACGGCAGCAATTTCCAAAGGGCGTAACTTTCAATCGGCAACATCTTCCCAGCAGAAAAAAGACACCAAAAAACCCTGATTAATCAAGGCACTAAACTGCACCACCTGTGGCATAACACTTGCTTATAAAAAAGCGTGTAGAACCGTGAGGAGGTTAGTGTGATTGAACAATCAAAAGAAAAACTGTCAGAACGCGCTGAAATTAACCCTTATATCAGCACGCTTGCTGGCAAACTTATGAAAAATGCTGCCAACGCAAACGTTAAGTTTGATAGCGATGGCTGGCAATTGATTACGGAAGTTCTAAGTTATGCGGCTACCGCTGAACAGCGCATGGCAGAACAGGAAAGCCGTATCAATTATCTAGAACAGCTTTCTGTAACCGATGAACTAACTGGCATTCCGAACCGCAGAGGCCTTCGCGCTGCACTTGGTCGTGCGCTCTCATCAGCTGCACGCCATAGTGAATCAGGTGTTCTCGGGTTTATTGATCTCGACGGTTTCAAAGCCATCAACGACGAATATGGTCACAGCGCAGGTGACCTGCTGCTACGCCGCGTGGCTAAATTACTGACAAAACTTATTCGCCCCGTAGATATTGTAGCCAGAATTTCAGGTGATGAATTCGCAATCATTCTAACGCGCTGTTCGGAAGATCAAGGCCGCAAGCGACTTCGTGCCATCCAGCGCGCCGTAAATGAACTCACCATCGAATTCGCCGATACAAAAATCCCGGCAAAATGCTCCCTTGGCATTCAACCATTCAATGGCGCCACTGATCCTGCAGAACTTATCGAAGCAGCTGATATGGCGATGTATAACGACAAACAAACTCGCCGCGGGAAACACCTGCGCACGGCATAAAAGATTAACCTCATCAGTTCACACAAAAGGAGCTTCTGTTTGAAGCTCCTTTTTTATTGTCTGTAGACATTTGTACGGCAATATCTAATATAGTTACCAAATTATTAATCGATCTGTTTTGGAGTTGGATCATGAGTGTTGAAGCAAATCTAAAAGAACTTGGTATTGATATTCCAACGCCTGTGGCTCCGGTAGCAAATTACTTACCATTTATTGTTACGGGTAACCTGGTAAGTGTTTCAGGCCAAATACCAATGCAGGACGGTAAACTCGCTTTTGAAGGAAAAGTGGGTGATACAGTTTCAGAAGAAGATGCCTGTGCGGCCGCAAAACTATGTGGCCTGAACATTATTGCACAACTGAAGGCAGCCACGAACGGTGATCTAAACCGTGTTAAGCGTATTGTTAAACTTGGGGGTTTCGTGAACTGCGTTGACGGTTTTGGCAATCAGCCAAAAGTAATCAATGCAGCCAGTGATCTAATGGTAGCAGTATTTGGTGATAAGGGTCGTCATAGCCGTTCAGCGGTTGGCACAAACGCCCTGCCCCTGAATGTTCCAGTAGAAATTGATGCACTTGTTGAAATTGAATAGCAGGATTTATGGCAGCAAAAGCTCCTAAGCGAAGTTTTCCTTGGATAACCGATCTCGATATTGCCCACCGTGGTTTGTTTACCACGGGGAGTGAACGAGAAGAAAACTCTTTGGCAGCGGTTCAGGCCGCTGTTGAAGCAGGATACGCAGTTGAAATAGATGTCAGAGCCACCGTTGACAATATCGTAGTGGTTTTTCATGACGCCACCTTGGAACGTTTGACAGAAGGTAAAGGCTCTGTTGATCAGTGGGGTTTCCAGCAACTGAAAAAATATACAGTCGGCAACACGGGGCTACCGATGCCAAGCCTTGCCGATGTGCTTGATCTGGTTGATGGTCGTGTCCCAATTTTTATTGAGATCAAATCGCCTGAACACGATGATATTCAAAAAGTATGCGCTGGTGTACGCCACTGCTTTGAAGGCTATGCTGGCCCAGTCGCTGTTATGAGCTTTGATCCTCGCATCGTGCGGTGGTTCAGGCAGTATATGCCTAAATATGCTCGTGGTTTGGTGGTTGGCAGAGAAATGCTTCTAAACTGGAAAGCCCGCCTAATGTGGCCATTTGTCCTCAGGAAAACCAAACCTGACTTTATCGCCTGCGATATTAATCTTATGCCTAACAGCGCCTGCGAGCGCTGGAGAAAAACAGGCAAACCACTGCTAACATGGACCGTAAGAACAGATATGCAGGAAAAAGTTGGACGCGAGCATGCAGATGCCTTAATTTTTGAAGCTCCTGCTGTTATTGGTGATCAATCATAAGGTTCTGAAGTGGTGAAAGCTACTGAGCTTAAGCTAGAGCTTATTCCTGATATTAACGAAATACCCGCGCGTGATTGGAACACACTCGCGGGTAGTAATCCATTTGTAAACCACGCTTTTCTCGCAGCTCTGGAAACATCCGGTTCGGTGGCCGCTGAAACAGGGTGGCAGCCCTATCACATGTGCCTGAGGGATGAAGACAGCATTCTAGTGGGAGCAGTACCGCTATATGTGAAATCACATTCGTACGGCGAATATGTTTTCGACCATGCCTGGGCAAACGCTTACGAAAATGCAGGCGGTTCATATTACCCAAAGCTTCAATCCAGTATTCCTTTCACTCCAGTTACCGGCCCTCGGCTGCTTGCTAAAGACAATGATACCCATATCAAATCTCAACTTCTTCTTGGTGTTGCAGCGGCGGCGGAAAAGTTAAGTATTTCATCAAGCCATTTAACCTTCATAGAAGATACTGAAGCCAAACTCGCTGAAGAAAATGGCTTTCTTGTACGGCACACTCAACAGTTCCATTGGCAAAATGATGGCTACGATACCTTTGATGACTTCTTACAAGATCTATCATCAAGAAAAAGAAAACAAATCCGTAAAGAAAGACGAACAGCCACTGAGAATGGCATCACTATTCGTTGGCTTCAGGGGGCCGATATCACGGACGCACATTGGGATGCTTTTTTTGAATTTTACCTGGATACAGGCGCTCGAAAGTGGGGCCAACCTTATCTTAACAAGGAATTCTTCCAAACTATCGGTAAAACCATGCCCGGAAGCATTGTTTTATTCCTATGTGAACGAGATGGAAACCCTATTGCAGGTGCCTTAAATCTGATTGGCGGTGGAACTCTTTATGGTCGTTATTGGGGCTGCATAGAAGATCACCCCTGCCTTCACTTTGAGGCCTGCTACTATCAGGCAATAGACTATGCCGTCAAACATGGCCTTAAAACCGTCGAAGCTGGCGCGCAAGGCGAACATAAGCTTGCAAGAGGATATGTTCCTACAACAACATACAGTGCCCACTGGATTGTCAATGAAGGCTTCAGAGACGCCGTTGCAAATTTCCTGAGACAAGAAAAACATCAGGTTGCGTTTGAAGCAAAAATTCTTTCAAAACACACCCCTTTCAAAAAGGGTTAGCGCTTAATTCTATATAAAGCGCAAGGCCTTAAAGGGCTATCTTCCGCGAGAAGAGGATGTTCAAAATCATCTACTGCATCTGTTTTCATACCAATTTTCTCCATCACACGAAGTGATGGTTTATTGAGCTTTGGTGCTAGAGAGACAATTTCGTCGAGCTTAAGAACATTAAATCCGTAACGAAGCGCGGCACGGGCTCCTTCAGGTGCTAATCCCTGGCCCCAAGTGCTGCGGGCAAGTCGCCAACCAATTTCCACTGCTGGCGCGCATTCCAAGGCATCTGGAACGTGCTGTAAGCCGATAAAACCTGCAAACTGACCGTCGGCTTTCAACTCAGCAACCCAAAAGCAAAAACTATAATCTTTTTGGTGTTGAATAGCTCGGTCAACAGCAGCGTTCGATTGCTCTTCACCTACCGTACTTGGGAAAAAGCGCATCACTTCAGGGTCTGCATTCATCGCAGCAAACGGCTTTTTATCATCCTGCGTCCATCGACGCAGAATTAAACGTTCAGTTTCAATAATCATGGATTATTTTACCGGCTCAGGTGTGCGCTCTTCCTTGCCGCCCGCTGACGGGCCAGTAGTATTCTTCTGTGCAGCCGTCACATGTGGGATGATTTCAAACGTTAGTTCATCATCTTTCAGCTTCACAACCACTTCGCCACCCTTTGCAAGCTTACCAAACAGCAGTTCATCGGCGAGCGGTTTCTTGATATTGTCCTGAATAATGCGGGAAAGCGGACGAGCACCATAGAGCTTGTCGTAACCTTTTTCCGCCAACCAGTTTTTCGCTTCTTCTGTAAGAGAAAGCTCCACATTGCGGTCAGCGAGTTGAATTTCAAGTTGAAGTACAAACTTCTCTACAACACGAGCAACCACTTCTGGTGGTAAGAAGCCAAACGGTACGACACTATCCAAACGGTTACGGAATTCAGGGCTGAATGTCTGTTTAATAGCTTCATCACTTGCCGTATCGTCCGTATCACGGCCAAAACCAATGCTATTCTTACTGAGTTCACGGGCACCGGCATTTGTGGTCATGATGATGATAACATTACGGAAATCAATCTTCTTACCGTTATGATCAGTAAGCGTTCCGTTATCCATAACCTGCAAGAGCACATTAAAGAGATCAGGATGCGCTTTTTCAATCTCATCCAACAAAAGCACACAGTGCGGATGTTGGTCTACGGCATCAGTCAACAAACCACCTTGGTCAAATCCAACATAGCCTGGAGGCGCGCCAATAAGGCGCGAAACGGAATGCCGCTCCATATATTCAGACATATCAAAGCGGTGTAATTCCACACCAAGCAGGCTTGCAAGCTGGCGAGCAACTTCTGTTTTACCGACACCTGTTGGGCCGCTGAATAAATAAGAGCCAATTGGTTTATTCGGTTCTCGCAGGCCTGCACGAGAAAGCTTAATAGCTGCGGAAAGTGCTTCAATTGCACTATTCTGGCCAAACACAACGCGCTTTAGATCTTTCTCAAGCGTTTGCATCACACGGCTTTCATCTCGTGATACCGATTTCGGCGGAATGCGAGCAATTGTTGCAATAACTGCTTCAACATCCTTCACACCAATAGTTTTCTTCCGGCGTGACGGCGGCAACAACATCTGAGCAGCACCCGTTTCATCAATTACATCAATCGCCTTATCGGGCAGCTTGCGATCAGAGATATAACGGTCTGCAAGTTCCACCGCTGTTTTTATAGCGTCCGCCGTATAACGAACACTGTGATGTTCTTCATAGTAAGGCTTCAAACCTTTAAGAATTTTAATCGCATCATCAACAGACGGCTCATTCACATCAATCTTCTGGAAACGACGTAACAAAGCTCGGTCTTTTTCAAAATGACTACGGAACTCTTTGTAGGTCGTAGAACCCATACAGCGAATACTGCCATTCGCCAACGCGGGCTTAAGCAGATTTGAAGCATCCATTGCACCACCTGATGTGGCACCTGCACCAATCACGGTATGAATTTCATCAATAAACAGAACCGCGCCTTCCTTGGCTTCCAGTTCCTTCACCACAGATTTCAGACGCTCCTCAAAATCACCGCGGTAGCGAGTACCTGCAAGCAGCGCCCCCATATCGAGTGCAAAAATAACAGCATTATCAAGAACACCGGGTACCTCACCCTCTACAATACGGCGAGCAAGGCCTTCAGCGATTGCTGTCTTACCAACGCCTGGATCACCAACAAGCAATGGGTTGTTCTTCGAACGGCGGCAGAGAATTTGCACAGCACGCTCTAGCTCCGGCCCACGACCGATCAGCGGGTCGATCTTACCATCTTTAGCTTTTTCATTCAGGTTTACGCAGTAAGCACCAAGCGCTGTTTCTTGCTGTTTTTTCTGAGCAGCTTCACCTGCATCAGCGGCTTCTGACGCAACATTTTCAATATCATCATCCACGCCATTAGGGGAACGTTCTTCATCAAAGCCTGGTACTTTTGCGATGCCGTGCGAGATATAGCTCACAGCATCAAGCCGTGTCATATCCTGACTTTGGAGGAAGAAAACGGCATAGCTTTCACGTTCAGAGAAAAGCGCCACCAAAAGGTTGGCCCCTGTCATCTCTTCCCGGCCGGAAGATTGAACATGAAGAAGCGCACGCTGCACAACACGCTGGAAACCAGCTGTTGGTGTCGCTTCAAGCCCGTCAGTTTCTACCTTCAGGCTATTCATTTCCTCATCAAGGTAATCAATTAACTGTTCGCGCAGTGTATCGATATCTACACCGCATGCTCTCAACACTGCCACTGCATCTGGATCATCAAGAAGAGAATAAAGAAGATGCTCAAGCGTTGCATATTCATGCTTGCGATCATTAGCTTCTTTAAGCGCTCTATGGAGCGTATCTTCCAGATGTGGTGAAAAACTTGGCACTATAAAAATCCTTAGTCGGTCATAAATCTATTCGCAGTGATTTTGCGAGCGAATAGCTATTCCTTTTCCAGCGTACACTGCAAAGGGTGTTCATGCTGTTTTGCAAACGCGAGAACCTGGTTTACCTTGGTTTCAGCAATCTCATAGGTGAATATACCACAAATTCCGACACCTTTCTGATGAACCTGCAACATAACGTCTGTTGCCTGCTCCATGGTCATACGGAAAAAACGCTGCAAGATATGCACAACAAATTCCATCGGCGTATAATCATCATTCAACAAAATAACTTTATACATTGATGGCTTTTTGGTTTTCGTTTCTGGCTTGGTCAGCAGGCCAGTGCCTGAGCCATTTTCATTATTTCCTTGATCTTTATCCTTATCAGACAAGAACCGTCCTCCGAAACTGTTACCCTTTTAATGTAACGCTTAAAGTGTCCATTAAAAGGGTAAACATGTCGTGAATTCTGATTTTTTTCTACAGGTCTGCTGGCGCAGCTACACCAGAAGCCTTAAGAGCAGCCACAAGGGCAACCTTCAAACGCTCTAGCCCTTCTTCTGATAATGCTTCACAGCGAGCCACAAGAACGGCTTGTGTATTAGAAGCCCTCAAGAGCCACCAACCGTCTTCAGTCTGCACGCGTACACCATCCACTGTAGACATATTAGCACCAGCTTCTTCAAGCCGTGCTTTCACTTCTTTTACCACTTCAAATTTACGAGTTTCATCACAGTCGAAACGAAGTTCAGGTGTATTAATGGCGGCAGGCAAACCATCCTTAAGGGCATCTAGATCACCGCCCTGCTTTGAAACCGCATTCAGAAAACGAATGCCAGCGTATATGGCATCATCGTGACCATAGAATTTATGCTTATAAAAAATATGACCTGACATTTCACCAGCAAGCGGCGCTTCAAGCTCTACCATTTTCGATTTAATCAGCGAATGCCCTGTTTTCCACATGACAGGTTCACCACCAAGTTCTGCGATACGGTCAAACAGTGCTTGGCTAGCTTTAACATCAGCAATGATTGGTGCACCAGGAATTTCTTTAAGCAGATCACCAGCCATTACAGCGAGCATCTGATCACCCCATACAACGCGCCCCTGGCTATCTACAGCACCAATGCGGTCACCGTCACCATCAAAGGAAAGGCCCATATCACAACCCTCAGCAGCAACAACATCTTTCAACTGCTGCAAATTCTTTTCCACGGTAGGGTCCGCATGGTGATTAGGGAATGTACCGTCTACTTCAGCATTGATAACAATATGCTCACCCGGCAAGCGTTTTACGAGTGCCTCGACAGCAGGACCTGCTGAACCATTCGCAGGGTCCCAGGCAATTTTGAAATCTTGCATATCTACATCGCGCATCAGGCGGTCGATGTAACGGTCAAAAATATCAACTTCTTCAATCGACCCACTACCTGTTTCAAAGTCACCAGCAGCAGCGGTTTGACCAAGGCTTTGAATAGCCTCACCAAAGCAAGGCTTCTTGCCCTTCATAATTTTAAAACCATTATAATTTGGCGGGTTATGGGAACCTGTCACCATAATGCCGCCATCTGTATCCAGTTCAAATACGGAATAGTAAAGCATTGGTGTACCACCAAGGCCAACATTTAGAACATTCACGCCTGTACTGGCGATCCCTTCGATAAGCGCATTTGAAAGATCTGGCGAAGAAATACGACCGTCAAAACCAACACAAACTGTTTTACCGCCTTCACGCTTAACCTGCGTACCGTATGCCTTACCAAGGGCATTTGCATCAGCCGTACTGATGGTTTCTCCAACAATACCACGAATATCATATTCACGAAGAACAGTTGAATGAAAAGTATGTGCGGTCATGATAGCCTCAATAATTAAATTAATAGCCCAAATTGTCAGGGCTGACAGAAAAAATCAACGCCTGAATTAAGCAGATAGGCTTAATTATTCAGGTTTATATTTCAATTGGATGGCATCATATTCTTTGGAGCGCTTAATAGCCCTAAGTCCTTTATTGAATTCATCTCTATTTTGCATATTACCAAAGCACACTCTACGCTCCGTAGGCGTAAAAGTTTTTACAAGATGAAAGGGTTTCAATTCAGGCTTTTTCAGTTGATTTTTGTGGATACTTTCAAGAACCCAATAATCCCCAACATAAGCATCCAGCCGGCCACTTTTGAACATATCATAAACGAGCCGACTATCATGTAATGTTACGTATGTAGCTGAGTTAATTGGTAACTTGGGAGCTACATCTGGCAACACAATATCCACGTTAGGGAAGCTACCTACAGAAAGGTCTGCAAGGTCATCCAAACCATTTACACGGCCTTTCATATCCGGATGTATCAAAAGGCCATCATGCCATAAATTAAAGATATCGCTTTCAAAACAAGCAACTTTGCCAGACCTGTATATCGCGATACCGTCCGTTTTGCCTTCCTCGAGCATATAGTCCATGCGGAGAATAGGAATATGCTGAAGCTTCACATCCTTATTTAAGTACCCATAGACCGCACGAATGAGATCAGGCTCCAGCCCTCGGGTTGGATTACTTTGAACATAAGGTGGTACATTGCTCAGCAGGCCTATTCTGACAGGCTGATCCTCAGCATTAACTGCGGTGACGGTGACAGTGGCAATTACACCTATAAAGATGACAAAATATTTGAACAAAACTTTTCCAACAAAGCCAAATCAAACACTAATAAACAATATGGTACTACTATATAGTTTGGATTGTTAAGTGCAGCTTAAAAGAAAAAGTTTCACGTTTATTTTAACAAAATATCTTTTGCTTCATTGAGTTTTGAAGCCATCCAATCATTCCCACCTGTATCCGGATGGCATTTGGCCATCAGCTTACGGTAAGCTGCCAGTATCTCTTCATCAGTTGCACCGGGTTTTAGCCCTAAGATATCATAGGCTTCTTTGATAGTGAGGCTGGACTGCCTGTTTCCTTGCGTCTCACCATCTGGACCTCGGCCACCACCTAATAGCCCCTTCAATACAGGGAGGCTTTTCCAAAGCGCAAGCCCGACGGGGAAAATGGCTGCAATGCCCTTACCCGAAGCGATAAGAAGCAAAGCCAGCAAACCACAAACAAGGAGAATCCCCCAAAGGACCGCTGATTTAGCAGTTTTCACATCTGTATTCGCCCACCAATTCAAGAGTACCATAAGAGCGCCCGCGAGCAAGATACCTATGCCGAGATAAGCAATCATGAAACTGCATTTTCACGGAAAGAAAGCGCCAAACCATCAATCAGGTTCCGGACTTCCTGACGAGCAGCAACATGAGACATTGAAAGCCCCTTCCCATCAACACCGCCTGTATCCTTAAGGTCCATCAGCGTTAAGCCTTTCAGGAATAACTCACGGTAAATCACACGTTCACCTAATCCCGGAATATAACGAATACCAATCCGTTTAGTTAGCTCGCTTAAAACACCTTCAACGCGCTCTTTGTTTTTCGCATGTAGTGACCCAACACGGTTTCTAAGTACAATCCAATCAATCTGACCACCATCAGCCATAGAACGGCGCTGACGCGCTTTCCATACCATTTCAGCATAAAGGCTTGGTCCAATCACTTTGTGGGTATCCGGGTCCACACGAGCAAGTAAATCAAGATCAACAAAACTATCATTTACAGGCGTTACAAGTGTATCAGCAGCGGTATGCGCGAGACGAGACAGATATGTATCACTTCCTGGGCAATCGATAACAAGTACATCCACTTTATCCGCAAGCTCAATATAAGCAGCTTCAAATCGTTCTTTTTCGTCAGCTTCCGCCGCATCCGAAGAACGATGTTCAGATCGAGGAATCACTCGAACTTCCGGCATCGGCAACGTATGTCCGGTTTCTTTACAAAAAGCCTGTCGGTTTTCGATATAGCGAGTTAGGCTTTTTTGCCGCGCATCAAGATCAATTGTACCAACCCGGTATCCATCACGCAGCAAGGCGATAACAACGTGCATTGCCGTTGTAGACTTACCAGAACCACCCTTTTCATTACCAAGAACAATAAGATATGGCCTGCCGTTTACCGGACCTTGATTTTGAGCCGCACTATCGGGCATGAAGCCTCCTCCCTTTACACAGAACTAAAATGGTGCAAAACATCACTTGTAACGATGCTTTAATAGTTGTGCATCCATAATTTTGCCAAATGCTATATTCTATATGATCATTATATAGAAAAAATAGTAAGGGAGATACACTGATCGTGCGCAATAAACTGCGTATATTTATGGCATATTTGCTCTTTGCAGCGCTATTGGCCCTTATCCCAATCGGCATTGCGAGACACATGCTTAGTGTATCCAGAGAAGATGCTTTTGTCCCAGATAAACCAAACTATCTGGCACACCAATATCCGCCAAAAGGTAAGGCTGAGCTTACTGCGAAGCTCTCTCAGTTGTTGGATAAAGATATGCATGAAATGGAAGATGTACCACGCGTATACCTTACGCGCCTTCCTGATATTCTGCCCAACATTCCAAATGCGAATGAGAAAAAACGGCTATTCATGTCAGCCATGTTGCCGATCATCCTCCGATCTAATGAGCTTATCATCGCGGACAGAGGTCGCCTTCTCACGCTTAGAGATAAGATTGAGCAAAAAAATGATCTTAGCGGTGCTGAAAATGACTGGCTGGCAAAAACAGCAAAAAAATACCGCGTAAAGCTTGATAAAATGCCTTCCGTTCAATCGATTGATGCACTTCTCTACAAAATTGATGTTGTGCCGGTTTCTCTCGCAATCGCTCAAGCTGCTATCGAAACGGGTTGGGGTACAAGTAAGTTCGCACAGCAATGCAATGCTCTTTTCGGGCAGTGGACATGGGACCAAAACGATGATGGCTGCGTACCCGGTGCCAGAGAAGAAGGTAAAACCCACCGCATCAAAAAGTTTAATTACCTGCTGGATAGTGTAAGCAGTTATATGACCAACTTAAACAGGCATGCCAGTTATGCAGAACTGCGTCGCCGACGCGCTGAACTCAGGGAACACTCTCTTATCCTTACTGGTGCTGCGCTTGCCCCTGCTCTTCTTGAATATTCAGAGCGCGGGACGGATTATGTAAATGATCTTCTTTCTATCATTAATTACAATGAATTAGGTGGGCTGGATAACGCAGCTCTCGCCACCAATTCTACTTCATAAGAGCTTAAAATGCCTAAAATGACACCTGTTGTGCGCACCATTAGTGAAATCCGCAGCTTGGTTACTGAATGGAAAAAAGAAGGCCTACGCGTAGGCCTTGTTCCCACTATGGGAGCCCTCCATCATGGCCACCTTTCATTGGTAAACGCTATTGCAGAACATTCTGACCGCATTGTCGTCTCCATCTTCGTAAACCCAACTCAGTTTGGCGCGCATGAAGATTTAGATCAATACCCTAGACAAGAAGCAGCTGACCGCGAAAAATTAGCAGCCACCCCGGCAAGCATTGTGTTCGCTCCTTCCGTTGAAGAGATGTACCCAGATGGGCACACAACACGCGTTACTCTTGATGGTCTTAGTGAGATCCTAGAGGGAGCCAACCGAATTGGTCACTTTGATGGTGTTGCGACAATCGTTTCAAAACTTTTTATGCAGTGCCAACCGGATGTAGCAATCTTCGGGGAAAAAGATTATCAGCAGTTGGCTGTTATACGGCAGTTCACACGTGATCTGGATATTCCTGTTCAAATTCTTGGTGGCAAGCTTATTAGGGAAAGTGATGGTTTGGCGGCTTCATCCCGCAACGCTTACCTAAGCGAAAAAGAACGCAGGATTGCTGGCACTTTCAATGTGATACTGAAAGAACTCGTTTCTAAGGCAGAAGCTGGCGAGGATTTACGAGTCTTGGAAGGTGAGGCTTCTGATGCCTTACTTAAAGCCGGGTTCACTGCTGTAGATTACGTATCAATTGTTCACAAAGATACACTGCATGAAATTCATGAAATTACCGAAGAAGCCAGAGTGGTTTCTGTTGCGCGGCTGGGTGACATCCGGCTTCTGGATAATATGGCGATTAAGGCGCCTTAGCGCCTTAAAGCTCTTTCCACAATTCTATTTCTCTGCGTGCGGCATCGGCTTGCGCGGCATTTTTTCATCACGCATAGCGGCGTTGTATAGAAAACTCGCCATAATTACTGATGCTTGCTTCAGATCTTCTATATAAGCGTGGTCAAACACATCAAGCTGGCTGTGATGAAGCCTCGAGCCATAATCTAATGGATCCTGAATAAACTGAAAGCCTGGCAAGCCAATATCATCAAACACTTCATGATCTGTGCCGCCTGTTGAATTTAACGTTACTGTATTAGCACCTAGATCATGGAATGGTTTCAACCATTTCTTGAAAACGGAAGCCGCTGCTGAGTTACCTTCCGCATACACACCACGTATTTTACCCGAACCATTATCCAGATTGAAATAAGCTGAAAATTTATCAAACTCCGGCTTCTTGCTAATCGGGAACTGGCGGTAGTGTTTTTCATATGGCGCCATATATTTCAGACGCTCAGCCGTATTTTCCGGGCGTGAAGCCAAATGATCCATCACATATTGCTGAGAACCATAATACCCCTGCTCTTCGCCGCCCCAAAGGCCTACACGGATAGTGCGTTTTGGTTCAACACCAATAGCTTTCAGGATACGAACAGCTTCCATTACAACAGCAACACCTGCACCGTTATCCACCGCACCATCACCGACAAACCAGCTATCAAGGTGTGCCCCAGCTAAAACAACCTCAGGCTTTCTACCCTTCCCCGGGATTTCAGCAATAGTGGAATAGCTATTCATATCGCCTGTGTGAAAAGTTGCATCCACATCAAGGCTCATTTTCACTTCTTCTCCTTCACCCAGAAGACGAACGGCACGGGCATAATGTTCCGCAGCTAAACGAACGCCCGGGATTTTTGCCGTTAACCCTTCAAGGTGACGGTAGCCAGATGCTTCAATAAGCATACCTGTGCGCGGTGAACGACGAATAATTCCCGCAGCGCCTTCTGCTTCCAGGAACATACCTAATTCATAGAAAAAGCTTTTATAGCTTACCCAGCCATCAATCTCATTACCGCCAATGTCAGTGTCAAACTTCTGTATTTTAGCAAGACCTTTTTTATCATGTCGCCGGAATACTTTATTGGTTGGTTCACGTTGATCACGAACCCGGTCCACCATTACCAGCTTGCCTTCAAGCTTGCCTTTATATTTTTCAAAATCCTTCTTGGAACGGATAGGCGCATATATCACATCGGCTTCCAGCACACCCTCTGTACCCGGATGCCAGCTGATAGGCATGGCATAAAGCTGAGTTTTACGCGGCTCAGTCATAAACACCTGAACGCCTTCCATTGTCCAGCCTGGACCAAATTCAAACCCTTCGAGCTTAGCGTTCTTTAAACCCCATTCCTCCAGCTTTTCTTTGGTCCAATTGTTAGCCTCCAACATTGCTGGCGTGCCAGTAAGGCGCGGCCCAATATCATCGGTCAAATGTTGAAGGATGCTCTCAACTTGTGAATTTGCGAAGCCTTCTGTCCGGATTTTAGAAACAATATCCAAATCCACTTTTTCTTCTGCCTCTACAGCGAAAGAAAAAGCCATCACAGCCCCTATGGCTACTGTCTTCATTAAATTATTCAAAATATCCCCCTGAAATATAGCTAACCTGATCTTATGCATATATTGCCACAACATATGCTTTAAAGATTTGATTTCAAAAGGGAATATTTTTGAGCTGAGATGGTATAGCAGTTCGGCGAACAGAATTCAGATATTAGGCCACTGATAATCCTGAAACGGTTTAAGCGGTTCAGCGCCAGCTTTTACAAACCGAATATCCTGCGTCCAGTATTCATACTCACTATACAGGGCTGACATATCCTTAGACCAAGGCATATCAAGCATTCTTGTAATACGGTCCAGCGCTTCAGGGAAACGAACAAGGTCCCCAAATCCGCTACACTGGGTGATAACAATGTGAGAAAGACGCGCCATGAAAAACACACGTTCGATCATCCGGAAACCATAATTTTCAGGCAGTGAACTCACCTCTTCTCTCATTTGAGATGTAGCCCGTTCTACAAGGAAATCATCACCGGCAAAATAGTTCTCTATACCGGAAAATCCCTCACAGTTATCTAGAGACACAGCGTCAATTGCACGCCTTCTTAGTTCATCTGGCAAGCCAACAAACCCACTTGTCATCCAGAAGGCAATGCGCTTGCGGAGGTTTTCAACAGGGCCGCCTTTGATAATAAAATCATCCCCGCCGGCTTTCAGCCCATCACGCACAGTAATAATGTCATCGTAGCCAGTAAGATACATAACAGGCATGGTTTTAATGCCGCGCCGCCTTAGGCCATTTACGAAATCAAAACCACCCTCACCGGGCATTTGGACATCACTGATAATCAAAGATGGGTTGTGTTTCCCAGCCAGATGCAGTCCTTCTTCTGCTGTATCTGCCATAATGGCTTCAAAACCAAAATGGCGCACAGCTGCTGCCTGCAACTGCAAAACAATCAGTTCATCATCAACCAGTAAAACGGTGCCCTTGTTCACGTATGTGTCCTAACCAGCGCTCTACAGCAGGAAGAGAGCTGCCATTCCCAAAAATGCAAAGAAACCAACAACATCCGTAATTGTCGTTACAAAAACGCTTGATGAAATTGCTGGATCAATCTCCATTTTATAGAGCCCCATCGGGATTAAAAGCCCGCAAAGCCCTGCAACCACCATATTGAAAATCATAGCTGCAGCAAATACACCGCCAAGCATCAAGCTATCAAACCAAAACCACGCTACCAAACCAGAAACTATGGCAAGCACTGTTCCGTTCACACCTGCAGCTGTAAACTCCCGAACCAGCACCCGCAGTGCATTTGATGAGGAAAGTTCCTTGGTGGCAATCGCGCGCACGGATACAGTCATAGTCTGTGTGCCTGCATTACCGCCCATAGATGCTACTATTGGCATGAGCACTGCCAGTGCCACCATCTGTTCAATCGTAGCTTCAAACATACCGATCACAGCAGAAGCAAGGATTGCGGTCAGCAAATTTACAAACAGCCAGGTAAATCGACCACGAGTGATCTCTATAAAGCTTTCATTAAGGCCAGATTCGTCTCTTACACCACCGAGAGCAAGAATATCTTCCTCAGCTTCTTCACCAATTACGTCAACAACATCATCCACAGTGATCACACCAACAAGCCGCCCGGCATCATCCACAACGCTTGCAGAGATAAGATGATATTTACTGAACTGATATGCTACTTCTTCCTGATCGGCTACCGCATCAATCTTAAAGATGTCCCGGCGCATGATATCCGCGATTGCTGTTTCACGTGCTGTACGCAATATACGAGAAAGCGGCAGTGAACCAATCGGCTTATGCATTGGATCAACAATGAAAACATCATAGAAATCATCAGGGATATCTTCGCTATCGGAGCGCAGGTAATCAATGGTTTGCCCAACTGTCCAAAACTCAGGGATCGCGAACAGGTCTCGCTGCATCAGACGACCAGCAGAATCCTCGGGGTAGCTTAGGCTTTCTTCAATCGCGACCCGGTCATCAGTGGGAAGCTGCTCAAGAACTTCAGCACGGTCTTCTTCATCCAGCTCTTCGAGAACGTAAACCGCATCATCGGTTTCCATCTCGGTAACCGCTTCCGCAATTTGTTCATTGGGGAGCTGCTCGTAGAGATCATCCTGTGCTTCACCTTCAATCTCTGAAAGTACCTCAGCAGGGAAATTAGCACCGATAAGGGCAATAAGCTTTGTACGCTGACCAGACGATAAAACCTCCAGAATATCAGCTACATCAGCTGCATGAACTTCTTCTAAAAGCTCCAGAATCTTGGTTTCATCATCTTTTCTGAGAGCATATTGAAGGGTTTGAACAAAATCCCTATCCATATGCACATCAGTTTGCACTTCATGGTGCTGGGCTTCGGCATCATTATTTTGAGGGTCTTTAATTTCTGGTGTCTGTTCTTCAAGAACCATGTCTGCCCTCCCTCAAAAGATACTAAATCTAAATTATAAAGCTCTGCATGCGCGGAAAAGATAAACCGCCGTGTATTGCAAATCTCTTATTGGGTCGCCCCAACGTTTGCAACTGTAAACTTTTACATCAAATAAACTAATTTCTTGTTCCTTCTAAAACTTAGAACAGAAACAATAATACATGATTAACTCTCGGGTTCCGCCACTTTAAAACTGGTATTAAAAACTGTCATCTCTTTACCGCAATGGCTACAGGAAATTTGGGGCGCTAGCTTTTCTGAACATGTTTTGTGAACAAGTTCCACAGAATTTTTAGCACTTTCCCCAAACCAGCGATCCCCCCATTTCACAAGAAAAAGCAATATAGGGTAGAGAGCATATGTTTTCTCAGTCAACAGATATTCAAAACGCTTTGGATTGCTCTGGTATGCCCGTTTTACAAACAAACCTTTTTCAATACCAAGGTTAAGCCGGCTCACCAATATGTTCGAAGAAATACCCGTCATTTCAAGGAAGGTATCATATCGTTTACTTCCTAAGAATGCCGCACGGATCAAGAGACTGAGCCAACGATCTCCAAATATTTCTGATATTTCATCAAAAAGAACGGTAGATTTTCTATCCAGTCCCGCCTGCCTGCGCCGTTTACTGTAACCGCCGATAGCTGCACCACTTTCTGCATGAATGATATGCTCCACATCCTGAATACGAACCTCAGTATTACATTCGGCACAGCTACAAACGGGCTTTACATTTCCTGCCTCGCAAGTGCTATGGGAAAGGGATACTTGAATGCGCCCTTCTTGATCAGACCATGTCTGTTCCCAGTCCAACATCATCATTGCGACAGGAAATAGATCAAGCCCCATCTCAGTGAATAAATACTCATATCTTGGCGGCTTTTCACAGTAGGCTGATTTATAAAGCACACCAATCTCAACCATCTTTTTAAGGCGGCTGCTGACCATGGCTTTCATAAGGCCAGTTTTTTGCTGAAATTCATCGAACCGTTTTACACCAAGCCAAGCTCCTTCGAGCAAAAGTAAGGTGGGCGTATCGCATAGAGCATCAATCGCACGTTCAATAGCACCAGTGGTTTCTTGCTTGGTTTTGCTCATTAAATATCTGGCTCATAGAGTCATCTTCTCCCTTATCTGTTAATGGATAAAAGGGCCCTTGTCCACGTCGGGCACAGTTCTATTTGACTTCTAACGAGAATAGTAAGTATTGTTATGAAAGTTACTTAAAATACTGAGGGGAGCAGATTTAAGTGAATGCGTATATTTATGATGGTGTCCGAACTGGGCGCGGTGCTGTAAAACCCGGTGGCGCCCTGACAAAAACCAAGCCCATAGAATTAGGGCAAACTTTACTTGATGCACTCAAAACGAGACATACAGATAAACTACAGATATCAGACCTTATCCTGGGCTGTGTCACGCAAACTGGCGAACAAGGCGGGAATATTGCCCGAGCCTTAGCTCTTTCCTCAAATCTCCCGTCTGACGTCGCTGCGCTGACAGTAAATAATTTTTGCTGTTCCGGCCTTGATGCGTGCCAGATAGCAGCTCTCAAAGCGCCAACTTTAGATAAGTTATTGCTTGCAGGTGGTGTTGAAAGCATGTCCCGGGTTGCGCCTTTTTCCGACGCGGGGCCCTACTACAGTGATCCAGCAACTATGCAAGCCTGCTCCTTTTCTCCGCTCTGGTCAGCGGCTGATTTTGTAGCAACAAAAACAGGTATTACACGCGATGAAGCCGATACCTACGCCGAGGAATCTCAAAAACGCGCAGGCATCGCTGAAACGGAAAACCGTTTTGAGCGTTCAATCATATCTATAAGCACTGATGATGGTCATTTTGCTCGTGATGAAACGGCAAGGCCCAACACCACCACTGAAAAACTGGCGAGCTTTGATAGCCTCGTAGATATCATGAACTCATCAACCGCAGATAAAACATTCCTGCATACATACCCGGAATATGATGAAGTAAACCACATTCATCATGTAGGGTCAGCGCCTGCTCTCGCTGATGCTGCTTCCTTAATCCTGCTTGGTTCTGCTGATGCGGGAGAAGCTGCCGGACTTAAACCTCGCGCCCAGATTAAAGCAGTTTCCAACCTAAGCGGCGATCCTCTTCTTTCTCTCACCGGTGGCATTGAAGCTGCAAAGGATTGCCTGAAAAAAGCTGACATGTCAGCCAACGATATTGATCTGTTTGAGTTTAATGAAGCGTATGCAGCGGTATGCCTTCTCTTTATGCAGGAACTTGGGATTAGCAGAGATAAATTAAACGTAAATGGCGGCGCTATTGCTCTGGGGCATCCTATGGGGGCAACAGGAGGCATCCTCCTCTGTACACTACTCGATGAGCTCGAACGCCAAGACAAAACTATGGGCATGGTTGCTATTTCGGGCGCAGCTGGCTTAGGCTCGGCCATGATTATTGAAAGGATTTAAAATGTCAGATCAGCTTACATCAATCGCGCTTGAAAGCCTCGGCATTTCAGCCCTAGTTTTTCTGGCATTCTGGGTCATCAGTATTTTTAAAAAAGATGCCAGCATCGTAGATATTCTTTGGGGCCCAGCCTGTGCACTACCCGGTGTTGTTACTTACGTAAACCATTCAAATGGTCATCCCATGCAGCTACTGTTGGTAACGCTGGTGAGCATTTGGGCTTTAAGATTGGGCCTGTATCTTGGTAAACGAAACCTGCCTCACGGTGAAGATTACCGCTATGTGAGAATGCGCCAGCAAGCCGGTGGCGACGGGCCATTCATTATTAAAAGCCTCTGGTTTGTTTTCGGCATGCAGTGTGTTCTGTCGTGGCTGATTTCCTTCCCTGCTCAATTCGGCATGCTTGGCCTTGAAGGCAATGAAATTACAATGTTCGGTTATATCGGCACTACAATTTGGTTTATCGGCATTTTCTTCGAAGCAGTTGGAGACCACCAGCTTACAACTTTCAAAAAAGACCCTGAAAACCAAGGCAAACTAATGACACAAGGCTTGTGGTCATGGACACGTCATCCAAACTATTTCGGCGACGCAATGGTATGGATTGGCCTGACCATCATCGCGCTCTCTTCTCCGTACGGCATCTACACCGTATTCAGCCCGCTGGTGATGACCTTCTTCCTTGTGAAAGTAAGCGGCAAAGCCTTAACTGAGCGCCATATGTCGAAGAAATATCCCGAGTATGAAGCCTACAAAGCTTCAACAAGTGGCTTCATTCCAATGCCACCGCGTAAGAGCGCTTAACGGATATTACAGATACAAAAAAGGCTGGAGCAGGAAACTGCCCCAGCCTTTTTTATTAGCTCAGAGAAAATTACTCCGCTGCGCGGATATCTTCCCCGTTCGCCCATGTAGCATGTGTACCACTTGAAATATGGTGCGGAAGAATAATCCGGCATACAGGCCCTGCTTCAATATTCTGCGCATCAATTAGCACGCATTCAGAGCGGTTCTCTTTCATATCTGTGATGAAAGAAACCAGATAGCCATCATCTTCTGATTTGGAACCAATGCGCGGCACAAATGGTGCTTCACTGCCATAGCGTTCTTCACCAAACATGCAGGTTTGCTTCTCGCCCGTTTCAAGATCATGCTTTACAAGCCCTTCAAAGAGGAACATCCCCTTCTTTGGTTTGGCGCTATATGCATAGCGATACTTCTTACCGGCATATTTCTGGTTGAACATACCGAATTCAAGGACTTCATCATCGAGATCTTCTTCGATTGTCTCACCTGTTTTCAGGTTAAAGCGCCAACGGTGAAGGCGCGCCTGCAAGGAATTAAGATCAACAAGTGCCATCATCATTGCATAGCGCTTTGGTTGGTCCTTCAGTGGTTCAGGCATTGGGTTGCCCTGGAAATAGCCATCGAGGATGATCTCATCACCTTCCTCGTATGCATTAAGCCAGTGAAGAACATATGTTGGCTTTGCCTCAAACCACTTAACGTCTTCTGGATTACCGTAACGTGGCAGAATACCAAAACGAGAAGGCTTATCCGCCTCATAGCGCGGCATGAAAATATCCTGTTCAATCATTTCAGGTATCCAGGCCATCGGGAAATCATTGAGGATCGAATAATTTTCGGAGAAGGCCATATCATGCGGCAAGCTTGGGCGATTAATTTCCACAGGGATATAATGCTTCAGCTTATTATCAGCGCCCACAACACCATAGTGCAGATATGGCGGATATTTTCCATAGTTGAAGAACATCATCTCGCCAGTGTTTTCATCCACCTTAGTGTGCGCTGAAATTCCTTCAATCGGTGTCCAGCTTTCAATACCAAGCTGATCAAGCGTGTATGGATCAAGCCTGTAACCTTCACCACACTGAAAATGAGTTGTCATCACCTTGCCCGCATGTACCACCACATCAGTTGAGGATGCATCTTTTAGCCCGTCTTGCGCGCATTCACCAATACGTTTGGATTTCACCGGATATGCTGTCCATCCAGCCCAAAGACTTTCACCAGCTTCCTGTTCGGCCCTAAAACCACGGGTTTGGATGAAGCGGTTACGGTATTCTGCTTTGCCATCTTTAAAGCTCATCATATGGAGCATGCCGTCGGCATCAAATGGATGATAACGACCTAGTGGCTGATGCACAGGGTTTTCAGAATTACGAAGATAAACACCATCAATATCTGCCGGAATTTCCCCAATCACTTCCATATCGGTGATGTTATATTCCTTATGCACAGGCGCCCATGGCCCATTCATATATGGGTGATCATTCTCTTTGATCGAGCTTTCATACTCTTTAACAAGTTCCACTGCCATGTGTTTCCTCCCCTCATCATTAAAGGATAATTGACAAATGTATGAACCAGTAAGTATTGTTATGCAAGTAACTTTCAACAGAAAGCATGAATTATGGCTAAAGACATCTTTATCCTCGGCGGGGAAATGACTGATTTTTCAAGAAATTGGGCGCGCGAGGGCTTCGGTATTTTTGAATTAATGCAAAACTGTGTTCTCACTGGGCTTGAGAAAACAGCCTTGGATGCAAAAGATGTAGAAGTCATTCATGTTGGTAACTTTGTTGGTGAATTGTTCGCCAGCCAAGGCCTGCTCGGCGGCTTTATGGGCCATATTCATGCTGACTTTGCAGGCCTTCCAACATCTCGACATGAAGGAGCTTGTGCCTCAGGCTCACTGGCCACATTGGCCGCTATGGCTGATCTGGAGGCAGGCCGATATGATCTTGCCTGCGTGCTTGGTGTGGAACTTATGCGAAATGTACCCGGCAATATTGCTGCAAATCACTTGGGCACTGCCGCGTGGGCCGGCAAGGAAACTGACGGACGTACCTATGTGTGGCCATCCCTGTTCTCCGACCTCGCAGAAACATATGAAGAAAGATATGGCCTGAAACGCGAACACTTAGCCGCCATTGCAAAAAAGAATTTCGATAATGGGAAACAAAACCCCAATGCCCAAAGTCGTAACTGGAGCTTCACAGAAGAGAGTTTCTTAACCGATGACAATGCCAACCCAGTGGTGGAAGGATGGATGAGACGCCATGACTGCGGACAAGTGACAGACGGTGCTGCTGTTGTATTTTTAGCGACAGAAAACAAAGCACAAGACTATGCGAATAAACGAGGCATTCCGTTAGAAGCCATACCTCGCCTAAAAGGCTGGGGCCACACCACCGCACCAATGGAGCTTGCGACAAAATTTGCTGCTTCCAAGGGATCAGATGGGCACATTCTACCATGGACTAGAAAAGCCATTACGGACGCATACAAGCGAGCTGGCATTTCAGGTCATGACGCGCTAGACGGCATTGAAACCCACGACTGTTTTACCATTACCGAATATATGGCGATTGAGCATTTTGGTATTACAGCCCCCGGTGAGGCTTGGAAAGCTATTGAAGAAGGCAAATTAGAGCGTGCAGGAACGCTTCCTATGAATCCATCTGGCGGCCTTATTGGCCTTGGCCATCCAGTAGGTGCAACGGGCGTTCGCATGTTGCTTGATGCCTACAAGCAAACAAGTGGCCAAGCTGGTGATATGCAAATTGGCGGTGCCACCACATTTGCCACTTATAATGTTGGCGGTTCTGGCACCACTAATGTTTCTTTTGTCGTTGGTATATGATCACACGCTAAAAGAGTGCTTCACAAACCATTAGATCACATCTAGTCTCATCTTTAGTTTATTAAGGGAAACAGCCTGCAGCTATAACAGGCTGAATGGGGAGGCTATATGAACACTTCGACAACAAACCAGCTGGTCAAGGCAGGATACATTCCACTGCCCGCTTGGCTTATCTTGTCTACCATCGCAGGCTTTTTTGCTGTGGATTATAACCCCATTTCCTCGCATGTAAGTGTAATGACACTGCAGGATAATACAGCGCATTTTATTGCCAATATTGCAGCGTTATCATCAGGCGCAGCTCTTATTTTGTTTGGTATAGGTGTTTGGAAATTTTCTCAGCGCGCTTTTTCCGCTGGTAGTCTGTGTTGGATCATATTTGGTATTTCCATGATCGCAAATGGCATTTGGCCAATGGGGGGGCCCATGCATGGGCTTTATATCATTGGTATTTTCAGTATTCTTGCCCCAGCTCTATGCTTACTCGATATTCAAGATAGTGAGATAAGAAACAAACTGCACGGTATTACAGTTTTTGTTAGCTTGTCAGCCATGCTTTATCTCTGGTTGGCGCTGAACGGGTTTGACCCTGAGGGATATCAAGGTCTTACACAGCGCATCTTTGGTTCTATCAACTATCTCTGGCCACTCGTGTTTGCATACAAGGTATCGCAAACCAGAACAGCTACAGAAACAAATTAAAATCAATAAAAGAAGAGCAGCTACATGAGAGGGTTGCTCTTTTCCGTGCCTGTTCTAGCGGCAACTAAATCATGCGAAGAACCAATACCTGGCAAGCAAACTGACCGCCCTCTTGAGGCCTTCCAACCAATCTAATCAAATTATCCTGATACCTGTTCCATAACTGAAAAAACGATGCTATGGCAACGGCAGCAACGCTGTTTCAATAGGCTGTAAACGCATTAGGGAAGTTTATGTGTTTCTATCGAAATTCCTATTAAGTAGCTTACCTACAATCGTACTCAACAGCGGCATTAAGCCGTAAAAGATAAGAAAGCAGCTTAACCTTTCCGGTTAGCTGAGCAGCAGGATTTTATGTTAGCTTTCCATTCCTTCCGTATAACCACGACATTACTCATCAGCTTAGCCCTCTTGACTATGTCTGATCCAGTTTCCGCTCAGAATGTTGGCGGTGTATTCGGGCCCAAAGTAACACCTGACAGTAAAGCCGCTGAGCTTCGTGTTGCAGTTGCCCCGGAATCAGATGGCAGGCCATCACGTGTAGTAAGCCGTTTTCACTATCAGCAAACTGTTACAGATAATTTGAGGCTTAGAGCAGTTATCCAAGGCGCTGATACTCTTAACAGTGACTTCGATTTCGACCTTGTTCAGTTTGAAGCCCAGTACCAATTTCTAAACCGTGAAGACAACGGTTTCGATTCCGCTTTTCGTGTGGATTTACTATTAGGTGATGACCGTCCGAATCTAGTGAGTTTCAACTGGACAAGCGATATTCCTCTTTCCGAGAAATGGACAGCGCGAGCTCTGGTTTTGGCTCAACTACAATTTGGGGACAACCGTAACAACGGCATTTTCCTTCAAACACGCTCTAGCCTTCGGTATCAGGTAAACTCCATTTATAACCTACAGGTTCAATCCTTTAACACCTACGGTTCAACAGCGGACTTCCCTGACTTCAGAAATCAAAACCATTCGGTTGGGCCTGCGGTTTCGGCAAAGCTAGGTGATGGCTGGTCAATGGAGGCAAGTACCTTATTCGGATTAACCGATGCGACATCCGATGTCGACTTCCGGCTGTTCATCGCAAAATCTTTTTAGGCTGTAGCAATAACCAAACAAAAAAGAGCAACCACATGAAGTGATTGCTCTTTTTTCAATTTATCTCGAGAGATAAATGGTGCGGCCGAGAAGACTCGAACTTCCACGGGAACTTAATCCCACAGCGACCTCAACGCTGCGCGTCTACCAATTCCGCCACGGCCGCGGAACGCGGCGCTTATCTAACAAGTGAGATCGAAACTGGCAAGAGAAAAATGTTACATTTTTCAAACAACTGGAAATAGGAAGCTTAAATCTGCAATTCGCTCATCATACGGGTAACGGTCACCCCAATGCGTTCACCAACAATGATAATCTCACCACGTGCGATAAGTTCACCATTCGCATAAATCCAACACTCATCTTCATGCTTTGCGTCTAGATCAATCACTGCGCCACGGCCCATTTTAAGGAGTTGACGAATAGGCATGTGGGTGCGCCCAAGCACCACCGTGATATCTACCGAGACTCGATTTGCAGCATGATGATTCATAAATACCTCTTTTCTCCTGCAATGTTGCACAGGAGCCGTTATTAAACAATTAACTAAAAGCTTGCTTCACTTCAAGAATCTTCCACATGCGCTTATATCTTGGCTTTATATTACAAAAGCAGTATTAAGCGCTTGCTGGTTACAGGAGTATAGAACATGCCGCACACACTTGAATGGCGTATTAGTGACGAACTAATTGAATACCCGCAAGCTCTGGAAGAAATGGAAGAGCGTGTGAAAGCGATTCGTGCGGGCGAAGCGCCAGAGATGGTGTGGCTTCTGGAGCACCCACCGCTTTACACAGCGGGCACCAGCGCTGATCCTTCTGATTTGATCGATCCTGACCGCTTCCCTGTTTATGATGCCGGCAGAGGCGGCGAATATACATACCACGGCCCTGGGCAGCGTGTCGTTTACTTCCTTCTAGACCTTACAAAACGTGGACGTGACGTTCGCAAATTTGTTTACAGTCTCGAAGAAGTGATGATCCAGTCCCTCGCAAAATTCGGCGTAACAGCCGAACGCCGTGATGGCCGCGTTGGCGTTTGGGTAGAACGCGGCGCTGGTAAAGAAGATAAGATCGGCGCTATCGGCGTGCGAGTTAAGCGCTGGGTGACATATCACGGCATTGCTGTAAACATCGAGCCCGACCTCAGCCATTTCCAAGGTATTGTTCCGTGTGGCATTTCAGAACACGGCGTTACCAGCATGGCTGATTTAGGCCTGCCTATCACCATGGATGATTTCGATGTTGTGATTAAAGAAATCTTTGATGAAATCTTTGGGCTCGAGACCCAACCTATGAAAATGGAGACGGTTGAAGAACGTCCAAAAGGTAATTCGCTACCTTATGAGGCTATGCCAACTGATGCACCACAACCTGAAGCGGAAGATATAGCAAAAAGCCACCCAGTTTTTCAGGTTTAAGATAGCTTTCTAAAACTTAGCTGACTACAATCCCTCGCATATTTTGTGGGGGATTTTTTTTATGCACTTTCTTAGAGCTAGTCTTTTCTTATTTGTTTTTGTTATTACTGGCTGCGGTGTAACAGAAAGACTAGAAGAAGTTAAACCCCTCATAGAAGACTTTCAGGCTCTCTATAACGCACGTTCTTTTTCTGCCATATATGACGATATGGTACATCCTGAACTCAAGGCCGACATAGGTATCGAGACCTTCAATAAAAATGTTAGCGACATAAGAAACCTAACCGGTGAGAGAATTTCAGGAAACCGCACAGGCTTTAATTGGAAATCAATGGCACGAGAAGGTACCATTGTCGTTGTTACGTTCGAAACTAAATTCATCAATGGCTTAGGCCATGAAACATTTACGTTTAAAAGCGTTGAAGGAAAACTGAAACTGCTAGGCTATAACTTCCAAGCTTCAGAAGGTTTTAACGCCAATCAGGCCGATAGTGCCTAGTAATCATACACCGATAAAATGCAAGAACTTGGTCACTTCGCCATTATCATCTTGCAGGGGTAAATCTATCACTTCAAAGGGCAAAAAATCACGCCCTTCGATCGGTAAATTGCCCTTTACCCAACCAATATGCTTTTCCTGTACGAGATTAACAAAGTGCGCTTTACAGGCTTCGGTGTGCCCCGCAGCCATTGATTCACAAAGACGTTTTCCTGTGAAGTCTGATCCAAATAAATCAGCAAATCCGGTTCCAAAAATACGAAAACGGAAATCCCCTCCCTCTTTTTCAGACAGTGCCATATTTGCGTGCCAACCAATAAAATCTGTAATGATGAAATCAGACCAACCGGGGAGAGTTTTAGAGCCGCGCTTTGAGTAATATAACTCAAGTATATTAGAGAAAATTGGGAGATCAGGCCGAGGATCAAGCGGTATTTGTTTTATTAGATCCGTATATTCGCTCATGCCCTACCCCTTTTTATTCATACAGTCGGCTTAACCTGAAACTTGGGAGGCACCAGTCCCTTAGCTTCCTGCACAGTTACACTCTCAACGGCAGCATAAACGGGCCCCTCATCACAAGCCTTCAATATCGCATCTATGTGCAACTGTGGCCCAACAAACAGAGCCTCTACGCTACCATCTATACGGTTACGTACAAAACCATGCAGGTCAAGCTTTTCAGCCTCGGCAGCACACCATGCCCTGTAACCCACACCTTGTACTTTACCTGTAATGGAAACTTTTACGGCAACGCGATCTGTCATTTATTTCAAGGCCTCAATCAAACGTTCCATAAAACGCCCACATGCCTCAAGCTGCGATTTTTCTATAAACTCATTAGGTTTATGGGCTTGGGCAATATCACCCGGCCCGCAGACAACAGCAGGGAATTCAATACTTTGGAAATGCCCGCCTTCAGTACCGAATGCAAGCACAGTGGTCGCGTTCTTTTCAGCAAGCGCTAAGGCAAGTGTTTCCGCATCATCGCCCGGATAAGCTTTCAGAGGTGGTAGATACGCCCATACAGAAGTCTCTGCATAACATTCTGGAAACTTGGCTGATATTTTAGGATTAACAACATCGTGGATATAAGCTTCATACTTCGCCAAATGCTCTTTTCCATTATCGGCAGGTACTGCACGAAACTCCCAATCAAACTCGCAGTAATTAGGGATAATATTAAAAGCACTACCGCCAGCTATCGGCCCCACATTAAAACTGGTATAAGGCGGGTCAAACATATCGTCTTTATGGCCGTTATTCCTGGCTGTTTCAGCCATACCTTCAATGAACTTGATCAGGTCAGCAGCGACCATCACAGCATTTACCCCATCTTCGGCTCTGCTGGAATGCGCCTCTCTGCCATGTACTTTGGTGCGAGACACATGCTGGCCTTTATGGGCATTAGCTACAGCCATAGAAGTGGGCTCCCCTACAACGACCAAACGAGGTTGGGCTACATGCTCTTTCAGCACCGGCAACATGGCTTGAATACCAAGGCACCCAACTTCTTCATCATATGAAAAAGCGAAATGTACGGGCTTTACGAGATTTGCGGTTTTGAACTTTTCTGCATAAGCCAAACAAACAGCAATAAAGCCCTTCATATCAGAAGTACCACGACCGAAAAGCTTACCAGCATGTTCTGTCATCACAAATGGGTCAGTATCCCAATCCTGATCATCAACAGGCACTACATCGGTATGCCCCGAAAGCACAACCCCCCCAGCAGTGTTAGGTCCAATAGTGGCTATAATATTAGCTTTTGATCCTTCATCATTATGTACAAGCACAGATGGGATACCCTTCTCTCCCAAATAGCCTTCGATAAAATGGATCAGTTCAAGGTTGGAGTTCCTGCTTGTGGTATCAAAAGCAATCAACTTACCCAGCAGTTCTTGGGCCTTTTCGAACTCGACAGACATACTTACTCCCCGAAACAAAAGAGGCAGCCGAAGCTGCCTCAGTGTTTTTTATTCAAATTCGATGATTACTTCATCGACTGCCAAGCTGTCACCAGCTTTGGCTTTCACCGATTTCACAGTCGCATCTTTTTCTGCCCGGAGGATGTTTTCCATCTTCATCGCTTCCACAACAGCTAGTGCCTGCCCTGCTTTAACCTCATCGCCTTCTTGAGCAGAGACAGAAACGATAAGCCCTGGCATCGGACATAGAAGGAACTTGGAAGTATCAGGCGCTACTTTTTCTGGCATCAATGCATGCAGGGCCGCAGCGCGTTCTGTTTGAACACGGATATTTTCCGCAACACCATCGCATGTCAACGTCCACCCTAGTGGCTCGCGGTCAATTTCCATGGCAAATTCACGGTCACCAATCTTTGCGTGGAACACCGGCTGGCCTGGTACCCAGTTGCTAGTAATAGCAATACGTTTTGTGCCAATGCCAACTTCAGCATGGTCTTCGATTGGGATGATAGTTGTTTGAACATCTTCCCCCTCAATAGACACAATCCAAGCTTTTTCCTGCGGAGAACGAGGCTCTGCAATCTGTCCTTCAATCTGCGATGCACGTGAGCGTTCAACAGCATTGATGAAAGTTGCGGCAACAATCATTGCTTCCCTCACTTCAGGAGCAAGTGCACCACCTTCAAAGCCGTCGGGATATTCCTCAGCAATAAAGTTGGTTGTCATATCACCAGCTTGGAACTTCGGGTGCGCCATAAGAGCAGAAAGAAACGGAATATTATGTGCAATACCACGGATATAATATTCATCAAGCGCTGTACGCTGCGCTGCAATTGCCTCTTCCCGTGTTTCACCTGTTGTGATCAGCTTCGCGATCATCGGGTCATAGAACATGGAAATTTCAGCACCTTCATAAACGCCAGTATCCACACGCACTGTGTCAGACGCTTCTGGTGGCAGGTAACGTGTTAGGCGGCCAATAGATGGCAGGAAACCTCGGAACGGATCTTCCGCATAAACGCGGGTCTCCATAGACCAGCCTTTAAGCTTCACATCATCTTGCGTCATGGAAAGCTTTTCACCATTTGCTACACGGAGCATCTGTTCAACAAGATCAACACCGGTGATGTGCTCTGTTACAGGGTGTTCCACCTGCAAACGTGTATTCATTTCCAGGAAGTAGAAGTTCTTATTTTTATCAACGATAAATTCAACCGTACCTGCGCTGTGGTAATCAACCGCTTTCGCAAGTGCCACAGATTCTTCACCCATTGCTTTACGGGTAGCTTCATCAAGGAATGGGCTTGGTGCTTCTTCAATTACCTTCTGGTGACGGCGCTGAATGGAACATTCACGCTCACCAAGATAAATAACGTTACCGTGCTTATCACCCAACACCTGAATTTCAATGTGGCGTGGCTCTTCAACGAACTTCTCAATAAACACTCGGTCATCAGCGAAGCTTGTGCGCGCTTCATTCTGTGCAGAGATATAGCCTTCACGAGCTTCTTCATCATTCCAGGCGATACGCATACCTTTACCGCCACCGCCTGCGGATGCCTTGAGCATCACAGGGTAACCGATTTCAGCAGAGATTTTTACCGCTTCATCAGCGTCGGCGATAATCCCCATGTGGCCTGGTACCGTGGAAACGCCAGCCTCCGCGGCCAGTTTCTTCGATGTGATCTTATCACCCATTGCTTCAATAGCTTTTGGATCAGGACCAATGAATGTAAGGCCTGCAGCCTGAACAGCTTCCACGAAGCTTGCACGTTCAGAAAGGAAACCATAACCAGGATGGATCGCTTCCGCGCCTGTATCTTTGGCAGCTTGAAGAATTTTATCCGCAATCAAATAACTTTCAGCGGCCGCAGCTGGGCCGATATGAACAGCTTCATCAGCCATTTCTACATGCAGTGCATCTTCATCTGCATCTGAATAAACAGCAACAGTTTTAATACCCATCGCTTTCGCGGTTTTCATAACCCGACAAGCGATTTCACCCCTGTTTGCAATTAGGATCTTCTTGAACATGATGGGACCCTTTTTCCTTATGAATTCTTTTTATTTCCGCGCCTCCAGGCGAGGAACCATAAAACCAGAACCGAAGCAGCGCCCATTCCAAAGAACAGACTACCACCGATTGCACCAAATACCGCTGCACCAAGCCCAAAACCGAAAGCACCACCAAGCATCATGCCAAGCGTAAAGCTTGAGCGGCTCTCCGCCTTTGAAGCAGTGCCCTTAATGGTAGTTTCTAAATCTTTTGGGAGAGGTCTAGCCATCCTTAAGTTCCTTCACCAACGACCTTAAGGAGCTTCGCAACCCATTTTTTCGGCAATGTCATACACAGCAACATGACCCCAAATGAAAAAATCACGATGAATGGCAAAGTATCCTTTAAAAAGAACCAACCATTTCCTGTGCTTTCTGCACCAAAACGGTACAATACAAAGGTGGCGCCGACCACTAGACCAGCACCCATCAATCCATATATCGCCCGTTTGGTAATTTTCATTTTGAGACCTTCGCAACACCCTAAAGCGGAATATTATCGTGCTTCTTCCACGGGTTCTCCAAATGCTTGTTTGCAAGCTTACGGAGGCCTGTGATCACACGCTTACGTGTGCTGTGCGGCATAATCACTTCATCAATGAAGCCGCGCTGCGCCGCTACGAACGGATTAGCAAACAGGTCTTCATACTCTTTTGTGCGTTCAGCGATTTTCTCAGGTTCATCCTTTTCCTTGCGGTATAGGATTTCCACAGCGCCTTTCGCACCCATTACAGCAATTTCCGCTTTTGGCCATGCATAGTTCAGATCACCACGCAAATGCTTGGACGCCATCACATCATATGCACCGCCATATGCTTTGCGGGTAATAATCGTAATTTTCGGAACAGTTGCTTCACCGTATGCAAACAGAAGCTTCGCACCATGCTTAATGATACCACCATATTCCTGCGCAGTACCCGGCAAGAAGCCTGGAACATCAACAAGAGTAACGATTGGAATATTAAAACAATCACAGAAGCGAACAAAACGCGCAGCTTTCTTCGAACTATCAATATCCAGACAGCCCGCAAGAACCATTGGCTGATTAGCAACAATACCTACTGTCTGGCCATCCATACGTGCCATGCCAACGATGATATTGCCTGCATGATTAGGCTGAATTTCAAAGAAATCACCCTCGTCCACCATTTTGGTGATCACTTCATGCATGTCATATGGCTTGTTCGGGTTTGATGGGATCACGCTATCAAGGGAATCCTCAATACGGTCCGGCTTATCAAACGTTGGGCGAACAGGCGCTGGCTCACGGTTATTGAGCGGCAAGAAATCCATAAAACGGCGAAGTTGCGCAAGGGCTTCTACATCATTTGAGAAGGCTTTATCAGCAACACCAGATTTGGTTGTGTGCGTAGAAGCACCACCAAGCTCTTCCTGTGTAACCACTTCGTTTGTTACAGTTTTTACTACATCTGGGCCTGTTACAAACATGTAAGACGTATCTTCAACCATAAAGATGAAATCTGTCATCGCCGGGCTGTATACAGCACCACCAGCACATGGGCCCATGATCATAGAAATCTGCGGCACAACACCAGAAGCCAGAATGTTCTTCTGGAATACATCCGCATAACCACCAAGGGCTGCCACACCTTCCTGAATACGAGCGCCACCACTATCATTAAGACCAATAACCGGCGCCCCCACCTTCATGGCCATATCCATAACTTTAATGATTTTCTGTGCATGTGTTTCAGAAAGTGAACCACCGAATACGGTAAAGTCCTGGCTATATACATAAACCAAACGGCCGTTGATTGTGCCTGAACCCGTTACAACACCGTCACCTGCAAATTTGGTATCTTCCATACCAAAATCCGCACAGCGGTGCTCTACAAACATATCATATTCTTCGAAGCTATCTTCATCGAGCAAAAGATCAATACGTTCACGTGCAGTAAGTTTGCCGCGACCGTGCTGGGCATCGATACGTTTCTGACCACCGCCAAGGCGAGCCTGATTACGTTTTTCTTCGAGCCTTTCCAGGATTTCTTTCATTTTATATTTAGTCCCTTCTCCCTTTGCGCCAGATTTGGGGCGGCGCACGGGGCCGTAGCCCCTGAAAATCAAATCATATGTATATGGATTAGCCTGCTTTTGCCAGCCTAGTTATCCCGAACTAGTTTCAAAAACCTGCATGTTGCTTCTAAATCAGCGAGTTTTTCTTTACGTTTGTCTTCAACTTCGTAATCAAGCCCCCACCGTTCTTCCTGATAGGTAAGGTCAAGAAGGCTAGCGGCCCATAGTTCTTCAAAGGGCTTGTAGCCTTGCATATAAGCAAGCGCGAGCACTAGAGAGCCAAAGCCATTAGTAAATTCATGCAGCGCCGTCAACTCAAAGGGATCGCAAGCAATTACCTGCGCCGTAAGTTGATTCATTGCAGTTTCATCCTGCGCTACAGGCATGATGCCGTCTGTTGTCTTCAAATCTGCGTGTAGTGCACCCTTGGCCCATGCAAGATAGGGGTTCCATATCTCATTCTGACGCTTAATAAGTTCTTCCGGTTCATCGGCTCGGTAACAGAGAAGGTCGGTACCACCAAAATTAGCGATTTCGGCTGCGACATCATCCATCCGTTTTGCTACCCGGTCCAGCGCCGTGTTTGCAAGCTTAGTGATAGGCATCGTTGCGGTATCAACATCATCACTTTGCGCGCGCCATTCTTCTGCAACAGCCTCTGCCAAAGCCGCCGTTGGCATAACAAGCGTATCTTTGCCCGGTGTTTTAATAATGCGACCATCCAGCGCGACACCAAAACCACCGTCCATGGCCTCAACGGTTACATCTTTATAGAAAACTCTCATTCACTCAGTACCCTGCTCATCTTGAGCTTGTTTTTCTTCCTGCATTTGACGGGTTACCTCTGCATATTTTTTGCGAGAATACCTAGCCTCTTTCCTACGGCTGTTCTGGCGCTTTAAATCTGCACCGCCATCCATTTTAAACCCGCCGGAATATTGCATATCCGCCTTGCCTTTTTCATCAGGCTTGGTGATGACAACATCATATCCAAGCAACCGATTTCCAAGACGCGGCATGCGGTAACATAAAACAAGACACAGGGAAACAAGAACAGATAACATCAGCAAAAGCGCAAAGCCTGTAGCACCGCTGGCTTCGATAATCTCTTCTTCGTTCAAATAAGCAAATGCAGCCACTAGCGCAAACACCGCCGCAGCCACCAAAAAAACAACTTTGGGCTTTGATGCTTCCGCATTCACTTCATCTTTAATTTCACTCATATCAATCACCTATAGCTGCCTGCACCAAAGCGGGTACCTGATCATAATGAGAAGCAATATGTTTCGCGCCTACTTCCGCTAAAATATCTTCACTATGATATCCCCAATTTACACCAATAGGCGCTGTGCCAGCTTTCACAGACATCATAATATCATAACTCGTATCACCTATCATCACGGCGTTATCAGGGCTTGAACCTGCTTCAGCAAGTGCCGTTAAAATCATCGAAGGGTGTGGCTTTGAAGGATGCCCATCTGCGGTTTGTAGTGTTACGAAAAAATCTGTCAAATCATGTTCAACGAGAACTCTATCCAATCCTCTACGGCTATTGCCAGTAGCAACACCAAGCAAGTAACCCGCATCATTCAAAGCAACCAGAGCCTCACGAGTTCCATCATAAAGAGGGTCCGGTCCTACGCCCTGCCGGGTACGGCGATCATAAAATATCTGTTTATAATCATTCGTCATTGCGGCGTGAACATCTGCTCTTTCATTAGGCAATAAACTAGCTATCGCTTCATATAGGCTTAGGCCTACGATGGCGCGAACCTCTTGATCAGTTCGTCGCTCAAAACCCGCCTTATCAAACGTGTCATGCATTGAACCAATAATCATATGCTGACTGTCAACGAGTGTGCCATCACAATCAAAAATAACAAGTTTGTTGAACTTAGTCATGTGCGGGCCTCAATTTTATAATACGGTTGTTAGCTTGAATTGATACTTCTTGGCCATTCGCAGCCATAGCGCCCATTTTTGATAGTTGATCACGAAAATAAAAAGCCGCGTAACGCCTCTTATTCGTATCTAAAAGCAAACTTTCTATGGCCTCTGCTCTTACTGCCTGAAATGCATCATCATTTCTCAGTTTTTCAAGCCATTTTAGGGATTCAAGAGCGCGCTCTTTTGTTGGAGTGCCACGAGCACTGGAGTCCAAATGAATAGAGGTAAATTCTGGAACAGTTTTAAAGCGCATATCCTTTTGAGCAAACCACTGACGCCACATATGTAAATCAGACCACATGCCTTTGGGTTTAGGCGACCACCCTGTTGGCAATCTATTGTATGAATCCATTCTATGAGCAACGGTGGTAGGTCCAAAGAAGTTATACTTATTTTTCATCATCGCACGACGTGTTGCTACATCACTTAAATCACCCTGAAAAGCGATCAATTTTTGGTCTGGATACACACATAGATGTACCGTATTCAAAAAATCAAACTCCTGAAGATATGGCACCAACGTTTCAAGATGACTTTTATGCCATAAGTCATCATCCCCGAGATAGGCTACATACTTCCCTGTGGCAGCCTTAAGTGCGGCATGCCTATGCTTCTCCCCATTTCCTTCCCCTTTTGAGTTTTCAAAGAATGTTATGCGTTTATCTTTCGCACATTCCTTTGCCATTATATCAGAAGTTTTTTGGGGTGCTCCATCACCAACCACAAGTATTTCAAAATCTTGTACCGATTGCTCCTGAACACTTCTAATAGCCCAAACAATTGTTTCACAATTCGTATATGTGGGTATTACCACCGAAAATAAAGGCAAAGCGTTTACTCCGAATCAATCACGAATGGCATTTAAATACTGATCTACAGCATCATCAAACCGACCAGCATTCTTATCTTTTTCCGACAAGATAAGTTCTTTCACGCTCCAATCGAATTCGAGCGCTGGATCGTCATATCTAAACAGGAACTCATCCTCAGGGCTCCACGGCACACTTAACCCAGTGAGGTAGAGGGTATCTACACGAAAAGCAAACCCATGCCCCACCCCCGGTGGAATATATATTGTTTGAGCATTTTCCGGTATCAAAGAAAAACAACAATTATGTCGGAATGTCTTAGATTCTGGGCGCATATCGACCAAACCAAGAATAAGTTCGCCAGTAACAGCCATCACATAATCATGACGCATATAATGAACATGCATACCTCGTAAGGTGTTAGCTTTACTCTCAGAAATAGTTAGCTGTTGAAATTCAGTCCGGCACTCCGAGGCTTGATATCCCGCGTGTAACCATCCCCGTTCATCAGAAAATCTCTGATTTTCAAATATGATTACACCATCGGGCAAACTACTCATATCAGTCATACAGCACAGACCTTAACTTACTCTAACTTAATATTAGCTATGGCTATTAAAAACACCCAAAAATCTACTCTTCAAATGCAGCTAAACGTAATGCTTGTAAAGTCTGCATAACCATTATTTCATCAGCCACACTACTAAATGGTTTAGCCCCGCCTTTGATATATTCAACAAACGTCCTCAATTCCCTGATCAAAGGAAATTCATCAGAAATCTCTATTGTTGAAAGCTGATCAAGAGGCTTTCCATTCTTATCTATATGTCGAACCTCAAGAAAAGCATCGTGTGAATCATTTAAGGAAACAACAGCTTTCTCAAATCTAGCAGAAATAAGTCTTTCCATCTTCGGGTAAACGTCAGAAATACTGATTTCGACACTGGGAGAAGTACCTAAAAAAGCTGTCATCGCATGAACATCATTGCCATGCGTTACAGTCTGAACTGCCTTCACTTCCGGTAAATGCCCTAATATGTGCATCGCTATGGAAACATCATGTGGCGTCAAAATCCAAAATGCATCCACATCTTTGTGAGGATGCTTCCACTGAAGCCTTCTTGTAAGAAGGTTTTTTAGTGCTCCATATTTCCCAGTAGCTCTAAGTTCTGCAATTTTTTCAATACCAGGGTGATACCGCCACTTATGCATTACAAAAACACGATCCCCCATTCTCTGAGCAATATCTTCAGCCTGCTCTAAACTCGGCACCATCGGTTTTTCAATAAATATTGGAGCAACACCATTTTCTAGCGTCAACAAGGTTTCGTAGTGCCTAGCCGTGGGGACAGCAATGACATAACCATCCATTTCATTTGGCAGTTCTGATTGGTCGTAACAAACAGAAGAAGCTCCGGCTTCAAGCGCTAATGCCCTATTCTCTTCTCTATGTTCTGCAACGTGCACATCACAACCAAGCAGCAAAAGGTCTCGAAGAATATTTTTCCCCCAGCGACCGCAACCAATAAGTCCAATTTTTACAGCATCAGCCATGCGTATTTACCCACTCATCATATTCAGCTTGCATTACCGCAAGCGTGCCCGCAGCTTGATCTCTATCAGACAGCTGTACACTTCCTGTATCTGGCCAGTTTAATTTCAAATCAGCATCGAAAGGATGACAACCCATTTCATCTGCCATACTCCAGTATTCCGTTAGGCCATACATCGTGAGACTTGGCTGAGTGAAATAGAAACCGTGTGCTACACCCGTTGGAATATAAGCTGCTTTATGAGTTTCTGGTGTAATACTGACAATTGTGCTCTGCTGAAAAGTTGGCGAATTACGGCGCATATCATAGAGCCCCAACAGCATTTCACCTTCAATAACAACTAGATAATCCGCCCGGTTTTTATGTACATGCACTCCGCGCAAGGTACCAACATTGGATCTAACTAAATTCCATTGCACGAATTTCTTTTCAGGAACACGGTCTAAACGGAAAGCTTCGCAAAGAGTTCCTCGGCAATCGGTAATAGGCTTGAGAGGTGTGAGTATTACGCCCTCCGGCACTCCGACATTTACAGACTTTTCCATCTCACACTTTACTCATCAAGAATACTGTCGTCATAGTCCTCAATATCAAAGCCAAGCATATCAAAACTAGCTTGCATATGCTCTGGTAATGGGGCGGTAATTGTTACATTGCCGCCATCTGGATGTGGGAAAGTAATGAATCGACTATGCAGGTGCATCTTCCTGGAAATGCTTCCTGAAAGGAAGGCTTCCGGGCCACCATACTTGCCATCACCGATGATAGGGTGCCCTAGTTCAGCACAGTGCAGACGTAGCTGATGCGTACGCCCTGTATGTGGCTTAAGAGCAAGCCAGGCCGCTTCCTGTGCGGCCCGATCAACTACAGCATAATCTGAAATAGATTTCTTGCCGTCTGGTGTTACCACCATGCGCTCATTACCCTTGATAGGTGCTTTCTCCATTTTCAGAATGATGCGCCCATCCGGTACTTTTGGAACACCTCGCACAAGGGCAAAATAGCGTTTATCTGTTTCTTTTGTCTGAAATGCCGCAGCAAGCGCGCCAGCCGCATTAGCTGAACGGCCTAGCAGAAGCACGCCAGAAGTATCTTTATCTAGCCTGTGAACAAGACGCGGTCTGTGTTTAGAGCCAAATTTCAGGAAATCCAACATGGCATCAAGATGCTTCACCTGCCCTGTACCGCCCTGTGTTGGCAGGCCAGCAGGCTTATTAATCGCGAGAACATCATCATCTTTGTAAATAACCAGGCTTTGAAGCTCTTCAATATCAGCCTCGCTCATACGTAACTTCGGTGCTCTGGGTTCCTGTTTTGGCACATCACCAAGCGGTGGAACGCGAATCATCTGCCCTTCTGCAACCCGTTCGCTGCCTTTCACACGCTTACCATCAAGACGGACTTCGCCTTTGCGCATAATCTTCTGGAGCTGACCAAACCCAACATGAGGATAGTGGCGTTTAAACCAGCGATCTATGCGAACGCCTTCATCATCTTTTTCAACTTTAATGTTCTGAACGCCACTCATAATAAAACCTTACCAAGCCACATGCCTGCAAATAAACTTAATACACCAATAATAAGGGAACCAAAGGTATACAGCCCAGCGCCTTGCCAATCTCCGCGCTCGATCATTAAAGCTGCTTCAAGCGAAAATGTGGAGAATGTTGTAAAGCTACCTAAAAGCCCGACTGTAAGAAAACCACGCAGTTCCTGCGAGGCCTCAAACTTCATGGCAAATCCCGTGATTAGAACACCCATAATAAGGCTGCCAATCATATTCACGGAGAAGGTGCCGTATGGAAAACCTGAACCGAGCACCCGCATAATGCTGACAGCAACAAAATGACGTAACAACGCCCCAGTTGCGCCCCCAAGGGCTATCGCAATCAGCATATTCATATGAGTGCTTCTTCGTTCCCAAACTATTCATCTTTGCCGCGCACCATAGAGGAAACAATGAGAATTTGGAAGGCTTGCGTTTTATTGAATAAAAACTGGATATTTCAGCATTTTAGTTACCAAGAAGCGTTCAACCAGCCACGAATTTTTTCTGATACTGGTGCGGGTACAACAAAAACTTGGCACTCCCCTTCAATATTCCTAAAAGGAAACATACCAACAGTTACATCAGTTGAATATTCACTGTCTGTTTTCAAAGGCGCTGTATGCGCTGTTGCAAACCCGGGTTTTCCTTCCTTGAGTACGTATCTCATCAGGTCTCGACGGGAATTATAGCAATCAGCGTTAGTGAATTCATGGAGATACTGTCCTTGAAGCGAACCGTTCGTTAATTCTGCGGCGGAGGTACCTTGAAGGTATAATTTATATAGATCTTCTGAATCTTTCATCTGACGTTCGAACAACATCATCCATTTAAGTACTGTTTTCACATGGACAGGTGAGAAATCTTCTTTTGCAGGGATTTCTCCACCCTTCAAATTGCTCCAGTAATTATCAAACTCGATAGCAGGGTGCCTTGGATCAAGATCCTCACGCTTCAACAGCTTTAGAGGAGCATTACACAAAGAGGCACAATGTTCGCCCCAGCGAAAGTCTTCGGTCATACGGTTTCCTCACCTAGAGCATCACACCAACACACGCGAAGGTTGTGTGCCCTATTCCCCCTTACCTACCTTCCCCAAGGCAGTACGCACTTTAAAATATATAACCAAAAACTGAACAAATGGTAAAACGATTATCTACAAATAAACCAATTGCTATATACAAACATTAGTTGTTAAACTTCTACTTGATACCAAAAATCCAACCTTCGGTTTTTCTTATCTTTGGAACAAGATCAGCCGGCTGCCAATACTGCTTTGAATTCGCGATATCTCTTAACCCCGCAGATGTTACTAGTGCATCAGTGACATCATCTATCTTCTTGGGCAATTCACCTTGGTAAGCTTTAGAATTCAAGCCCTGTAGCGCTATATTAAGTTCTGTAGATGATCGCATTTTCCCTTTGTGGCCACCTAGCTTTGCAAAAAGAGCGGCATAGATTTCCACAAGACATATTCGCGCTGTGTTTGGTTCATCAAAGGGCCATACCGCGATGTCAGAGCATTCTTGCAGCAAATGAAGCATATGCATCGTAGAAAGTGCAGACTTCCCGACCTGGCTGGCTCCTATAAGGTTGAAAACACTTTCACATGGCCCCGCACCAGTTTCGATACAGATACTTTCCGTTCTGCGCATCCTACGGCTATAACATTTACCTTTTCGCCCACCATGCTGCTGAAAATATTCGCTGTATTCCTCAACGAACGCACCAGAAAACAGGTCAACGTCCTCTACACAGCAATTCGCTATTTCTTGCCAAAGTTCTGGAACTGTTTCAGGGAATTCCCTACCAGGGAAATACGCATTTTCATCATCAAACGGCACGCCAAAGGCAGCATCAATGCCAATAAGTATCTTCGCCTCAGCAGGTAAACCACTCCCTGCCTTGATCCAGTCTGTAACTTCCGTGCGGTTCCAGTATCTTTCACCAGATGGCGGGGCAACAATGGCAGGAGCACTATCTCCGGCTTCGCAGATAGCTATAGCTATTCCTTTATGGCGCTTCCCTTTTGCGCCAGACCAATCAATGCCAATGAAATGTGTAAAACTATTTGTTTTTCTTAAGCTTTGCGGCATGTTCTTCACGAACCTTGGCGAAGTACGTCATGCGTTTTTGGATATCGCGTTCAAATCCCCGCTCTACAGGACTGTAAAAAGTCTGTCGTTCCATATCTTCCGGGAAGAAATTCTGCCCCGAGATACCACCTTCCACGTCATGATCATAGATATAGCCAGCACCATATCCCATCTCAGCCATCATTTTAGTTGGCGCGTTGAGAATATGAGCTGGCGGCATAAGACTACCCGTTTGTTTAGCCACAGCCTTGGAAGCTTTCTCAGCCAGATATGCTGCATTAGATTTAGGAGCAGACGCCAAATAGATGACAGCCTGTGCAATTTGCCCCTCTCCTTCCGGGCTGCCTAGAAATTCATAAGCATCTTTCGCGGCCAATGCTTGATGGATAGCTTCAGGGTCTGCCATACCAATATCTTCGCTGGCGATACGTACTAGGCGGCGAATGATATAAAGCGGGTCTTCTCCCGCTGTCAGCATGCGAGCCATCCAGTAAAGCGCACCATCTACATCCGAACCACGCATGGATTTATGGAATGCTGATATAAGGTTATAGTGGCCGTCACGATCTTTATCATAAGATGGTGCACGTTTCTGAAGAAGCCTGCCAATATCCTCTGTTGAAAGAACATCCTCCCCGGCCAAATCAAAAACAGTTTCAACACAGTTCAGCAGAAACCGACCATCCCCATCAGCCATCGCTTTAAGGCTTTCTCGGGCTTGTTCATCAACAGGCAGTAGTTTGCCCACTTCATCTTCCGCACGTGAGAGCAACTCTTCCAGCATGCTGTCATCATGCCTGTTAAGCACCAACACCTGCATTCGGGAAAGAAGTGCACTGTTTATCTCAAAGGATGGATTTTCAGTGGTAGCGCCAATCAATGTAATGGTGCCGTCTTCCACATATGGGAGGAAACCGTCTTGCTGCGACCGATTAAATCGGTGGATTTCATCCACAAACAGAAGCGTTCCACGCCCTGACATACGGCGCATCTTTGCTGCTTCAAAAACCTTCTTGAGATCAGCAACCCCAGAAAAAATGGCTGATATCTGTTCAAAAGCCAGCTCAGCATGATTAGCTAGCAGTCGGGCAATCGTTGTTTTCCCAGTTCCCGGAGGTCCCCACAAAATGAGCGAGCTGATACGTCCACTTGCCACCATCCGTGCAAGAGAACCGCCCTCGCCCAGCAAATGTTCCTGCCCGACGACTTCAGAGATATCTTTTGGCCTGAGCCTATCAGCAAGAGGACGCGGCCCTGAGGCAGCGTCCATTACGTTTGGTTGTTCAAAAAGATCACTCACCAACTTTACCGAATATCACGACAGCGGTAGGAGCGGTTTGGTACGATCACACATTCACGTACGCGGCCGCGGCGCTGAACTTGATAGACAAAACGCTCCGCATTTTCATCCAGTGATGCAAGGTCTTCAACACGTTCAACCGTATTGCCGTTTACACCGAGAATAATATCGCCAGGTGCTACGAACTGGTAACGGCCAGCTGCTGTTCTGCGCTCAACCCTAAGCACCACCACACCTTCAAGGAATGGATCAACCTGAATTTCCTCATTAAAGCGTGGAGAAAGGTTAGCCACAGTCACCCCTTGGAACGGATGACGCCCATCCAGTTTAGTAAGATTGCGCTCTACTGGCTCAGGCGGCAGTGAGAGTGTAAGTGTTTTTTCCTGAATAAAACCTTCGGAGAGTACGGCTAGAGGCACATCAGCACCATTTTCCATTGTTGCAACACGGAAGTTAAGCCCAGGCTCATCAATAACCTCTTTACCGTCTACAGCCATGATCACATCACCAATCTGAACATCAGCGAGTGCTGCAGGGCTACCCGGATATACTTCATCAACCAAAACACCACCTGCGCGATCAAGGCCAAGGCCTGACGCTAACTCATTAGTTACACTCTGCCCGCGAATACCGAGCCACGGACGTGCAAGCTGTCCTTCGTTTAAAGCCGCGCGAAGCACTGAGTTCACCATATTGGCAGGTACGGCAAAACCAATGCCATTTGACGCACCTGTACGGCTGTAAATCGCTGTATTGATGCCAAGCAACTGGCCCTGCATCCCAACAAGCGCACCGCCAGAGTTACCCGGGTTTACCGCAGCATCTGTTTGAATAAAGAAACCAAAATCAGAGATACCTTGTTGAGTACGTGCTGTTGCAGAAACAATACCGCTGGTTACGGTTTGCCCCACACCAAAAGGATTACCAATAGCAAGGACAAGGTCACCAACCAGTACATTATCAGAATCTGCTAGCGTTAGTGTCGGCAAACGTTCTTCGCGGGCATTAATTTGCAGGATCGCTAAGTCTGTTTTCGGATCAGCCAAAACAACATCAGCTGCAAACTCTCGCCTATCAGAAAGTACTACGCGAATTTCATCTGCACCTTCGATCACATGGTGGTTCGTAACAATCACACCGTTGGGGCGTACAATAACCCCTGAACCAAGTGACCCCTGAATTCTGTCTTTAGGACTACCACCAAAACTGAATTGATCACCGAAGAAGCGCTTAAAGAGCGGATCATCAAACATTGCTGATCGTCTGGCCCGCACCACTTTCGTTGTATAAATATTCACTACAGCTGGGGCTGTATCCTTCACGATAGGTGCATATGAAAGCTGCACCTGTGCGTTTGAAGACGGCACCTGCCGGTCCGCATTTTCATATTGTGCTGAAGCACCAGCAAATGCAGAAGCAACCAAGGCACCACACAAGAAAATTTTCCTGCTTAAACGTCTCATGAAATTCTCACTCTCCAAACTAGTCATAAGCCTTCTAAAAGACCGAACCTATTTTCTAAGCCAGATAGCCTTGCAATGACAATGGCTTTCCTTTGCAAAGGCCCAATTAGCTATTTCAAACATCATTATGCATCAATTGTGGTGCCACTGTGACCTCAATTAATCGCACGAACTGAACACGCTGACGCAAAAGCTTCGAATATGCACATTATTGCGCCACGTAAAGTCCATTACTACAAACCAAGGGGGAATTAATGTCTTTAAAACAAACGATTACAACAGCAACGCTATCCATAATGCTAGCAAGCTCACTTTCTTTTTCTGCTGCATCCGCAACAAAGAAAGAAACCTTTCAGTTTCAAAATCTGAAAGCTGAAAACTATCGCACCGGAACTAATCAATATCTGGTTTATATGCGAGACACATCCACTGGCAAAATACTGGGGATGGAGCTTTGGAACCGCACAACAAATATTATTGAAAAAGACGGGGAAACACTTGTTGAAATAAGGCAGGACTGGCATTCCACACAGGATCGGTCCAACCGTGTGATATATTCACTGAACCGCGTGAAGGATTTCAGCCCGGTTTTTCACAAAACAATTCACGGTGCAGACCAAGCAGTATCAGCCTTCACGTTTGAGCCTAATCTCACGAAAGGTGACACCAATATAACAGGCAATACCCAGGCTTCTTTTAGCATAGAAAGCAAGCCAGAAACCCTGAACTGGGAACTGGATATGGAAACGTTTGGTCTCTTACCGCTTGAAGCTGGGAAGAACTTCCACATGAATTTCTATCACCCAGGATCCAAGACCCCGCCACAGGAATATATTTATTCTGTAACAGGTGAGGAAACCTTAAAGGGCATGAACGGTAATCCACTTCCGGCATGGATTCTGGAAATTGATTATGGCGGTAGAGGTGTAGCGAAATTCTGGATTGATAAAGAAACCAGACAGACACTTAAAATGGAAGAAACCTTCGGGAAAATCCGGCGGTATAAAGTGCGCTTGGGCTTACCAATAGAACAGTAACAAAAAAAGGGCGATCAAAAGACCGCCCTTTTCCGTTTCCAAAAATATGGAAAAAATTATTCAGCGTCAGCTTCAACTGGCACGCCTTTGTTAGCTTTCGCAGAAAGATCTGCTTCAATGCTACCAAATTTGTGGCTGTCTTGGCCTTTAGCGTCTTCGTTACGGTCAACTAGCTCAATAACAGCCATTGGCGCGTTATCACCGTGACGGTAACCAGCTTTAAGAACGCGAGTGTAACCACCTGTGCGATCTTTGTAGCGCTCAGCAAGCTCAGCGAATACTTTGCCAACTAGCTCTTCGTTTTGCAGGCGTGCAACAGCAAGACGACGGTTAGCAAGGCCACCTTTTTTACCAAGAGTGATGTACTTCTCAACGATTGGTGCAAGGTCTTTAGCTTTTGGCAGAGTTGTTACAATCTGCTCGTGCTTAAGAAGAGCCTGTGCAAGGTTTTGGAACATAGCCTTACGGTGGCTAGCAGTTCTATTCAGCTTACGGCCTGATTTATTATGGCGCATATTTCTTACTCCGTTTGCCTATCCGGCCTTGCACGAATTTCCGTGTAGTACCGGTAGGTGTCCCCTAACAAATTCGGGGAGGTTTTAAATTGAACAAAAGCGAGGTGAATTCACCACGCTTTCATCCGGCTTAGTAAGGTACAAAAACGGCTCCGTGGAACCGCTCATGATAACCTTAGTAATCTTGCTCGAGTTTCTTAGCCAACTCTTCGATATTCTCTGGTGGCCAAGCTGGAAGTTCCATACCAAGGCGTAAGCCCATGGAAGAAAGAACTTCTTTAATCTCGTTAAGTGACTTACGACCGAAGTTCGGCGTACGAAGCATTTCAGCTTCTGTTTTCTGCACAAGGTCACCAATGTAAACGATGTTATCGTTTTTCAGGCAGTTTGCAGAACGAACAGAAAGCTCAAGCTCGTCAACCTTACGAAGAAGCTGGCGGTTGAACGCTGGCTCTTCATCTTCTTCAGGCTTAGCAGCTTCTTCTGGCTCATCGAAGTTCACGAATACAGAAAGCTGATCTTGAAGAATGCGAGCAGCGAAAGCTACTGCATCTTCAGGAGTTACTGTACCGTCGGTTTCGATTTCCATTGTAAGCTTGTCGTAGTCAAGAACCTGACCTTCACGAGTAGCTTCAACTTTGTAGCTTACTTTCTTAACAGGGCTGTAGAGTGCATCTACAGGGATAAGACCGATTGGAGCATCTTCTGGGCGGTTACGCTCAGCTGCTACATAGCCTTTACCTGAAGCTACAGTCAGTTCCATGTTCAGTGTCGCACCTTCATCAAGGTGACAAAGAACAAGGTCCTTATCAAGAATTTCAACATCAGCAACTTCTTGGATAGCAGAAGCTTTAACTTCACCAGGGCCTGAAGCTGTTAGGCTCAGACGCTTAGTGCCGTCGCTTGTTACGCGAACAGGAAGCTGTTTGATGTTTAGAACCATGTCTGTCACGTCTTCACGTACACCAGGTACAGAAGAAAACTCGTGCAGAACACCCTCAATGTGAATGCTTGTTACAGCACCACCTTGTAGGGAAGAAAGCAGAACACGACGTAGACCGTTACCCAGTGTCATGCCGTAACCACGCTCAAGCGGCTCTACTACGAGCTTAGCTTTACGAAGTGGATCAGCACCTGGAGTAATAGTCAGGCCATTTGGTTTAATTAGCTCTTGCCAGTTTTTCTGGATCACGTTGTAACCCTCATTCTTAATGACGCTTTAAACAATAATTTAGCGCCAAAGGATCGCGCCAATACTCTACAAGTAACAACCAGTACGGTCGCCGCGTTATACGCGACGACGTTTTGGTGGACGACAACCATTGTGTGGAATTGGAGTTACATCACGAATTGATGTAATTGTAAATCCAATAGCTTGAAGCGCGCGCAGAGCGGACTCGCGACCAGCGCCTGGGCCTTTTACTTCCACTTCGAGGTTTTTCATACCGTGCTCTAGTGCTTTTTTACCTGCGTCCTCAGCAGCAACCTGTGCAGCATATGGAGTAGACTTACGGGAGCCACGGAAACCCATCATACCAGCAGACGACCAGGAAATACCATTGCCCTGTACATCTGTGATAGTAATCATTGTGTTGTTGAATGAAGCGTTTACGTGAGCAACACCATTCGCGATGTTTTTCTTCTCACGACGCTTAACACGTCCAGCATCTTTTGCCATCTCATCAGACCTTTATTTACGGAAGCCCTAAACAGCTTGTTCCTAATTATTTCTTCTTACCTGCAATCGCAACTGCTTTACCCTTACGAGTACGAGCATTTGTCGATGTACGCTGACCACGTACAGGCAGTTTATTACGGTGACGAAGACCACGGTATGTTTTGAGGTCCATCAAACGCTTAATGTTCATCGCTACTTCACGGCGAAGGTCACCCTCAACTGTGTGTTCACGGTCAATCATTTCACGGATCTGAATTACTTCAGCATCTGTTAGTTCGTTTACCCGACGTTCACGTGGGAAATTCAGCGTTTCGCAGATTCCCTTGGCTGTTGTAGAGCCAATACCGTGAATGTATGTCAAAGCGATTTCTACACGCTTATTGGTCGGAATGTTAACGCCAGCAATACGCGCCACGACCATATCTCCTAATCAAATTATTCACGTCATACGACAATTCGCCACAAGACGCGTTGAAGCCGGGGATTATATGAATAAACCCCAATTCGTCAACCGCCTTATGACAGTTTTTTTATGCGGCCAAAACCGCAGCAATTTCTGCAGTTACCTCATCAATGGCAGCCATGCCATTAACTTGCTGCAAAATTCCTTTTTCCGCATAGTACGGCAATACCGGCGCCGTCTGTGCGTAATATTCTTTCAGACGCTTCCCTACTGTCTCTGCGTTATCATCTGGACGACGCTTGAACTCTGTAGATCCACACTGATCACACACACCTTCAACCTTCGGCTTCAGGTTTGTATCGTGATATCCTTCGTTACAGCCGGCGCATGTATAGCGGCCTGCGATTCTGTCAACCAGCGCTTCGTCGTCTACTTTCATTTCAACAACAGCATCCAGCTTCAAGCTCTGCGCTGTAAGCATTTCATCCAAAGCCTCCGCTTGCGCTACTGTGCGCGGGAAACCATCAAGGATGAAACCATTTTTACAATCTGCTTCTTGAATGCGGTCGCGGATAATACCGATTACGATTTCGTCTGAAACCAATTGACCTGCGTCCATTTTAGCTTTTGCGGCTTTGCCCATCTCAGTACCGGCTGCTACTGCTGCGCGCAGCATATCACCAGTAGATAGTTGAACTAGGCCTTGTGCCTTCTCGATACGTTGTGCCTGTGTACCTTTACCTGCGCCCGGAGGACCAAACAGAATAATTATCACCGGCGACCTCCCTTAAGACGCGATTTTTTCAAGAGACTCTCATATTGCTGTGCCATCAGGTGTGACTGAATCTGAGATACAGTATCCATAGTCACATTCACAACGATGAGCAAGCTTGTACCACCTAAGTAGAATGGAACGTTAGCCTGTCCAATAAGAAACTCAGGAATAGCACATACTGTTGCAATATAAGCAGAGCCAATCACAGTCAGACGAGTAAGCACATAATCCAGATACTCAGCAGTTCTCTTACCAGGGCGAATACCCGGCACAAAACCACCATGCTTCTTCAGGTTATCTGCAGTTTCTTCAGGGTTAAACTGAATAGCTGTGTAGAAGAAGCAGAAGAATACGATAAGAGCGATGTACAGCGCGATATATACTGGCTTACCTGGGCCAAGCAGCGCTGTTACTGTTGTAATCCACTCTGGGCCACCTGTCTGGTACATACCGGCTACTGTAAGCGGCATCAACAGAAGTGAGCTAGCAAAGATCGGAGGAATCACACCCGCTACGTTAAGTTTAAGCGGTAGGTGGCTCTTGTCACCTTGGTGAACGCGGTTACCCTGCTGCCTTTTCGGGTATTGAATTACCACACGGCGCTGAGCGCGTTCAAAGAATACAATAAACCAGATAAGAGCCGCTGCACCAATAAGCATGGCAAGCAAAACAGCAACATCCAGCTGGCCGTTGCGACTTAGAGTGAACGCCTGAGCGAGTGTACCCGGAAGCTCTGCAACAATACCTGCGAAAATAATAAGGGAAATACCATTACCAATACCGCGCTGAGTGATCTGCTCACCAAGCCACATAAGGAACATAGTACCGCCCACAAGCGTGATAACTGTTGTTAACACGAAGAACAAACCTGGGTCGATTACAACACCTGCCTGCCCTTGCAAACCAGTTGCTACACCCCAGCCCTGAACGATTGTCAGAGCTACAGTACCGTAGCGTGTCATCTGGTTAATTTTCTTGCGGCCTTGCTCACCCTCTTTTTTCCACTGCGCTAGCGTGGAATTCATGGTTGTGAGCAGCTGCATGATGATGGAAGCCGAGATATAAGGAATAATCCCGAGTGTCACGATAGACATCCGCTGAAGTGCACCACCAGAGAAAGTGTTCACTACATCGAGGAAATTACCTCCCAAATCTGCAAACATGTTTCTCAATGCTACCGGGTCAATGCCTGGTAATGGAATATAAGTACACAAGCGGTACACAATAAGTGCACCTAGGGCGAACCAAATACGCTTCTTCAATTCTTCGGCTTTACCGAAGGAAGACAAACTCAAATTGGACGCCAATTGTTCTGCAGCGGATGCCATATACGCTTACTCCAGCCCCTTAATCTCTATCTCGGCTTATCGTTCTTTTATCGTGCCTTAAGCAACAGTAACTTTACCACCAGCTTTTTCCACAGCTTCAATAGCACCTTTAGAAGCGCCTGTTACTGTGATGTCAACTTTTGCAGTAAGTTCACCTTTAGCAAGAAGACGTACGCCGTCAACAACCTTACCAACAACACCAGCTTCAACTAGAGTTTCGATAGTGATTGCTTTACCAGCATCCACTTTCTTAGCATCGATAGCCTTCTGTAGGCGACCAAGGTTAAGAACCTGGAAGTCTTTCTTGTTCATGCTTGTGAAACCGCGCTTTGGAAGACGACGGTAAATCGGCATTTGACCACCTTCAAAGCCATTGATAGCTACGCCTGAGCGTGCTTTCTGACCTTTGTGACCAGAACCGGCAGTTTTACCTTTGCCGGAACCGATACCGCGACCTACACGCGTGCGCAGTTTGCGAGCACCGTCATTGTCACGAATTTCGTTGAGTTTCATGATATTATCTCCAAAACGCTCGCTTATTGATCTTCAACGCGCACCATGTGGCGCACTTTGTGGATCATGCCGCGAACTGCTGGTGTATCTTCCAGCTCACGCGTTCTGTTCAATTTGTTAAGGCCCAAGCCGATCAGCGTTTCACGCTGATCTTTATGGCGGCGGATCGGGCTAGCGATCTGCGTTACCGTTACAGTTTGTTTCTTCTTAGCAGCCATTGGTCATTACTCCGCTGTAGCAGCTTCTTCAGAAGCTTCGTTAGCAGCAGCAACTTTAACATCACCGCGACGTGCAACGATGTCAGCTACCTTCTTACCGCGTTTAGCAGCGATCTGACGTGGAGAGTTCTGAAGGGACAGAGCGTTAAACGTAGCACGGATCATGTTGTATGGGTTTGAAGAACCCTGTGATTTCGTAACAACGTCTTGTACGCCAAGTGCTTCAAACACTGCACGCATTGGACCACCTGCGATGATACCAGTACCTTGAACCGCAGTACGTAGCAACACACGACCAGCGCCATGACGGCCCTTAATGTCGTGGTGCAGTGTACGGCCTTCACGAAGTGGTACACGGATCATTGTTTTCTTAGCAGCTTCGGTAGCTTTACGGATAGCTTCAGGAACTTCCTTTGCTTTACCTTTACCGAAACCTACGCGGCCACGCTGGTCACCAACAACAACAAGTGCTGCGAAACCAAAACGACGACCACCTTTTACAACTTTAGCCACACGGTTAATGTGGACAAGCTTTTCAACTAGTTCGCTCTCTTCACGATTGCGTTCTGGGCGTGCCATTGGACATCCTTTTCCTATTATCTAAGCCTAGAATGCCAAGCCATTGTCGCGCGCAGCTTCAGCAAGTGCTTTTACACGACCGTGGTACAAGAAACCACCACGATCAAACACTACTGTTTCTACACCCGCAGCTTTGGCTCGCTCGGCAATCAGTTTACCAACTTTAGTAGCAGCTTCTTTGTTAGAACCTGCATCCTTCAGATCTTTTTCAAGAGTAGAAGCAGCAGCTACAGTAGCGCCCTTCACGTCATCAATAATCTGAGCATAGATATGTTGGTTTGTCCGGTGGACTGAAAGGCGTGGTCTGCCCGCACTCTTCTTACGAAGTTGTGTACGGTTACGCTGACGGCGCTTTTCAAAAAGACTAATGTTAGACATTCAAGCCACCCATTACTTCTTCTTACCTTCCTTGCGGAAGATATATTCGCCTGCGTACTTAACACCCTTGCCTTTGTATGGCTCTGGCTTGCGGTACTCGCGAATTTTGGCTGCTGTTTCACCGACTTGTTGTTTGTCGATGCCGGAGATAACGACTGTAGTCTGGTCAGGCGTCTCAATTTTGATGCCTGCAGGTACTGGGAAGTCGATATCGTGGCTGAAACCCAACTGCAAATTCAGTGAGCTGCCTTTCATTTGAGCACGGTAACCTACACCGTTGATTTCAAGCTTCTTGCTGAAACCATTGGTAACACCTTCAAAGATGTTGGAAACCAGTGTGCGCTGCATACCCCACATAGAGCGGGCACGCTTTGTGTCGTTAGCCGGAGTGATAGCAATCGTATTTTCTTCCTGAGCTACAGTAACTTCAGGAACGAATGTCATTGCTAGTTCACCCTTAGGGCCTTTAGCTGTTAGCTCAGCACCGTTCAAGGAAACGGTTACGCCAGCTGGAATAGCTACGGGCTTTTTACCGATACGGGACATTAAATCTTCCCTTCCTTAGAAAATGGTGCAGAGAATTTCACCGCCCACATTGTTCTCGCGCGCTTCAGCGTCAGAGAGAACACCTTTCGGTGTGGAAACGATAGAAATACCAAGACCGTTATGAACACGTGGCAAGTCATTTACAGAGCTATACACACGACGACCAGGCTTAGACACACGGTTAAGTGTGCGAATCACAGGCTCGCCTTCATTGTATTTTAGCTCAATAGCTAACTCAGCTTTGTTATTCTCGAGTTCTGTACGAGAGTAACCACGAATGTAACCTTCACGCTCCAACACATCTAGAATACGCTGACGTGTTTTTGAAGCAGGTGTAGCAACAACAGTTTTACGAGCTTGTAAACCGTTGCGGATACGGGTCAGCATATCGCCGATCGGATCTGTCATCGACATGAGCTTATCCCCTTACCAGCTTGACTTAACGATGCCAGGAATCTTCGCTGCGGAGCCGAGCTCACGAAGCGCGATACGAGACATCTTAAATTTACGATAATAACCGCGCGGACGACCAGTCACTTCACAACGATTGCGAAGGCGTGTCTTGGCGCCGTTACGTGGCAGTGCAGCGAGCTGTAGAGCAGCTAACCAGCGTTCGTCATCAGACAGGCTCTTATCATAAACCTGTGCTTTCAGAGCAGCGCGCTTGTCAGCAAACTTTGCTACAGTCTTCTCACGCCGTGCGTTCTTGTTAATGGCACTTTTCTTAGCCATATCAAAACCCTCCTTGGCGACCGTTATTTCTTAAACGGCATATCGAAGCCGCTTAGAAGCTCAAGTGCTTCTGCGTCAGTCGTAGCCGTCGTACAAATGATAATGTCCATTCCGCGAACTTGATCTACTTTGTCGTAGTCAATTTCAGGGAACACGAGCTGCTCTTTTAGGCCCATTGCGTAGTTACCGCGACCATCGAAAGACTTAGGGTTAACGCCCTGGAAGTCACGAATACGTGGCATAGCAATAGTTACCAGACGGTCAAGAAACTCGTACATACGCTCACCGCGTAGAGTTACTTTAGTACCGATTGGCATACCTTCGCGCAGCTTAAAGCCAGCGATAGATTTACGAGCCTTCGTAATAACAGGCTTCTGACCAGCAATAGCTTCTAGCTCTTCAGCAGCTTTTGCGACCTTCTTCTTGTCATTAACAGCTTCGCCAACACCCATGTTGAGAACAATTTTCTCAAGCTTAGGTACTTGCATAGGGTTTTTATAACCGAACTTCTCAACTAGAGATGCACGGATTGTCTCGTCATAGCGAGTGCGTAGACGTGGCTGAACAGTATTAGCCATCGATCACCTCCCCAGACTTTTTAGCAACGCGAACCTTGCTACCGTCTTTGGATACTTTGAAACCAACGCGTGTTGGTGCACCGTCTTTTGGGTCCTCAATCATGAGGTTAGACAGCTGAATCGGAGCTTCTTTAGTCTCGATTCCACCAGCACTCACCTGAGTTGGACGCTTGTGACGCTTTACAAGGTTTACACCCTGTACAGTCGCACGACCTTCAGCAGGCATTACAGATGTGATTTCGCCGCGCTTGCCTTTATCTTTACCAGCAATCACAACGACCTTATCACCTTTTCTAAGCTTAGCGGCCATTATAACACCTCCGGTGCAAGCGAGATGATCTTCATGTGTTTCTTAGCACGCAGCTCACGAACAACAGGGCCAAAGATACGTGTACCGATTGGCTCATGGTTTTTGTTCACTAGAACAGCGGCATTGTTGTCGAAACGAATAGTAGTACCATCGTTACGACGAACTTCTTTTGCAGTGCGAACGATAACGGCACGATGCACGTCACCCTTCTTAACACGACCCCGAGGGATCGCCTCTTTGACTGAGACAACAATAATGTCGCCTACTCCAGCAGTCTTACGTTTAGATCCGCCAAGGACCTTAATGCACTGTACCCTCTTGGCCCCGGAGTTGTCGGCCACATCGAGGTTAGTTTGCATCTGAATCATGGGTTACCCCTTATATTAATTCAACGACAAACAGTAGAACGGTGAGGCTTACGCCTCACCGCCAACTACTTGCCAAGTCTTCAGTTTAGAAAGAGGACGACATTCCTGAATACGGACTACATCCCCAACCTGAATTTGGTTGCTCTCATCATGAGCGTGGTACTTCTTAGAACGTTTAATAATTTTGTCAAGCAAAGGATGCTTCACACGACGTTCAACATTCACAACAACAGTTTTATCACCTTTGTTGCTTACCACTACACCTTGCAGAATACGCTTTGGCATTGATTAACTCCTTACGCCTCTGCCTGCTCACCGAGGATCGTCTGGATCCGCGCAACATCGCGGCGGATCTGACGAACACGAGCAGTATTTTCTAATTGGCCGGAAGCAGCCTGAAAGCGCAGGTTAAACTGCTCTTTCTTTAGGCTTACAAGCTCTTCACGGAGCTCGTCTTTCGACTTTGAACGAAGCTCTGACGCTTTCATCACTTTTCTCCGTAAAACTCTAGTTCATCCGTTCCACGATACGTGTACCAACGGACAGCTTTGCAGCTGCACGTTCGAACGCACCACGGGCCAGTTCTTCTGATACACCGTCGATCTCAAACATGATACGGCCAGGCTTGACTTTACATACCCAACGATCAACGGAACCTTTACCTTTACCCATACGAACTTCAGCAGGTTTCGCAGTTACAGGTGTATCCGGGAAAATGCGGATCCATACCTTACCAGAACGCTTCATGTGACGGTTCATGGCACGACGAGCTGCCTCGATCTGACGAGCAGATACACGGCCAGGGTCTGTAGCTTTCAGACCAAACTGACCAAAGTTAAGTGTTGTTCCACCCTTGGCATTGCCGTGGATGCGGCCTTTGTGGGCCTTGCGGAACTTAGTACGCTTCGGTTGCAACATAGTGTGTCGCTCCTACTCTAGCCGTCCCAGCCTAACGGCGGGACGGGCCTCCTTGACTTTGAGCTTCGTTTGCACGGCGCTCGTGAGCCATCGGGTCGTGTTCCATGATTTCGCCTTTGAACACCCATACTTTCATACCGAGAATACCGTATGCAGTAAGAGCTTCAGACGTACCATAATCGATGTCTGCACGAAGTGTGTGTAGTGGCACACGGCCTTCACGGTACCATTCAGTACGCGCGATTTCCGCACCACCAAGACGACCAGCACAGTTGATACGAATACCACCAGCGCCAAGACGCATTGCACTTTGAACAGAGCGTTTCATTGCACGGCGGAACGCAACACGGCGCTCTAGCTGTTGTGCAATATTGTCAGCGATAAGCTGAGCATCGATCTCTGGCTTGCGAACTTCAACGATATTCAGGCTAACTTCTGAAGTTGTGAAGTTTGCAACACGTTTGCGAAGCTTCTCAATATCAGCGCCTTTTTTACCGATGATCACACCCGGACGAGCCGAGTAGATAGTTACGCGACATTTTTTCGCTGGACGTTCGATAACGACCTTTGAAATACCAGCCTGCGATAGTTCTTTAAACACGAACTCGCGGATTTTGAGGTCTTCGTGCAGCATTGAGCCGTACTCTTCACCCTCAGCATACCAACGTGAGTCCCAGGTGCGGTTAACACCCAGGCGCAGACCAACGGGACTTACTTTCTGACCCATTATACTGTCTCCTCAACTTCGCGCACGACAATGCGCAGACGGCTGAATGGCTTAACGATTTTTGCAGCGCGGCCACGAGCACGAGCACGGAAACGTTTCATCGTCAGTGCTTTACCCACAGTTGCTTCAGCAACAATCAGGTTATCAACATCCAGGTTGTGGTTATTTTCTGCGTTTGCAATTGCAGACTGCAGAACTTTTTTAACATCAATCGCAGAACGACGACGGTTAAAGCTCAGTGAAGTAAGAGCTTTTTCCACTTTCATACCACGAATAGTCGCCGCAACTAGGTTTAGTTTCTGCGGCGAGCCACGAAGCATAGTAGCTGTAGCGACTGCTTCGTTATCCGCCACACGGCGTGGTGCAGATTGCTTACCCACTGTTACTTCCTCTTCGCTTTTTTGTCAGCCGCGTGACCGTAGTAAGTACGAGTCGGCGCGAATTCACCAAGCTTATGACCAACCATATCTTCTGATACATAAACAGGGATGAACTTCTGACCATTGTAAGTATTGAAAGTAATACCTACAAAGTTTGGTAGAATCGTAGACCGGCGTGACCAAGTCTGGATTGTTAGGTTTGCTTTGCCACTTTCATGAGCCGCTTCCACCTTCTTGAGAAGGTGCATGTCAACGAAAGGGCCTTTCCATACAGAGCGTGCCATATTACAGGACTCCTTAGCGTTTCTTGCGCTCGTGGCGCGTGCGGATGATAAGCTTGTCAGTCGCTTTATTAGAGCGTGTACGCTTACCTTTTGTTGGTTTACCCCAAGGTGTCACTGGGTGACGACCACCTGAAGTACGGCCTTCACCACCACCATGTGGGTGATCCACCGGGTTCATGGCAACACCACGAACAGATGGACGGCGACCAAGCCAACGATTCCGACCCGCTTTAGCGAGCTTAATGTTCTGGTTGTCTGGGTTAGATACAGCACCAACTGTAGCTACACACTCAGAACGAACCACACGAACTTCACCGGAAGATAGACGAAGCTGAGCGTAACCACGGTCACGACCGATAAGCTGGGCATATGCACCAGCTGAACGAGCGATCTGACCACCCTTGCCTTTTTTCATCTCAACATTGTGGATGATTGTACCAACAGGCATGTTAGCAAGAGGCATTACGTTACCAGGCTTCACGTCAACCTTCTCACCAGCGATAACAGTATCGCCTGGAGCAAGACGCTGTGGAGCAAGGATGTACGCTAGTTCACCATCTTCATACTTGATGAGAGCGATGAACGCTGTACGGTTTGGATCGTATTCAAGGCGTTCTACAGTCGCTGGTACATCCCATTTCGTACGCTTGAAATCAATCATACGGTATGTACGCTTGTGACCACCACCACGGCGACGAGCTGTGATGCGACCTTTGTTGTTACGACCACCAGATTTTGTCAAACCTTCAGTAAGCGCTTTTACAGGCTTGCCCTTGTGAAGACCTTCACGGTCTACAAGAACGAGGCCACGCTGACCTGGAGTATTTGGTTTATACTGCTTGAGTGCCATTGGATTACACTCCTGTCGTCACGTCAATGCTGTGACCTTCAACCAAAGTAACCATTGCCTTTTTGTACTCGGCGCGCTTGCCTTGTACACCACGGAAACGTTTCACTTTGCCTTCTTGGCGTAGCGTATTGACTTTTTTCACTTTCACGTCGAACAGTGCTTCAACAGCAGCTTTAATAGCTGGCTTAGTAGCATCGATCGCAACTTTGAAAGTTACTTGGTTGAACTCAGCACCTAGTGTTGCTTTCTCAGTGATCACTGGGCTTTTGATGACATCATAATGCTTCGCACTGGTCATTTGAGCCTCTCCTCGAGCTTAGCAACCGCCTCTTTAGTGAGAACAAGTGTGTCACGACGGATAATGTCGTACACGTTCGCACCTTGAGTTGGTAGAACATCAACGTTCGGGATGTTGCTTACTGCGCGCTTGAAGTTTTCATTCACTTCAGCACCGTCGACAAACAGAGCGTTAGCAAGACCAAGCTTCTCTAGCTTAGCTTTTAGCTCTTTAGTTTTGCCTTCTTTCAGTTCAGCAGCATCAACAACGATCAGCTTACCTTCAGCCTGCTTTGCAGAAAGCGCAGTCTTAAGACCAAGCTTACGTACTTTTTTAGGCAGGTCGAAACCGTGATCACGTGGGATAGGACCGAATGCACGACCACCACCAACGAAGATGTTAGAACGACGAGAACCGTGACGGGCTGTACCGCCACCTTTTTGGCGACCAAGACGAGTACCTGTGCGAGATACGTCGCTGCGGAATTGTACAGCGTGAGTACCAGCACGGCGCTTAGCAAGCTGCCAGTTTACAACACGGTGCAGGATGTCTGCACGTGCTTCTAGGCCAAAGATAGCGTCATCTAGAGTGATGTCGCCAGCTTTTTTGGCATCAAGAGTAAGGACATTCGTTTTCATGTCGCTTATTCCTCAGTAGCTTCTGCAGCGTCAGCTTCAACTGGAGCTTCTGCAGCAGGTGCAGCTTCTTCAGCTTTAGCAGGCATACGGAATGCAGCCGGCATCGGCAGGCCTTCCGGTGCAGCCTTCTTCACAGCGTCAGAAACGAGTACCCAGCTCTCTTTAGAACCTGGTAGACCGCCTTTAACGAGGATTAGGCCTTCTTCAACGCGTGTTTCAACGATTTCAAGGCTTTGTACAGTCGTACGGTGATCACCCATGTGACCAGCCATCTTCTTACCTTTAAATACACGACCAGGGTCTTGACATTGACCTGTGGAACCGTGTGAACGGTGAGAGATGGATACACCGTGCGAAGCACGTAGACCACCAAAGTTGTGACGCTTCATCGCACCAGCAAAACCTTTACCCTTTGATGTACCAACAACGTCAACGCGCTGGCCAGTAACAAAGTGGTCTGCTGTGATTTCAGCACCAACCTCAACAAGAGCTTCTTCGCTTACACGGAACTCAGCGATTTTCGCTTTAGGTTCTACTTGTGCTTTAGCAAAGTGGCCGCGCTGAGCTTTGGTCACGTTTTTAACTTTACGAGTACCAGCACCTAGTTGAAGAGCTGTGTAACCGTCTTTTTCATTTGTGCGCTGAGCAACAACCTGACAGCCTTCAAGCTGTAGAACTGTTACTGGCACGTGATGACCGGCATCATTGAAGATGCGTGTCATACCTAGTTTCTTTGCAATCAAACCTGTACGCATGGTGATTATCCTTGCAGTTTGATTTCAACATCAACACCAGCAGCAAGGTCTAGCTTCATAAGAGCATCAACTGTCTGCGGAGTTGGGTCAATGATGTCGAGCAAGCGTTTGTGTGTACGCATTTCGAATTGCTCACGAGACTTCTTGTTCACGTGTGGACCACGAAGAACTGTGAACTTTTCGATCTTTGTTGGCATCGGGATAGGACCGCGAACCAATGCGCCAGTACGCTTTGCCGTATTAGCAATTTCACCAGTGGCTTGGTCAAGCACACGGTGGTCAAATGCCTTCAGGCGGATGCGAATATTTTGCGCTTCCATTGATCTTTACCTTAAAAAAGAGGGCCCCAACCCAACTCAGTGAGCGGGGCCGTAATTCAATTATTCGATGATTTCAGCTACAACGCCGGCGCCTACAGTGCGGCCACCTTCGCGGATAGCAAAACGAAGACCTTCGTCCATCGCGATTGGTGCGATAAGCTCAACCTTCAGGTTCACGTTATCACCAGGCATTAC